>JAOAFZ010000010.1:0-3134 GCA_026415975.1 Patescibacteria group bacterium
ATTCCAATTTGCGCTTAAAATCGGCTGGCGAGCCCTCGCAGAGGGCGAGCCAGCAACGGGATTTTCTAACTGGCGGTGTTTTTTGGACGAAGTTCGAACATTTTTTGAGCAAAACGACCAATGATTCGCTCCGCCCCGCCACCGCTCGCTTTGCTCGCTCCGCCAAAGAAAAGTTTTGTTTACAATTTTTTATTTGCGCGCGCCTGATTTTTTCTTCTAAAAGGAAAACAAAACTTTTCTTTGTCGGTCTGCTCTGAACGAGCATGGTGGCGGGGCTTCGCTTCGGCTCGGGCGAGGCGGAATTCCCTCCACACCCCCCTTCCGCCCGCCTCGCCTTGAAGCGGAAGCGAAAAGGACGATTTCAAGTTTTTCTTTGGCGGCAAATTCTTCTCTGGTCTAATTCTTACGTTTTTCCGAAAGAAAAGCAACTATTTTATCAATCGTCTTATCTGGCTTTTTTAACAATTCATGCTCCCAAACCCTTAAAACTTTCCAGCCCTTACTTTTTAATTCCTTCCTATAATTTTTATCTCTTTTAATATTTCTCTCAATTTTCGCTAACCAGTATTTTTGAGGAAGGCGTTGTTTTAATTTTGAAAACCGGTATCCGTGCCAAAAATCCCCATCAATAAAAATTGCTTTTCTTTTGCTTGGCAATGCTACATCTGGATTTCCAATGGCTTTTTTGTAATGTTTTTGGAAATAGACCTTCCTTTTTTTTAATTCTCTAAAAACCAATCTTTCTGCCTTAGTATCTTTTGAGCGGATTTTTGACATAATCTCGCTCCGCTTCTTTTTTGTGAATTTGTCCATAGAAAGAATCCTGTTTTATGGTGTTCAAAAATTCTTGTAAATCATATTTGATCTTTACTGCAAGGTGGCGTGCAAACTCAACAGGAACAGCATTGCCAACCATTTTATAGCCGTCAGCAACATTTTCGTATTTGAATATAAAATTATCTGGGAATGTTTGTATTCTGGCACATTCCCGTACAGAAAGACGGCGATATAAATGTTCTTTTCCTTGAACAAAAATCCTTTTATTTTGCTCGATAAATTTCATCTTGGGAGCTTGCGGGTGTATTGGAGCATGTCTTCCGCCAGCTTGAATTGTAAAAGAAGGTTCATTCCAAGAACGAACCCTGTTTCTTGACATGTAGATAGTGGAAAAACCTCCGTTCATATATTCATGATTGGGGGCATTTAAATCCTTGCTTAGATTCGCTCTGTTATAAGGTTTTGCTGGCTTTGCTGGCTTATCTTTCCATAAATCCCAAATAGCATCTTTAAGTACTGGGCGTTTTAAGGACTTAGGAGGAAATTGGAAAATTTTTCCTAATTTTTTATGATACCCAACGATAATCACTCTTTTTCTATCTTGAGGGACATCATAATCATGGGCATTTAATAAAGCGTAATTGACATTGTAATTTAGGTTTTTAAATTGGCTCAGAATTTCTTGGAATGCTTCCCTATGGCGGGGCAAAAGCATTCCCGACACGTTCTCGGCAAGAAAAAATAAGGGCTCTTTGTCTTTCAAAACTCTTATATATTCATAAAAAAGTTGTCCGCGCCTATCTTTTATTCCTCGTCCGGCTCCGGCTTCGCTCCAGCTTTGACAAGGCGGACCGCCGATAATTCCAACGCCATTTGGTATTTCAGATGAAGGAATATCAACAATACTTCTTTTATCCAGTTTTGCTTTTGGAAAATTGTGCTCAAATGTTGACCAAATTGTCCTGTCAAATTCATTTGCCCAAATAATCTCAAAGCCAGCTTTTTCAAAACCCAAGTCTAAACCTCCTGCACCTGTGAATAAAGATACTAATTTCATATTATTTACTGAATTTAATAAGTTTTGCGTCTAATAGTTTTGCGGGGTTGTTTGGCGACTTAATTTTTATGTCGTTTATTGCAAAATTAACATTTAAAATACTTTCAAGTCGTTTTCTGTCTTTTTCAGGGAACAAATCATATTTGTCTTTTTTCATCAATGCAAATAAATGAAACTTATCTTTGTTCTCTATCTTGCAAAGGTCTTTGTATACAATTAGCGGGTTTTGGATTTGCCACATCCCTCTAATTCTTAACTCCGTAATTCCTAACGGATCAACTCTTTTAACCTTTCCGATCTCAACTGTTTCTCCTTTTTCCAAGCCAAGAGAATCTATAACTGAATCGACTTCTTTCTTGATTGGGTCGTGAACTTTATCATATACGCTATGGTCTGCCGCATAGCACGTCCCCTGTATAAAAAATAAGTATTTTATTTTCCCGCCTCTAACGTGCCCAACGACATAAAATAGGTCTTTTGTTTCCCACTTATTTGCCTCGCAATTTCTACAAGCATTGGTTATTCTTTTGTCGTCAGATAATAACCGGTCCTTTGGCGGAGAGCTATTTAATGCTAAAGAAGAAGTTGGGCTTTCAATCTTTTTTATTTCAAAAGCATCGCCATTCTTAATAATCATGTCTGGGGGATTGTTCTGATTTCCTAAATAGGAAAATACTTTTGAATAAGAATCCTCTTTTTTATTGTGGGGTAGATTTAAAGAATTCGCGATAGCGTCTTTTATATAAAACTCCAGCTGTTCGCCAACTGCATTTATTCTTATGAGATAAGTGGACGCATAATTTTTCAAGTCAAATGAGCCAAACGATACGATATTGGCAATTGCACTCAGAATATTATTAGTTATTTTTAGAATCATAATTTTATTTTATTAACTCCTCAATATTTACTCCTAGCGTTTTGGCTATTTTTGCCATCACCAAAACCGAAGGTTTCTTGATAACTCCGCTTTCAATCTTGGTTAGAGTGGTATATTTGACGCCGGATTTTTTGGCAAAATCTTCCTGCGACAGACCTTGCTTAGTGCGGTATTTCTTTATGTTTTCTCCAATGTTGTTTTCTCTTGCCATATTTTCAATAATTTGATAGTATGTTATTGTGGTATTAGCAATATCTACTTTCAATATAATGATAACAAATAAAAGTAAAACAATCAAGGAAAATAAGAAAAGCCCGCTTCTGGCCAAAATAAAGTTCGAGCCGACATTTTTTCAGGTTCTTTGGCGGTTTGCCTTTTCGCTTCCGCTTCAAGGCGAGGCGGGCGGAAGGGGGGTTTGGGGGG
>JAOAFZ010000010.1:3144-4636 GCA_026415975.1 Patescibacteria group bacterium
TTTTGTCTTTGTTTTGCGAAGCAAAAACGCCAGAAGCGGGCTTTTCTGAATTTTAATCTTTTGGAATTATGAAATACTTTATCTACACAAGAAAATCTACAGACAACGAGGAACGCCAAATTTTAAGCATCGAAGCTCAGCTTGCTGAGCTAAAAGAATTTGCCGCCAAAGAAAAACTTGAAATCGTCGCCTCGCTGTGCGAGGCGCAAACCGCCAAAGAACCTGGCCGAAAAATTTTCGGAGAAATGCTTGATCGGATTTGCGCTGGCGAAGCCAGCGGAATTTTGGCTTGGCATCCGGATCGACTGGCTAGAAATTCCATAGACGGAGGAAAAATCATTTATTTGCTGGACACAGGAAAAATCAAAGATTTGAAATTTCCGACATTTTGGTTTGACGCAACGCCACAAGGCAAATTTATGCTGAACATTGCCTTTGGACAGAGCAAATACTACATAGACAACCTTTCCGAAAACATCAAGCGAGGCCACCGCCAAAAACTGCGAAAAGGAATTTGGCCCGGCTTTGCCCCTCTCGGCTATTTGAACAACCACAAAACAAAAGCGATTGATACCGACAAAGACAAAGCGCCGGTAATCCGAAAATGTTTTGAGTTATACGCTACTGGCGAATATACACTAAAAGCTATTAAGCAGTTTTTGGCTGATACGGGAATAGACAGTTACAAAGGCAATGTTCTTTCCTGTTCCTGTGTCCAGCGAATGCTCAAAAATCCTTTTTACTATGGCGTTTTCAAATTCAACGGCGAAATTTATCAAGGCACACACGAGCCAATTATTTCCAAGAAACTTTTTGATTCTGTTCAACAAGTAATGAATAACCGAGGCAAGAAAAAGAGAAAACGAAAACACGAATTTGCTTTTTCCGGTTTAATGCGTTGCGGGTCTTGTGGCTGTTTGATAACCGCCGAAACACAGAAAGGACACAACTATTATCGTTGCACCAAGAAAAAGCAAACCTGTAATGAAAAGTACCTGCGAGAAGAAGCACTTGTTGAACAGATGAGAACTTGGATTCAAAAAGTTTCTATTCCCGACGATTGGGCAAAAAATATGCTTGCCGAGATAGACAAAGAAAAAGAGCAAGCAAAGTTAGAGAGTTTGTCTTTTGTTCAAAATCTACAAAAAGAGAAATTTGCTATTGAGCAAAAAATGGACAAACTACTTGATTTGTTTATTGAGGGCAAAGGAATAACCCCTGAAGAATACCAAGCCAAAAAATCAAAACTACTCAACGAGAAACTGGATATTGAGCATAAAATCAGAGATTTTGAACAAAAAGGAAATAATTGGCTCGAACCGATGAAAGAAATGATTTTTGAGAGTAGCCAAGCCAAAATTCTTTTGTCGCAAGGCGACAAAACGCAAATCCGGCAATTTCTAAAAAATGTCGGCTCGAACTTTATTTTGAAAGATAAAAAATTCCAATTTGCGCTTAAAATCGGCTGGCGAGCCCTCGCAGAGGGCGAGCC
>JAOAFZ010000001.1 GCA_026415975.1 Patescibacteria group bacterium
CCCTTGGTGCTGCGTATGTCTCAGGCGGTAGCGACGGCATGATGCGCCAGATCTTCTCTTCTGATACGCTGGCTGCTCTGGCTGCGTGGGATCTGCCGGTACTTCTGGGACGGATGCCGGTTGAGCTTGGGGTCTTTGTACTCATGAATATACCGGAAAACCCGGCTGGACTGGCAAAGATACCTGCGGCGTTTGCCGGCATAACCCGGCTGTCCCGGTACGGGAAGATGGCGGATATGCTCGGCGACCTGCGTACAACGGTGAACGTGCTCAAATCCGTTGGGAAGCTTACGACAAGCGGCGCCCGGTTCCTCCTGCTGGCCGGGCGCGATTTGGCACGGGCTGGAGTAAACGCCGCAGATACCGCGATGGTATCCAGCCCGGATGTGCAGGTACTTGCCGGAATGATGCGTACCCTGCTGCACGGTGATCCGTACACGAGTGGCAACGCCCTGGCATTCGTAAACCGGAGCGGGGATATGCTTGCGGAAACGGGGAGGATATTCGGGGAAGAGACGGTGGCGCTCGGGGGGAAGCTGAAGGCAGAGGTGATGGGGTAATCTGGAGAGCACGTAGTTGAACTTGAAAACTACCATGCACGCTCTCATCCTGCAAGTGAACATGTAGGAAAAACAGAATCTCGACTTAAGGCAAGAGTTGCTGATCCGGGGGAACCGAATACTGCATCTAGTTTTACATCATTTCGAGAGTATGTTGACTCAGTAAATGAGGTGTATGCGACAAATTATAAAGAGATAAGGAAATTTCTTGAAGATCCGAATGCAACAAAATTGGCATTTCGTTCTGAAGGAGTAGAATTCGGAAAGGCATTAAGGTAAATGAAACCAACTCATCAAATGCAAATGATATAGTGATAGTTTTTTCTAAGAATGATTTTGGTCAGTATTTCTTAACAACAAATTACGTAAAACAAGCATATGGAAGACTCTATAAGTCTAGCTAACAAATACCCTCAACTCGAAATATTCGTATTCGATCTCAACGAAGACGTAAGCGGCGAACACGATATCGAAAAACTTACGCAGGACTACATGGATGGTCATCTGAAGTATGGCAGGCCTGAATATATCACAGACCTTATACGAGACATAGATAATCTTCTGAGCACATATACACCAATGAGGACGAGATTCTGGATGTTCTGCACAATTTGGGGTTGAATCTAGGTTTGAATGAATATAGTCGTGCGAGTTCTACGGTCTCTTCACAATGGCTTCGCGATGCAATGAAACGTGCGGAAGTGAAATTGAAAAATGTGTGACGTGTCAAGCCCACGAATTAGTACTCACACAGATAAATAAATAAGGCACAGCAATACTGGAACCCATAACCAAGACCACATGCGAAGCTCTGTGCCATCTCCGATATTCGAACGTATCCCTACGTATAGTATATCGGGGACGGCTCAAACGATGAAGGGATAGAGACACAGTATGAGTCTTGTTTGATACGACTTCATCTTCCACTGTTTCCCTTTAAGTAGTAGCTCGGTCAAACCAATATAAACTAGCGGTAAAGTGAAGTAAACAAACACGACGACAGGAATATAGAGGGAAAGATACGACAATGCCCGCTGAAAAAGGTGGCACATCCGGATAAAACACCTTATCCCCGCTGTCCCGCCTCGAATACCTGCACAGCCTCGTCCACACTCTTGCCCTCGATGATGATCGCATAGAGTGCATTGCAGAAGCGGACTGCCTCGTCTAGCGAGCGCTGGTGAATGTTGCGGCCGGCAGCGGTACCGTGTGCTTTAGCTATGTGCATCTGGTCGTGCAGCATCTGCAAATACTCGCGGGCACTCGTGTGCGCACCACCGGCGCAGATAAGTCGGGTACGGCCGGCAGCCTCCACGGCCTCGCGGAGGGCTTCGGCGCGGTTGCCGCCATCGGGTACTTCCGGATAGTTTACCTTTACAAAGTCGGCACCCAGACAGGCGCCCACGCCGGCCGCACCGGCAATGATGTGCGGATCTTTTTCATGCGGTACGGCTTTGCCGCGGGGGTACATCCAGAAGATAGCCACCATGCCACGGCGATGCGCTTCATAGGCGATCCGGGACGCTTCTTCGTACATGATGCTTTCGTGCTCGCTACCGACGTATACCGTGTACCCCACGCCCACGATGTTCAGGCGGCTGGCCTGCATCAGGTTGTCGATCATGGTAAAGTTGGTCCACGAACGGGAAATGGATTCCGCCTGAGTAGTGGGAATCAGATGCGTCTTTGAGTTCATCTTAACCACGTACGGGATCGTCGGGTAATCTTTCCCGTAACGCGAGATCAAGCCGAACTGGGTGGCGAATGCACCGATCTTCGCCTTCGAGGCAATCTCGAACAGATGCCGCGGGTTTGCATTAGCCGGATCAATACCTTCACCATAAAAGTCGTCGTTGAGGTGTTCCACCTTCTGGTCCCCGGCAAAGAGGAGCAGGTTGCCGGTACCGGCGGTAATGGTCCGGTAGTTGTGCAGATAAACGTCTTCGTTTTGCAGGGGAACTTCAGCGGGTACGAAAATGCGGGTATCGGTTGTCATAGGAGTAGTATATCTGGTAATATATGGCTATGCAACGGAGTGTGTTTAACGATATTGTTGAGGGGAAAGTGCCGTGCCACAAAATATGGGAGGATGAGCAGTATCTAGCGTTTCTTGACATTTACCCCCGGACAAAAGGACATGCGTTGGTGCTTCCGAAAACACAGTATCGCTGGACTTACGAAGTGCCGGATTTTGGGGGCTATTGGGAGGCTGCCCGCACGGTTTTACGTGGTATAGAGGCTGCTCTTAAGCCCGTATGGTTCAGTTTTTTTACGTATGGCGCGGTCCCGTATGCCCACATTCATATTCTCCCCAGATACGAAGAAATCGACGATTCCGAACAGAATGTTTTGCCACCGGCAGAGCCTGCTGATCCTGAGGAGCTCGCAAAAATTGCAGCAGAGATCAGAACTGCTTTCCAGAACGGTATCTAAATAAACAATATAACTATTCTTTGCGGTATAAACGCACATCTCCGAGCGTATTAATCTGTCTGAGACCGCTCACCGTATCCGGGCAATGCTGCGGTATAATCACTTGGGTTATAAGATACTTCCCCGACCCGATTGATGCTATATCCTGGCATTTTGAACCAATAGTCTCCATATTATAACTCGGAAGAAAATATGCCATAAAATCCGGAAGTGCGATCAGATAAGTATCTTTCGGTTTTGGCAGGAACAGGATAGTTCCCTGTATGCCGGGTGGCAGTTGTGGCAATTCTTTCGCGAGCTGGGCAGAAATAGCACCACGTGTTTCGACCGGTTTAATCTGTAAATAGTCATAGTGTGCAAAAACTCCCTCGGTTAAAAGTAATAGCAGTGCTATCTGGAGTATCTTTACTGCTGTCTTCGGTAGGGTTCGACTATTTACAAGCATCGTCGCAGTAGCAATAAGAACCGGAAGTATGATTACACTCCGGTGTAACGAAAAATGTATGCCGTAATAAGAGTATCCGCGCAACAAGATGGAGGCGATAAGCACTCCTGCAGACCACCACCCGATAGCCGCTAGCCGCCAGCCGAATGCTCCCAGACTCATACAGGCGATGAAAAACATCAGGAACCCTTGAAAGAGATAATTGCTGTATAAAAGCGTCTCTGCCTGGTAAAACAGGTGGCGTCCCAGTTGTGCTAGTTCAAGACCGAAAGATGCCAGAGGTTTATCACCCGAATATATGGTAAAGTCAGTCCGGTAGGTGAATGAGATGGCAACATGCAGACCAACTAGAAGAAGTATCGCGAATGCTTTCCAGGGGTCAATATGGACCATACCTCTAAGAAAAGCGTGTGCAAGAATGAGTGCAGCGGCAAGCGGTAAAACAGCAAGCCCGGTGGTATATCCGTGAACGAGCGTAATCAGCAGGAAAACCATGTACAGTAATGGAGTTCCGGACGGTTTTTCCCTGAACTGGAGATACAGTCCTACCAGAAAAAGTGTACTTATCATTGGCAGAATACTTTGCTCGTAGCTATAAAGCAGATAGAGCACATGGGTGACCTGATACATAATGCTAATCCCGATTGCTGTTAACAGGTCACGGTGTCTATTCTCCCGGAGCAATCGCAGCATACCTGAGGCAAACATTACTACTGACAGGGTAAAAAGTATCGCAGTTCCGGTTTGAAGTGCCCATACAGAACGGTCTGTAAGAATTGTTGGTAATGCGGGTACAAGAAGCTGACGGGCCGGATAACGGGACAAACAGCGTGCATGCCAGCCTGAATCGTCCGCGTTAGCAAGCTCCTGAAGGATGCAGCCTATCTCGATTGTTGTTTCTCCGCTCACATGACGAGATTCGCGTGCTTCTCCGATAGTTGCTGATGCAAGTAAAAGACAGATCACAAAGGTATAAACCGGCAGATGTTTTCGCATGAGTTCTCCGGTGAACGAATGCAAGGTATAGCACAAGAGGGAAAACCAGAGAAAAAGCCATACTATAGTTCCGGCTGTGCCGAATCTGCCGTCTATGGGACTGAAGATATCGGCGAGCGTTATGATAGCCAGACCTAGCCCTAGAAATAATGGAACAATGTGGTTCGGGATTTTCCAGATTAAACGATCAGAAGGGAAACCAATCGGGAAACGGTGCATGAAAAAAACATTAGCACAGACTGTATTTCGGGAAAAGTGTTTAATTTGCTTTTCTGATTTCTATCTGAATTTTTCCGCCTTTCATGGACAGCTCGATGGTATCGAGCGGTTTGATCTTCCCTTCTATAATCTGCAGTGCAATTTCGTCCACGATAACTTCATTGATCACACGCTTGAGCGGGCGGGCACCATAGACCTCATCGTAACCGGTGTTCACCAGATATTCCACCACCTGCGGTGTCCACGTTACCTCGAGATTCTGTTTTTTAAGGCGTGCAGCCACCTTGCCAAGCTGCATCTCGACGATACGGGAGACTGTTTCAGTTGCGAGCGGTTTGAAGAACACGATTGAATCAAGGCGATTGATAAACTCTGGTTTGAAAAAACCTTTCACCTTGTCCATGATCACACGTTCTTTTTCAGGGTCTTCAACTTCCATCCGGTAGGCTTCGCTTCCCAGATTGGATGTTAGAATGATGATAGTATTAGTGAAGTTCACGACTCGGCCTTTTCCATCGGTTAGCCTTCCGTCATCTAGGATCTGAAGAAAAGCGTTAAAGATCTGCGGATGTGCTTTTTCAACCTCATCGAAGAGTACAACGGAATAAGGTTTGCGGCGAACAGCTTCTGTCAGTTGACCTCCTTCTTCGTAGCCGACATAACCCGGAGGGGCTCCGATCAGTCGAGCTAGCGAGTGCTGTTCCTGGTATTCGCTCATGTCAATACGCACCATTGCTTTTTCGTCGTTAAAAAGTGCAAATGCAAGAGCTTTTGCAGTCTCGGTTTTTCCCACACCGGTTGGCCCCAGGAATAGAAACGAACCAATAGGCCTGTTTTCCTCCGAAAGCCCTGCACGGGAACGGCGGATTGCGTTGGCAATCACGTGAAGTGGTTTGTCCTGTCCAATTACACGTGCCATGAGCTCTTCATCAAGTTTTGCCAGCCGCTCTGATTCAGAAGACAAAAGACGAGCCACCGGAATACCGGTCCAGCGGGCAACTATTTTTGCGATATCGTCTTCGGTTACTTCCTCGCGGAGAATCCGCTCTTCATCTGGGATGGCGTTCCATTGCGCCTGTAGTGCGCTAATTTTCTTCTCGGTTTCGGGAATCTTTCCGTACATTAACTCGGCTGCCTTCTCAAGCAGAGCGTCTCGCTGGGCAATATCCAGCTCTGCTTTTAGCTTGTCGAGCTGAATGCGTGAATCCTGAAGCTTCGAGATTATCTCTTTCTGTGCTTCCCAACGGGTTTTCAGAGTGTCAAATTCCGCTTGGAGTTTCTTACGTTCCTCCTCCAGTGATTGTTTGCGGGTCTCAAGTCCCTTTTCCCGTTTGAGTGCTGCCAGCTCGATATCCAGCTGCATGATGCGGCGTTTGATCTGATCCAGCTCGGTGGGCATCGAATCCAGTTCGATCTTCGCACCTGCAGCGGCTTCATCAATCAGATCGATCGCCTTGTCCGGCAGGAAACGGTCGGGAATGTAGCGGGTAGAAAGGTTAACGGCGGCAATAAGGGCATCGTCTGAGATCTTTATTCCGTGATGCACCTCATACTTTTCCTTGATACCCCGGAGAATGGCTATACTATCTTCCTGCGATGGTTCATCCACGAAAACCGGTTGAAATCTCCGCTCAAGGGCCGGGTCTTTTTCGATGTACTTGCGGTATTCGCGCAGTGTAGTAGCACCAATCGCACGAAGCCCGCCGCGGGCAAGGGCAGGCTTGAGCATATTTCCTGCATCCACCGCACCCTCCGCACCGCCGGCACCAACTATTGTGTGCAATTCATCAATAAAGAGAATATACTTGCCGGACGATTTCTCAATTTCTTCCAGGAGCCTTTTCAAGCGCTGCTCGAATTCACCGCGATATGCTGCACCGGCAAGCATGCCGGTCAAGTCGAGGGCGACTACGTGTTTAAGCTTAAGTGTATCCGGCACGTCGCCTGCCACGATACGCTGAGCCAGACCTTCTACGATGGCGGTTTTTCCCACGCCCGGATCACCCAGGAGAACCGGGTTGTTTTTAGTGCGTCGGGACAAGATCTGGATAGTGCGACGAATCTCTTTATCACGTCCGATTACCGGATCAATCTTCCCCTCCTTCGCACGGTTGGTTAGATCCAACGTATATTTTTCAAGGACATTACCGTCCTCTGGCGGTTGATAGTTCATTTGCATGGCATATTGCTACTGATTAGCAGATAAGTAATTAATTTGCTAACATTGTAAGCAGGGACGTTACATCTGTCAAGAGGTGATTTATTTTCATGGTCCAAAAATTCATTCCTGTACCGGGATACCTCCGATTTCAAGGAGTACCGATCCGTCTCGCACAACGGGTGAGAGTTGTGGAGTTTGTTTTTCCGAATAATACTTTCCCGTACTTACTGCAAAATGAAACCGGTAAATCCGGTCGGGACGCGGCTCAATACTGAGAGGAATTAGACTATCGAGGGTTTCAGGGGAAATCAAACCAATTGAAATGATATCTTCGGACTTACCGGCGATTGCATGGGTAAGCTCAAATAAGAGGCGGCCGGTCTCCGGCTCCGTAAGTCCCAGTTTTTTTCCTATCTGTTCCGAAAACTTAGCGATATCTGCCCGTTGAATTGTCCAGCCGTACTCCGGCATCTTCATATCAACTGGAAGATATTCGTAATACAGATACTCCCGCTGCCATCCTGTTCCCTTCAGTGCCCCCTGAACCAGGGTGACAGTCCAGCCATTTATTGCAGGGGCCGGTTCTGCATATGTCAGAGGAAGTTCAGGACGGACGGTGTAGGAGTCGCCGGTGTTTCCATAGAGGAACACTGATGGAGAAAAACCCGTAAGTCTCACAGGACAGCCCTTTGCACGATCTCCTGCAGATATAAAGCCACGGAGATCTTCCGCAATCCTTTCAGGCGGGCGCAGGTTACCCACACGGCCACGGATTGCCCCGACAATATCGGATACCCATGACAAGAGAGTATCGCGGGGAGGCAGATTGTCAGCGATCATATACCATTGCACACCACCGTCCACCGGATTATTGTCATTCCGGTTTTCGTAATAACCGAAGGTATACCCCAGCACCGAGAAAGTCCCCAACAATTCGCTTGCAGGGGGATTACAGCCCTGGAACGGTAACTCATACCCCCGGTCTCTTTGATTGACTGTTGTAGGACGATTTTCAGCACGGGTTGGTGTCGGTGATGGAATTGCCGACTGTTGAGTCCGGGGACTGCGGGTAGGCTCTGCAGGTGCAAAAGGATCAGTAGGCAGAGGAGTTGGCGGTTCGGGATCCGGGCTGGTTAGGGTTCCCTGCTGTTGTTGCGCAAGTAACGCTCGGTCATTTGCAAATACTTCCCGGGTAGCTGGAAGTGGAAGATTAATTTCCCGGGCAGCTTCTCCGGCAGACGGAGAAAGAGCAGCAACCGTAGCAACGAATTTAACCCGGTATCCACTCTCCAGCTCTCCTGTGCCACGAAAAATCCAGACCGGTTCCATAGTTTCCTGCGGGACGAATCCGGGTGACTGCTCATAGGCAAGCAAACTTTCGTCAATACGTGCATTCCCAATACGGCCGGTATTGCCAGGATACACTTTTGCCGGATCGGGGGAACCTGTTCCGGATGGAAGCGTAGCAAATAATAGCGTGTTCCCGGATTCGAGCTGCTCCAGAGCTTCTTCATTCGAGAGAACAGGTATATCTTCGCTTGCCCATACAATTCTGCGGTAGTTAGAATCAACCATTACTAGGTATCCTTCCTCAGAGACTCCAATGGTGACCGTATTAAAGTCAGCAGGTCGAATACGACCATCGGACGCATCCGAGCTTTCATAGATGTCCGGATCAGGTGGTAGTGTTGCAGACGGTGAAGCATAGCTTATATCAGCAAGCCGCTCATTTTCCTGCAGGTTCAATAAACCAGCGGCATGAAATACAGGTAGCCCGGTATAGCTTGGATTAAGTCGGTATTCAGTAAACACGATTCCCGGTTCAGAGTATTTCTTATAGGATGCGGTACGAACCATAGTTTCATCCAGAATGCCCAAGCGTCGTAATTCTTCTTCCTGGCGGGATGCAAGTGCGGGAAGTTTGAAGCCCCGGGTAGCGGTATACAGCATTCGACCGGTAGCTGTATCAACCACAAACAGTGATGTATTATCCGGATCATCGTTGCTGAATGCGATAAAGTCGGAATCCCGGATTGATTCCCCCCGTACATTGAGTCTTCGGGCAATCTGCTCTGCAGATTTCTCATCCGGTAGTCCAAAGCGATAACGCCGAAGGAATGCCGGTTCTGAGGCTGGAGGTGAATATGCTTTTGTATAACGTTCTACTTCAATTACCGGAAAGCCTTCAGCATCTTTTGTAATAGCAGGTTCTGCCGGCGAAGGGATAGCCGGGGATTTTTCCCGTGCTCCGGTAACAAAACGGATATACGCATAAAAGCCACCTATGATAAGGAGTACCGTTAGCAGAGCAAGAGCGATAGTCACTCTCCTAGATTGCTTCGGGAAGAGATCATTCATGAAAAAATTATAACTGAATTAAGGCACAGGATCAAACCCGCCTTTTGACCAGGGTCCGCACCTCAGAACTCGCCGTAATGCCAGAAAACATCCACGACCCGCTCCGTATTTTTTTACCGCATCTGATGCATACTCGGAACAGGTCGGCCGGAACCGGCAAGTATCGGTTGGTAGATGCAGCTGTGCAGCCAGACTCCGACGTACCGGTTCGGATGCTTTATACCAGTGAAGTATTCGGAGAACGATACCTTTCATGGGTATATTGTAAAATAAGATAATGCAGATTACGATCCTAACACTCTTTCCTGACATGGTGAAACCTTTCTTTGCGGATAGCATCATAAAGCGGGCTCAGGATAAGGGTCTGGTAAGTGTCAGGGTGGTAAATTTCAGGGATTTTGCCCATGGCAGTCACCGGACGGTTGATCAGCCACCGTATGGTGGCGGGGCAGGGATGGTGCTGATGGTGGAACCAATTGTTACTGCTCTCCGGAGTCTGAATCTTGGAGGCATCGGACCCTCGGGAGCGCCAGCTACCTGCGGAATTCCGGGAACCAGAGTACTGCTCACAAGCGTAGCAGGTAGGCGGTATTCTCAGGCAGTTGCACGTGAATACGCCCGTCTGGACCACCTTGTTCTAATTGCGGGACATTATGAAGGGGTAGATGACCGGATTTTCGATTATGTCGACGGCGGAGTTTCGATAGGTGATTATGTGATGACCGGAGGTGAGATTGCCTGTGCGGCCATTGCAGACAGCGTAATCAGGCTGCTACCGGGGGTGTTGTCCAAAGATGGTGCCACCGATGAAGAGAGTTTTTTTACAGTTACGCTCAAAGAACTCAGAAAGGCGGTGGGGCCCGATGAATATCTTGATGCACTCTCATTTCGCTTCCGGAAAGCCGGTCGCAAAGATGCCGAAGTCCGAATTCAACTTCTTGAGTATCCGCATTATACCCGGCCCGAGGAATTTGAGGGAAAGCGTATTCCGCAGATCCTCCTGTCCGGCCATCATCGCAAGATTGCAACCTGGCGATTACAGCAAGCATATAAACGGACACGCACTTTCCGTGCCGACCTCCTTGACAAGCTCGCACGTGAGTGATAAAACTAGCTACAGAATGGGACACATGGTGAATCGGTGCGTCCCGTTCAGGATACGGTTACAATTCAAAAAAGATTACATATTTTAATCTTTCGTTATGGCATTTGCGGCTGCACAACCTTTAACCTTCTCTAATCGTATTTATGAATTGAAAGGCATTTCACGCAAGGCTGTTGAAGAACACCTTACGCTCTATCAGGGATATGTGAAGAAGTTTAATGAGATCACAGAAAAGCTGGCTGGACTTACCGATACGGATTACGAGGCAGCAAACCAGACTTACTCGTTAATCCGTGAGCTGAAGGTGGAACTCACCTTCGCTTACGGAGGCATTGTGAATCACGAAATTTATTTCGGCCATCTGGGCGGGAACGGCGAAGCTCCCACAGGAGAGCTTATGGCTCAGATCAAGAAAGATTTCGGTTCTTTTGAGAGGTATCGTCAGGATATGAAGGCGACTGCAGTTGCAGCCCGCGGATGGGTTTGGACGGCATGGAATTATCGTGATAAATGCCTCTTTAACTATATCGGAGACGCACAGAACACTTTTCCGGTATGGAACTCGGAGCCGATCGTGGCACTGGATACATACGAACATGCCTACTTTATGGACTTCGGTGCAGCGCGGGCTAAGTACATTGATGCATTTTTTGAGAATATGGACTGGAAAGCCGTAGAACAGAACTTTAGCAGAATTCAACGCTAACCAAAGACAGTAATATGATACAACTCACCAATATCACCAAAGAATTCGGTCAGAAACTCGCGGTCAGGGATGTGTCGTTTACCGCAGGTACGGGCGAGATTATCGGTTTTCTTGGTCCGAATGGGGCCGGGAAAACCACAACAATGCGACTCCTGCTCGGGATCCTTACACCGACACGGGGTTCGGTAAAAGTTCTGGGACGGAACCCCGGCGAAAACAGGGTTGGAGTAGTCCGTGATACCGGATATTTACCGGAAAATAATCCGCTGTATCCCGAAATGAAGGTGCGTGAATATCTCGGATTTATTGCAGGCGTACGAAGAAAACCCATTCCAGAAGATCTTGCCGCAAATGTGGGTATTGATGATGTTCTGGATGTCAGGATAGAGGAACTATCGCGTGGATACAAGCAGCGTGTCGGACTCGCGGCAGCTCTCATCGGAGACCCGAAGCTGATAATCCTTGATGAACCGACTTCCGGTCTGGACCCGATTGAGCAGGATCGCATTAAAAATCTGATCCGCACAGTGGCAAAAGATAAGACCGTGATCTTTTCGACACACATTCTCTCGGAAGTAGAGGATATCGCGTCACGGTTAATCATAATTAACCGCGGGGAAATTGTGTACGACGGTAAAAAACCTGCCGGAAAGGGTTCTGTCGAAAAACTATTTAAACAGTTGGTGAGGAAAGAAAAGAAATGAAAGCACTCTATTTTAAGGAACTTGGTTACTATCTGAAAAACCCGATCGGTTATATAGTAGTGGTACTTTTTGCTGTGTTTGCAAATTTTCTTTTCCTGAAAGATATCTTTGCGATAGGTTCTGCCAGTATGCGCCCCTTTTTTGACATGCTGCCATGGCTGTTTATGATTTTTATACCTGCGGTCGCAATGCGGGTGTTCGCAGAAGAACGCCGTTCGAATACCCTTGAGACCTTGCTTACCCTTCCCGTTTCTGAGACGCAGATTGTTCTTGCAAAATTCTTCGGAGTAGTCACCATAGTAGTACTGGGCCTTTCATTGACGCTTGGAATCCCGATACTCCTGACAGTTTTGTCAGGGATGGCTATTCAAGAAGTGATGGTGGGCTACCTAGGAGCTCTCCTTCTTGCTTCACTCTTTGCCGCAATTTCAATTCTGTTCTCGTCACTTACCAAAAACCAGGTAGTGGCATTCCTCTCGGCAGCTCTGGTTTTATTCTTTCTTGTCCTGTTGAACAGTGATTTTACCTCGAATGTAATACCTCGCGAGCTATTGAACCTACTATCTCCGCTGGCCCCGGTTACCCAGTACGACAGCTTTGTTAAAGGCCTGATCGACCTCCGTGCTGTTGTGTACATGCTCAGCTTCACCGCACTCTTTATCGGATTAACAGTTATTGATCTGGAAAAGCGCTCCTGATGCGCTATAGTCATCATGTCAGACTCACCCGGAAAACAGGAATTAAACAATCGTGCAACAGCTGCTTCTTCAGCACCGCGCAAAAAGCGAAGGTTTAAACTGCCGCCGTTACCGAAACTTTCGCTGACGAAATTGTTCGGATTGGCGAGGTATAACAAGCCTTATATATTCGCAATCGCTGCTGTGGCAGTTCTTGCTCTGAATATATTGATTACCCCCTTTGCGATTCGTATCGATTTATCCAGGAATCGTGCAAATACACTCTCCGAAGGTTCCCAAAAGCTGGTTCGGGCACTGAAAAAACCTGTTACCATAACCTTTTTTGTTTCGGATGATATTCCCACTCAGTTATTGCCGCTCAGGCAGGAAGTAAGTGACCTCCTTGCAGAGTATCGCCGGGTATCCTGGGGAAAAGTGGATATACGGGTACTCAATCCCAAGACGGACGATGACGCCCGGGAGGAGGCTGCTCAGCAGGGAATTCAGGAATTCCGCTTCTCCCAGATACAACAGGATAAGTTTAATGTGTCAACCGGGTACTTTGCCCTGCTGGTTAGCTATGACCAGCAAAAACGACCAATTCTTAATCTAAACGATACGGCAAACCTTGAATACAATATTACCTCAGCAATATACTCGGTAACCCGAGACCAGACGCCAAAAATAGCTATCCTCGGCGGAGAACCGAGGTTTGGCGGATTTGGACAGCAGAGTGATCCCCTGACTCAGATTCGCCAGATTCTCCAGCAGGAATACACTCTGGAGCCTCTGAGCCTTACCGAGCCGCAGACTGAGCCTCCTGTGGAAGGAGTGCCTACTCCAACGCCGGTAGCCAAGTCAATTGACAGTGGTATAAAAACCATCGTGCTGCTTCCATCAAGAAACCCTGCGGGGTATTCTGATGTGGAGATCGAGCAACTCTCCGACTACCTGAACCGGAAGGGAAAGATTATCGCGCTCTTCGACGGAATGGGAGTGAATCAGCAGATTCTTGCAACCGAGTCAGGTTCTCTTGATTTAGCGAACTTTGCCAAGAACTATGGAATCCAGGTGAGGCCTGACCTAGTGCTCTCCGAGTCTGCGGAAGTGGTAAACTTCGGGGGCGATGTGCAACAGTTCTTCGTTCCCTACCCATTCTGGATCCGGACCGCCGCATTCACCGGGGACTCCGGGCTTTTCTCGAATGTGGGGTATCTGAACTTTCCCTGGACATCCTCTCTCAAGGTTACAGAGACGCCAGGTATCAATACCAGGGTACTTGTACGGACTGAAACCGGCTCCTGGGTTCAGGAGGGAACGTTTACGCTTGATCCACAAGCAGTGCTTCAGCAACGTCCGCAGAATACCGGTCAGTATGATCTGATTGCAGAGGCGGTGATAAAAGATAAAGGTACGTTGATGGTGATTCCCTCGAGCCGGTTTATTAATCCGCAATTTCTATCCAGAGAAAGCGGCAACTTGAATTTCTTTCTGAACGTTCTGAGTAACTACGCATCTGACGGTGTATTAAGTGGTATACGCTCACGGGCGATCCAGTCATATCCGCTTCCGAATCTACCGGACGCTCAGAAAGATCTGGTAAAATACCTCGCGATGCTTGCTTTGCCGGTACTTGTAGGAGCGGGAGGAGCATTTTACCTAATCAGACGGAAATAACAGATTCATGATTCGCACCCGCATCGCCCCATCCCCAACCGGAGACGATATCCATATCGGCAACTTGTACACTGCCCTCATCAACTGGGCCTGGGCCAAAAAGCACAATGGCCGGTTCGTGGTTCGTATCGAAGATACAGATCGAACCCGTTATGTCGAGGGAGCCGAACAGAAAATTCTTGAATCCCTTGCCAGCTACGGCCTCAAGAACGATGAAGGTCCTGACGTTGGCGGTCCCTACGCACCTTACCGGCAAAGCGAGCGACTGGAGCTCTACAAGAGGCACGCCCTTGAGCTGGTCGAAAAAGGCAAAGCGTATTTCTCTTTTGCGACAAAATCAGAACTCGACGATCTTAAAAAACGGGCTGATACAAAGCTGATTTACCGGCAATTGCTCCGTGATGAATCTCGGGCTGCATTTACGATTGAGGATGCCAACACCCGAATTGCAGCAATGGGAGAGGGTGCTGAGTACACTATTCGATTATTGGTACCTGCCAATGTGAACATCACCTTCCATGACCTTATCCGCGGCGATATTACCATCAGCACCGACCAGATCGACGATCAAGTACTCTTAAAAAGCGACGGCTTTCCCACCTACCATCTTGCCGTTGTTGTAGACGACGTGGCAATGCGAATTAGCCACGTAATTCGCGCTGAGGAGTGGATTGCCTCTACCCCCAAGCACGTCATGCTCTACGACGCCTTTGGCTGGGAGAAGCCTGTTTTCTGCCACGTTCCGATCCTCCGTAATCCCGACAAATCCAAGCTCTCGAAGCGAAAAAACCCTGTCTGGGCAGGCTGGTACCTCGAGAATGGGTATCTCCCCGAGGCTATGCTTAACTACCTCTCGCTCATGGGCTGGAGTCACCCGGATCAGATCGAAGTCTTTGATCTGGCTGAATTCGTCAAGCAATTCGAGCTGAACGACCTTAGTGCCGTTGGCCCTGTCTTCGACCCGAAGAAACTCGAATGGATGAATGGCATGTGGATCCGGAAGATCAGACCCGATGACCTTGCACAGCGACTAGTGAAATTTTACAAAGGCAGGTACGATATTGAGTTCGTGCGCAAGACCGTCCCGCTCGTCCAGGAACGCATGCGGACACTTATGGAATATGCACCGTACGTAGAGTTCTTCTTTACCGCCCCTACCTCCATCCCAACCGAGTTCGAACTCGACATTGCCGGATTTGCCGATATCCTCCAAAAGGTCGCCGTCCGGCTCGAAGCGATCCCAGAAGACATGTGGAAAGCCGAAAAGATCGGCGAAGAGATGCAGGCTTTATGCGCCGACCTCGAGATGAAGCCGGGCAAGTTCTTTCAGATGCTGCGCGTAGTGATTACCGGAAAGAAGGTGAGTCCACCGTTAAATGAAAGTATGGAGCTTCTTGGAAAGAAAGAATGCGTTCAGCGAGTTTCCAGGCGAAAGTAGGATTCCCAGGTTATCTTTCTTGTGCTAAAGAAATGCCTCGGGAAGCTGTAGACATTTTTCTGCCGGATCACACGTATTCAGAATCTCAAGCTGATTATTCTTCGGGTAGAATCGCCATAGCCCGGTTGGTACCCCTAAAGAGAGTCCCAAAATATCCAGTTCTTCACCGTTCCAGCGGAATAATGCGGGTGCAAGATCATATGGTTTCCCTGGGGGTGAAGCCAGGCTCTGCCGGCCGAGGACTCCATTAATCGCTAGATTATACTCGATTTGTCCGGTCACCGACTTTACACGAAATGTAACCGGATATCCTGCCCCGATACCGAGTGAAGAAGCCATAGAGTAAGCTATCCACATTCCATCAGGGGAAAATGCGATCTCCGTAATACATTCTGGTGCGTCCAGAATGTTCTTAACAGCCCGGGTGGTAAAGTTGAAGATCATTATTTGATTCCGGCCATCACGAAAGGTAACATACGCAACCTCTGACCCGTCGACGCGATACGATGGATTACCTATAAAACTGTTACAGGGTAAGGTAAACGAGCTAGAATTGAATACAGGACTGGCGGCTTCTGTTGCGGTAAGGTCTTGAGTCCACCCTTCCAGGAGGGATACGACCCGAACCACACCATCTTTGGCATAAGTAACAGAACTACCATCCGGGGCGAATACGTAATCTATCACGCCTCCGGAAGAAAATTCATTTTCCAATTGTTCCCGTTTGAGTGCCGGCGCGATTGCGGGGCTCGGCTCCACGGGTGTTATACCGGGTGTGGGAAGCGTGCCTAGCAGAGATGATTTTTCAGAAGTATATAGCGATATGAGAGCAAGAACAACCACAGTGACAATTAAAACAGGAACAATAGTCTTCCAGGCGGTGAAATGACTTTCCGCGGACCGTCCCGTATCATGGTCATTTCCCCGAGATGGTGTAATGGTCATGCATTAGCTTCTACCGTGTTTCCGGTTTTTAGAATGCGAAGAGTGCGAAGGTCTCTCAAGGATTTTATATTTATCAGCCAGCCAGGGAACAATTATAACAACAGACATAGACACTGCGTATGCTACACTCACCGCAATTACCCGGAAGGCGGCATCATAAAATCCTGAAAGAACAAAAAGGGTGATTACCGTGGGCACGGTAAGACCCATCATGGTAAAGATATCCCGCGCAAACCGGCCGGCCTGCTGATACAGGAGGTAATAGACAATAGCGCCAACGATTGCCATCGACATTGCACTGAGTGTGACGGCACCGACTGAAGTCTCCGGATAGTATTGACCGGCAATACTTTGCGTTACGATACCAAGGAAATTTCCGACAGAAGTAGCAATAAAACCCGCGACAATTCCGACCTGAAGAGTTTTTGAAAGGTTGGGTAGGGGTGGATTATTGGCCATGCATTCACTATAACATAAAGCATGATCGAGCTGTCAAGACACAAAAACTTCTGGAATTTCGATAAGGAACGTGTACACTACTATAATATACACATTATTTATGTACGCACAACAACTTTGATAACCAATTCAATTCTTTTCATGGGAATCAAGTTAGAGTAGAATGTATTTGCACATTCTAAGGTTACTATGGTGTCATGATAAAAAAGCGAGTGCTTTCCGCTTTGTTGGTTGGTTTTGCGGTTGCAGCCCTGATCTCTGTGTCCGTATCAAATAACGCGGAAGGTCGTCCTGGTTCTGTCAAAAATCCTAACAACGGGGACTCCGTCCCTGCTCCTATTGTTCTCGAGGTCTTCCACTCCGATGTTTTTATTCTCCGGGGAACTAGTTTGCTGACAGCTAAATCCGGCATTACGGTCCAGCAGGGTGACAGAATCGAGACCGGTCCGGAGGGACGTGCTCAGATTGTGTACCCCAACGGTACCGTAACACGGTTGGATTCCGGGACTGTAATAATTCTCCGTAAAGCACAACTGACACCCCAGCAAATTGAGATACTAATTGAACAGGGACAGGTCTGGTCTCGGATTACAGAACTACAAAAAGATGAAATGTACAAGACTCTCTCTAAAAATGTATCGGCGATCGTGCGCGGTACGTCTTACGGCCATTTCGTCTCGAAAAACCGGACTGACCAGATTATGACAACCAAGGGAGAAGTTTCCGGCACCTGTCTTAACGAGACACAGCGTGCAGTTATTGCACGGAACCAGAAAATTGTTTTCACCTGTGACACCGAAGAAGTATTAATTCGACCAATAAGTAGTGAAGACCGTGCATCACCGTGGGTTGCGTTCAACCTGGATCAGGATGGGATACTGCTGGATCGGTTTGGTAAGTCGACTTATAAAGATGAAAGACCTGGTCGTCAGAGTTCAGGTGAAGTCGCGGGGGCCTCCAATTTCCTCCGACGTATCAGAGATACCGCAAGCGAGGTTGTTTCTACGGTAACCACTCAGGCTTCTGAAATAGTACGATCAGTTTCGTTGGGCATAGTAGCGAGCAATACGGAAACCTCTACAGTCTCGACTTTAGGAAGTAATACCGGTCCTGGTGCAGCGTCTCCGACTACCATTCCGTCACCTGGGGCTTCTGTGACACCGAAGACAACCGGGGTCCCTGGTGCCGTTGGCAATCCATCTCCGACAAAAATACTGAATACCCCGACGCCAACCGCGAAACCGCCGCTACCTCCCTCTATACCAACCGCGACACCGACAGAGCTTCCCCCGGAGCCAACTGTACCGCCTGAGCCGCAGGCAATCGCCCGTGTAAATCCCCAAGGAGGTGCTGCCGTCAAAATTACAGACCCGAGAACAGGTACTTCGGTAATCACGAGAGAGTATACAAACATCATCTCTGGTACAACCGTGGAAACCATGAATGGCCATGCAGAAGTTGTATTCGACCAGGGACCGAATGCGGGATGTAGTCTCGATGGTGCTGCGAATAATCGCTGTAGTATAACCCGTATTGATTCCGGTTCAAAAATAATAGTTAATGGGCAAGTTACCGAATCAAACAACACCAATATTCAAATAATTTTCGGCAGAATATGGAATCGAGTCAAAAATCTTACTGGTACCCGGGACACCTTTCAGTCTGAGGATGTGGGTAGTCTGGAGAATGGTATGGTAGCTACCGTGCGTGGGACATCATACGGGCATTTAATCTCGGAAGGAGATGATGAGAGAATCAATCAGATCTTTACCTTAGAAGGCAGAGTTAGCGGACGCTGTAGAAATGATAAAAATGTGCAGGAAATCAACGAGAGGAAAAAAGGGCAATTCAGGTGTCAGGATAATGCAATCAAGACTCTGATTGATGATCTTGCCAAGGTGAAGGATGAAGATCGCGCCTGGCTCCTTTATAACGCAGAACGTGATATCCCCGATATTGGTAGTAGGAATAATCCGCCGAAGATTTCGATCATCCAGCCGGAAAATAATCAGGAATTTACGTTTAAGACATCAGATGAAGCATTCATTGATCTGAAAGCAGAAATTGAAGATGATGAATATCCCTTTGGCCCGGCCCGTACATTATGGGTATGCACACGTATGCTCAATGGAGTAAGTGTCGCTTGTCCGTTTAACTTTGATGATGTATCAAGCACGGAAACTACTGCTAAAGTCTTTGACGATGGCCAGTACATTTTCCGGCTTGTAGCAACAGATGTTCTTGCTACAACTCTTGAGGAGGTAACAGTGAACGTAAAGATTGAGGCGAATGCATACAAACCGCCGGTCGCGAATGCTGGTCCGGATCAGGTAATTTTTCTCGACGAGACAGCCCAGTTGTTCGGAACAGTAACCTATGGTCCGCTTAACCATACCCGTGTGTTAATTAACTCATGGACTCTAGTTCGGGGGCCGTTTCCGCTCGTCCATTTCGGGACTCCCATCTCGGTTAATACACTTTCGCCTACCACAACGGCTCAGTTTCTTTTTACGGGTACGTACACCATCCGACTTACCTCTATTGATGGTTTGAATGTGGGTACCGATGATGTTCAAGTGGTGGTGCTCCCACGACCTGCTGTGGCAACCGCCACTCCCACTCCCACTCCTTCGCCGACTCATACTCCAGTGCCGAGTCCCACGGCTACAATAACGCCATCACCATCGCCATCACCATCACCTTCACCATTACCGTCTCCAGCCGCAACAGTCGAGCTTTCCAGCGATCTTTCCACTGCCAAGCTTCGAGTAACTAATCTGAGCGATCATTTCTCTGTTCTAAAGTACCTATTTACCTACACTTCAGATTCAGGCGATCAGGGCATACAAGGACAGAAGTCACCATTGGAAGGAGAAATTTTTGAAGAAACTGTAACTCTGGGCACCTGTTCCTCCGGAGTATGTACCTATCACCTGAACCCGAGGAACTTTATTTTTGAAGTTGAATTGCAGTCTGCTAAAGGAGAAGAAAAACTGCGTTTAATCGCACCGGCATCTGATGTTACGACCACGCCCACGCCTACCCCAACAAACATGCCTACGAACACGCCGACCCCCATGCCGACAAGCACTCCCACTTCTACCCCGACCCCCACGCCTACCCCGACCCCCATGCCTACAACAACGCCCACGCCCACCCCAACAAACACGCCAACGCCTTCGCCCACCGTTGTTGCATCTCCAACTCCCTCGCCAACACCCACACTGGTACCTGCACCAATTATCTCCAGTGTAACCCGTACCGGCGGAAGTTGCGAAACGCTCCCATTTCTGGTAACTATATGTACTGTTACACTTGAGGTGACCGGGTTTAATTTCAGTGACGAAGTTATTGTTCAAACACGTAAGACCGGAACGGCGACTTATAATATAAACGGACTGGCAGGGCATGAAAAATCGACATTATTACTCAGACCATCGTTTGCAGGATTGAGCCCAAATACTACCTACGATTTTGCAGTTTCTATCCTTGGCGGTCAAAAGGTCGAAAGTATCGGTGCGTTCAACACCAACTTCAACACCGACTAAAGTAGGTACAATACGCATATATGAAACGCTGGTTGTATGCTCTTGTACTTGCGTCCGTAATTGCCGGGATCTTTAGCCTACTCTTTCTCTCAGGGTTTTTTTCTACCTGGCAGGAGCGTGCCTCTGACAGTCTTTTTCTTCAGACTCGATCAAGGCCGGAAATAATTATTGTCGGGATAGACGACAAATCAATTCAACAGATCGGTCGTTGGCCCTGGAACCGCGAGTATCACGCCCGACTTCTGGAAATACTGGGTACGCGTCCTGCGGTGATTGGCTATGATGTCGCTTTTTCGGAGCCGAGTGAGGCATCTGCAGATGCACGACTTGCTACTGCTTTTGGTGCCGCAAGTACTTCATTTGTGCCGGTAGAGGGCCAGGGTTTTACCTTTACTTCGGAGCCGGTCCCGGTACAAAGGGTAGTTCGGCCAATTTCCGCTATTGAGCAAGTAACAGGTGTTGGTGTGGTAAATACGATCGCAAGTATGGATAGTATCACGCGGCATATTCCCTTGAGGATTATTACTCCTGAGGGAGAAGTCTATGAACATTTTTCACTCCGGGTAGCAAGGGCATATCAGTCCAAAAAAGGAATAATAGGAGGTTTCCGGACAATTCCTCTCGAAGACGGTTTGATGAGAATTAATTTTTCAGGACCACCCCGTTCATACCGGACAGTACCGTTTATTGATGTCCTGAATGGTACAATTCCACCTTCTGAGTTTGATGGCAAGATTGTCCTGGTTGGCGCAACTGCAGTTAATCTACGGGACAACCAGGTAACTGCAGTCTCGGGGCGTGAGCCGATGATGGGTGTTGAAATTTTAGCCAATTCGATTCAGACCATTCTAGAGGAGCGTTTTTTACAAATCGAACCTCAGTGGCATAGCATACTGCAAATATGGCTGCTTGCAATTGCAGTAGCTGCGGCAATGTCCATGATGCGACTTGTGTACGCAACAATTGTGACGATTCTTCTCGCTGTCTTGCACTTACTTTTTGCGTTTTACTCCTTCGATTCAGGGGTAGTGCGCAACATTACATTTCCCATGCTGGTAGTGAGTGTTACATACAGTTTACTTTCACTTTATCGCGCGCTCTTTGAATACAACCAGCGGGTATTTTTAAAGCGGGCTTTTTCTCTTTACCTGGCACCACCGGTACTCGAGCAGATTTTACGAAATCCGGATCAGTTACGACTTGGTGGAGAAAAGAAGACGATGACGGTGTTTTTTGCCGATATCGTCGGGTTTACCTCGTTGTCGGAACGTCTACCACCAGATGAGCTTTCGGCACTATTGAATGCGTATTTAACCAGAGTTTCGAAGATCATCTTTGCCAACGGGGGAGTAATAGACAAGTTTATTGGCGATGCGATCATGGCTTTTTGGAATGCACCGCTTACTGATCCAGAGCATGCATTAAACGCTTGTCGGGCAGCGCTTGGTGTAGAAAAAGAGGTAGAGGAGATTTCACAGGAATGGAAGCATAAGAACTTGGATGGTTTCTCAGTCCGCATTGGGATTAATACCGGCGAAATGGTTGTTGGGAATATGGGCAGTGAAATGCGATTTGACTATACTGTCATTGGTGATAGTGTAAATATGGCATCCCGCCTGGAAGGAATTAACAGGGAGTATGGAACTAAAATTCTTATTTCCGGTGGAACATACAGAATCGTAGCAAATCATGTTGTAGCAAGGAAAATCGATAGAGTTGCTCTGAAAGGGAAACGAAAAGGAGACGATATCTATGAGCTGGTGAGAATCGGAAAACCGACGGCTGCGGAACAGATTTTTTTCCTAAAGTATGAAAAAGCCCTCAGCAGATACCAAAAAGGTGACTTTCATGCTGCTCTTAATGAATTCAGTTCTCTCGCAAAAGAGCACCCGGAGGATAAACCGGTCAGGGTTCTCATAGCGCGGTGTACACAGTTTATTTCTAGTCCACCCCCGAACTGGGATGGCATTTATTATTCAACAGTAAAATGAAGAATTCCCTCTGCTTGAAAGATGCCGTGATTACCTCGGCCGGTAAGATTCATCTGCGAAATTTTTTACCCACATGTGGCAATTTGGGGTGTATAATCTTCATGCACTCATATGAAAAAAGAGTTGATAGAGTTTATAGGAACATTTTTTCTAGTCCTGGTAATTACCCTTTCAGGAAATCCTATCGCAATCGGTGCTGTCCTGGTAGCAATGGTCTATCTGGGAGGTTATATTTCCGGCGCTCACTATAACCCTGCGGTAACCCTTGCTGTGTATCTTCGAGGAAAAATCGATAAGCAAAGCGCATTAAGATATATGGTATTTCAAATACTCGGTGCCACGAGTGCATCTTTTGTAAGCTACGTTATCACCGGAGATGCGGTGGTTCCCCAACCCTCCGGAGATATAACATTTGTCTCGATAATTCTTGTCGAAGCGGTATTTACCTTTGCACTGGCAAGTGTTTTTCTTCATGTAGCCACCTCCCGCAAGACTGCTCATAATCAGTATTTTGGTGTGGCTATGGGGCTGGTGCTTGTTGCCTCAGCTTATGCTGCGGGCCCCCTTTCCGGTGGAGTCCTGAATCCGGCAGTTGCAATAGGAACTATGACGGTTGATTTAAGTAACATATCGGTCAATTTCTCTAACATGGTATTCTATGTCGTCGGTTCTACTTTAGGAGGAGCACTCGCGGCAAGTGTTTACAATACAATCCGCCCTGACGAGAACACGTCTTCAGATGCGGGTCATGCCAAAAAATCTACCATCAATTAACGTGTATGTTCGCTTTTTTCAGGAATGCGGTATTAGTTAGCCCGTGGTTTTCCTAGTAGTTTCGGGAAGAGGCTCAGGACTTATATGCTGCTTATACATACAACGGAAGTAGTCTTTAGGAATAAATCTGAATGCAGCATACACCAGTAATCCTACTAGCAGAACATCATCAAGTTGTCCTGTCAGAAGAAGAAAATCTGGTATGATATCGAACGGGAGAAGAAAATATGCAAGTGCGCCCCATAAAAGCGTTCGCGCGGAGAACGGGGTTTTAGAACTCCAAAGGAAGCCGAAATATAGCCTAAGAAATTTGTAAAGCAGGAAAAGAAACTTCATACTCCATTGTACTGTTTTTCCAGCAATAGTTACATGAGTCTTGCTACAATGAACGCATAGAGATCATGTATCACTTTACACCTGATCCCAAACCGAAAGTTGCTACAGTCTTGTGGGGATTACCCTCATTCCATGGGATCATCCGGGCCGTATTCTCCGTTGTTACTATTGCCGGAGCTGTATCTCTGGGAATCTGGATTTATATGGCACGTGTTGAGCAAACGCGTGCTATGCTAAACGCTGGTCCGGCTTCTACTGTAGGAGCCGTAAAAACAGAAGAGGAAGCGATTAAACAGCGCGATACCGGTAGTGGCGAATCGGGGGTGGCGGCGAACGAATATAACAGGTTTAATCTTTCACGATTTAAAATAGAACCCAGCCAGAGCCCGGCCCCCACCACTGCAAAACCGACGAAGTTGCCTTCTATAATATCGCCCAAACCTTTAAAGAAACCCGCTTTTCTACCCTCGAAGACTCCTACTCCAACGACGCGGAAGCCGAGGGCTGTTGCAACATCAACCCCGAAACCGACGTCGACACCAGCATCGGAAGCAACCCCAAAAATCCTTACCGGCGATGTGAGTAGTAGTACTTATGTTCCTAACCTTGCCGAATCTTCAGCGGCGTGTTTATCTTCGGGGTATTCTGGAAAAGAACTATCTGTACTTGCCCAGAAGTGCCCGGTATACAAACGCGCAGGCAAAGACGATTTGGTACAGGACATTCTTCTTACCAGTTCCGGCTATGAAATAACCTATGCATCCGGTCTGAGACATGTCAGAGCGACTCTGAATAAACCGGAAGCAGACGAAACGTATACTTGCGTCCCGGTGTACGGTGACCTACCGGATAGCAAAGGAGGGTGCAGTTACTATACCACAACCCGGATGTACCCTAACGCGGTCCAACTGATCATCGACGGAAATAACGCCAAGGGTTCAGTTAAGAGGCATTACTCATGCACCGGAGAAGTATGGGAATCTTGTAGCAAGATAGCGGATGATGTGATCGTTCAGGTAGATGCCGGCCTCTGGCTCGAGATAACGGGAACTGAAGACGTAAGCGAAACGCCAGAAATTGCCTATACTCTGGAACGGATTAAGTGATTAAATAAGCCAACATAACGCGGGGGTGACCGACGGGACTTGAACCCGCAACCCTCAGGACCACAACCTGATGCTCTACCGATTGAGCTACGGTCACCAATAGTCCCCCATTATATCATGCCATTTATGTTTCCTGAAAATGAAGCTTGTATCAATAGAAGGTTTCCTGCCAATGCGGATCAGTCTCTACGGTAAGTTCAAGGAAGATTTTCTTATTGGTACCAAGTTCTATTTCTTTCCGCGCTAGTCGTCCAAGATCCTTTATTTTTTCTCCACCCTTTCCAATGAGCATCTTTTTATACCGGTCATGAGTAGTCAGAATACGCGCCTTAATAAAAGTTAACCCTTCAGATCTGTCTGTTACCTCGTCCACAACAACTGTAGTCGTGTATGGTACTTCCCGTCCGGTATGCAGAAAAATTTTTTCTCTGATAAGCTCGGCAAGAAAGGTAAAGCTGTCATAATTCTGTTGTGGAGCAAGTTGGTATCGCGGGCGAGCAGAATCTTTCTTTGCTGAAACCTCTTCCGGAACAACCTGAAAAAGTGCCTCGATCAATGGCTCAAAGTGCTTACGCTGGAGTGCGGAGATTGCAAAAGCATTGGGGAACTCATCTTCCAGGAATCGATACTGGGCTGCATAGGTTTTCTCTGTCAGGTCGATTTTGTTGATCACCAGGAACTTTGGGGCAAGCACTTTTCGAACCAGACCAAGAACCTTGCTCTCCTCAAAATCACGCCGTCGGGTGTGATCGATCATATAAATCACGGCATCAACCTCTTTATCGAGCTGCTTCATTGTTTTTTCATTGATCCGTTTTGATAGAAAGTCCTCTGCCTTTCCGAATATTCCCGGAGTGTCAATGAAGTGCAAGGAGCCACGGTCGTCCTCGTACGTTGCCATTATCGGGAATCGTGTTGTCTGTGGCTTTGGTGAAGTAATAGAGACCTTTGTTCCGATCAAATTATTGATAAAGGTTGATTTTCCCACATTAGGACGACCGATCAATAAAACAGTGCCTTCTTTCTTTGCTCGGGCAAGTTGTTTTTCCGCCATACGGGTATTGTACCACAAAACCGCGTTCCCACGCTCTGTCCCTGGCATGTGTATAAGTATCACAGCGAGGACTGGCACAGCAGTAAGGACATACCAATCTCAACGGCTGGTGTATTTTAAACTGATATCCGTAAATGCTAGGCTTTTCTTGCAGTGACTTGATACAATAGTAAGCGTTCGAAATCCCGAATTGATCCTAGAACAATATATCAACTCTTTAGAAAAGATTCGCGGAACTATGAACAACTGCCCTGTCGTCTAATGGTAGGACAGCAGCCTTTGGAGCTGCGTATCTTGGTTCGAATCCAAGCGGGGCAGCCAAGCATGACGAAAGGGTCGCAAAGATACCTTTTTGGTTGAACCATCGGGCAAGTACTCGTAAGCCACCATTCCTCCATTTAGAGCCATTTTGGTGAAGATTAAGCTGATAAGCCCTCGTTGCTTCTTTCAGAGGCGACAGTTTGGCTTGTGGATAAATCTCATTTGCCTACTGGGAGACTATACTACCGGCTATGGCACATACAGCTCGTGAGATTAAACAGGAAAGGTACTGGAGCGAATAAAAAAGAGTGATACGGTATGAGCTTTGTAGCATATTACACCCCCCAAAATCAGGAATCGGATTACACGAACGAAGCCTACACAAACCTTCTTCCTGAGCTTGGTCTACCGATATCTATGAGTAAAAAAAGGAGTCTGTCCCTGGGAGAGGAGAATGGTACCGAATCCATACCACCTTGAAAAGAACACCATATCAGCACAAATTACTCTATCAAAACCAATTCTCAGAAAAAAAGTACTTAAAAAACTAGGTGTTTGACACTCGTACTGTCTAGGATGATTAAGTCGCATCAACTCGTGCCGATCTCTCGTTCCAAAATGTAAAGATGGTTCCCTCGAGCGTAAGGTTTATTCGTAGCAACCGAGTATGGTCTGAGGATGTTCCAGAGGTTTTAACCGGTCATAGCCGAGGTTTCTGTGTCATTTGTATGCTCTGAACCTTCTCATTCATGTGTTTACCATATGCATCAGGAAGATGTGTCATACCACCGATTTTCGCACAGAAGAAAAAAGCGATCAACTGTCGACCGAATGATATTTTCGACCCAATAACCGCGCTTCGGGGGTACCTCCCGAAGCGCTTATTGGTTACTTTGAGGAAGCGTCTCCGCCACTCATACCTTTCCCTCGACCGAAGCCGAAACCATGGTTGCGAAGCAAGGATGGATCTATGCCTTGAGACTGTGCCCAGGCATCCAATTCTGCCCGCTTCTTTTCACGGATTGCTTGCCGCTCTTGGGGAGTTTTTTTCCACATTTCCGCGGAATTATTTAAGTTTCGCAGCTCATTTTGTTTTGCGATAATCGCCTGTTTCTGAGCTTCGGTTAGCTTTCCCTCGGCAACGAGCTTTGAGAGGTACTCCTCACGACGTTTGAGCATTTCCACTTGACGTGCCGCATGGTGCTCTGCCTGCCATTCGTTGACGACTGTCTCAACTTGTTTGGGGTTGAGATTGAACGCCTGCATTAGCTTCTGTACCAGCAACTGAATTGGATTCTGCTCCTGAGTGGCGCTTTGAGCTTGTACCGGCTGTCCCAAAAAAAGCAGGACTCCAAGTGCAGTTATGGCAACAAGTGCACTAGATCTGAGTCTTTTCATTTTTATCACCTCCTTTCATGCCCCATCGTACCACTAGATTCTGAAGAGGAGCTGAACGTGGAAGGGTAACCGTAAACCGAGCACCTCCGTTGTCCACGTTCATAGCTTGAATAGTACCGGAATGTGCCTCTACGATCTGTCTGGCGATCGCAAGTCCTAGTCCGAAGCCTGCCCCTGAGGTACGGGCCCTATCGGCACGGTAAAACCGCTTGAAGATGTGCGGCAGATCTTGGGGATCGATTCCAATACCGTGGTCAGTAACTGAAACTGAAACACGGGTTGGTTCAAGAACAGTATCTATTGTTACTGGTTTACCGTTTGGACTATACTTGACCGCGTTTTCCAAGAGTATTTCGAATACTCGGGTAAGCTCTTCTTGATTTCCGTAAACGAAAACTTCGCCTTCGAAATCGTGTATCGTAATTGTGTGGGAATGTGCTATCCGAGAGACTTGATTTACTGCCGCCTGCAGAATCGAACGAAGAGAAACGCGCTTGCGTCTCTGCGCTGTAGAAAACTCGGTACGCGCGAGCTCAAGAAGTGACTCGGTGAGTGTTTGCAATCTGGATACATCTTTCAGTGCATCTTTCACGAGTTGGTAAGCATCTGCTTTGGTATGCGAGCGCTCCCGAAGAAATACCTCAAGAGAACTCTTCAGTGCAGTAAGTGGGGTCCGTAGTTCGTGGGATGCATCACTGACAAAACGTTTCTGGTCGCGAACCATCCTTTGAATAGGTGCTAGTGTTCGTCCTGCCAAAAAGTAGCCGAGCCCTGCTCCAAGCATCACTATTCCACCATTAATCATGACCAAAATCAAGAGAATTCGCCTGCGGGCCTCTACCAAGAGTTCAGGTGATGGCGGCGGCAAACCACCTCGGTTCAGGAAACGACGCATTGGTCTGTCGCTAGTATCTGACATCGCAAATGAACGTTCCAACCGAAATCGCTGCATGCGCTCGAATCGCTCGATCTCTGAGACAGAGGCACGATAGATTATCCCGGAAAACACTAAACTGACAATTAGTATCGATAAGGCATACCACGCGGTGAGAATAATACGGGCGGATCGGAACATATTATGGATCTATCGTATACCCAAAGCCACGAACAGTACGGATAACAGGTGGCAACTCGGGCTCTGGCGATGAGAGTTTTGAACGAAGTTTTCCGATAAACACCTCCACCGTATTGGGAAGAACATCGGCGTCGAACTCCCAAACAGTATCAATCAGTTTCTGCTTCGTGATTACGAACCCGGCGTTTCGCATCAAGTACTCAAGGAGATCGTACTCACGCGCGGTGAGGGGGATTTTATGACCGTTGCGGTAGACTGCTGAAGATTTCGGATGTAATTCAAGGTCGCGTATCTTGAGTATGGGAGGTTCTATTCTCGGTGGCCTGCGACACAGGGCACGAAGACGGGCGAGTAGCTCCTCGAACGAGAAAGGCTTTCCCAAATAATCGTCCGCACCGCCATCTAAGCCCTCTACCCGATCGGAGAGTTGGCTTTTTGCGGTGAGCATTAGTATGGGGGTCTGATTGCCGGAAGAACGTAAATTCTGACACACTGTTAGACCATCCATGCCGGGCAACATGCGGTCAAGGATTATCACGTCGTACGACTCCGATGAAGCCAGATCGAATCCATCCGGGCCAGTAGTTGCAAGATCCACAACATATCGTTCGAGTTCCAGCCCTTTTTTTAGCGACCTTGCAATACGCGGTTCGTCTTCTACAACGAGGATGCGCATAGCGCAAGTATACCCTATATACCTGAAATACCGCTTAAAAAATAGTTACAATCACATTTTTAATTGTCTAAAAAGTCGTTTAGACGGATTGGTACATGGATATGGTATAGTCTTCTTAAAGCATGAATATTGATAGCAGGGTGGCAAATGCCGGGGAAGCAGCAGGTTTTTCCTACCAGCCCGAAACAGAGCGGATTAAAGGAAATTATCCTGTGTATGATGGCTTTATTTCTGCGGTTTCTTTTTTCGAGAATCAAATACGCCCTGTATTAGAGCGTTCACCTGCTGCATCGAGACTGACTATCAGGTTGTTCTGCTCGCCTGCTGGAGAAGAGAAACTGATTGCTACACTTCCTGACAGCTGGAACGGGTTTTTGCTGCGTAAAGAAGCATCTGTCGAGCCGTTTCCCGGTTTCCGATGGGTCTGGATCGGGGGAAACCGTCCTGAGCGTATGACGCAGACAGAACTCCTCTCCACCCTGAAAACGAAATATTTCGCGTGCGCCAGACCGGAAGCGGGGGACCCGGGAAGGTACCGGATTGTCCGCCTCGTGCACAAGACGGTTCCAGCACTACCGGGAACCCGGCAAAAAGAAAGGATTGCTTTTTCCAGTTTGAGTTCCGGCTTGTTGGAGGGCGTACCGGTAAATCCCATCTTGGTAGAACAGGCAGCTGCACTTGCCGGTCTGTATGCCAGGCGTATTCCGCAGAATGTCACGCCCAATCACCGGAGCCAGTTTATAACGGAATCGCTTGCAGGCTCGGTGTGTACTGCGCTCTATGTACTTATTGATCCGGAAACTTCCATTCCGCAGGCGGCAGTTGTAAACGAGTTTACTGATTATCCGGTTACCGGTTTTCCAGGTATTCATTCGGTGCGAATTTGCGAAAGTAACGACTGGGTAAAAGCTCAGAAAGTATCTCGGTCCGCATTTGTCGCGCTTATCCGGCAGGCACGAAAAGAAGCATTTTCCGCCGGGGCCGTGCTGGTAGAAGCAGAATGTCTTCCTTCGGCGTTTCGGGTGGCATCTGCATCGGGATTCAGTCCTGCCGGAGAGCCTCTTATACGCGCAACGTGTTTGCGCACCGACATTCCTAACCCTGAACACAACGATACTTCGTGTGATCCCCGGTTCCGCCACTTTGTTTCTTTGTTCCTCTATTACTGTCTTCCCGAAAGAAATCCTGATACCCACGAAGTTGCTGCTTGCCCCAGCTCATCATGATAGCCACCCTCTAGAACTGCAATGGTAGGCAGATGTAAACGGGCAATTCGGGAAGCAATCACCGAGTAATCCTCATGATCAAGTGAAAAGCTACCGAGTGGATCACGGTGGAATGTGTCAAAACCAAGCGACACTACCAGAGCTGCCGGGGCAAAAGTACGAATGCTTGCGAGAGCATCTTCAAGAACTGAACAATATTCTTTTCCGAAGACATTATCCAGCAGTATGAAATTTCGGTTCGTGCCGTATCCTTTTCCTTCACCCTTTTCTGTTTCAAATCCTGAAGTAAAAGGATAGTGCTTGCGCGGATCACCATGAATTGAGATAGTAAGGACATCTGGATCGGTATAAAACAATTCCTGGGTTCCGTCTCCGTGGTGAAAATCAAGATCAAGAACTGCAATCCGTCCCGATTTCCGGAGAAGGATTACTGCGAGGGCAGAATTCGCAAGATAGCAGAACCCACCCATCTTTGAGCGTCCGGCATGGTGTCCCGGAGGGCGGGCAAGCGCAAATGCGAATTGACTACTGCTTTTTCTTACAGTTTTAACAGCATCTACCACCGTATTAGCACTAGAAAGTGCAGTTCGCCAGATTGATGGAAAGGGATAAACAGAGGAATCCTTAATGAAAGGATTCATGGAAGGATCTAAATGATGATAATGATGATCCTTCCACTCGTTAGCGGAGCTCAGTGACTCAAGAGATTTCAGAAAACTCAGATACTCACTGCTATGTAGTTCGGTAAGTGAAGGAATCTCATCGGCTTCTGATTTAAACAACACTGCGAGACCGCTCTTTTCTAGCGCACCTGCAATCAAGGTAATCCGTTCGGGTGTTTCCGGGCAATTCTCCGGCGGGTGATACCGGTGGTGTCCTGCCGGTATATATACCGGAACCCGATTGTTACTCATACTGTATAACAGCCAGATCGCGGATAGAACTAACTCCGGCAAATACCATTGCCAATCGCTCAACTCCTAGCGCAATCCCTGCTGTGGGTGGCATCTTCTCAAGAACATCCGCAAATTCAAAATCAGGGATATGTATGTTCATTCCCCTCTCTTTACGAATGCGGTCTTCGTCACGAAGCCGTTTCTCCATAGCGGTTCTATCACGGTTATCAGAAGATGCATTTCCGCAGTTACCCAGTTCCAAACCTTCGATGTAGATCTCCATTCGCTTTGCCGTTCCGGTTACCGGATCAATTTCAGCTGTGGCGGCGAGTGGTTGCGGATACTCGTATAGTATAGTTGGTTGACCATTGGTACCAAGATATGGCTCCACTTCCTGAGCATATATCTGCGACCAGACGTCTGTGTATGAAAACCCCTCTGTTGTGTACCCTTTTTTCCTGGCGCATTGCATAAATTCCATTTCATCGTGGACATTGCCAATCCCGGCATATTCCCGGAATGCATCTGCAACTGTAATCTTTTCATACGCATCGAAACGAACCGTTTTCCCGTTGTACAGGATCGTATCCGTACCGGAGAGTTTCTGCGCCAGCATACGAAACAGATGCAAGATATCAGTGGCGACGTCAAAATAGTCGCCCGCTACCTTGTAAAGTTCCAGCATAGTAAACTCACCGGAGTGACGGTCCGAATCCTGTTCACCATTGCGATAGCAGCGCATCAGAGCGTAGCAGCTACCCGCTCCAGCCGCAATCAGTCGCTTCAGGTACAGCTCGGGAGAGGGGGAAAGGTAACGGGGTACCCGGTTTGTCCCATAACGGTATTCGGTTGTATATATTTCCAGGTATGATTCGGGAATCAAGGCGGGAGTAAGAACGGGAACTTCAAAGCGTTCATACCCAAGCTCAGGGAGTACCGCATCAATTATTCGAAGCGTCTTTATGAGTGTACGGTGTGCAATAAAATGATCCGGTAAAGCAACAATAGACATAGCCGATTATACCAAAATCCCATTACTCTTAAAATGTGATCTAGATCACTTATAGTTTCGTACCTTACCGTTACTATATCGTTTATGAAACAGTCAAACCTGTATGGCGAGCAGACACGCATGGCAGTCAACAACTTTCCCTATCCGGTGCATCCGGTACGCCGTGAGCTTATATACGCTATTGCTGAGGTAAAAAAAGCGGCAGCGATTGCAAATTTACGTGCCGGGAATCTGGATGAGTCGAGAGCGCAGGCGATTGCCAAAGCGGCCGATGAAGTTTCGGCAGGAATGCACGACGAGCAGTTCATTACCCCCTCGATACAGGGTGGAGCCGGAACTTCTATGCACATGAATGTGAACGAGGTTTTGGCAGCCCGTGCAGAACAGATCCTTCGCCGTAAAGGAATTTCGGTAAAGGTACATCCCAATGATCATGTTAACATGTCGCAGTCTACCAATGACGTTAACCCCAGTGCTCTCAGAATTGCTACGATCCGATTGGGATGTGATTTGATTGCTACTATAGGTCAGCTTACGGCTGCACTGCGCAAAAAAGCGGATGAGTTTGCGGGTGTCAAAAAGCTTGCACGGACGCATATGCAGGACGCGGTTCCGACCACCCTTGGCGCGGAGTTCCGTTCATATGCCGATATTGTCGCCCGGAATCAACGCCGGATCGAGGAAGCGCTCGCATATCTCTACGAGCTGAATCTGGGAGGGACAGCAATCGGAAACTCTATAAACGCAAGCGAGGCATATCGTGAGCATGTATACTATGAATTGCAGAAGATCGTCAAAATTCCTGTCTGTCCTGCAGAAAACATGATGCCGGGCACGAGCAGCGGACAGGATTTCTGCCATCTCTCCGCCACACTCACCATCATGTCAACGGACCTGTCAAAGATATCCACAGATATCCGCTTTCTCTCCAGCGGGCCCCGAGGTGGTATCGGGGAGATACGTCTCAAAGCATTGCAACCGGGTTCTTCGATTATGCCCGGCAAAGTAAATCCGGTCATCCCCGAAAGTATGAATCAGATTCATTATTATATTTCAGGAAAGAACCTGACGATCCACCAGGCTGCAGAAGGTGCCCATCTGGAACTTGGTATTATGTTCCCGGTCATTGCAGACAGTATTCTTTCTCAACTTACCGTGCTGAATGCAGGAATTGCCGCATTTACCGAGAACTGTATCCTGCCAATGGAAGCAGACACGCAGCGTTGCAGCAAACTCCTCGAAGAATCGTCGGCTTATGCCACCCTGCTCACACCGGAGCTTGGGTACGACACAGTATCCAGGGTGGTCAAGAAAGCAATAGAAACAAAAAAGACTATCCGCGAAACCCTAGTTGAGGACGGGTTGATTGATCAAGATAGATTTGACCGTATTGTTAGCATTTTATAATCCTATGAAAAGAACTATCGATGTCGGCGCCTTTGTCAGCAAACACATACGTCCCTATGATGGTGACGAATCATTCCTTTCCGGGCCTTCCGAGAAGACCCGGAAACTTTGGAAGATCTGTGTTTCTCTCTTTAAGAAAGAGCGCGAAAAAGGAGGAATACTTGCGGTAGATACCAAAACGATCTCTTCTATTACCAGTCATTCCCCAGGTTATATTGACAAGGAACTCGAATGCATTGTCGGACTTCAGACCGATGCGCCGTTGAAACGGGCAATAAAACCTTTCGGCGGAGTACGCGTAGTAGAGCAGGCCTGTGCAGAAAACGGGCTCAAGCTTGACCCTTCAGTTTCGAAGCTTTTCCGGACGTACCGGAAGTCACATAATGACGGTGTTTTTGATGTTTATACCGACGAAATGCGTCTTTTCCGTTCTACCGGCCTTCTTACAGGCCTCCCCGACAACTATGCCCGCGGCCGGATCATCGGAGACTACCGTCGGGTGGCGTTATACGGCACCGATGTCCTGATTCAGGCTAAAAAAGATGATCTGCGTAAACTTGATGGCCCGATGTCTGATGAGCGCATTCGGCTGCGGGAAGAGGTTAGTGAACAGATACGGGCTCTTTCCCTGATGGCCGAAATGGCTAAAGGATATGGTTTTGATATTACAAAACCTGCCCGTAATGCCAAAGAGGCTGTTCAGTGGACGTATTTTGCGTTTCTGGCCGCACTTAAAGAGCATGATGGTGCCGCAATGTCTCTCGGCAATGTGAGTAGCTTTCTGGATATATTTATCGAACGGGATTTATCCAGAGGAATTCTGACAGAAGAAGAAGCGCAGGAACTTATCGATCATTTCGTCATGAAGTTGCGGCTTGTACGCCATCTTCGCATGGATGAGTATAATAAACTGTTTTCCGGAGATCCGACCTGGTTGACAGAATCAATCGGCGGGATGTTTCGCGACGGTAGGCACAAGGTAACAAAAACCTCATATCGTTTCCTTCAGACACTGTATAATCTCGGGCCGTCTCCCGAGCCGAATCTCACCGTGCTCTGGTCTCCGCGGCTTCCTCTGGCCTTTCGCCGGTTTTGTGCGAAGGTATCGGTAGACACGTCTTCGATTCAGTATGAGAATGATGACCTGATGCAGGAGTGCTCCGGCTCCGACGATTATGGCATTAGTTGCTGCGTTTCCCAGTTAAAAACCGGGAAACAAATGCAGTATTTTGGTGCCCGCTGTAACCTTGCCAAAGCGCTCCTGCTGGCAATAAATGCCGGAAGAGATGAGCACACCGGGAAAATGCTGGTGCCTGAGATTCAACCCCTTCCGGATGGTCCACTTGATTACCAGGAAGTAATGAAGCGATTTCGTGTCGTTATGGCTCATGTAGCGCGCACGTACGTAAACACGATGAATGTCATACATTACATGCATGACAAGTACTATTACGAGCGGGCTCAGATGGCATTACTTGATACTGATGTAGAACGGGTGATGGCATTTGGTATTGCCGGTCTTTCGGTTGTTGCGGACTCATTGTCAGCGATCAGATACGCCAAAGTAACTGCAGAACGCAATGAGGAAGGCTTAAGCATTGCGTTTACCGCCGATGGAGAGTTTCCATGCTTCGGGAATGATGATGACCGTGTTGATCTAATAGCCCGTGAGCTGGTTGTTCAATTTATGGAAGAGCTGCGGAAACATCATGTATACCGTAATGCAACACCCACCCTCTCGATACTTACAATTACCTCCAATGTAGTATACGGGAAAAAAACCGGAGCTACTCCGGATGGCAGGGCAGCAGGCGAACCATTTGCACCCGGTGCGAATCCAATGCACGGGCGCGATACGCATGGGGCGATTGCATCTTTAAATAGTGTTACTAAGCTGCCTTATGAGTTTGCACGTGACGGGATCTCCAATACATTTTCAGTCGTGCCCAAAGCATTGGGTTCCGATCGGGAGGAGCAGATTTCCAACCTGGTCGCACTAATCGACGGCTACTTCATTAAAAAGGCACAGCATTTAAATGTCAACGTTTTGAGCCGTGATATTCTGATGCGTGCTATGGAACATCCCGAAGAGTATCCGCAGCTGACTATCCGGGTTTCAGGGTACGCCGTAAACTTTATAAAGTTGACGAGGGAGCAGCAACAGGAAGTACTGTCGCGCAGCTTCTTCGAACACATGTAAGCGTGGGTACCCTTCCGCTCAAGGTTCACTCGTTTGAATCTCTCGGCACGCACGAAGGGCCGGGAATCAGGCTCGTCGTGTTTTTGCAGGGATGCCACCTGCGCTGTTTGTACTGCCACAACCCTGACACCTGGCATCTGGAGGGTGGTACCTTCGTTATGCCGGAAGAAATCCTGACAATGCTGGAAAAAGAGCGGCCGTATTTTTCTTCCGGAGGGGGCTTGACAGTGTCCGGGGGTGAACCGCTTATACAGCGCCATGCTCTTTATGACCTTTTTTCTATGGCCCGCAAGGCCGGATTCAATACCGCTCTCGATACCAACGGCGCGATTCTGGACGATGCAACTAGAAATCTCTTAACTGAGACCGATTTGGTACTTCTGGATCTAAAAGATGTTCGTGAAGAGCATCATAAAAAACTAACCGGCGTATCAAATTATGTTCCCCTCGCTTTTGCAGATTACCTGGAGAAAATCGGGAAGCGATATTGGGTACGTCATGTACTGGTTCCCGGCTACACCTTGCAGCCTGAGCACCTGCATTTACTTGGGAGGCGGCTAGCCGGCCGAAAGGCGCTTGAGCGCCTGGAGATTTTACCGTACCATACCTATGGAGTCTATAAATATAAAGAACTCGGTATTCCTTATCAGTTGTCAGGTCTGCAGCCGCCCGGCCCCGAACAGGTAGCGGAAGCGAAGCAGATCCTGCAGCAGTACATTCCTGATGTCCGTATTCGCTAGTGCCTTGGTATCACTACTGCTTGCATTGACTGGTCTGGCGGATTCGGCATACCTGACCTGGGAACATTTTAACCCGTCTCCGATTCCCTGTAGTGATCTGCCGTTCACCAATTGCGGCGCAGTTCTCTCCAGTGATTATGCCATGGTGTTCGGGATTGTACCTCTTGCAGTTCTCGGAGTGCTATATTACGCAACATTTGCGGTATCAGCTCTCGTGTACCTGATCAGACCACGCATTGTATTGCTTCGTTGGCTTTTTCTCTTGAGTAGCGCGGGATTTCTGGCATCCCTGTGGTTCGTTTTCTTACAACTTGTAGTAATCAAAGCGATCTGCATCTACTGTATGATCTCGGCAGTAACTAGTTGTGCGCAATTTCTCTGGTTACGAATTACCCGCTTCCATGAGTACCGGCTGACTATAATTTTCGTGCTCGGATTTACCTATCGCCATCTAGTAAAAAGGATCTTTTTTCTGATTGACCCGGAGTATATTCACCACGTTCTTACCGGATTCGGCGAACTTCTAGGCGCAATCCGGCCGGTTAAGGCGGTACTGCGTATCATTTTGGGAACCCGGTATCCTGTACTGGAGCAGGTCGTTGCTGGGATTACTTTTCACAGTCCGGTAGGACTCGCAGCTGGATTTGATTATGAAGCAAAGCTGACACAGACTCTGGAGCCGCTCGGTTTCGGTTTTCAGACAGTAGGAACCATTACTAATCAGCCCTGCGAGGGCAATCCTAGACCACGTCTCGGACGGCTTCCCATGTCCCGTTCTTTACTGGTGAACAAAGGGTTCAGGAATCCGGGGGCGAAGGCAATAATCAGGAAATTACGAAAGCAGTCTTTTCCAATTCCTCTTGGAGTGAGCATCGGTACTACAAATTCATCTTCCATAACGACATTAGAAGAGGCAGTGGATGATATTATCAGCGCATTCCAACTCTTTGAGGCATCGAAAGTTCAGCACGCGTACTACGAACTTAACATCAGCTGCCCAAATCTTCAGGTAGGTGTTTCGTTTTATGATACAGGACATCTTGATACACTGCTAACTGCACTGGACAAACTCAAGCTTAAAAAACCCGTATTCGTAAAAATGCCGATCGAACTTGATGATGCGCCCTTTATTGCGCTCCTGGATGTAATCGTAACGCATTCACCGGCAGGTGTCATTATCGGAAATCTATTAAAAAACCGCAAGGATAAGGCACTTCGCCGTGAAGAAGTACGTAAGTGCGGCAAAGGTAACTTCAGCGGCAAACCTACTGAATCCCGATCAAATGAACTGATACAGCTTTCATACACGCACACCGGAGGGAATATGATAATTATCGGTTGTGGTGGAATCTTCAGCGCAGATGATGCGTATCGGAAAATTACGCTGGGTGCTTCACTGGTTCAGTTAATTTCGGGTATGATATTCCAGGGTCCGCAGCTAGTTTCCGAGATCAATGCGGGGCTCGTGGAGCGCCTGCGGAAAGATGGTTATATTTACATTTCAGAGGCAGTAGGCACCAGGGCTACCAAGAAGAAATAATTTATTTTCGGTTATACTCCAAGCAACATTTCTTCAAGTTTTTCGAGGTTGTTAACAATTATGCAACCCTCTTGAATAGTAATCAGATTCTCATTTTCAAGTTTTTTTATCTCGCGGCTGAAAGTTTCGCGAGATGTGCCCGATAACGTAGCCAGATCTTTATGCGTAATACGAAGCGGTATCCGAGTTCCCCCAGGTGTTGGTTCGCCAAACCGGTATGCGGCATTCAGGATGGTATATACAACCTTCATCGTGGCACTTCCGGTAAGAGCATACTCCAGCCGCAGCAATAGACCGTCGGTTCCACGGTAAACCCTGGAAAGCAGGTCAAGCAGGATTTCCGGCTTGCGGCTGATGTATTGAATCACGTCAGCCCCCGGCGCCAGTCGATACGAAACCGGAGTGATTGCTACGAAATAATACCGGTTTTTTGTTTCATTCAAAATTAAAGACATCGGAAAGTAGGCGAACGGCTTAAACAGGTTTACGGTTACTTCTTCACCCTTCCGGGTAATTGCATACTCCCGGACGATACCACTGGTTAGATAGATAATTCCAGGTGGAGCGTCGCCGGCATGAATGAGCGTTGTGCCTTTTTCTTTTGAATACTCCGGATAGCGGGAGAAAAAGATATCTAGCTGTGAAACGATATCCGGTTTCATGTGCCTTGATTATACCTTACTTTTTCAGCTTGAACCCGGGCAAACTGAATGCTTTGCGGAGTACGGTTTAGTATACTGGTTGCATGAAGCAGTATATATTTGAAGCTAAACCATGGGAAGCGGATATTCTCCGGGAGCAGTTTCCGGATGCAACCTTTATAGATGAACCGCTAACAGAAGATAACGCAGGCAATTTTGGCGATGCAACAATTGTATCGGTATTTGTAAATTCCCGTGTTACCCGTGCTGCACTTGAAGCATTGCCGGGGTTACAATGCATTGCCACCCGCTCTACCGGGTTTGATCATATTGATACCGGGTATGCAAAAGAAAGGGGTATCGTCGTGTGTAATGTTCCCGAATATGGCAGCAGGACGGTGGCGGAGTTTACCTTCGGATTACTGCTGACACTTACGAGAAAGATTTTTTCCGGAATCCGGCAATCGAAAGAGTGCATTTTCGATACCAGTACGCTGCAAGGAACGGATCTCTTTGGCAAGACGATCGGAGTTATCGGAATGGGTAGGATCGGCAGTGAGGTGATAAAACTTGCTCATGGCTTCGGAATGAACGTACTGGTGTATACCGCACATCCCCGTCCTGAACAGGCAGAAGAGTTGAACTTCCGGTTTATGTCACTGGAAGATCTTTTGGCACACTCCGATGTAGTAACTTTGCACTTGCCGCTTACTCCCGAAACTACACACATTCTGAATAAAGATACCATGGCGAAGATAAAAAAAGGCGCCTACCTGATTAACACTGCCCGTGGACCCCTTATTGATACCGAAGCCCTCCTGGTGGCTCTTGAGGACGGCACCCTCGCCGGTGCCGGTCTGGATGTGCTTGAGGAGGAAAAAGAGATTAATGACGAGCTTGAACTCTTAACCTCGCATGACAAACACAATGTAGACTTTAAAACAATGTGTATAGATCATGCACTCATGCATCATCCACGGGTAGTAGTAACACCACACAATGCGTTTAATACCAAAGAAGCATTGGAACGGATACTGCATACCACGATCGATAACATCAAAAAGTTTCTCGAAGGTCAGGCGCAGAATCGGGTTTAGAACTTAACGCTGTAGCCAGATACACCCATACGGACCTAGCTTTATGGTGTCACCTGAAAATGAGGCTTCATTCACTGTCAGCATAGTTTCTCCATTCGTAAAGCTACGTTTGAGTTTTTTCTCCTGTTCGGAAATGTTTATAACCATGAGCAACTCTGAAATACCGTAAGAGTAGCTTATCGCAAAAACCTGATTGTCTGACATGTCTACAATTTCAGGACGTACATTCAGATAATAGCTATGAAAACGGCGGGTCTTAATTATTTCCTGCATCTTACTGCATATACGCAAACTTTCCTGATCATTCCGTTTACGGATTGATAGAACACCACGATTAATATTACGGGTATCTATGCGGTCGGCCTCGGGAATATCATTCAAGGGAACATTTTCCATCCCAAGTTCGTCTCCGTACGGAATTCCGAGCGTGCCAGGTATAGATGCAAGCAGGGTATATGCCATCAGGTGTCGTTTTGGATCGTTCCCAAGCAGAGAAAAAGTCCGTCCGGCAATTGCATGTCCTCCCCTGAAGGGGGCACCCAGCGGAATCAAAGAATTTACGATTTCACGTTGTGATGCCTCGTCAATGAACGCGATACTGAGTTCATCATGATTGCGCAGGAAATTGATCCACTCGGCATGTACCGGAACTGCTTGTGTGGTTCTGGCTATAGCGGCAAACGGGGAAACATCTTTCCGGATAAGGGAAAGCCATAGGTTCGTACAGAGGTGAAAATTATACGCCATTGTAGCCTCGGGCTGGTTGGTAGTTCCAAAGTAGCGTGTAATACCATCAAGATGCTCGTAACTCTCCACGAGAAGCGAGCAGTTCGGATTGATAAGCCGGGTTAACTCATAGAGTGCCTGGACAATCAGGTGGGTGTTGGTGTCGTCGTTTGCAAAGTCCTTGTAAATCCCTTTTCCGACAAATGGGATTGCATCGAGTCGAAAATGAAAGCCAAAACTGGCCCAGTGGGTAATTATCTTGACGAACTCGAAAAAGACATCCGGATTAAACCAGTTAATGTCGAGCTGTTGCGGATAAAACGTGTGATAATACCAGTTGCCGTCTTTACCCTGTCGCCAGTGGGGAATTTCTCCGGCAGTCTCAGGAAACACTATATATACCTGCTTCAGCTCCCCGTCGATTTCATATTCAGCCATGACTCCATACTCGGTATGAATGCGCCTGATAAACTTCGGCTTCTCGGTGGTCCAGAAGAAATAGTTGCGGTAGTATTCGTCACCTTCTTCTGCTTTCCGAAACCACTCGTGTTGATCAGATACATGATTAAATACCAGGTCCATAAAAACCTGTAGTCCAAGTTCCCGTGCCCGGTCCTGCACTGCAAGCAGATCGTTCAATTCTCCCAGGTCCGGGCGGACAGTATAAAAGTTGCTGATATCAAAGCCCTTATCGATCATCGGCGAATCCAGAAAAGGCAAAACATGCACTGCATTACATCCAAGATCTTTCACCCAGTCAAGATGATCACGCAGGTTATGTAGGGGAATAGGTGAATCTCCCTCAATACCGTCGGGATACACTATATAAAAATTCAGATTCTTATGCCAGTTCGGCTCTTTCTGGAAGCTCATCGAACGGGGAAGCTCGGTAAGATGCTTGCGGATTCGATCATCAAGGCTAAGTCCGCGATCGTTTCCGTATAATCTGGTGAGGATTGTTGTCAGGTTTCTCATACTTGTTGGTTGTCAGGATAATGTACCGTGCTGATTGTACCTGAAACAGTCAGGCATTATCTCTGGTTGTGCTTTTTATTAGTATCTTCTAAAACAAATGCACTTGCTGGACATTATACGCGAAGACTCCTATACTTTTCTCATGGACGAGAAGACTACCGGGTACATACTTCTTACTTTGGGCATAGTTGTGATGATATTCGGATTGTTACAGATGGGTCTTACGATAACACGGGTCATTAAACCGTTTCCGACTTTCCGTTTTGAGGAAGTCTTTGTTCGCTTGCCGGAAAATACAAAGACTGCAGATGCAGATGCGAAAACACGGGATTCCAGCACTACAACGATCCGACGGGTAAATGGTGAAATAGAACAGCTGCAGCGCTCCGATGTGGCAGTGAGTCCGGACGTGGTAAACGATATTCTGAATACGGCTCTTTACATACTCTTTGCAAGCCTGTTGAGCTCAATCGGCTATAAGATCGCGCAGCTTGGCGTCCGTCTTATCCGACCGATACAGGTAACGGTAAACGCCAGCGATATTGAGTTTGGAAAGCCAGGAGCGCCTCCAACCTATGTTGCCCCAAAGGCGCAGACAACACCCTTTGCCTGACGGTTTTTTTCGGGGCTAGACATGTACCCTCTCGTAGGGTATAGTGGTTCCCATGCAAGACGAAAACACTTCCACGAAAACCTCTCTCAGAGATATAAATCTGCAGGTACCTAGCGCAACTTTGCTAGGGCAAACCGACACAGCTCCACGGCAAACCGACACCCCGCCGGAGGAACCGCAGAATGGGGGTGTGCCCATGATAAATCAGCAGCAAAACCAACCGGAAGTGACTCCTGCAGAAGTGTCTCTTTCAGAGGTTGACCCCGATGAATTGGCTTTAACAGATAATTCCCCGGAAACAACTCCTGAAGAAAACTCCAGTAACCCTGACCGGGATAAAGCACTCTCTATAATGCAGGTTGAGGATCTGATCAACCGCCAGATGGCAGATATAGAAAAAATGCGCGATGAGGTAAAGTTACTCAAGAGTTCCTACGAGGATATCTTTAAAAATGATGCGAAGTACCGCGAATTAGACGAAAAAGTCAAGGAATCCACAAAGCTCAAAAAGCAATACATGCGGGCGATGTCGAAAGACCCTTCAGTAACTAAGGCAGCTGAAGATTATCAGCGAAAACGGGAAGAATTGAAAGATCTGCAGATCGGTTTGTCGGACTATCTGCGTGAATACAATCGTGTTTCGGGACTCTCTCAGTTTGAGACTCAGGATGGAAGACTTCTGGAAATTGTGCAGGTTTTCAAACTTGTAAAAAAGTAATTGCAGATTTACCTCAGATCTCTTATCATTAAGGAATGAAAATTCTCCTTAATGTCCTGGTAAGTGCAATAGCGGTTTATGTAACCGTTTGGCTGCTTCCCGGCGCGGAGATAACTTCGCTGGGGGATACTCTCATAGTCGCAATCGTGCTGGGAATCGTAAATATGTTCGTCAAACCTGTAATTAGTGTTCTTACGTTGCCGATCACAATTCTTACCCTGGGTTTGTTTTCTCTGGTTGTAAATGCGCTTATTATCCTTCTCGTCGACTGGCTGGTACCCGGATTCACGGTCGACGGGTTTCTCTGGGCACTTGCGTTCGCCCTCGTACTCTCGATGGTAAATGCATTCTTCAATAAAATTACCAATTGAATAATATGGCAGATCAGGTCCGCGACCGTGATCCTCACGCTCTCGAGCACTCGCGACTCGTTTCTGCGTTTTCCCGGGTATCTCGGGCTGTTGTGTATTTCCCCCTCGGAATCCTGGCACTTGGATTACTTCTTGCGTGGGGACAATACCGAGAGGCACTGGAGAACAGAGAACGGGAACGTGCTGCACTGGTAGTCTCGCCAACCCGGAAACCGGTCCCAACACTTCTTACTCTCCAGAAAGAGGCTTCTCCATCTGTTACATTCTCGCTTGCCGGACCGATCAGTTGCCGGTACGAAACCAAAGAAGCAACGATAAGTGCAGCAGTAAAAAACCGCAAAATTGGTTTCCGGTATGATACTGCAACCCTTTCAGCCCGGATGGTTGTCCGTGATGATTGTCTGTATTCCTGGTATAGCAATGAGCGTATCGGCCAAAAACAATGCGGTATCGGCCCTCTGTTGCAGATGCTCGAGTTTATGGCTGCGCTTAAGGCAGTGAATCCAACAGAACTGCTTTCCCAGATGCAGCCACGTATAAGCAAACAGAAAACAGGAACTGGCTCCGAATTGAAAGAGTTGATGAAACGATGTACAAGCGATGAACCGGACAAAGACGCGTTCGATATTCCCGAAGCGATTCGGTTTGAAGAGGTGCAAGGCTAAAAAAACCTGGCAACAACCTATTTTCCCCGTACCGCGATTTGCAGCGAGTATCGTCGGTGTGAAGTCGTTTCACGGTCCTGTTCGGGATGGGAAGGGGTGTTACCGACTCACTAAGTCACCAGGACATCATTATACTCGAGGCATCCGCGATCTGCAAGGGCTATTTTATACCGTTTCAGTGTCTTTCAGAGTATAATGAAGATAACTATGGAAGATGAACTGCGGCAAAGTAGCAGATATATGAATGCACTCTGTGTGTACCCCCGAATACGATTCGATATACAGCGGGAAAATGAGAAGGTCATACTTTTGATAAGAGAACATCCGGTTACACAGATTCCGTGGGTGCTCCAGTCAGTCGGGATGCTGCTAATACTGTTTCTGCTAAACCTTATTATTCCTGATATTTTTAATGTCTGGCAGGTTCTCTTCTTTAACCTTTTCTCCCTTGCAGCAATTGCTGCATTCATCTGGCTGAATTACTTACGTTGGAATTACCATGTGGGACTGATAACTAACGAGCGGATTCTTGATATTGATTTTAAGTCTGCCCTCTATAAGGAGGTATCGATTGCGAAGCTCTCAAATGTCGAAGAGATTTCTTCTGCAAGTGCGGGCTATGCCGGTACGCTGTTTAACTATGGGGATATTAGTGTTATGACAGCCGGTGCTGATGTAAATATCGAGTTTCGGCATGCGCCGGATCCGTCATTTATCGTAAAACTTATCAATCGCCTCTCCCACGACAAGAATGGAAACAATAATAATTAATCTGTTTGATGGATTAATGAATCTCTCTGATATTGAGATTATTTACTTTTTTTTCAAAGCATTTTCAGTTGTGTTTTCTCTCCTGTTTCTGGTGTACGCAGTGATTATGGTAAGGCAGACTGCGGTGCTTCGGGATACCTTATCCACGAGTAATGACGGTCTCTTTGCGTTTTTGAGTAATGTACAATTAATTGTAGCGGTGATTCTGATTCTCTATTCTCTGATATTGTTGTAACCTATGATTCAAGCCCAAACAGCAGTCTTCACCGGTAAGGACCGTTCAAGAGTTTTCCGTGACTGCATCGCGGAGAAGACTTTTTTCCTTGTACTCGAGATATACGATGGGGTCACTAAATCAGAGGGTGCGCGGATAATGAAAGCATTGTCGGAAGCATACGCCGGTGTTAGTCCGCTGATGAAGATGGATCACTTCGAATCATGGTTGCAAGACGCCCTGTTAAACGCAGAAGCACCGGAGAGCTGTTCTGTTGCTGCAGGGATCATCACCGGCAATATAATCTACATCAAGACTATTGGTGACGGTGAGATACACATGCGACGCGGAAAGAAATTCGTGCGGCTTATTCACGGTACAAAGGTGGCTTCCGGATACGTAAAACCTGATGATTTACTTGTTTTTACTACCGCTTCATTTCGCGCGCTGATCGAGGAAGAAGAGGCACTTAAGAAACCTCTCGACACTGGAACTCCCGAAAAAATAGTTGAAAAGCTCGAGGCATTTTACAGTGAAAAAGCGGATCATGCCACTATGGCTGTTTTTGCTAGAATGGTTGAAGTTGCAGAAGACGATTTAAAAACCGGTGAAAATACTACTGTTGTTCCTCTTACCCGTCCTGCGGATCCGCTAGCCCGGGCACATGTTGAAATGGTCGCCGTACCCGTAAGATCGGATGAAGACGGCAGTATACCGGTTAACTCAGTCTCCGGAAAGACAGCTCAGCCGCCGAACTATGCCCAGAACGCCACGCTTAATACGGAGATCGATGATGAAACTGACAGCCAGGATTTTCCGTTGCCATCATCTTTGCCAACCACACCTTCCGCGACGTCTGCCAGTGCAGTCTCAGATACCGGGTTCGCGAGAGCAGGCGGAGGAAGGTCGGTATTGTCGAGCAGCAGATTATCAGGAAGTGGTATCCGGCCTTTGGACGAGAGTGAAGGCAGTGTGTTGCCACCGGACTCCCCGCTCGGTAAACCAAATGCATCGACAGTTACTATCGCTGCTGCAAAGAAAGGCTTAGGCGGTAAAACCAGAAAAACGATTACGTTTGTTGTTGTATTAGTAATTCTCGGTATATTCATATGGAGTGTTGTATTCGGTTATCAACGGCGTCAGGCAGCCGAAAACCGAAAGAAAATCGATGCGGTTTCCCAGCTGGTAGAGCAAAAAACCACTGAAGCAGAGGAGATCTCATTTTTGAATATGGAGCGTGCCCTGGCACTTTTAAATGAGTCAAAAGTAGCGGTTTCCTCGTTGAAAAAAGAGATAGGCAACGGGTATGACTCCGAGATCGGTTTACTGGAGCAGAAGATAACCGAAAAGGAAAATGCGATCGTTCAGAAAGAGGAGTCCGAGCCGGAGGAGTTTTATGATCTTGCCCTTGAGGATAAAAATGCAAAGGGCGATAGAATGTTTCTTGAGGGGGACAAGATTGCAATTCTGGATACTGTTGCCAAAACTGTCTATAACTTTGATGCCGACCGGAAATCACTGAAAAGCAGTAAAAATGCAGTTGTAGGAACAGCAACGGAAGTTGGTCTCGTGAATGGTGCGATCTATATTTTTGTACCTGACCAGGGCGTATTTGTTTTTGATGATGACACAAAAGTACGAAATGTCATAAAGAATGACCCTGAGTGGGGCAATATTACCGATATGGCCTTCTTCGGAGGTAATATATATCTCCTTGACTCCGGTAAAGGGGATGTCTATAAATATGTTTCGGCAGGGGTCGGGTACGGGAAAAAGTCTTCATATTTCACCGGAACCGCACCCGATATTTCCGGAGCCACCTCGCTCAAAATTGATGCTTCAGTGTATGTGAGCATGCCATCAAAAGTTTTGAAGTTTACGCGGGGGACAGCCGATGAGTTTCAAACCAGTTTTCCGACGAAACAGGTCGAAATTAATGGCGTATATACCGACGAAAATACAGAGTTTGTATATGTTTGGGATAAAAAAAATGCAACTATCTTCGTTCTTGATAAAAAAGGAGGGTATAATCGTCAAATCAAGTCACCTGCGCTTGCAAAAGCCAGCGACTTCTTGGTTTACAACGGACGGATACTCCTTCTGTCGGGTTCCAAGATCTATGCATTGACAGAGAAAGATTTAAAAGAATGATTGATATCAACGACGAAAAGTCACTGGTAAAACGAATACTTGCTAAAGACGAGCAGGCGTTTCTCCTCTTTGTTCGCGCAAACGAGACAAATCTGTTTCACTATGTATACCGGCAGATTAATGACCGGGATGCTGCAGAGGAAATTGTTCAGGATGTTTTTGTGGATTTTCTGGAAGCACTGCGGAGCTTTCATTTTCAGTGCAGTTTGAAAACGTACCTGTTCTCAATTGCCAAGTTCAAGGTGATTGATGCTATTAGAAAGAAAAAAATAAAAAAAGTAATATTTTCCGCACTCCCGGATTATGTTGTTGAGGGGCTTTCGCCGGTAATAATAGATGATACACTTGAAAAGAAAGAGCTTGCAGACAAGATACACGCCGTTATTGCCGCTTTGCCGCATGAATATCAGGTTATATTACGACTGAAGTATGTAGACGAGGTCCGGGTGAAGGCGATTGCCGAGAGGCTATCACTCACCTTTAAGGCAACAGAGAGCCTGTTATTCCGCGCCAGGAAGGCATTTATCAAGTTGTTTCACCAGACTGTATGAACAATGCCGCGACACACAATCCGAAGAACTGGCGGAGCCGGATGGACGATATCTTAAGTCTGGAGCCGAACGACCTCATGTTTCAGCCTCTCACAACAGCGTATAAGCTGGTTACCCGCCGGCTGAAGGTGTGGCCGTTTCTGTATATTATTCCGCTTTCTTTTGCTGCCGCTGCACTGCTTTATGCGACATTCGGGTCCAGTGTGGTAAAGCTCACCAGTCTCCTGCAGTATGGATTTTAGCAGGGCTTTTACTTCCATACTTGCTTCTGTAATTATTGTAGCTAGGCGAAGCGTGGCACTTATCTTTTATCCGTATAAGACGATGCGTGAAATCGCTCGCGAAGATGATTTTTTACAGATAGGAATACTATTCACGATTATTTTGATTTACTATCTTGGTGTTAACACTATACGGGATACTGCCTGGCACCCGTTAATTCAGTTTCTCTTCGTCGGTATTAATTATACCGGTACTATTTTTTTCACCTACATTTTTGCACAAATACATCGTACCGGAGCTTCTTTACGTCCGTACTTTTTTCTGTTTTCATACGCTATGATTCCAACAATTATCTGGTTTTATATGAATTCACTCTTATATGTTGCCCTGCCTCCGCCACGAAACATTACTCTCACCGGCAAAGTTTTTAGTCTGGTTTTTATTACTCTGTCGGTTAGTCTACTTACATGGAAGATCTTACTGTGGTATTTGGCAGTCCGTTATGCTACCCGGCTTAAGTTTTATGATATTCTTTTGATTGGAGTGCTGTTTTTTGCATTCCTCCTCCCCTATGCATTGCTATTGTATAATCTCTCGTTATTCCGGATTCCATTTATATAAGTTATATAGATGGATGTCCTGAAGCATTCCCTTAAGCGTGATTTTCTTTCCGCTTCCGACCAATACTGCATGACTCTCCGATCTCTTAATCCTGTATCCCGACGTGAGTATCTTTGTACTGAGCTGGGGGTTTCATTACCTGCAATCGAAAGGGCCCTTGCTGATACTGAAGATAGTGTCAGAATAGAAAATTTGGTTGGCGCAGTATCGATCCCGCTGGGAGTTGCCGGACCGGTTCAAATTCATGGTGAATCTGTGTCAGGCAAACGATTTGTTCCCCTTGCAACAACCGAGGGTGCCCTGGTTGCATCGGTTAATCGTGGTTGTAAGGCGATCACAGATTCCGGTGGCGTGTTTACTGCCTCTGATGATACCGGCATGACCCGGGGACCGGTTTTTGTTACTGCATCACTTGCAGACAGCCGCAAACTGGAAGCTTGGCTAGCCAGGAATGAGAACCTGATCCGGGAAGCGGCTGAATCGACGTCTGCCCACCTTTCCTATGTCTCGATGCAGGTACGTGCTCTCGCACGCTCAGTCTACGTCAGATTCGTATTCCGGACCGGGCAGGCAATGGGGATGAACATGGTAACCTTAGCAACTCAAAAAATTGTTGAACTAGTGGAGGACAAGACGAACGCACGATGTGTAGCAGTTGCAGGTAACTATGACATCGACAAAAAGCCGGCCTGGCTCAATGTTATTGAAAACAGGGGAAAAAGAGTCCGTGCGGAAGCGGTGATTCATTCTACTGTCATTTCATCTGTTCTAAAGACTTCTGCATCGGCAATCAACGAGACCTGGGTAGAAAAATGTGTACAGGGATCGTATCTTGCCGGATCACTTGGCTTTAACTGTCAATTTGCAAATATCGTTGCCGCAGTTTTTGCTGCCACTGGACAGGATCTTGCTCACGTGGTAGAGGGCAGTGCCGGCATCACGACAGTTCAGGTCCTTGAGGGTGGAGATCTGTATTGTGCAGTCTATCTTCCGGCGGTGCTTACCGCAACAGTCGGCGGAGGAACAAAATACAAGACTCAGCAGGAGGCACATGCCATTCTTGGCAATCCAGATGCATCCGGACTTGCGGAAATTATCGGAGCTGCTGTGCTTGCAGGTGAGTTGTCATTGCTTGCATCGTTATCAGTGCATACCCTTGCTCGGTCGCACCGGGAGTTAGGCAGGTAATTATGGCAGGCATCATATCCTACGGATTTTATATACCCAGATCACGTATCCTGGTTCAAGAGATCGCCCGTCATCATCGGAAAAATGCGAATGACATAATCAGTTCACTGGGTGTATTTTCGAAGACAGTTGCAGCCCGTGACGAAGATACCGCTACGCTAGCACTCGAAGCAGCAACGATGGCGCTCGGAAAGGGAGATCCGACACTGATCGATGCAGTGTATGCCGGATCAGAGACTCACCCGTACGCAGTAAAACCCACTGCGACCATCGTTGCCGAATGGCTGGGAATCGGCAACGAGTATGCGGCATTCGATACGCAGTTTGCTTGCAAAGCAGCAACAGGAGCGCTTATTGCCGCATTCGGTCAGGTGAAATCAGGTGATATCAAGCAAGCACTGATAATCGGAGCCGATAAAGCAACGGGAAAGCCCGGAGATGCGCTTGAGTATACGGCAGCCTCGGCAGCAGTTGCTTTGATTATTGGCAATCAGGATACCATCCTTGATCTTGAGGGAAGCTACTCGTTTACTTCTGACACTCCGGATTTCTGGCGTCGGCACGGGGTAAAGTACCCGTCTCACGGAGGCCGGTTTACCGGAAAACCAGCGTATTTTACTCATGTAGCGGGAGCAGTGAACGGCTTGCTTGCTAAACTGGGCCGGAAGCCCGATGATTTTGACCACGTTGCATTCCATTCGCCAAACGGCAGATTCCCGCGCGAAGCTGCAACTGCGCTCAACTTTTCTCAGGCACAACTGGAGAACTCGCTGGTTGTTACAGAACTTGGTAATTCGTATGCAGCCTGTTCTTTGATGGCCTTAACTGCAGTTCTTGATGTTGCAGAGCCAGGTCAGAGAATCCTCCTGGTATCATATGGGTCAGGAGCAGGCTCAGACGCGTTTTCTTTTACGGTAACCGGGCGGCTTCCCGCAATGAGACACAATCTGCGCAAGAAAATGAAAAATTATGAAATCATAGACTATGGCACATACCTGCGCCAGTTACATCTTATTGTATGAGCAATAAATACGTTATCGGTTATAGCACGACCAAATTCGGAGAACTCTGGGACTATTCGCTCTATGATCTGGTACAGACGGTAACCGGTTCTGTCCTTGAAAAGACAAAGTTAGAGGCTGCTCAGGTTGATGCTGTTTTCTATGGAAACATGATGGCCGGGATCATAGAGAATAACCTGCATTCGGGTGCAAAACTTGCTGAACTGCTCGGAACTCATGTTCCTGTGTATCGTACTGAAAGTGCGTGTGCTTCAGGAGGTATGGCTTTTCACTTGGCGACAATGTACCTTGATGCCCATCCTGATAGTACGGTGCTTGTCATTGGTGCCGAGAAAATGACTGATGTATCTCCACCCGATGTTACAAGCGCACTCCAGGCTGCCGCTTCCGGTGAAGAGCAGCTTGCAGGGCTGACATTTCCCGGACTGTACGCAATGCTTGCCCGCATGTATATGGAAACCTACAACTATACGGAAGAACACCTTGCTCATGTCCCGGTGAAGAATCATTTTCATGCGGTCAGAAATCCGTACGCCCAATTCCGACGGGAGATTACAATAAATCAGGTTCTCAAAAGCCCCTATATTGCCACTCCCCTGAAAGTACTTGATAGTTCGCCCATATCGGATGGTGCGGCAGCAGTTTTGCTAACTAATAGCCCAAATATCCGTAAGCGCGTCGCATATTCAGTTCGGGTACTTGCATCAGAGGTCGCAACCGATACAATTTCTATCAAACACCGCCGACGAATGGATACCCTGCAAGCGAGTGTCGTTGCGAGTAATAAAGCATATGCAGCTTGTGGGATAACGGCGAAAGAAATATCCGTTGCAGAAGTGCATGACTGTTTTTCGATTGCGGAACTGTTGGCAATGGAGGATCTCGGTTTTTGGGCGAAAGGCGAAGCCGGTAGCCGGATAGTTACCGGTGAGACGCGTCTTGATGCGGGGGGTAGTCTGGTGGTCAATGCTTCAGGCGGTTTGAAAGCCTCCGGACATCCGGTGGGTGCAACCGGAATAAAACAAATCGGAGAGCTGTTTCTGCAGTTAACCGGACAAGCAGATAGCAGACAGGTTGCAAAAGCCCGTTACGGCCTTGCACAGAATGTCGGAGGTTCGGGAGGAACTGCTGTGGTTACTATTCTTGGTCAGGTTTAACATGAACAATCCTATCCGTAACTGGCGTCGTCAGAAAAAAATACACCAGTTCCGCAACCGCATCGGTACGGTTGAGACGTGGACAGAGATTATTGCACCCCCAGCGCAGTTTGCAGGTGAGGCACCATACGTTGTCGCTCTGGTACGCATGGATGATGGCGGATTTCAGTATGGAATGATCACAGATATTAACTCGGAAGATATTGTAAAAGGTATGAAGGTTCGTGCTACCGTCCGTGTGGTCTCGACCGGAGCAGCCGCCGAAGATATAATCACCTACGGTCTCAAGTTTGTTCCGGTAGACCCAGTATGACAGAGGTTACGTATGCCGCACCCGGGAAGGTTATCCTTGCCGGTGAGCATGCGGTTGTTTATGGAAAGCCGGCGTTATTGTCGGCAATCGGTAGCTACTGTTATGTTACGGTAGCTTCAGGTTCTCCTGATAAGCCGGTTCCCGACTATATTGAAACTGTTGCCGGAATAGTAGAGTCATATCTCAATGCGCAGGAAAGCGGCTTTCGAGCGAAACCTTTTCGGATCAGTGTAACCCTTGATTTTCCGATGGGAAGAGGGCTCGGATCCTCTGCAGCTTTTGCGGTTGCGGCTGTTGCAGCCCTTCTTCATTTCCATACCGGAACAGAACCTGCAAAAGAAACGATCAATACACTAGCCTATCAGGCAGAGAAAAAGTTTCACGGGAAACCCTCAGGTGCTGATAATACTGCCTGTTGTTACGGGGGGCTTATTTACTATCGTAAGGAATTTGAATTCTTGAAAACGATTTCTGCACTCAATGCAAAATTACCGAGAGTCTTCGAAGAAAAATTACTTCTGATTGACACCGGCAAGCCGGTCGAAACTACAGCTGAAATGGTCCAAAACGTCGCGGAGGCGTATAACCGGAACTCTGCTACAACCGAAACTATTATGAGCGCGATAGAAAAACTTACGAAACGAACTGTTGTTTCTGTGGTAACAGAAAACCTTAACCTGTTTACCCGTTGTCTGCATGATACTCAGGAAGAACTCCAACGACTGGGAATCGTGTCAGAAAAAACAGCGAACCTTATAAGCGAATTTGCGGAGTTTGGAACCGGCAAAGTGACCGGTGCCGGTGGCCTCCGGGAAGGTTCAGGCTACATCCTTTTTTTGGCAAAGGATCGGAGTGCTCTCGAAAAAGAGTTAACGCGCCGTGGTATTCCCTTTATTCCATTTACCCAGGATTTCCATGGAGTTCACTGTATCAAGCCCGTCTAATATTGCGTTCATAAAGTACTGGGGCCAGCGCGACTCTGATCTTGTGCTGCCGATTCATGATTCATTTTCCATGAATCTGTCCGCCTGTACTACCGAGATTATCGCAGAATTGGTCGATAATCCTGCAGTGCAGGAAATGACTATTCGGGAATATGGCTCTTCGGAATACCTGCCTGCAACCGGGTCTGAACTGGCGAAGTTTTGTACATTTTATGAGCGCGCGCGCCTTTTTCTCAAAAGCAATCGTCAATTCGGTTTCAGGTTGCGGACACGGAATACCTTTCCCAAAAAGGCGGGCATTGCCTCATCAGCATCTTTTTTTTCGGCTGCTGCTCTTGTGCTTGCCCGGGGATTTGAAGTAGAGCTTGATATCCGGCAACTCTCTATTCTTGCGCGGCTTTCCGGTTCCGGGTCCGCATGCCGATCAATTCCGGACGGATTTGTCTGGTGGCATGCTGGATCCAGCTCTGAAACTTCATATGCTGAACAAATCGCAGCACCGGAATACTGGCAGATTGCAGATGTGGTTGTGGTGGTATCTACCGGAGAAAAAGTCGTATCTTCGCAACGAGGCCATGCCGGTGCAGCGAGTAGTCCCTACTTTACCTCGCGCATCGCTGATGTTACGCGTGTTGCGGTAGAGATGCGTGCGGCCTTTGAAAGGAAGGATTTTACGCAGTTCGGTACCGCGCTTGAAAAAGAATGTTTTAATTTTCATTCGATTCTCATGACTCAATCACCGCCGCTCGTTTTCTGGTCGGAGCGAACCATTGCTGTGATTCATGAAGCTCATGCGCTTCGCCGCAAAGGAATCGAGGTGTATCTGACCATTGATGCAGGTGAAAATGTCCATCTTATCTGTGAGGCCGCATCTGTTCCGGCGGTTTGTAAGCGAATAGCTACCTTATCCGGAGTACGGGAAACAATTGTAAATTACCCGGCAATCGGGAGCAGACTCCTATGAGATCATCAAGGAGGGCTACACCAGTTACTTTGCTGAAATTTGGCGGGAGTCTGATAACAGAAAAAACCAGAGCAATGACACCGCGTGCGGCGATAATTATGTCATTAGCACTACAGATAGCAAAAATTCGTGAAGCAAGACCGTTATTGCAGCTCGTTATTGGAAACGGTGCCGGTTCTTTCGGTCATTTTCAGGTGCTGCAGCACGGACTGGACAAAGGCATGCAAAAAAAAACCCAGCGAATCGGGTTTGCTGAAGTACGTGATTCTACCGCTGTTCTGAACCGTCTGGTTGTCCGGAGCCTGATAGATGCCGGGGTCCCGGCAATTGCAGTCTCTCCGCCTGTTGATTTCGGGACTGCTGATCCGGAGCGAAAAGGATGGCCTGAAGTTGTAGCCGCTTCATTGAAGGCCGGTCTGGTGCCGGTTGTCTATGGAGATATCGTGCTTGATAGTCGCTCCGGCTGCCGGATTATTTCCACTGAACAGCTTTTTGAGCGTTTACTCGATACACTTCCCGTTACCGGGTATGTACCCGATAGGATAATTCACCTTGGCCGGGTAGCTGGGGTGCTTGACAGTGCGGGTACGGTGATTCCCGAGATAACTCCCGATACCTGGCATAGTGTGCGCAGTTTCCTAACAGACATTGAGGGTTTTGATGTGACTGGCGGCATGAAACATAAAATAGAGTCGGCATTAGAGGCTGTTTCCAGCGGAGTAACCACTATAATTGCTAGTGGAGAGTCTGACAACATCATCGAGCAAGTACTTGGAAACGGGGTATTAAGTGGAACCGTTATCCGGAGTTAACGAATATTGATACCGTCTTCTTAGCCTGCTGGCAGTTAGTTGCCGACACTAGGAAGTTCAAAAATAAGATTGCCCGCTGCATCGCGTTTTACAATGCCTAGCACATCGGAGGCGATAACCGAAAATACCGCCAGCCCTACAAAAAAAAGTACCATACCGATGATCGCATATGTAATAGTGTTTCGTGCTGTGGCTGCCTTTTCTTCGTCACCTCCAGAGGTAATATATAAAAACGCTCCGTAAAAAAGATACCCGAGAAGTAAAAGACCGCCGATAAACAGTGATCCCTGAATTCCAAAACTGATAAGTTGCGAAAATCCGGATCCGGGTTCAGAAAGTGCCTTCGGACCTGGAGGCTTTACTGTACCAAATATATCTTTTACTTCCTGTCCCTGCTGTGCCTCTGCAAATAATCTGCCAAGCGGCGGGAGTGCAGCGGGGAGTATATCATGCACTATCCGGACAGAGATTGGCAAGAGTACTCCGGCGATCATATTGGCAGGTTTAACTGGAAAACATACTCGATGATGCGTACTATTAGAAAGCTGATCATAATAAGTACTAGCCCCAGAATTGCATAGGTGGCAATATTCCGCGCTTCTACAACTTTATCAGGATCACCCTGGGAGGTCAGGTAAATAAAAGACGCGTAGATAAGCATTGCAAGCAATCCAAGAGTAGCTACCATTACCAGTGCCGGCACTATAACATCGAGGAGGCTGCCAATATCTGTAAAGTAACGTGCCGGAGGAAAGTATGAAGGGAGTGTCGTTGCGTTAATACCTTCACGAGACTGAGCTATAAAAACAGAGCTGGACATTTTCTTCAGTCTAGTTCAAATGATTTTGTCTGTCAATAAGACTACTGTATTACATCTATGGCAGCACCATCTCATGTAGCAATCATTCCTGACGGTAACCGCCGGTGGGCAAGAAAGCATAATCTGCCGGAGTTTGAGGGACATCGTATTTCTGCTGAAAAAATACTCCCCAGCATCATTGACTCTCTTATGGCAGAAGGAGTAGAGTACTTTACCTTCTGGGCACTTTCTACAGAAAATGTAACAAGACGCTCTCCCCGGGAGTATGCAAATCTGGTTAATCTTATGCGCATGTTTTTGCGCAAACGGACCCACGAACTCAATAAAAAGAATATTCGCATGAAGATAATCGGTGACGTAACAATTTTCCCGGACGATATTCGCAAGCTGATTGATGATGCTATCGAGAAAACTAAAAATAATACTGGGATGACTGTAATATTCGGGATCAACTATGGGGGTCGTGATGAAATACTCAGGGCAATCCGTAAACTTACTGCAGGTAATACAACTGCGGAAATAACCTGCGAAAAATTTCGGGAGTATCTTGACACGAAAGATGTTCCTGACCCTGATTTAATTATCCGTACCGGAGGAGAGCACCGTATCAGCGGATTTATGCTGTGGCAGTCCGAATATGCAGAATATGCTTTTATGGATAAACTCTTTCCCGAAATTACCGAAGCGGACTGTAAAGGAGTAATTAAAAACTTTCTGAGTCGCGAAAGGAGATACGGTAAATAAGTCAGAGCACTAGTGTAGTGTTGGTATCGCGATAAATTCGTTTTTAAAGAAATACTGCTGCTGTCGCCCGCTATGCTTGTTCCTCGGAAGCGGTATTTTTTCAGAGCTTCAGGTAATCAGGCGGTTATGTGTATCTCCTACGATAGTTTCACAAGCTGAAAGATAGATTTCTTTCCCGTGAGCACGCACTTCCCATCAATACACTCGGAGATTGATGTCATAGCACAGGTGCAGCAAATTATTTCCCGCACAAAAACCGCCTCTTAGTCTATAATGGAGTCCTATGTTCAATCCCAACTACGTAATTACGCATCGGATGCTCGTTGATATATCGCGTATCCAGGCTGTAGAAGAGTTGATTCGAAATGCCCCAATCCTTCCCCTGTGGGAAAAGAAGTTCAAAGAAGATGCAATTGTCCGTGCAGTCTACCATGGGACGCATCTGGAAGGAAATATGCTTAAGAAAGATGAAGCCCATGACGTTTTGCTTGGAAAAGATGTTATTGCCCGGCCGCGCGATATACAGGAGGTAATCAATTACCGGCGAGTGATCGATTATATTGATGAAGAAGCAAAAAAACAAATCGGAAAGATTACGGAGCAAATTATAAAGAAGCTGCACCGGATCATCACTGATTCCATTTTACCTCCTGATGAACTGGGGGAGTATCGTCGAAAGCAGGTGGTAATCCGTAACTCTGAAACCGGGGAAGTTACATTCCGTCCACCCCCTGCGATTGAGGTGCCTTTTCTGATGCGTGAGTTTGTATATTGGCTCAATCGCTATGGAGCGGATGAGATTCATCCGATAATTAAAGCGGGAATTGCCCATCATGAACTCGTCCGCATTCATCCCTTTATTGACGGGAATGGCCGGGTTGCACGGACACTCTCTACGCTTATCATGTTCATAGGCGGATATGACATTCGACGCTTTTTCTCGCTGGAAGAATACTACGATAAAGATGCGTATTCTTATTACGAAAACCTGCAGAAAGCTACAAACGGTGATCTGAATTCGTGGCTTGAATACTTTATTCGTGGGGCAGCTGTTGAATTTGAACGGGTAAAGGAAAAAATCATGCGGCTTTCCAAAGATGCCAAAATGAAGGAACGTTTCGGTGGTCAACAGATTTTCCTGACTGAAAGACAAATGAGAATTGTGGAGTATGTCCAGGAGATTGGCTATATTCAGAATCGCATGTTTGAGAGCGTCTTTCCCGATGTGTCCGAGGATACAGTACTCCGGGATATTCAGGATTTGGTCAAAAAGGGTATCCTTAAAAAAATAGGCTCCACCAAATCAGCTCGGTATGTTATGGTTTAAGCTATGAAATTCTCTACACTGGCTAGGTACTTTGAACGGCTTGAACAAACCACTTCCCGGTTGGAGATTACGCAAATACTCGCGGAGGCGTTCCAACATATGACGCCCGATGAGGTTGCTAAGACAGCGTATCTTCTCCAGGGACGGGTAGCTCCCCGATACGTGAAAGCTGACTTCGGCATGCAGGAGAAGATGGTGGTAAAGGCCGTGGTGACAGCACTTCAGCTCGATGAGACAGCGTTCAAACGAGATCTCGCAACAAGCGGGGACCTGGGGACTACAGTAGAACGCTACCGGGCCGAGTCAATGACGCTCGAAACTAGTGATCCGGATATTGCCGACGTCTTTGCCGACCTTCAGGGGATCACGAAACAATCAGGTCCGGGATCTCAGGAAACCAAACAACGACTGCTTGCCCGTCTGGTGCTTGAAACTGACGCACGCTCAGCCCGGTACCTGGTACGAATTCCTACCGGAGTGCTGCGTCTGGGTCTTTCCGATATGACGATACTGGATGCATACTCCTGGATGCTTACCGGGGGAAAGTCTTTGCGGAAAAAAATTGAGGCGGCTTATCATGTTCGTCCGGATCTGGGTTTTATCGGAAAACGTTTGAAAGAGTCGGGAATAGAAGGTCTGGCCGATACAAAACCGGAGCTCTTCACTCCGATCCTTATGATGCGTGCTGAACGGTTGTCGTCGGGAGAAGAGATTCTTGAGAAAATCGGCCCCTGTGCTATTGAACCAAAGTTTGACGGTATCCGTTTACAAGTGCATTACAGCAGGAAATCCGGCACTGCGCTGTTTACCCGAGGGTTGGAGAGTGTTGCAGATACATATCCTGATATTGTCGAAGCGGTAGCTCGCGAATTGGATGTAGATGATATTATCTTTGAAGGTGAAGCAATTGGGTATGTGCCTGAGACCAGAGAGTTTCTTCCCTTTCAAGAAACGGTACAGCGTAAGCGGAAACATAATGTAGCACAGAAGGCCAAGGAAATCCCGCTCAAGATGTTTGTATTCGAGCTGTTGTATTTAAATGGGGAAAGTTATATCGATCGTCCTTATGTTGAACGCCGTCAACGAATCAATGAGATCATGGGAAACGGGCATGATAAACATATCCGGAACACTATTATTCCTGCCGAGAGTATTGTTTTGAATGACGCCTCTGCCATCGAACATAAGTTCGAGGAGTCCGTAACAGAAGGGCTAGAGGGAATTATTGCGAAAAAGCTTGACGGGGTTTACCAAGCAGGTGCCCGCGGGTATAACTGGGTTAAATTCAAGCGAAGCTATGCGACTTCTGCATTAAAAGACACCCTAGATTGTGTAGTAATGGGATACGACTTCGGGAAGGGAAAACGTTCCGCGTTCGGAATCGGCGCGTTTCTGGTCGGAGTGTACGATGAAGCCGAAGATGTCTATAAAACTGTAGCCAAGATCGGAACAGGATTGACTGACAATGAGTGGCGTGAATTAAAAGACCGTGCTGATCGCCTGAAAACGGAAACGAAACCGGCTCGATATGAAACCGACGACCGCATGTCAGTAGATGTCTGGATTAAACCTGAGATTGTTGTCGAGATACTAGCTGATGAGATAACCCGTTCACCAATGCATACCGCCGGACGCACTCTTAAACCATCAAAATCAGGGAAGGCGTTTGAGGTTGACGTACCGGGATATGCTCTCAGATTTCCCCGGCTTCAACGCTTCCGAGATGATAAACGGGTGGAAGATGTTACAACCCTTGCGGAAATTCAGGCAATCTCCGGCATGGCAGTATAAGCTACACACCTCTCCTCCTAACTACTCTCGAAAAGTGCTGCTGAGTATTCCACCCTTCCTCGTTGCACATACCCTTCTTCCCTCGCCAGCTCCATCACCCCTTATATCTGCACGGCTTCATTTCTAAAAAGGTATTTCCAAGGCTCTAAAGAGGTTTATAACTATAAGTCAACCCTATAGAATTTACATATATCACTATAGGGCTTGACAGATAGGCAATGCTCTATTACCATTTCCTCGAGTTCGATCGGGAAGCCCTTAACCCGGTAGGCGACGAAAATTAGCTGCTGGGACTTTAAACAAGTAGGGAAAGTGTGCGAAACTCAGCTGAATTAGGAAAGACCGGAATACAACAAAAAAAGCATCACTACCGCTCGTATAGGGGACGACGAGTAGTAATGCTTTCCCTTTCGTTTTCCTATGGTGGAAAACGATACCTAAAACGATACCAGCATTTACAACCCGTGTCAAGGGTTTATCTTTTTTAGCGGTTAACTTTATATATAACCCCTACACCGTTTTCTGTTTTGAAAACTGGTGAAGCGATTTTTGCAATCTTCGACTCGTAAAGGGTCTTGTACTTTTCACGCTCAAGCTTACTTACAATAATGTACTCAACATTATATTTGTCAATAAGCTGTCGGGAATACTCTGCATCCGGTGACTGATAGATAGCCTCAATATCCGGGATTCGCCGTCCTACGACGTCCGGAGAACCACGCCATAACCACTGATGTACCCACCACCCGGCAACAGTCGGGAGCCCGGTATACGCGCTGATATGATTGTAATCGGTGTAGGAATCACCCTGGGCTTCAAGAATCACCGGTTGTCCCTTTACATTCTCATTAAACCAGCGCACGATTTCGGCGTTTGCAGGCATTTCGCGTTTAAGCCATGCGATTCCGTCGAGGTTTACCGGTCTGGTGTAGGTAGCTTCGTCAAAGAGACCGGGGTAGTAAGACGGGAAGGCAAAAAAAGGATAGATTGCCGGAAAAAATGCAAACACAAACCACACGGCCTTAAGCGCATAACGTCGTGCGGAGAACAGTAATCTGACTCTAAACAGTGTTATTGTGACAGCCAGAGATAGCATGATAAACGCCTGATAACCAAGCTTAAACATCGTGTTGGCACGAAAATGATCAGGGTAGATATCTTTAACATAGAAAAATTCCGGAACGGTAATCAGGAAAAAACCATAGGCATATAACAGCATTGTGAAAAGATCAACCGCACTAAGCCGTACTTTTTTCCGCAATATGGTTATTGAATACCGGCTTTCCCGGATTTCATTTTTACCCCAGAGTGCGGCAATGTACAGTACGAAACCGACAAAGAAAAATCCCCATAACACAAAGAGCATCCACCATTCAGAAATCTGGCAATTACCCCTCTCGAAAAGAAAGGGACCCAGTTTCCCGATATCGGTCAGGAACGATGGAGCACAGTTTATACCGACCCCTGATGCAAACGGGATGAAATAGGAGGAAAACGGATAGGAAAATACGAAAAATGAAAAAGCCAGGAGTATGGCAAAGGTGATGAAGCGGATTGTTGGACCAAAAAGCAGGAAAAGTACCGTCAGAGAGGCGAGAATATAAATAGGACCGTTCAAGGCGTTTGTCATGTAATGCACTGCGGTCATGAAGCCCAGTAACAGTACGTACAACATCTCAGCCCGAGGCTTGAAGGAGATCGATTTTTCCGTGACAGATATTCCAATAGAGCCAATAAATCCGCGTGAAAAGGAATGGACTGTTGTAAAGACGTGGCGTGAGAGAGAGTAGCGCTCGTTTGAATGCTTTTTAACATGTTGCTCAGAAACTGCTGGAGAGGTTTTTTTTCGTCGCAGGGATAAGCCATAGAGAAATAAGGTAAAAACCACAGCCAGGGTAAATAGTACAAACGGAATATCAAAAACATGTCCATGCAAATCTGCTACCACGTAGGAATATGACGGAAACTCATGAATCGTCTTCGGAATAAATCGGGTTGCGTTCGGATACCAGTATGTAGATGCCCGGTCGGGATTAAAGAGCTCGGAAAACGGTAACAGTATCTGCCAGAAGGGCACCGGCTCATCGGGATTATAGCCTCGTGTGAAGGCGTAGACTGAATGCAAATTTCCGCCGAGATTGATCAGATACGAGCCGATCAAACCATAAATCGCAAGGCGGAACCTGCTGATCCGGTCATCATCGAACATATGCCGCTTGAAGTTGTAAATGAGATTCGCTGACAATGAAAACGCGAGCGTTACTCCTTGGGCAAAGAGCGTTCCGAGAACCAGGTTATATCCGATCTCAGGGGCTGACCTGGTAAGTTTTATCAGGAAAGAACCGGTTAAATGGCCGAAGTAGTAGTAGTTAATGAAATACCCTGCTGGTTGCACATTATCCGCAGAAAGCCACATGTCAAGTGGAGGAAAATATTCTGTCCGCAGGATTGACATCATGAAACCGTAATCCATGAACTTTTCGAGTCCCCGAATCGATGGCTCCTGTCCACGGACAAACATATAGGCAAAAAGTGCTATCACAAACAGAATCTCTTCCATGACGATGAAGGTCATTGTTTTCGGTTCTTTCAGGAACGAGAAGCTTCCGTTTTTCCGTTTCCACCCCCAGACCAGCAGTCCGTTGAGTACAGCCATTGCAAACAGAACGACAAGAATTCCTTGGTAACTAAAGGGAAGTATGCGTAACTCTCCCAAGACCAGCATGAGATATGAGAGGACGATAATTGCGACTGTTTTTGCAAAGGGGTATCCCCGGTCGAAGAAAAACCGCCCGAGAATAAGCCTGACAACCGGTACAAATACAATTCCTATGCCAAGCAGTGCTAAATACCAGGAGAGTGTCTCGGAAAGCCAGTTCGTCATGGGATAATCGAATTTGATATAATGACAAAATTATAATTGCTCACGATTCCATTGTCATGGAGAAACGCTATAATCATTCAGCGCAGGAGCCGCGCATATTTGAATTCTGGGAACGACGGAAACTCTTTGAAGCACGTATCTCTCCAGACAAAAAGCCTTTCACGATTATACTTCCGCCTCCGAATGCAAACGCTGATCTGCATGTGGGGCATGCCATGTATGTTTACGAGGATATAATGATCCGCTTCAATAAGTTGCGTGGCAGGGAAGTACTCTGGCTTCCCGGCTTTGATCACGCTGGTTTTGAGACGCAGTTTGTATTCGAAAAACATCTGAAAAAACAGGGGAAAAGCCGTCTGGATTTCGACCGCGAAACGCTGTATCAAATGATCTGGGACTTTGTCGAAGAAAATAAGCCGAAGATGCGCGCGCAGCTTAAGCGGCTGGGATTTGCTCTGGACTGGAGTAAAGAACGCTTTACGATTGCCCCGGAAGTGGTTCGGGTAGTATACGATACATTCAAGCGGCTCTTTGATGCCGGGCTTCTGTACCGCAAAGAAAGACTGGTAAATTATTGCTGGGTTGATGGCACCTCTTTTTCTGATCTTGAAGTGGATTATGTGGAAAGGCAGACAAAACTCTGGTATCTCAAATATCCGGTGAAAGGTGAGCCCGGAGCGTATCTAACGATTGCTACCACCCGTCCAGAGACGATGCTTGGCGATACTGCAGTCGCGGTAAATCCGAAAGACAAGCGGTATGCGGGATTCATCGGAAAAACCTTGATACTGCCCGTGGTTAATCGGGAGATTCCCGTTATCGCGGATGAAATGGTAGATCCGGAGTTTGGTACCGGTGCAGTAAAGATTACCCCGGCACATGATGAAAACGACTGGCAGGTGGCCCAGCGTAAAAACCTGCCTTTGATTCAGGTGATAGGCTTTGACGGCAGGTTGATTCAGGAAGCTGGGCGTTTTGCCGGTTTAAAGATCAATGTAGCACGCGAGGCAATCCTCGAGGTACTGAAAGAATCGGGTGCTCTGGAAAAAGAGCAGGACTATACCCATCGGGTTGGCGTGTGCTATAAGTGTGGAACTATAATAGAGCCCTTACCGCTTGAGCAATGGTTTATCGCTATAAAACCGCTTGCCCTGAAGGCAATCAAACGGATAAAAGATGACGAAATAACGTTTTATCCTAAAAAGTTTAAACGTCAGGCGATCCAGATTCTAGAAAGATATCACGACTGGAATATTTCCCGCCAGACAGTGTGGGGGATTCGTATACCGGCCTTCCGGAAAAATGGTGGTAAGTGGATCGTAGAGCTGGATCCGGAAAAACAGAAGCAACTGCTTGCGGACGGGTTTGAACAGGATCCCGACACATTCGATACCTGGTTTTCGTCGGGTCAGTGGCCCTTTGCTACGCTCCTCTCGCTGGACGGATCCACAAACCCATCCGAGGGGGGGGAGCTTTTTAAGTACTTCTATCCGACGTCGGTGATGGAGACCGGTCATGACATTCTTCGCGCCTGGGTAGCGCGTATGATTATGCTTGGAGACTTTGCTACAGGGAAGGTGCCGTTTGAACAGGTTTATTTGCATGGTATGGTACGAGACAAAAACGGTCAGAAAATGAGTAAAAGTAAAGGGAATGTGGTAAATCCGGTGGAGTATATGGACAAATATGGTGCCGACGCTCTTCGTGCAGCGTTAATCTTCGGTACAAAAGACGGAGGTGATACCAATATCTCCGAAGAAAAAACACTTGGAATGCGGAACTTCGCCAATAAAATCTGGAATATCGGGCGTTTTATTCGGATGAATGCGGACTGGGTGGAAGAAGGGCCAAAACCCGATGCTCCGATATTCACAGACAAAGATGCAAAGAAAGCACTCAAAACTATTGAAAAGCTTGAAAAGAGGGCAGCAGTTGTTCGCAAACAGTATCTGATCTTTATGTCCTCAGGCAAATTCTCGAAAGGACTTGAGCTGCTATACAAGTTTCTCTGGCATGAATTTGCAGATAGTTACCTAGAGACACTGAAAGATGCCATGCGCTCCAGATCCGATACAGGAAAAACCGCGCTTAAGACACTGCAAGAAGTATATCTGGAGACTCTTGTAATGCTTTCTCCCTTCATCCCGTTCGTAACCGAGGCTGTATGGCAGGAGTTTCACGGGCAGAACTCGTCGATTCTGGAGGCGGTGTCATTACGAGATTTGTCCTGATGGTCCGAAGAAGACAGACCGCACCCAATACTCCGAAGCACGAAAACTTCTGCAAAAGTAGGGTAGCAAACCGGAGTGTCTTTGTTTCTTTGAGACAAACAGGTCCTGATACAGTATAATTGTTGTTCTAAGATATTTATTTGTCTAGTCGAATATGACCAAGAGAACATATCAGCCGAAACGCTCTGCCCGTCGCAAGCATGGCTTTTTAGCCCGTATGGCAATCAAAGGCGGTCAGAGAGTCTTACGTGACCGTCGCCGCAAAGGACGGAAAGTCCTCACTCCCCGTTGTGCCTGAAATCAGGTATAATGTACCGTTATGGGAGAATTTTTTAATACCTGGTTTGTACATCCGCTTTTAAACGTCCTCGTGGCGTTTTATAAGCTATTCGAGGTTTTGCAGATTCCTGGTACACTCGGCCTTGCGATAATTGCCTTCACCGTCTTCATCAGGTTGGTTATGTATCCGCTGTATAAGAAACAGATGGATACTACAAGAAAAATCAATGAACTCAAGCCGCATTTAGACCGGCTGAATGAGCTACACAAGGAGGATAAGCAGAAACTCCAGCAGGAACAGCTGCGCCTGTATCAGGAAGCCGGCGTGAATCCGCTTGCAGGGTGTCTCCTGGCGATTGTTCAGATTCCGATATTCATAGCATTGTATAATGCTCTTAACTACTTTGTTATGAATGGTCAGTCCGGGGCTGCAAAAATCAACGAATATCTGTATTCACCGGATCTGCATATTCGTACCATCGACACATCTTTCCTCGGATATAACCTGACTCAGACTCCGGCAGAAGGCGGGCAGTGGTTTTACTACCTGATACCGGTTGTTACCGGACTGTTGCAATACTTTCAGGCGGCGACAACAATGATTCCGGCCACTCCTCCGGCAGAAAAGAAAGAAGACCCGAATGCTGGAACCATGAAAGGGAAGGGAGGAGGTAAGAAGAAAGCGAAAGATTCGCTTGAAGAAGTTAAAAAAGAGCCAATTGTCGAAAAAAAATCTGATACCGCAGATGAGTTTCAGAAAGCAATGCAAACTCAGATCAAATATATGTTCCCCGTGATGATAGGTTTTTTCTCATTTAAATTTCCGGTGGCGCTTTCGCTTTACTGGAATGTTTTTTCACTTTTTAGTATAATTCAGTACTACCTCAGCAGGAACAATGAAGCAAAATCTAAAACTAAAAAGTCAATTAAAAATTAATTGTTAAACTAAGACCCCTTCATGGAAAAGGCTACTGAAATACAAACCATCGCGCGCGAAGTTCTCTCCCGGATGCTCTCCCAGTTTGAGGTATCCGTAGAGCCGGTAGAGGATGTTTATCAAATTGTAATAACTACAGAGGACGAGGCATCTACGATAATAGGTCGTCACGGTGAGACAATTCGCGCCTTTCAGAAGATTCTCGAGGTGATGCTCTTTAAGGAATATGGTGAGGCCGTAAAAATTCTAGTAGACGTAAACGATTACCGTGCAAAGCAGCGCGAGCGCCTCGAGTATATTGCCAAACAGCATGCTGATAAGGTTGTCGAAACAAACGCGCCGGCATATCTTCGTGGTTTTTCTTCCTATGAGCGGAAAATAATTCATGAATACATCACCTCCAATTACGAAGAGCTTACGACGTACTCATTGGGTGATGGAAAAGACAGACGTCTTGTTGTAACTTTAAAAAGTGAAGCTGATGCACAACATCACCCATTCATCAAGGACTAAGCCTGGTTTTGCATACGTGTCGCTCCGCTATGCGCTTCTTCTGCTGGTGCCGGCACTGTTTCTTTTTGATATCATGGTATTTCTGTTTACCAATAGCGGGTGCATTGCTACGGGTTGCATATCGCAGTTTTTTAGAACTTCTTCACTCACGCTTCATACAATCTACCAAATTTTCAGTAATGATCTCGGAAGGTAACGATCCAGGAAAGTGATATAATATTGCATGACCACCCCCGAGAGCGGGCCTCCCCCGCCGTCTCCGGAACAGAATCCTGCAGTCCAGGAACTGGAGCAACTCAAGCGCCAGGTTGCCAAGATGACTACTCAAACGGTCCTGAATGCCCTCCTCGATACCGAGCAAGAGGCAGAAGATATACGGGATGTCATTACTTATGCGAGTATCCATGATGCACAGGTTGAGTTGAAAGGAAGCCCGAATGATCCTGATTCGTATCTCGCCCGGGCGAAGCAGGTAAAGCGTGCCGTTCAAGTGGTACTTCTGTCCGCATCAGGTGTCGGGCCTCCCCCCCCGGATGTGCGGGGAATTAATGATCCCGATATACTGCAAAGTGCCCGCCAGATCACAAAAGATGTTTTGCATGAGATAAACCAGAAAATACAACTGCACAGTATCACCGATAAATCTGCACCGTACTACCACCGGCTCCTCTGTCGCTTATTTGACGGCACCATTACGAATGTACATGATCTTTCGACTGAATTTGCCAAGCTGCAAGGCTTAGCGAGGGTAGCGGGTGGTCAGTACGAACAGTTGCGCTTGGCTCTGGCGGCAGTTGCAAAGAGTAGAGGTTTCAGGGAATTCGAGATAAACGAAATGTTTAAGTCTGTCAAAGATATGAACAGCAGTAGTACGGAGTTTCAGCGTGGTGAACCGAATACTCAGAAAATAATCGCCGAAATACGGCGTGATAAGCGCGCCACGGAAATGGGACTGGAGGAGTTGTACAATGCGTTCGAGACAGCTGATACATTCGAAAAGTACTATAGGGAAATCTTTGCGAAATATCGGGATCAGAAGGTTGCAGATAAGTATAAAGAATATCTTCGTTCACGAAAACCGGGTGTTTCCGAGGAGGAGCTGGAAGCTTTTGCCGTAAAACGGGCCAAAGAAGAGGCAACCCGCGAGGTTCACCGCAAGCTTATTTACTTGGTAAATCTGTTTTACAAACCGGTACTTACCGCGGCACCCAACCAGCGACTGCGTCAGGTAATACAGGAACTTACCGGCCCGTACACTCCCAACCCGGATAATATGTTTAATCATCTGAAGTCCCGGATGAAATCTATTGCCGAAGCCAAACTCGAAGATGTACAGAACGAAGCAAGTAGTATCTTTATGGGGTACCATCAGGATACGAGAACCGTTATCGATACAGAGCGCCGTGAACAGATTACCACCAAGGCGGCAACGAAGGAACTAAAAGAGGTGAATTTTGACACCTTCATTAAACAAGCTGTAACGATCATAAGCACCGAGCGAAGTGTTCTGGAATATGGTCACGACTTTCGCTTTGCAACTTTAAAGGGTACAGGAGATAAAAAGTTCATGGAGCAAATTGCCGCTTTTGCCGCGGAGTCCATCGAGAGTGCCGACATTGATATTATTAATACCGTTGAGTACAGTGAGCTTGTACAGGCCGCCCGGGTTCAGCTGGAACGGCAGTTTAAAATTGCCTTCTCCAAAGCCCGCTGGCGACGTGATGATAGTTTTTTACGCGAGGTTTTTGAAGAGGGAAGCAAAATAGAGCGTGATATACGGGCAAGCTTACTGCGGGACTTCGTGGAGGCGCACCCCGATCAGGCTGATCGATACCCAGAGTTAATTATAGACAGATGTCTTTCTCATGCAAAAACACTTCTTTTTGGGAAAGAGTTTATGCTGCACCTTATGGCTAGCTATGCCGATCCGAACCTCCTGCATGGCGGCAAACCGACCTACTCCCGTGATCCGTATGGGAATGCCGCGATATTTCAGCCGGTTGATGCTGTAATCCGGTGGGGTGCTGGCGATATTACGGATCTCGACAATAACCATGAATACTTTCTTCCCTTCGAGGAAAACGCGATCTTTTATGATGTAGACGAACGTTGGCGGCGCGGGCGGAAGGAGTTTTTTGAGTCGTTTGACTTCGGCATGGCCGCGTTCAAGGATAAACCACCTACCATTGCCTTAATGGGAAATATCTGCAGAGCAGGGGGTGTGGATGCGTGGGGTGGCTACCGCTTGCAGATGGCCTATGTAAACTGGATAGAAGACCTCCGCGATCCACGTTCGTATTACCGGGAATTAAACGTTAAGGATGGGCCCGAAGATTTGCTGGTTGAGGGCTGGAAGCGCATCGAAAACATTGGTGTGAATGTGCTTAGGAACTTTACGTCCAGTTATCTTTTTACCGATTTACATCTACTGGAATCAGAGACCTGGAAGCGGTCTCACCCTGATTTCAACGGTCTTGATCCCCGGGTAGTCACAAGGTATCAAAAGCTCTTCGGGTTTTTCTACGATCGGTATCTCGGTTACGAAGGCAGCGTTGGTTCTGCGTTTCTGGAAGGGAGAAACAGGGAGCAATACATCGACTACATGACCAAGCTCCTTTGTGACACCAAAGATGGGGACAGAAAGGACAAACTGACGAAAGAGATGTACAAGGTGTACTCTGTTCTATTGTTTGAACGGTCTCCGCTTGAGTTTATCTCTATGGAGAAGCCGCGATTAACCCAGAATGGAGTAACATTACTCTCCGAGATCCAGAATCAGTTTGTCCGTGAGGCAGGCGGGGAACGGGAAGGTGCAGAACGCCTTGATGCCGCACTCGCGGACTTGACCTACCTGGAGACGCGCGCACGACTGGATTCGATCAAGCAAATGGAAGAAATTCGGGCGGGAAAAAAGGCCATCGGGAGTACCCCAAACCTCTATGGAGATCTTACCGCAACACGAAGCGCAGTATTAATGAATGATAATGGTGTTGGAGGCTACATGATTAATGAGGACTACATAAAAAACGTCATCAGGAAAAAATACACCGGTACGCTCTCCGAAAAAGAGATAGAGGAGCGTATCAAGAATGCTACTCACCTGTATAAAAGCATAAAAACCCGTCTTCTCGACAGACCGGAGCATAACCATACGATTGAGAGTTTTCAGGCAGAGGGCGATACACTGGAAGAAAAGGAGAGGAATAAAGCTGAAATGAGAAGGAAACTAAGTAATGCAGAGAGTAAAATGAGTACGCGCGTAAACTGGTGGGCTGAGGCCTGGGAGAAAGGTCTTTTTCAAATGGAATTTACCTCGGATACGGCTGATCAATTCCTCGACCGGAATGCCACCGGACCCGATACGATTGCCAATGCGGCGGAAGGCTGTGCAAACACTGCGGAAGCAATAAGTGAGTTTTTCGGCTTCAAGTTCAAAGCTGCCCTCAAACAAGCTGCAATTGAGAAAGATTTTACCAAAATCTATGAGCTCATGGGAGAGCTCAAAGATAAAATTGAGATGCAGGACGGTAGTTTGTGGGATCACGTCGTCGGACCCTTGATGGTAAAGAGAATTCTGAATACATTTATGCGGGATGAGCGTTCCTATGGATTCTTGGGCGCCGGGAATCTTGTAGATACCATTGCCGACCGTCCCAGCTCTATCTCTGAGACGTACACCGAGTCGGAGGGTCCAGGGCGTAAACGACCCTGGAGCTGGACACGAACAGATGCTCTGGACTTTCTGGACGGTGCAAAAGGCATGACCAGCGGTCAAAAAATAGATAACGACATGTTCAAGAAACTGCGAAAGTACGCAAAAGCTGGTTCATGGGAGATGTTCTTTAGAGTTATGTTGCCGGTGCTCGGTATGGCAGCACTTGCTGTTTTTGTTCTGGCTATGCAGCAGGGAATAAAAGAGAATAAAGGTAACTAAGATAATGGCGTATAATGAATTATGCGGTTGTTTCTCGTAGTGCTGGTGTTGGGGGTTGTCGTGTTTGGGGGGGTTGCTCCTGTTTCTGCAGCGCCTACCCCTTCGCCAACTCCTATTACCTGTGGCATCGCAGGGGATCCTGACAGAAACAAGTGTTGTCCACAAGTAAATGTGAGACAAGTTATTAGGGGTAATGTTGGTAATGTTTCGCGTGTGGTTGACCCCGTAAGCACAATTCTTATTGGCATTTTCGATCTTTTTTTGCAAAATTCTGATGGTATTTCCCTTATCGAGAATCTCCAAATTCAATGTGTAAACGGGGTTCCCGATCCAGCTACCGCTGAAGATCCGAATGCCTGCACCTGTATCATTCCGGAAAAGCCGGTATTGAATACCAGTATGGCACTGCTCTGTAAAAGATACATCAAACCCGATGTCCGGCCAGATGAGTACCGGAAGTGCATGGAATGTGCTGCAGGCAACTATGAGCAGGCAGGTACCTCTGAAACAGCTTCCGGATTTGGTGGATACTACTCCGCAATCGGGTGTGTTCCAACGAGGCTCGAGAATTTTATCAGTAACTTTGTTTTGCGGGTAGGGATTGGCATAGCTGGTATGGTCTCGCTCGCGTGTATTATTTATTCAGCTATACTCCTGCAGGTTTCACAAGGAAACCCCGATACTATACAAAAAGCACGGGATCAAATCACATCATGCATTATTGGTTTACTCATGATTATCTTCTCAATCTTCATTCTCCGGATCATTGGTGTGGAGATTCTCCGGATACCCGGCTTCGGATAACTACCAGAAGAGGGTGGGCCGCCAAAACTCTTGCCCCCCACTCCTGCCCCCGAGGCGTCGTGGGCTGGCATCTCATAAAATTTCCCTTTAACCCGATTGGTCACTACCAACTTCACCTATTGGCACGGGATTTTCACTCTTATTCTTTGGCTTGACAGCCCCAGTTACCTGATTAATAAGCGGAACTCTTCTTATAAAATTACCAAGCGCAGTATCGGGATCCACAAGCTTTGCAAACTGGGCAAGCCCGGCATACTGGCCTACAACCGCCCCGGCCGCACCGGCAACACCGCCAAACAGCGCTGCCGGACCCGCATCGATAACGGGCTTCCCGGCAATCTGCTCCTGAACTTGCCGCACGAGTTGGGGGATCAAAAGCATAAAGGCCGCCGCAATGATTGGTGCTAATCGTGAGGTATCCATATTGAGCGGGGGAAGCGTAAACTGCGGAAGACCGGATTCTATACTCCACCCCACCGTATCTCGTCCAAATTCATACTGACCCCAGCCGATAAGCTGCTCGTCGTTTAATGCAACAAGTTGCACCACGATCAAGAGAACTATAGTCAGCGGGAACACCAGCATGTTACCGAAGATGCGGCGCAGCCAGCTCATAAACGCATCGTTTCCCGGGATAACACTGGGGAGTATCATAATCGGAGCAAAAATAATATCGATGAGGATACGCACATAGGCAGAGATTAACATAAACAGAATCCGGAAAAACAAGAAAAGCATTATAACCAAGCCGAGAACCACCGGGAGGATTATTTGCAAGAATAATGGTATTGCAAAAAGTATAAGGGTATAAAGTACCGGCAAAACAACAAAATATCCTAATGCTGCCTTTACATTGAAAAGAACTATTCCTCCTTCGCCAATAATTTGGTTGATTGGCGTAAAGACCTTCGTTCTATCTACTGCATCTACTATCAAATAAAACAGCCATCCGGCAACAATAGGATAAAGCAGTGACTTAATCCAGGAGGGAATAAAATCAACAAGCCCCTGAATTCCTTGGACGTAGAAATGTAGATACCGCGCATCGTAGAACTCGCTGGTGATCAAGGGCGCCTCGGAGTGAATATAAAGATCCTGGAGGTACTGCGCAGACAGACTGGGAATGTTTAGTCCTCCGAACAATCCGAAACATATTAGGAGCAGAATATACATCAGGTCAACCATAAACCCCACAATAGCAAACGAAAAAGTAATAAGCAGGAGCGTGATCACGATTCGGGGCAGAGAATTTTCAATGGAAATTACTGTGTTGCTGTCTATCTGATAGCGGAACATGATCATAAACCCAACCACCACAATACCAATTGCAATCAGAAAGTAAGTGATATTGCGGAATAGTTTCCAGATCGTTGAGTAAGCCGTGAGCGAATTGAAGCCGAGGCCCTGTGCGTAGACGGCAGGGGTAAAACCGGCATTTTGCATTCCATCATGAAGCCAGGCAATACCGGATGCGGGTGGGTTAGCAAACGGCAAGGTCATTAATCCCGTAGCCATTCCCAGCACGCTGCCGCTGAAGTTTGCGTCTGCATCAGCCGGATCATCGGTACATGCCTCACCGATCAACGCACAGAATGATTCCCGAAGCAATGCCCGCTGCATCTGACCGGCCTGGGACTCCGTCAACTTGGGGCTATTGAGGATGCTATAGAGCTCGTAGCGGTAATCTGCCATAGCATCTTTCGGATTTTTTAGCCGAACAATATCCTTCTGATGGTAGTGAATAAACAGGCCGCTTATCGCCAGCAGCACAGCCATTACCACGATAACTTTGTTCGTAAAGCGCACGAATTTCCTGTATATAGCTAGTGCTGGCCGAAACTTATCCATACTGCATTGTAGTCGAACCAAAAGGGTGCTGTCAATTCACAAGAGCCTCCGGTGAGGCAGGCGGCGGTGTTGGTGCAAATGCCGGTGCGGTAGTAAACACAAAGACCCGCCTGAGTTGCTGTAATGTATTAATACTGTAGGTATACTCTGTTTCCGGGAGTAACGGCTCTAGAAACTCGACGGTGAGGATTGTTCCGTTCGTCCGGAGCCGATATCTGATATCCGGCTGTATGGCAAAGATAACGTCATCGTAACTTAAACGCTGGTTAAACGTAGCTACAATTGTCGTATCAAGCGGCACATTCGTCGCTCCATCGGCAGGTGTGGACTCTACAAGTGCCAATGGCGTTTCTAGAACTGCCGTAGGGCGGGCTGTCGGCCGCGCGTCGCGTATGGGAGTCGGGGAGGGCACAGGGGATGGTGTGGGTGTCGGCCGGGCGAGTTCTTCCCGCTGGACATTCACAACAAGAGTCATTAACCATAAAAACACTACTAGAAGCAGCAGAATGCCGGCAGTTAGAAAAAAGGCACCTTTACTCATTCGCGGGGTATCTGAATTTTATATTCGCGCAAGTCCTCAATCCGTTGCAGACCGTGCTCCTGCAGGAACTGCCCTAGCTCTGCCAGTGCCTGCGTCTCGTCTTCTTCCTTAAACTGAATAATATATTTCAGCTGATACTCATCATACCAAATTTTGAAGTAGCTGCCTTCGTAGGGCACACTGTCACGAAAATCTCCTTCTTTTTCCATGTATGCAAGCGTCGGGATCATAGTTTTATCTGCGATCTCCTGTGCTCTGGTATATTCTTCCGATTCCTGAAAAATCGGTTGATCTACGGCGCTTTGTACAATCTCGACTGTTGGTGCCAGGGTAACGGTGGGAGTCGGTGCTACATCAGGCGAGCCGTTGTCCCGGACGACCCGCTGTATGAACGAAAACAACAGCATTAGCACCAAAAGAATACTAAGAGAAATTATAAGGAATAGTCGTGTGCGGTTCATAGGAAATTATGATTTACAGACTGCAATGTAATAGTAATTTGCGTACTGGGAGGCATCCTGGAAGTTTGAAATCTCGCGACCCGCGCGCGGCCGGCATACTGGTGATCGCCAGGTGTCACGTACGTCGATACGGTTCGTAGCAGGATCGGCATCCACAATCGGAAAGATATGATTAAATGTGTTTCCGTCAACTTTTTTTTGTGAGCCGAATACTAGGCATCTCCCGCGGTTCTCTCCGGTTAAAAAAGGAGCAATCTCGGCAGCCTGAACCGGGGCAACTCTGGTTTTTGCTACCACAAATCCCTTTCCGCGTGTATAGTCGTCTTTTAATGCCCCCAGAAGTGTGTTCATACCTACCGCGCGGCTCCAGTACCTTCCCTTAAGAACATCATAGGTTCCCGTTCCCTCGGCATTCGTGGGCACCGTTGGTGAGCCAAGCGCAGAAAAAATCATTGCCATACTGGTAAGTCCGCACCCCGACATGCAGATATCGTCGTTGCCCCCTTGATTCCAGCGCTGATCACACTGACAAAATTGCTCAATCTGGACGTTTCCGAAGTTGGGATTGAATGATGCATTGCTACTGCCGGAGCTTTCCTGGGAAGACCTGTTGTCACGGATTTCCCTAACTTCGTTTACCACGACCTCACGATCAAACTTACGCAAAGCAAGGAGCATTCCGCTGAGGCGATCCACGTTTTCGACAACATATTTCGCCCACCCTCTCCCGGTCTCAAGTCTCCGTTTAATGTCGTTTGGCAAAGATGCAACAGCAGATGCATTCAGAGCAACCCGCATACAGGGGTCTTTACCCAGGAGCAAGGTAAAAAACTGTGTACGCTCTTCGGCTTCCCGCTCGGCCGGGGAAAGCGGTTCCCCCCCTTCGCCCAGAAGGTCCATCTGGCTCTTATTCCGGGCTATTACCGAGAAGGGCACCGAATCAACTTCATCTTTAAATTTGGCTACCAGTTTTTTCCCTGCCTGATTTCCATAACTCCAGAACGGATTCACAGAAGATGAACTGTTCGTGAATGCCCGGGAGAGCACTCGATTAAAGTTCGATTCTGCATGACACAGGGGAAAGTACTTAGCATAGTGCCCGTATACCGCCTGATCAAACGCCTGATACCCCCCAACCTGCAGCATACTGTTCTGATCACCCGGGCGGTCATTAGCCGCAGAGCACGGTTCCGCCACACTCTGTCTTAATTCACGCGAACTGTTATCCTTGCAGTTGACTGCATTCGGATCAAGTGCCCCTTCGAACCACACCCAGGCACAGGAAAGGTACGGTCGGATATCGCTAATTTTTCCTTTGAGTGCCTTTTCGTAGATCAGACAGTCGCGTGCCCATGAACGGAGCGGGTTGCGCAGTAATTGCTCGTATAGGCCTTGGACAATTGCCTCCGAAGGTTGTTTCAGACGTGAGTCGGTGAGTCCGTAGGTTGCAAGTGATTCGTCGCCGGGAGTGTAGTTTTCCAGAATTGCGTTATCGAGAACCACCGCTGAGTTGTTTGGACCGGTTTCATCTTCGGTCATCCATTCTTCAAGCGGCACATCGGAAGGGAATGGTGTCCCGGATAGTGCATCGCGCAAGGCATTGCGCAGCCGCGATGGCATTTCGTTTTCTAACTCCTGGGGGACATCGGATGAGCTTTTTCCGAAGAGAGTTTCCAGAATTGCCTGGAATAAAGTCTTAAACTCCGTCGGGTTGGGTGTGGGTGGCACAGGCGTTTGTGCTAATACTCTGTTCCCCAGGAGAAGGAAAACAGTAAGTGCCAGTGCTGCAAGCGCTCCGCCGACCTGCTTATTCATAGGTAATGCTCAATCTATCAATAGCTGATTGTGGCAGCCCGATGGAACGCATCCAGGCTTCAACTTCGGCCTGCACGTCGGTACCATCACGGGAAACTACCCGAAAGGCGTAATATGTTTCAGGTTCAGTACGCAGCTCGGAAGTTATGCGAAAACGGTCTGTTTCGTAAGGAATACGGTTATGAAGGTAAAGATCAGGATTCTCCTGAAGCTGGAGCTTGTCTATTGTTTCATTTATAGCCGGGTCGTTGACCATTATCCCCGGGGTAGGAGTTGGTCCGGCAGTCAGGAACAGACCAAATACTGCCTCGCCCGTGTCTTTGGTAATTGCATAGGCATATTGCCGGCCGGGCTCAAGGGGGCGTGCAAAGCGTATACGCACGGTATCATTGGTTACCTGGTAGCCGTAGAGTGCGGCGGGGTTAAACTCAATTTTTATCCCTGTTGTTGTAACTGGCTGTGAAAGGCGGATCACAAGACTTGCACCGGTTGTTGCCAGCGGTGTCTCTTGATCCGGTTCTACAGATAGGATACGAAAATCCCGGGATGTCGACCCGAAACCTGATTGCGGTGATGGAAACGGAGATATAGTCGGGTTATTACCGAAATCTCCGGATAATTCCGCTCCCAAAGGTGTCCTGGTATCGGGCTGACGCATCCGTATAATGACTGCAATACTCAGCAGGATGAGTAATAAGGTGGAGCCGAGAAGAATGGCAATCAGTATGTAACGCGATGGTATTTTCATTATCGGGTTGTTGGAACAAGACAATGTGTGGGTCGCCAGGAACTTGAAGCGGATAGTGACCTTCGGTCCACCTCTCCTTTGAACCATCCCGAGGAACTCTTAGAACCGGTATTTGCATCGATCAAAGTGTAATATGATCTATTCGCATCTTCAAACTGGGCAATCCCTATATGTAGACTATAGATTACCCACATAATCTGCCCTGGCTTGACCTGTTGTCGGCATTGGTCCCAGGTACGAGTGGTAAAAACTGCGTTTATTGCACTTTTCCCGATAGCATCCTGTGGCCAGCCGACTCCCCAGAACGGGTTCTGGGTTTTTGGGAGGTCGTTTCTTAATGCTGAATACATTCCCTGTGCCCAGCCCATACACTGCAACCCCCGGGAGCATATTCCCCTTGCACAGTATTCCATAGATGCATTATCCATCATATATTGTTTGGTATTCGGTTTATTCCGCAACGAAGGTAAAGAGTTAATGCACTGCATCCGGTTTTCGGGCAGCACCTGACCATTACAGTTTGCCTGGATTTCTGTCCATACCTGGCAGACGTAACGAAACCAACCGTCAGCATATTGCTTGCAGGTTTCCGCACTTACCGGCGGGCCGGCCTCCTGTGATGACTCTGACCCGGAACCTCCCGTGCTTGACGAATCGTCACCGGTTTCCTCGCTTCCGCCATCGCCGGCGTTATTGTCGTTGCCACTGCTCCCGCCGGATCGCGGCCAGAGGATTGCAATGATGTCGGTTAACTTTGGAACTTCTTTTTTTATCCGGTCACGGATTTTGTCTGATTCCTCTGTTGCTACTTTATCGAAGTCTTCGTCACGAAGGGTAAAGGTTTGCGAGCTTTTTAGCTGGGAACAACGGTCTGCACCGTTGTCACATCCCCGGAACTGATAGGCGATTAGCTCCACAGTCTTTGTATCTTTCGGCACGCTCAGCGGTACTGTACAGGCAATTCGGGCTATTGGTTCACCCTCGCCTTCTATCCAGCCGAGAAACAGACCACTGTCCGACCGGCAGGCGCCGCCACCCCCGGGTGCAAAGTATTCTTTGCCATCGAAAACCAGGTTTGCCGTTAGATTTTCTGATATTTCCGATGCTTTTACTTGTACTTCAAAAACCAGCCCTCGGCGCAGGTCGGTAGTATTTGCCCGAACATCGAAGAGGGAGATGGTGGCCGCTGACACGGATGGGGGAAATGAACTTATGAGGCTCAGGAATAACCCGCATGCAACAATTACGGTAATAATTCTATTCATTGACAAACGTTTTCCGATTATTCATAATGGACCTATGCCCGGTATTTTTGATTTTATAAAGAAACAACCTGCTCCTGCAAGTGGTGCGAACAATAGTCAAGCTCAGGCTGTGCGCGGTTCTCAAACTCAGGCCGTCGTGACAAGTCAGCAATCGTATAACGGCATTGGTACCCCGCCGGGCGGACAGGCTTCCTATAACGGCATTGGTACGCCAGTAGCTACTGTAGTAGTAGAGACTACCCAGCAGCCGGCTCAGCCAATACAGCCTTTGCAAACACCAACACCACCTTCATCCACCGGGTCCGAAGCGGTCACACCTGACCCAATTTCAAATACTGTTTCTGGCAACGCAGCTGCGGTTTCCAGTGGTAGTGGCGTATCTGATACTTCAACTACTGACGCACCGGGAAGTGTGCCGGGAACTGCACAGGGGGCCGCAACGGACGGCGTGTCTTCTGATGCTACTCCAGCAGATGCAGCTTCCACAGAGGATGCCAATAACAGTACTACTGCTCCGGCGGATAAAAATGCAAACAGCGATTCTGGCACAACTGACACAACAAGCGGTGAAAAAAAAGAAGAAAAGGATGATGTAGCAAGCAAAAAAGCTGATTCACGTGCAGATACAGATACAAAAGCTGATGAAAAAAAACGGCTGGATATGGATGTGATGACGCACCTTACGCAGCGTTCCAACAGAGTTTTTCTCTCTGCAAACAACAAAGCAAAAGAGCTCAATAGCGCCGAGGTTGACAGTGAACACCTGCTACATGGTCTGCTTGCTGATCCGGAAATATATAAACTCCTGACTAGTATGAAGATAATGCCACAGGCAGTCGATCAGGAGCTGGATAAGATATATAAAAAAGGTGAAACTCCGGTTCCCGCTCCACAGACCGCACCTCGGGTAAAGCATATACTGGATAATTCACTGGTTATTGCGCGCAAAATGGGGTACGAATTTATTTCGCCCGAGCATTTACTGCTTGCAACCTACGAGGAAGGTGAAGGTGTTGCTGCGCAAACTTTAAAGAAACTTGGAGTTAACAAAGAGGAGCTTAATAAAAAAATCCTCGGTAAGAAAGAAGGGCTGGATGAGAAGTCCGGTGACGGAAAAGTCCAGAAAAGTGCGATTGCCCAGTTCACCATTGATCTGACGGCGAAAGCCGAATCGGGGCAACTTGATCCGTGTGTTGGAAGATCAGATGTAATTGAGCGGGTTATTCACATAATGTCCCGCCGGTTGAAGAACAATCCGGTACTAACCGGTGAGCCGGGAGTTGGAAAAACTGCGATTGTAGAGGGACTTGCGCAGGCTATTGTGGCAAAGAAAGTGCCGGAACAGCTCCTTGGCAAACGAATTATGCAACTTGATCTTATGAGCGTGGTTGCAGGTGCATCGCACCGGGGTGAGTTTGAACAGCGAATGAAGAGTCTGGTGGATGAAGTAAAAGAAGGAAAAGGACAGATTATTCTCTTTATCGACGAAATCCATACGATTGTTGGTGCGGGAGGGGGAGGTGAAGGCTCACTGGATGCCTCGAATTTTATTAAACCGGCGCTTTCCCGAGGCGAGTTGCAGATGATCGGTGCTACTACAATCACCGAGTATAAGCGGATCGAAAAAGATGCAGCTCTCGAGCGTCGTTTCCAGAGCGTGCTAGTTCCGGAACCAACCGAAGAGCAGGCAATTAAGATGCTTAAAGCACTTAGGAACAAGTTTGAAGCCTTCCACAAGGTCAAAATCCCTGATGAAGCGATAGAAAACGCGGTAAAGCTTTCAAAACGGTATTTGAGCGATCGCTTTCTGCCTGACAAAGCAGTAGACCTTATGGACGAAGCTGCATCCGCTGTACGATTGCCACTTATGTCCCTTCCGGAGGAAATTCAGAGCGGTACTGAACGAATCGCTCAGCTGAAACAGGAACATGAAGAAGCAGAAAAGCGGGGTGACCGGGTAAAAGCACGCATCATTAAATCCAAGATCGCAGACTTGGAAGATCAGCTCAAGGCTAAAAAAGATGAGTACGACATGAAGAAAGCCCAGACCACCACGGTAGTAACGACAGACATCATCCGGGACGTTATATCAAAGCGCACCGGTATTCCGGTTTCCAAGATTACATCCAGCGAGGGTGATAAGATTCAGCATCTGGAAGACATAATGCATGAGCGTCTTATCGGACAGGAACGTGCTGTTAAGACAGTAGCACAGGCAGTACGCCGTGGTCGCGCAGGACTCAAGGCGGCAAACCGGCCGATTGGATCGTTTATTTTCCTGGGACCGTCCGGTGTAGGAAAAACGGAGCTTGCCAAAACCCTCGCCGAGATTCTCTTCGGGCAGGAAGAGAGCATGATCCGTTTTGATATGACGGAGTACATGGAAAAACATGAAGTTGCCAAACTTCTTGGTCCACCTCCCGGATATGTCGGTTACGAAGAGGGTGGGAAACTAACCGAGGCCGTGCGCCTGCGTCAGTATTCCGTTGTCCTCTTTGATGAGGTGGAAAAAGCACACCCTGATATCTTTAATATCCTTCTGCAGATTCTTGATGATGGCCGGTTAACTGATAACAAGGGAAGGACTATCTCTTTTAAAAATACAGTAGTTATTTGTACCTCCAATATTGGTACAAAGCTCATTCAGGAAGAACTGCTCAAGCAGAATAAAGGCCAGGTCGAGGAACCACCGGTGGTCTCTACTTACGCGTTTTCACCTCGTGGTCGCGAGATTCTGACCATTGGAAACAAGTATTTCGAGCGTGACCCCAATACAAAGCTTTCGGATTCCGGGAAGCCCTCTGCCGATTCAAAAAAGGTTACAGAGCAGAAGCCTGACGACGCGAAAGCTGATATCGGCGCGAAGGATGCGAAGGCGGAAACCAACCCGGAAACAGCGAAACCCGGAGATGCCCGAGCAGGAGAGGCTGCGAAGGAAATGAAGAAGCCTGACACGGAAGGCTCGGATTTTGCGAAAAATGGTGTAAAAGATTCGGCTGAAAAGACTAAGACGGAAACCAAATCCGAGTCAAAGAAAGCCGATGAAGTCAAGGCTGAAGCTGGAACATCAAACTGGATAGAGGGATTACTTTTTGACTACTTTGCCGGTCAGAAGCTTGAGAGGGCGAAGCCGGTCCAGAATGATGCTGAGGATGTCGAGGGTGAAGTGCCATCCGCGCCTGCTGCCCCGGTTGTTCTTGTAGATGACAAAGACCTCCAGTTTCCGGTGCTGGGGTATGACACGCATGCCATTTCCTCCAAGGGAGTTGAGATGATTTCACGTGATTCGTTGTTGTATTTCCGCAACTCGACAACGTCGAAGATCTGGAGCGTAACAAACCTGATTGATTACATGAAAGACAATATCGTAATAAACGCACTTCCTGATGCTCCCGATGAGCAGCTTCCCACGGCCCGTCTTAAAACACATGCTTTTTCACCGGATGAGAAAGAGATAGTAACCTTTCGTGACCGTTTCTGGAGACGCACTGAAGGTGCCACGGACTGGGAGACCGGATATCTAAAGGATTACTTCCTTGATCAGACGCTACCGGAAGGAAACTTCCCGGTGACCCATTGGGATATTCATACCTTTTCACCATCCGGTCAGGAGGTGATCGTGGTCGGAGAGACAATCTGGACGCGTCCCACAAACAGTAATCAGTGGAAGCAGCAGAGCCTGCATGATTATTTCGGTGCCGACTTCCCCCTGGAAAAAGAAATAGAAGAGAAGAACCGGATAGAATCCGAGTCCGAGGCAAAAAAGTACGATGTCATTAAAAGTAGGGTTCTAAATGAGCTCCTTAAGTTCTTCCGTCCCGAGCTTGTAAACCGGTTTGATGAAGTTATTGTATTTGAGCCGCTGAAGTTTGCACACATGATTGCAATCGTGAAGCTTCAGCTGAAAGCACTTTCTAGGATGCTCGAAGAACAGGAACTGGGCTTTTCTTATACGGATGCAGCAGTAAAGGAAATCGTCCGTTCCGGTTTTGATCCTGTATTCGGCGCGCGACCACTACGCAGGGCAATCCAGCGTTTGCTTGAGAATCCGATTTCCGAGCTTATCATTGCGCAGACGGTAAAGCCAGGAGACTTTATCTATGTAGACTGGGATGGCGAAAAGTTTGTCTTCGATGTTGAACGGACGGAGGTAATTGCAAATGGAAGTACAACACCCAAGAACTTTACCCCCCTAGAGATCAGGCCGTTTGTAGAAAAATACTATAGCTCAGACAAAGATGCTATACTAAAAAACCTTGAGGAACAATTCCCTGATCTTCTAGACGAACAGGAAGCGCTGGCAAACGATAGGGCACTCGAAGAGGCAAAAAAAGGTTTTTCGGCAGAAAAAAAAGAATCTGAAACGCCCCAGGAAGACAGGAAAGCAGAAGAAACTACGCTGCTGTCTTCGGAACAGGTTCAAACAGAGCCGGCCTCGCCGGAAAATTCGCCGGAACAACAATCTGCTCCAGCGGAGCAGACTGATACACCATCGCGGAATGTTATGCCCCCTGCATCCGTTTCCCAAAAAGGAGCCGCAGGCTTAAACGGTGCTCATCCGGACGGACCAGCTGCACTTGATAGCCAGACGGGAAAACCTGCAGGGCCGGTATAATTATTTCCGGTTATGCAAACTAACTATACGCCACTTGATCTGAAGAAATTCGGAATCAAAAAGCCGAGACAGCCTGTAACAGTCGATACAATCCTGGTGGCGATCATTTTCTTAACGATCGTGGTGCTTGGTATACTGGTATTTATGTTGTTGCAAAAGCAAGGAATCATATGAAATTACTGGCACAAAATACGACACCCTTTCCAACCTGTAATCCCGGGCAGGGTTTACGGATAGGTGAGAATGCAGCTACGAACTCCATTTGTAATCCTTACTTGCGAGGTGATATCCAGAATATCGGGGATATTGTGAATATCGTATTGCCCTTTTTGTATGGGATTGCCGGAGTCATACTTTTTCTGGTGATAATCTGGGGCGGATATGATATCCTCTTTTCAGCGGGAAATGCAGACAAAGTGGGTGCTGGCCGCATGAAGATAATCTCGGGACTGATCGGATTCGTGCTACTAGTTGTAGCATACCTGCTTGCTCGGATTTTTGCGTACATGTTCGGGTTAAGCGGCGGGATAGTATAATAATTCATAAGTTGAATTTTTGCTCATCTTGTATATAATGTTTACATTGTATGCGTAACAGCATTGCCCCGGCTATGTTCTTTGTCTGTAAGCTCTTCTATCCATTCCCGATCCGTCGGGATTTTTTTTTATAACCGATGTTTTCTACAAAGGAACCGCCAATCGTAATCTCTATCGGAGGAAGTTTAATCGTACCCGGTGAAAACATCGACCATAACTTTCTTGATAAGTTGAATGTGTTTATACGGGAATACGTAAGACGTGGAAAACGTTTCTTTCTGGTGGCCGGTGGCGGCAAAACGAGCCGGAAATATCAGCAAGCTGCAAAAATAGCATTGCATAATAAAATATCTGATGCTGATCTGGACTGGCTAGGCATTCATGCTACCCATCTGAATGGTCACCTGCTCCGAACTATTTTCAGCGATATTGCTCATCCCCGTATCATTCTCGATTACGATAAAAAACTTGAGAGATGGAAAGAACCTGTAGTAATCGGTGCCGGCTGGAAGCCCGGTTGGAGTACGGATTATGATGCGGTTATGCTTGCACGCGACTACAATGCCAACCTTATCATTAATCTTTCAAATATCGACTGGGTGTTTGATAGCGATCCCCGGACAAATCCCAATGCAAAGCCCATTAAGAAAATGACCTGGGAAGAGATGGAAAAGCTTGTCGGCACCAAGTGGTCACCGGGAATTAATACTCCCTTTGACCCGATAGCTGCTCAACTCGCGAAAAAACTTGATCTTACCGTCATTATTGCTAATGGAAAAAATTTTACCAATCTGCAAAATATCCTCGATGGAGAAGCGTTTAAAGGAACGGTAATAATGCCCTACCGGATAGACGCAAGTTTCTATGACCGGGAGTATTACCGTGGATCTAAAGCAGGTTACCGGTTTATCAGGAGGACATCATGGATTGGCAGATTACTTCGCTATTTAGTAAATTGGTATCGAGCAATTCTCATTAAGTTCTTCCTGAACCCTCAAAGCGTACTTGACGTTGGCTGCGGCACTGGTGAGCTGGTTGCCTCGCTTCGAAAGCTGGGAGTTGATGCCTATGGAGTCGAACTATCAAAAGAGGTTATGGATATTATTGAACCATCTGTAAAACAGTTCATTCGAATCGGCGACCCCACAGCAAGACTTCCTTATAAGGATGCAGAGTTTGATCTTGTGGTAACATACGATGTCCTCGAGCATATCGAACGGGCAAAGTTGCGTAAAGCAATCGCAGAAATGGTCCGTGTTTCAAAAAAATATATTCTTCACAAAATTTACACCATTGAAAACCGGTACATAAGCATCTTTCACAGCAAAGATTTTTCACGGGTATCGCTTTTTCCTCGGCACTACTGGCAGAGGTTATTTCATGAAACAGACGGCGTAACAATATTGCGTAACTCTTTTTTCAGGTTGCCGCTTTTTTTTGAAACAGTGTTTCTCTTGAAGAAGAAAGGTGCCTGATACAATAGAGCATGAGGTTAGATCGTATTATTCTTCAGCATTTCCGGCTATTCGAGCAGGAAATATTTGAGCTCCACCCCCGCCTCACGCTCATCATCGGCCGGAATACCCGTGGAAAGACAAGCCTCCTTGAAGGGATTTTTACCGTAATCTACGGTGAGGGTTTCCGGGAAACCCGCGAAAGCGAACTAATAACGTGGGATCAACAACAGGCGAATATTGGGGCGGTTTTTATGGGAGCAGATGGAAGTAGTCAGGAATTTCAGGTTCTATTCCGGAGAGCAGGAGATGCCACCGGGAAAGTATTTTTTGTTGAAAAGACAAAGAAAACTCACCATCACTATCTATCATTTCAGACTCGTGCCGTTCTTTTTACTCCGGAAAATATAGAGATCATTACGGGATCGCCAGCGTTGCGCCGGAGTTATTTTGACAGGTTATTGTCCGCTGCAGATGTGGAATACAAGAAACGTCTGACAAATTATGAACACGCGCTTCGCAAACGCAACAAAATTCTTGAGCAATACCGACAAGAGTCGTCGCTTCATGAAGAGCTCCGTTTCTGGAATGATTATCTGATTGAAAACGGCGGTTACCTGACGGCGAAGCGGGAAAGGTATTGTGCATATCTGAACGAAAATCCAAAAGTAAAAGACCGGTCTTTTTCGATACTACATAAAAAGAACGAAATTTCTATCGAGCGCCTCCAGGAGAGTTTTGAGTTGGAAAAACGCGTGCGTAAAACTTTGATCGGTCCTCAGAAAGATGACTATGAAATTTCATTAACAGATGACATAAGCAAGAATGTGCATCTGTATGGATCACGGAGTGAACAGCGTATTGCAATGTTTTGGCTAAAACTGAATGAGATTCGCTATTTGGAAGAGCAGACTGGAAAAAAGCCGTTACTGCTTCTTGATGATGTATTTTCAGAGCTTGATCAATTTAATAAAAAAATTATTATGCAGGTAATCGGAGAATACCAAACTATTCTTACCAGTACCGAAGAAGATCTTATTGAACTTGCGGACTCTGATAAACATGTAATCCATTTATAAGCGATTCCGGTTAGGAACAAAGACGAAAAAGTGGTAAAATAGGGATTTTCCAGGAGAGGTGCCGGAGTGGTTGAACGGGCTAGTCTCGAAAACTAGTATGGCGGCAACGTCATCGGGGGTTCGAATCCCCCCCTCTCCGCCAAAATTAAAGACTGTTTCGACAGTCTAGAAAACCGTTTTTACTTGGTTGGGTTTGATGGAGAATCTCTATCAAAACATTGTTCTGCATTTGGAACAGATGAAAAAAGTAGGTACTAGCTACATGACTAACAAAAATCTTATTCTCGCTCTTAACCAAAAATATAATTTAAAAATAAAAACATAAAACTTTTAAGAAGCGGTCCAGATGACGACGTTTTTATCTTAACATCAATTAAAGAGGAAAAATATGTTTTGCGATTTAGTAAGAGGGAGGTTAAAAACGAGGTTCTTTTTGAAGTTTCTTTATTGGATTTCTTAAATCAGGAAAAAATACCAACCCCAAAAATAATCAAAACAATAGACGGTCAACCATTTATCACTTTTAATGATTCGGTGATTGTAATTTTTAATTTTATAGAAGGAGAAAAAATAGAAATTACTCCTAAAAAGCCCCTTCATTAGAATATGTGGCTAAAGCGGCTCAAATCTTAGCAAAAATTCATAATGTCACTGAAAATTTCGATGTTAATATCAACAAAAAAAGAAATATTTTTACTGAGGTTGAAAGATTTTTAAAAATAGAAAAAAACATCATTCAGAAAATAGAGCAGGGAGAGGAGTTTTTAAAAGAGGTAGAACATTATACCAACTGGGCGAAAAGAAATATTACAAATAATGTGATTATCCATAATGATTACAGGCCGGCAAATGTTTTGTTTAAAGGGAGTGAGGTTGAGGCAGTTATTGATTTTGATTAGGCCTGTTGGGGAGCGGCAATTAAAGATGTTGCTCATTCTCTTTTGGAGTGGTCATATCCTGATGGAGCAACAAAACATTATTCCGATATTTTTAAAGCGTTTTTATTAAATTACAATCAGGCAGCTGAAAACAAAATTAAGTTAGACGACGATCTGCGCCGATGGATCTGCTTTTCTGCCCTTTCTGACGCCGCCACTTATTTGGTAGATTTAATTGAACATGGAGTTTTTAAAAAAGCAACTGACTCATATATGTATAAAAAATATTTATACTTCAAACAAATCGCTATCGTACCAGTCGCTTAATCAAAAATCATCAAACGCCCGTGAGAACGGTATTTCTGCGATACATCATGTGTTCTTGAATTTTGTGTAGGATAATGGGGGCTTGACAACTTTGCCAATTATGTGTTTCTTTGTTGACCACCATATAAAAAAGATGCTATACTTCTTAGTGGAGTGCCATTTCATCGCATGCTATCCGTTGGTAGACTTTTAACCGTATTCAGAGGTTTTTTCATCCGTCCCTTGTGCGGGATCTCCGGTGTGTGCATCTCATTCTTTATAATACTCTCTAGCTTTCTTTTTTATGCCGGTATTTCTTATGCACAACCGGCGGGAACATCGATTCGATTTTTTGGGACCGGTACGGGATATATAGATCGCGTACTCATCCCCATAGATAACCCCGAAAAGCCGGCCGATGTTGGCGGGAGCTTTACAATCGAGTTTTGGATGAAATCGTCTGCCAATGAAAATAATACTGGTCGTTGCGAGACAGGCAGTAACGGGGACGGGTGGACAAACGGTCACACAATAGTTGATCGAGATATTTTTGGAAGTGGCGACTTTGGTGACTTTGGGATATCACTTGGATCAGATGGCCGTCTTGGGTTTGGTGTTAACAGGCAAGGCAGCGGAAACACAATTTGTACTTCTGGCGTAAATGTTAAGGACAACAGGTGGCATCATATTGCGGTAACCAGAGATGGCGAAAATGGCGCGATTGCCATCTATGTTGATGGTATTCGAAGAGCAAGCGGCAGCGGTCCTACCGGCAATATTAGCTATAGAAATGGAAGAACAACAAGTTACCAGTATGATCCATATATTGTTCTTGGCGCAGAAAAGCATGATTATAGCTCTGCATATCCGTCCTTCAATGGACTTGTTGATGATCTGAGGATATCAAGCGTAGTGCGCTACACCGGATCGTCCTTCCAGCCTCCGTCGGAACCACACATCCTTGACAATTCGACTGTCGCTCTTTATAGGTTTGATGGATCGGTGGGAGTGTGTTCAACAGGAACAGTCATTTACGATGAGGCTTCGGGAAGGTCAAACGGCACTTGCCGTGCCGGAGGGTCAAATAATGGACCACAATTTTCAAGTGACACCCCATTTCTGACCCCCTCTCCAACTTCACAACTATCCCTCTCTCCCACAGCACCACCGCTACCCACAAACCAACCGACCGCAACACCAGTTGTCACGCCTAGTCCGACTGCAGCTCTTACACAAACTCCCACAATCGCTGGTCAGACAGCGACTCCCTCTCAATCGCCTATATCTCCTACACCGACAACAACAGGAGACAGGAGAACTATCCGCGCATCATGGAGACCAATATCAAATGTAAACGCTCCGGTTGATCGTGCTGGAGCATCTTTTGTGTGGACTGGTAGATATGTTATAGTTTGGGGCGGGGTTTTAATGGACAGTCAAAGGACTAGATTGAATACCGGTGCTATTTACGACACTCAAACCGACACATGGAGACCGATGAGCACTACGAATGCTCCAGCGCCTAGGTATGATCACTCTAGTGTCTGGACTGGAACTGAGATGATTGTTTGGGGTGGAATGGGTCAGAATTTCAGTCCTTTCAACACAGGTGGCAGGTATATATTAGATCAAGATCGTTGGTTGCCTCTCGCAGGCTGTAGCGATCAACACATTGAAGGGAGATCGCCTTGTGAAAACGCGCCACATGGCAGAACAGGTCATTCTGCTCAATGGATTAACGGGGAAATGGTTATTTGGGGCGGAAAGTTCTGGCAGACACGGTCGCAAGAAGTGTACTTAAACACGGGAGCTGCCTACAATCCCACAACCGATCGTTGGTCAGAAATACTATCGGAAGGCGCGCCTGCTCCACGTGCAGGACACCTATCGGCAAGAGTACTGGATGAAATGGTGGTGTTTCAAGGATTTGCTACGGTTGGTGGTTTGGTTGATGCCGAACCACCAGTTGCGGGTGGTGCGCTGTATAAGCATGCGACCAATCCTTCTGAAAGAGGGTGGAGGCCCTTGACCTTTCGCACGAGCCCGGCTGAGATTCCAAATCCACAGACACGCTATGTTATAACCGAGTGGAAAAATTCATCTGGAGAAAATATTGGCTTTATCCTATACAGTCCAAGCAGACCCGAGTTCAGTCGAATGTACAACTTGGTGAAATCAGAGTGGTACACAATGGGTATGCCTGGTTTTGATAACTTTGAATCCCCCGTGGCACCCCCAGAGGTGCATCGGCGATCATATGGAGGTGTCACTGGAGTTTGGGCCGAGAATGATGTTATTTATTGGGGAACAAGTGCGTCCGAACCTATCAATCAAACTACTAGTATCGGTTCAGTGTTCCGCCCAAGCACCGGTGAGTGGTTTGTTTTAAACTACAGAGATCCTCCCCCAAGACGTAGCTATCACTACGCAGTATGGATCGGAAGCGGCATGCTTATATGGGGAGGGCAGGGTGGAACTGGTCAAATTGGAACTGGCGAAATTCACACCATTGACTTTCCGACACTAAATATTCCGTCTCCACAGACTACGCCCAACAACAGATGTGAGACAAGAAAGTTCGGCGATGTAAATTGCGATGGAGCAGTCAATGAGGCGGATGTTCAGCGGTGGCGTGAAGAATATTTAGGAGCCACCGACGAGCAGACTGCCGATGTTGATGGTCAATCCACTTGCTTCGATGAGCAAAATTCCAGAAAATCTGTCTGCCTGGCCGATCTAGAAATTATACTTCGCAATCAAGGGTATCCACAGAATGTATCACCCAGCCCCTAATCTCCTCATCAACCACGTCTCAAATAACTATCGATACACGACTGCAAAATAGCCGTATTCCGAACTTACCATTGCGACTGTGTTATTTTGCCAGTTTATGACCGGTTTTCCGGGCAGTGGTCGCCACCTTTTTTGCGAATGGACGTATCGTGCGATACGAAGTCTGTCTGCACTAATCTTTCTTTCTGCAAGCACACTTCTGTCAAAAGGAATCATAACTATCCCCGGCTCGGCAAACTCAACTATGGGGTAACCGTTGAAAGCAGACACGACTTGTATATTGTATATCTCTCCTGCAGTATTCAATCCTTGACTCCACGGTAAGGGTATAGATTCCATGGTGTTCAGGGAAAGCTCCCAGGGGTGCACTCTACTAAAAAGCACGTGGAGATCGTGGGGTGTCGCGGAGCGAGGTATGAAGACTTGTACAGATTCTGTCTCCTCGCTTCCGGAAACAAACCCCGTCCCGTTGGACAAGGCGTGTGGACCAAGGTGGGAGCAATAACGGAAGTTTTCGGGACAATTTGCTGGTCGTTGACCTTTTTCATCCTGAGCAGGCTGATCAGGAAGATAGCTTCCCTCAGGCGATAGACTAATAACAGCAGCAACAACAGAGCGTGCGGGTGCCGTAAAATTAATGGTTACCACTCCACTTTCTCCAGCACTTGCCGTAACTTCCGGAAAAGACTCTCCCGGTTTCACACTAAGCGACTTCACTGGGCTTTCAGCAGTGTTTGTTTCGGACGCTTCATAGAAGTTAATCTGAATAGATGAGTATCGCGGCAAGCCTTGCAAGGCAACGGGCTTTTCAACAACGACCTCGCTATCATTTGTTAGTGCGACAGCATAGAACCCCTTATCATCTGTCACGCCAAGCAGCTCCGGTTGATTTGTAAGTTTTATCGCCGATAATATTGGCATTTCAGTATTCGGGAGTGATTCAACCACAAACATACCCTCTTTCTTGCCCAGGCCAAGTTGTACACTTAAAAGTCTCCAAGTCCTTGCTTGCGGCAAAAGAACTGCCTCATTGTTTACCCATCTATAAAAAGATTGACTCCCCTGTCCTGTATATGGCAGAAGTGCATAGTAGTTTGCAAAATCTATCTTTGATTTTAAAAATTGGGATAGTTTTCTTCCGGTATAACTAATAGCCTCTTTTTCGGTATGTCTTTTTTCAGACGTGTTGTTGCCATCCGAGCTTGCATTCCACTCGGTAATGCCGATTCGAATGTCTGAGCGATTTCTGGCTATTTTTACACTATGAAAGCCAGGAGTTGGAGTAACTCCTCGATCGCGATAGGATGGTTCTTCGGTGGTATAGTTATGGTAGCTTACCCAGTCAACCAGAGAGCCGGTGACTGGATCAGCAAGCAGTGTATCGAGAAATTGGCTCTGATCTGGGGAATGTGCCGCCACAGCAATAATTGGTATAGAGGAGTTAACTTCACGCACTCCCGCGGCGGAATGTTTAAAGAGCTCTTTATAGGCGTGCACCGCCTGACCTGGATCGTAAGGACTGCCCCGAAGATCGAAAAACTTGCCGCTCGTGTAACCAACAAGACTATCGGTATAGAGTGATGGCTCATTCCAGATTTCCGCGTAGTCTGTAAGATCATCAACAAGATCAAAACTCTTCTTTACGATATCTTTATATATAGCCATGTCTTGAGGGACTCCAAAAATGGTTCCAGAATATGTCAACCAAGTCGGCGCATAGTCCACAATAATAATCGTTTTCATACCCCTGTCTTTTGCCATTTGCAGTCGTGCTCTGAGATCAGCAAGGTGTGAGCTGTTCCATGTGGAGGGATCTCGGATATTATTTACATTGTTTTGCCAGTCACTCAACGTTACCCCACCGGGAAACGATGGCAATCCAGTAAAAAAGTTGTTAATGCTAAGATCAAGCCGTACCATGGAAACACCAACGTCGCTTAGTTTATTCCATGCGTCGACATGAGAAACGCTAGGAGAGTGGGTACCTCCGAAAATTAGTGGCGAAACCTCTCTAACTTTTACTCCATAATTAACTCGATAGTCCGGCAGATCAGTTGGTGTCGGATACGGCAGCGAGGGAGAAAGAGAGCGTATGAGCAGATTGTCCAATCGCCACATCAGCGGGTACGAAGAAGAGGAAATGTTTGTTGAGTAAAACTTGATGGCGTTCTCACCCTCACTTTGGAGTAGCGGTTCAGAGTCGGTTGCAGAGTGATTCCAGCCCGACGGCTCCGGATTAGAAGCCTGCCAAACTTTAATCCGTAGCGTCGTTGGGTTTTTACCAGTAACTTCCGCCTTAAGCATATACTCGGTATTTACCAGGCTTGCAACTGGCACGGAAACGTCTGTTACTATTCTTGTGTTTTTACCGTTAACTTGCTTGAATAGTCCAAGTACAATATTTGCTCCCTCCCTGAATGATGCCTGAAGTACGTATTCATCGCGTAAATAGTTTTGCGACCGTGCAATAAATGCCACAGAAGAGTATGCGCCAGCTCCGGTGATTGGTGACCCATACCTAAACTTTGCCTGCATAACTGGATTTTCGGAGCGAAAGTCGGAGGCAGCGATATACTTTAGTTCTATTGTTGTTTTCAAGCAATACTCTTCCCTCACCTTCCTCGACTGAATAGGTAGATTGTGATCCGCTGAAAATGGTATACACCCCTCCTATTTCTGCATTGCCCCAGGTATCATACAGATTCCTCGAGAAAGTGTCAGAGAGATGAGTGTGAAGGAACGGTGTTGGAGTGGGTGTCGGTGAAGGGAGAATAACAGAGTTCTCGGTAGAGTAGTTGTCAAACTGAGCCTGTACAGGAAAGACAGCGCTATCTATGTTGACAGGGTAGGTCATGATCCCGGAAGACCCAGCATTCTGAAGCACAGGTTCATTATCGGTAGCAGAGAGTGTCCAGCTAGTAGGCTCAGATAGGTTAGCCCTCCACACTTTTATTCTGACGGTAGTGGGATTACTTCCGATAACCTCGGTGCGAACCAGGTAGTCCACGTTTTCAACAAAAACTGTGTTCGGAGCAGTTGTATCAGTCGTAAGCGCCGTTTGCGTACCGTTCACTATTTTTCTTAGTCCAACAACCGAGTTGAGACCGTTTCCCCGAAACGTCACCGAGGGCCGGTACTCCGTGTTCAGTGGAGTCTGTATTCTAGCTGCGAAGGTAATAGTAACTGTTGCCGACGTGTTAAGAGCCTTATTGATTCGAACTCGAGACAGAACGGACGTGTTGGTGAATTGGACGCCCGGCACGTACAAACCGCGATTTGATGTGTTCGCAAGCGAGATTGTCCCATATTCTCCATTTACGGCGAAAGAACTAGCACTTCCCGATGAAATAACCCATGCATGACCACTTGTACTTGTACCCCATCCATTGGCAACCGTGCGTGTAAATTCGTCAATAACATGCGAACTTGCCCGCGCGAGTGGAACTAAAAACAACCGCGACACAAAGAAAACAGCTAGAAACGCGACGGCAAGAAAAAACAACTTCTTTGCAGACATAGCTAAAAATTCTTCGTCGGCAGGACGGCTAAAAAGGAACTTTAACACAAACCACACCGTGCGCAACCACGCCACACATTATGACTATACCAAATTGCAAAAGATTGTAAACGGGTTTTTTACTACAGGTAGAATTTTAAAAATGTAAAGTTACAAGAAAGAGGTGCTGGTGATTTAGCGATACATAAGACTTACGGCTAAACCAACATGGTAGCTACTCTGTCGAGGTTCGGGTAACCAGTTTGTAGGGCAGGGAAAATATCGTTATTAAAGATCTTAGCGTCGATAAGATCATACATGTGCCCATAAAGGACCGAAAGTCTTATAAATTGACGATAGAGAGTAAGCGAACTATGTAAGTACCCATCAGCAAAATAAAATATTTCGGCTAGTGCACCGTTTTTCAACTTATCTGCCCAATGTCTTATAGCGTTTACGTGATCAGAGTACACATCAAGACCAGCTACATATTCGACAAAATCATCATATCGTCTGGGGTCCTTCCAACGAGGACTCAGTAATAGCATAAATCCGGGAGGCAAGCAATTTTTTATATGAAAAAATGATGATATAAATTCGGCTGTTTTCTCGTCAATTTGCCTTAGATTAGCTACTGTTCCATTGGAGATGATCTCATCTGGCATGATAACGTACCGTGAGCTAGGTGGCATACTGATTGCGGTCGCAATACGAGCAACTAGCCTTAACCTGCTAAAAGACCTTGACATATCTACGGCTTTCTTTTCAAGATGAGACAATTGCTCTTTCCTCTTGACAGGATCATTAGTTTTTTTTGCGGTCTTGCGCTTCTTATTAATATCATCTAAATATGGCACGTCCCTATAGAGTATTTCTGATAAGAAGTGATGAATTAATCTGTGCGGATTTCCCGTACTGTAGTTTGAAACAGGAAAAGTGTTGGTATAGAATGACTGATCCAAAACTCCACTTAATATTGTGCTTATTAGTTTATCAAGAGCTTCAGGGTTCAAACTGGTGAAGTATCCAACAAAACAAGATTTTACAAAATCTTCAGTTAGAAACGGCATTAGTTTGGCTATCTGTTCCCTTAATGAAGATTCTCCACTAACAATTGGAAATAAAAACTTCCTAACTATTTCAACCATTGCCAACTCTACGGAAGATCCTTCAATCTCTCGTGTGGCAGTGTATTTTGAGAGCATTCCTTCACCAATACTTTTTAGATTGCGCAGGTAGTTAATTTGCCACTCATTAAATTTAAGTAGTTCTAATTTACTACAAATATCTGCCTCATTTCCGAGGGTAACCCCACCAAACGCAGTCTTGGCAACCGATATCAATTCATTTTCACCATAAATGACCTGGGAAGCACCAAGGAGCCTACGAATCCGTTGCATAAGGGTGGTATAGTTGATTCCTTGAGATTTCAGCTCATTGTAAAGTTCTGCACGAGTAGTACCTCCTTCACCCTTAGCACTGATATGTCCAATAATTGCAGCGTCTAGTTCAGAATATTTTCCTATCTTCATGTTTAGGGTTCCCATGTGAGTTGCGGTCAATGCAAGCGTACGTGGATCTTCTCCTTTGTTTTTAAGTTCATTCACTACTGCGCAAAGTAGCATAAACTGCATGAGACCTTCATCTGTGGGTTCTTTATCTCCATCACCCAAATTCACTGTTTCAGTTTTTGGCAAATGGTGTATATTTCCCTCAAGAGTCATAGTAATTACATTCTTATAGAATTATTTCTGTTAACAGTCTGGTTATTATTAAAAATAACCCAACGCCTAAAAATTAAAAATAGTATTTATCTGGTGGAATTATAGTATTATACTATTTTTTGACGTATAATTCCATAGCTTTGTGTTTTCCCCTCAGTTCATTGACTCCATTAGTAGAAGTACGCGTGGACACGGGTTGCGACAAAACCAAGGGGGTCTGAGTTGCAGGCGGTGGTGTATAAGCTACGGGGCTTGTCGGCTTTGTGGTAGTGAACTGTGCTGAAGGTAGCTATTCTTCGAGCTAAATCATGTAATCCATATTGTTAACTACGTTGAGGTAATTTGCGTATTTATATCGCTTCAGCTCATATCTCATATGATACCACATGATAAGAATAGAGAGGCGTGAGAAGAGGGTTGCTGAGATGCTGATGAAGGTTCAAACGTGTCTATTGATTGTTTTATTTAGTGCAAACAGTGTTATTTTGATTAAGAACCATAACCTGTTGTAACGTTGTCCCAGTATATCTCTCACCTGATTTTGACCTGTAGTAGTCACTGATATTAACGGCAAGCAGTATGCAGTGTTTACTTTTCATACCGTAAAAGTGAACAATCTCTGACTGCGGTTGATTAACAGCTCCTGGAAGACTGAACACGGGAATAGCGCACATGTTATAAAGCTATAGGACAAGAAAAGAGGCACTTTACGGCTGAGTTTAGCAAAAGTTGCAGTAGAGGCATTGAAAGGGATAGAAACCGTGAGTGAATTAGCGGAATGGTTTCAGTTTAATCCGGTGCAAGTCGGCAAATGGAAACAAAAGCTGCTTGAAATCTCTACGCATATTTTTATCAAGGATGAGAAGAAAAAATTGGAGCGGGGGAGGGGATAATAGAGCATTTGTTTCGACAGGAGGAAGAAACTCTTGGCCAGATATCCGAATTGGGAAAAAGATTTGAAAAAGGGTAAAAGACGATTAGAAATATACGAGGCTCGGTTACCCAAATATGTCTGTATAGAAGTACGTGGGTCAGGAATAAGAGAAGGAATTATAGCGAAACCGAGAAGGGAATTTATGCAACTTCTTGAGTATGCAGCAAGTAGGATACCTGATAATGATAAAATGCGTATCTGTTTAATGATCCCACCCATGGTTCTGTTAAAAATCTTGAACATAGTTCACGGTGCTTAGGAATTACTTAGGGAAAGATATGAAGAACTCCAAATACGTATGGACGATGACAAAAGGATAGTGTACCCAACAGAACTCCTAATCAAAAAATTAGGTGAAAGGTATGCGGCCTATCAGTCTATTGCCCGGTCAATTTTTGGCAAAGAAGTACCGATGCCAATTACTGACCTACGAGATCTGGCTAGAATCAGGCCTGCTAGTCAGCTCCGTCTTGATACATTTTCTAGAACTGCTGGAAATGCAGGGGCTGTACCAGAATTCCAGAGGTCAGAGAGAGTATCCAATTTGCTTGAGGCACTATGGAAAGTTAGTGTTGCGGAAAAGGCTCTGTATCTTCATAGGCTATTGCATGCTCAACCGTGTCTAAAACTGCCAAAAAGTGTTCAAACAGAAGGAATGAATGGAGGTTATGGTGGGTATCAAATCATGACGGGTTCTTTTAATGGAATATTGAGTGGTACTATCCCAGAATATCAAAGGTATACTACAGAAGAAGTGCGTGCGGTTTTGCAGGTTTTTGAAAGCTTTAAAAACGGAATTGTGAAGATTTCTCACCTTCCCATCCCCAGGTATTTTTAGTGATTCATGCTTTTACCCATGCTTGAATATAGTGTTATGTTAAACGGCATGCAATACACTGCTCATGCTCCAGCCTTTTATGCTTGCAACCATTAATACTATAAGATACAATATTGTGAGGCATGTCACTCGAAAATCCACAGTTTCTACCTAATGCAGAACCTCCCGAGACCACAGTATCTGAAAATCTAGCTGGGGAGCAATCCGGGTGGTTTCGTAATAATGAAAAAATCGATGCGCTTTTCGATACTTCTCTGTCCTTTGAGGATTACACTCAGAGGGTAACCTATGTGTCGCAGTCTATTGCGGAAACTGTCGCTAAAAATCCTGTCGAGGGGTGGGAACTTCTGGAATACCTGCATTTTGCGGGAAATAATCCAAGTGAGGCCGCTCAAAGAAAGCTTCAAGATTTACTAAGAGCTCTATCTACGCATCTTTCTACGGCTGACCGGCCTTCATTAAAGCAGTTTGATGTATTGACGGATGACGATGTTCAACGGATTCTCTATTTGGCTGATGTTGGTGGTCGCCTATCCCGATTGAGTGCTCCCGCGGAGGAAAACCCACACCGGAGAAAAAAGGCCAGACCGGAACCAACCGTTGTTTCTCCGGTTCTCGAGGAATTCAAAGCACAAATCACATCCGAAGAAGCAGCGCGGAGGGTTCTTGGGATCTGGCGTGATGCGATACCGCATCTAAAATCAGACGAAGCACGGCTGCTCTACTCGCAAGTAAGGGCAAAATGCCGGTCATTCCGACTCCAGAGGTTCTGCGAGAAAGTCGTGCGTCCAGGAAACCGCGTGCTCATTCCTGTTGCGGGAGCTGTGTCTTCCGCAGCATGGGGTGCTCCAGCACTTTCCTCACCACTGCCCTGGCCTCTTGATGATCCAATGTTGCTTGCTATTGCGGGTGGTACGGGTGCCGGTGGCCTCGCGACACTTGCAGAACATGCAAAACGCCTGTTGGATCCGAACAACAAGAAAAACCGACGCAAATTCAACTGGGTATTGAGGAATCTAGCTAACACAGTCTTAGCTACTATCACAGCTGTGGAGCTTTCCAGAGGGGCTGCTCCTCCCACCGTGGACTACAGAAACGGAGCACAATACTTGGGAACAACCGATGAATTGTCTGCTGAATCAATACGACGTGGTATTTTGAAAAATCCGGAACGGATTCCTGAGATTCTCGTAGATGGGAGGACGGTGCGGCTTGAAGATATTGACTACGGGCTTACGGTACCTGTACTCCAGGAAGATGGCAGTACTTCGTGGCGCACTGCACTTCCGATTGAATTTGTGGATTCTGCCACCGGAGAAAAATTACTTGTGTACCGGCGCACAATTTACGATGGGGACATAACTCCTGAGGAACTTCCGCCTCATTATCTTCGTTTTCTGAACGCAATGGAAGGTCTTAGCGGTGAAGAAGCTCCACTAGGTGAGATTTTTGGATTCGCACCAATTACATCAACTGATGAGTTCATCGCGCGGATTTTGTCCCGGAATCTGAGTCCTTCGAATATTCTCAAGCTCTTTCGTGGCGAAAACCCTGACTTTAGTCGTGGGGGATCTGAAGTCCCTTCGCAGCTGGCGAAGGAGATATATGGACGAAGAAATTCGCGATCATTAATAGATCCTAGGATACCAAACACTATCTACGACGAGGCCCGCTACCGCGAAGGCCTCGCATATGCGTGGCGACTTTATTGCGCACTGCGTGATGGCAAAGTTATTGCTCCTGAGTACCTTCGGCAACGTGCCAAAGAGGATGCAATAGGTCTTGTTCCACCGGCAACTGCGGACAATAAACTTCAGGAGGTTTTATTTTTGTTGATTGAGCAAATGGAGCGTCGTCTTGCCGGACGGCTTCTTGAATCAGACAAAGATTACGTGGCTGTTTACTCAAGAACTATTCGTATGGGCGCGGTTGTGGAGGAAGATCCAGAAAAAGGTGCAACTCCGGGTGTGGGCACAGAGATTCTTGGCACAACAGGAGCAGCCAGGTACCTGTTCGGTCGTCACTTGTCTGAACTAAACCGCGCAGAGACGATTGTGGTAATTATGAGTATCCCGCGAGCGCGGGAAACCTATGAGGCGTTTGCAGCGCACAGACGGGGTGAGCCGGGTGCCTTGCGCGAGTTGTCAGATCGATTCGAAAATTCGATAATCCTTCTTCAGAAGAAGGGAGTAATTACCCCTGCTGAGGCTGACGAGATCCGTGCAGAGGGTAAAGAAATATTTGAGAACAACGGATACTCGCTCCGCATCCCTCCGGAATTTCAAAATCTCTGGTACCCCGAGTTACCTTATGAGTTGCTATCTCAAGTTGATCCCTTCATATCAAGTACTCCAGCCGAGATAGCAGAGAAACCGGGTGTACTACTTACCGGACGGGGTATTCAGGTGCCCATTGAAACTGGTGGAGCATTTGCGCTCAGATTCAAGCCCCTTACAGCCGAAGCACTGGAGCTTTCCGGTAGGTTTGAAGCTCCGTTTTCTCAGAATCTTGAGCAGTTTCTCCTCTCCCGACTTGAGCTACGAATGCAAAATGATTATCCGTATTACGAATACTCAAGACCAAATGGGAGCAAAATACGATTACCTGCTTATGAGTATGCTCCGGGCGAGTATGTGCCGGGGCTGCATATCGTAATTCTGGACGAAAAGGGGACGGTGATAGCAGAGTATGATCCTGCAAATACTGCACCGAATCCGATTATGCCAGCATCAGTGATAAAAGGGCCTATGTACGCACTAGCACGAATTTCCGGAGCAATAAGTGGCCCTGAAGAAGCTACCTCTGCCGTTCCTGGCCCTTATGCGTTTGCACCGGATATCACGGTTCGAAACGCAGGGAATGTGAGTATCCGACGCCTCACCTGGGCTGAAGCACTGGAAAGATCGCTCAATGTTCCATTCGCAGAATTGTTTAAGGGCATGATTGAGCAGGAGATACCTGGAGTTACTGATCCGCAGGAAAGAAACCGACTGAATTTTACCAGGTTGCAAAATGAACTCTACCGGCTTTTCGGTATACGCTTTACGGATGTCCATGGTGTTCCCATAAAAAACCCAACCGATGACACCCCCGGAAGACAGGCGCTTACCTTTGCATTTGGTACAGAGGTATACATAACAGGAGAGGGTGGCGGACTGCAAGCACTTACCCGGGCATATGGACGATTTGCCGGTCCGCCATGGGATACATCTGATCCGCGAGAACAGGCTGCCTTTGCGGAAGTAGCCGAGATACTGAAAGGACTTGGTGCAAAAATTCCTGGTTGGACCTCGATGGCAAAGACCGGAACTCATGCAGGCACCGGCCCAAACGGCGAGCCGACTGTCTCTTCGCTACTAACGGTACTTACTCTTCGAGACGAAGCGGAACCGTCAACTCAGTATCAGATTGGAGTGCTGGTGCGCGGTCAGGAAATACTACAAGACAACCGGGTAGTTACAGTGAACCTCTCTGATGCTCAGCGTCGGGCCGGTGTTGCGGCTGAAAGCTTTCAGGCTCCGTTACCACTTGCACAGGATATTGCAGAGATTATCCCGGGTCTTTCGGAGAGTAAGTACATATCTCCAGAGGAAGTTGAGACTGTTTACCGTACCATTTTTTCCGGTACGGTACCGGAAATGCCTTATGCGGTCATGGGTCTTGCTCAAGGCACACAACTCTATGGTCTTGATGGTTCACCCCTTACTCAAATTCAGGCTCCTGTGGTGGTTGATGTGGTTGGTCAGGTGCAAGGGGAATTGCAACAGATTACTCTGGAAAACAGCAGGGGTGAGCTCAGTATGGCGTTCGTGCCTGCGGAAAGTCTTATCCCACTTCGTGATTTTTTGGCTAGCAATTCCATACCTATTGAACAAGAGATAGAGAGCATAACCAAAAAATCACCTCTACAGGCATTGGTCATGGACGAGAGAGTACAGTCGCCGCTCCTGAGACGCTTTTTCAGCCTCCAAAGCAGATCTATTATGCTAACTCCAAGTGTTGTGCAGTATGGTGCTATTCAGCGTGCAGCAGGTCTGGTTGATATTGTAACAATACATCCTGATCGGATAGCTGATTTTTTCGGTGAAAAGAAAAAAACACCAGCAACAGTCGCCTTGTTTCTTCGTGAATTTGAGGCAGAACAGCGACTGCGTGAGCTTGATTCCCTGATCCGAAGAGTGCTACCCGGCTCGAGTCTTCACAGCGTACTTGCGGAGGATAATAATCTTCGTATGTTTGTGTACGCTCTTGCACACAACCCGGAACGTTTTCAAAGCTATATTGCCGCTTCTTTGGCAAATCCCCATGGTCATCCGATGGATACAAAAGGGCAGATTGGCGATGTTGTGCGCCGCTACCGTGAACTTTTTGCGCCTGATCTGGCAGGACCATCCGCCTCCGGCAGTTCAGAAGAAGAAAGGGTATTGGAATTCTTAGCGGCTCTCGAGAGTAAAAGGATCTATATAGACACCTTATTCCGGTAGTTTTGCAACCTGATGACGTTGCGGGCAACTGCTATTTTTTCCTGAATTCCAATCGGTCGGAATTCTATCTAAAGATTTTACGATCTTTTCAGAACCGGGGACTAGAGAAGTAATTATAGTATATACTGAAAGTGAAGCATGCAACGTATTACGGATATTTTTACCGGTCTGTTACAGTTTCTGGCGCAGCTTGCCAAGCGGTTTTTTGTTGATTTAGGGTATGCGGTGTATTTCTGGGTAATGGAGTATGATGATAAGCTGCGATCAACAAAGACCCCGACACAGCGTATTCTTATCTGGGCCGGAATTGTCGTTGGAGTTCTTGCTGGCGCCGCACTCATTCTGAACGGTGCGTACCATCTCATCAGCAATCTGAATATTGGCACTTATGAACCAGCCTCATCTCCTCTAGAATAATCACTCTACTGGATAGTCCGCAGGTGCGTGTAGCGTTCGCCCGGGCGGTTCTGCATATCGTGATGGGCACCGTGCTCTGTTATCCCCGTCTTCGATAACCATCAGACCGTTCCAAAGGGATATAAATAGTAAATCCGGACAGACCGATGGTGTCTGCCTAACATTAGACTTTTTACACTACGATTCCTGAAAGGGCAGATGTTACTATGTTGCTTGATTTTTCTCAGGCAAAGAAATATGCAAAAATGGAAAACTGTAGCCCTTTATAAAGCATGTAGATAAACTGCTATCCGGTTTTGCATAGCGACTGGTATCATTTCACTATGAGTATTGATAAACAACTTGAGCGGGTAAGCGCAGGCCAGAAAACGAATGTAATCTTCGATTTTGATGAAACGTTATGCACTCTTCACATTGACTGGGGAGGCTGGTCAAATCGTATGGCGGAAGCTATCCGGAGATATGATCCAGAGTTCAGGGGATATCCAAGTGCCGAAGAACTCAATGGTCTGGTTCACCGCTATGGTCAGAACTTCCGCCAGGATATGATTGAAGCAAATGCGTTGGCAGAGCGTGAGTTCTTTTCCGGGTATTCCCGGAATGACAACGCTCTAGAGTTTCTTCGCCGCGTGTCAAACTATGCGCAGGTTCACCTCTGGACGTCCAATGATCGCCGGACGGTAGAGCCGATTCTTCAGGAGCTGGATATCGCGGGGCTCTTTCGACACACTGTATTCAACAACGACGTTACGTTCATGAAGCCAGATCCGGACGGAATGCGGTATATAAACTCCGAAGGACTCCCGGTAACGGAATTTCTGTTTTATGGAGACAGTGCCTACGACCGGGGAGCTTGTGAAGCCGCCGGCATAGAGTTTGTGCATATTGGACTACTATAATTTTCTGCTGAAAATCATTTTCATATATTTTCTGGAGGAAAGACTCTGGATGGTATAGGTCTTTCATCATTTGTTCGAAGGATCGTCCTGTATCGGCTGGGGATTTTTGCCGACATCCCCATTGACTGGTCAATATCAATGTAGACACTCTTTCTGCAGGAGTTTTTCTTTCATGGTGCACTACTGGCTATATGAGAGGGCGATGGTTCGCCTGTACGGGCCTATGCTATCATCCAGAATACAACAGACTTCAGCGGTAATTTGTATGATGAAAAAGGTCTGCATTAGCTCCTCACCCCGGTGGAGCTTTTTTCTGCTCTTCAAGCCGCTGTTCCATTTGATACAGCGCAGTAATGAAGAGAGACTCACTCCAGCCGAGCGGGGTATTGTCATTGTATTCGGGTGAATTAGAAAAGTACAACTCCGGCATTCCCTTCTCGGTATCATCCGCTATCAGTTCCTTGATAAACTCTTTCGCTTTCTCTGCATTCCCAAGCTTTTCGTAGATAATAGCAAGCCATGCAAGACCAAATGTCCATTCTGCCTCTTCGCTAACACCATCTTCATTTTTGTTGTAGTAGCGGTCGTTCTTATAGCGTATGACTCCTCTCTCTCGCAGGAGATGGTACTCTACGTGATCAAGAATAGCATCGCGCTCTTCGGGAGTGACTACGTTATACGGCCAGACCAGTGACAAAAGCGACAGATCAACAAATTTCCGCTCTGACTCCCGAGGTAATAATGCATGCAGAGTTTCTTCACCTTTCCAGATCAGCTCCAAAGGAACATGGATCTTCGGAAGTCGCATAATTGATTTCAGGCCGGCGACGCATGCACCTACCGACGATGCGTGAACTTCTTCGTCTTCTTCCCACATCCCGCTATCCCGATCATGCCAATATTCGATCGCCTGAAGGTATTTGATCAATTTATTTACAATCCGGACTTCATCCTCGGACTGAAGCATGGAACGGTGATGGTGGTGTTCCAGCTCACCAATCCTGAAGAGGATACATCCTACTGCATCATTCTGTTTGTTGCCCCACTCTTCCCAGAACTCATCAAACGTTTCCGGGTGGAACCTTGCATGAATATACTGATACGACGCCTGCGGCTTATTTTCGATAGCCCAGTCTATTTTGTCCTCGTGTTTAAGAAAGATCCCAAGAATCGCACGGTAGGTTTTTTCTACTGTGTCCCAGTCCCCGATAATCTCGAAGGCAATAGTCTCATAAAAGTTGTCTCGCAGCCATGACTTATCGTAGCCGGTTCCAACCGATTTATCCGATGCCGCGAACAACCCAGAATCATATTGGAGACCTTTCAGTATTTCGAGGTGTTTGTCTATCAACTGCCGATAGGTTAGTCTTGCCATACACACAATGGTATACTATTGTGCGGCGGGGTACAAGTACAAATATATATCGCCAGATTGCAGGACATAATAGCTTCACAACGGGAGGCGGAAATAAAAAAATGGGTAAGGCCGGTAAAGAAGCATTGATCAGGAGCAAAATTAGTGCCTTATACAATGGAAAAACAGACTGCGACGTTTCTTTCAGTTAATACTTTACAAATACAGCCAGGTTGGGTAGTATAGTGGTGAAGGCTATAATAATTTATGTACCTACTCAATGGCACACCTCCCAACTGATAAGGATGATGAAACACAGTACCCCTATCAATACCTTGATGGAATAAATCAGTCAGAAGATCTGGAAGCAGTAAATGAAACTGATCCCGATCTACTTGCAGAATCGGCTTCGGAAGATCCTCCAGAAATGGAAGGTGATGAAGTTCCCCTTTCATCTTATCATGAAGAAGGTGACGAGGACGTGGATGAAATAGCCAATCTAATGCACCCGGGGGTGGACGAAGGAACAGACGAATAACCGATGTATCTTGCAGAATTCCGTCGCACGGTCCAGGATTTTTATTTCGCCAACAAACGCATTCTACCATGGCGTGAAAAAAGATCACATTATGGCGTGTTTGTCTCGGAGATCATGCTTCAGCAGACCCAGGTGCCCCGGGTGCTTATCAAGTACACAGAGTTTACTAAGCGCTTTCCCGATTTCCGGACTCTGGCCAATGCTTCTTTGTCCGATGTACTGACGGCCTGGCAGGGACTGGGTTATAATCGGCGCGGAATCTATCTGCGGCAGGCTGCTAAGCTAATCATAGAGAGATATGGAGGTTCCATTCCAAAGTCAGTAGACCTTGTGGATGAGCTTCCTGGTGTAGGAAAGGCGACCGCAGCAGCTATAGTCACCTACACGCATAATATACCTGTTGTCTTTATCGAGACAAATGTGCGGCGGGTATTTCTTCATCATTTTTTTGCCGGTCAGGAGAATGTGGATGACCGAGAGCTGGAACCGATTGTATCTGAGGCTCTTGACCGTAAGAACCCGCGGGACTGGTATTATGCGCTTATGGATTATGGCACATACCTGGCACGTAGTATTCCGAACCCGAACCGACGATCACGGCATTACACCACGCAGACACCCTTCGAGGGTTCTATACGGCAAGCTCGGGGTGCAATACTCCGGTATTTATTACAACATGGCAATGCAAGTGAAGATACGTTACGCAGCACAATTACTTCGGATAAGGTCGATGCTGCCCTTGCGGGAATGGTGCGGGATGGCATAGTGGAACTTCGAAGCTCACTGTATTTTTTACGGGAGTAGTAGTACAATGGGCAGATGACGCTTCAAGAACGTGCGGATGCTATTCGGGAGATATTGCACCGTGAATTTCCCAATCCAAAGCCGGAGCTGAAGTATAATTCCGATAAGCCTTACGAGTTTCTCTTTGCGGTGATGCTCTCTGCACAATGCACCGATAAAATGGTTAACCGAGTAACCGATTCGTTATTCCGTAAATACACCTCCCTTGATGATTATTGTTCGGCTACAGAAGAAGAGTTTTGCAAGGATATTAAATCAATCGGACTGTGTCGGGTAAAAGCACGCAACATCCTGGCGACTGCTAGGATGTTGCGCGACCAATATGACAGCAAAGTTCCGCAGAAGATGGAAGATCTGCTTAAACTACCGGGCGTAGCGAGAAAAACAGCAAATGTTGTACTGGGACAGCTTTTTGGAATAAATGAGGGAATAGCGGTGGATACTCACGTCAAGCGTCTTGCAAAAGCACTTGGATTAACAAAACATGATGATCCGGGGAAGGTAGAGCAGGATCTAATGAAAGTTATTCCTCGGAACGAGTGGAATACCTTCAGTTTACAGCTTATCTTATATGGCCGACACCGCTGGCCGGCCCGTACCAATACACACGACGGGCCATTAGCACCATTTGTTGTTAAACCTAATGGATAAACAGACATTCGTTGTTGTGGGTGTATCCCAGGATTCCAAAAAGTACGGACACAGGATTTTCCGGGATATGGTTTACGCTGGCTGGAAGGTTTATGGAGTGAATCCGAAAGGCGGAAAAGTAGAGGGCCACAAGCTGTACCCATCTATTGCAGAGCTGCCGGTAATCCCGGATACCGCTGTTTTGGTTATTCCACCCCAGGCGGCCAAAGAATTACTCCCGGAAATTGTCCAAAAAGGTATTCGACATGTGTGGTTTCAGCCCGGTGCCGAATCAGAAGACGGCATCACCGAGGCGGAACGGCTGGGGCTGCACGTGACACATTCCGCCTGTATCATGATCCGTTCAGGTCTTTGGTAAAATATGGCATGTATGAAGCCATTTTTCCTGCTACAGTGCTCAATAAAATAGTACCTGTTGCTATTCTTGACAGGCTGTTATTTACAATCACCGCAATAGGAATTGCATTTGTCATAAATGCACTAATTAAGCGCGGCCTTCTTGTTTTCATCCGGGGAATAAACAGAAATGGGACGATACCTCCAAACTATATAAAGAAAGGAAACACCTTTCATTCTATACTGACCAGTTTTCTTGATATATTCACCATACTTGTGACAGTACTGGTAATTCTTTCAAACTGGCAGGTTGATATCTCTCCGCTTCTTGCCTCAGCAGGAATCATAGGTCTTGCTGCTTCTCTTGGTTCCCAGACTCTTATAAAAGACTTTATGGCGGGATTATTCATTGTTTCCGAGAATCAGTTCAATGTAGGGGATCGGGTTACCATTGATAAGTACACAGGTAAGGTTGTGCAAATGACCCTGCGGTTAACGATTCTAAAAGATGATGAAGGAAACCTGATATATATCCCGAATTCCCAGTTAAAGTCTGTAATTCGTCATCCGAAACAGGAAAGTCTGCAAGCAACGGCAGTTATGGTCGAGAAAGAAAGAAAGAAACGTCAGTAACAATCTATTCCTACCAAAATAACCGCTGGCAGCTTACCTTTCTTACAATCTTGCGAAAAAGCCGATCCTTGCGGACCGGCTTTCCCGAACGGCTTTCCGATTACTTTGATTGAAGCGATGCCAGCACGTTAGCCGGCACCTCTTCGTAGTGTGAGGGCTCCATGTAAAACACGCCGCGGCCTTCAGTCATAGAGCGCAGGTTCGTTGCGTAGCCTGAAAGCTCCGCGAGCGGTGCGTGCGCATGTATGACGACTGCACGTGCCTTACGGTCTGTACCGCTGATGCGACCGCGTTTCGCGGACACATCGCCGATTACTATGCCCATAAAGTCTTCGGGGACCGTGATTTCGAGCTTCATGATTGGCTCAAGGAGAATCGGTTTGGCTTTCTTGGCTGCTTCCTGGAGTGCCATGGAGCCGGTAATCTTAAATGCCATATCAGATGAGTCAACATCATGGTATGAACCATCATAAACCTCCAGTTCAAAGTCGACCAGCGGATAGCCAAGCAGGACACCCTTTTCCTTTGCCTCGATCACACCCTTCTCTATAGACGGGATGAACTCGGAAGGGATAGCTCCACCCTTCACACTGTTGACGAATTTAAAGCCCTCTCCACGGCCAAGTGGGCGGATTTTTACGAGTACATGTCCGTACTGACCATGTCCGCCGGTCTGCTTGATGTACTTGGTTTCCGCCTGTGCTTCCTGTGTGATAGTTTCTTTGTACGCTACTTGCGGCTTTCCGACGTTGACGTCCATGCCCATCTCGCGCTTCATGCGGTCCACGAGAATCTCCAGATGGAGCTCTCCCATTCCTGCCATGATGGTCTGGTTGGTTTCGTGGTTCATCGACACACGGAAAGTCGGATCTTCATCTGCCAGGCGTTGCAACACGTAGCCAAGTTTCTCCTGGTCGGCTTTGGTTTTCGGTTCAATGGCAAGCGAGATAACCGGCTCAGGGAAGGTTATCTTCTCAAGGATGATAGGTGCATTTTCATCACAGAGTGAATCACCGGTTTTAGTATCTTTAGGACCCACCAGTGCGACAATTTCCCCTGCATATGCTTTGTCTATTTCTTCACGGGTGTTTGCATGCATTAGTAGAATACGCGACACACGTTCTTTTATACCCTTGGATGCGTTATACACATACGAACCTGCTTCGAGAGTTCCCGAATAAATACGGGTATAGGTGATTTTTCCGACATGCGGATCTAGCTGAATCTTGAATGCGAGCGCGGAAAACTTTTCTTCGTTCACAAGTCTCCGTTCTACTTCCTCTCCGGTATTGGGGTCTTCGCCCTTGATGACCTTGAGATCGTTCGGAGACGGCAGGAAGTCGACGATGGCGTCGAGCACCGGCTGGACTCCCTTGTTGCGGAGCGATGTTCCACAGAAGATCGGGATGATCTTGTAGCCGATGGTGGCGGCGCGAATAGCTTTTTTAATCTCGGAATTACTGATTTCGTCTCCATTCAGGTACTTCTCCAGCAGGGCGTCATCTGTTTCGGCAATCTTTTCAATCATATGCGCGCGAGCCGCGGCAGCAGCTTCTTTTAGATCCTCAGGGATATCCAGAGTCTCGTACTTTACTCCGGTAGGATCAATACCGTAGACATATGCCTTCATCTCTATAAGGTCGATAACGCCTTTGAATTCATCCTCTTTGCCGATCGGGATAACAAGAGGAACAGGGTTGGCACCAAGACGATCACGGATTTCTTCGACGGTACCCTCGAAGTTGGCACCGAGTTTATCCATCTTGTTGATGAAGCACAGACGCGGAACACGGTACTTGTCGGCCTGACGCCACACCGTTTCTGACTGCGATTGTACGCCTTCTTCCGCATCAAAAACAACTACACCACCATCAAGAACCCGTAGAGAACGTTCCACCTCCGCGGTAAAGTCCACGTGGCCGGGAGTGTCGATCAGGTTAAAGCGATACCCTTTCCAGAATGTAGTTGTTGCAGCGGACACAATGGTGATACCACGCTCACGCTCCTGATCCATCCAGTCAAGTTGGGTGTTCCCCTCGTCGATGTCACCGATTTTATAAGATTTTCCGGTGTAAAAGAGAATACGTTCGGAAGTCGTTGTCTTTCCGGAGTCGATGTGGGCAATAATACCGAAATTGCGGATCTTATCGATCGGCACATTTCGGTTGGTGGTTTTTACTGGTTGTTGAGCCATAGGAGCATCAAATAGTTAATAAATCGGGCGATAGTCGCCGGTTCGAATAATAATCAGTATACCGGATCCGGACTAAGGCACGAGGTCCTTACTCCTGATCGTTACTTACCACTTTAGGTGCGAGAATGCCTTGTTTGCTTCAGCCATTTTCTCGACCTGCTGACGCTTTGCGATTGCTGCACCAAGTCCGTTCGCTGCATCTTTTATTTCAGCGACAAGTTTAGCGGTAAAGGTACGGTATTCTTTGTTGGATCGGGCATTTGCCGCATCTATAATCCAATTAAGTGCAAGGTAGATTTTCCGCGCTTTCCGTACTTCAACCGGGACAAGGTATGAAGCACCGCCGATACGGCGAGGTCGCACCTCTACGGTCGGCTGTACCGAACCGATTGCCTTGTGTAGGAGTTTCAGAGGGTCATCGGGAGTTTCTTTGGCAAGCTCTTTTATAGCCTCATAGACACACTTTCGAGCAACATTCTTCTTGCCGTCAATCATAACATAATTAATGAGCTTCGCTACCTCGAAGCTGTCATAAATCGGGTCGTTGTCGACCGGGAGACGTTTGTACGCGTGACGTGGCATAATAGTTGTTAAACAGGTGGAAAGGTTGCAGATACAAATCTGTATCCGGGTTCAATATATAATTTACTCCCTTTCCGCTGCATTGGTAAATAGTATGATTAGTCTTTGTTTTTTGGTTTTTTTGTACCATATTTTGAACGTGATGTAGTACGTTTGTCGGTACCCGCGGTATCATACTTACCGCGCACGATATGGTACTTAACACCGGGCAAATCTTTTACACGACCACCGCGGACCAGTACGATAGAGTGTTCGGCCAGGTTGTGACCGATACCAGGTATATATGCGGTGACTTCCATCTTATTTGAGAGACGCACACGGGCAACTTTTCGAAGCGCCGAATTAGGCTTTTTCGGAGTCATGGTGCGGACCACAGTGCATACACCGCGCTTCAGCGGGCTGTAGACATCGGTGTACCGGCGTTTGACGCCGTTAAACGACACCTTCAGCGCGTTCGCCTTCGACTTCGGCTGCCGCTTCGACCGCCTCTTCTTGACTAGCTGATTGATTGTAGGCATATAAATTCGTAAATTTCGAGTAATACTTTTCGATAAGGTCTTTTTCGACCGGTATCAAACGCCCAATTATAACATTCTCCTTAAGTCCGAGCAAGTAGTCAACCTGGCCGCGGATTGCCGCGTTAGTCAGAACCGAGGTTGTCTGCTCAAAGGAGGCTGCAGACAGCCACGAATCTGTGTATATAGCAGCCCGGGTAATACCGAGGATCGAGACCTTGCCAACTGCAGGGCGGCCGCCCTGGGCGAGGATTTTCTTGTTCTCTTCCTCGAAACGGATTTTGGAGACCACTTCATCTTTGGTGAACGATGTATCACCCTCATCTTCGATGATAATCTTGTCACTCATCTTGCGAACAATGACCTCAAAGTGCTTGTCATGGATGCCGATACCCTGCGATTCATATACCGACTGGATCTCGTTGACAAGATACTCCTGGGCGGCGCGGAGGCCGCGGATTGCCAGAACATCGGAGATGTTCAGATATCCTTCCGAGAGAGAGGTGCCTGACGGCACCAGATCACCGTCTTTAATCTTAAGCTTCTGAGACATCGGGATTATAAACTCCTGCTCCTGCGGGTTGGTTTCATCTGTAGAAGTTATCTTGACCAGATAGGTGTCCTTATCGGTATACTCTTTTACCTCGGCTTTTCCGGTGAACTCGGTAATCGGTGACACAACCTTCGGATTTCGTGTTTCGAAGAGCTCTTCGACACGTGGTAAACCCTGAGTAACGTCACTAATGACGATACCGCCAAAGTGCCGGACACGCATCGTCAGCTGTGTACCGGGTTCGCCAATAGACTGTGCTGCCAACACCCCGACCGGAGCACCGATTGATACAGGCTTATTAACCGAGAGGTCAAGGCCGTAGCACGCCTGACACACACCATATTTGGCGCGACAGTAGAGCGGGGAGCGGACTGCCACCGAAGTGATGCCGGCCTTCTCTATTGCAGCTACTTCATCTTCGAGAATCAGCGCGTTCTTCTTAACGATGACATTGCCCTTTGCGTCTTCAACATTATTCAGGGCGACACGTCCGTAGATGCGCTCTTTAAACCTGTTGCCGCGCTCTCCCTCTGTTTGAATTATCAAACCATCGGTGGTGCCACAATCAGGCTCACGAACGATCATATCGTGGGCAACATCATGCAGACGACGGGTCAGGTACCCTGCATCGGCTGTTTTCAGTGCCGAGTCTGTCAGACCTTTCCGGGCCCCGCGGGCAGATATCACATACTCGAATGCGTTCAGTCCTTCACGGTAATTCGACTTGGTGGGAACCTCGATAATCTTTCCCATCGGATCGACTACAAGACCCTTGATAGCCGAGAGCTGCTTGAGCTGTTCCCGTGATGCACGGGCTCCTCCCGACTTGATGATGATCTTGACCGGGTTTTCATCTGAAATTGCATTCCAGGTCAAATCGGCTAGCTTTTCAGTAGTCTCGATCCACACTTTGTTGCTGTATCGTTTCTTTTCATCGAGGGTAAGCAAGCCCTGATTATAGTTGGACTCAACTTTTTCAACTTCCTTTTCAGCTTCGGCGACAATCGAATCTTTTTCGGGAACGATAGCGCAGTCAAAGACCGAGACAGACAATCCTCCGGCCATTGTGGCACCCCAGAAGCCAATTTCTTTGATATCGTCGATCAACTGGCCGACCTTCTTATAGTCGTTCAGCAGCTCGATCGAGCGGGAGATCATGGACTTGATATCGGAAGCTTTAACCTCTTCGTTCACAAATCGCAGCTCCTGCGGCAAACGTTTGTTGAAAAGAATCCGTCCTGCGCTGGTACGGATTGTTTTCCCGTCTACGCGCACTATGATTGGCTGCCGCAATGAGATGCGGTTCATGTCATAGGCACTGATAGCATGCTCCTCCGAGCCGAAGATCTTGAGGTCATCGTCTTTCAGTCCGGCCATACTGGCATCAAGGGATGTGATGTAATACACCCCGAGCGCCATTTCCTTGTTCGGAACAACGATCGGTGTTCCATCTGCCGGCTTGAGAAGATTGTAATAGGGAAGCATTTTTTCCTTTACCTCTCTGATTGCATCCTTTGAGAGCGGCACAAAAACGCCCATTGCATCTCCGTCAAAGTCAGCATTATAGCCCGCACAGACGGTAGGATGCAGTTTAATTGCGTGGCCGTCGACGAGCACTGGATAAAATCCAAGAATGGAAAGTTTGTGAAGAGTCGGCGCACGGTTCAACAGTACCGGGTGATCGTGTGTGATCTCCTCCAGGATATCGTAGACTACCGGGTCCCGTTCTTCGAGAAAGTTCTTTGCCGATTTGATGTTTGGAGCGTGTCCGCGGACGATGATTTCGTGGAGCAGGTACGGTTTAAACAATTCAAGTGCCATTTCTTTCGGAAGTCCGCACTGGTCTATGCGCAGTTCCGGACCCGAGATGATGGTTGAGCGGCCCGAATAATCAACACGTTTACCGAGGAGATTTTGCCGGAACCGGCCCTGCTTTCCACGGAGAATGTCAGAAAGCGATTTGAGCACTTTTGATGCTGTACCCTGGGAGTTCCGGGCGCGGCCGCGGCTCTTCTGAAGATCAAGAAGCGAATCAACTGCCTCCTGAAGCATTCGTTTCTCGTTCCGGAGAATAATCTCCGGTGCTCCAAGATCCATGAGCTGCTTTAAGCGGTTGTTACGGTTAATTACACGCCGGTACAGATCATTTAAATCAGATGTTGCAAACTTACCTCCGGGTAGCTGTACAACAGGCCTGAGATCAGGTGGGATTACAGGCAAAATGTTGAGAAGCATCCATTGCGGGTCTATTTTACTTTTCAGAAGTGATTCAAGAATACGCGCCCGCTTTAATAACTTGTTACGCTTGTCGCCTTTTGTCTTCTGAAGCTCGTTAAGAGTAGATGTATACTCTTCCTGGAGGTTGAAGTTCGAGAGCATTTCATATAAAACCTCTGACCCCATTCCGACACTCAGAAAGTCTTCGAGCTCCTTATCTTTAAGGAAGAGATAATCATCCTCTTCGATCGTGTCGTTGATCCGCACTCCTTTTACAATCTTGATAACACGCTCGTAGACAGCAACCTTTTGCGCTTTATTCTCTGCGAAAATGTCAGATAGTTTCCGGAACTGTTCGCGTTCCTTAAGATCCAGTTCCTGAAGGGCTATTTCACGCTGCTCCGCATTTGAGAGTTTCTTCTGTGTGCCCTCACGTTGTTTTTCATACTCTTCGCGGAGTTCTTTTTTTTGCTCCTCGTAGATATTCTCAGCACGTTTTATCTCGTCATTTTTGAGCTGTTCGAGCTTTTCAATAGTAGATTTCTGTTTATCCTTGTCGACACCACGGACAAGATAGAGTGCATAATAAATGATCTTTTCAAGAGCCTGCGGCGGGATGTCAAGAATTACACTCAGGGGCGCCGATGCACCTTTGAAGTACCAGATATGGGCAACCGGAGTGGCCAGTTTAATATGGCCCATACGTTCGCGACGTACCACCGATGCTATCACCTCAACTCCACACCGGTCACAGATGATGCCTTTATACCGAATTCCCTTATACTTTCCGCAATAGCATTCATAGTCTTTGGTAGGACCAAAGATGCGTTCATCAAAGAGCCCGTCTTTCTCGGCGCGGAATGTCCGGTAGTTGATCGTCTCGGGTTTAGTAATTTCTCCTTTAGACCAGCTCAGCATGTCCTCTGGTGAGGCAACACGAATCTTTAAGCCGGAAAAGTCTACGATGTTCAGTTCGTCCATATGCTTAGCTGATGAAATCGATTGATAACCCGAGTGCATTCAGTTCCTTGACGAGAACGTTAAAGGACTCCGGAACGTTTGATTGCGGTATATCCAGTCCCTTAATAATGGACTCGAAAGCCTTTGTACGACCGCGCACATCATCTGATTTAATGGTGAGCATCTCCTGAAGGACATGCGGTACGCGATGTGCTTCAAGCGCCCACACCTCCATTTCCCCGAATCGCTGTCCTCCCATCTGTGATTTTCCTCCGAGAGGCTGCTGGGTAACGAGAGAGTAGGGTCCGACCGATCGCGCGTGGAACTTGTCCTCGATCATGTGGATTAACTTGAGGATGTACCCGACTCCCACCAGAACAGGCCGTTCGTAGGGAATTCCGGTTTTGCCGTTGTATAGTTTCATCTTACCGTCTGCAGGCAGACCCATCTTCTGAAGTTCTTTCAAGATAAAGTCTTCCTTGATCCGTTCGAAGACCGGAACAGTGATCTCCTGATTGGTTTTGTAACCGATATAAGCGAGCATTGTCTCGTAGAGCTGACCCAGATTCATGCGTGCAAGAATCGAAAGCGGCGAGATGATGACGTCTACCGGTGTTCCATCTTCCAGGTACGGCATATCATAATCCGGTAGGATCTTCGCAATCACACCCTTGTTTCCATGACGACCGGCAAGTTTATCACCGACCATCACCTTACGCATCTGAGCAGTGTGAACCAGTACTCGCTTGATAATGCTGGGTTCTAGTTCATTCGGGTCTTTCTGGGAATCGATAGTTTCAATATTGACCACTGTGCCGCGTTTTCCGTATGGCATACGGAGTGAGGTGTCTTTGACATCTTTGGCCTTTTCGCCAAAGATCGCACGAAGCAATCGTTCTTCTGCGGTGAGTTCACGCTCACCCTTCGGAGCAATCTTTCCAATTAGAATGTCGCCACCCTGAACCTCAGTACCGACCAGAACATACCCGTCTTTATCCAGGTTCCTCAGCACTTCTTCGCGGACATTGGGGATATCGCGGGTGAGTTCTTCTGGGCCCAGTTTAGTATCAACAACGTCGGCGATGAACTCTTCCATTGTGATGTTGGTAAAGATATCCTCGCGCACCAGACGCTCGGAAATTACGAAGCCGTCTTCGTAGCCAAGCCCCTCGAGTGAAGTATAGGCAATAATAAGGTTCTGACCGACCGAAACCTTTCCGTTGCTCACAGCGGGACCGTCAACAAGGACCTGACCTTTCTTGACAGCCTGCTTAGGTTCCACACTCGGCCTTTGATCAAAACATACATCCTTTGAAGTACGCACAAAACGTTCAAGGTTATACTCATATTCCTTCCCTGATTTTCCTAGAAGTACCACGCGGGTACCATCGACATACTTTATAGTACCATCTTCCGGTGCAACAATGGTGCGGCCGAGTGCCTTGGCGACGTACTCTTCCATTCCGGTTGAGACGATCGGAGCATCAGGACGGACCAGAGGCACTGCCTGACATTGCATATGGGTTCCCATGAGAGCACGTGATGCATCGTCATTCTGCAGGAACGGAATCATTGCAGCAGCAACCCCAACCGATTGACGGGGTGATATATCAATATAATTCAACATTTCTACGGGAACCTGTCGAATATCGCCCTTGTAGCGAACCACTGCATTTTCGTCTGTTATGTAACCTTGAGCATCGACCTCAACATTTGCAGCAGTTATGTAGTACTGCTCCTCATCGTCAGCCTGGAAGTATGTAATTTCATCGCTGACACGCATACGGACCTTCCCGTCTTTTTCCTCCCTGACGACCTTTTTATAGGGTGTTTCCATGAAGCCATATTTATTTACGCGGCCATACAGTGCGATATAGGTTACGACTCCGATATTCGGACCCTCCGGGGAGCGGATTGGGCAGATACGCCCGTACTGCGAAGACGATATATCCCGGATCGAGAACGAAGCGCGTTCCTTTTCAATACCACCAGGACCACCGACTGTTATACGTCGGAGGTTATCAAGCTCAGCCAGCGGATTTGTCTGATCAACTATGGTCGAAAGCTGACTAGTTTTATAAAAGGTATTGAGCGCAGATACCACTGGCTTGTTATTAACAACCTGTGAGGGATTCGGATCCACATCAGAGGTGATCAATGACATGCGCTCCTTGACCTCTTTTTCTGCACGGATCATGCCGGCGCGAATCCCGTACATTCCGACAAGCTCTCCACATGTCCGCAGACGGCGGTTTCCAAGATGATCAATATCGTCAAAATTGCCTTCACCGCGAGTCAGATTAACCAGATACTTAATGGCTGCAACTATATCTTCTTTTTTGAGAAGGTGATTTTCCTTTGCTATCTCAGTCTGAAGACCCAATTTCTTGTTGATCTTGTAACGGCCGACGTCTGCAAGTGAATACCGCTGCTTATTAAAAAACAGCGCGTCCAGTGTCTTATATGCGTTTTCCAGTATGAGCGGTTCACCCGGTTTGACCTTCCGATAAAACTCAAGGACGGCTTCATCCTTATTCTTTGTTCGGTCCTTCTTGATAGTGGGTACGATATATTTTTCACGGACTTCTTCATCCATGTCAGAAAACATAGAGAGAAGCTTGTTGTTGCTGTCACCATCGAAGAGTTTCAGATAAACTGAAGCAAGCATTTTGCGCTTCTTGTTCACTTTAACTTCGATGAGGCCTTGTTTGTTGATGGTAAAGTCCAGCCAGGCACCAATAAAGGGACGGACCTCTGCGTTGTACGTGGTGGTACCGGAAGACTTATCGATCTCGGCAGTAAAATATATGCCAGGCGAGCGAACAATCTGAGAGATGATGGCACGCTCGATTCCATTGATAATAAACGTACCCCGATCAGTCATTACGGGGAGGTTGAAGAAGTAGACATCCTGCTCTTTTTCGGTATTATTCTTCTTGTTGATCAGTCGAAGCTTCAGGTAAACAGGGACATCATAGGTAAGTTTCTTTTCGATGTAAAGATCTTTGGGGTACGCCGGCTTTCCAAAAAAAAGATCATCGAATACAAGGGTGAATTTTTTGCCGGTATAGTCATCAATAGGAAAAAACTCCGAAATGATTGCCCTCAAATCATGTTCAAGGAACTGGTTCCAGGAGTTTTTCTGAACTTCGATTAAATCCAGGTGATCAAGATGTTCTTCTGAGGTGCCGAGCGTAACTTTTGAAGGGGGTTTGGTGTGTTGTGCTTTCAGCATGCGGTATGACGCCGGGTAAAAATTTTACAACAAAAAGACGCGCTCCGTAAATTGGAGAACTTATAATATCTCACTACTTGAAAAATGTCAATATGTATATTGGTGTTGGTTTCTGATCAAACACGGCAGTTATTTTTTTGTTTTTTTGAAGAATTTTGCCTCAGCTTTATTCCCGGCGGTCATATTACGCATACGGTCGATAATTGAGCTTAAGCCGGCATCGGCTTCGACTACTCTTTCTGTAGCTTTTTGCAACTGTGGGGAAGACGTAGTTTTTGCATCATCTTCCCGAGCTGGGGGGGTGGCAGGGGTTTCCTGCCGGCTTTCATCCTGTATTTTTCTTACAACCGCCCGCTCCACAACTTCAGCCGCATCATGTAAAAAAGCGTTGCCGATCTTCTGCATTGCTGATGCGAGCTGGTGTACTTGATCGGGTGTTCCCTCGACTCTTTCGAGGTATTCCATAGTTTTCCGAAGTGTTTCCCGTCCTTGTTTGGTTCCAAACGTAATTGCGAGTACACCACAAACACCCGCACCAAGTGCAAAACCGGACCAGAATTTTCCGTACTCATCATTTATTCTTCGTTTCATTTTTTGTCTGTGTGAACAGGTTGATAGCTCTGGTGACTACTTTAAATCCGTTCATAAAACCGATAATTTCCTGGAAGCTCTGAGACATGCCGACACCCATTGACTCGAATCCCTCAACAACCTTGCTTATCTGCTTCAAAGTATTCTGAAGCTGGCGAAGTGTGATAATGAGCTGAACTCCGACTATGGTTAGAAAAAACGTAGAGAGTGCAAGAATTATAATCAGCAAAATCTGGACTGGATCCATACGGAGTGAATTGTAAATTACTATACCGAAACACCATTCTTCCGTGCCCAGTAATTCTGAACCCGGAGCAGACTATCGAACGTTCCTGCATCCTCCCAGAGGCAGTCAAGAATGCTTACCTTTAGTTCACCGCGCTCGAGATACTGCCGGTAAAGGTCGGGTATCTCGATCTCACCCCTTTCAGATGGCTTAACATTCCGGGCGAACTCAGATGCACGTTGATCAAAGATATAGATACCCGTGACAGCATATTCGCTCATGAACTCTTTCGGCTTTTCCTGCACATCGACGGCGTTCATGTTCTCATCAAATTTGACGACACCATACCTTTCAGGGTCGGGTACTTTTTTGGCAAATATGTGTCCTCCACTCGTAAAGTTTCGAATATCTTCGGAAAAATCGTGATCAAAGATGTTGTCCCCGAGAATCATGGTTACATTGTCACCATTAATAAAATTCTCACCTACCAAGAATGCATCTGCTAGGCCGCGGGGTTCTTCCTGGATTTCGTAGCTGAATTTTGCCCCGAAATCTTTTCCTGATCCGAGAAGGTTTAAAAAATGCCCTGCATATTCTGGTGCAATTATTATCAGAATATCTTTAATTCCCGCCTGCACCAGTGTATTGATCGGGTAGAAGATCATTGGTTTGTTATAAACAGGTAGAAGTTGTTTCGATGTAATTTTAGTGAGCGGGCGCAGACGGGTTGCACGTCCTCCCGCCAGGATAATTCCTTTCATGGATTAAGCCGGTTTACGGAAAAATAAGCAATTTTGCCAGGAATATGATGGTAAAGCCTATCAGAATGTACTCGATAATATTCTTGAGATGTACCGTGTTATCTACAATGTGATGATACATCCCCCATATAATATAAAACGAAGTGAAAGCAAGCAAGAGCAAAAATTCGATAAGCCGCTCACCCCGGAAGATTTGCATGGAAATTACCAGAAAAGTTCCGGCAGTAAAAAAGAGAAGATAGTCAAATCTATGGGTACCGACTTCCTTGATGAGATGTCGTATAAAGTGTTTCATAGGTTAAATGATCTTCCCGCCCGCTGCGATTACTAATCCGGCGAGTACAAATAGAAGGAACATTACATGTACAAGCGCTTTCCCACCTATCCTGAGGTGAAGAATATTCAATTTTACTGCGATATACATGTCCAGGAGGAAAGCAATAATCAGAAATCCTATAAAAAGCAGATTCCCGTTAAAGAACCACCAGCGCACAGAAGGTCCGGTAGTACCTTTTGAGAGCACAGTGGGGTCGGTGAGCTGTTGGGCAGCCACTGGAACCTGTTCCTGACCGGGGACAATGATTTCGTAGGTTTTCTCACTCTCATCGGTATTAGGGGCGGACTCCGAAGGACCAAGCGATGTGCCTTCAAGAGGCGTGCCGAACATCTGTACCACGAGTGTTGTTTCTTCACCATTCAACATACCATCTACTACAGCAAATCCGACTTCCGTGTACTCTTTTCGAAGAATATTTTCTCGATGGGTCGGTGATTCCATCCATGCATCGACTACTCCATCGCTGAACATAAAGTTCTTGGCAAGGTTTTCTCCTGCATACTCATATTTATACCCGCTCTCCAGAATAAAGCTCCACGGGGTAGTCCCATCCGGTCCGTAATGTGCCCAATAGTTTCTGGCAAACATGTCTTCGGCTTTTTTACGCGCCGCTATGGATAGCTTCTCGTTGTATTTCAGCGGTGTCAGCCCGACAGATTGTCGCTGCTGATTGGTGAGCGCGAACAGTCTTTCGCGGGTTATATCCGTTGCATATCCAAGGACATTCTGAAAAGAGGATACCTGGCTGACGATAAAAGAAAGTGCTACAAAAAAAAGCAGATAGGATGCAAGAATGTGGAGATGTAAAGCCTTTGCCCGATAGTTATTATGCTCTTTCGGGATAAACAGATGATGAAGAAAATCAGAGAATGATCTCATTCAAATAGGATACTACGGATACTATCCCTTTGGCAATACATAATAACTCCGGTTATAGCAATTCCGATTCCGTTAATTGCTGCATCATGGATAGACGGAGTTCTTCCGGGCACCTGCATCTGGCGGATCTCGTCGGAAATACCCCACAGAAATGCTCCAACTGCTGCTAGCGCGAAAACAGCACCCGGGTGATACCGGTTTCCCGTTGTCAGGTAAAGTGCACGAAACAAGAGATAAGAGAGCATTGCATAGGCACCAACATGCACCGATTTATAAAAGAGAAAATTAGAGAGAGCGGTTTCTCCAACCGGGACGGTAGGACGGGAAGACAAGTAGTAAAGACATCCCATGAGAATAAGCGGGGGAAGCCACCACCACAAAGCTTTACCAAGGGAAATCGTACGGATATACTGCATGTCTTTTCTTCATTCTAACGACAAGACTGGCAAATGCAAGAGATGCGGCACTAAATGCGAGAAAAGCAGTTATCCTTGCGCCAGATAGTGCAGGAGGGATCATAGGAACCGATTCCAGAAGGTATTCCCGTGGCACAGGAGAAGGAGTAATCCGGGTGGGGGTACGGGAAGCATGTATTTGTTGTTGCGCTAGGCGGCTCCCGTCTTCGGTAGACTTTGTCGGTAAAACTCTGGATTTGGTACTCATCGTCGGCACCACCTCTGTTTTATTGGTGGGAAAAGGGATTGTTGAACCAGTGAGGGTTAAATTAGCACTGCAGGGTTCATTTTTTTCTGATCTAGTGGGTCTCTGGATACAGAATTTTCCGGTGAGTTGATCCCGGGCGATAGACTTTCCACGGGTTGCTGATTCATAAGACAGACTGTCCACCAGTACTCCCTGCGGATTCCGGAGCTGGACCGTATCGCCGTTGTTGTTCCATATAGCCCGCGATACCGAGAAAACGGCTAACGAGTACGGCGGAATGGATCCTGAAAGCGGTTCTGGAGCGGCACCACCATCCGGAATATCATCCACCGTCCAGCCATCCAGAATGGCAGGATCACCGGAGGTGTTTTCCAGTTCAATCCACTCAGTTCCCTCGGCTGGATACGGGTGCACTTCCGATATACGCAGTGCACTGGAGTATTCAGAGTTGAGCTGATCGGTTAGGGTTGGTTGCGGAAGTGGTGAAAGTGATTCGATGGGGGGGTCCGTGTGCATTTTAGGAGTTGGCGAAGGTATCGTGGTTGTATCTGGGGAAGTTCCCGGAGGAGGGAGCGTAACCGATGGCTCAGGTTCCGGCCCCGGCTCGCATACAACTGTATTTGCTGCCCCCGGTGTTTGAATAGATCCGGTAATCCAAGCATCTTGACAGCGTACCAGCGATTTGGTTTCGGTAAACCGTTCGGTATAGGCCACCGTCTCAACAGTAGTGCCGGAAATAATCAGTCGAACCGTGTCACCGGTGTTATTAAGAATGCCTGATCCCGTCGCAAGAACATAGGCACCGGGCAGTAACTCTCCTTCAGGCAACGTCAGCTTCTTGCCGGATGCATCTTCAATCGTTATGAGTGAGAGTGGAACTGTTTCCGAACTGGTATTAAAAAGCTCTACCCACTCGTTATTTCCTCCTGCCGGGGCAGGGTATACCTCGGAGAGTCGTACACCGGCCATTAGAGATCCCGGAAGAACAAAGAGACCGAATATGAATAAAAATATATACCATTGCATATATTATAATATAACACAAACCAGAGATACCGCAAGAGCAAAAAGGCAGGCACAGCAACGCTCAGTCAAAAACTGCGTATACTCCTCGGAGGGTGTAATAATCAGAGACTTTTTTATCGGGTCCGTAGATTGGATCGTTCATGATGTAATCCCCTCCCTCCTGCTTTTTTAATACAATGTAGTGTTCACCACCCGGGACTGACGGTGCAAACACGTTCGCGATAACGGGAATATTTCTGCTGAGATAGCTGGGTACGTCCGCTGCTGTAATATTCCGATAGTTCTTCCCGCCCGGCCACCCGCCATTAAAGCGGGACGGATGATACATATAGGCGGTACGGGGGACGAAAAACTTTTCATCGGAAGCAAGGGTGACCGGTGTCACATCATACCCGTAGGATCTGAATACCATAGCTATGCTTGTAATGAAACAACCGACATTCAAAATAGTTTCGCTGCTGTTTCCCATGGTAACTCCTGCCCATCTGGCATCACGTTGCGAAAGATACCAGCCGCCCTCACCTTCTCCCAGTGCGCCGGCAGATATAACGCTTACACCTGATGACTGAACAAACGATTTGTAGGATTCAATCTGACGGTTTGCCTCAGCTAAAAGATTTTGGTAGACTTTTTCATCGTTTTGAGTAACCTCCAGCAGTCGCTGTTTCTGAGTCTGCTGGGCCAGAAGTTCTGCCCGTTGTGTGGTGAGGATATCTTTGTAACGATCGAGGTCCCTCTTTTTTTTCTCGCGTAACAACTTCATATCCTGAAAATTGGACTTTGTCTGTTGCACCTGAAACAAAACCTTCTGGTTATTCTCCTGCGCGGTCTTCTGATACTTTACCCGTCCCAACAGGTCATTCGCATTTTCACTGTCGAGGATCATATCAAAAAGAGTAACCCGCCGTTGTTTGTAGCCGTCCACTACCCTGTCTATCAAGGTCCGGGAAAGATGATCAAGTGAAGAATCAAGACTTTCGATCCGGTTAGACATACTATCTATTTCTTTCTCGGCCTGGGCTATTTGTTTCTCGGTCTGCTGTGTCTTAAGTTCTGTAAGATAGATTTGTGTGTCCATGTAGTCAATCTGTGAGCTAAGCGTATTCTTCTGGGAGCTGAGTTGCTTTAACTTTTCTTCATATTCCCGTTTTTTTCGTTTCAGCTCAGCATCGACATCTGCATTACCTGACGGTTCCGGTTGCTTCGTGGGCTTGGGTGAATCAGTACTCGGAGGTTCGAGTGTCGGCGTTTGAGCACCAACAGAGGCAGGCAGAAAGCAGAAGAAAATGAAACCGAGAATAATAAGATATCGTTTCATACACAATCATTCTACCGGAATTAGAACGGTGATGCCAGCCCGTTCAGGACAAATAGCGACGGGCTGCCAGGAAGTTAGCGATCGTTCCGATGAGAATGCCAAATAGTGCTGTTATCATAAACACAACTCCCAAAAAGACCGGATTAACAGGCCAAACACGTAGTGATATCCCTGTGGCAGGCAGGATATCCAGAGCTGAAATTCCGCTCAGGTATCCCCCGATCACCGGAAGCCCGCCAATAATAACTGCGATCAATGCTCCTGTGGCAAGAATTGCAGAAAAGAGACCCAAAATAAAACCTTCCTTCAGGTAAGGCCCGATGATAAACATACTGTCAGCGCCAAGAAGTTGTAGGATTTCGATTTCATCCCGCCGGAGTGCAATCTTGAAGGAGGTTGTTGCCACGATGACAACCGTTGCCATCACTACCAGAAAGCCGACCAGTATGATGGTGGCATTCTTAATTGCATTTGTAAGAGCCAGCAGTCGATCTACAATTATTTTCTGAAATTGCACCTCATCTACGCCGGGTTTATTTTCTAGCTGCTGGGCGATCTGCGGAAGATAATCCGGCCTCTTTGCATATATTTCCAAAGAAGCGGGCAAGATGTTTGCGTTTGTCATCTCAATAAGCATCGGATTATCTTTCGCTATCTCTTTATAAATTTCAAAGGCATCCTCCTTTGAGATATAGGTAACAGAGGCAACCTGGCCTGACTTCAAAAGCGCATCACGAAGTGCGAAAATATCCTGTTCCGTTGTATTACTCTGAAAGTAAACAGTTACCTGAGGGCGTGTTTCTATGTAGCCTAAGAGCCCATAGAGAAAACTTACTGAAGTAAGTATGACTGCAATCAGAAACAGGGTGAAAAAAAGCACCATGGCTGCAGCAAGAGTCTGGTACGGCGACCGGCGGAAAGATGAAAAGATGTTCACAGGTCGTACCCTCCTTTCCGGATGTCCTTCTGAAGAATTCCGTCTTTGAGCACGAGCACCCGTTTGCGGAAACTATTCACAATGTCACTGTTATGTGTTGCAAATATCACTGTACGGCTCCCTTGAATCTTTTTGAAAATCTTCATAATTTCCCATGTCGTTTTCGGGTCCAGATTTCCGGTAGGTTCATCAGCGAGGATTATGTCCCGGTTACCCGAAAGTGCACGGGCTATCGCCACTCGCTGGAGTTCACCGGCGGAAAGTTGTGCTGGAAACAGTAACTCCTTGCCCGGAAGGCCTACCAATTGGAGAGACTCCAGTACCTGCTCGCGGACATCAGCATCGCGCACGCCCTGAACCCGAAGACTTATGGCAATATTTTCCAGCACATTCCGGTCGGGGAGTATTTTAAAGTCCTGAAATATAACCCCAAGGCTCTGCCGGTACTTATGGAGTTTCCCGATCCGTCTCGCTGAAATCTCTTTATCATCAACCATTATCGTTCCGGTCGAGGGAAGGTACTCGCGAAGCAGTAACTTGAGAATTGTCGTTTTTCCTGCACCGGATTTCCCTACCAGAAAAACGAAGTCGTTATCAGCAATCTCAAAGGAGACATTATTGAGCGCGGTATTGCCAAGCGGAAACGTTACCGATACCTGATCGAATCTGATCATTGACTGAAAAAATTGAGAGTTATTTTACCTCGATATAGCCCACATCCATAAGCCATCCCGCTTTTTCGGCAGCAAATGTCTTTCCCATGACGCTCACCTTTTTTCCGACAAACTGGGAGAGATCAACGGTTGATGAGGTGAGGTAAACATTCTGCGATTTTCCTCCCGGACGTTCCAGATGAAAGCTTCCTTCATCCTCAAAACCGCCTTCACGGAGGACTCCTTCAGCTGTATCTTTAAACACTTTTGCGTCTTTAATGCCTGCAGCCCGCACACTACCATCAGCTGCTTTTTCGGTTTCGTTCGTGGGTACTGTTTTCGAGGCTGTGTTGCCAATCGGATTTGGAATTACCTTGCTAGCAAAAAAACCGGTTGCACCTCCCAGTATTGTGGCGAAAATCAGGATGATTACTGCGACTGCAACGGGTGTCGGTGCAACTTTATCTATCTTGTGAATCATCGTGCCCGACTGCTGATGAGGTGTTTTGTTGTGCATGCCCCAAGGATACCAGTTCAGGAATCACAATGCAAGGTGGGACTTGGCTTACGAAGCCTTTAGGTAGGCCTCTATAAAGGGATCAAGATCTCCGTCAAGCACAGAATCGGCCTGAGACGTCTCGTATTCCGTCCGGGTATCTTTGACCAGCTTATACGGGTGGAGGATATAATTACGAATCTGCAGACCCCAAGACGCAAATTTATCTTTTTTAAATCCAGCGTATTCCTCTGTTTTTTTCTGCTCTTCGATTGCCCATAGTTTTGCTGTTAGGATCTTCAGTGCATTATCCCGGTTTTGCCCTTGCGAACGTTCTGTCTGACAGGTGACCATAATGTTTGTTGGTTTATGAATAAGGCGAACCGCGGTAGCCACTTTGTTCACGTTCTGTCCTCCCTTGCCGCCTGCCCGGTAAAACTGCCATTCCAGATCTTCTTCTTTTATTTCTATGTTAGCTTTCTCCAGAATCGGAAGAACTTCTACCAGAGCAAACGAGGTTTGCCGTAGTCCGTCTGCATTAAAGGGCGACTGCCTGACAAGCCGGTGTGTACCTGCTTCGCACTTAAGCAGCCCGTAGGCAAATGGTCCTTTTACATTTACCGTAACACTCTTAATCCCGGCCTCTTCACCTTCTATAAGATCGACTTCTTCGTAGCTCCAGCCTTTCCGTTCAAAGTAACGAAGATACATACGGTACATAATGGATACCCAGTCCATTGCTTCCGTTCCACCCTGGCCCGCATGAATGGAAAAAATTGCGTTATTCCGGTCATTCGGTCCCGAAAGAAAGAGCAGAATCTCATATTCACGGATCATTTTAGCTGCCTCATCAAGCATATTCTCCTCGATAAGAAGCTGCATCATTTCGACGTCATCAATCTCTTTCTTTAACGCGGAAATACGCTTCATGGTTTCAGACGCAGCCTGGGAATCTGCCCAGAAGTCGCCCTCAAAGGTTAGTTTTTCAAGCCGGGTAACTTCGGCCTTTTTTGCGGCAAGGTCGAGTTTTTCCTCAATAGCTCTAAGTTTCTCGCGGAGTTCGTGAATATCTGGCATAGAAAGATACAGTATAGCGCATTACGTATCCGAAAGCTAGTGGTGCTTACCGCCAGTCAGACCCAATTATGATTTGCACGTCGGCTGCTTCCTCTTCGTCAAGTGCTGATGAAGATGCAACTTTCGCAAAATCTTTTATATCGGCCGCCACGATACTAAAATACTTTGCAGTCTTCTCTTTTACCAAAATCTTAGTTTGCTTGTAATCAAAGTTATCGGCATTCCCGGTAAGAACCTGTTCGTAACCAAGATCAGTGAGTATATTTTTCACCTCTGTGGCCTTGCCGGCTATCCCTCCGCCATTCAGAACTTTGATCCGGATTTCAGCTCGGTCAACTTCGGGTGTTGGTGTTGGAGTGGGCGGTTCGGGGGTGGGAGTGGGAGGAATCGGGGTGGGGGTGGGTTGTGCAAAGGCAAGCCTTGCCGTGACGGTCGAAAAATCAAGCGAAAAGCCACCGGCCTGCATTCGGGAAAAGCCCCACAATGCTCCCAATGACACAGTAAATGAGAGAATAAAAAACAGCGCTGGTTTCCAGGGAAAAGAGAACGAAGGCATGGACATACGCGAACCTCCTGCTCTATATGAGCGGGGGGAAAAGGCTGCAAGCCTGTTTTGCAGAAGTGAGAAGTCTTTATTCTCGACTGAAAGAATAAATCCTCCGATACAGGCATCAAATTGCAGATACGGAATCTGCTGATTACCCTGTGATGCAAACATTTTTAGGTAGTCAGAATAAAAATGAGGAAGTATACGCTTGAGAGGGTTTGTCCACACCCCGACATTCTTTGTAAACGTATCTTGTCTGATGGTCTCGGATTGCTCGCCGGAAATAATCAGCCTATTCAATTTTATACCTTTCTTCTCGAGTTCCTGCGCTTTTGCTCTCAAAACTTCTTCAATTGAATCCTTCTCTTTCAGATCTTTATGCCACATTTCTGTCTCAAGCAAGCCGAACGAGTCATATATGTAGGCACTGACCGATGATGCATCATAGTTTGTGTACATGATATTTTCCTTTTTCTCTTTCCTGAGAGTTTTTTCGAAGAGCTTGAAGTAAGCGAGTGATTCTGGAATAACAGCTTTCACCTTCAAATCAAGCAGAGTAAATGGTTGCTGAAACTTATTAAAGCTATCATTATCCAGAGCGTAAAATACCATCTTCTTCTGTCCTTCTGACTCAAGGATCATATGCGCGTAATGCGAGGTGTCCAGATCAGCAGTCATTTGAGCGCGTGCCTTTTCTTTGATATAGGTGGAGAGAACAGCCGGAGCCATATCGTTCGGGACATCGGTGCGGAGGTACTCAAATGACTCCTGCGGAAGGATAAGTGTGATATCCTTATCGTTAATCTTAGAATTTGCAATCAGGTTCATTGCTTCCTTGATTGCGGATGCAGTCAGATCCGGATTAATCAGTTGACCGCCCTTGAGAAAACTCAGCTGATACTTTTTTTCGTAAAAAACAATATCATACTGTCCCAGAAGAGTCTTTTTCAGGAACAGAATCTTGATCTGGTTCGGGTTGAGCTGCAAATAGATCATGTATCAAACATTATAATAGTGTAAAACTCTAAAAGGCAAGTAGCTTTCACACACCATGGATTCTCTCATAGCAGAAATTAAAGCCAAGAACGATATCGTAGATGTACTGTCGCAGTATATGACGTTGAAAAAAGCGGGTCGCCAGTATATTGGATTGTGTCCGTTTCACAAAGAAAAGTCACCTTCATTTGCAGTCTCTGCGGAGCGCCAGGTTTGGTACTGTTTTGGGGCCTGTCACGAGGGTGGCGATGTCATCTCATTTGTGATGAAGATAGAAAATATCGGTTTTTACGAAGCACTTCAGGAGCTGGCAAATCGCGCCGGGATACCGCTCACCGATGTAAAGTTTCAAGATCGGGAGTGGAATAAAAAAGAAGTATTATTTAAGATCAACTCGGTTGCCGCTGACTACTATAAGTATGTACTCAGAAAAACAGAGGTAGGGGCAAAAGCGATGGAATACCTTCATTCCCGTGGCCTCAATGACCGGATACTTGATACTTTTGAACTCGGATATGCCCCGAATGCATGGGATTCGCTCTTGAAGTTTCTTTTGAAGAAAAAATTTTCCACCGAAGATATTTACCGATCTGGTCTTATCGTAAAAAGTGAGCGTGGTTCAGGCTTTTATGACCGGTTTAGGGGAAGGGTGATATTTCCGATACGGGACATCCGGAATAATATTATCGGATTTTCCGGACGGATAATTGGTGATTCAAAGGAAGCAAAATATATAAATGTACCAGAGACGGAACTATACCGGAAAAGGGAGAGTCTTTATGGTATTCACATTACAAAAGATGTGATAAGGGAACACAAGGCGGCTATTCTGGTAGAAGGGGAATTTGATGTTATTGGACCGTATCAGCAGGGTTTTGGGAATATTGTTGCTATTAAAGGATCCTCTGTTACTCGGGATCATTTCCGGATATTGAAACGGTATGCTCCAAAGATTATTCTCTCGCTTGACGCAGATGCAGCTGGTCGTGATGCTGTGGAACGGGCAATCAAGGAATCCGAAGAGATGGATCTCGAAATTTATGTGATGCGTTTGAAAGGAGGGAAAGATCCGGATGAAGTAGTCAGAGCTAATCCGGCAGCTTTCAAGGAGGCGATTAGGCAGGCAGTACCTGCCTACGACTTTCTCCTGGACGCAATCCACGAAAAACATCCCGGGGAGTCCCCATTCGAAAAGAAGAAGGCAGTAGATGAAATCGTTCAGTTTCTATATCTGATCAAAAATCCGGTGGTACGTTCATACTACATCAAACATTCTTCGGATCGGTTCGGAGTAGATGAGGAGTCGCTGAAAGAGGTACTTGCGCAATATAACCGCAAATCAAAACGTCCGTTCCGTGACTTGCAAAAGCAGGTCACAGAAAAGTCACCAGAAGAGCCTGCTCTGGTAAAACAAAAGTTAATACTGAACTATATTTTCCGCACCGGAAACCCGGTTGCCACGTCTAAAGAGGTATTTGAATATTTTGCCCCGAAAGACTTTACGTATCCGGCATTGCGCAGGATAGCCGAAGCATTGGAATCATTTCCCGCCAGTCCCGAAGGATTCGAAGTGAATTCATTTGCAGCGCGCATACCACCGGAACTGCATCCTGTTTTTGATGAACTATATCTTGATATATCACAAACAACTCCTCCCACCGCCAGAGAGATAATAAAAACAGCCATGAATTGTAAGCTGGATATACTAAATTCCAGAAAAAGGGAGTTAATTGAAAAGAATGATTCCGGAGAATTTGACGACCAACTACGTACACTTACGCAGGAAATTGCATTTATTAAGAAATCGCTCCGCGGTTAAGGTGGAAATGAGGCCGTGCAGGAAGTATAATTGTAACCTATGCAAAAAATTGCGCGCTCCGTAAAAGATCTCCTGAAGCAGGGTGAAGATGACGGCTTTCTGGTACAGGACGATCTCTTGATGGTCTTTCAAGAACCCGAGAAATTTATCGATGATATCGATGAGTTCTTCGACACCGCATTCAAGAAAGGAATAGACATCTTTGAGACAATCTCGACCCGCGATGACTCCGACATGAATAAGACGGCGGAGGAAATCGAGAAGGAACTTGAGCTCCTTGTTGGAGTAAAGCATGGTGAGTCGCTGGATCCGATCAAAAAATACTTAAAGGAAATTGGGCGCACCCCGCTTTTGACCTTTGATCAGGAAGTCGAGCTGGCAAAGAGATATGAGAGTGGTGATGTGGATGCCAAGGAAAAACTGATTAAGGCAAATCTCCGTCTTGTTGTCTCAATTGCAAAAAAATATCTGGGCCGCCGACTCTCATTTTTGGACTTGATTCAAGAAGGGAACCGCGGACTTATTCGTGGAGTCGAGAAATATGACTGGCGTCGTGGTTTTAAGTTTTCTACATATGCAACTTGGTGGATCCGCCAAGCAATTACCCGGGCGATTGCAGATCAATCACGTACTATCCGTATCCCGGTTCATATGGTTGATCAGATCAATCGCTTTTACAAGACTCAGCGCCGGCTGATGCAAAAACTCGGCCGTGAACCCGAAACAAGGGAAATTGCCAAGGAAATGCAACTTACCGTTGATGAGGTGGAGCATTTAATAAAAATATCACAGCAACCGAAGTCTCTGTCTACGCCGGTCGGAGATGATAAAGAGGCTACATTGGAACAGTTTATTGCTGATCAGAATCAGCCGACCCTCTACGACAAGGTATCACGTGAACTCTTGAAAGACACAATCGGGGAAGTTCTGCAAACGTTGTCACCCCGTGAGCAAAAAGTATTGATAATGCGTTTCGGTCTTGAAGACGGAAAAGCCAAGACACTTGAAGAGGTAGGAAAAGAATTCAAAGTAACCCGTGAACGTATTCGTCAGATCGAAGCAAAAGCCATCCGTAAGCTTAAGCATCCAACACGGGCCCGAAAACTTAAGGACTTCCTCGAGTAATCCTGGGGTATACTGTTCCCATGTCGTTAAAAGGTAAGGAAATTTTCACCTCCGAGCACAGATCTGGGTCGAAGGTTACTCCTACGCAGCGTATGCTAAACGTGTGGGCAGTAGTTTTAATTCTCTGGGCGTTTTACCGGTACTATTTTCAGAATGACTTGCCGATCTGGATTGACGAATTTGTAGCGAAGCCATTGCTGTTTCTTCTTCCCGTATACTACTATGTCAGCCGGGTTGAACTGAAACCCTTCTGGTCCTCCCTTGGAGTTACTTTGCGTCACTGGCGTTTTGATCTTGGATTGGGTGTGGTGGTGGGAACGATTTTTCTGATTATGGGTGTATTGGCAAATCTTATGCAGCATGGTACGGTGCTGTCACCCAAGCCGCGTTTTCTCGATGATTTTACCCCTGGATTTCTGGTCGCGGTCTCCTTTGCATCCGCTGTCTGGGAAGAGTTATTGATGCGCGGATTTCAGTTGAAACGGCTATTTGAAGAAAAAAAAATGCTGTTCAGGCCCGTTCTCCTGAACTGTTTTCTGTATTTTTTTCTCCATATCCCCATACTCTTTACCAGTGAGCAGATTACCGGATACATGATTCTCCAAGTGCTGGCAATGGACGTGATGTTCAGCTTGGTAGTCGGGCTGCTGTTTTATCCGAAACGAAGTGTATTGTTACCGGTTTTTGTGCATTTTTTCTATAATCTAAGCCTCTACTTCCTGCTCTAAGCTGGCAAAAAAGGAATAATACACGAGTATAAGTGTACTTTTAGAGAGTTTCAGTCCAGCCGGGCGGAGGATCTTTGAACTCAGTCTCAACATTCAGAACTGCGTTATCGTAAATCCAGAAAATTTCCTCCGTCCGAAGTTTGATTTTCTGCACCCAGCGAACATTCGGAAGCTGACGGTTCATACTGGTAAAGTCATCAGGAAAACCAATCAGAACAACGTTTTCACCTTTTTCAGGGCGTATCACGTCGAAGACAAATTTATCAAAACGTTCTACTGTTCCAAAACCATACTCGTTAAGCGGGCCGAGCTTTGCTTGTGAATGATATTTTTCGGGGGGGTATTGCAGGAAGAAGAGGAGGTGCATATATGGCTGCCCGTTCTGCCTAGTAATAAAGAAACGATCGTACCGGTCGTAGTTTTTCGAGATATAGGAGGCAAGCTCTTTATATCCGCAACCCCAGCTCCTTATAACGATTGCACGCTTGGGATAATGGTTGATATAAAAATTCCAGGAATAATACTGGAGTAAGGCCCACATACCTATCAGGAATACAAAAATACCCAGTGCTGTTTTCGGGTGCTTCTTATATGAGTCAAGGAGGGAAAATACCCCATAGGCAGTTACGATAAGGAAAGGAGTCAGTAAAAAAAGCGAACGGGTCAGGCTTAAACCCACCCATGAAAGCGAGGCCGCTAATGGACTAATAAAGAGAAGAAACGATATCAGAAAACGGTGTTTTTCCCGGTTTTTAAAAAGATAGTACAACCCCACGAAAAAAAGAAGATACTCCAGCACCGTTATGGGGGGCATGCCGGGATGACCAAAGCGGAAGTTCTGATCACCATTTTGTGCAATAAACTGCGCAGAGAAGTACTTCAGATTTTCAGAAAACACATCTTTTACCCCTGGCATCAGCTTGTTATAAAAAACCCGGGGGCTACCTTCATCTCGCATCTCTTGAATACCGGCAACATACGCAGGGCTATTGAAGAAGATAAGATTCGCCACGCGTGCCGGAGCAATTATGAGATCAGTAGCGGCAAAAATAAGAAGAACCCCGAAAAATCCAGCTACAAAACCGGATGTTTGTCTGGTACGACGGGGAAGAAACTGCACTAATGCCGCAAGAAAGAACCCGATAGCGAATATACGGCTCGAATGGTAGGTAAACAATGATACCAGAACAACTGTCAGGAAAAGCAGTGCGTCACGGAGAGTGAGCTTTCTGAGGAGGCGGACATAGAACAAGAAAGCAAGGGTTATCAAGAATGCGGCCAGGTATCCTTCATGAAGATGTCTCCCTACAATATGCATTCCCAACGATGAGCTTATCAACAGCGAACCAAGAAGAGCAACCCTGGTTTTTCCAAACAGCTCCCGTATAAGAAAAAAAAGTACTATCGGAAACACGGCCGCCACAACGGTGTTCGGAAGACGGGCGTTCTGTTCATTTAAGCCGAATACTCCCACAAATGGGACGGTTACGTAAGATAGAAGTGGGAGTTTCCAGTCGCCGTAGGACTGAAGACGAATTGGAAGTTGCCTGCCGTATTCATCCTTACCGGTTTTTGCAATTGACCAGGCATTATAGCTGAAGGCTGCCTCATCGGCGTTGATGCAGGGGGGAGAGATGTCTCTGGCATATAGATTAAAAAACAGTGAAACGCAGACAACAGCGACAAGTGCTATTTTCAGTTGAAGGCTCATAGGGATTGGGTGATATTCAGAATTCTATCATCCGGAACGAGTTTCCCGGAGCGGGTTTTTCTGCTTGTCAGTGCAGCCGGTAATTGCAATGTTGCTGCCAACAGTCCGGCCAGGAAAGCCACATTCCCGGAGAATAAAGACCGGATTTTCCACACTGGTAACCAGAGTAAATGATCCAGTAGCAAGACCGGGTCAGTTATGTTTGCCCAGACAAACAGTATTTGATTCCGGAAGGCAATTTTTCTAACTGTTCCTGCTGAAAAAAATGCTCCAATTGTTGATTCATGATGGTGATCGACAAGAATTCCCGGATCAAAAAGCAGCTCATATCCACACTTCCGCGCGCGGTAGGAGAGATCAATATCTTCCCAGTAAAACGGCGAGTATAACTCACTGAATAGTCCGATTGTGGTAACTTTCTCCCGGTCGAAAATTGATGCCCCGCCTTCTGCCCATGCAGTCGGTCCAAAATCCAGGTCTTTCGCTGGCATATGCTGCATGAATCCCTGGTGCCAGTACAATCTGTTTTTTCCGACTATTCGGCCATCCCGTTCCCGTTGAGCAAAGGACACAGCAAAGAGTCTGTTGTTTCCGGTAAAGTGATCAAGAGCATGATGCCAGGAATCGCTGAGGAGACGTACATCACTGTTCAGGAGCATTACAAAGCGTCCCTTTGCAGCACGAATACCGGTGTTTACGGCTCCGGAGAATCCGGTGTTTTTTGTATGTTCAATAAGCTTCACACCAGGGAACGCGGATATTTCCGGAGCTATAGAGCAGGAGGGGAAATCGTTCACCACAATTACCTCTACACCCTTCAAATAGGGGAGATTACGATTCAGATTTCTTACCAGCTCTCCGGTCTTTTTATATGCTGGGATTACCACTGTAACGGGATGCTTCATGTGGCAGGGGCAAACTGGTGGATTACTTCGCGAGCAAAATGCTGGTACGAAAAACGTTCCCGTACAAATCTACGGGCATATTCGGCAATTTCATGCTTCCGGTTGTCCGAAAGCGACAGCATCTCCCGATGGAGTTCCTCATGGCTAGTGAACAGGAAGCCGTTTTTTCCATTGACAATAAGCTCAGTAGGGCCGCCTGCTGCGTAACAGCAGGTAATACATCCCGCAGCCATCGCTTCGAGTGGGGAAATACCCAAGTGCTCAGTATTCTGGGGATTTACTTCTGCATCGACTCCGTAACCGGCATAGTGCCAGTAGTATTCAGCCTGTTCGTAAAGTTTCAGTAATTCAGGAAATGAAATAGACACTTTAAACTCAATCGCCGGGTCATTCCCGGCTATGGTGCGCAGCTCATCAAGAAAGTCCTGGTCTCCCGGCAGAACACTTCCTGCCATAATAAACCGGTAGCCGGAAAATTCCGGTTTCTCCCGAAGTTTTCGAAAACTACGGATTGCGATATCCTGACGTTTTGAGTGCAGATGACGGAAGAACCGGCCTACTGTTAGGATCATCTTTTCTTTATGGGGCTGGGTTTTAGAGAGGCTTATTAGCTCTTCGGGAAGATACGGGTAGAGAACGGTAGAGCGGAATCCCCACCTGGCAAGCCATGAGCTGGTAAATCCGGAATTTGCGATAAACCGGTAGTTTGCGGTCTTTATCCGGTCTGTTACAGACGCAGGATAGAGTTTGCGGTCAGGCACCATGCAGAAAACTGTGTTTTGGCGTGCCCCGGAAAAAAAATAACTCCCATCGGGTACGTAAATAAATGAATCAAACTCCTTGAGTGAACGTATTTTTTCGAGAATCGTAGCACCCCCTCGAAACAGGTCGGGACGGAATTCCAGCTTGGTGAATGTCAGGCCGAGCCGGTCACGGATCGCTTCCGTGAGGTCCTGATCCCAGAATATAACCGGAGTGAAACCGCGCTCATGTTCCAGAACATGGAGTATTGAAAGCACATGCCGTTCTCCGCCACCCATAGTATCAAGGTAGGGATCATACAGTGCGACCTGTGGTTTTTTCATAGACATAGAGATACGTAATAGTCTTCGAGAATGCCTGGTAAATGCTCTCGATTACTCCGATTTTCCCATCAAGATACCCATGATCGCGTATCAGTCGGCGGTACAACTCACCGAAAAACTTGCGAAAGAATACCGGAACGGTTGCCTTCCGACCGGCTTTTGCAAGGAGCTCAGCTTCAGTATCTTCAAAAATGGTAGTTTTTTCGACAATACGTGCATAGTCGTTTTTCGAAAAATGCAATAGCGGGTTTTCTAAAACGCCTTCGCTTCCTTCAATGATAGGCGTTGAGTGAATTGCTGGCGGCCAGTCACGAAATGCTTCTTTCCGGATAAGTCTAATCTGGTGATTTGGCCACCAGCCGCCATGTCGTAGCCAGACCTTCCTCCCGAAGAGCTCCTTGCGTGGTACCCGGTATGAATTATGAACATGCGCCTCAATTACAGTACGTATTTCTGCAGCAAGCTCTGGAGGAATATATTCATCGGCATCTAGTAAAAACACCCAATCACCATCGGCATGGGTAACACCAAACGACCGTGCAGGTTCCACATAGCGCACAAACGGATGGGATAGTACTGTCGCATGAGCTGCCCTGGCACGGCTCACAGTATCATCAGTGCTGCCAGTATCCACTACTATCACGGAGTCGCCAACATCCCGGGCATTTTGTACACAGTCGTGAATCAAGGCGGATTCGTTGTAGGTTTGAATCACAATACACAGCTTATTGGACATCTTTCTTCTGCAGTTGGGGTGGAATTTGCAAGCCCATCCGGTCTGAAACCCGCACGTCGCCATCTTTGGGAGGTATCTTGACCTGGACTAAGGGTAAACTGTTATCGCCCTTGTCGTGGGTGACTATTCCATAATAATCCATAAGATAACGAAACCCTGGCTCCCGGCCCAGTTCAACATCGAACGAAACAATATACGTTTTCGGGTCGTAGTATGTGTCGAGATAGTGCACAAGTTCCTCTCTTGCCTGGAGTCCGTATGGGTTTGTCTCAAGTTTGCGCAATGCCGGTTGAGCATTTATTAACAGATAGACGGCTGCAAGTACATACAGCAAGGATTCTGCCCGTGTACGGAGCAACGCGTCGGTAAGGGTAAGTATGGCAATCGGGAGGCTGAAGATAAAATAGTATTCAGACGGCCTTTGGCCATAGATGGCAAAAAAAACCGGTAGAAGGATCCATACTATAATTGCTGCAGTATAAAAGGGAACCCGGAATCCTTTCGAACGACGGAGGTTGCCAATTGCGGTTACCAGCACTACGGCATAAAACAATAAACCGAGTGGTACGGAAGGTGAGCCAAAAAAAGGCTGCATAAAGTTAGCAAAAACTGGCATCCAGTTATTCCACGCTTTAATTGCGCCCTCAGTTCCACTTCCAAAAAAGAAGTTCACAAAGGCTTTACTGTTAAAAAAATCATTACGCAGGTCGAAGATAAGTAGCGGGAGAAACATAAAGGCAAAGCCTGCAAACGCCACACCAATATTACGCCAAGGCACACGTTTTGTGTCATACCAGTGCCGCATCAGGAAGATTCCGGCAAATGCAAGAATGAACACGAATTGGAAATGCATCTGCAGGGTAAATCCGCATATCAGCCCAAGCATAAGCCACCAGACGATATGTTCTTTTTTCGTGATCATATATAGGCAGTATAGCGTGGCGAGTATTCCGGTCGGGAGAAGTATCGGGCCCCATGGGGTTATGTCATATTGAATCATGTACGTATGCAGCGCCCAGAAGATGAAAAAAAACCCGACGGCTTTCCACCCGAACAGGCGCTGTATTATGAACACACCGGCGCCCGCAAAAAGCAGATTGAAAAATACCACTGCGCCCAGGGAACCCCAGGGATGCATGCTTGCCGCAGCGTAGAAGGGGAGCATAAGGTAGGTAAAATGGGGACCAAGAAAGAACCCGCGTTCATGAGTGGTACGTTGCCCGATAAGAGTAAAATCTCCCTGGGTTATTGCCTTCAGAGGATAGGCATAGCTTTCCTGATCCCAGTCGAAAATTATGCGTCCGTCGAGGTTCCAAAACCGGAAGGCAAGAAACAACGCAATAGCACTTACTATAAATAAGGCAATTTTAAGTTCCGGCTTCATGTGGCAAATGCTGGGGTATAATGATCAATTGTACCATGATAGCTATCCTCGTGTTCACCACTCTCCTTGTCGTATTCAGTATCTATTCCTATGTCCTGATTGATCCGAATCTTACCTTTTTCGGACACCCTTTCTGGGAAACCTTCCGGAATGCTATTGTGCAGATCGGGTACCATAAACGCCAGCTCTCCTGGTTTCTGTATGCAACCGGGATAATAGCACTCTTTCTATTTCACTGGTGGGCAGTTCAACACGCAAAAAAGCTCGACCCTGTCCGTATCGCCGTTATAGCTGCCATAGTCCTCACGTTTTCGTATCCCTTGCTTTCGCACGATTTATTTAATTACATGTTTGATGCAAAGATACTAACCTACTATCACCAGAATCCATATTTACACCGTGCTCTGGACTACCCGGACGATACCTGGCTCCGTTTCATGCACTGGGTACACCGTACGTACCCGTATGGACCGGTTTTTCTGTTGATCTCGGCTGTTCCATCACTCCTGGGAATGGGGAAGTTTTTGCTGCATTTTTTCTTGATTAAAGCGCTGTTTGGAGCATTTTATCTGCTTGCTGTGTGGTGTCTGGCGAAAATGGAGCGGCGATGGGCAGTGGTCTTTGCAACCTGTCCTCTTGTACTGGTCGAAGGACTGGTGAACGCTCACAACGAAATCGTCGCGGTTGGACTGGGTATCGCGGGGTTCTATGTACTCACAAGAAAGCAGGAACTTGCAGCACGCTTGCTGTTTCTCGCTTCTGCCGGGATTAAATTCATGACAGCACCGTACCTTATCGTAGTGCGAAAGGCGGATCATTGGCTGAACTACCTTGCCCTGGTAGGGACGATTGCCTTTATCGGATACGCCGCGTATGCAGTAGAGTTGCAACAGTGGTACTTCCTGAATCTGTTTTTCTTCCTGCCGCTCTTTCCACGGCTCATAACTCGGTTATGGCCACTTTGGTTGGCGCTCTTGCTTTCCTACTATCCGTTTATTGCCCTCGGCAACTGGGAGACGGATGCTCCGATTCGATCGAAGTTTCTCATTATCCAGATCGGTCTAGTGATTCAGATTCTCTACTTGCTTATCGAGACAGTCCGATCGCGCGAAGGATGGCGTTTTTTACTACGTGGAACTTCGTCTTCAACGGGGCATACTTAAGAGCAAACCTGACCCGATTCCGCTCCTGATAGCTGGTGTGAAGTTTAGATCCCGAACCACCGGTAGACTGGGCATTCTTATGCCAGATTACCAAAGACGGCTCGTACCGCAACGGAATCCCTTTACGGGTTGCCCGCATGCAGTAATCTGTGTCCTCATAGTACAAAAAGTATGACTCATCCCAGTCACCAATACGGTTAAACACCGAAATATCGTAGAGCATCAGGCATCCGGTAATGAATCCGGTTACTCCGGCAGTGTCGAACTGTCCGTGATCAACCTGATCCACCCCGATGTGACTCACGTGAACATGGTCCCAGTCTATGACTCCCCCGGCATACCAAAGAACCTTACCCTTTTCTTCCGGGGAATAACCATCGTGAAATTCATATCCGGGGGCGTAGTAGATTTTCCCACCAGTAAGGGAGCCGCTATTTCGGGTGAGCACTTCTTTTGCTGTTGCGATAAAGTTACTAGCAACCGTCACATCACTATTGATGACACAAAACTGCGTATACCCCGCTTTCCGCGCTGCCGCTATACCTGCATTTACGCCACCGGCATAGCCCCGATTATCGATTTTCAGCAGCGTTGAATACTCCGGAATCGCGATTGTCCGTGGCTGGGTTGATGTATCTACAATCCATAGCCGAAAAGCGGTATCGGTCTGTGCGCCAAATGATTGAAAAAAATCAGTGAGCACATCATAGTTGTTATACACTACTGTAATTACTGCCAGTTTCTGCATCTTAGCAGAATTATACCCGGTTTACGGTCCGCTGTTTGTTACAATAGGATATTCGTGAGATATGAACCAAGTGCGAGGCTCCCTTAAGATTCCCCAGGGCGTCTTGAGTAGTTGAATTCACGGATATTATCGAGGGGGAATCACTCGTAACCAAATGAAAAAAATACTGTACTTTTTTACCCGTCAATCGTTGTGGGGGTATTTACTTTTGCTAGGTGTTTTTATCATAAACGGGCTGTACCTCTCGTTTCCCGATGAATTCGTAAACCTGCTTGGTGCCCGGACAATTATGGAGGGGAAAATGCCTTATAAAGATTTCTTCGATCATCACCTCCCGCTTGCATGGTTCCTGGGTGCGGATCTCTTACGGCTATCTTTTGGGAACTTTGTGGTATTCCGTATTTTGTTCGCAATATTCATGTTCGGCTGTCTGTTTCTGACAGGACTACACATCAAGCGTTCGAATCCCGGACTTTTTCCGTATTTTCTGGTCTTCTTTGTAATCTATCCATTCTTCGCGGTGTATTTCTGGTTGCATATCTTTATTGCAGATGCGCTCGCGACTTTGTTTTTTTCCTGTGCGTTCTGGTTGACGATAAATGAGACCTACCGGTTTAAGTCGAATCCGTTCATTCTCGCGATTGCGGGATTTCTTAATTTTGCGCTTGTTTTTTCGTCCCTCACGTACATTTTTGTCGCAGCGGCTTTGTACCTGTGGCAGTTATATCTGGTCTGGCGTGACCGGAAAGGATGGCAGGATGTAGTTTTTTTCTTGGTTGCGGCGGCACTACCCTATAGTTACTACGGGGTGCACCTTGTAGTAACAAACTCGGTTGCAGACTTTTATCGTTCCAACTTCACCTATAATACTGAGCACTATATATCCATAGAAGAGTTTCAACCGGGACAGAAACTAAATCCGATCCGGTTTGCAATGACAATTGTGCAGAATTTCTGGGATGATTATCTTCCGTTGCTATCAAAAATCAAGCACCTCGATTTGTATCTTCCCATCGGAACACTTGCCGGTATTTCCACTCTTTTGTTACTCCTTGTGTTTGGTATCCAGAACAGGATTTTATTTGTCCTGTTTTTCCTGATACTATCATTTTCTGCACCGCGGAGTAACATACAGGAATATGCGGAAACAAATTATCAGATGGGTTTGTTCCTTGCATTGGGGTTGGCGAGCGCATGTGTAGTGCTCTACCGGCAGAAAAGTCTGCGTTTCCAAGAAGAGTTTTTAAATGTGTTCCGTAATGCAAGTGTATTTGTAATGGTTACGTTTCTGGTTTTTACTTCGGTATTTCTGGCAAAAAACACCTTTGAGAAGGCATATAAACGGTATATGCTGCTTATGCCCGGTATTAATGATCGGTCATTTGTCGCTGAGTTTGTGGAAGAGTTTCTGCCGGAGGGTGAATATTTCTGGATAGGTCCCTATGAACCGCATCACGCTTTTTTTGTCCGCAAAGGAAAGTTGCCGGGGAAATATCCTACTCTGTTACCCCAATTCCGGGAAAGTGAGTTTTACCGCAATGATTTTCTCAAGCAATTCGAAGAAAACCCACCGGCAGTGATCATATTTAAAAATGATGCGTCTATTTTTATGACCCCTGCAACTGAATTCGGAAAATTTTTCATCGATTGGATGCGGCGTGATTACATTCGTGTTAGTGAAGTAGAGGGGTATGCCGGCGTACGCAATCCGTGGGAGTTGAATGTGGAAACAGATGTTTACCTCCGCAAAGATATGCAGAGTGAACTTATTAGGAAGCTGGAGGCCGCAGGGTATGTAGCACGTCCCTGAACAGGCGCGTACCGTAGTACCAGAGAATTATCCCTCCATACACGGCAGGAGCTCCGGTGACTGAGAGGAGTACCTGAAGCAAGGGGCTGTTAAATATCGAGAGCGATAAGTACTTAACCGCTGCAAGGTATAGTGTCATAGCAGCACATGCAATAAGTACGCCTTGTAGTGTTCTGAATAATTGAAATGAAAGAATAGTTTTTGCCTGCCAGATAACAAGAAACACCGTAAGCGAGATCAGGAAAAACACAACTCCCACTGCATTGTACCCGTAGACTGCTGTCCCGGCAGGAATCAAGATCCACATCAGTGTAGTCCAGAGTATCATAAAGCCGATACTTTTCTTGAGATGCCTCGTGGCATTAAAGAGATTGATAAACGGAGTAGTAAGGCTTACAAAAAGTGTCGAGAGCGAAAAGAAGTAAAATGAAAAAATTGCAGTGTTCCATTTTTCATAGTACCCGTCTACAAGACGGAGAAAGCTTTCAAAAACAAACATCGCACCAATTATTATCGGAAAAACGATTAGACAATTATAGAGAATGGAACGCATAAGGCTTTTTGAGAGTAGATCTTTATCGTCTTGTACGCGGGCGAGAATCGGGAAGATAACCCGATTCAGATTATCGGTAATCAACCGGACAGCCATCTCTGCGTATTTCTTTGCAAACATGAGAACACCAAGTGTTCCTGGACCAAGGGTTTGTCCCAGATAGAGTACGATCAGATCATCTTTTACCAGTGCTAGAAATGAATTGCCCTGAAATGGAATTCCATAGGCAAGTAGTTCCTTTGCCGAGCTCCAGGAAAACATCAGTCTTGGCATCCAGGGCGACATAACATAAATCAACACGCTCCCGATTACCGCACGTACTATCACTGCGGCGATGAGAGCAGTAATTGTCTGGCCGGCAAGCACCATCACAATAATAATCAGATAAAAAACAGTATTCTCTACAGATGAAACAAACACATTTTTATAAATCTCCACTTTCTTTTCCAGTAGGATCGATGGAATGGACTTGAGCGAAAGTAAAAAGAGCGATACCAGCAGTGCCCAGTAAAGGTATATTGTGTCCGGCGGAACATCACGATAGGAAGAAACGATTCTTTCCCCGAAGATTGCTCCGCCTATTACTGCAACCGTAACCAGTGCAAGCTGAATATAAAATGCGGTATTTAAGTCAAGATCTCTGGTCTCTTTCTTTTGCAACAAGGCTGCACCGAGTCCAAGATTCGTAATATAATTAAAAAATGACATTGAAGCAAGCACCGTCGCATATATTCCAAGGAGTGCTGTGCTTGACTGTAGTGTCAGGATGAAGAAGGCGGCAAAGCCAAGTATTGCAGAGTAGGAGCTTTGAAACAGTAAGCTTGCAGCGCTTAGTATGCCTCTTGACTTCATCTTAGAAAGTTCTGGATTCATGCCCAATTGTACCGTATGAAACGACTATCAGTCCTCTCGTTTCGAGAACTTATTTATATTTTTCTGATTTCGGTGGTGCCGGCAGTGCTTATGTGGCTGCCTTTTGTGCTCAGGCTTGATCAGCTTCTGTTTCTTCCAATCCGGGATCCGGGTATGTTCAATATCATCCGGAACTGGGACGGGCCGAACTATATCGTGGTAGCCAAGACCTGGTACGACACGCAAGAAGTAGCCAAATACCTGATTCTGCCCTACTCTGCCATCTACTTTACTGCTCACTTGCCACTATACCCGGCGACTTTACTGCTTCTTTCTCCCGTATTTGGCTGGCTCTATTCGGGGGTGGCATCCACCCTAATTTTCGGGTTTTTGCTGAATCTTGTTTTTTACATGGTAGCCAGGAAGTACACAAAACATCCAATGCTCCTGACCTTTGTTTTCACCATTTTCCCTGCGCGGTATCTGGTGCTCCGCGGGGTGATTGCCCCCGAGACACTTTTGGTATTCCTGATGCTTCTTGCGTTCTGGTTCTGGGAGGTGAATAAAGTACTCTATGCCGCTATCGCCGGGGCACTTGCAATACTTACCAAGGTACAGGCAATTTTTCTTATGCCCGCTTTTGGAGCCGTGATTCTTGAGCGATTCATACGGAAAGAGAAACATGCGTGGCGCTGGGAGTACCTTTGGCTGGGTATCATGCCGGCCGCACTGCTCGGGTTATGTTTCCTATACTTTTTCCGTACCGGGGATTTTTTCGCTTTTTTAAATGCCCAGAAGGGCAACGGGCTTGAGATGACAATTCCTTTTGCTCAGTTTAATTTCACGAATCCTTGGGTAAGTACCGGTTGGGTTGAGGACGTCCTGATATATGTCGTGTTCCTCTTTTTCCTTGTTATCTCCCTGAAAGATTCAAAAGAACGGTCATGGTTCTGGTTTGCACTGTTTTATACGGTCTTCATACTTTGTATTCCCCAGCGGGACATCAACAGACTTGCGTATCCGTTATCGCCGATCTTTTTATTGCAATTTCAGGGGTTCTTTACTTCGAAGGCATTCAAATGGGCGTTGATTCTGGCTCTTCCTGCAGTATACTTGTACACGATCAACTTTTTGTTGACCAATCAGGCACCGGTAAGCGATTGGTCTGCCTTTTTATAATCAGATCCCGTAATCAATGGATACCTCACGCGTGAAAGCGCTTCTTCTTCGATACCCGCTGGTAATAGAGCTTCTTCTTGTCACTCTCGTTACCATACCGGCATTCGCTTCTCTCCTTAATGGTTCGTGGTTTACGCATCACGATGACCAGCATGTTGCGCGACTCTACCAGTTTGCCCATGCCTTTCGTGAAGGAACCATCTATCCCCGCTGGGTAGATGGATTCGGTTTCGGATACGGTTACCCGCTCTTTAATTTTTACCCCCCCTTCATTTACTTTGTTGCAATGGTATTCCACCTGACCGGGTTTTCGCTGACCTGGTCAATCAAGTTTATGCTCTTTACCGGGTTTCTTGCTGGGGCCTTTGGAATGTACCTATTTACCCGGGAACTGTATGGACGGGTGGCAGCACTGGTATCTTCTACGCTCTATACGTACTTTCTTTATCATGGAGTACTCGTGTACGTACGCGGGGCCTTCGCCGAGTTTTTTGCAATGGCAGTTCTGCCGTTTCTCTTCTGGACGATAATAAGACTGCAAAAGAAGCCCACAATTACCCGTTCGCTCGCCGTTGCTCTGGCTTTTGGGATTCTCATCGTATCGCATCCGCTGATTGCATTTCCTGCAGTCTTTTATCTGGCACTATACGGGCTGTATTTCATTCTGCGTACTCCGCCGGTATTACGCGGCAAATTGATTGTCCTGTCTGGAATTGCTGCTATTCTTGGTCTCGCAGTGTCAGCCTTTTTCTGGTTACCCTCAATGACCGAACGGGGTGCCACCTATGTGGACGAACTTCTTACAACCGAGCTTGCAGACTATGCAATCCATTTTGTTCAGCCAGCTCAGCTCTATTCCTCGGTATGGGGTTATGGCGGATCCGGACCAGGACTGGAAGACGGGATGACGTTTCAACTCGGGAAAATTCACATAGGATTGGCCGTACTTGCCGCAATGATTGTAAGTGTGCTCCTGGTAACTCAAAGAAGAAAGCAGGAACGCGATGCTTTCGCCGCACTGACCATTCTTCTTGCCGCAGGCAGTATTTTCATGACAGTCGAGACCTCAAAGCCAGTCTGGGATGCTGTTTCGTTTCTGCATTATCTCCAGTTTCCCTGGCGTTTTCTGACTTTTGCGGCTGTGTTTCTGTCGCTTGCCGGTGGCATCGCCGTCAGTTTTATGGAAGAGGCGATAGAAGCCATAAACAACTCGGTTTTCCGGAGTGTATTTTTCCTGATAGTTTGTGGTGTAGTTCTTGCATCGGTTGCAATATACGGGCGATATTTTGAACCGAAAAACTTTACAGCCCAAACCGATGCTGAACTTACTTCGCGCGATGAAATCACTTGGCGCGTTAGCCGTACCTCCTTTGAGTTTGTACCCAAGGGAATAATAACAAGAAAATCCGAGCTAGGTACGACAATTCTCGATCTTGATCCCGATGATCGTCCTGATTCAAGTTATGAACTTATACTCGGTCGTGCACTGGTAGAAGAGAGCGAATTAACGGCATCCCGGAAACGTTTCATTGTAAAGGCGGGACAGCCAGTTGTTTTCCGGTTGAACACCTTCAATTTTCCGGGATGGAGGGCATACCGGGTAAATCCGGTGGAGAATACCGTAAGCGAGCTTCCGATACGTGACGATAACCCGTATAAGCTTATAACTCTGGATCTGCCGCCTGGTGAGTATATTCTTACAATAGTCTTTGAAGATACACCAGTTCGGTTAGCAGGGAATGTCATTACCCTCTCTGGCGTGGGGGCCGGCATTATGCTTTTTATCAGGCGGCGGCAAGGGGATAAAGTACTCGGGCGCTTATTCTCTTTCCGCTGAAGGTGAGGTGTCTTCTGAAGGTAAGGTGTCTTTGATACCGCCTTCGGGTCTTTTTACCTGGTACAGAAAAAGACTCGCATTTCCTCCTGGCTTTACATATTCCTTCACCAGTTTCATCGGCCAATCGGGCGGAAATTCAGTGCGGTGCGAAAACACGACATAAACCAGATTATCCTTTGTTTTCTGCTGTGCAGCGATCACGTCTTCTCGGTTCAACGGCCACTTGCCATCAACGGTTATCCGGTCGCTCGGCCGCAAGAGTGCAGACAAAACGTCACCAGCCATCCCGAAGTTCCCTTCCGCAAGGAGTATTACCGGCTGCCGGTTGCTCTGCTTCCGGGCGAACTCGACAATTTCCCTGGCACCCCAGCCCGATGGCCAGTCTTCGATGTACTGTCCGCGATCAACCTGCGGGAGTGGGATATTCTCGTAATCAGCTATGATGGTGTAGTTGAAGTATCCGACCGAGGCGAGGATCGCGACCACCGAACCGGCAAGCAGTTGCCTGCTTTTTAGTGACTGTAGCCAGTATGCTGCAAGCAGTATAAGCACCATCGGAAAAAATAGTATGTAGCGCGGATAAAGCACTTCCATAGCAAATGCAAGCGCGATGTAGGGGACAATAAGCCACAATGCGAAATAGCCGGCAAGTTTCCTGTCGTTCTTGTAGAGACGGTATAATCCTGCTACTCCAAGCAACCCGAGAACGTATCCCATTTCAGAGAATACGTAATAAGGGATGAGATATGCGTTCCGGAAAAACACCTGGAACGGATTTGCAATCAGTTCAGATGGGGTTAAGACAAATGTTGTGTTTTTTTGCGCAATAAATCCGAAGAACGGGGAAAGACGCTGCACATTGTAGATTAAGAATCCGATAAATGAGACGAATGTTAATAGGATGAAGTAATTTGCAGAGCGATCGAACCACACTCTCCAGTTTTTCCCGTATGTAAGCACTGGAGCAAGCGCACTTAATCCTAGAAACAACTTGACCGACGATTTTGCCAATAGCGCTACACCCGCTATCATACCGAACAGTAGCGCGACGTCAAGACGATTTGTGCGGACCAGGAGTATCGAGAAAAACAGTATCCAGACTGAAGCGGCAGCAACGCCGGAGTCGATAAGAGCAAGCCGGTCGTAAAACAGAAAGTAAGGGGTTATGCAGTATAAAAGTGCTCCAAAGTAGGCAGTTCGTTTATTAAAGAGATACTGCAGAATGGCAAATACCCCGGTTAGTGCGATAAATCCAGTGAAAACCGCAACTAGACGACCTGCAAGCAGGGCATTATCGGGAACAAGTTTCAGGAATGGAATCGTGAGCCACGTCTGAAGCGGCTGTTTTCCGTCAGTAAGAGAGATAAAACGCCAGTTTGCATCATTTGCTGCGACTTTTGCCCATTGAATATATATTGCTTCATCTGAAAAGATCGGAAATCCGTCCAGAAAAGCCAGCCGGAGAGTAAAATAGAGCGATACGATAGCTGCAATTATTCCAAGATCGCGCAAACGGAACTGCTTCTTAATGTATTTCAGCACATGGCGATAATCAAACATAAGGATGTACACGATTATACCTTATTAGCGACTTCCTTCGGTAGTGCGGATCGCGATCCAGCCACCGGACTGACACAATGGCTGGGGAATGTCATCATCTGATACGACGTTTTGGTCTGCCAAAGCGAAAACCGCGAGAGGATATGAGGAATATTTCATCCGGAATGAATCAACATCGTAAAAAAATGCGACTTGTTTCTTTGAGTAATAGACGAATGCAGGAGAACCACCATAGATAAATGATGACGAAATACCGATCTGCGCGGCCTCAAATACCTGCTTGATCTTCCGCTCGTTTTCATCAACAAGGAATGCGATACGATCGCCGGGAAGTTTTGCAATACACCGCCCCAGTATATGTTTTGCGGATTGATCTGTTTTCGGTTGAAAAAACAGCGTCTGTTGTCCGAAGCGGTAAAGCAGGAATAGTGAGAGTACTATTGCGCTAGTGATACGGATCCAGCGTACTGGAATCGCTGATAGGGCAAAGGGCAACACTAGCCCCATTAATGGTAATACCGGAAGTATATACCACCATATTTTTGTTGCACTGAAGGTGAGAAATGCCAAATACACCAGGGGTGCAGATAATACTGCAATAAAGTACGGCGGGACTTTTTTTCTGCAGGTAGTGACAAGTATTGTAAAGAGAAGATAGAGGTAGGCAGCCCCGAACACAATTGCCAGAAATCCGTATTGATTCCACAGTTCGCGGGCATAAAAAAGACGTCCACCGAAGTGCAGTTCAATAGGATCAACAACGCGCCGAATCATATGATCAATGATGTGTTGTTGAACAAAGGTATACCCGTACGTAGCCAGCGCTGCCAAGTGCCAGATGAGTGGCACTACAGCAAGTAAGGAGTAGTCCCGAAAGGTTTTCCAGGAATAATCTTTCCTTTTAAGCCGAAAAAGATCAAAAACCACGGGGAAAAACCCCAGGAGTGATTTACTGCTTACTCCGATAACAAGTGCTAGCAATTTCCAGCGAACGGAGGTAGCGGCAAGGTAAGCAACCCATCCGAGTGCAAGTGGCTGATCATAGTTGATCAGGGTTGCCCGCTCAACAAATAAGGGCGTTCCAAGGAGGAGGAATACCGGTAAAAAACGCAACAGCTCCAATTCATATGCCGAGATACCTTTCCTTGCAGGTACGATAAGCCGTACAGTCAGAATATACGTTACTCCCAGTGTTGCCATTGCGAATGCAACACTTATCATTCTGAGCCAGAATACGTTCCCGTCCGTTGCCGCATGCACAATTCCTAGAAGATAATTGATGAGCGGCGGCTTTTCCATCCAGGGCTTCCCGTTGTAGGTAGTTTCAAGTGACGGAGATTGTGCAAGCTCATACCCGATGCGGGCATATATTGATTCGTCCCAGTCAGCAAGCGGAACTACTGTCATCTGCATATTTCTCCAGATGAGAGCAGCACCAATTACCAGAAAAAGGAGTATAACACCGAACCGGGGACTACGCATCAAAGTCATATCGTCCCATCAAGTAGTAATAGCGCATCATGAACATATCGCGGAGAGTCTCAATAGAATCAGTAATGAAATTTACATTCTTTGTTTCCACATGACGCCAAATTACCGGAACCTCTGCGATACGGCAGCCGATCTTACGTGCTACAAAGAGAAACTCCAGGTCGAATCCTGCCGAAACTGATGACCCGTTGATCGTTTTTCCGTTACGAAATACCTGGAGTTTTTCGATTATAGATTTCGCGGATGCAGTTTCGAAAAGTTTAAAACCGCACTGAGTATCGTAAAGATTTCTCAGACCAAGTATCAGCCCGCGGAGAGTAATTAGACCGAATGCAAGAATTTTCCTCGTAAGCGGCGCTCCTTCCCGGGCTGCACTCCGTGAGCCGATTACAATTTGACTTCCTTTGCGATATGCTGCAATCAGTTTCTCTGATTCTTCTATAGGGGTAGCCAGATCAATGTCTGAAAACATTACCACGGAGCCTTTTGCCTCCCGGATGCCGGTGATGATGGCAAATGCTTTCCCCTGATGAGGGTTTTCTATCAGACGGAACTTAGGAAAATCTTTTGCATAATTGCGGATTATATCGCGTGATCCGTCGGACGAACCGTCATCAACTATTAATACTTCCGTAAAGTAGCGGTGTCTTGTTACATAATTCCCGATTTTATCAAGAACACCTTTTTGAAGGTTGGCAACTTCGTTATAACAGGGAACGATGAGCGTGACAGAAAAGTTATCGCGCATGAACAACTTTAAAAATTTTAACTTCTGGGTTATCTACTATACCTGTGATCTTCTTATCCCCAAAAATGACTGCCTGGTACTGATTGTCTTCGGTGACGTTACACGCGTTTTCTCCCTTTTCGTAGCAGAGAAACACAATATTTCGTGCCGGATCGGTAGATTCCGATGGCAATGGTTGTTTTCCCTTCAATTCAAGGTAATACCGAATATGATCATTGGTATGGGATAGTGGGACTGAGATTAAATAGTAGGGCTCTTCTATACCGAGTGAGAGAATATCATCAGCGATACTCTCTGCGATACGGGTCTGAAAGTTGCCCGGTCCTCGAGTATGGTCATATTTTTGCATGTTTAGGAATGTATAACCGCATAAAATAACAACTGCCGCCACGACTGCTACCTGACGGAATGGAATCCGCGAAACCCAGTATGCTACCAGGAGAAAAAGCGACCAGTAGACCGGGGTGTAATAATGCATAAAACGGCTGGTATCTATAAGTGCGAACATGAAGATAAACGAGAGAATAGTAATTACATGAATAGTGATTACTGGTGACACCTTTATTCTCCGCACAAGTGTTCCTGCCACTGATGCCAGGAGGAACACAAAAAGAAGCCATCCTGCTGCACCGGCAACCTCAATTTGCAGTACGTGTGTCAGAAAACCGTTCAGTACCGAAATAAGGCGCTCAAGATAGGTGGATTCAGACTGAAACTGACTCTCGGTAAAAATGCCGATTAACCCGCGAAAGTTCAGAAAGTTATTCCGCAGATCGAATACAATAAATGGTGCGAAAGTTAAGGTAAAGGTTGCAGCAGCAATAATAATATTCCGGAGATAGATACGTAATCCGTTTTTACTGTTTCGTTCCCTAAAAGCACCCCAGAGAACTACTCCGGCGATTGCGGGAAGAGCAAGAAGCATAAGATAATGCAACTGGAGCGCTGCGGCGATGCTGAAACCCAGAAGACCAGCTGCTACGGGGTGCCGTGATGTTGCTGTTTTATAAGCAAGGTAGCTTGCTGCAAAGGAAAAAACAGGTAGAAGATTCGGATTCCATGAAAATCGGGAAAGCCAGAGCTGACTATAAGAAACCGTAACCAGGGCAAGAAAGAGAAGCGCCGTAAACGGGTTTATATCCTTCCGTATGCGCCAGGCGGCAAGACCCATTGCTAGCAGTGTTACTACTGCCACACCGATAGCAGGACCGACCGGATCAAAACCGGATGCTGCGAGAAACGGTGCCATCAAGTAATAATAGAATGGTCCCAGATAGAGCTGACCTATCGAGCTGCGTGGACCGATTCCCGGAAAATCCTCCCCGGTAATGATGCGTTTCATTGCAATCGCATCTCTCCCCTGGTCACCGAGAAATGTGATGTATTCACCGATATCAGTGAGGCGAAGCCACGCTGCGATACACAAAATAAACCCTGCAGCGAGCATAAAATAATCCACCCGGAAGTGTTTATTCATTGAACGATTATAGCACTCTTTCACCTTCCATACGAGCCTCAAATATGGTAAGTTTAATAGATGAATTTGCTCATAAAAAAAAAGTTTATTATTCTGGCTTTAATACTGCTTTTTGCTGGCGGCTGTTTGTATTTTCTCTTCCGCCCGAAAACTCCGCCGGAGGACAGAGCTTACACCCTCAGAAGACAGACGCTTGCAACTACGGTTTCATTTTCAGGAGAGATCAATGCCGAAGAGAAAGCAGTACTCGCTTTTCCAACGTCCGGTAAACTCAGCTGGGTTGGTGTAAAGAGGGGTGACACTGTTAGCGCTGGTCAGCTAATTGCATCGCTGGATCAGACTCAGCTTCGCAAGCAGCTGCAACGCGCGTTAAATGTATACGATAAAACACGCCGAAATTTCGATCAGGTACGTGATGATACAAGCGTACGAAAAGTAACCGATGCGGATACCATTGATGATCAGTTCAAGCGAATCCTCGAAAGCGCACAGTATGATCTAAATAACTCGGTAATAGATGTCGAGTTGCAGCAACTTACCATTGACTATGCGAATCTCTTTACCCCCATTCAGGGCATTGTCACGCGGGTGGATGCACCCAATGCCGGAGTGAACATTACGCCCCAGAGCGCTGTCTTTGAGGTTATTAACCCTGCCACAGTATATTTTTCGGCCCTTATCGATCAGACGGAAATCGCAAACATCACGGAAAGCATGACCGGGGAGATAGTGCTCGACGCATTTCCTGAATTACCGCTCCGGGGGACTGTTCAGTCGATTTCCTTTACCCCGCAGCCGGGTGAAACCGGGACGGTATATGAAGCAAAGCTACTGCTACTGAGCCCTGATCTATCCCGGTTCCGGTTAGGGATGACAGGTGATGTCACTTTTACCCTCGACCAGAAGAAAGACGTGTTAAGCGTTCCTCTCCGGTATATTCTTACGGAAGATGAAAAGGACTTTGTTCTTAAAAAAGCAGGAAACGGTACAAAAAAGACACAGATCGAAACCGGTGATGAAATAAACGGAAATGTAGTAGTCACTTCGGGTCTTGCGGAGGGGGACATTATTTACGAGTTCCCCGACTGATTTGACCATGTTGCAGGTGAGGCACGTATGGAAAGAGTATAAGATTGATAATGACGTGATTTTTACCGCTCTCCGTGATGTATCTGTTACCATTGAAAAGGGAGAGTTTACGGCAATAACCGGCCCTTCGGGAAGTGGAAAATCAACGCTGATGCATATTATCGGGCTTCTGGATAAACCGACTCGTGGAGAGATCTACATCAACGGAAAAAACAGTGCTGATCTGAATGATGATCAACTATCCACACTCCGCTCCGATTTTGTCGGGTTCGTCTTCCAGCAGTTTAATCTGATAAATAAACTTACCGTTCTGGAAAATGTGCTTCTCCCGACAATCTATGCCCGCAAACCGCTACCATACAATCCGAATGAAAAAGCTCTCTACTTGCTCGAACGGTTTGGATTGAAAGGAAAAGAAAAATCATATCCGAACAAAATATCGGGTGGACAACAACAACGGGTTGCGATTGCCCGTGCACTAATTATGGACCCCGATCTCGTTCTTGCTGATGAGCCTACCGGAAACCTTGATACGAAGACGGGAAATGAAATTATGAAGCTTTTGAAGGAACTGAACGCCCGGGATAAGCGTACTATTGTTATTGTTACCCATGAGCCGGATATTGCTGCACAGGCTCGCAGGGTAATTAAGATCCGCGACGGGGAGGTGGAGTTACGATGAGTTATTTTTTGTTTATCCTGAAAGGTGCATTCCATGATTTCTCGCGGAATAAGCTTCGGACGTTTCTCACTTCATTGGGGATCATGATCGGGGTTCTTTCCGTAATTTTACTTATTGCTATAGGACTTGGACTGCGGAAATACATCGAGAACCAGTTCCAGAGTCTGGGCACTGACTTTCTGTACGTTGTTCCGGGAGGTACAACTTCTGGACGCGATAGCAATATCCGCTTCGACGAACGTGATTTACAGCGTCTAAGAAGAATAGAAGGCGTGGAAGCGGTGCTTCCTCTGGCGCAGACGGTTACTGTAGTTGAGTTCGGCGGAAAAAGCTATAAGGGCTTCAGTATCGTGCAGACATCAGATGAATATCTATCCGCACGCAATATTACGGTTGAGTATGGAAAAGGATTTACCCGGCAGGATCTTGAAAAGCACGCGAAAGTAGCAGTAATTGGTGCTCGGGTGGCGGAAGAGGTATTTGGCGCGCCGGTGAATGCAGTCGGTCAAACGATTACAGTTCAGAAACAGCGGCTGACCGTGGTCGGTGTGGCAGAACAGATTGGTGGAGGGGGGTTAGGTGGCCCGCCATTTGACTCATTTATCTATATTCCCTACAAAACAGGCTTCGCGTTTGCCAATCCCGAGAGAAAGTTTCAGGGGTTTAATATTAAAGTTACCAATTCCGAGCAGCTTTCTGTAACCCGGAGACGTGTGCGGAGCGAACTCGAAAAACGGTATGACCCGGAGGAAGTTGATGTTCTTGAACAAACTGATATTCTCAATACGATAAACTCTATCTTTGGTGCTTTAAATATAGTACTTGTTGCGATTGCAGCGATTTCCTTGATCGTGGGTGGAATTGGCATTATGAATATTATGTACGTTACTGTTTCCGAGCGCATTCGTGAGATTGGAATTCGGCGTGCCCTTGGGGCAAGAAAATTTGATATTCTTGCGCAGTTTCTAATAGAATCAACAATTCTTTCCTTACTGGGTGGTGTTCTTGGAATTCTACTTGCATTCTTAATTACTCTGGGAATCCAGCCGTTTTTCCCCGCCTACATAGATGCGATATCTGTAGTGGTTGCTTTGGGAGTTTCATCCGCAATCGGCATAATCTTTGGTGTTTTTCCTGCAAAGAAGGCGGCTGATCTCTCGCCTATGGAGGCAATAAGGTACGAATAAAAGTTTATTCCTCGTGAGCTGCATTTGTGAGAAGTCTGCAAATGAGCCACGAGCGCATTAATTTGAGCTATGTGGCTTCTATTCAGTGTGTTATCTGCATTCGCCGCGTCGTATGGGACTTTATTGCGCAAAAAGGAGTCAATTATTGATCACAGCGATGTCATTAACTTCATAATATTTATCAGTACTGTCCCCATACTTGCGATAAGCACAGTGTTAACCGGTGTCCCCGCGATTTCTGTTTCCTACCTGTACGTGTCGCTGCCACATATAATGTTGGATTTTCTTGCGTTTTATTGTATGCAAAGGGCAATAAAGGAGGGCGATGTGTCCTATGTTACACCGTTACTAAGCGTAAGTATTGTGTTCCTAGGAGTGCTCTCACCACTTTTCCTCGGCGAGAAATTGTCACTTGCGGGATATACGGGAATGGCCCTTGCGGTACAGGGGGCATTTGTAGTTGCTGCCCCGTTTTCACGAAAAAAAAGATTGAAACCCGGACGGATGCTATTTTTTCGTGCAGCAATTTTTGCGATTTTTACAGCACTACTCTGGTCAATTGGAGCGATTTTTTATTTAAGTCAGGGCAGGAACTTTCAAGTGTGTTCTTTCACCCCACATTCCATTTCAGCGGGCTTGCGATTCTCTTTCTAATAAAAATAATACTGCGGGATAAACTGCATATTCTCGCTGAAATTCGCAAAGATCCCCGTGGCCACATTTCACTGGCAGTAACGTCAGCACTGGACTCTATCCTGATCTCACTAGCGTTATCGCTGGGTCCGGTTGCCTATGTAATTGCGATTCGGCGGGTATCGCTTTTATTTGACATAGTATTAGGTCACAAGCTTCTTAATGAGGGTGAATTCGGGAGAAGATTGGTCGGAGGGATAATCGTCTTGACAGGTGTGGTTATGATCGCAATAGCAGGGTAGTTGTCAATGTTGACAGATCGGACACCAGAAGTTACTGCGTCCGCCTTTTTTCTTGCGGAGAATGGGACTGCCACATATGTGACAAGGCTGTCCTTCCCGGGAATATACGCGAAATATCAGCTGATAGCTGCCTTTACTTCCGTCCGGTGTTACATAAATGGACGTCGCGGAAGTTCCTTTCCGGGCGATACCCTCCTGAATGGTTTCAATTACGGCGCGGTGCAGTCTTCGTATTTCGTTGCCGGTAAGCGAGTCTGCTGAGCGATCAGGACGAATACCCGCGGTAAAAAGCGCATCATTCGCGTAGACATTGCCAACACCAGCAATTTTGGACTGATCCAGAAGCACAGTTTTAATATCACGACTGGTACCTGCGCAGATCTCGGCGAAATACTCTTGGGTGAATGCCGGTCCGGTAACATCGGGTGCATCTGTGCCCTCAGCTACGGTTGCATGCCGGATCCAGCCGAACTTCCGTTGATCATTAAAAAACAAAAGAGCACCATCCGCAAATTCTATCTCGACTCTCGTGACACGGGACGGCATACGGGAGAGCCCGGTGGAACTCGGCTCGAGGGGTACGACTACGGGAAACTCGGCAGATTCACGGGATGAAGCATACAGCAGCTGTCCGGACATCTTCAGGTGCACGTTCAGATAGGATTCACTATTGAGCCGTATGTTTAGTATTTTGCCTTTTCGTCCAATTGAGGTAATTTGTTTTCCGATTATTGCAGCAGGATCTCCGGAGAAGCTACGCGGATAGTACACCCGAATCCCGGTGATTTGCTTTCTGGGAAGTACCTGCTCAAGCGCACGTCGTATAGTTTCGACTTCGGGGAGTTCGGGCATTGGAAATCAAGAGGTATTTCCAACAAGACGGGAATCAAGCTCGGCACGTTTTTCTTCTACAAAGCTCGAAAAATGCCGGGCAAACTCGGTATGGGAATAGCGTTCGGCTGCGGTCCGGGAGTTTCGGCACATCGTGGCGTACTCCTGTTGTGACAAAGACTCAAGCCGCTCTATTGCAGCTACGAGTGCATCAGGAGATAGCGTCCGGTATAGAAATCCGTTTACCCCATCTGTTACCGTTTCTTTAAGCCCCCCCGACGCGTAGGCGATAACCGGGACTCCAAAGCCCAAGGCCTCCACAGGAGCAATGCCGAACTCCTCGTCTACCGAGGCAAACAGGAATCCCTTTGCGCCGGCATACAGTGCTTCACGTTCGGAGTCTGATACGCCTCCGTGGAACTCGACGTGTGGTCCGGCGAGCGCCTGAAGCCGCTGGAGATCCCGGCCGGAGCCGATGATCTTCAGCTTGAACCCGTTCAGTTTTGAAGCTTCAACTAGAATATCAATATGCTTGGCCCGTGCAAGACGGGAGACGGTAAGGTAATACCCGTTTGCTTGCACATCCGCAGATCGCACCGGAGCCTGTTCCGGAATTACAACAGGAGGGTAGATAACGCAACTGTCGCGGCGATACACTTTACGGATTCGGCGCCGGGTTTCTTCGGAGTTCGCGATAAAATAGTCTACCCGCTGTGATGACAGGTAATCGTACTGACGAAGTCCGTGATTAATAAAGTGGCCGTATACCCGGATCGGCCAGTACTTTTGCCATTCCATAGCAGTCTCGTAGTAGTAGAGATATCGCGGGGGATGGTGCAGATAGGAAATATGTAGCGTCTCTGGACGTGTGATTATGCCTTTCGACATTAACGTAGCAGACGAAGAGATGACAATGTCATACCCGGCAAAGTCGAGGCTCTCCCAGATATATGGTCCGAGAAAGCGCAAGGGAGAGTACAAACGTTTCAGACCCGGAACCTTGTCGGCCCATGATGTGCGGATATCCCAGTCCGCTATAGCTTCTTTCCCGATACCAAGGTTATCTCGCTCCAGGAAGGCTGTATAGACATCTGCATCGGGGTAAATTTTCTTGAGTGCCACCAGCACTCGTTCGGCACCACCGAACTCAAGCAGGTGATCATGCACTAGAGCAATTTTAGCCATAGCTGTATTATACTTGAAGGTCTATGGACCTGATTCATGCGATAATTCTCGGTATTGTCGAGGGCATAACCGAGTTTCTCCCGATATCCTCCACGTTCCACTTGATCTTCGCGGCAAAGTACCTTGGTCTCGAGGAAACCGAGTTTCTGAAGGCCTACCAGGTAGTGATCCAAGCCGGCGGGATCTTTGCTGCGGTACTGCTGTACTGGAAGGACGTCTGGAATGATCGCAGCCTGATCTGGAAGACCGCTGCGGCATTCATTCCCACCGGAATCATCGCTTTTGCGCTCAGTGATATCATAAAAGGTGTATTCTTCGAATCCGAAGTGTTTATGCTCGCCGCGTTTCTTGCGGTAGGCTTTATATTCATTTTGGTAGAGTGGATTGTGAAACTGGAGCGTTTCAGCCTGCGATACACGATAGCAACACTCACCTATAAACACGCGCTGCTCATTGGAGCACTCCAGGCGTTGGCAGTTTTGCCAGGGGTATCCCGCGCCGGTTCGGTGATCGTGGTGATGATGCTCCTCCGGTACCAGCGCTCCGAAGCGGCCCGGTTCTCGTTTCTGCTGGCGATCCCCACAATTATGGCTGCCGCAGCCCACGATGCCTTCAAGATGCGGGAAACTTTCCTGACTTCAACGGATAACCTTGCGGCACTGGCGGTAGGCACCATAGTATCCTTTATTACAGCATATGTCGTAATGAAGTGGTTCATCTTGTTTCTGCAGAAGAATACGCTTATTCCATTCGCCATATATCGCTTTGTTGCTGTTATAATAATTCTCCTGACATTGGAGCTGTCCCCGTAGTTCAACGGATAGAATAAGGGCTTCCGGAGCCTTTGATGGGGGTTCGATTCCCTCCGGGGACGCATTCTGGAATTCTGTACATCCTAAGTTATCACAACAGGATGTAATTTTATAGTTCCTGAAACAAGTGTTGTATAATAGAAAGCTGGAAAGGGCCTGTGGCTCAACTGGTAGAGCGCTTCATTCGCATTGAAGAGGTTGTCGGTTCAAGTCCGATCAGGTCCACCCGGATGGCGTCCACAACTCCTCTATCTCCACAAAAACAGTTCTATTTGCTATACTCGGTACACAGCGTCTGTAGCTCAGTGGCAGAGCGCCATTCTTATAAAGTGGTCGTCGATGGTTCGATTCCATCCAGACGCACACTGCATTCCGTGGAAAACAATAGGTAGATTTGATACAATGTCCCATCGCGCCCGGTCCCGTCCCGATCGTGTATTCTGGAATGTTTCCGTAGCCGAGGTAGCCAAGGTGGTCACGGCGGGGGTCTGAAAAACCTCAGATGTCAGTTCGACTCTGACCCTCGGCACAGATTTTTCAGGTATAATTGTTGTTCAGCGGTGGTAGTTCAGTTGGTAGAACGTCTCCTTGCCAAGGAGAAGGTCGAGGGTTCAAGTCCCTTCCACCGCTCACGCAGAGTCACATCTTCGCCAACGCCAGTATCCCCGCAAATGCCTCCTTATCCGTATCGAACGTCAGAATATTCCGTACGCCGTCTTCGTCCAGGAACTTCGCCTCGCTGACTTCCCAGTCGTGGTCTGCCGGGTCGCCGGATACGTATTCCATTAAGAAATAATATACGGTTTTGTCTACCAGGATATCTTTGTGCCGATACGTGTATTTGACTTCTACCGGGATTGGACAAAGTATTTTTGCTTCTACCCCGCCCTCTTCGCGAACTTCACGAATAGCAGCACTTTCTCTCGATTCGTTTTCCACCGAATCTCCGATCAGGCCCTTCGGGAATCCCCAGCCTTTGTGCTGGGAGTGCTGCGTAACCAGCCAGAGAACGTTCCCGTTCTCGGTTTTACGGACAATACCCCCCGCCGAGGTTTCCGATTTATAAGCAAGCTTTGACATAGTTCCGAATATACATTAGAATGATAATCCCTTACATTATACTCAAATTCCATGCGTACCAGCCAAACCGGTTTTCTGATCTACGTAATTGCCATACTTATGGTTGTTGGAGTTGGAATCGGAGGTGGGCTCTGGTACTTCTTTTACCGGGAAGGAATTGATCCGTTTACAGTCCAGCGCTCTGGCGTGCGGCCCGCCCGTGCGCGGGAAGCATCAACTGCCGGATCACGGAAAAAGGAAGACATAAACGACGACGGGATGGTTGATCAAACTGATGCCGGTATAATTCGGCAGAATATCGGCTGTGCGAGTGGACAGACCTGTTGGGGTGGGGTAATCGGAAAAACCTTAAGTGGTGATAATCCGATCTATGCTGCCGATCTGGATATGGATGGGAATGGGATGATCGAGGAGCGGGACGTAGAGTTAATCACCGCTCAAATCGGGCAACTGTAGTATCAGCTCCGTTCACTGCTCTCGAACCGGACACATTCCGAGCTTCCTCATTTTTGCGATGTATTCGTTCACCGTATTTATAAATTCGGCATGGCTCCAGGTAAGCGGTGTCGCTGAAAGCGGGGCACCGGTAAGCGGGTGAATCTGTTCAGAGAGTGCTCCCGATGGCAACGCGTACTTTACACACCAGCGCAGCCATTGCAAGGGTTTCTCCAGATCTTCGGGTTTCGTTGCTGCCTCTATTTGATACTGGGCAAGCCAGAGAGAACAGATGAACCACGGAGTACCTGGCACCTCGTCTGTTTGTCGGAAATACTGATCCCCTTCATACCGGCAGATACCGCCAACTTCAGAGCGACAGAGGAGGCGGTCTTCAACGAGTTTCATGCTATGGACTACCCGTTCGTCGGAGTAGGGAAGAACACCGAACTTTACTATTCCGTATAGGCTTGAGCTGTCCAAGGTGCGGTCGTAGATTACTTTTTCGTCCCGGAAGTTTACCATTTTCACAAAACCGTCTTCGGTAGTATAGAGGTATTTGAGTATTGCCTGCTTGATCTTTTCGGCCGAATGCGAGAACTTCACCTGGCTCTCTGTTTTGCCAAGAACCTCCGCAAACTGCGCTACGCATACAAGTGCGGCATACACCGACGCTGCGGTAAAAGTGTGCGTCCCGTACTTTTCTTCCCAGAGATCGTATGAGGGAAGGGGCAAGCCGGTTTTTTCGTCGGTATAGGTGACAAGAAACTTCGCGGCACGCTCGATAAAATCGGCGTAATTAGCCTCGATAAACTCCAGATCTTTCGATGCCTGATAGTAGTACCATAGTGAGCGGAGTACCAGAGCGGTCTCGTCTTCCTGGATTGGCAGGGTAATCTTCCCGTTGCGAGTCCACGGGTGCCAAGAACTGCCAAGCGAGCCGTCCGGTCGGTATTTATGCATCAGGTAGCCATCCTCGGTAATAACATCGAAGCAGAACTCGAAGAAGCGGCGCGCGTTGTTCAGATAGCCGCACCTGAGGAGGGTAAGTGCGGTAAGAGCGCCATCCCGGGGCCACATGTAGCTATAACTGTCGAAGCCGTAGTACAGCATATCCGAATCGCCGGATGCGAGAATTGAGCCGTTGTTATCTACATGGCTTCGCACCAGGAGTAGCGATTTATTATAAAGTACCCGGATACTATCGTCGATGCCGCAGAAATTGGTGTCGTGCTGACTTAACCAAGCGTGCCAATAGTCCTCAGTGCTCTGGAGAATGTGTTCCGGTGTTTTCTTCTGAATGGCGTCGTTAAGGTCGAGGGCGCCTTTTATTGAGGTCGCGGCGGCAATCCAGTAGTAAATTGTCTGCTCTTCTTTATAGTTGAGGTGCAGGGTAACGCCAATTACCGAGTCCACCTTACCATGTTGTATGGCATTTCCTTGCAGGACACCGTCTTCTGCATCGCGATACGTACCCTCCATGCCCTCGGAGCCGAATTTTCCGGTGCTGTACTGATCAAAGCCGGACTCGCCGGTAAGTGCATTTATAAGAAAGACCCGACGTCCTTTGTAGTGCACTATGCACTTGTGTATCGGGTCGTAATAGGCAGTGTCTCCTCGGTAGGATTCGTATATCTGGAATTCATGACAAAAAAATACTTTTATTGTGCGCTCGGAACTGTCCAGGTTGGTGACCACCAACTTTCGGAGGAAGATTGTTTTTTCGTTATAGACGACGTCCGTAAAGTCGATACGAACCTTCAGCTCATTGTTGATTGCAACAATACTAGAGGCGAGCGTATCCGATGGGCTTGCAATCTGGATATCCCAGCTGGGATCATCGAACCAGCGGTGTCCCTGATCAGTATGCACCCCTATCCGGTGCACGAGATGACCACCCATGTGATTCTCAAGACCGACATAAGGAAAGTAGAGATCGCGGACTTGTGCCCGACTATCCATCATCACGAGCATCTGCCCGTTAGCCAGGGAGATTAAGCGCATTACTTATAGTTCCGCAAAAACTTTATGAGGACGCGGCGCGTGCTCAATATGGTTTTGCAACGATCCAGTTCGTCGGCGCAATCCGCGTCCTGAAGTACCCCGCGAACCCAAGCTGCGAAATCGTTCTTTGAATCGGTAACGTGATAGGCGAACTGTTCTTCGGTAATGTTGTCGAGGGCATGCTTGAGTTCTTTGAGGTTGCGGAGTGCGGGGCCATCATGCAGCCAAAATTCTTGCCCCTCACCTGCCTGCACAAGATCTTTTGGGCCGTCGTTAAAACCCTGCGTAAACCGTGACAGTGTATTGAGAACATTGAAAGTCGCATCAGTCATGGAATGCATGATATAGGCTATAGAAAACTAATATACTAAGAATATGATTTTTTTGCGTTGTTTGCAACACGTAATCGAAGGTCCTGCATAGCGTTCATAAACGAGATAAAGGCTTCATAGGGCGATTCATACGGGCTGAAATACTTATGCACATCTCCGTCAGAGAACCACTTGGTACACATATAATAAAAATGGTCCGATGTAGTAAGCTTTCGCCAATCATCGATGATTTTTTTATCATTCGTCTTAAGCACATCGTTTTCCAAAGCAAAAATATGCTTCATAGCGTCGAATTGAATCGGATTCGAGAGCCAGGCGGACAGATCGCGTTCTGTATCTGCCCAGGAAACGTAGTGCGGGTAATCCAGCTCACCGCGTTCAGGATAGCGTTCGATTGCCTCTGACGGGGTAACAAAATCGTTGTCCGGATGTTGGAGGATATACTTTGGCATGTGCTCCAGAAATTTGAAGATTCCTGTATCCTCCCACTGGTGCTCGCCGAAGGTCTCGTAATCCATAAACAGGTTTACCAGTTCACCGTTTCCATTAACCTGATTTATCCATTTGGTGAACTTTGGAGCGGTAAGCGGATACTCTTTCCAGGCTTTGTTCGAAAAGCGGAAAGCGATATCATCCGAGAGTTTGTAATTTTTTACGAGCAATCTGATGCGCTTTGTTCCCTTCGGCCGATACACGAAATTCGGGCTTCGCCAGCCGAGAATAAAGTCTGCACCTTCAGCAAGTATTCCCTTGTACCCCATATGCTCCACTTCATGAGCTACTTCATTTGAGTATATAAGCTCAGTATTGCGGAACACTTTCGGTTCATAGTCAAAGAGTTCTTTTACGATCTTCGCATGCATCTTCACCTGGCGGCGAAACTCCTCGCGGGAGTAGAGGAACGCCAGCGAATGATAGTACGTTTCGGCGATAATCTCGACACGTCCTGTTTTCACCAGTTCCTGAAACGACTCCAGTACTTCCGGAGCATACTCCTGGAACTGTTCAAGGACTGTACCGGTAATCGAGAACGATACCCGGAACTCCGGATGCCGCTTGAGAAGCTTGAGAAGTACCGCGTTCGTGGGAAGGTATGACTTCTGGGCAACTTTGAGGAGAATTTTTTTGTTATCGAGCCGGTCTTCTTCTGTTTCGAAATAATTATGATCCTTTGTAATGTCGAAGAACCGGTACCGTTTTACCCGGTAGGGCTGGTGGACATGCAAATAAAGACAGACGGACGCCATAGTTAGTGTGCTAGTAACTGATTGTATATCTGATGTACTTTTCTCGCGGAATGATTCCAGGTATGACGTTCCACCTCTTTGAGTCCGTTGTGATGCAACGTCTGGTACAGGGATTCATGATTAAGGATTGCAAGGATCTTGTTCGCCATTTCCTGTGTGTCCCAGAAATCCACTTTCAGAGCATGATTTAGAACTTCTGAGACTCCGGACTGTTTGGATACAATCAACGGCGTACCGTTCGCGATTGCCTCGAGGGCTGCTATGCCGTAGGGTTCGGACACCGACGGCATAACATAAGCATCGGCGGCCTGGTAGATTTTATTCAGCTCTGCACCTCGGAGGAATCCGGTAAAGATAATCTTATTGGATATACCAAGGCGTGCCGCATCTTCCATAAGCTGTCGTTCCGCATCACCCGATCCGGCAATGATAAACGTAACATCCGGGTAATACTGTAACACGAGATGAGCCGCTCTTAGAAAGTAATCCGCTCCTTTCTGGAGTGTAAGACGGCCCACAAACAGAACAATCTTGCCAAAAATAGCACGCACCTGCTGAATATCGTGGTGACGATACCGGAACTCATGCAGATTTATGCCGTTGTGGACAACGTCTACTTTGTGACGAGGAATATGGTAGTGCCTGCAGATAACATCTCTGGTATATCCGCTTACGGCAATTACCCTGTCGGCACGTTTCATGCCCTCTTTTTCTATATGATAAATATACGGGTGGGCACCGTTAAAGCCTGTCCGATCCAGTTCCGTAGCATGCACATGGAGAACCAGCGGTTTCCGGGATATGTGGCGAGCCTCCATCCCGGCTCCGAACGAAAGCCAGTCGTGTGCATGAATGATATCGAAACGGGTTGAGTTCGCCACGGTGCGGGCATTTACCGAATACCGGTATACCTCGGTGATTAAGTCCGTACTGATGATATCATCCGACTTGAGAGTTTTCCGGAGGGATTTATAAAGCTGAGTCGTCAGATAGGGATTGTATAGTGTCCGGTAGAAATCTTCATTTACCTCATGCTCATCTGCAAAGGTAATCTGGATTTTATTCGAGGTTGCCCCGACTTTCCGGGGAAGAACAAACGTAACGCAGACATTATCATCAGCAAGGCCATGGGACAGACCATGGCAAGCGGTTCCAAGACCGCCGCTGTTAAACGGCGGGAATTCCCAGCCAAACATCAGTACATGAGGGGACTTCTGCATTTACGTTGTGAACACCAGATACTTCATTATAGAGACGCGCAAATCAAAGATTCAAGAGCAAAATTAAAACTCACGTAAGAGCGGTAAATGCACTTAGAGCGTTTTGTAGAGTTATTGTCATATTTCGGACGCGCTAGTCAGGATTTTTCATCACGAAATATACGTAATAAATATGTATTTAACCGAATGAGTTTGTAAAAGATGGTCTAGTCCCTTTGAATACCTTACTCTGTAAGTGCTGAAAAACAGAAAAAATTTCTGCTTAAATTGAGCGAAGATGTGCCCTCGAATACTGGAACGGAGCAGATACGTTAAAACTCACGCCCGTCTCTAGCTGTGTGTGATCTTGATCACATACAAGCTACCTCCAGTCAATAGGATCGAGTCCGTGCTCCACCAGGTAAGCATTGCAGCGGCTGAAGTGGTGATTCCCGAAAAACCGGTCGGCAGAATATGGCGACGGGTGTGCGGAGGTGAGTACCAGATTTCGAACGGGATCGACTACGGCTCCCTTTTCCTGAGCGAACTTTCCCCAGAGCAAATATACGAGGTGTTGTTTTTGATCGTTCAGGGCGCGCACAACCGCATCCGTAAACCGTTCCCAGCCTAGTCCACGGTGCGATGCTGGTGATCCGGCCCGCACCGTAAGCACAGCATTAAGGAGAAGCACCCCCTGCTTTGCCCACCGGGATAGGTCACCTGACGGGAGCGGGGCAACACCCAGATCGTCCTGTATTTCCTTGAAGATATTCTTTAGGGATGGTGGAATTCGGACCCCCTCGTGCACAGCAAAACACAGACCATTTGCCTGACCTGCTCCATGGTAGGGATCCTGACCGATAATCACAACCTTCACCGCATCGAACGGACACAGGTCGAAGGCACGAAACACATCCCGGGCCGGAGGATACACCTGTTTTGAAAGGTACTCAGCTCGCACCTTTTCGGCAAGTTGTGCAAAATAAGGCGAATTAAATTCCCCGGCGAGGGAATGCTTCCAGGATTGATCTATACGTACATCTGGCATACCGGATCATTATACCGGTAAGAGAGCTGTTGTGCCGCTGATTCCTCTGGTGTTCCGAAACGCTTCTGCTAGTATATATCCATGAAACATCACGCTAATTCTGAACCGGCAACTGAGGTTTCCCCCGGTTCCGCACTAAAAAAATCGTCTCTCCGCATTTTTTTCACCGGATTTGGTATGGGAACCGCTGATCTGGTACCCGGCGTTTCGGGAGGAACCATTGCCTTCATCTTCGGTATTTATGAAACCTTGATAAATACTATAAAACACCTCACAGGTCCTGTTTTACAGCTTATTTTAAGAGGGAAACTTATACAGGCATTCCGTGAAATACCATTCGGATTTATAATTCCCCTGGCTACCGGTTTGTTTGCTGCCATTTTCACGCTCTCAAAGCTGATTGCCTGGCTCCTTACGGAGCATCCGGTGTTTCTCTGGTCGTTTTTCTTCGGACTGGTACTTGCTTCTATCGTGATCGTGGCAAAACGGGTAGGGCATTGGTCGGCTGCAAATATTCTTGCGTGCATTGTATCGGCAACTGGAACCTACTTTCTGGTAGGGGCAGTTCCGGTTGAAACACCGAATACGTTGCCCTGGATCTTCGGAAGCGGAGCGATGGCCATCATTGCCATGATCCTCCCTGGTATATCGGGATCCTTCATTCTACTAATCCTTGGGAAATACTCACAGATCTTGGCAGCGGTGAACAACCGGGATTTCATTACGCTCCTTGTTTTTATTGCTGGTTGCGCAGTCGGAATAGGAGTCTTTTCCCGGGCACTGAGCTTTTTGTTTAAACACTATCACGATGTTACGATTGCAATTCTGACTGGTTTTCTTGTTGGCTCACTGCGTAAGGTATGGCCATGGAAAGAAGCGATCATTACACGGGTAAACAGTCATGGTGAGGTGGTACCCGTTGTCGAGCGGAATCTTTTGCCAGCCATCGAACCCGCGACATTCGCTGCACTCGCACTGATTCTGGCGGGTGTGGGGTTAATGGCATACTTCCAACGGTTTGAAAGTTCCAAGGACAAACCGAAGACAGAGAAAATTGTAAATGCGTAGCTGTCGTATTTGAAACAGTAGGCCTCACGGCTTATTTACCTGACGAATAGGTAGGCGAGGTATACTCCGTACGCGATAAGCATTGTGATACCCTCCCAGCGGTCGACGTGTTTCTTGTGGAGCAGAAATGTGCACAGAAACAAGAAAATACTGGCTGCAACCATAACTCCAAGGTCAATAATATCGACACCGGTTACTTGCACCGGTTTTACGAGTGCGGTTATTCCCAGAATCAGAAAAATATTGAAGATATTTGACCCAACAATATTTCCCACTGCAATATCTGCCTGACCTTTCCGGGCTGCAGCAACCGATGTTGCCAGTTCCGGAAGACCTGTTCCGGCGGCTATCAGAGTTAGTGCAATTACTTTTTCACTTAAGCCGATTGCTTGTGCAAGAATAACAGCATTATCCACAACCAGCCGACTGCCGAGGACAAGCCCGGCCAAGCCAGCCAAGGCCATAAAAAATGAAACCGGAATTGAATGCATGGTTATTTGATCCCCGCCATCGTTTTGTATTTTTGCAATGCCAAAAGTGTAGTAAAGGAAAACCGCAAAAAACATTAGCAGAATCAGTCCGTTACTAAAGGAAATTGTTCCGAGCACCGCTTCCGGTCGAATTCCTCCGTCAGGAATTCTTCCGTAGTCGAACACATACTGTAATCCGAGGACAAATACGGCAATAGCGCCCAGAACTGACAGGGGAATCTCTTTCCAGACTGTATTGCTGTGAATTCTTAAGGGATGGATTATAGAAGCAATTGCGAGAATGATGAGGATATTAAATATATTTGATCCGACGACGTTTCCGAATGCGAGTTGGGTGGAACCTTGCAAAGCTCCGGTCACGCTAACCACCAGTTCCGGTGCAGAGGTGCCAAAAGCAACGATGGTAAGTCCGATTACAATTGGGGCGATTTTTGCCCGAGCCGCGATGGAAGATGCTCCGTCTACCAGAAAATCAGCAGCTTTGCCTACTACTACCAGACCAGAAACAAAGAGAACAAGTGGAAGGATCATAAAACGTAAGAAATTATTCAACGAGTATACCATATGGAATATGTATTTCTGCAAGCATGGGTATTTAATGGGAGGAAACTTAGGAGACTAAAATATGTAACTGTAATATTGTGATTGATATAACAAGCCATTATATAACCAGTATCGTACTGGTAAAGAAATCCCCTTGATCATGAGCCGTCAATCGTAGGGTACGAAGCACTGCGGACTAAACAGAAAATACAACAAAACTGTTTATCAGCGGGCAGACGCTGGAAATAGCTGAATGAACCCGGGAGAACTTGACAAAGAATACGACATCATCTCAGACGAGCAACCAGTTCGACCTGAGGAAGTAGTGAAAACTCGAGTAGAGGGGGTCCGGGCCAGGCAGCCGCGAAGCGTTTGTTATTTCAAGCAAAACATTTCAGGCATGTGACGAAATCTCCAATCAGCAGCTGACAACTCAAGCAAGGGATTGTATTGCTGCTTGCAATCCTAGCGACTTTGCCTGCGTTAGCAATTGCCGCAACCAGGATACTTCGGGAATTGAGAACTGTAATGCTGCTTTGAGTCTGCCAAAGAATCATGGGAGGCGTTGGTAAACGAAAACTGCCTCTGACGTTACAGTCGCAGGAGGGTATAGTTAGAAAAGTGAGGGTGATTTTTTGCGTATCTCTATTTTATCGATATATTAATCATCCATGTCAATTACGGTAATCTGCAGACCCGTTCCGGGTACTTCAACGACTTCTCCCTCCTTGGGAAACCGATGTAAAATATCGAGTATCAACCAGCTCATCGATCTATGTTTTGGGTACTCTTTAGGCAGTGTTATTCCTGATATTTCTTCAAATTCATGTATACTTGCTTCTCCGTGAGCCTTGAACGCAGTCCCGTCAAGCTTTTCGATTAACGTTTCAGTAACATCAGTTTCGTCTTCAATCTTTCCAAATATTTGTTCAATGATATCCTCTAGGGTAATCAAGCCACTCGTATTACCAAACTCATCAAGAACGATTGCCATGTGGATCCGATGTGTCTGAAACTCAAAAAAAAGATCGTCCAAGATCTTGGTTTCAGGTACTTTGTAAGCAATAGTCTGACAGAACTTGTGTACCGGTTGATCAAGGTTTTCCGGTATAAGTAAATGACGGTTCAGGTGTGGTGTGTGAATAACGTACTCGATGGTGTCAATGGAGTTTTTATATACCGGAATTCGGGAGAGATTAGTTTCTGATGCAAGGGCAATAAGTTCCCGAAGCTTTGCATCAGATTTAATTGCAACTATATCATTTCTCCTTGTCATAATCTCGCTTACTTCCCTGTCATTCAGTAAAAGAAGCTTATTCACCATTTGGCATTCTTTACTTTCCAGCGCTCCCTTTATATGACCGATTCCCAGCGTAGCAATTATTTCTTCTTGCAGTGTCTTTCTGCTCTCTTCATGATCATTTTTCTTCATTTTATCCAACGCTTTATTCAAAACAACAATAGGAATAAGAATGGAAAACGTGATGATCCGGCAGAACTCAATAAGATGTGCTGTAGCCCGGGAAAAGAAAACTGGATACAGAATTGCAAATTTTTTAGGAATAATCTCGCCGAAGATAATAACCAGAATTGTTCCAATTGTAGCTGAAAGCGTACCACCAAGCTCTACTCCAAACAGTCCAGTGAAAAAAAATAGTCAGATACGTGGCAAGAAGGATATTTACTCCATTACTCAGGATCAGGCTGACTGAAATTATGAGGTCAAGTTTCTTGTAAAGCCGGTAAATAAGCCCGGATGCAAACTTACCGTCTTTTTAGAGTACCTCGATACGCGCAGGGGAAAGGTTAGTAAAGGCCGTTTCCGCACCGGAAAAAACGGCCGATAAAAAGAGGAGAAATATGCTGTTTGCAATGACGAGTAGGAGTGGTTCTGAACTTGATTCCATGAAAACCCTAAATCTTTGGTATAGCATATTCACCATTCTTCACAAGCTTTCACATACTCTTTACTTGATTAACTGTATTGTACAACTAAATAGTATCTCGCCCACCCTAACCGCTGCGTATGCGGTCTGAAACAGTTTTCACCTCTATAAAGGAAGCTGTTGAAGGGTTTTTTCTTTGAATTTTTAGCATTCCCACGAGTTTTACATGATATAATCACCCCCATTAAAATACCATAACACAGTATAGCACATGGGGGAAAGCCAGGAGAGAGAGGCGAAACTACTCGCAGACTCTCGAAAAATGCACTTTTTGCTCACCTGGTACATGGTGTTTTGTGTTATGTTCTCCTCTCCGTTTTTATCAGCCTCTTCTTTGAGAACACGCTCTTTTTGATGCTTCTTACAACTGTCGGAGTAAGTGCCTATACAATGTGCCGGATTGCCCTTCATGGGAGAGCGTAATTACCCGGCAAACTCTGGCGTAAATGGAAGAAGTACGAAAAGGAAAAGCGAGAGTTTGATCTGAAGGACGCTCAGGAACGAAAGGAATGGGAACAGATTGAGGCGTACATTGCGGCAAAGTCCCGCGAAAAACCATTTGTTTTTAGAAAGAAGGCCTGGTATGCGGTGATGGTTCCGGTTATTGGTTCTGTGTTGTTGCAACTGCTTTACTTTTGGGGGGTGGGAGAGTCGATAGACGCCGGGCTTTTTACTGTCTGGGTTTCCTCGAATCTTTTCTTGACGTTTATTTTTTCTGGTATTGGCGGTTTGATGATGTTTCTCATTCTGAAGTACCGGCAAAAAAAAGAAAACTCTCACCATACACGGAAAGAAAAGAAAAACGACAGCAGTTGGATAAACCGGGTAATTGCCACGGTGATCCTGGTATTTTACCTAATCACTCATGGAGTGCTGGCTATTCCAGTAGCTGCCGCATCGCCCGATTGTACAAAGAAGTTAACGCCGGAGGAGTTTCTTCATTGTTACGATCCTGAAAAAGAATACGAGCCCGATCCGGAGGCAAGCGTCCCGGAACCCGTGCGGCGGATACCCCTTACTGGTGAGGCAGGTGGCACAGGCGGTGCTTCTGGTGCAATACCACTGGAAGGCGGAACCGCAGGCAGTGCTAACGCGGGCGCTTCACTTGAGGAGTACTACCGCAAATACCCTGCAATCCCGCCGGAACAGATCAACGAGCTTTATGCGATGTGTCTGGCAGAAGCATGCTGTACGTTTGAAGAGCTGATTGAGGCGTACGCAATTGAGACTGCATCCCTGGCCGTTTACGAACATGAAACGACGGAGTATCCCAATCTGTTTCTTGCCCCGTTTCAGGGACTTGCCGGTGTAGGGCAGGATATCTGGAGTTTTGTCACGACAGAAGGCGGGAAAGGCCTGAACTACCTGAAGGAAAACTGGAACAACCCGAAGAAAATGTTTGACGATGCAAGATGGATATACGGGGAGTTTCAGCAGGCTTACCAAGAAGGCCAGCATGCGCGTTTGCGTGAGAAAAAGAATGAAGCCAAAGGTATTGTAGACTTGGTTTGGCCGTAAATTCCAGGAATATAGATCAGACTTCGGTGGCCAGCTTGCAAAAGACCTCGGCTGGATGGACAAAAACATACTTCAATCGCTTATTAAGCATCAAGCAGACGTACAGGCACACCTTAGTAAGAACCCACAGGATCTGTGGATGGTGGTCAATCCGCTTTTTGCACCCTACTTTCACGCCAAAGTGTTTATCGAGAGCAACTACAAAGGCGGTACCCAACAGTTACTGCGGGATGCGGCCGTAGCACTGGCAGATAAAAACACTGGAATATACTCAAGTCTCCCTTCAGCGAGCGGACACAGCAGCTTTTTGCAGAAGGTAAGTTAGCACAGGCCATTGGCCGGGGAGCAGGCGAGATGTCTGTGGAGGCTGGACAGGAGGCAGCAGAAACACTACTCACCGGCGGCTTTGGGAAAGCGGGGATGGTGGTATTCGGCTTTACCGTGGATGCGAGTAAGGTGGCAAGACGAAGCATTAAGATCGCAGATACGGTTGGGGATTATTCCAGGCTTCCCAGACGATTTCTTCCCGACATCAAAGTTTCGAATAGATCGTACAAGATTAAAGCAGATACGTCGAAATTTGAAGAGGGAGCATTACAGCATATATTTGATGGAAGTGCAAAAGGTAGTAAATCAGGCAAAGTATCTTTGCAAGGGTTTCATCACGAAGGAGAGAACATCTATGCTAAGGTCACAAAGGTTCTCAAAACTGATAAAGCAACAGGTGTCTATGAGCCAGAGGTAGAGATCTTTGGCTATAAAAAGGACAGTCATCCAAAGGCAAAATAACCTTCTTTCCCAAATCATGGTCTAAGGAGGATATCGTAGGGGCAATCAATAAGACATACGATCCGAAAAATATACAACCCTCAGCACGAGGGTATAATTTAGTATATGAATCTTATGTAAAAGGTGTTAGAACAAAGGTGATTGTAAATCGAGAAACAAAAGAGATTATTACCAGCTATCCGCTGATATGAAATACAAATACAATACAAACTCTCACTCGAAATGACCCCTGCGAAAAACTACTATCTGGTAATGCAGATTTTCGATGAGAAAGCTGATTTGTTTGGCGCTTTTCTATCGCAAATAACTGATGAGAGTAGAAAAGATGATGTTCTGGAATTTGTTGATGACGTGTTAAATGGGAGAATTGAGCAGAACTGGTTTTGCTTTGAAGTGTACTGTATTGAGGTAACAAAAGATAAAACATACATTTATTCAAGTAATTTACCCGGAATAGAAGATGACTTCTCAGAGGATAGGTACATAGAAACTTCAGCTGTTCCTGAACTGGTAAATATCTGGTGGGAAAGGTACAGCTTGGAAAAGGCGAGAAAGAGGCTTTAGGGTTTTTAATATGGCGTGTCGTGCCTTCTGCCTTCTCTTTAGAGGTGCTGCCGGCGATACTGGTTAAGCACTTGCAGATAAAATCTCTTACTGAAAGATACTTCAGTCTTTTCATTCAGCAAGCGAACACTGCAGCATTTGGTAGAAGGTAATCTAGCACGCGTCGTTTCTTCATCCGAAGGCAAAAACAAACCCCGCGTATGAAGGAGTATACTCTGCCGAAGTTGAGGTGTGGGGGTACAAGAAAAAAGCACGATCTACCATGTATCCGGATGATTGGAGTAAAGAGGATATTGTGAGTAAGGTGAATGAAGCGTTATGATAATAAGACTATCGTCGAAAGCAGTTTGTATAAAGGTGAAACGGCCGATGGTCTTGAGATAAGAATGAGAATTGATAGAAATGGTAAAATTGCAACTTCGTATATAGAATAAGTCTGAAAAAATGAAGTTATAGATATAAAATAGTAAAAAGGCATTACCCCAAAAGTGATGGTTACTTTATTGTTATGGAATTACCCGATGAAATATCGCCTGTTACGGGTTTTTTAGTAGATGCTAATGCATATCCGGAGTACGCTAAAAAGTGCCTATCAACAATTGACGACGTTCTATCCGGTAAAATCGAATACGCAGAAGAAGATGGTGAAATATACGGTACCGAAATCCGTAAAGACAAAACCAGGGTTTACAATATGTTTTCAGAAGAAGAGCAAAAAGTCATCGAGTGTTACATCGAAACCGTCGAGCTTAAAAAGATTATTTTAGCTTGGATAGAAGAACTGAAGAAACACCAAACGAAGAAGTATGCTTCATATAGGCGAACCCCCCCTTTACCCGAATGCATATGCTTGCTACAACGGTCTAGATGTTGTATCTTACTTAATCCTGAATTTTGTGTAGTATACCGGGGACTTGATATGTTCCTGTAACTTTAAAGCATTTAGTCGAAAAAATCTCCGGTGTTCCTGTCCGGGTAACATTCAATACCTAACTATATGTATAAGTCCTTTTTAATATTCTTTTTTCACAAAGCGACAATCAAGAAGTCCGAGCATTCTTAAAAAATATCGGCTCGAACTTCATTTTGAAAGATAAAAAATTCCAATTTGCGCTTAAAATCGGCTGGCGAGCCCTCGCAGAGGGCGAGCCAGCAACGGGATTTTCTAACTGGCGGAGAGGGCGGGATTCGAACCCGCGGTGACCTTTTAAGCCACGCCGGTTTTCAAGACCGGTTCATTCAACCACTCTGACACCTCTCCTGGTTTGCGGCTTCTTCCTGCCTATTATACCTGTTATTATGAAATGATATGCAGTTTTACAGCTGTTCCATTGAAGAAACTCGCAAGCAGCTTGGATCCGGCGAAAGGGGACTTTCCTCCCGAGAAGCACAAAATAGACTTCGCAAATACGGGAAAAATATCATTCCTGAACGAAAAGCTACACCATGGTATGGTGTACTAGGAAGGCAGTTTGTGGATCCTCTGATAATAATCCTCGTGATCTCGGTATTTCTTACTGTCATATTCAAGGAACTAAAAGATGCAGCTGTCATTCTTGCCGTAGTTTTGACAAATGCGTTCGTAGGATTTTTTCAGGAAATAAATGCGGAGCGCAGTATACGTGCACTTGCGAAGATGCTTGTACCAAAAACGCTGGTGTTACGGGACGGTGATCAGGTCGAAGTACCGGTTTCGGATGTAGTACCGGGAGATGTCGTCCTACTGAGCTCGGGGATGAGAGTTCCCGCAGATTTGCGTATCGTCGAAGTATTGGATGCCTGGGTTGACGAGTCACCTCTTACCGGGGAGTCTGTTCCGGTAAGTAAGCACATCCGGGCGTTACAGCAGGAGCACTTGGCACCAGCAGAGCAATCAAATATGGCATTCACCGGAACAACGCTGGTCCGGGGAAGACTTACCGGAATTGTCACAGCCACGGGTACCGATACAGTCCTGGGAGGAATTGCCGATGAGGTTGCGACGCTTGAGACAGCCAAAACCCCGCTTCAAATGAAAATTGAACGGTTTACGAAGTATGTCGCCATTGCAGTCATTTTAGGCATAGCGGTTATTTTTCTTATCGGGATTATTCGTGGGATCTCAGCTGAGTTGTTGTTTTACGAGGCGATTGCTCTGGCGGTGGTAGCAATTCCCGAGAGTCTGCCGATTATTGTCACCGTGGCAATGGCAGTAGGAGTGAAGCGTATGGCTTCCAAGAAGACAATTGTTCGTACGTTACCGTCTGTTGAGACTCTGGGTAGTACAAGTGTAATATGCTCTGATAAGACCGGGACGATCACCTTGAATGAGATGACTGTGGAGCGTCTTTTCGATGGTGATTCGGAGTACGCGGTAGAGGGTCGTGGCTATGGGATAAAGGGAGCGGTACTGCGGAATGGAGAACGCGTAAAGCAAGCAAGGGATGGTCTGCGAATGATGTTACGAATAGGCATCCTATGCAATGAGGCTGATTTGACCATAATCGATGGAATTTCCCGGATTAGTGGTGATCCCACCGAAGCAGCGTTACTCGTTGTTGCCGAAAAAGCAGGGATATCCGAAGAACGCACCAGGCATGATTGCCCGCGGAGAGCGATTCTTCCTTTTGAGTCGGGTAGAAACTTCATGGCCACGGTAAACGAGATCGATGGGACTATGTACTTGCTGGTTAAGGGCTCGCCCGAAGCACTCGCGGGCCGGTGTACTTGTGCGGAACGGGGCACGGTACAGAAAACGATCGAGAAGGCGAACGAATATGCGGCGGAAGGACTTCGCGTTCTTGCGTTTGCATGGAAAAAGCTTGACAAAGTTCCTTACACGCTTACCGAAACAGATGTGGCAGGTCTTACGCTGGCAGGTCTGCAATGCATGATTGACCCTCCACGACCTGATGTGTACAAATCAATTCGACGCTGTCAAGAAGCGGGTATACGGGTGATTATAATCACCGGTGATCACGCAATTACGGCAAAAGCGATTGCCGGTAAAATCGGTATTGATACCGGAGCAGGTGTCATAACGGGAGCTGATCTTAATGATATGTCGCTCAAAGAACTGCGTGAAGTCGTAAAAAAAACAACTGTGTTTGCACGGGTTTCGCCCGAGAATAAAATGATGATAGTACACCAGTTAATGCAAGATGGCGAAATAGTAGCGGTGACTGGAGACGGAGTCAACGACGCGCCAATGCTCAGAGCCGCCCACCTTGGAGTGGCAATGGGTAAGACCGGAACTGACGTAGCGCGTGAATCTGCGAATATGGTCCTTCAGAATGACAGTTTTACTGCAATTGTTGATGCAATCTACGAAGGACGCGTCGTCTTCGAAAATATTCGAAAATCGATTGCGTTTCTAATCCCGACCGGGCTTGCGGGTATGGCAACAATTTTTTTTGCCCTTATCCTCGGTATTCCCTCACCGTATCACCCCGCGCAACTGCTTTGGATTAACCTTGTAACGAATGGCATTCAGGTTCTTGCTCTAGCCTTTGAACCAGGAGACAAAAATATTCTTAGGAAGCGTCCGCGAAAACTCGATGAGGAAATAATGGGTAAAGATCAGATCCGGCGGACAATACTGGTTGCCGGAACGATTACGATCGGGGTAATGGGAGTGTATCTCACGCTTCTTCAGTCGGGAGCCGCTGTAGAGACTGCACGGACGATTGCCGTGACCACGATGGTTTTTTTCCAGTTTTTTCAGCTTTTGAATGCGCGCTCCGAAACTCAGTCGTTGCTTGCCATGAACTGGCGTTCAAATCCTGTCCTGATTTTGGGCATGGCAGGTTCACTTCTTGCCCACCTGGCCGCGTTATATGTTCCAGCATTTTACTGGCTTTTCTACCTTGAACCCATAAACCTGGAGGCCTGGATGCTGATCCTCTCGACGGCAGTTACGGTTGTCGGTGTAGTAGAAGCAGATAAATATCTCCAACGAAAACGTGAGGCGCGGTCTTGAAATCGACTCGGTTCACGCCAGTGATGAAGGGTTCCGATCTCGTGAGGCGCAAACCGGAATCGAACCGGTGCATAGCTGTTTTGCAGACAGCCGTGTTACCACTTCACCATTGCGCCAAGTACATCCCAGACATTGTACCCTATGAAAGCTACAGGGACAAGTAAAGTTTACTGCGCTCCGACGATAATATTGGTGTAGTCTTTTACATTCGACTCGTCAATGTGGAATGAATTTCCTTCGCCACTCACGATCTTATAGGCGACACGACGAACAATGTTCTGTACCATCCGTTCAAGCGAACGGATTCCAGGCTCGAAGCCCAGGGGGCGCACCATCTTTGGCCAGAGAGCTTCATCAATAGAAAGCTGTTCACTTGTCAGCCCTACCTCTTTGAGCATTGAAGGCAAAACATAATTTTTTCCGATAGCCATTTTTTCCTCGTCGGTGTAACTGGGCATCTGTATTACCTCCAGCCTGTCCAGTACAGCTGCAGCAACATTGGTAGTATTGTTTCCTGTTGCAACAAAGAGAACCTCGTTCAGGTTGAAAGGAAAGTCTATGAAATAGTCGGTATAGTGGACATTTTGTCCTGGATCCAGAAGCTCCAGTAACACACCCATTATCTCAGCTCTAGCATCCGGAGCTGTTCGATCAAGTTCGTCAAGGAGGATGACCGGGTTCTTGGTTCCCGCTTCACGAAGTGCCTTTATAACATATCCAGGCTCGGATTCGGGGCTGGTTTTCGACTGTCCCCGTAAGTCCCGCGCAGAAGATAATCCACCAAATGGTATGCGTACAAATTTTCTCTTTAGGGCTACCGCCAATGCTTTTGCAAAAGTGGTTTTTCCTGTACCAGCGAGCCCAACAAACATCGGTGACTGAATGTGATACGCCTGCGTATTGAAGGCTTTTTTCTGCAGAGCTATTACTGAAAGGTATTCCAGTATCTTTTTCTTGAGCCCCTCCAGCCCGAAATGACTGGCATCCAAAGATTTTTTTACCTCATTGATGTCAAGTTCGTCTACAGACCGGGTATACCAGGGAAGTGAGGTGATCCAGTCAATGTACTTTGCAGTTATGTCAAGCTGGGTCATGCTGCCACCATATTTGAGCGTGAGCGCAATACGGCTGATTTGATTTTCCGCTTTTGTACGGAGGTCATCCGGTATGGAAGCCTGGTGTAACTTCATTGCCAAGGCCTTGATTTCGGGCACGTTAAATTCTTCCCCTGCAGGGAGAGAGGCTGCTACATCTGTGGTACGTACTGGGGCGTTGGTGACGATCGTGACCTTTCCTTCTAAAGGAGATGGTACGGGCGTTGTTTCTCTATCACCGGGAGATTTTTCCGGTAAGGATTGTGTGGGTGGAGAGGGAGGTGGTGCTGTGGGTGTAGGAATAGGCGTGGGTATCGGCATTGGGATGACCTGCTCCTGCACAGGAGCAGGCGGAGGGATCGGAGTTGCGGTTGTTGCAGGCACGGCAGGCGATGGCGAATCCAGTGATGGTAGTGATTGATGAATAGTAGTGTCCATAAATTAGCAGAGCATTAGACCTATTGACAAAATGATGGGCTTCAGTTATAAATTAAGGTAATCACTCGAATATTCGGTGTGCTAACACAGAGACCGGTCGGCTTAAGCAATTAGTAATTAATCCTTTGATTTATGGCTAAAACAGCACAAATCAAACCCTTATTCGATTATATATTGGTTAAACCGATCAAGCAAGAAGAGGTTACTGCGTCCGGGATAGTACTCCCCGATAGTGTCAAAGAAAAGCCTCAGATGGGCGAAGTTATGGCGGTAGGAGACGGTGTGCTTGATGACGGGAAAATTGTTGCCAACTCCATGCATATCAAAGTTGGCCAAAAGGTTGTATACAAGAAGTGGGGGGGCAACGAGATCAAGGTTGGCGACGAGGAATGGCTCCTTATCAAGCAGGAAGATGTGATGGCAGTTGTATCGTAAGTTAATTAGCAGTTTATTTTAAAGAATCCTATGGCAAAACAAATCGTATTCGGCAACGATGCACGCCAGAAAATGGTCGAGGGTGTGAACATCCTCGCCAGAGCGGTAGTTACAACACTTGGTCCGCGCGGCCGCAATGTCGCAATTGACCGCAAGTGGGGTGCTCCGAACGTTATACATGATGGTGTATCCGTTGCAAAAGAAATTGAGCTCGAAGACCCATTTGCAAACATGGGTGCGCAACTAGTTAAGGAGGCAGCTTCCAAGACCAACGATGTTGCTGGAGATGGAACCACTACTTCCACCCTGCTAACCCAAGCTATCGTTAACCACGGTATGCGGAATATTACCGCCGGTGCCAACCCGATGATTCTGAAGCGGGGAATTGACGAGGCGGTAAAGGTTGCAATCGAGGAAGTGAAGAAACGTGCAAAGACGTTTTCTGCCGATGACATCGAGCAGCTGAAGCAGGTTGCGACTATTTCCGCTCAGAACGAAGAAATCGGCGCTTTAATTGCCGATGCCATTAAAAAGGTTGGCAAAGATGGTGTAGTGACGGTGGAAGAAGGCAAGGGACTCGAGACGGGTTCCACCCACAAGGAAGGTATGGAGTTTGACCGAGGCTACGCCTCTCCTTATTTTGTCACCAACCCTGACAAGATGACTGCGGAGCTCGAGGATCCTTACATCCTGATCACCGACAAGAAAATCACCTCGATCAACGATCTCCTGCCCTTCCTGGAAAAGTTCGTCAAGGCTGCCAGCAACAAGAATCTGGTGATAATCGCAGACGACGTCGAAGGTGAAGCTCTTGCAACGCTCGTCGTAAATAGCATGCGCGGTACCTTTAAGGCTCTGGTAGTCAAAGCACCGGGTTTTGGTGATCGTCGCAAAGCCATGCTCCAGGATATTGCTATCCTCACGGGTGGAACCGTAATCACCGAGGATCTGGGCAAAAAACTGGAAAATGTCGGAATTGAAGACTGTGGTCGTGCGGATCGCGTCGAGTCCGACAAGGAAAACACCCGTATTGTCGGAGGTAAAGGAAGTGTGGCCTCGATCCAGGCACGTGTAGCACAGATCAAGAAAGAGATCGAATCCACCAAGTCAGATTTCGATCGTGAAAAGCTTCAGGAGCGACTTGCAAAGCTCGCGGGTGGTGTCATGGTCATCACCGTGGGTGCGGCCTCAGAAGTCGAGATGAAGGAGCGCAAGGAACGCGTGAATGATGCGGTTGCCGCAACCAAAGCCGCTCTTGAAGAAGGAGTCGTCGCAGGCGGTGGCGTGACGCTCTTGCAGGCACGAAAAGCGCTGATCAAACTCAAGGACTCCATGAAGATGGAGGAAGAGAAGACCGGTGTAGACATCGTCTACCGTGCACTCGCAGAGCCAATCCGCATGATCGCCCAGAACAGTGGCGTCGAGCCCGGCGAGGTCATGTACCAGATCGAGCAGAAGAACGATCCGGACTTCGGATTTGATGCGGTCTCTCGCGAGTTCGGCAGTATGATTGAACGCGGAATCGTTGATCCGGCCAAGGTTATCCGGTCGGCCATTCTGAATGCAGCCTCCGTTGCTTCGATCATTCTGACCACCGAGGCGCTTGTTACCGACAAGCCCGAGCCGAAGAAGGAAAGCGGCGATACGGGCGCAGGAATGGGCGGTGGCATGATGCCCGGCATGATGTAATCGGGGACTACAACAGTCAACCGATCGGAAAAAGCCCTACCCGTGGGGGTAGGGCTTTTTCGTGACGGAATCGGAATATTTTATACTTAAACTATGCTAAATAGTCTGAAGTACCTGTCAAAGAGACTACTATATAAGATGACTAAGGCCGGTTTTCTACTCGCTGGATTACTGATACTTCTCACTGCTTCACATTCTCTGATCTCAGTTGAAAAACTCTCTGATCCCGGGCACTCTTTCAAGGTTTTTGAACGGGAAGGGCTATATCCTTCTTACGGCTTGCCGTTTCGTACGATTGTTCTTGATAATTACACAGATTCCCTTATGGTGAATATCGCCTATGCCAGCGATCCAACCAACTCCCTTCAATCTGCGTTTCTTAATCCACGCTACCATTCACCAGATGCACCGAACCAGATTGATGCCTTTCGCACTCTTATCCAGAAAGACGATGGTTCACGTGTCAACTATGAACGATACTGGCACGGGTATTTGACCTACCTGAAGCCACTTCTTACCATAGTATCATACGACGGAATAAGGGCGATCTTACACGCGCTGCTTGTAACAGGACTGATTGCATTTTTCATAATTGCTTGGAAACAACACCTGCGAAAGCTCGCGATTGCTGCCGCAACAGGGTTTGTTCTGATTGACACGCCTTATCTGGGACAGTCTATTCAGTTTTCCGGTGTTATGATTATTGCGCTTGCCGCAGGAATCACTGCGCTTCTGGCTGGGGATCGTATTCATCCTCTGGTATTAAGTCTGGTGACAGGAGGGCTAACATCATTTATTGACCTGCTCACAGCACCGTTGATCACTCTAGGTATAGTACTTATAGTCGATTTTGCACGCTACCCGCGCTCCGTTATTCGTATGCTGGCTATCTGTATGGCCTGGGCGATCGGATATCTGGGAATATGGAGTCTGAAATGGATTATGGTTGAACTATTCATTGCTCCCGGTGCTCTACGCACAGCACTGGAAACTATCGGAACACGTACTGGAGGAAAAGCTGATGAAGCCTTTTCGCATTTCGAAGCAGTACGACGGAATCTATTTCAGTTAGTCGGGTATGACCGTTCAAATAAAATCGCAGCAGTAGTTGTTGGCATTGGAGCAACGCTGTTTTTGCTTCGCTATAATAAGTTCAGCGCAATAGAAATGCGGAATTTGATCCCTCTTGCCGCTGGTAGTATGATTCCCTACCTTTGGTATCTTGTGGCGGCAAACCACTCATATATCCATGTCTGGTATACCTACCGATCACAATTTCTGACAGTAGCAGCAGCGACTCTAGCGTATCTTGAGATGCTTGATCTGAGATCGATGAACCAGGACTATAGAAGATTATGCCGGGTAATAAAACGATTGCGCACCCGCTGTTAGTTCTTGTCCAGGGAGAAGGATTCGAACCTTCGTAGCCGTGAGGCGACAGATTTACAGTCTGTTGCGATTGACCACTCCGCCATCCCTGGTGTAGGAAGAAGATATTATACACTGTTTCGGGTTGCTTGAGAACCCCCTCTTACAGTACTATAATCTTATGACTCTCACGGAATTTTCGTATATGTTCCGCAAGCTAGCACCGTTTGCAGGACTTTTGGTCATCATATTGTTGATTTTATACTACGGCATCCAGCTGATAATCCTTCTTACCCAGTTGAATCCCTCGGTTGTAAACGACGAAAAGCCTTTTTATGATACCAAATTCGGTAAAATAGCCGAGCCGTTACTGAAGGATCCGAAATCGACTGAAGGTCTGGAATTCTATCTGGACACAATAGATGGAGTAACCGTAACTGCGACAAAATCTGCGGGAGTCTATTTTATGCCGGAGCCTCCGGCCCGGTTCCGGTTCAGAGAAAACATTTATTTGATGGCTCGAACACTGGGTATTAATACCGAACTTACCAAATATCGCCTCGAGGATGGTATTGCTGTCTTTTCAGACCCGAAACACCGTCTTAGTGTTGATATTAAGAGCTTTAACTTTGAGTACGAGTATCTTAATCTTGCTAACGAACAATCATTGCTGACCGATTCCCGTATACCCGGTGAACAGGAAATAAAGACTTCCGCAGTAAAACTTATGACGCAGCTGGGACGGTACCCGGGAGAACTTGCACGCGGAAAAGTGCATATCATTTATCTGGCATATAATCCTCAGACCCGTGAGATGACGGTCGTTGATAACCCAGATAACGCAAATCTGGTTGAGGTTGATTTTTACCGCGAGGATATTGGCGAGTATCCGGTCGCCACACCTCGGTATTTTAACAGCCAGAACTATCTGATTTTAGTCTATGGTAAAACATTTGCACCTCCGAAAGTAATCAAGGGGAGGGTAGCATTCTTCGAAAGGGATCCCCTCATGTATGGAACGTATCCGGTAAAAGACGGTGATACTGCATTTAAGGACCTGACCGAGGGCCGGGGCTTTGTCATTTCATCTCCGGAGGCGGTAACCGCAATCTCGATAAAAAAGATGATCTACGCGTACTTTGATCCGGACATCAGGCAACCGTATTTACAGCCGGTTTACGTATTTCTCGGAGACAATAACTTTGTTGCTTATGTTCCTGCTATCACTGCTGAGTGGCTCTATCCGGCAACGCCGGCAGCAAATCTTGATCTCGATTACAGTTCAACGGTATCAGATGCTACGGATGCGGCAACGCTTGAAGATAATTCGTCTGCAACGGGGAGTGCTGCGACTAATCCGGCATTTGATATCCAGCCTACAGTCACAGAGATATTTGAAGAGGTACCGGAATCTACCGAAGAGTCCTTACTGGTATCTCCAACGCCAACGCGGGTTCCAAATATCCGTCTCCGGTTGTCCGGTATCCCGACAAGCGCACCTGCCCGGTAGGCGGAGTGCATTCTTATGGAGAAACGCTGAAATAGCGGACTCCCTGAAGCCATGATATTATCTCTCTTGTATCCTGGAAGCGATCCTGACTTTTCAGCACGACAATAATAAATTGCTTTCCATCAGGTCTGCGATAAAAGCTGACCAGATTCTGACCTGCAGCCTCCGTATAGCCGGTTTTCAGACCACCAACACCCTGAATTTCTCCCAATAGCTGATTTACATTAGAAAGCCGGTGAAAGACACGGAAGTCCTCATCAGAGATGGTAATTTCTTTTGTGTGAACCATCTTGCGAAGTTCCTTATTGTGTAATACTGCTCGTCCGGCTATAGCAAGATCGAATGGACTGGAATATTGACCGCTTTCATCCAAACCGTGCGGATTACGGAAATGCGAGTTAGACATCCCGAGATCTGCAGCTTTTGCATTCATCCGGGAGATAAAACGTTCGTACCCGTAAGCATCGGCGAGTGCGTAGGCAGCGTCATTCCCGGAATGAACTAGTATGCCATACAAGAGATTTTCTACCGTTATTCGCTCTCCTTGAATCAAACCCATAACCTGTCCTTCATTGTATACTTTATTAACTTTAATAATTTCATCAGTCTCAAATAGTTCTTCTGCTACCAGTGCCGTAATAATCTTGGTAGTAGAAGCCGGTAGAAAGCGGGTATCTTTATTACGTGCAAATAAAGGGGTGAATGATTCATAGTCCACAACATACGCTCCCTCAGCGGTTATTGAAGGCCCTGTTTTCGGTTTCAGCGGTATCGGTTTTATTTCCGGGACAACACTTTCGGCCTGAGCGGTTAACAATTCCGGACGATGGGATAAATAATCCCACAAAGGGGTCTGGCCTGGATAAAACAGGAAAAGCGCGGTGAAAAACAGCATCCCGAAATGGGTACGAAACGGCATACGTAAGGTTTGATTTACCCTATTACTTCTATCCCGAGTTCCCGCAGTTGTGCCGGCGAGAGTTCAGATGGTGCATTCATAACGGCGGTCTTTCCTCCTGCGGTGATCGGGAATGCTACCACTTCGCGTAAATAGTCTTCCCCGAGAATTGTCATAAGAAGTCGTTCAATCCCGTGGGCAATTCCACCATGTGGTGGCATCCCCAAACGGAATGCCTCTAACATGTGACCGAACTGTACATCAATGGTGCCGTCGTCGTAACCCATAATGCGGAATACACTACGGAGCGCGGAGGACTCGTGATTTCGGATAGATCCGCCCCCGACCTCGTGGCCGTTGCAGACCATATCGTACTGTGTGGAGATAATGTTGCCGATATCTTCCTGCTTCAGCAGTTTTTCCCGGTGTTCCGGGAGTGGCGCAGAAAACGGGTTATGGCTGAAGGTCCATCCTCCCTCATCAGTTTTTTCGAATAAGGGAAAGTTAATTACCCACGCAAAGGCCAGTATCCCGTTCGCCTTATCTTCTTCCGTACGTAAATCGAATTTATCTGCGCCGAATTTTTCCATTGCCTCGTGGTAGGTAAAAACGGGAAATGGTTTTTCCTTAATCGTATACCCGAACGATTCGACTACCTTGGTAATCATTCGTTCGTCCAGAGCCATCACATCATCTCGCTCAACGAAGCTCATCTCGAGATCAATCTGCGTATGCTCAAAACCGCGATCTGCGCGCAGATCTTCATCACGCAGACATCGTGCAATCTGAAAGTATTTTTCAAAACCTGCACCCATTAGCAGCTGTTTGTACTGCTGGGGAGACTGAGGCAAGGCATAGAATTTACCCGGTTGCATTCGGGATGGAACTACAAAGTCCCGCGAACCTTCAGGAGTACTTTTAGTAAGGAGGGGGGTTTCAATCTCAATAAACCCTTCCTGATAAAGAAAATCACGAACTGACCGGATAAACTTTGACCGGAACAGAATATTACGTTGTAATCTCTGTCTTCGCATATCGACGTAGCGGTAGCGAAGACGCATTTCTTCGTTTATCTCATAGCCGTCGGTGTCTATTGGGAAAGGGAGAGGTTCGGATTTATTCAGTAGTTTACACTCGACGGATTCAATCTCGACATTTCCGGTTGCGAGTTTCGGGTTTCTGAGCTTCTCCGGGCGTTCCTTTACTATACCCCGCAAACAGACAACGTCGCCGGAACTGAGCACTTTTAGATCATCCATGCCAACCACCTGCACGATACCGCTCCGATCCCGGAGATCGATAAATACGATTTTTTTATGATCCCGTTTAGTGTCTACCCAGCCGTAAAGGGTGACTTCTTGTCCGATGAGAGTTGGGGTATCGCCGACATACGTTTTTTTCATACAGTGACAATTATACCTTGTCATCGTGCGGGTTGCCAATGCAACAGTTTTCCCTGAATCGAGGTCTTCCCGTTCCAGGTATTCGTTTCCAGTGAATAGAGCACTTGTATATCCGGGCAGTCTGCCAGGACATCATAATCAGCACCTCTTTTGAAGGCGATAATCTCTACCGGTACCGAAGAATGTTCCGGATCCCGCACGAACATCTTCAGATGCGAGCCACCCCCTATACGCTTCACTTCAATAACTTTTCCTTGGGAGGAAAATGCAGGCCGCGGGTTTCCCTGGCCGAAAGGTTCCAATGCAGTCAGTTTTTCTGCGAGCTCGAGAGATAAAGCGCCAAGGGGAAGCTGAAGATCCGCGTGGTATGTTCTGATAAGCTGGTTATCGCTGATCAGTGTGGGAATATCCCGTGCAACCGCATTTATGAATACCGGGTACTGTTCCATTGCCAGGGAAAAGCCGGCTGCCTGATGGTGACCGCCGTATGAAAGAAAGTGCTGCTTCCAGTTGCTAAGAAGAGCTGTGATATCAACCGTTGCCGGGGATCTGCACGATGCTTTTAATGTGTTTCCGGAGCGGGTGATAATTATAACCGGGCGGAAGTATTGCTCGCAGAGTCTGGCTGCGATAAGTCCGATAATTCCTTCTTGCCAGTTGTCAGAACGGAGAATAATAAGCGGCGGGATCCTGCTCTCCGCGACTTCCGGACTGCCCGGTAAAGCCGCTTCTGTGAGTTCCGGGATAGTTGACTCTCTCGAACCCTTCTCGACTAGCGATACTGCTTCCTCTAGTGCCGTGTCAAGAAGTTTTTTCCGGTCGGTATTCATTTCCGAAAGTTTGCGGGTCAGTGACTCCGCTTTTGCTATATCTGTTGTACAAAGTAGACGCAATGCATCCAAAGCATGTCCAAGTCGCCCGACAGCGTTGATTCGCGGGGCAATTACAAATCCGATATCATGAGGATGCAACTGGCGTCCATCGATTTTTGCCTCCATCATCATCTGCCGTAAACCAACCCGTGTAGTCCCTTCGAAGGTTCCCAAACCATATTTCACTAGACTACGCGTTGCTCCTTTCAAAGGCACGAGGTCGGCTATGGAACCAATTGCTGCGAAGCTCAAGTAATCAGTTCGAAACAGAGCACCCAGAGCGGCAGAATCGGGATCAAGTGCCTGCCAAAGTTCTTTTGCAAAGTAATAGGCAACACCAGCTCCTGACAATGCAGGAATGTGAAAAATTGCATCGGCATCGGGTACACGCTCCTGCTTCTGGTGGTGGTCGGTAATGATGACCGGAATACCAAGTCTACGGATATAATCTACCTGATCTATAGCTGCAATACCATGGTCTACGCTAATAAAGAGCCGGGGTTTATATTGCAAGATGGCGTTGTCTATTCCTGCTTTGGAAAAACCGTAACCCTCGGCAGTGCGGTGGGGGACATAAGGAACCGCTTTACAGCCCAATTTGTAGAGAGTTTCCCAAAGAATTGCTCCACCGGTAATCCCGTCTGCATCGTAATCCGTGTATACAACGACAGGATCTCCGGATTCGCGTATCGCCTTTACGAGTTGAATCGCACGGTTAATACTTGCTGCGGAATAGCCGAAATCACGAAGAGTAATATCCCAGGGCACTGGCAGGTTCAGATACCCGTTGATATTCGTAATTTCACGAAGTTTCAGGAGACGGGTAATAATCTCGTCGGCACTTGCAACATGATCCAGAATAGAGGCAGGAATGATACGCATGGAAAACCATGATACCAGATATGCAGGAAAGATGAGGCCTAAAAAAATGAAGCTTCCGGGAAAGCATCATAGCAAGCGCAGAGGAATAAAACTCGTCAGATAACGTTATCCCCGCGGAATAGCTTCGGCTTTAGCCAGTCTTGCGGTGACTTTCCCTGGTTCTGACCGTTGGTTGTGCTTCCGGATGTGTGGCTAGGTTGAGTTTGCTGTACCGGAGGCGTTTGCTGCTGAGATTGCTGAGCAGGCTGTCCCTGTGGTGAAGCGTTAAGCGGCGGCATTGGAGGCATCTGTGGTCGCTGTTGCATAGGTGGCATCGGCGGCCGTTGCATTTGCGGTGGCGGCGGCATGAGATCTTCGTCGTCGAAGTCGTCCAGAGGGTTGTTCATAAAGTCCATACCTCCCTGTCCTGCAGGATATCCTCCGAAGGGTGATTGCTGAGGCGGGCCACCAAAAGGAGACGATCCTCCAAAAGGAGGCTGTCCGCCGAATGGAGGCTGTCCGCCAAATCCTCTCATATCGAATGGGCTGGGTGCAGGAGGAGCCATTCCCGGAAAACCCATTCCGCTACCGAAACCGCCTGCTGCTCCCGGAGCCGGTGAAACTCCGCCGAATGGGTCGGGTTTTTGCCCCATCGCGATCTGCTTTTTTACCGCGCCTAGTTTCATTAGTGTTGCGGCTGTTTCGAATGTCTGTGGATTAACCGAATAGGAGGAAAAATTATTCGTAGCAGAGAGAATGCCGTTATAGAGATTTGTGGCAATATCCTTATCCATTTCTATGCCAAGTTCCCGAATAAGTTGATACACCAGTTCACAGGTTGATGATATTTGTTTGTTTACCAAATTGACCGTTCCATAGTTGTTGTTTATCAGGTGCCGGTCGATATTCAAGATATTTTTCGACTGGAACTGATTTTGATTTTCGGTATAAAGTGCTCCCAGACTGTTTAGACTGGGAACGTCAACAGTGATAATAAAGTCAATTTTTCCGCCCGTGTAGGAAAACTTGACATCTCTGGGATCAATTTTTGAGGAATCTCCCGAGGGAACAAGAATCAGATTAAAGGTGTCACCCGAAATGTTATAGTCAACTTTCTCGATTGCACCCTCTGTGTAGGGAAAGGATACCACCAGATGATTTCCCGAAGCGGCGAACTCTTTCTGAATTTTTTCCACTCCCAGAAGGTCGACTTTCTGGAAATTCTGACAGATAAGAGACACATGCTTATTCATCTTGGTCAGTGCAAGATAAAGAGCGGTACCAGCTGCGATACCATCCACAGTCGGATTATTTTGCAGTGCAATTATCCCCGAGCTATGGCGGTTCAAAAGTTCTGTGGCTTTGCTGAGTTGTGCCTGGTCCATACGTATATAAAAATACTATGAGATAGATTTTATCACATCACCGACCCGAATGTCAAGGAGAGGATAAAACAACATCCCGCACTCATTTTCCTTTTTGACTTCCTGTACAGATTTTGCCCGTATTCGAAGTGAAACAAGTTTAGATTTTGCTATAAGATTATCGTTGCGGTACAGTTCAATCTGATCTCCATTTGCGATTTTCCCCTTTGTTACCTTTGCGCCGAACACCGTTTCACCCTCAATATTAAAGGTTGCAAGAATTTTTGCTTCGCCCTTAATATTCTTTTCAGAGTTCTCTTTTTCCTGCAACAGCAGGGAAACTTCTTCCAGTTCCTCCAGAAGCTCATAGATAATATCGTATGTTTTTATGATGACTTTTTCCTGTTTAGCAAGCTCTCGTGCAATCGGATCAATTATGACTGAAAAACCTATCACAAGTGCCTTGGTTGCTTTTGCCATAAAGACATCAGATTTGTTGATATCTCCAACGGAGGCACTCTGAATAACGATAGCATCATTATCGGCTAGCATACCGGTTATTGCATCCAGTGAACCCTGCGAATCACATTTTAGAACAATTACGAGCTTGCGTTTCTCATCTTCGGCACTCAAAACTATCATATTCGCCCAATCCTCGAATGTGCGTACCGCTTTAACGGCTTGTTCAACCTTTTCCTGTACAACCGGGGAGGTAGTTATGAATGTGCCAACCTCCGGAATTTCTGATAGTCCAAGCAACTCAACAGGCTGCGAAGGTTCAATCTGCCGGACTGGTTTACCCAGATCATTGAACATGGTGCGGATTTTCGCCTTTTGTTCACCTGCATAAACGGTATCGCCGACTTTCAGAGTGCCGTTTTTAATAATGATACTTGCAACAATACCCCGGCGATCTTTTTTTGTTTCAATGATATATGCCTCAGCAGGTGCTTCCGTATCATATTCAAGTTGTAAGTCTGAAGTGATAAGAAGTAGTGATTCCAGAAGATCAGGGATACCGTCTCCGGTGAGTGCAGAAATATGAACAGCCGGCACAGTTCCCCCTTTTTCTTCGGTTATTACCTCGTATTTAAGAAGATCATTTTTTACCCGGTTAGGATTTGCTTCGGGGAGGTCCGTCTTGTTGATCGCTACCACAAAGGGAATTTTTGCTTCTCTAATGTGGTTAATCGATTCGACTGTCTGGGGCTTGATTGAATCTTTTGCATCAATTACCAGAATTGCCACATCTGCGACCGTTGCGCCACGGGAACGAAGTTTGGAGAAAGCTTCATGCCCGGGAGTATCAATGAATGTCAGCTTGTCGGTGGCATATCCCTTTATGCCGGTTGCAATCTCATAGGCCCCGATCCGCTGGGTAATTCCTCCGTGTTCTTTTGCTGTGAGTCGGGATTTTCGGATGTAATCCAGCAGTGATGTCTTGCCATGGTCTACATGACCAAGAATGGTAACGATGGGAGGCCGTGGTTTCACCATAAGTTTTTCAAAATATACAATTTCAGAATTTGGTTACCCAGTCAAGGAGGGGGTTTACGCTGCCTGCTCCGGTTCTGCTGCTGCCGGAGCATCTTCAACGGCTGCTGCATCAGATCCGGACTCCGGTTCAGGAGTTTCTTGGACTTGCGCTACTTCTTCCTTTGAACCCTCTACCGGAACCTGGATAATATCAATTTCGTATCCTACCAGCCGGGATGCAAGGTTTACATTAACCCCGCCTTTTCCAATGGCAAGCGGAGCCTGTGATTCATCTACCGTAACCTTTGCCAGCTTTGCGACGGTGTCTATCTCGATGCCGAGTATTTTTGCCGGCGATAGTGCGCTCGTCAGGTAGGTTTTAGTGTCTTTACTCCACGGAATAATGTCAATTTTTTCAGCTCCACCTAGCTCATCGGTGACTGTTTGTACACGCACACCTTTTTGCCCTACGCAGGCGCCAACCGGGTCAACACCACCCTGGGAACTGTGAACGGCGATCTTAGCACGTTCTCCCGGCTCACGCACGACGTCTTTGATCTCCACGGTCCCGGTACCGATCTCCGGGACCTCCCGCTTGAACAGTTCTTTCAACAGATTAACATCAGAGCGGGAAAGAACTATCCGGGAATGTCCGAATTTATCCTCGACGATGTCTTTCAGAAGTGCTACAATCTGACTGTTTACACGGTATGTCTCGTTTCGGATCTGCTCCTCCCGTGGCAGTACTGCCTCCGACTTTCCGATGTCTACGTGTACATTATACGCATCTGTCCGGATTATTCTTCCACGGATTATACTTCCGACCTGATCACGAAACTGAGAGATGATATTCTTCTTTTCCGCTTCCCGTATCTTCTGGAGAATTACCTGACGCGCAGTCTGTGCAGCAATGCGACCGAAACCGGGCGGAGTGATGTCTTTTCCTGCTCTGATAACTTTCGTTTCACCGTTATCCTTACTAACTACGACAGCAACATCTTCATCCCAGATATCTGCGTGTTCTTTCTTAAACGCAGCAAGGACGGCAGCTTCGATAGAAGCCAGAACGTCCTGTGGAGAGATCCCCCGCTCGGTAGCAACCTGGTTTAGCGCGAGGGCAAACTCGCTTTTTACAATTCCCATGGGTACATTGTAGCACAAACACAGGGAAAATCAACGAAGGACGGGCATTGGTGAAGGCAGGTTTTTAACCTGGTTACTCTTTGCTCTCAGGTTGTCCGGCGTCTATGGATTCCGGAGCTTCCTCAACCTCTGATGTGCCGTCTTCTGTTTCGGGGATGGTAGAAGCGGTATCAGGATCTGTTGATTCTTCTTTGTGTTCGGTAACGGAAACTATCACCTGCTCTGGATCATCTTTTATAACATAATCTGCTGCGACCGGAATATCACCAACGGTAACGGACTGTCCGATTTCGGTAAGAGACTCAAGGTTGATTGTGATAGCAGAAGGAATATTTGTCGGAAGCGCTTCAATAGTGATTTTATCCTTCTGATACAAAATTACTGCGCCCTCTTTTTCTGCTGGTGATGCCCCAATGAATTCCAGCGGAACAACCGTCTCGATTTTTTGTTTCAGGTTGATTTTCCTGAAATCCACATGCAACAGCCAGCCCTTGACCGGATTACTCTGGGTTTCTCCGATGAGCGTAGGAATTTCTTTCCCGTCAACTTTCAGGTAAACAACACCGGTTTGACCTGCCTGACTGTAGATTTTCCGGAAATCCCGTTCGTCTATTGCTATCGGGAGTGATGGGAAACCCTTTCCAAATACGTTGGCTGGAATTGTACCACCTTTCCGGAGTCTTTTTACACCTTTCCCGAGTATGCTGCGCCTATGCGCTTCTAGGTAAAGTTTTTCGGTGGAATTCGGGTTCGTCATTTGGATTATTCAAGAAAAAATTCTAGGAAAAATATTTTGTCTGCTGACAGAGAGGTATTATAGATAATCCTGTTGCCTTTTACAATAGGAGAAAAGTTTTTATTTACCACATAAAAATTATCAGGCTTCTCAATCTCTAGAGCAAAGTCGGAATTAGGGGATCCGATCTGCTTTTGCAATATCAGTTGATAAATTCCGTTTCCACGAACCGCCTTTTCACCATATTCATAGTCGATAACGATTTCACCTTGTTGCTGTGGTGCTACAGTGCTCAAAAAACCGATTCTGGTAATTTCTCCGGATTGCAAATCATAGGAATCAAGCTTTTTCCCCATATTGGTAATTCCTGTAATCCGGACGTTTTTTGGCAGAAGCAATTGAAAGTAATTCCGGTAGGGACCTCCAGGGAAAACCTGCGGTTCAGATTCATTTGCATAAAGTATCCGGAGCCGGTGTCGTATTGTTCCGTCGGGGAGGATGGTTACCTTGAATTCGTGACGCTTAGTAATAAAAAAATTCGCCTTATTCACTCCCAGATTCGCGTCGTAGGGGAAAAGATAGTCAACGATACAATTCGGATTTGAGGATATTGTGCAAACCGGTGCGATAGTTCTTCCCGCCCAGTAGTTTGCATCTATAAGAGATTGAAGTTCTCTGTTGGAAAAAGACATCACGATCTGTTTTTCATTGAGTGACTTAATTAGTGCAGAGAACAGTTTATCCGGACTTGCTTCCGTAATATCAATCAACATCTGGTTCATTACAGCCCCAAGAAATGTTTTTTTTTGACGGGATCCCGGAAAAAAGTTTTTTTCGGCATACAACTGCGCTTTTATATAAAAATTATCCGATGTAACCCGTTCCCGAAAGTCGGGGATATACAGCTCATCCATTGCGGCAAGAATATTCTGGACAGCACTGGTAGTTATCAGAATGACACCATCAAAATCTCGAATGTTCATTGTGCGGTCGAGAAAAAATTTTGCCTGGGAGGCATTTTCCGTGAAATCCGGTGAAAATGCAGAATCACGGAGAAACCAGTGCGGCTGGTCGAGGTATTCCCGGATTGGTGCAGGCGGTCGAACATGGGCCTGAAGCTGACCATCCGCATCGTAAACGTCGTAAACGTCCAAATTCATAAGGGTATAGTCTTTTACCTTGACAACGGCAAACGAACCGATAAACCCGCCGCCCGGGCGGAGTTCCATGTTGTTTGCAAAGAGTATCAGATACTTCCGTTCTGCATTTTCCCCAAGTATCCAACCGAAGTATGGAAAAAACGGCTGTACCGTTTTTATTGCATCGGATATACTGTCCACGGTGAGTCGCAAGCCATCGAAACGGCTATCAAACCGAGGTATCTTAGATTTCAGAATGCTGAGATCATTAGCGGTCTTCCGTATCGTGGAAAAAAGTGATTCAGCGATTTGCCCGATATACTCGACGTCAGAGGAAGTCTTTCCGGTTTGAAGTATAAGATCCCGGAGTGTTTCCCCCCGTTGCTCCAGAAATGCGGCATTTTTCACCACATCGATGGTTGTCCGGTTCAGCAGGAACGCATCGTCAGGGAGGATTGCGAGCGAAAAGAGCGAATAGGTTGGGCGGACAATGGCATATAGCCATTGTCCGGAATTAATCCCGAAACTTGCCAGTCTTGCATACTCTACCGCAGTCGCAGTATCCCGTTGCCACAATGAAACTGCAGCACGATACGTCAGGTAGGTTGCTCCGGCAAGTACCGGAAGGAAAGCCAGATGCAACAATCCGACTACTGCCAGAATAGCCAGTACCGCATTCCTTGGTTTGGCAAGAGATGCTATCCTTTTCCTGATTGCGATACGTTTCCGGTCAAATCTTTTTCGTGAATGGAGTTGGTGCTTTATAGCATGTTGTTGAGGGGTAAAATGTTCTATCGGGAGAAAGACCTCTGAACTATGGGTAAAACTAAACCAGAGTATCTTCTCAATATCTTCCGGGTAATGCTCGGCAGTAGTCGTTAGTGAAATAATTTTTACCGATCCGCCCTGGTAGTTTTTGACCAGGGCTCGCATGGCATCTGCACGTGCAGGTAGGTTAAGATAAATAAACACCAGCTTGCGGTGTGACTTTGAGAATGCCTGCTTAAATACATGTTCGCTGGCATCAATGGTGAAAACTATGGAGTAGGATTGTAGATCAGCGGGCAGATCAGTCCGGCGGTCTACTATGGAATCATACAGGGAGAGTCTTGATTGAAGTAAATCAGCAAGCGGGACGTTTTCAGGAGCGCATACCAGAATACGGGAAGCGGAAACTTCGGTCTGGGTAGTCAATCTGATCGGTTGCCGGTTCATACGGATAGTATAATTCTACTCATGAACGAGAAAATTATCCCGGAATCGGAACTTGCGGTAAAAAGGCTAACGTGGCCGGACGACGTTGTGCTCGTTGGGGGCTGTTTTGACCTACTGCATTTCGGTCACTTTTCATTTCTGAAGTCTGCCCGTTCACAGGGTGAGTTTCTGGTGGTTGCCTTGGAGCCGGATGAGTTTATTCGCATCCGGAAAAAGCGGGAACCGGTGCATACCCAGCATCAGCGGGCGGAAATACTTGCTGGCATTGAATTTGTAAACGCAGTTATCCTTTTACCCTTTTACCAATCTGATAGCGACTATCACGGACTGGTAAAACAGGTGCGTCCGAAGGTTGTGGCAGTAACTGCTGAAGACCCGAATCTCAAGCGGAAAGAGATGCAGGCGAGAAATGTTGGTGCCCGTGTTGTGGAGGTTACCCCGATTATTAATTCATTTTCTACCAGTTCCATAATACAATATGCGACTCTTCTTGGGGATTAAGGTGCCTGATGATTCAGCGCAGAAGATCTATCGGGCACTTGAAAATCTTCGGAATGATTATGCTTGGGCTCGTTGGGTAAATCCGGATAACTATCATATCACGATTCATTTTTTTGGAGAAAGGCCGGGTTTTAGTGATTTATTGCCGATACTCGAAGAAGCCGTATTTGAGGCGCCGCCTTTTGAGCTTGATCTCCTGAGTGGAGGAGTGTTTCAGTATCCTGAACTGGTTTTATATGTTGATTTTTACCGCGCTCGGGCTTTGGAGATTTTGGCGAAGAGGGTGGCTGAGCGCTTTTCAAACGGAGGAAAAATATACAGATTTATACCTCATGTTACTGTTGCGCGGATGAAAAAACCATCAAAACAGCAGTATCTCCATCTGAAAAAACGAATGACCGCGTTTCAGGTAGAGCACCGATTCCGGGTAGAGGAAGTATGCCTCTTTGAAAGTGTGCAGCACATGGGTAGGGTTGGATATATTTCACGGGCAAACTTTACCCTTGAGGGATGAATGGGATCATGCCGCGGGAAAAAGCAGTAAATATTCCCAGCTCGAACAAGAAAATTATGCCCGAGACAATAAGTGTTTTGCGAATATCTGCACGAAAGGCACTGGAGTCCGTGAACACGTCTTTAGGTGAAACAGGAGAGCGCGATGCTGCTGAAACGGTGGTTTCAGAAAAACCGGAATTATCGCGGTGAGCAGCAGCCTCACGTCGCTTTTTAGCAAGGATTTTTCTGAGACGGGTTTTTTGCGGCATGGCTAATTGTAACCGTATTGACTATGCTTTGTAAAGAAGATAGAATGTGTTCTTAAGCGTTATCAGCATTTTTTCATATGAACCAGAAGACCGTGTTGTTGGTTGGTGCAGTGCTATATCTTGCTGCAGCGGCAGGATCGTATGCCTTCTTTTCGATGTCCGCCCCGATGCAACCGGCAGAAAAGCCTGTTGCAGATGCCAGCCCAGACAGGAAACAGGAAGATGCCGCTCCTAAAACGGAAGAGTGTCCCCTCAATGGGCAGCTCTACTCGAAAGCACAGCGCGCCGCCTGGGAAAAACGTCGCCCGCTTGGTATATCCATTGAAAACAGCGTGGACGCAAGACCGCAGTCCGGCCTGAGCTCTGCAGATATTGTGTATGAGGCTGTTGCAGAGGGTGGGATAACGAGGTTTCTTGGAATCTACTATTGTGACAGCGCTGAAACAGTTGGTCCTGTGCGTTCTGCCCGCATCTATTTTATACGGATCCTTCAGGGGTATGGGGTCTACCCGCTTTATGCTCATGTCGGTGGGGCAAATACTCCCGGTCCGGCAGATGCCTTAGGCGAGATACGTGAACTCGGATGGGGTAACTATAATGATTTAAATCAGTTTTCAGTGCCGTTTCCGAACTTCTGGCGTGACTATGAAAGACTTCCCGGTGTGGCTACTGAGCACACGATGTACACGGACACCGCAAAACTCTGGTCATTTGCTGCGAAGAACCGCAACCTTACCAACGTGGATGAGGAAGGTACTTCCTGGGATGAGTCCTTTACTTCATGGAAGTTTGCCGATGATGCCAAGACCAAAGGCAATACCGTCAGCATTTCGTATGAGTTCTGGACAGCTTCTCGCTCGACAATGGGTGTTGACTGGGCATATGACCCGAAGACGAATAGCTATCTTCGGTCAAATGGGGGAAAGCCACACCTTGACAAGAATACCGAAGAGCAGCTTAGGGTAAAAAATGTCGTTGTGATGGAAGTGGATGAATCTCCGGCAAATGATGGCTATCCGGGCGGCCATCTTCTGTATGACCTTATTGGCTCTGGGAAAGCCTACATATTCCAGAACGGCAACGCAATCGAGGGTAAGTGGAGTAAAGACGATGAAGAAAGCCGTATCATCTTTACGGACGCGAAGGGTGCTGAGATCTCGATTGTACGCGGTAAGGTATGGGTATCTGTTGTACCGACCGGAGCGGAAGTCGAGTTCTGATCGTTAAAATATGTTGCACCATATTATACCGTCTAAGACGCGGCGGAAAATTCTGGAATTGTTTTTCAAAAACACGAAAGAAAATTATTACCTCCGGCGTATTGTTCGTGAGGTAAACGAAGAAGTAAATGCGGTTAAACGTGAGCTGGATATTCTTACCGAAGCGAAAGCGTTAATTCGTGAAAAGCGCCTAAATAAAGTTTTTTATTCACTGAATAAAAACTGGATATATTTTGACGAATTTCTTCGTATATTTGCTAAATCTGGGTCGGTGTATGTGCAGATTCATAAGAATCTTTCTCGGATAGGAAAACTTAAGTATATTGCTATGGCAAAAAGTCTGGTAAAAGACGGTATGGAAAAGAAGGAAGATGTTGCGATCCTCTTTGTGGGAGTCGTTGTGATTCCTGAAATTGAACTGGTAATGGCTGAGGTTGAAAAGGCAATGGGTCGTGAGATAAACTACACCGTTATGACAGAAGAAGAATTTGCATTCCGGAAAAAGAGCAATGACCCATTTATCTGGCGGTTTTTGCGCCAGCCGAAGATTATGCTTTTGGGACAGGAGGAAGAGCTTGTAAAATGAAAATATTTACCCGGGGACTCGTAGCAATTGCTGTCTTTCTCCTTTTGTGGGTAAATTTACCGGTTTCTATTCCCTATAATTTCACCATTGGTGTCCGTACATTCACTGGAGAGATCACACGCCCTACCTTTGTTCAAACAATAGACGGTCGTCAGCTGGTGCGCGATTTTTCATTGAAGCTAGGTCTTGATTTACAGGGAGGGAGCAGCCTGATCTTTCAGGCGGATACATCTGGGCTCGCGAAAGCTGATGTAAACGATGCCCTTGATTCAGCGCGCGATATAATCGAACGGAGGGTAAACATGTTTGGCGTTTCGGAACCTTCGATACGCACTATCCGCTCGGGAGAATCCTACCGTATTGCGGTAGATCTTCCCGGAGTTGCCGATCCTGTTGAGGCAATATCACTCATTGGATCTACTGCTCAGTTAACCTTTCAGGAAATTGCCACTCCTGAGGCAACTATCGCCACTGATGAGGCAAATCTGGCGACAGCATCCGCGCGTATGCCGACCTTCATCGAAACAGGTCTTTCTGGAAAAGATGTGAAAAAAGCCAGTGTAACGTTCAATTCGGAAACAGGAGAGCCCGAGGTACTACTTGAATTTAAGGAGGAAGGAAGAAAAAAGTTCGCCGAGATCAGTAAACGTAACGTCGGTCGGCAGGTGGCAATTCTACTGGATGATGAAGTTCTCTCTGCTCCGGTTGTCCAGACACCTATCCTGGACGGAAATGCGGTAATCAGCGGAAACTTTACTACGGATAGTGCCAAGCAGTTTGCTATTGCAATCAACTCAGGGGCCCTCCCGGTACCGGTTAAGTTACTAGAACGGAGGAATGTCGGTCCAACGCTGGGCGCAGTTGAGGTTAGGCAAAGTCTGATTGCAGGAATAGCCGGGTTGCTTATGGTTATGCTTTTTATGGTAGCGTACTATGGACGTCTTGGACTGATTGCCTGTGTAGCCCTTCTGTTTTATGGTCTTATTACTCTGGCAATCTTTCGGGCCATCCCCATCGTGCTGACCTTGCCGGGAATTGCAGGCTTTATTCTTTCCATCGGTATGGCGGTAGACTCTAATATACTCATTTTTGAGCGAATTAAGGAAGAAATACGAAAAGGAAGGGACTTTCGGCAGGCAATACGACTCGGTTTCGGGCGTGCTATGGATGCAATTAAGGACGCAAACGTCACAACCCTGTTGGTAGCTTTTATCCTGTTTAACCCCTTGAACTGGGATTTTCTCCCCCAGTTTGGACTCGTGCGCGGATTTGCTTTGACATTGGCAATTGGCGTGGTTACCAGTCTTTTTACGGGAATTATCATTACCCGTAAACTGATCCAGTTTTTTTACCGGAGCTCATGATTCCATTTCTTAAGTATTCCAAACTGTATGCAGCAATCTCACTTATTGCTCTGGCAATAGGAACGTACTCGGTGATTACGTTCGGATTCAGATATTCTGTTGAGTTTATCGGTGGTTCCGATCTCCGGTATAAGGCTAATCCTCCGATTTCCGCTGAGTTAGTGCGGTCTGTTTTGGAAAAACAGGAAATAGAGGGGGCTACTGTATCGGTCAGCAATGGAATAGTGGACATTCGCACTCCACCTCTTTCTGAAATTCAGGAACGTGATCTTCGCAACGCACTCTCGAAGGAAGCAAACACCAAAATAGAAGTTCTGAGATCGGAAACAGTTGGGCCGACAATGAGCCAGGATGCTGTTCGTAAAACCGTGATTGCAAGCGGGCTGGGAGTTCTCGGTATCCTGTTGTATGTTGCGTATGCATTTCGAAATTTTACGTTTGCAATAGCCGCAGTAATTGCCCTATTCCACGATGTCCTTATTCTAATAGGCAGTTATTCGCTCCTTTCGCGGTTTTTCGGGGCAGAACTGGATACACTTTTTGTAACTGCTACTTTAACTACGATGTCTTTTTCAGTTCATGACACCATCGTCATGTACGATCAGTTGCGGTTTTATATCCGGAAACATGGTACTCGCGAGGTTGGTATTTTCGCAAATATTGCAATCACAGAGACGATAGTGCGTTCACTAAACAACTCACTTACAATTATATTTATGTTACTTGCCCTTGCACTACTTGGTGGAGAAACGATTCGCTTCTTTGCGATCTCACTGCTAATTGGGACCATAGTCGGCACGTACTCATCGCCGTTTGTCTCAATGCCGATTGCTGTCTGGCTTATTCAGAGGAAGCATTCTTAGAGCTCTGGTCGGCTTTCACTTCACGAAGACGCTTCAGAAGCGTTTCTCGGTCATTTGGCAACCCGGCCTCGATAACCTCGGTGAAAATCTTATCAAGGATCTCACCAATCTTTCGTGAGGGTCTTAAAGAGAATATCTCCATCACGTCGTGGCCATTTATTTTCAGGTCTTTCACGGAAAACGGCTCGTGCTGAACTTCTTCCAGTCGCTGTTTGAAAAGTTCGTACCGCCAGCTGGTAGGTTTTGCTCCGGAACCGATACGATCTCCGGTACGTAAGTCGAGCATATCCTGGAGGTTTTCCTTGCCCACGTTCCGAATAAAGCGACGAAGTGCCTTATCCGTCTGAAGTTCGGAGACGGTGAACTGGTGATGCTCCACCAGCTTGACGAGCTTTTCTTTTTCGGCATTTGACAACTTGAATCGCTCGGCAATCGCCTCTGCCATGTGTTTCCCGACGACTTCATGGTTATAAAACGTTACCAGACCGCTCCGGGGGTTCTTTCGATACGTAGGCACTTTCCCGATGTCGTGAATCAGTGCGGCAAAGCGGACTATTGCCTTTTCTGAAGGACAGAACCGGAGCGACTCAACAAGATGGGTTCCTACGTCGTATTTATGGTGGCGCATCGGGCTCTTCTGATCGATCGCGAATGCGGCTTCAACTTCCGGAAGAATATACCTCAGTAATCCTAGCTCACGGAGCAAGAGTACACCGCCTGCAGGATCGCGGGAGACGAGTATTCTGAAAAATTCGTCCCGGATCCGCTCCCAGGATATATTCAATATCCGGTCGGCATTGCGGATAAGCGACTCTCGTGTCTCTGCTTCTATCTCGAAACTGAGTACGGTGGCGAATCGTACTGCACGAAGAAGCCTGAGAGCATCTTCTGCAAAACGGGTATCCGGATTTCCGACTGCCCGAATTACTTTCCGTTCGAGGTCTTTGCAACCAGAAAACGGATCTACCAGGACTGAGCCGTCATAGGCAATGGCGTTGATCGTAAAGTCACGGCGTGCCAGGTCTTCCTCGATCGAATCTGTCCACTCCACAGAATCGGGACGGCGGGAGTCAGTATAGTCGCTTTCCTTGCGGAAGGTGGTGACTTCAAACACGTGCTTTGTTCCGTTTGTCTCCACGGGGATTCCCACCGTTCCAAATGTATTGTTGTAAAAACCATCAGGAAACAGCTCTAGAATCTGCTCAGGCCGGGCGCTCACGGCAAAATCCCAGTCTTCAGTCTCACCAAGCAACAGTAGATTCCGCACGGCTCCACCCACAAGGTAGATGCGGTACCCGGCCTTCTGAAATGTATGCATGAAAGCAAGTACATGATCGGGAAGAGAAAGCATACGCTATTATAGCATTAGCCCGTTATAATTGAATATTTAAGAAGTTTGGGAACTTTACCAGAGCCGCCTTATCTTCTCGACTACCGGCTTAAAGGCTGCGGTTTTAATACGTAAAACCGCTTTGTCGTACGGCATCCACCCGGCATCATAGAACTCTGACTTCTGAAAGGTAAAGGGAACCATCTCTTCCATATGTACTAGATACCAGATATCCAGGTGTGTTTGGTATCCAGTCGTCTGCTTTCTTATGATGCCCCATATAGATAAGCCTTCTCCCGGGTACAACGGGTACGAAAAAAGCGCAGAGATGGTGCTCCGGTGCACCGGCATCACGGTAGAGAAAGTCATTCGATTCTACATACTTGCGGATACGCGACAGTGTAATCGTATCTACATGGGATAACCGGGCCAGAGCATCCAGTTCTGCCAAAATCGGGTCTTTATCTGCCGGGGAAAAAGTCATAGGGATGGATTGTGATTTATAAATGACCGGGCTATAGTAATATTTCGAGCATCCGGGCCATTTCCGTCGAAGCCTGGGGTTTCAAGGATAGCGGGGATGGTTTGCAGGCGAGGATGATTCAGGAGGTTGAGAAAGACGCTCTTTGGTACCAGACCCTCGCCCAGGTTTTCGTGACGATCACGGAACGAGCCGAAGGGATCGCGACTATCGTTCAGATGAAACAGGGCGACTGAATTCCAGCCGATCAGCGAATCCACGGTTGCCATGAACGCTTGAAATGACTCAGCTGTTGAAAGATCGTAGCCGGCTGCGTGGAGGTGACAGGTATCCAAACATACTCTTACGCGCGGGCTGTTTATGTCCGAAAGAATCTGCCCCAGTTCTTCCAGAGTTCTTCCGATTTTCCGCGTCGCAACATTCTCGATGATAAGGATACTCTCTTCCGGAGTTTCCGCGAGTATTTCCCGGATATTTCCCAGAAGTATCGGGTACTTTTCGTGCATGAAGAGGCCATCTGTAGCGTATCCTTTATCCTTATAGGAGCCAAGGTGGACAACACTGCCGGACACTCCCATTCGCGGTTGTAGCCGGAGCTCTGCAATGAGAGCCGTTTTCGAGACTGCTCCGATCCGTTCGCTGTCTGCCAGATTAATCAGGTAACTGGCATGAAAAAATACCGGCCCCACACCAAGTTCTACCGCCCGTTTCCTGAAAGCTGTCGCGGAAACATCGCTAACGGTTGCCGGTTTCCAGATGCGGGGTGAAGTAGAGAAGATCTGGAGAGCGTTCCCCCCCATTGCCACAATCCTCTCAAGGGCGGATTCATAACCGCCTGAAACCGAAAGATGGGCACCGATTTTCAGCTCAGTCATAATGATTGATTTTCCGACTCATATTCGGGCCGATTTGCAATCCAGTAACGGTGTTGCAACGCAATCCTAGTCTCGACCCCTACTACCGTCAGAGGTAACAATACACCCCCCCAGTGGTCAGTATACTTCCCTTCCTAATCGGTGAACCCACGCTTTTGCTCCGGGGGTTTAACCGCGACAAAAGTTTCTCGATCCGGCAACGGGGCACCGTCCCAGTGTGCTGTCGTACCGTTGCGGGATACCCCGCCGGCTAGATGCCGGATTGTCATCATTTTCCCGGCAAGAAGCTCTGGCAGGCAATACTGGACATACTGGTCCAGATGCAGTTTTTTTCCTGCACGAGTTGCAGCACAACGATCGCCGTAAATATTTTTGAGATTGATGCGATACGACAAGTTATATCAAGCGTGAAGCGCTCACCACTGATTTGATTTGCATGTCTTATTCCGGTTGTAATGGTTGTTTCCCGGTTATGAACTATACCAATGGAAATACCGGGAATTCGATCATAAAAGCGCTGGCAATCTGCTGATTGGGTAATAACCCGCGAAAAAGTGGAAAAATCCGGATGGATACTAAGCATTAGTATATTGTACCGTATGATCATCACGGTAATATCGATTCTCATTTGATACGTACTGCAGTAGGATGTAAAACGCAAACGGCTTACGTGAAGTGCTGATTTATTATCCCTCTTGACAGTGTTTAGCAGAGTTGATATATTTGTGCTAATTACCAGTGTGGAATATACCGTATGAATGATCTAACGCAGCGTCAAATAGACATTCTCCGTGCAGTTATCTTGGAATATAATGAGACGGGTGAGGCGGTTGGTTCAGAGGTGCTCGAAAAAAAATACAAGCTGGGAGTTTCCCCTGCAACTATCCGTAACGAAATGGCGGAGTTATCCAAAAAAGGATACCTGACCAAGACACATTTCTCCTCCGGTCGTATTCCATCAGCAAAAGGCTACCGGTTTTATATTCAAAACCTGATGAAGAAGCGCGAGCTCTCAACGTTCGATGAAGTGGCATACAAGAATAGTATCTGGGATGAGCGTAACAACCGGCACCGCCTTATGACTCATGCTGCCAAGGCACTTGCCCAGCGCACTGGACTTCTCTCGCTGGTAGCTACAAATTACGGTGATGTTTATTATGCCGGAGTGGCAAATTTGCTGGATAAAAACGAGTTCCTAAATCTTGATGTTTCAAAAAACCTCTTTACGCTACTTGACGAGACGTTTTTTTGGGAAAGTATATTAAAGCGTTTCGTTACTGTAGAAGAGGATGTAATGTACATTTTGGGTGAAGAAGACTTTCATAATCCTGTTTTTGAACCCTGTGCCAGCGTTTTTGCCTCGTTTGAGGGTGGTGATGAAATTCGCGGTATTGTTGGAGTCGTAGGTCCGAAACGAATGTACTACGAGGTTATAACTCCGCAGGTAGAGCATCTTTCGAATTTGATTGAAGATATTATGCGGGAAAGTACGAAATAAAGTTGCTATTTTAATTCTTATATGAAAGATTCAAGCAGCAAACGAAAACAAAAAGACGAATCCCCAAAAAAAACGGAGGCTGCTCCGGCGCATACTGGTGATGAACTTGCGAGTGCACTTGAACAAGGAGCAGAATACAAGGATAAATATCTGCGTGCCATGGCCGATTACCAGAATCTTGAGCGGCGGGTTCAGGATGAACGCCAGGAACTGATACCGATGATTCGAAGACAGATCATCAAAGAGTTTCTTCCGGTACTTGCCAATCTGGATACGGCGGAAAAGTTCATCACCGATCCCGGCCTGAAGATGATCAAGGATCAGTTCATGCAGACTTTGGGAAATCTTGGTGTCACGGAAATCGATGTTGTTGGCAAGCCCTTTGACCCGCACACTGCGGAAGCAATCGAAGCAGTACCTGGAAACGAAGATGGTATTGTTGTCGAAGTACTACGCAAAGGATATCAGATAAATGGCAAAGTAATCCAGCACGCACAGGTAAAAGTTAGCAAAAAATCGTCGTAAAACATTATTAACATTTCTAATTAAACCCAATGGCAAAAATCATCGGTATTGATCTCGGAACAACCAACTCTGCTGTTGCCGTCATGGAGGGCGGCAAGCCGAAAATTATCCATTCGCAGGAAGGACGAAACGTTATCCCGTCCGTCGTGGATCCCGTGAAAAACGTAGTCGGCGATGTGGCCAAGCGGCAGATGGTCATCAACCCTAAACAGACCATCTTCTCCGCAAAGCGACTCATGGGTCGTCGCTTCAGTGACGAATCGGTGCAGCGCGATATTAAGCTTCTCCCTTACACCGTCAAAGCTGGCCGTGACGATATGGCGGTGATCGAGGTGAATGGAAAGGAGTATACTCCGCAGGAGATTTCTGCGAAGATTCTTCAAAAGATCAAGGCAGATGCGGAAGCCTATCTTGGCGAGAAAGTGGAAAAAGCGGTTATCACAGTGCCGGCTTACTTCGACGATGCTCAACGCCAGGCAACCAAGCAGGCGGGCGAAATCGCTGGGCTTGAAGTGGTCCGCATCATCAACGAACCAACTGCAGCTGCTCTGGCATATGGTTTGGACAAATCGCATGCGCACACTATTGCGGTTTACGATCTTGGCGGAGGTACGTTTGACATTACGATTCTTGAACTCGGCGACGGTGTATTCCAGGTGAAGGCCACAAACGGTGATACGCACCTCGGTGGAGATGATTTTGATCAGTTGATTATCGATCACATTGCCAGTGAATTCCAGAAAGAGAACGGCGTGGATCTTCGGAAGGATACCCAGGCGCTCCAGCGTCTTAAGGACGTCGCGGAAAAGGCAAAGATCGAATTATCCAGCTCGATGGAGGCGGAAATTAACCTGCCGTTCATCACGGTAAAAGACAACGTGCCGCAGCATCTTGTCATGAAGCTCTCTCGCTCCAAGCTGGAATCGCTGGTGGATGATCTGATCAAGAAGACATTCCAGCCTGTCAAGGAAGCCCTTAAAGATGCAAAGCTCACCAAGGATGAGATTGATGAAGTGGTCTTAGTTGGTGGAATGACACGCATGCCAAAGATCATTGAGTCAGTGAAGGAGTTCTTCGGCAAGGAACCGAACCGCTCGGTAAACCCCGACGAGGTTGTTGCTATCGGTGCTGCTGTACAGGCTGGGGTTCTTACTGGTGAAACAAAAGATGTGGTGCTCTTAGATGTGACGCCGCTTACCCTGGGTGTAGAAACACTCGGTGGTGTGGCAACCCCACTTATTCCCCGCAACACTACAATCCCGGCCACCAAGTCAGAAGTCTTCTCGACGGCCGCCGACAATCAGACCCAGGTCGAGATCCATATTGTCCAGGGAGAGCGTCCGATGGCGGCCGATAATAAGTCGCTGGGCCGCTTTATACTGGACGGCATTCCGCCTGCGCCGCGGGGCGTGCCGCAAATTGAGGTTTCATTCGATATCGATGCGAACGGTATTCTTACCGTAACCGCAAAGGACAAGGCCACCGGCAAGGAACAGTCCATCAAGATCACCGGTTCTACTGGTCTCACCAAAGAAGAGATTGAGCGCATGAAGGAGGAGGCAGAAAAGAATGCCGAAGCCGATAAAGCGCTACGTGAGAAGGTCGAGGCCAAAAATAAGGCGGATCACATGATCTTTGTCGCCGAGAAATCTCTCAAGGATGCGGGTGATAAAGCTCCGGCCGACGTTAAGGCAGAGGTACAAGGAAAGATTGAAGAACTTAAGAAGATTATCGAGTCAGGTACGGCGCAGGAAATTGATGCCAAGACTAGCGAGCTATCCTCTGCGATCCAGAAGCTCGGTCCTGCGATCCAAGAAAACCAAAAGAGTGAAGCGCAGGATGCCTCTAGCTCAAACGGGACAACGGACGGAGCTGGTGAAAATACGGAGGTCGGCGGCTCTAAAAACACGGATAAAGACGTTGAGGAGGGCGAAGTAGTTAGCTAACGTCCTATGGCCGACTATTACGAACTGCTCGGGTTGAGCAAAAATGCCTCAGTCGCGGATATCAAGGCAGCATACCGGAAAAAAGCGCTCGAGTGGCACCCGGACCGGAATAAGTCCCCCGATGCCGAAAAGACCTTTAAAGAGATCAACAGAGCGTATGAGGTCCTTTCCGACCCCAAAAAGAGGCAGATCTATGACCAGGTTGGCCATGCTGCATATGAAAAGTTTGGAGGTCGAGCGGCCGGCGGATACCCCGGCGGGGGGGCAGCTGCAGGACAGGGGCCATTCGGGGGGTACACTTATACTGGTCGGCCGGAGGACTTCGGCTTCGATTTCGATGTCAACTTTAACGATCCCTTCGAGATCTTCGAGCAGTTTTTCGGCGGCCAGTCGCCATTTGGCGGGCGGGCTCGCACCAGACGGCCGCTATACCAGATGAAGCTGACATTTGATGAGGCGGTAAAGGGGGTGGAAAAGGAGACCGTTATAGGGGGGAAAACCCGTAAAATCAAGATTCCTGCCGGTGTCGATTCCGGTACCACGATCCGCTTCGAAGACTTTGATCTGACGGTTGAGGTGGCTCCACACAAGTACTTCAAGCGCGAGGGTCAGAACGTGATCTATGAGCAGGAAATCTCGATTCCGGATGCGGTTCTGGGGACGACCATTGAAGTTCCTACGATTGATGGCAGTGTGAAGCTTAAGGTTCGTCCCGGGACGGCCAGTGGTTCCGTGGTGCGCCTGAAAGATCGTGGAATTCCCTATCCGCGGTCGAACAGGAGAGGGGATCAGTATATTGTCTTTAAGATCAAAATACCTGAGAACCTCTCCGGTAAAGGAAAAAAACTTATGGAAGAGTTGCGAAAGGAGCTAAGCTGAAAAGAACGCTCGTTTTTGGTACAATAAGCTTTCCATAGATTCTGTTTATCACGTCACATGAAAATCAATGCCGGTAATATCAAAAAAGGTGAGTTCGTTCTGTATCAGGATAAGCCTCATCAGGTGCTGAAAGCCGAGTTCTATTCTCCCGGCAAGGGATCTGCTCTTATGCGCACCCGGCTCAAGAATGTCGAATCGGGTAAACAGGTTGACTATACCTTCAAATCAAACGAAATTGTGGAAACTATCGAAGTGGTATCCCTCGAAATGCAGTATCTGTATAAGGATGCTGAAAATATGTACGCTATGGACAAAGACTATGAACAATATACGATTCCGCTCACAGTAGCCGGGGATGCGGTAAACTATTTAAAAGAAGGAGAAACAATCTTCGTATATATGTATGCCGAGCGTCCGCTTGCAATCAGGCCGCCGGCGACTGTTCGCCTTACCGTTATTGAAACGGAAGATGCAGTAAAGGGTGATACTGTGTCTGGTGCACGCAAACCGGCAATAGTTGAAACCGGTATTACCGTCATGGTTCCTCTCTTTGTAAAACAGGGAGAAACCATAGTTGTCAATCCGGAAACCGGCGAGTACACAGAACGCGCCAATTGAAAACGGCTCTTCCGTCCCGTTCGGGATTTCCGCCACCGCTATGCTATCAGTAGGGACAATTTTATCCAGACAACGGAAAAATAAAGGACTTTCGATCAGACAAGTCGAGGAGAAAACCCGTATTCGGGAAAAATTTCTGCGCGCACTTGAAGAAAATGACTGGAAAGTTTTTTCATCAAAGGTTTATATCACGGGTCTTATAAAGAATTATTCGGAGTTTCTTGATCTGGACACCGAATCGATGATTGCTTACTTCCGCCGTGACTATGAACGGCAGGAAGAAGTGAAGTTCAAGAAAAAAGTCGAGTCAAAATATTTTAAATCGGAGACCCGGCGAATAGTAATTGCAGGGGTGGCGGTCCTGCTCCTGGTATTTGCGGTTTATTTTGGTTATCAGGTTAAGCTGTTTCTTACACCGCCGAGTCTTTCAATTACCCAACCGACGGAAGGAACATTTCGCGGTATCGAGGCAATTACCGTGCAAGGCATTACAGAAAAGGATGCGAGTGTGTATATTTATGGTGAGCGGGTATATCAAAATCAGAAAGGGGTATTCGAATACACCATGCCGCTTAAGAAGGGAAGTAACACCATCGTTATAGAGGTTATAGGCGCAAACGGTAAGAAAAACCGAGTTGAACGAACCTTTATTTTGCAATAAGCCTCTTCATAAGCTGCTTTACATCTTTCGTATCATGGCTTGATATGACTGACGTAAACTGAAGCCGTTTCGACTCAGAAGCAATTCGCTTCTGGTGGGGAACTGATCGGATTTCACCAAGTAATCCCACTTCTCCGACAAATATCGTTTTTTCCGGCAGTCGCAGGTTTTTCATCGAAGATATCAGCGCTGCCATAATTCCCATATCTGCCGCTGGTGAACGAACTTCAAGTCCGCCCACGACATTGACATAAATATCCATGGCATCAAAACTCAGATTCAAGTGTTTGCGCATTACGGCAAGGAGGAGAAGGAGTTTGTTATAGTCGATTCCTTTTACTACCCGTCTCGGTACTGGTAACGACGTAGGCACTGTCAGAGCTTGTATCTCAAAGAAAAGAGGGCGGTTCCCATCGATGATTCCGGCCACAGCTTTTCCCGGTACTGAGACGTCTACCTCGCCTACAAAAGCGATCGATTCTGTTATCTCTTCCAGGCCACCGCCTGCCATCTGGAAAATGCCGATCTCGTCCGTGGAAGCAAACCGATTCTTCTGATTTCGTAAAATACGGTATTGTGATATACGCTCGCCTTCAAAGAGCAACACTGCGTCGACAATATGTTCCAAAGTTTTCGGACCCGAGACATCACCTCCTTTTGTTACATGTCCAACAATCACCATAGGAATACGAAGCTCCTTTGCCAACTGTACCAGCCGGTATGTCAACTCCCGAATTTGTGCGATGCTTCCAGGCTGACTTTCGATGCGGTTTGAATAGAGTGTCTGGATGGAATCGATGACGATAATTTCAAATTCATTTTTACGCTCACGAATACCGTCTTCCAGTGCTTCCAGTTGAAGCGTATTTGTAAAAATAAATTTCCCATGGTCAACACCGAGTCTATCTGCACGCCCTTTGATCTGTTCTCCACCCTCTTCACCGGAAACGTAGAGAGTACGGAAGTTCTGCATCGCCTGCAAAATTAGTGTTGATTTTCCGATACCCGGTTCGCCTGTTAGAAGTACGACAGCACCTTTGACGAAGCCGCCTCCCAGTACACGGTCGAACTCATGTATACCGCTCGGGTAACGGGTCATGTCCCCTTTGCCAAATGAAGAGAGCGATACTGTCTTCATTGTATCCGAAGTTTTACGATTACTGCCATCGGGTGTGTCTTGCATTTTCTTGAATGTATTCCACTCACCGCAACCCGGACACCTTCCGAGCCAGCTAGCTGATCCGTAACCACAATTACTGCATACATGCATAGCGGCATTATACCCGACACTCCGCCACCTTGCATATTAGCTCTAACTCAATTAGAATGGATGAGCACGTTTATGAAAAAAAAGATCGTGTATGTACTCTTTCTCGTCACGGGATTCGGGATTTTCATTCTCCTGAAAGATGTAATTTTCAAGCGGGAGGCGGATATGGGACGTCTAAGAATTCATTCGTCACCGTCTGCAGGAGTTTTTATTGATTCCACAGCTGTCGGAAAAACCCCATTCGAAGATAAGTTAAAAGCAGGAGAATACACTGTCAAACTTATTCCCGAGGGAATGGCATCAAATATTGTTTCCTGGCAGGGAAAAGTCCGGGTTACTCAGCATGCATTAACATACGTCAACAGAGAACTTGGTTCTTCTGAGGTGTCATCCGGAGGAGAAATTATGACTATGCAGCGGGTGGAAGGAAAGATGAAGTCAGGTAACCATGGTCAGGTCTATGTGGAAACAGATCCGCCAGGCGCAATAGTTTATTTTGACAATGATGAAAAGGGAGTTGCCCCCATTGCGTTAAATGATATCTTGAGTGGAAATCACGAGGTCTCCGTCTATCTTCCGGGATTTTTCCGCCGCACACAAAAGATTAATGTCGATGGCGGATACCGTACCAGTATCTCCTTTTCGCTAGTAGTCGATTCTACTAAAAAAGATGTCAATCAATTACTAAAGGAAAAACAGGCACAACGTGAGAAGGAGAAGAAGGAAGCGACAGAGAGTGCAGAGCTGGACACATCCGGGGCTGAAGACAACTCACCAAAAGTGACGATACAGAATACTCCGACTGGATTTCTTCGTGTGCGTTCAGAACCGACTGTCAACTCAATCGAGATTGCGAAAGTATCACCAAATGAGACCTATGTTCTGGTGGAGGAGACCGACGGCTGGTTTAAAATACGCCTTGAATCCGGAAGTGAAGGCTGGATCTCAAGTGACTACGCAGTGAAACAGGAGAAATCAGATAATTAATAACTTTAGATCTAACCCCACTCTTGAGCGACGCGAGCCATCCTATCGGGAATCTTTCCAGATGAATTTGTTATAGAAGAAATAGGAATAGGGAATCACAAGTAATATTATTATCAGCGCGTTGTAAAGGATAATATTTGATTTTCCGAAGAGATATGTCATTACACTGATGCCGATCGTCTGAATGAAAATGTTTCCGGAAGATACAATATTAAATTTCAGAAGCCCTCTGAAATACGTTTTCCACCTTAGATCAAGCTGCTTATGTGAAAAGCTCCAGAAATTATTAAGCGTAAAGTTCGAGATGATAACAGTTTCGGCACTGATGAGTTTTGCGAACCATGGCGGGAAATGCAATTTCAAAGCAAGAATATACAAGATAATTGAATCAAGAAGAAAACCTGTTCCGCCAACAAGAACAAACTTGACGAACGACGATTCCAAGAATACATAGAGGAGTGTCTGGATGATGTACTCAATAGAGTCAATCTTCGATTTTCCTTCCTTCCGGTCCTTGAACTGAATCGGGAGTTCCTTTACCGTCGCTCCATTCTTAAGTGCATTATCGAGAATTGCCACCTGAAATACATATCCGGAAAAATTATCTACCTTGGCAATGATATTTCGAATCAGTGGCGCACGAATTGCCCGGAATCCAGAGGTCCAATCTGTGATCTTCATGTTCATGAAGCCGATGCGAATTATCCAATTTCCCAGGACAGAAAATAGTTTCCGGTGAAAATCCCAATTTTCCGGGATACTTCCCCCTTTCGTATACCGCGATCCGATAACAAAGTCGGCTCCGGATTCGATCAAGCTCAGGAAAGCCGGAATTTTAGCCGGTTCATGTGATAAATCAGCATCCATCTGAAATATAATGTCTGCGTTCAGTATATTCAGTGCATACTCAAATCCTCGGATATACGCCTTACCAAGTCCTTCTTTTTTAGTCCGTAGGATGTGTAGTTTCTTGTAGTTTTTCTGGAGCCCTGTAACTATTTCGTCGGTTCGGTCCTGAGAGGTGCTTTCTACCACGAGAATATGCAAATCCCATGATGGTTTTTTCCCAGCCTGTGCAAAAACGCCCTCGATTACACTGCGAATATTCCCTTCCTCATTATAGGTTGGAAGGATGACAACTGCACGACTCATAAAAGATTTCTGAAATACTCAACAGTATAGACGAGACCTGCCTCTAGCTCAACAGCAGGTTCCCAGCCAAGAAGTAATCGTGCCTTTGTAATATCTGGCCGTCTTCTTTGTGGGTCATCTTTACCTATGGGTTTATAGACAATTTCCGAGTCGGAACCAGTGATAGTCTTAATAATTTTTGCTATTTCAAGAACAGTTTTCTCGTTTGGGTTTCCAAGATTGATTACCTCCATCCCGAGACCGTCTCTGGTTGCAAGTTCATAAAGGCCATGTACCATGTCTGATACATAGCATAGCGAGCGGGTCTGAGAACCGTTTCCGAATACTGTGATATCTTTGCCGGAAATACACTGGGTGATAAAATTTGAGACAACCCTTCCATCGTCAGGTTCCATTGCAGGACCGTATGTATTGAAGATTCGGGCGACTCTCACATCTATCCCGTACGTTGTACCGTAGGTATAGGTGATTGCCTCTGCGTATCGTTTAGCCTCATCATAACAGGAACGGGGCCCGAATGAATTTACATTTCCCCAGTATTCCTCCTTTTGCGGATGCTCCTTAGGGTCACCATACACTTCAGAGGTGGATGCCAACAGAAATCTCGGAGAATTTGTGCGACGCATGAACTCCAGCACCCGATGTGTTCCCTCAGCGTTCGTGCGAAGAGTCTGAAGAGGATACTTCGAGTACTGTACCGGTGATGCCGGCGAAGCCAGGTGAAAAACCACGTCGAAACTGTCCAAAGTGTTGAAGTCAAAACTCACGATGTCAGCCTCCAGAAAAGTGCATCCAGGCTTCGAAATTAGGGGTTCAATGTTCCGGTGATTACCCGTAATAAGGTTATCAATAATCGTTACTTCATGATCATGCAACAAACAGTGCTTTGCAAGATGTGATCCTATGAAGCCTGCACCGCCGGTTATTAATACCTTCATACCTTATTTAGGGGTGCCGGTAACCGGAACGCGACCGGTAGAAATATAGGTGAATCCCAGCTCTTGCATTTTGTCCGGGCGATAGAGATTCCGACCGTCGATGATAACCGGAGATGCGAGCAATGACTTAACCTTCTCAAGGTCTGCATTCTTGAATTCATTCCACTCAGTCAGTATGCACAAACCGTCGGCACTCTTGACTGCGTCATATGCGGAAGTGTGATACGTAATCTTGTCATGGTACTGTAAACGAATATTGTCCATTGCTTCTGCATCGTAGACATGCACGTCGTATCCTTCCTTCAAAAGCGCATCAAGAACATCAAGTGACGGTGCAAAACGGATGTCATCGGTGTCCGGTTTAAAGGCAAGTCCCCAGAGTGCAACCCGTTTTCCGGCAATGTGCCGGAAAATTTTCCGGATAAAGTTCTGTTTTGCCTGAATGTTTACCTCTTCCACAGCATCAAGAAGCGCAGTATCAATATTTAGAGACATTCCGGTAGTAACAATTGCCTTTACGTCCTTTGGCAGACAGGATCCGCCGTAACCCAGACCGGGATACAGAAACTCACGGCCTATGCGCGCATCGAGTCCCACTGCTTCCAGAACTTCCTCTACATCTGCCCCGCATGCTTCACAATAGAATGACATAAGATTTGCAAAAGAAATCTTAGTCGCAAGCATCGCGTTCGATGCATACTTGATCAGTTCTGCAGACGCAAGATCGGTGACAACTCTCGTTCCCGGAAGCGGTTCGTGAAGTCTTAGGAGTAATTCTGCCGCTTTCTGACTTTGTGTCCCTATAACAACCCGGTCGGGATACAAGGTATCATTTATGCCGGTACCCTCACGGAGGAATTCGGGACAGGAAGCGACATCAACTTCTGCTCCATCGGGCTTTACAGAATCGATAACTTTCTTGACTTCAAGATTTGTCCCTACGGGAACGGTACTTTTGCAGGAAACAACCGTGTACCCAGTACGCAGATTCCTGCCAATATTTTCAGCTACCTGCAGTACCATGCTTAGATCAGCTTCACCTTTTGCTTTGGGAGGTGTACCTACGGCAGTAAATACTATTTCTGAGGCTGGAATTGCTTGGTCGTATGCATCTGTAAAAAGTATACGACCCGCGCTTAGATTCTTTTTCAACAACTCTTCCAGTCCGGGTTCAAAAATAATCGGATCTCCGCCCTTCAGACGCTTCAGTTTCTCAGGATTGCGTCCGATCACCCAAACCGTGTTTCCGAAATGAGCAAAGACACAGGCAGTAACCAGGCCAACATAACCGTGACCTACGATAGTAATTGTCATAAAGGTTAATGATAATAAATAATGTGTAAATTCACAACTCCTTCGCGTCAGGATGAACCATTAACGCATTCAATCCTTCATCAAGAGTACGCATTCCGGTTGCAAACCCCAAAGAAGGGAGAATTCGTGACCGACGGGGACGCTGTGCTTTTCCGGCGAAGTAAGCTTTGTAGCTGGTAGGACTGATCAGGGACGAATCATAGCCGAATTTGTCAGCAATTGCGTGACCTATCTCTAAAGGGGTATGACTGGATGCTCCTACTGCATGAACTATTCCCGGTTTAAATTCGGTCAGGAGTCTGGACAGCACCGCCGCGATATCGTCAATAAATGTCGGGGTTACCACCGAGTCCTCGATCAATGATAACGGCCTTCCTTGCTCAAGGTGCGTTTTCAGAGTCCGGATAAAATCCCGTTTTTTTTCGAAAGCAGCTCGGTACGGATACGAAATCCTGATAATACACCCGTCTTCTTCTACCAGCTCTTCCGCTTCAGCCTTTGTGCGACCGTAAACCGAGATCGGGTTCCGTGACGAATATTCCGTGTAGGGAGGATTTTCTCCGTCAAATACAAAATCGGTAGAAAAAAAGACGAAGGGGATGCCTCGTTCATGGATTGGTTCATATACATTTCGAGTTCCCTCTACATTCAGCAATCTCGCTGCTTCCGGGTCTCGTTCCGCTCCGTCAACATCGGTGTATGCTGCAAGATGAACGAATGCGTCACACTCTAGGCTCGAGAGCATATCACGGGCAGCGGTGGCTTCCCTGATGTCAAGTTTCTCAGAAGTAATATCAATGAAATTGAACCGTGAGTATAGGAGCTCTTTGAGACGTGAACCTACCAGGCCGCTTCCTCCGGTTATGGCGATTGATTTCATTCAGTTACCGAGTATTGATTTTGATAATATTCACGATAGGCACCGGATTTGATCCGCTCCCACCATTGTCTGTTCGATTCAAACCAGTGTATAGTCTCTTGGAGTGCTTGGTCAAAGCTGTAGGCGGGTTTCCAGTTAAGCTCACGTTTGATAGTGGTCCAGTCGATTGCGTACCTTCGATCGTGACCAGGACGATCCTTAACATACTCAATCATCTCTTCCCCCTTTCCCATGATACGAAGAATTCTGCGGATTACTTCGATATTCGGTATATCCTCCGTTAGTCCTCCAACCAGGTATGTGCGTCCGATTTTACCATTTGTCAAGATGGCGTCAATTGCAGTGCAGTGGTCCTTAACATACAGCCAGTCGCGCACGTACAGACCATCACCATAGACCGGTACTTTTTTCCCTTCCAGGATATTCGTAATTGCAAGCGGTATCAGCTTCTCCGGGAAATGGTACGGGCCGAAGTTATTTGAACAGTTTGAGATGGTTACCGGAAGTCCGTAGGTATCGTGATAGGCCCGGACCAAATGATCCGATGCAGCTTTCGAGGCAGAGTATGGGCTATGCGGATCGTACTTTGTATCATCTGTAAACTTGCGTTTTGAATCGAGCGGAAGTGCGCCAAACACCTCATCGGTCGAGATGTGATGAAACCGGGAGATGGAATGCTTAAGAGCCGATTCGAGTAATACAAACGTACCCTCAACGTTGGTTTTTATAAACGGCATCGGATCGCTTATAGACCTGTCTACGTGAGACTCGGCTGCGAAGTGAACTACGGTATCCACGCGGGACATCACGGCATCTACTGCATCACGGTCACAGATATTACCTTTAACGAATTCGTAATTCGGGTTGTCCTCGATATCTCGCAGATTTTCAAGATTGCCGGCGTAGGTAAGGGCATCGAAGTTGATAACCTGATCATCAGGGTGAGTCGTAAGCCAGTAGCGAATAAAGTTTGATCCGATAAATCCGGCACCACCGGTTACCAACAGTCTCATATTATAATTATAAATATTGCAAAACTTGTGACACATACCGTTCCGATCCGGCTACTACTGCGGGATTGTCCCATCGTGATGGTTTACCAGCCCAGTCAAAAAAGACCCCCCCCGCCTCTGCCAGAACTAGCGATGCGGCGGCAACATCCCAGGGCCTTAAATCAGAGTGAAGGTACACATCTATTCTACCAGAGGCTGCCCAGCAGAGCTCGGGTGCAGCCGCCGCAAACATCACAATAAACGGGGTCGGATCGATCTTTTGCAGGATTTCGAGATGGTGGCGCGTTTTTGCAGCTTCGTATGAGATATCGCTGCCGACGATCCAGTGATGTCCATCAGCACGTTCAGGAAGGGAAAAACGCTCCCCATTTCGGAATGCGCCTTCGCCCGCTTCGGCGCTATATAGTTCTCCAATGAAGGGGTTGTATACCGCACCTGCGATAATGGTGCCCCGCTCTGCATAGGCAAGTGAAATCGCTGAAAACGAACGTCCGAACGCGTAATTATTTGTCCCGTCTATCGGGTCCATTATCCAGAGATGAGAAGCATCAATAGAATAATTCGTATGGGACTCTTCCGAGAGAATGGCGTGATCGGGATACGCATCACGAATTGCAGTTACGAGATACTTTTCAGTTGCAAGATCAGCTTTGGTCTGGATGTTTCCACCGGAGCCTTTGGTGGTTCTTCCCGTTTTCTGTTCCAGTTCGACAATAAGCTGCCCGGCCTTTACTACGTGCTGTTCAAGGAATTTACGCATGGGGTCGGGAATAATGAAATTTATATGCTGCATTAGATAGATTCGGAGTGTTGATCAGATCTTCCAGTACCTGCCAGCGCCTTTTTTTCTCTGCGTGTGGAACATCATCGGGGAAAACCTTGGTGGCTGCAGTCATCGGGCGTTGAGAGTACATGGCAATGTAGGCTTTCAGGAAACCTACACGTTTACACAAGGCGACGGTGTTTTCAAATTCAGCCTCTGTTTCACCACAGAACCCTACAATAATGTCTGTGGTAAAACGGATACCGGGAACCTGTTGTTTCAGGCGATCGGTGAGCGCGATATACTCTTCAGCGGTGTACCAGCGGTTCATGCGCTTTAGGACATTTGAATCTCCGGATTGGACGGGAAGATGTATCGTTCGTGAAATATTCTGGTTTTGGGCTATTACTTGTATGAGTTCTTCCGAAAAATCCCAGGGATTTGAAGAAATGAAGTCAACAAGCGTAAACCCCATCCTGGCAACATCTGCAAGTAGTGCCGGAAACAGTGTAGGAATGCGCTGTCTTCCGAGATGCTTTACATATACCGGTTTTACTACCTTCCCGTTCACCTCGTATTCCCGTATCTCTTTTTGCGTATTCTGAAAATATGTCTTATCAATATCCCGCATAACCTGGATGTTAGACTCTCCAACTATCAGATCTGCTCCATACGAGTTTACATTTTGCCCAAGAAGCATCACGGAGGTATATCCCTCATCCCGGAGGCGCTGGCATTCAGAAATAATGTCCGTATACGGCCGGCTGATCTCCCGTCCTCTGGTAAAAGGGACAATACAAAAAGTGCAGAAGTTATTACAGCCGTTCGAGATAGGAACCCAGGCATGTTTTCTGTCTTTTCGAACGGGTTCGTTATCGAAGCCAACTTCCTCGATGGGCATGAATTCGTCGACATCAGGCATGAGCGTCCGGATTTTATCAAAATAGGCACCCGTTTTGTCGCGAAACGCGACACCGACCATACAGCCCGTAACGATGATTTTAAACAGTTCGTTGTGCTTCAGTTTCCGTTTCTTGATTTCCGCCAGGTTCCGTACCAGACCGTATACCCGGTCCTCGGCTTTCTGCCGGATCATACAGGTGTTTATGATGACATAGTTTGCATCTTCGTATGACTCGGTTGGGGTCATTCCTCTGGCATTAAACGCAGCTGAAATCCGTTCAGAGTCGGCAACGTTCTGCTGGCAACCGAAGGTTTTAATGCAGTATTTCATTATGTGCCGATTATACCAGTTTGGACTTTTTGAGGCGCTCTATAATTACTATGAAAACAATAAGGAGTATGCCAATGGTCAGGAAGGTTATTGCCTTTTCATATCCATCCAGAAACAAACTGGTTACACCAAGAAACAGCGAAATTATCCAGTAGAACAACGCAATCCTTCGCTTTCCCCAGCCGATCTCAAGGAGCCGATGGTGAAAATGTCCCCAGTCCGCTTTGAACGGTGATTTCCGGTTTTTGAGGCGTCGAATGATTACATATACAGCATCAATGGTAGGAATAGCAAGGACAAGAACTGCCGTTCCCAGTTTACCGAACGAGAGAATTGAGAGTACGCCGAGCAAAAACCCCGCCAGCGCTCCTCCACCGTATCCAGGCATAATTCGCTGTGGGTAAAAATTATGAGGCAGAAATCCCAGAAATGCTCCCGAGACCATAAATGAAAGCAGGGCAACTGTCTGAGTAGAAATGTCATGTGAGGTGAAACGCTGGGAGAGGAGACCGAGAAACAAAGCAGTTATCGAGACAAAGCCCGGCAACTGACCATCAACCCCTTTGCTCCAGTTAACCATATTCATAATCCAGGTAAGCCAGAGGACGGCAAGCGCATTTGCAACAATAAGTACTGTGTGAGTACCGAAAAGCTGGAATGTAACAACCCACTGGTCCAGACGGATGACTTCTTTAGAAAATGGATTGGAGATATAGGGAATTCCAAGTCCGCAGGAAACCACCAGTACCGCGATAAGGATGTTGGCACCAAATCGCCAGTACGGTGAAACATCGTAATAATCATCCAGAAGTCCAACTATCAAGAGTAGAAACGTTCCGAGCAGAATTCCAATAATGATTTTATTTATCGGTAAAAATAGAAGACTCATTATAAGGATTGTCAAATAAATCGGAATACCACCACCACGGGGAATAATACCCGTATGAACATGTGCCGGATGGAACCGTTTTGATATATCTGTAACAAGTCTAAATCGACGCGCGATAGCTATCGTTGGAAATGTTAGCAGATAAGAGATAAGAGCACTTAAACCTATAATAAGAAGTGGGTTAATCATGTGACTAATAGAATAAGTTTCAGAAATACTCCACAAAATGAAAGCATGATAAACCAGTTAGCCGCGTTCAGCAATCCGTTCATAAATGAATCTTTCGCAAAGTAACGCATTCTGAGCCAGTTGTTGAAGAAGAAGGAAGTGTGCAAGAGAAAGGGTACCAGAGCAAGCATCCAAATGTCTGCAAGCTGTTCTTCACCCCATGGCCTAGTATAAAAGAGGGGAACCTGTGGAGGAAGGGTCTGATATGTCAGCCCGGTAACAAGGGCCATGATCAGATTGACTGCAATCAGCGCATATAGCAACGGCATACGCCTATTATACGTCAGACCCTGAGCTATCGCTGGGCAGTTTGAAGCGAATACAATATTCCCGGACTTCAGCAGACATCTTTGTCAGATATGTCGAATCATTGGCATGTGTGACTGCCCGGTACATCCAGTCTGCGATAGTTTCCATGTCTTGCTCCTTCATGCCACGGGTAGTAACTGCCGGAGTACCAAGCCGGATTCCGCTTGGGTCATATGGTGGAAGCGGGTCGTCCGGTATAACATTTTTATTTAACGTTAGTCCAATCTGGTCGAGTACAGACTCGGCCTGTTTCCCTTTCATTTGAAAAGAGGACATCATGTCTACCAGCATGAGATGGTTATCGGTTCCATTCGTAATCAGCTTAAATCCTCTTTTCATCAGATGTTTTGCAAGGTGTTTCGCATTTTTTACTACCTGTCTCGCGTATTCTGCAAATTCCGGCTGGAGTGCTTCGCCAAATGCGACTGCTTTTGCAAAAACAATATTCATAATTGGCCCTCCTTGGACTCCGGGGAAAACTGCACGATCAACCAGAGTAGGCAGGTTTTCACGTTTCTTTTCAGGCTGTTTAAGTGGATTTCCTGCGATTCCCCGTGTAAGAATCATACCGCCACGTGGACCACGTAGAGTCTTATGTGTAGTTGTAGTACACATATCAAAACCATGATCAAACGGATTTTCCAGTACACCTCCTGCAATAAGACCCGCGATATGTGCAATATCCATTACAGCTATGGCATCTACCTCTTTGGCAATCTCTGCGATTCTTGCGTAGTTCAACTCCCGCGGATAGGCGGAAAATCCGGCAAGTACAATTTTCGGTCGCTCCTTTTTTGCGACTGCACGCAACTGATCATAGTCAATCTCACCGGTTTCAGTATCCTTCATTTTATAGCGAACAAAACGGTACATGGTTGCCATCAAGGTAAGCGGATGACCGTGTGTCAGATGTCCGCCATGACTTAAATCCATTCCAAGTATCGTATCACCAAGCTCAAGCCATGATGAAAACGCCGCCATGTTCGCGATAGCACCGGAGTACGGCTGAACATTAGCATGATCGCAGCGGAAAAGCTTCTTTGCACGGTCAATTGCTATCTGTTCTATCTGATCCGTGAACTCCTGTCCTCCGTAATACCTTTTACGCGGAAATCCCTCAGAGTATTTATTTGTGAACACTGTCCCCATTGCCTCGAGAACTGCAACACTGACATAGTTTTCAGAGGGGATGAGTTCAATACCCTCCCGCTGGCGGGTTATTTCACCTTCGAGTAACCGATAAAGGTCAGGTTCTGAAGTACGCAGTGACATGGCACAACTATACAGTTGGGTTCAGGGAAAATCAAGAAGCAGTAAAGTATACTATTCGCTATGAAACCGGGGAATTACCAGGAAACATTACGCTTTCTGTACAGTTTTCTACCGAAAACAAACATGGAGAAGTTTCCGGGCGAATATGGTCTCCGGAGAACCCGTCATCTTTTACAGGAGCTAGGTAATCCCCAGGAGTCGCTACGGGTCATACACATCGCCGGAACCTCCGGAAAGGGCTCAACTGCCGTGATTACTGAACGGCTTCTTCGAGAGCACGGGAAGAGAACCGGGCTGCATGTAAAGCCGCATCTGCTGGATGTCCGGGAGCGATTTCAAATAGATGGAAAGCTCATTACCGAGTCACAGTTTGTTTCCGCCGTTAACAGTATGCTTCCGGCAATTGAAAGAACGAATTCACGCGGGTGGGGACTCCTCACCTATTTTGAGGTTTTAATATCGCTCGCGTACTCAATTTTCGAAAAAATGAAGGTTGATTATGCCGTTATCGAGACGGGAGTCGGCGGTTTGTTTGACGGCTCCAATACGGTTGAAAACCCCGATAAAATCGCAGTAATAACTACCATCGGCTACGACCACGTACCGCTTCTCGGTAACACTCTTCAGGAGATTGCAGCACAGAAAGCGGGAATTATCCGTCCGGGAAACAGGGTGTTTGTACTTAAACAGCCGCTTCTAGAATCTATATTTGATAAAGCAGCGGAGCATGCGGTCGCACGTATCGAATACGTCGAACCGGAAAAGGTATTAAATGAATATGATCAGGGAAGGTATCGGGTAGAGGTAGAAGACATCCTGATTGATAATGTAACACTCGGTTTGAAGGGAGCATACCAGCGCGACAATGCAGCAATGGCACTATCTGCCGTCACCTATGCCGCAAAGCGGGATGGGTTTTCTCTAAAGCCTGATCTGATAAAAAGGGCACTTTCAGGTGTCCGCTATCGCGGCAGGTATGACTGCATAACCTATGCAGGCAAGAAGCTTATTCTGGATGGGGCTCATAACACACAGAAAATCCAATCGTTCCTCTCGAGCATTACGGAAGCTGCTCACGGGAAAAAATGGGCCTTTATTCTTGCCTTTAAACAGGGGAAAGAGATCGGGTCAATGCTGGAATTGATTATTCCCTATGCCAGCGAAATCATAGTAACGGATTTCTTTGACAATCAAGCTGATTTTGTAAATATCTCTGCAGATCCTCATGAAGTTGCCTCCAGTCTAGACCGGCTCGGCTTCCGGAACTACCGTACAGTATACTCTGCCGCAAAATCACTTGATTTGGTGCTTGCAGGAATAAGTTCTCCTGAGGTGATCTGTACCGGTTCACTGTACTTTCTTGCGGACGTATACTCATTTCTGACGGGTCAGAAAAAAGTAGACTCTATACGGTAGTCTCGTTTGCCAACGTTACTGATGATTATTGCCCGGCCAGGAAATTTCGGGACTTCGGTGCGGATCCGGCTTTTGGGTATTAATACCTTTCCCACATAATGAGGTATGGTTTCATATTGGACACCATAAAGATACACCCTGTTTTCGCCAAAGTAATATTGTGCTTCTATCAAGTCCAGCTCGGATTCCACATAAATTACTGTTGATTCGTTCATGAGTTGTCGTAACTCAAAGGAGAGTTCGCGCATAGAACCTTTGTCGCGGTATTCAAGCTGGAAAAGTTGCCCCTGAATAGCAACCGCTGCAACTATCAGCCCGAACACCAGCTGCCAGGGTCGTGAAAGATCATGCAGAATCAAGATTGCAAGTACCGAGAGTGCTGCTGAAGCCATCACGAGGTACCTTGGTACGAAAAGAGGCTGAAAAAATGACACAAACACGACGGCAGCAATAGGGATAAACGCGAGGTAAAGATAATAACGTCTTACACGTAGTACTTGCATACTCTGAGCACGCAACGTGAGTGCTACTCCGGCAATGAGCGTAAACAGCAGACTGGTCAGGTAAAGGTACTGTCTTAGGGTGGCAACTTGGAATACCGGAGCCCAGTAGTCTTTATATATTCCGGTAAAAAGATATCCCGGCAGCAGGATGTAGTCGCCAAGCTGAAGGTAGGAAACCCAGAATCCGTTCTGCACTGCGCGGTTTTGCGAAAGAAAAAAGATAAGCCATGGAATTACCAGAGCGATAGATCCAAGCATATAGGGCAACCTGACAGTTTCTTGTTTTTTACTGCTTTTTTTCCAGAGATTATGTTCAATAAGATAAAAGAGGATTTGGGTAACTACAACAAGCCCCATAAAAAGGTGTGTCCATAAACCTGCTACCGTTACAGCCAGATACGCACGATTCTTTCCGGTTAGGAAAAAGTAAGAAGAAACCATTGCAAGAGCAAAAAGAGTACTGTACATCCTCCCTTCAAACGCATAATACAGCACCAATGGGTTAAGTATCAGAAGTAATGTGTACACGATGGCACGCCTGTGTGATGTCTTTAGTATGTTTTTAAAGTGCTCATAGACTGCGAAACATCCGACACAGTACATAAGAAGAGAGAAACTTCGGATAGCAACTTCCGATGTGCCGAAGATATTCATCCAGTTGTGGATGATCACGTAGTAAAACGGTGGATTGAAGTCCTGTGCCGTAGTGTTTAGTATCCCAGGCAGATTTTGTTTTGCAAGAAGCCAGGTAAATGCCTCATCGCGCCAGAAGCTGTCAACCATGTACCGAAGTGGAGTCCGGGTAAACAGGAACTCGAGCATACGTCTATACTTTCTCCGTAACTTTATAGGTTATCTTTTTACCGATGAGAATTCGTGTATGAGCTTCCAGTGCAGGTAGTGCAGACAAAATAAAAGACACCACCGGAAGGAGATACCACTGAATAAGAAGGAGCGGAAGGAACATTATTTTATTCCCCACCTTAAGCCGGTGCCTGAGTCTGAAATCGAGATATACATATACTATAAGTAGCAACGATGAAAACGTTAGTATAAGCGCTGCAAGTTCCGGCAGGAGGAAGCCCAGAACCGTTCTTTTAAAGGCAGGATTGATGAGTGGCGGAATGGAAGCACTTATTGTAAGAATGAAGAAGGATGTAGGCCAGAGGAGATGTGTTTCTGCAAGATAAAATATTTTTTTAGCTTTGGCGATGACCGGAATGTGGGGAGTGGTCCAGAAATGTTTCCATGCATAGGCAACATCGGTGACACCCCATGCCCAGCGTTTTTCCTGGTCATACCTACTCAGGAAGGTTTTGAATATTCCTCCTGCATATACCGCATCACCATTTATTATGGTATATAACGGCATTGTACGCACCTTTTCCCCAAATCGGAAATATGCCTGGAAATAAATATGCCAGTCTTCGGGGATAATATCCGTATCCCAATATCCGATATTTTTTAACATCCAGAGATTTGTGGAATAGGTTGAAATCTGAATCAGTTTTTTCTTTTCATTGAGGAATGCCAGTCGCAGCACAGAGGATAATGTCGCCTGGAGACGCACAAAGAAAGGCAAGTCCCAGAAATTGTTATAGAGTAGCACCGGAGCCCAGTAGAAGTGAAATTGACGTTCCGGATCGCGGAGATATGTATAGGTTAAGTAGGAGAAATAGTTATGAGGCATTTGACTGTCAGCGTCGCAAATTGTTATTATGCAGTCGTGCTCGCTCCAGCCATGCCTGCTAACGTAATTCTCTACAACTCTTGCTGCAAAGGTCTGATTGCTTGCTTTTCCGGGGACCTCGTTTTCCGTAAGGACATGATATGACGAGATGATGTCTGCGAAGTCTTTGGAAAAATGTTTCCGGAAATAGGCATCTTTTTCTTGTGCTTCCGCTTCACGTTTCTCAAAAGCAAGAACCAGGTAGAGATTACGATGGGGGTTATCATTGGCAACGATACTGCGGATGGTTGCTTCGATCTTATAGACTGGCTCTTTATAGTTCGGAATGATTACAAAGTGCTTCAGCTCGCCGGCACGTGATGATTTTGAGATTTTCTTTGCAAAATCGATCCGGGAAGCCTGTTGTATCTTTCTGTATGAAATAGTAGCGTTAAAACAAGTCGTTACAGATTTATAGAGAAAATACAGCTCAAACGCGATGATAAAATACGCCACCACCGCAGGGTGGAAGGGAGAGAGCCAAATTGGCAGGGTAATGATAACCCATGTTAACACCGGAATAATTATCTCTCCGAGGCGAATCATTACAAAATGCTTTACCTTGCGCACCATATGAAAAGGATACATTATACAAAACCTCTTGCGGCGAGGAGATCTACGGCCCCACTTTAGATAGACATATACCTGCGGAGGGCACAATATTCACAATCCGGATCTTCACAGTAGCGGTCTATAAATCCAAGCTCAGAGATATCCCGGCGAAGACGTTCTATATCATCCAGCAGCTTCTTTACATCATCAGCTGTTATTGAAAAAAATTCACTTTTGTAGGTGCCTGCTTCAGTAGGCTCTACAAAGTCAATCTGAGCGCCCCGGAAAATATAGAATCCATTCCGGTAGCCGTCAATTAGCAGCTTGTAAAAGACAAGTTGCCGTTTATAATCGCCGTTTGATGATTTTGTGCTTCCTTCAATTTCACCACGTGATTTCGGTTTTCCGGTCTTAAAGTCGTGAATTATTACTTCGTTAGACGCGGAGACTATCTCAATCATATCGATTTTTCCTTTGAGAAATAGATTCCCGTGAACGGGCACACCGGTTATAGTAATTTCTGACTCGACGGGGTTATTCCAGTCGCGGATCACAAAATCATAATATCCGCCGAGTGCCTTGATACCTCGCTCAAGCCAGATTTCGAATTCGTCTGAACGAAAGGGTTGAGCCTCCATTGCTTTTCTGAAGGCAGTAAGTAAAAAGACCTGATCCGGCTTTCTTTTTTGTCGCTCATGTAAATACCGGTCAAGGGCCTCGTGAATTGCAGTCCCGAATAATTGCGAAGCATCTTTTACTTCTGGCATGCGAATAAGCGAACGGAAAAAGAATCGCCAGGGGCAGGTCAGATAATTATTCAGGGCAGTAACGGAAAGGCCCTGCTGCTCAAGCCGGGAAACCAGAAAATTAGTGTGCTCGTGAAATATCTTCCGCAGATCAGCGCTTTTTTTGGGACTGAGGATTACCGCTTTATCTTTTGCGAAACGGTGATTAAAGGATATTGTGTCGCGTTTCCTGCGGGTTTCCGGGTTAATTTCAGAGATGTAGCGGGAAGGGAGTTGCTTATTTCCATCCAGAGCTGATGACGAATAAGTGAGAATTACCTCTTGCTTTGCCCTGGTGAGTGCAACGTAAAAAAGCCGTCGTTCATCGGAATCTTCTGTACCCTCAGCTTCTGCCTGCGTAATGCCGAGAATATCCCAGGGTAATGTAAAATGGGTATGTCCTTTTCCTGATTTTCCCCATCTACCCTCAGTTACATTTAGGATAAAGACGTAACCGAATTCGCGGCCCTTTGATTTATGCGCTGTCATTAACTGAACGGCGTCGCTTGTGGCGACTGCGGGACGCGAACGGAGTTGCAGGCGGTGTTTAGCGAGATCATCAAGATACACGATGAAGTCTTTCAATGAAAACTGCCGGTTCCGGAAAAGGTTTAGTTGACAATCCTTAAATAACGAAGTGAGTTTACCGATAAAATCAAACGCAGAAGGTTTTCCAAGTGAAGAGCGTAAGAATCCCGATTCGTTTATAACTGTGATAAATAGTTCATCAAAGCGAACCTGATGACTCAGTGAGTTCCATTTAACCAGATTGCGGAAGAATTCTGCGGGAGGCCCTGGATGACGTAGTCCAACCGGGGATTCAGTTGCATGTCTTTCAAGGATTTCCCAGAAAGGAATCCGCAGGTGGTGTGCTTCATCTAGCAAGCGATAAATATCCATCACATAGATTCCGAAACAGTCAAAGTGCATTATGCGGACAAGCAATTCATCGTTATTAGGTTCTGCAATAGCTCGAAAGAGTAGCAAAACCTTTTCTATCTCGAGATCCTCGAGTATATTCAGATCAGAATCAAAGGTATAAGGAATCCCCTGCCGCTCAAAAACGTATGTAACTGGAGCAAGGTCTGCGTTGCGGCGCGCAATAACAGCAATCTCAGCATATGGTATCCCGGATTCAGCCAGTTTTTTCACTTCTTCTGCGACGTAATAATACTCAGCGTAATAGTCTTCCAGCACGGCCACCGAAACCGGCACATTCGGAATCATATTACCCGCTTTCAACGTGGCGCTTTCCCGGAATAGAACGGTTGTACCGTCTGCCAGAATTAGGGATGCGGCTGCATCGAGCAATACTTGAGAAGAGCGGTAGTTCGTGTCCAATTGAATCAGAGTTGCAGCGGGATAGCGCTTCCTGAAATAGAGAAAGTTCTCAAGACTTGCCCCCTGGAACCTGAAAATTGCCTGTTTTTCATCACCGACAACGAAAAGATTCGGGTTATCGTGGAAACTGCAAAGTAGTTCAACAAGCCGGTTCTGGGCAGCATTGGTATCCTGATGCTCGTCTATGAGTATGTACTGAAACTGTTCCTGTAACCTGAGCAGGAGTTCGTCCTGTTTTTCAAGCTGAACGATCACTTTCAGTATCATGTCATTAAAGTCATAGACATCATGTTCCCTAAGTTGAGCCTGGTATCTACGATACACATCGGCGAGTTCTGTATTCTTTCGAATACTCTTCTCCATTGCACGATACTTTCCCCGCATTTTACCAGCATACCTACCCGATTCATAATAGAGGTCGGGCATCGATTCCAGCTGATTTTGCTGTTTAAAGACCGCATCTGAGAGTTCTTCGGGAGTGATACCCTCTTTTTTCAGCTGGTTAATGGCAGAAACGAGAGGTTTGAGATAATACAGAACTTTTCCTGTAGGTTTTATATACTTATAGGGCTGTGATTCAAGGATCCCCTGCACTATGCGAAGCTGGTCGAGTTCTGCAATATCCGTGGCTGAGAGAAGGTCATCGAAAGACTCCGGATTCTGCTTTATGACGTGATTACAGAAACCATGAAAAGTATAGATGGGTACCCTGTAGCCATCATTTCCGGTAAGCCCCACGAGTCGTAACCTCATTTCATGGGCGGCTGCCTCGGTGAAGGTAAGCGCCAGGATGTTCTCAGGATTCATCTGGGTTTTCCTGAGAATATTTGCAATTCGCAGAATGAGGATCTGGGTTTTTCCAGTTCCAGGTCCGGCAATGACCATAACCGGACCCTCCACTGTCTGGACTGCCTGCTGCTGTGCTGAGTTCAGTCTGGAATACGCACTATCAAATGGCGACTCGTTCATAAGTATAAATGGCATTTACAACAAAGCAGTTTCCCATTATACTAGGAATGAGGAAGATTGTTTCATCAGAATAGAAAATACCCGTTGACTTTTCTAGTTGGGCTGGGTATTATAATCGCTCTGGTGTTATTGTTTTATTAATTATTTTCATTTTTTTACACATCCATGGCAGAAGGTGTCTTTCAGCGAACGAAACCCCATTTGAATATTGGTACGATCGGACATGTGGATCACGGAAAGACCACAACGACATCTGCTATCTCCTACGTACTCTCCAAAAAAGGTCAGGCCAAGTTCATGAAATACGAGGAGATTGATAAGGCTCCAGAAGAAAAAGCACGCGGAGTCACTATCAATATCCACCATTCAGAATACGAAACTGATAAGCGCCATTATGCACACATTGATGCTCCCGGTCATGCCGACTACATCAAGAACATGATCACTGGTGCTGCTCAAATGGATGGTGCTATTCTTGTTGTTTCCGCTCCTGACGGTCCTATGCCGCAGACCCGTGAACACATCCTCCTTGCAAAGCAGGTTAACGTTCCGGCGATCGTCGTTTACCTGAACAAAGTAGATATGGTTTCTGATCCAGAAATCCTTGAGCTCGTGGAAATGGAGGTCCGAGATCTTCTTACGAAGTACGGATATCCGGGCGACGAAGTACCGGTCATCAAGGGTTCTTCCTTGAAGGCACTTCAAGACGATCCAGATTCCGTGAAGGCAATCGAGGATCTCATGAAGGCGGTCGACGAGTATATTCCGGATCCAGTCCGCGATATCGACAAGCCGTTCCTGATGCCGATCGAGGATGTGTTCACGATTTCCGGTCGCGGAACTGTTGTTACCGGCCGCGTAGAGCGCGGAGTCCTCAAGCTAAACGAAGAAGTCGAGATCGTCGGAATCAGGGAAGCGAAAAAGACTGTTGTTACGGGAATCGAAATGTTCCGCAAGACACTGGATACTGCAACCGCAGGCGACAACACTGGAATTCTGCTTCGCGGAATTGACAAAACCGAGGTCGAGCGCGGTCAGGTTCTTGCCAAACCGGGTACGGTTACTCCGCATACCGAGTTTGAAGCTGAGATCGTCGTCCTCACCAAGGAAGAAGGCGGCCGACATACGGCGTTTTTCTCCGGCTATCGTCCGCAGTTTTACATCCGCACCACGGATGTGACTGGAGAGCTGACCCTTCCTGCTGGTGTTGAAATGGTCATGCCTGGTGACAATACCAAGATTACCGCGAAGCTGATCTACCCGATTGCACTGGAAGAGGGATTAAAATTTGCGATCCGCGAAGGCGGTCACACCGTCGGCGCAGGCGTTATTACCAAGATAATCAAGTAATATCGTCATCGTACGTCGCACGGGATGGACCCGGGATTAACAGCACCTTAATAGACCTATGCCAAAAGGAAGAATTAGAATCAGACTCAAGGCCTACGATCATAGGCTGGTAGATGAAACGTGCCAGAAGATCGTAGACACGGCTATTAAGACAGGTGCTACTATAATCGGGCCCATCCCGTTGCCGACGAAAAAAGAAGTGTACGTCGTAAACAAGTCAACCTTTATTGACAAAGATGCACGCGAGCACTTCGGCATGAAAATCCACAAGCGGTTACTTGACATCGTAAATCCGACGAATCAGACCATCGACTCGTTGATGCACCTCGAGCTTCCCGCCGGCGTAGAGGTAGAAGTAAAGATGTGATCGCTTTCGAGTTGAATATAAGCGGTTAGTGCGGTATAATCAGTACTCTGTTCAGCCTGCCCGAAACTCGCTGAAGTAGTTCACAAAAGAGTGTATGTTACGCTATCTTATTGGAAAAAAAGGCCAGATGAGCCAGACGTTTGATAATGAAGGGAAAAGAATTCCCGTCACTACAATTGAGACTGGTGATTGCTACATTGTAGACATCAAAAAAAATCCTCTGAACGGCAGAGTGTATTTTGTACTCGGGTTCCAGAAAGCCAAACATGTCACCAAACCAATAAAGGGAATACTTGATAAGGCCGGCATCCCTGTTGCCCTTCGCTGTTTCCGCGAGTACCCTGCGGGTGATTCAATCAGCGATATTGTAACGGAGGGAAATAAAAAAATGGTAACAGCCGGTGAATTTACCTATCGAGTCGGTGATAAAATCTCAGCATCGGATCTATTCAAAGAAGGTGATGTGATTAATGTCACTGGCACCTCAAAAGGAAAAGGTTTCCAAGGCGTTGTCAAACGTCATAACTTTCGTGGCGGTCCTCGTACACATGGTCAGTCGGACCGTGAACGCGCCCCTGGATCCCTTGGTCAGACGACCACTCCGGGTAAAGTTTATAAAGGCAAGCGCATGGCAGGACGCATGGGTAATGAGCGCATTACAGTCCGGAACCTGGTCGTGATCTCGGTCTCCGGGACGGAAATGACTGTCAAGGGTCTCGTGCCCGGGTTCAAAAACGCCGTGCTAGAAATTACGAACAAGACAGCATAATAATGGCTACTCAATCAACCACTGCTACCGTTCCAATTCTCGATCTAGCCGGAAAATCAATAGGGACCAAAGAGCTTAACCCTGAAATATTCGGAGGCGAAATAAACAAAAAAACCCTTCGCTATTATCTGCATGTCTATCTAAAAAACCAGCGCCAGGGAAACGCAGCTACAAAGACCCGTGGAGAAGTGAACGCTACTACAAAAAAACTTTACCGTCAGAAAGGCACCGGCGGAGCCCGCCACGGTTCAAAGCGCGCACCTCTATTTGTCGGTGGTGGCGTTACATTTGGTCCGCAACCGAAGGACATATCAGTAACAATTACAAAAAAACAGAAAAGAATTGCACTTTTTTCCTCACTCGCGGCAAAATCACAGGAGAAAGCAATACTATGCCTGACAAATGAAGCAACAAAGATCGAAAAGCCATCAACGAAATCTGTTTACGCGTTTTTAAAGAGCACTGAACTTACGGGTAAAAAAGTGCTGATGGTAGTTGATTCCGTTGGTAATAATTTGGTACGGTCGTCACGAAACCTGAAATCTGTAGATCTTGCTGAAGTTTACACTCTGGATGCATATACGATACTTTGCCATGATGCTATCGTTTTTACCGAAGAAGCACTTGATTCATTAACAACCCATTTCCTCCGGACCATATGAGAGCCGATTTAATACTGGTTAAACCGGTTGTAACTGAAAAAGGTACCCGTCTGCAGAACAGCAATACGTATGCTTTTTTTATCCATCCGGATGCTAATAAACACATGGTCCGAGAGTTAATAGAAAAACTGTATAACGTGGAAGTCGGTGCTGTACGTATCACAAACCGGAAAGGAAAGGTAAAACCTACAGGGCGCCAGCGACGTTTAAAAGCACGCGCTAATAAAAAAATTGCCTACATCACCCTGTTTAAAGGGGCAATTGGCACAGTGGAAACTAAATAACAATGAAAAAGCAAAAGATAAAGCGTGAGTTTAAGCTCAGTAATACAAAGCCGAAAAAAGGCCTGACTGTTATACTCAAGAAACACTCGGGCCGTGATAACTCGGGTAAAATTACGGTACGGCATCAGGGCGGGCGGCAAAAGCGCCGCTATCGTGTTATTGACTTCAAGCGGAGTAAACGAGATATATTCGGTACTGTTATGGAGGTCCAATACGATCCAAACCGGAATGCCCACATTGCACTTGTACAATACGAGGACTCTGAGTTGCGTTATATACTGCATCCGAAGGGATTAGCCATCGGATCAAAGATCATTGCTGGAGAGTCTGTGGAAATTGCTACCGGAAACGCCACGATGTTAAAGAATATCCCGATTGGTATTGAGGTGCATAACGTTGAGATGCACCCGAATCAGGGAGGCTCTATAATCCGGAGTGCAGGATCTTTTGGTGTAGTTATTGCAAAGGACGGTGGCTACGTGGCCGTAAAGATGCCTTCCGGTGAAGTCCGGAGAATCATCGAGACGTGCTATGCCACTATTGGCAGGGTAGGAAATGTTGAACATAAAGATATAATTCTCGGAAAAGCAGGCCGGAAACGCCTCATGGGAATCCGTCCCACCGTACGCGGTACTGCACAGAATCCTCGATCTCACCCGCATGGCGGCGGCGAGGGACGAAGCGGTGAGGGTATGCATCCCAAGACTCCCTGGGGAAAGAAAGCTCGTGGAAAAAAGACAGCATATAAAAAACGTTGGAGCAAGAAGTTTATCGTCAGTAAGTAAACTATGGAATCGCGCACTTATTTCAAAAATATGCAAATCACACCTGACAAATATCGGGATGTTGTTCGTCTGGTACGTGGCAGGAAACCGCTTGAGGCGGTGCACATGCTTGAAAACATAAACAAAAAAGCAGCACGATCATTACGCAAGATTATTCTCTCCGCGATTGCAAATGCGCGGAACTCTTTAAATGTTGGCGATGATATGCTAGAATTTAAACTTTTCACAATCGAGGAAGGAAACCGGCTGAAGCGTTTTCGTGCAGTCAGTCGGGGAATGGCAAAAGCATTTTATCGCCGCATGTCGCATGTGAAGATCATACTTACCACCACAGAAGATGCGGTAGTAACGCCGGTTACCGGTCAAAAAAAGCAGGGAACTGAGAAAAAGACTGCTAAAGAACCGGTATCTGCGAGACCGGGGCAGGCGAAAGAAGTAAAGCCAGATGCGCGCACGGCTGAAAAAAAAGTCACAATATCGAAAGTTACAGAATCCAAAAAATAACCTATGGGTCAGAAAGTTCATCCGAAAGGCTTGCGTTTGGGAGTAATCTATAACTGGGATTCCCGCTGGTTCTTCTCTGATAAAGGGAAGTTCCGTTCGACGCTTCTCGAGGATATTCAGATGCGCCAGCATCTAATGCAGATGTTTAAATTTGCATCAGTGACTCATGTACATATAGAACGCGCTATTAATAAAATTACCGTTGTTATTCATGCTGTTAAACCCGGTATGATAATAGGTCGCGGCGGAAAAGGGCTTGAAGAAGTAAAAAAGAACATTGTAAAGTTTGTGAAGACCAAAGGAAAGGGCAGTAAGGAAATGAAGGTTGAATTAAAGATTGAACCGATTAAACGACCATATCTTGACGCATACTATGTTGCAACCTCGATTGCGGAAAAGTTGACCCGTAATTTTCCACATCGGGCCGCTGTCCATCAGACTATTGACCGTGTCATGGAATCCGGTGCCAAAGGTGTGAAAATTCAGTTGGGAGGTCGTATTAACGGAGCGGAGATTGCCCGCCGTGAGAAGTATTTTGAGGGTTCGATTCCCGCATCGACAATCCGCGAAGACGTCGATTTTGCAAAGTTCCCAGCACTCACCAAATCAGGCTATGTTGGTGTAAAAGTCTGGATTTGCCGAAAGGCACAATCGTAACCTATGTTAGCACCCAAAAGACAAAAACATCGCAAACAGTTTCGAGGTGTATGGCGCCGTATAGCAACAAAGGGCCACGAGCTGAACTTCGGAAGCTATGGGCTTCGTACGATGGAGCCGGGATGGATAAAGGATCGTCAAATAGAAGCGTGCCGTGTTGTTCTTGCACGTGCAACAAGGAAAAGCGGGAAATTCTGGATTCGTATATTTCCGGATAAGCCGTACACTAAGAAACCGCCTGAAGTCACAATGGGTGCAGGAAAAGGAGATGTTTCACACTTTGTAGCATCGGTAGTTCCGGGCCGGATAATGTTTGAAGTCGACGGCATACCGGAAGCTGACGCCCGTAAGGTTCTTGCAGTCGTGTCGTCAAAGCTGTCTGTTACAACGAAATTTGTCAAAGAAGAGTAACAATGAAAAAACAAATGGATGAGATTCGAAAAAAGTCACGGGACGAGCTTATAAAAGAGGTCGAAAAAACAATTGAGGAGCTGGCCCGTATGTCTGTGGAAAACTCGGTAAATCCACTAAAAGATACGAATGCGCTTCACAAGAAGCGAAAGTATCTCGCACGGATAAAGACCGTTTTACAAGAAACAATACAGAAATGAAAAAAATGCTTACTGGCTATGTTGTATCGAACAAGATGGAAAAGACCGTCGTGGTTCGGGTTGAACGGAAGTTCCGTCATCCGAAATACTTAAAAGTCGTAAAGACACACAAAAAGTACAAAGCTCATTACGAGAATATTGATCTAGCAGAAGGTGATAAAGTAGTTATTGCCAGCACTGCTCCCATTTCCCGTCACAAGAGCTTTATGGTAATTAAAAAGATAAGCTAACCGACTATGTTACAACTGAGATCCATGCTGAATGTTGCCGATAACACTGGAGCAAAAATAGTTCAGCTCATTGGAATACCGAAAAAAGGCGGGCGCAAGATGGCCTACCTGGGCGAGATCTTTACTGGTGTTGTGAAACAGGCGATGCCGTTCGGCCAGGTAAAGAAAGGTGACATTGTAACTGCGGTGATAGTACGTACCCGAAAAGAAGTTCGCAGGAAAGACGGCAGTTACATCCGGTTCGACGATAACGCAGCTGTAATTTTGCAAGGGAAAGATAATCTCGAACCTAAGGGGTCCCGTGTTTTCGGTCCCGTTGCGAAGGAAATTAAGGATAGAGGGTTTAACAAGATTGCCAGTTTAGCCCCAGAGATTTATTGATATGAAATTCAAAAAAGGCGATCAGGTTATCGTTATAGCAGGAAAAGATAAAGGAAAAGAAGGAACAATAGAGCGAGTGTACGAAGGCTCTAATACCGTTCTGATTCGGGATATTAACATGTTTACGAAAGCAGTTAAAAAAAGCGACCAGATGCCGGCAGGCGGATTCGTTAAGGTGCCGCGTCCAATCGATGCTTCGAATGTAATGCTGAAAGATCCGAAAAGCGGAAAACCAACTCGCATCGGCGTCAAGGAAATTGATGGTAAGAAAGTTCGTATCGCAAAGAAAAGCGGTACAGAAATCAAATAATATGCAACATAGTGCAGTTCTAACTCAGGAACAGAAAAAAAAGATCATGGATGAGATGAAGTTCGACAATCCGATGATGGTTCCAAAGATCGAAAAAGTAGTTTTGAATATAGGCGTTGGTGAAGCAACGGTTAATAAAAATGCAATCGCAAACGCCCAGGAGCAGCTAACATTGATTGCCGGCCAGAAGGCGGTAGTGACACTTGCAAAGAAGTCTATTTCTACCTTTAAAATTCGGAAAGGGTTTCCGAATGGCGTTAAAGTTACGCTTCGAGGTAAGAAAATGCATACGTTTTTGGATAAGTTGATCCGGATTGTCATTCCACGCATCAAAGATTTCCGTGGAATCAACCATTCAGCAGTCGATCCGGGCGGCAACCTTAACCTCGGTTTTTCCGAGCAGACAATTTTTCCCGAGATAGAATACGATAAAATTGATAAAATTAGAGGCTTACAAGTAACGATTGTTTCTTCCGCCCGTGACCGGGATACCGGAAAGAAGCTGTTCGAAATTATTGGGATACCATTTAAGAAAGACTGAGTATGGCAAAAAAATCAGACATGGTTAAGTTTATGCACAAACAGAAGTTCGCGGTTCGGCATGTGAACAGATGTCCGCTTTGCGGTCGTTCACACGGATATATGCGCAGGTTTAACATGTGTCGCATTTGTTTCCGAGAAAACGCATTAAAGGGATTTATTCCCGGCATTCGAAAAATTTCCTGGTAATCCCTATGGCACGATCACTAAAGAAAGGACCATATGTCGACGAAAACCTCCTGGAAAAAATCCATAAGCAGATCGAAGAAAAAAAGTTTCAACCGATTAAGACATACGCGAGAAATTCGCAGATTGCACCAGTGATGGTCGGGCAAAAAATAGCAGTATATGATGGACAGCGTTTCAAGGAAATTTCCATCACAGAGGGTATGGTTGGTCACCGGCTTGGAGAGTTTGCACCAACCAGGCGTTTCCGGTCACACGGAAAGGTTACCAAGCGTATTGAGTCCAAGACATAATATTTTTACGAAAGAACAATGGGAATCAGTGATTTAATGATCAGAATAAAGAATGGTTACATGGCACGCCGAAGCACTGTCGACGCACCATACTCCAGCTTTGGAGCTGCTGTCCTTGATAAGCTCAAAACAATCGGTTTTTTGGAAGGATATGAAATAACCGGAGAAACTATCAAAACGATTACAATCAAGTTATCATATGATGAGGATATGAACCCTGCGTTCACCGACCTTGAGCTCGTCTCCAAGCCTGGTCAGCGTATATATGTCGCTGTCGATGATCTAAAACCCGTCCTGAGCGGGTTCGGATATTCTATTTTATCTACCCCTAAGGGTATCATGACAAACGTTGAGGCACGACGGGCGCGAACAGGTGGGGAGTTACTATTTAAGATCTGGTAAAATGTCGAAAATTGGATACAAGGAAATTTCGGTCCCCCAAAGCACTACGGTAACTATCACCGATAGGGCTGTGACGGTAAAGGGCAGTAAAGGCGAACTTGCCTTTGCTATTCCGCCCGGCATCTCCGTAGAGCAGACCGATGGGATTCTCCGGGTACGGCGTGCGAACGAACGCAAAGAAACAAAAGCTCTTCACGGTCTATTTCGCAGTATACTCGCGAACGCTGTTCGCGGCGTTGAGAGCCCGTGGGAGAAACGTCTTCAGATTGTTGGCACAGGCTTTAATGTGAAGATGGAAGGCGAGAATCTTGTCTTTAAGGTAGGATACTCTCATCTTGTTACCTTTCAAAAGCCGCCCGGAGTTGTGTTCAAGACCGATGGTCCGAATAAAATTATCGTTTCCGGAATAGATAAGCAACTCGTCGGAGAGATTGCTCATCGCATTAAGTGTATCCGTAAACCGGACGCTTATAAAGGGAAAGGAATCCGTTACGAAGGAGAGGAAATCAAGTTGAAGCCCGGTAAGAAAGCCAAGGCATAAATGAAACTATGAATAGAGTAATCCAAAGAGATCCCGTCGCACGCAGAAAGTATCGTGTACGGGTAAAAGTTCGGGGGAGCGGAAGTAAGCCGCGAATAAGCGTCTTCCGTTCTAGCAAGTATCTGTACGCGCAGGTCATCGATGATACAGCCGGTAGAACGGTTGCCTCATTTTCAACTTTGCATCTCAAGCGCGACGGAAAAAATAAAGGTGTAAAACCGGTGGAACTCTCAAAAGTAATGGGGAAAGAGCTTGCGGCAATTTTAAAAACGCTAAAAATTGAGTCGGCAGTCCTGGACCGCGGATCGTACGCATACAGAGGGAGTATTGCAACTTTTGCGAACGCACTTCGCGAAAACGGGATTACCATTTGATCATCACGAAGAGGAAATACTATGCAACGTTCACAAAAACAACAAATAGACCGGGCGCACGAGCAGGTCCTTGAGATTAAACGGGTTTCCAAAAAAACGTCGGGTGGGAACTATATCACTTTTACAGCACTTGTCGCGGTAGGCGATGGGCAGGGAAAGGTGGGGCTTGGAACCGGCCGAGCAATGGAGGTTCCGTCTGCAATCCAGAAAGCTATCATAAAGGCACGGAAAAATATGATCTCCGTTCCTGTTGTTGAAGCATCATTGCCCCATCAGGTAATGACTAAATTTAAATCCGCGAAGATCCTCTTAAAGCCCGCACCCTTAGGTACCGGACTGAAAGTTGGAAGCGTAGCGCGTACTATTCTTGAGCTGTGTGGTATACAAAACGCATCGGGAAAGATTATCGGTACCCGGAATCATTCAGCAAATGCCTATGCGGTAATGGCTGCACTGGGTCAGTTGAAAGATACATCGAAGTAATACTATGTTGAACAAACTCAGTCCTATCGGGACTAAAAAAAAGAAACGGCTTGGTAGAGGTATCGGGTCCGGTCGTGGTTCTAAATCCGGTCGCGGTACAACACGGCATCAGAATGCGCGCGAGAAGATCCCACTTTGGTTTGAAGGCGGTCAAAACAGGCTCGTCAAACGATTTCCCTTGCTTAGAGGAAAAGGAAAAAACAAATCGGTAAAGCAGGTAATTGAGGTTCGAAGCGGGTCTTTGAATATCTTTAACGATGGAGATGTTGTAAACGCAGCTACACTGATGGCACAGGGTTTAATTGGTAAAAATGACGGCAAAAAAGATATAAAAATTATTCTGAACGGCGCAGTAGAGAAAAAATTAACAGTTGAGGTACGTACTACAAAAGGCGCGAAAGATTCCATAGAGAAAATTGGTGGTTCAGTCACAATTTCATGAAACGGATTTCACAAAAGCTGAAGTTGTTCTGGAATGACAAGACGCTCCGTGCAAAGTTTCTCTTTACAATAGGAATTTTTCTCGTATATCGTATCTTTGCCTTCCTTCCTGTGCCGGCGGTAGATCTGCAACAGCTCCGCGCACTCTTTTCCCAAAGTCAGTTTCTTTCACTCCTCGATATCTTCTCCGGAGGCACATTGGTCAATTTTTCTGTAATGGCGCTTGGATTAAGCCCCTACATAAATGCTTCGATCATAATGCAGATGCTAACAATTATTATTCCACAACTTGAAGCCTTACAAAAGGAGGGTCAGTACGGGAGATTTAAGATTAATCAATATACCCGGTTCCTTACACTCCCACTTACCCTTTTGCAGGGTGTTGGAATTTATGTGCTCCTCCGTAATCAAAATATCCTTGAAAACCTGTCATTCCTGGAGTTTGTCTCATTTATCCTCACTCTCCTTGCCGGAACATATATTCTCATGTGGTTTGGCGAACTGATCTCTGAGAGAGGGCTCGGAAACGGCATTTCTCTGATTATCTTTGCCGGTATTGTCGCCCAGTTTCCAGTTATTGCCGGGCGCACGTTTACGACCGTCGACCAGGAAACAATCATAAACGTGGGAATATTTATGATTCTGAGTCTGCTTATGATCGCTGGAGTAGTATACATTAACCAGGCGGTGAGAAAAATACCGGTTTATTATGCGAAGCGAATCAAGGGAAACAAACAGATTTCATCCGGAGGGGCGACCTACCTGCCCCTGAAGTTGAATCAGGCTGGGGTTATTCCGATTATCTTTGCGGTATCGTTCGTATTATTTCCACAGCTTATCGGAAACTATCTGGTTTTCTCTCCCAATCAGACTATTCAAGGCATAGCACAATGGCTTGTGGTGGCATTTAACCCCAACTCGGTGCTTTATAATATCGTGTATTTTGGACTGGTAGTAGCATTCACGTTCTTTTATACTACGGTCGTGTTCAACCCGAAAAAAATCTCCGAGGATATCCAGAAGCATGGAGGATTTATACCCGGAGTGCGGCCAGGCAGCGAAACGCGTGAGTATCTGACTCGGGTAGTATATCGGATTACCGCAGTGGGTGCGGTATTTTTGGGTGCAATTGCGGTTTCACCGGTGGTGCTCTCAGCATTCACCGGAATCTCCAATCTGGTAATCGGAGGGACTGGAATTTTGATAGTGGTATCTGTTATACTAGAGACTTTCAAATCTATAGAAGCACAGCTTGTAATGAAGAGTTACGATCGGTATACACGTTAAGTTATATTTTCCCTATGGCAAAAAAAAGTTCACGCATCAAAGTGGGTCTGGTCTGTAAGGAAACGGGTCGCTTAAACTATGTAACAACCATGAATAAGCTCAACCTGGAAACCTTCCAAAAGGTTTTTATGCGCTACTGTCCCTTGCTGATGAAGCACACACCTCACGTGGTCAAAAAAAAATTGGACTAATTCATGAAAATCGTTCTCATCGGTATCCAGGGAGCCGGAAAGTCGACACAGGGAAATCTGCTTTCAAAGCAGTTGAATCTCCCATATCTCTCAACAGGACATATTTTCCGGGAGATTGCCAAGGAAAAAACACAGTTAGGCCGCTACGTCAAAGAACTGATTAACTCAGGCGCGCTCATTCCGGACGAAAAGACAATTGAGATTGTAAATAGCTATCTGTCGCGTCCAGAATATCGGAATGGTTACATTCTCGATGGTTTTCCCCGTACCTTGAAACAGGCAAAGGAATTTATAAACAATGTCGATCGTGTTGTACACATTGACATTGATGACAAAGAGGCTCTCTGGCGTCTTGCGTATCGCAAGGATGACCGCGATGATGACAATATACAGGCCATACGAAAACGTATAGAACTCTTCCACAAATACACCAAGCCGGTTCTTGATTACTATGCAGCACAGGGAAAGCTTGTCGTGGTGAATGGTATGCGGGAAATCAAGGAGATTAATGAAGAAATTCTCAAATCGCTGGGGTTCAGTCTTGAAAAAAATCATGCAGTTTCATGGAAACAGAACAAAAAGACAATCATTGCTCTGGTAGGCATGCCTGGTTCGGGCAAGTCAGAGGCTGCAAAGTTTTTTCGGGATAAAGGAATCGATGTCATCTCTTTCTCGAATGTAATAAATGATTACATCGATGCAAAAGGTCTGAAGCATACAGAACAGACTCACAGCAAGCTCAGGCGTGAGTTTCGCGAAAAATACGGTCCTGCAGCACTTGCTGTGCTGAATAAAGATCTCCTCGAAAAAAAGCTGCAGGAAAAAAACATCGTCTGTATAGAAGGCATGCGTTCTTGGGAAGAATACACATTTATTAAAAAAGAATTTCCCCATGTCCGCATTTTTATTGTGGCACTCTATGCCGATAAAAAGCTTCGGCATAAGCGAATCTCAATGCGAAAGCACAGATCCGGTTTGTACGGTGAAGAACGGGATGTGAACGAATTGATCGAGACGAATATGGGTCCCACGATTGCATATTCTGACTTCCTTATCAAAAATAATTATTCCCTGGATGATCTTAACGATAAACTTGAAGAAGTATATCGGGCAATCTACTACACTTGACCGATGGTACACCTAAAGACACGCGAAGAAATCGAAATCATGAAGACAGGGGGAGCCATTCTTGTAAAGTCTGTTAATGAGCTTCTACCGAAGATCAAGCCCGGTATGTCAACAAAGGAGGTTGATGCACTAGCTGAACAGTTAATTAAAGCAAACGGTGGGGAAATATCCTTTAAAACGGTGCCGGGGTTTAACTGGACGACCTGTCTTCCGGTGAATGAGCAGGTTGTTCATACACAGCCTTCAGACAGGATTCTTCAGGAAGGAGATGTGCTTACAGTTGATATCGGGGTTCTCTATAAGGGCTTTCATACCGATTATGCAACTACAATTGTCGTTGGAAAATCAAAAGATGCTGCTGTAACCCGGTTTCTTGATGCTGGAAGTGCAGCTCTTGAAAACGCAATCTCAGTTGCCGGCTCAGCAAGCTACATTGGTGAAATTTCAAGGTCAATAGAGAACGATATTTACGGCTCCGGCTATTTTATCCTGCACGAACTGACCGGACATGGTATCGGAAAAGAACTTCATGAGGCTCCATATGTTCCCGGAATTCTGGACCGGCCCGTTGAGAAGACGTATAAAATCGAAGATGGACTTGTAATTGCGATAGAAGTAATATATTCTATCGGAACTGAACGAATAGCCCACGAAAAAGATGACAAATGGTCAATCGTTACGGCAGACGGGAGCTTATCAGCCTGTTTCGAGAAGACTGTTGCGTTTTTCGATAAAAAGATGTTTATTTTGACATAGAACTGTGTTACAATATACGTTCTATGAAGAACGATGTTATTGTCGTGGATGGTGAAATACTGGAAAACCTTCCAAACACGCTGTTTAAGGTAAGACTGATCCCGGGTAATTCGGGAATGCCATCACAGGAAGACATTGAGCGGATCATGATTTGTTATCTTTCTGGCAAGATGCGGAAGAATTATATCAAGATTCTGCCAGGCGACAAAGTCCGAATCGAATTAACACCGTACGATCTCCAGCGAGGGAGAATAATTTATCGCAAATAACTATGAAAGTCCGAGCATCCGTAAAACCAAAATGTGAATGGTGCCAGGTCGTTGTAAGACGTGGACGCATGCGTATTATCTGTTCTCGTTCGCCCAAGCATAAACAGACGCAGGGCTAATTTTTCTCTATGGCACGAATTTTAGGAGTGGTATTACCTGATGACAAACGCGTCGAGTATGCATTGACACTGATTTTTGGTATCGGATGGGCCCGTTCAAAAGAAATCCTCAAAAAGAGTAACATCGACAGCTCAGTGCGGATGAAAGATCTTTCAGAAGAACAACTGAAGACTCTCATCTCAAATGTTGAGACTTTTAAGGTCGAAGGTGATCTGCGGGAAGAAATAAACGAAAATATTAAGCGCTTGCGCGAAATAGGATCATATCGGGGAATGAGACATGCTATGGGATTGCCGACACGTGGTCAGCGTACAAAATCAAATGCCCGCACCCGGAAAGGAAAGAAAAAGACCGTCGGTGCTCTTACAAAAGAAGCATGGGCTAAGTTAGAACAGTTGCAGAAGAACGCAAAATAATCACTTATGGCAGACCAGAATAAGAAAAAGAAGAAGGTTTCCCGGACTGTTGAAGAGGGGAGAATATATATAAAGGCAACCTTTAACAACACCCTTGTAACTATTACTGATGTAAAAGGAAATCCTATTCTCACCAGCTCATGCGGTATGCACGGTTTTTCTGGTACTCGTAAGTCCACTCCCCATGCGGCAACGATCACCACCGACGCGGCAGTGCGGAAAGCAATTAGTGACTATGGTATGCAAACTGCTGAAATTTTCGTAAAGGGAATCGGCCCCGGGCGTGAAGCTTCCCTCCGTGCCATCAAATCAACGCAGCTCGATATAAAAAAGATTACGGACATTACTCCGATACCGCACAACGGCGTGCGTCCGCCAAAAATTCGTCGAGTATAACAGTCAATTCCAGTAATAAGTATGAGATATATAGGACCAAAAAACAGAGTCACACGCCGGGAAAACATGGATCTTGGTTTCAAGACTCCCGGATCAAATTCCCACGCATCTATGATGCGAAGACTGAACATTCTTCCCGGACAACATGGTGCTGCACGCCGGCGGAAGGTATCGGAACGTGGTAGACAGCTTCGTGAGAAACAGAAATTAAAATCTATTTTTGGACTTTCCGAGCGACAGCTGAGCAACTATTTTAAGAAAGCAAGCCGGCAGAAGGGTAATACAGCTCAAAACCTCGTTCGACTTCTTGAAAGCCGGCTCGATAACGTAGTCTTCCGAATGGGTTTTGCACCTACCCGTGCCGCAGCAAGGCAGCTTGTAAGCCACAAACACATTCTTGTCAATGGTAAGCCGGTAAGCATTCCATCCTATCACTTGCATGCGGCTGATGTGGTTTCTTTTGCCCGTGAGTCCTCTGCGAAGATTCCTGCGATCGAAGCTGCGCTAGCCCGTCCGGATATTATCTTGCCTGTATGGCTGGAAACGAAGGGAACACAGGGTCGCCTGTTGACCGAGCCAGCTACGGAAGATATGGAAAAGCAATTGAACTTGCGTTTAGTAATTGAATACTACTCCAAGTAATTACTAGTTGTTATCTATACAACGGTTTCAGTATGGTAGAGCCTATTTTTCAGACGAAAGTTGAGTTGCAGTCCCAGGATTATGCGAAGATTATATTTGAACCATTACATCCCAGTTTTGGCAACAGCCTGGGAAACAGTATCCGCAGAACCCTTCTCTCGTCCTTGAAGGGAGCTGCTATCGGATATGTAAGGATTGAGGGTGCTCCGCATCTTTTCTCTACTATTCCCGGTGTCAAGGAGTCCGTGCTGGACATAGTACTTAACCTTAAGCAGGTGCGTTTTTCCACAGCAGGAGACGGCCCCTTCGTAGTACGAATGAGTGTGAAAGGTGCTCGGAAAGTTACGGCTTCGGACCTCGTCGGTGAAGCTGAAGTTGTAAACGGGGATCTCTACCTTGCGGAGATTACTGACGAAAAAGCACAGCTCGAAATCGAGGCAATAGTCGAGACCGGTTATGGTTTTGTTGCATCCGAAGAGAAAGAAGAAAAAAAATCGGGATTTATCACAGTTGATTCAGCTTTCTCGCCGGTATCACGGGTGAATTTCAAGGTTGAAGAGGCTCGTGTCGGCCGGAAATCAAACTATGAGCGTTTGATAATGGAGGTATGGACCGACGGCAGTATTGCGCCCAAGGATGCCGTTGCAACTGCTGTTGAGACGATTCGCGGTTACCTTTCTCATATTTTCTCCGGCAGAGACACCGAGACAGCATTTGACAGCTCAGCCGCTCATGCTGCTGAAGTTGATGCAAACCAGTCGAAGCACTTTGATACAATCATTGATGAGCTTAATTTACCATCCCGGGTTATTAACGCACTCCTTCGGGAGAACATTGAGACCGTGGGGGATCTGGTAAAGCGCGGAAAAGAAAATCTTGTCGGGCTCAAAGGTGTGGGTCGAAAATCTATCGATCTCGTCGAAGAAGAGCTCAAGAAGATGAACATAAAATTATAATCTGAAACTATGAAACATCAGATAAAGAAAATAAAGTTCCGTGGAGGCAAAGACGCCAATAAAATGCTTATGAGGAAGCTTTGCGTCAATTTTCTTTCTGAGGGGGTGCTCACGACTACCGAGGCAAAAGCAAAGGCGGTGAAGTCTGTCCTGGATAAGATTATCGCGCGCGCGGCCAAGGAATCCGAATCCAGCCGGAGATTTATCCAACAGCAGGTCGGTCGCAGAAAGCTGGTTGATGCTCTAATCACAAAAGTGGGACCGAAGGTAAAAGAAATCCAGGGAGGGTATGTTTCTCTGAAACGGGCACATATCCGTATTAACGACGGTTCTCAGATGGTTACCGTGCGCTGGGCACATGAGATAGAGTCTCTCATGCGGGAAGAGCCAGAAGCTCCGGCTAAAAAAAAATCGAAGTCAAAGCCGCAACAGATAACAAAAACTTCAGAAAAGCAGGCAGATGAGAACCTGAAGGGAAAGAAAGACGCAGAAAAACTCAAAAAAAGCACGGTAAAAACTGAGGTAAAGAGTTAAGAAATCCTATGAATATCACGCAAACGACCAAACCAGTTTCAGGTAAAACAATTCAGCGCAAATGGCATTTAATTGATGTAAAGGGTAAAGTTCTCGGGCGGATTGCCACCGAGATAGCCGTAAAGCTCATGGGCAAAGAAAAACCCAATTACATGCCTAACCTTGATATGGGCGACGCCGTTGTCGTGATTAATGCAAAAGATGTTACAGTGACAGGTAAAAAAGAAACTGAGAAAGTCTATGACCGCTATTCCGGTTACCCCGGAGGACGCAGTGAACGTACGCTCTCTGAGATGCGTGAGAAAAACGCGGCGGAAATAGTCCGGCTCGCGGTAGCTGGTATGCTTCCGAAAAACAAACTCAGAGCCCGCCGACTTGCACGGTTATTTATTTTCAATGACGAGAATCATCCCTACGGGAATAAGATCTCCTGATACCTATGGCGAAGAAAACGAAAGATATTCAATATTATGAAGGCGTTGGTCGTCGTCGTGAGGCCATTGCCCGTGTGCGACTTCACATCCTCACCAAGGAAAAAGAAATTACCGTTGCCGGTCAGAAAGTTGCGAAAGGACAGATATTAGTTAATGGCAAACCTCTAGAAGTTTTTGCAGTAAATGACTATGACAAAGTACGAATTCTCAAGCCGCTTCGACTGACCGAGTCCGACGCACGTTTTGCGATCACTGTCAAAACAGTGGGTGGTGGTTTCAATGGTCAGGTAGAGGCGATTCGACACGGTATCAGCCGTGCGCTTACGCTGGTTGATAAGGAAGAATACAAGCCGCTTCTCAAAAAAGAAGGTTTGCTCACTCGTGATCCCCGTGCCCGCCAGCGTCGTATGGTGGGGAAAGGCGGCAAATCACGGCGAGCCAAGCAGTCGCCGAAGCGATAAGTGTATGGCTGATCTTTCCGTCATAATTCTTTCGTATAATACGAAAGAAATTACCAGGCAGTGTATTTCATCTCTGCAGATCGCTATTGCGAACTGTCCTCCCCGGAAAATAGAGATTATTGTTGCAGACAATGCCTCTTCTGACGGCTCCCGCGAGATGCTCTCCGAGTTTCCGGTAAAAAAAATATTCCTCGAAAAAAATCTGGGCTTTGGGGCTGCAAATAACCGGGCGCTCAAACAAGCTTCGGGAAAGTATATTCTCTACCTGAATTCTGACGTTATTCATGAGAATGTTGATTACAATGCGATTCTTTCTTACCTTGATGATCACCCTGATGTTGGAGGACTGACGGTAAAAGTACTTTTGCGTGATAAAAAGTCTATTGATCCCGCATCTCACCGGGGTTTTCCCACACTATGGCGCTCATTTACCTATTTTTCCGGTTTAGAACGTACGCTTGGGTCTATTCCTATTCTCTCCCGGGTCTTCGGAGGATATCATCTTCTCCATGAAAATCTGGAGGTGTTACACGAAATTGATTCGCCTTCCGGTGCTTTTTTTATTTCCCGTTCTAGTCTATTACGCGAACTTGGAGGTTTTGACGAAGCATTCTTCATGTATGGAGAAGATCTCGATCTTGCCTACCGGATAAAACAAAAAGGGTACCGGATCATGTGGTATCCGGAGTATAGCGTAATACACTTAAAGTACAGTAGCGGGATTAAAAACAATAATTCAGCGATTAAAAAACGTATAAAAAAGTGTTTCTACGATTCAATGCTGATTTTCTATAAAAAACACTATGCCCGCTTCCATAATCCGATTGTAAATTCACTGGTTACGGCAGTTATTCGATTGCAAGCTAGTCGAGTATGAAAACACTTGGTATCGACGCGCGCTTGTATTTTCAGACTGGCGTTGGTACGTACTTGAGAAATCTTCTCTCCCGGCTTACTGAATTGAATTCTGGTCAAATAGAATACAAACTCTTTGTTTTACAAAGCGACCTTCCCGGGATAAATCCAGCACGTTTACCGGGAGAGATGGTTCCTACTACGGTGCGTTGGCATGGATTTGCCGAACAGACAGTTTTTATGAAAGAATTAATTGATGCTAAGCTGGACTTGGTACATTTTACGTATTTCAGCTACCCGGTTCTATACCCTGGACCATTTCTCGCGACCATTCATGATCTTACTCCTCTAAAATTCCGTACGGGCAAAGCATCCAGCAAGCATCCGGTGATATATCGTGCGAAACATGCGATATTTTCCGGAGTTCTTTGCAGTCAGGCAATGCGTGCCAAAGCTATAATTACCCCTACTCGTTCGATAAAAAACCAACTTCAGGAAGTTTATGGGAAGGGCATAGGAAAAAAAATTTTTCCAATCTATGAGGGCATCAACGAAGATTTAATCCATGCTACCCCCACGCAACCGGCACACAAACCCGAAAAACCGTATCTGCTTTATGTCGGAAACTTTTATCCCCATAAAAATGTGAGTTCTCTCATAGAAGCCTTCCGGAATATCCAAGGAGATTACCAGCTGATACTGGTCGGTCCTGCAGATTATTTTTCCCGAGAGATTACCCGCAAGATACACTCTCTAAGACTGGAGAGTCGCATTCGCATGTTGCATGAGGTCTCGAGTGGTGAGCTGGTATGGTTGTACCGGAATGCACATCTTTTCGTGCATCCCTCACTTGCGGAAGGATTTGGGTTGCCGCTGGTTGAAGCTGCATATTTCGGGCTTCCGATTGTAGCATCCGATATTCCGGTGTTTCACGAACTCTTTGGCGATGCTGCGTTCTATTTCAATCCGTACAGAACCCAGGAGATGGCGCAGGTAATTACGCAAGTTGCTGGGCTGCGGCCCAAGGTAGATTACCGCAGCAGTATAACCCGTTTTAGTTTTCAGCGCATGGCTAATGAACACGCCTTGTTATACCAGCGTCTACTAGAGATATGAGCCGGAAAAAAATTGCAATTGTATACGACTGGGTAGATAAGATGGGCGGTGTAGAGAGACTGCTTGAGTATCTTTTCTCTCTTTTTCCTGATGCCGACCTACTTACTTCGACACATTCCCCCGAAGCTCGCTGGGCAACCGGAAAACGGATTATTCCTTCGTTTATGCACTACCTTCCTCAGTTTATCAGGAAAAATCGAGTGCTTTCACTTCCATTTTATCCCTTTGCATTCGAATCATTCGATCTTCGTGGCTATAGTGCAGTAATTTCGGTATCATCTTCATTTTCAAAAGGAGTAATTACCCGTCCCGAAACTCCGCATGTTAACATAATGCTCACTCCGCCACGGTGGCTATGGGATTTAAGCAAGGAATACCGTAACTCAGGATTTTTGAATGCTGCCGGTGCACCGCTTGCCGCTGCTTTGCGCCGGTGGGACTATCTGGCGGCTCAGCGCCCCGATAAGATACTTGCAATTTCCCGGCTTGTAGCCGCTCGCTGCCGGAAGCACTACGGAAGAGATGCAACAGTTGTTTATCCGCCCTTTGATACAAAACGGTGGGCGAGTCTTCGCCGGGAAAACTTCAGATTTCCAAAACCGTACTTTCTGGTTGTCTCTCGACTAGAGCCGTATAAAGCTGTTGAAATTGCGATTCAGGCATTTGCGAAGCTTCCGGAACGACATCTGGTTATTGTCGGAACGGGAAGTCTGGAAACCAAACTCAGGAAAATGGCAGGCCCGAATGTTACGTTCCTGGGGACGGTCCGGGATGAGCAGCTTGGGGGTATATATGCCGAGGCACAGGGACTATTGATGCTGCAGGAAGAGGATTTCGGTTACACAGCACTGGAAGCACTTTTTTTTCAGTGTCCGGTCCTATCCTTCCGGCAGAGCGGAGCTGCAGAGATCATCGAGGACGGGAAAACAGGCATGCTTATACCAGATCGCGCGCCGGATACTGTCTCTGCCGCTATTGAAAGATTTGCGAACGTACCATACAATGTATCTACCCGCAGGGAAGCGATACTGCGACGTTTTTCGCCCGGTGTGTTCCGTGCACATATCATGAACGCATTAGCAATTAACTCCACTCTATGAAAGCAGTAATATTTGCCGGTGGAATAGGTACGCGCCTTTGGCCGCTTTCCCGTAAGAAATTGCCAAAACAGTTCGAAAAGATTATTGGCGATAAATCAACGCTTGAGCTCGCCGTTGAACGACTGCTTCCTGAGTTTAAACCGGAAGACATCTATGTTTCTACCGGCAGCGAGTACACAGGCAAGGTTGCAGAATTACTTCCGTTTATCCCCCAGGAAAATATTATAGGTGAGCCTGAAAAGAAAGACGTGGGGCCCGCAGTAGGACTTGCCATTTCGCTTATTCATAAAACACACTCTGACGAGCCTGTTGTAATACTCTGGAGCGATCATCTTGTTAAACATGACCGTATCTTTAAGCACATAATACTGACATCCGGAATGCTGGTACAAAATGATCCGAACCGCATTGTTTTTATTGGTCAGAAACCGCGTTTCGCATCGGAAAATCTTGGGTGGATCGAGACCGGTGACATACAGAAAACTCTCGATGGGGTAAACTTCCGTGAGTTCACCGCGATGAAATACCGGCCGGATGAGCAGACAGCACGGGAATATTTTCAGCAGGCGAATTTCTGCTGGAACCTTGGTTATTTTGTTTCAACACCGCGATTCCTGATGGATATGTTTAGGGAGTTTGCACCGGATATCTATCGTATTGCCCGTCTTATTACACAGAATGGCCCTGGAGCCGAATTTCGTGAATCTCTCGCAGTACATTACCATGAGATGCCGGAAATAAACTTTGATAAAGCTGTTCTTGAAAATCTTAAATCTGGCTCTGCCTACGTAGTTATGGAAGATATCGGCTGGAGTGATGTAGGAGCATGGGAAGCACTGAAGGAGGCGCTCGCGGGAAAAAAGAGTGACACCGTCACAAAAGGGAATGTATTAGTGGATAAATCCTACGACAGCCTTGTCTATAATTTTCAGGATGATAAACTGGTAGTTGCCGTGGATCTTGAAGATATTGTGGTAGTCAATACCAGGGACGTGATACTTGTAGGTAAGAAATCCACCAGCTCAAAGATAAAAGGAATTGTTGAAAGTTTTGCAGGAACCGAGCGGGAAAAGTATACTTGAACAGCTAATTCTACTGCGTATGTATCTGCGGACTTTCTATATACGACATCTAAAGCGCATACTTGACGTTGCCCTAGCGTTGGTATTGATTGTTTTTTTTTCTCCGGTTTGTGCCGTGCTTGCCATAGCAATCCGCCTCGACTCGGAGGGTCCGGTACTCGCTGATGTTCCGGAACGTATAGGCCAAAATGGTAAGCCATTTAAGATGTTCAAGTTCCGTTCCATGGTTACGAATGCACATGAGCTACTTCGCACAGATCCTTCTTTTGCAGAGTTATTCAAAGAATATAAGAAGGGGAGTTATAAACTGAAGAATGACCCCCGTATCACCCGGGTCGGTAAATTTATTCGAAAACACTCACTTGATGAGATACCACAATTAATCAATGTGCTCATGGGAGATATGAGCGTTGTAGGACCGCGGGCATATTACCCGGATGAGCTCGAAAATCAGCAGCGGGAATTTCCTCATGTTCGCAAGCTCGTGAAGAAGGTTCTCTCGGTTAAGCCCGGTATGACTGGACTTTGGCAGGTAAGCGGCCGTTCAGAAATTAACTTTGACGAGCGCATTGTAATTGACGCACGTTACGTAGATACGTTATCATTGCTGAACGATCTAGTTATAATATTCAAGACCCCGTGGGTTATGCTTACGGGCAAAGGTGCAGTATAGTTCTACCGTCATGATAAAAACAAAACGTAATAAAAAATTGAAGTTTCTATTTATCGGACTTGGTGTGATCGGAGCACTGCTGCTTGCTGTTGCCGTATTTGCCTACTTCTCTCTCTATTTGCCTTACACCCGTATCAGGGCGAAAGGTGAAGTTCTTGTTGCAACTGCACAAACGATGCGAGAAGACTTCAAGAAAAACGATATTGATATCCTGAAGGAAAAAATGAAAACAATTGACTCACAGTTTCAGGATTTTGAGAAAGAAGCTCGAAGTGTATATTGGCTGTCGTTTGTTCCCCAGATCGCTGATTTCAAGAGTGCAGTGGAAGCAGGCGACTACTTGATAGAGGCCGGTAAACAGAGCATTGATGCAATCTATCCGTATGCAGATCTTATCGGTTTCAAGCAGGGACAAGCGTCCTTTGTTGAAAAATCTGCGGAAGATCGTTTGCAGACCGCAGTCCTGACTCTCGATAAAATGCTTACGAAAGTTGACAGCATATCGGCGAACGTTGAGAAGGCCCAGGAAAAGATTGCAACGATTGATCCGCAACGATATCCGGAGAGAATTGGCACGACGGAGGTGCGTAGTCGTCTGGTGCAGGTAAAAGACGGTTTTAACGGTGCGGCTTCATTTTTCGTCCAGGCAAAACCACTTGTAAAGCAGCTGCCGAAGATGCTTGGGAAAGACAAAGAGATGACGTACCTTATCCTCTTTCAAAATGAGCACGAGCGACGTGCAACAGGTGGCTTCCTTACAGCCTATGCTGTCATGAAAATAAAGGACGGCAAAATTGAGCTTGAGAACTCAACAAATATTTACGATCTTGACGACACAATCTCCAAACGTCCTCCGCTTCCCGATAAGATCAGAAAATATCATCTTAATGTAAACCAGTTCTGGATTCGGGACAGTAACCTTTCACCTGACCTGGTTGAATCCATAAAGCTATTTGAGTCACTTTATGCAAACTCAAGCAGCAAGAAGAGCTATGATGCGATTGTAACAATAGACACCCATGTGCTCGTAGACCTGCTGCGTATCTTCGGAGATACCGAGGCAGGCGGCATTACTTTCTCTGCCAGGGAAGATAAACGGTGCGATTGTCCACAGGCGATATACGAGATATTTGACAACGTCGGCCGGCCCGTAGGATACATCCGGGAAAACCGGAAAGGAATCCTGGGAGATCTTATGTATGCGCTGTTTTTTAAAGCTATCGGTTTTTCGCCCTCGAAGTACTGGGGACCTATGGCGGAAAAGATGTTTCAAAACCTCGACGAAAAGCATATCCTCCTGAACTTCAAGGATGAAGAAATTCAAAAAGCTGTTGAGCAGATGAATTACGGAGGGAGAATAGCAATGACTGAGGGCGACTATCTCCATATCAGCAATGTGAATTTCTCCGGGGCAAAATCAAATCTGTTTGTGAGCGAGGATATTGTATCCGAAACCACATTTGAAAACGGTAGTATTCAGCGTGAAGTCCGCATTGTTTTTAGGAACCCCTACGAGCACTCTGACTGTAACTTGGAGCGTGGTGGACTATGCTTGAATGCTACACTGCGAAACTGGATTCGGTTTTATGTCCCAGAGGGTGCAAAGCTGATTGAGATGAAAGGCTCCAAAACTGAGGTTCTTACCTATGAAGAACTTGGAAAAACCGTTTTTGAAGGATTCATGGAAGTAAAGCCGAAGGGTCGGGCTGAGGTTATTCTTACCTACACATTGCCTCCCCGTATAACGAAAGAAAACTATGCCCTCATGGTGCAGAAGCAGCCGGGGGTTAGTAAACAGACATTGAAGATTGATGTCGATGGGAAGACAAAGTATAATGGACCATTCGATGTCGATCAGACGATTAAATAGTATGCGTAATATCGGAAAGTCGCGGGCGATAGTACTTCGCAAACGTGCGTTGCCACAAAAAGATCTTGTTGTGACTCTCTTTACGCAGGAATACGGCAAGGTTATCGTGATATCGAAAGGAGCACGTACCCTCGCGAGCAAACGCGCGTCTCATCTGCAGTCCGGAAATTTACTCGAAGCAAATTTAGAGCTGGGTGACGAGTATGCATATCTGAAGCAGACTTCCCTGGTTTCAGCCTTCGGTAAGCTGAAAGAGAGTTTTCCAAAGCTACAGTTTCTCTACACTTTTTTATTTGTTCTGGACCGTATCCTTCCGGAACGTCAACAGGAAAGTAATGTATACGAACAGACTATACGTTTTTTATCCGGACTTTCCGTGCTTGAGAGTGGATTTGGTGGGTACACCGAGCGTAGTCTTGATATGATCCTCGGGATTCTTGGGTATTATCGCGAACAGCACATTGCTCTGGCGCCCTATATTGAAGAGTTGCTAGATGCAAAACTGCCATTGCATGATATAATCTAACGATATGGATAAACTGATAGCATTGTGCAAACGTCGCGGGTTTGTTTTTCAGACCTCTGAGATATATGGCGGGCTTGCAAACTCCTATGATTATGGTCCCCTCGGCGCAGAGTTACTTCGTAATATACGCAATCTCTGGTGGCGGGAGTTTATTCAAAAACGTCCGGACATGGTTGGCCTTGATACCCAGATCCTTCTTCATCCCGAAACCTGGGTTGGATCAGGGCATGTTGCTTCATTTTCCGATCCGCTTGTAGAAGATACCGTGACTCATAAACGGTACCGTGCAGATCATTTGATCGAGTCATGGCTGGAAAAAAACGGGCGCACTGATGTTGTTGTTGAGGATATGAAAATCGATGAGATGGCTGATTTTATCGTGCAGAATGAGATTAAAAGCCCCGATGGTAATGATATTACCAGACCCAGGACCTTCAATTTATTATTTGAGACGGCAATCGGCGCAGTAGCCGGTGAAAAGTCGAAGGTTTATCTCCGAGGAGAGACGGCTCAAGGTATTTTTACAGACTTTAAAAATATTGTTCAGTCTACGCGTGTCCGATTGCCGTTTGGAGTAGGTAACATAGGAAAAAGTTTCCGCAATGAGATTACCACCGGACAGTTCATTTTCCGAACTATAGAATTTGAACAGGCGGAGATTGAATACTTTTTCGATCCGGAAAGTACTGACTGGAAGTTACTCCTGGAAAGCTGGAAAAAAGCCATGTGGCAGTTTGTAACGGAAACTTTGGGAATTCGTGAGAGCAACCTCCGCTGGCGTCGTCACACAGACAAGGAACGGAGTCATTATAGTAAAGACACCTATGACCTAGATTATCACTTCCCCTTCGGCTGGAAAGAATTATGGGGAATTGCGTACCGCACCGACTATGATTTACGCCAGCATCAGGAACATTCAGGGCATAATATGGAGTATACGGACCAAAGTTCCGGTAGAAAGTTCATACCACATGTTATCGAACCAGCGCTGGGAATAAATCGCACGTTTCTCATGGTGATTGCGGATGCGTACTGGGATGACGAGGCAAATAACCGGACAGTACTGAAACTGCATCCTTCTCTTGCACCATTTCGCGTTGCTGTGTTCCCTCTTGTAAAAAATAAGGAAAAACTGGTTCAAAAGGCTAAAGAAGTATATTCGCAGCTTGCAGAAAAGTACCGGGTAGCCTGGGACGATAGGGGCAATATCGGGAAACGGTATCTTTATCAGGATGAAATCGGTACACCCTTCTGTGTTACAATAGATTACCAGACACTTGAAGACGGTACTGTCACTGTTCGTGATCGCGACACCACAGAACAGGTAAGAGTCGCGTTGACGCAACTAGCTGACCACATCGGGTAACAAGTGGTTTTACTTTTACCATTTATAGTCATTCATGGAAGCAATACTTAAAAATAAGGCTCTAGTTGCTGCCGGTGTCGTAGTGGTTATTATTCTTGCAATTTTCGGTGTTCTTGCATCCCGGAGTTCGGTACAACCTTCTGCTCCTCAGACTGCTACCAAGGAAGAAGCCGAAGAGGCTCCGGTGCCGACGGTAGATTCTTCAGTAAAAGTCACTCTGGAACCACTAAATTCTAACCGTGAAGTTAAAATAACGGTAAATAACGCTCCGAAAGGAACGAACACTATCGATGTGGAAATGTCCTACGAGACTACTGACCAGAGTCTCGAGGGGGTAATTGGTCAAATCAAAATCAGCGATGGCTCCGGTACCGAAAAATTCACTCTGGGGACCTGTTCATCCGGGACCTGCCGCTACCACAGTCTTGCAAGTGATATCCGTCTTGTATTGAAATTTAATGGCGACTACGGAGAGAAGATCTTCGAAAACAGTTACGCACTGTAATCAGTATCAGTATTAGTTTATTCTGGAAGAAAGGAGGTGTTTTCATTGGCAAATAATAAATCAGCAAAAAAGAGAATCCGCCAGAACGCAACCCGTCATTCCAGAAATGAGCAGCATAGAAACAAAGTACGTCGGGTGCTAAAGGAACTCGTAAAGGCAGCCGGTTCAGTAACCAAGGAGATGGTCTCCAATGCACAGTCTACAATCGCGAAGGCATATAAAGCTGGAGTGCTTTCGAAAGGACAACGCGACCGCTACACTCGAAAGGCTATGAAAAATAGTGTAAAGTAATAGAATGAAGTACTACATCAACTTGTTCCCTGAAAAGGAAAAAGATGCTGTAGACCGGGTTATGTATTTTGCATTTCACTACCTGCGTTATATTCTTGTTATAACGCAGTTTGTTGTTATATGCGTTTTTTTCTTCCGATTTAAGGTTGATCAGGAAATAGTAGACCTTAAGGATGGACTCCAACAAAAGCAACAGATTATCGAGGCGACAAAGGGACTTCTCGGGGAAGTAGTCTACCTAGAAAAGAAGACTGAACAAGTCAGTGATATCGTGGCAAAGCAGGACAGGTTTAACGATCTGTATAATTATTTTATCAATAGCCTTCCGCCCGAAATCGTACTCCAAAATGTCAGTATTGATCATGAAAAGATCTCCTGTAGCGGTTACTCCCTGGATGCGGCAATAATACAGGGCTATGAGGCCAAGTTAATCGCAGAAGGAATATTCGGATCCGTCGAGTTGACGGGTTTACGAAAATCGGAAACCGGTTTCTCATTTTCAATGGTTCTTACTAAGTTTAAAGAAAGCAACGGTGGATAGCAAAGAACTTCTGCAACATGTACTTAACAAGCGGGTAAAAGATTATTCTTATCCTATAGTTTTTTTTATCTTATTTTCAGTGTTTTTGTTTTTTGCCATCCGTCCGAATCTAGTAACTGCATTTACCCTTCAACAGGAACTTGAACAGCTACGTGCTCAGGACGAACAATATGAGAATGTAATTCTTAATATTGTTAAGTACCAGAGTCTAATTGAGAATACCAGAGACGACTTCGTTTTACTCGAGGATGCAGTTCCTGACTCTCCTGAAATTTTTAATATTGTCCGTGATATTCGCATTGCTGCCACAGCCAGTGGCTTAATAATAAATGAACTTGAGATTAGTCAGGTAGTATTAAAGGATACTCCCAAGGATGCAGATGGTGATGGTAACATTGAATCAACAAAAAATACAGAGCGGCAATCGTATACAATAAGGTTTAACCTCCCTGCCGGTTTTACAGATGTAAGGAATTTTATGGCACGACTTACGAATCAGCGACGCCTGAAAACAGTTGAAGCAATCCGGGTAAATACCACTACTCAACCGGGGACCAGTAGTGCAGTATTTAATTTTTCGTTTGACGTAACAGGGTACTATTTACAGCTATGAAACAAAAAGAACTACTTATCATTGCAGTAAGTATTTTTTTGACTATAGTCGCGTGGGTAAGTATAGAATTGTATAAAGTTCGTACCAGCGAGGTGGTCGGTCAGCCAATCACCTTACCAAAAGTAGGGAATCACACCATTGATATAAATGTTCTTGAAAGGTTACGCGAAAAATCGCAGCAATAGTGAATAATCATGTACTCAGATTTATATATTAAGCGACCGCGATTCGGGAGAACAAAGCGCATAATGTTGCTGGTCTTTGCCCTGGCATGTGTTACAGGTATTGGTATTTATTTTATGCTGTATACTCCCCGTACCCGTGCATCTGAAAGTGATCTCATCTCACATGAAGTTGTAAATATAAATAGAAACCAGTTTGGTGTATTCTGGAAAACCGGAAGTCCGTCCGCCGGAAGTATAGTCTACGGGGACAGCCCTTCTACTCTAAGCCGTGTTGTTTACGACGAACGCGATCCTGCGGGACAGGGAAAACCATTCCAGTCCCACCTTGTACTTGTTTCGGATCTGGAACCCGGAAAGACCTACTATTACGCTCTAGTATCAGGCTCAACCTGGATCATGAATGATGATGGGAATCCATTTGCAGTAACGCTTCCGAAAAACGCACCCTTAGGTGCTTTTCCACAACCCGCATACGGAAAAGTCACAATCGAGTCAGGCATTCCGGTAGACACCGGCATCATCGTACTAAGAAAAGGAGATGCATACCCGCTCGCAGTTCGAACAAGACGCACTGGTGAGTGGCTAATGCCGTTGCAAAATATATACAGTTCGAAGACAAATGAACCCACCGGCGTAGGTAAAGAAGAAATTATTACACTTGAAATTGTAGATGCTACATTGCGCACTTCGCGGATTAAGGCAAAAGCAAACATGCTCTCACCGCTTCCCGAAACAATAATTATTGGAAAGGATTACAGTTTTATTGATGAAGGAGCGGTACTTTCTGCATTTTCAGGCGAGAGCAAAAGATCCACCGGAGAGACAGATATATTATTTCCGAAAGAGGGGGCTATCATTCCCTCCGGACGTCCGCTCATCCGGGGTATAGCCGTTCCGGGAATGAGAGTGACGGTAATGATATCCTCGGATCCGGAGATCCGGCTTGAAACGCGGGCTGATGAAGACGGAAAATGGCATGTTAGTCTTGCGAAACCACTTCCACCTGGAGAGTATTTCCTGAAGATGAACACGCTTCGTGCTGATGAAGAGCCGGTAGAGCGAGTGAGGACCTTTACAATTACAAAAAGTGGCGAACAAGTACTCGGCGACGCTACGGGTTCAGCATCACCGGCGCCCGCCTCACCATCACCCAGTCCGGAGCCAACTAAAGAACCAGCAAGCAAACCAAGCCCGCTACCTACCGATCTGCCAGAGATTGAACCGTCACCAAGCCTGCCTGTAAGCACACCGGTTCCTGCAACACCCTCTGCGGAATTGTTAGTCCCGATTTCTGAAGTTTCACCTTCACCGGCATTAATGGGGCCTACGGGCACTCCGATACCCCCGGTACCCGGGGGGAATAGCACGACGTTTACACTGATATCTCTGGGATTATTCATAGTCGGGGCCGGAGCTCTGTTATTGTTATAAGATGTTTGGTCACAAAGTGATTTGCAAACGAAGTGACGGTTCTATACAATGAGCTATGGCTAAAAAAGCAACAACGATCGTGCTGGTTGTAGTCGTACTGTTTTTGCTTGCCAGTACAGTTTATGTCTCGATAATCCTAACGAGTGAAGACAATGCTCCGACGACACCACGGAACTCACAGGCATCCGAAATAGAAGACGGTACTACAGCCGTTGAACCCGGTTTGCCCCCGGGAGCAGACCCTGCAGGATTTCCACCCTCCGATGCATCTTCGCAGTCTGATCAGGGAGTTGTCATGGAACCCCCAAGTGAAACCCTGGAAAGTTCCGTTAGAAACCCTGCTGAAGCAGACACTGCGTCTTCTCTTCCCGCTGAAGAGCAAGTAGTACAGCCAACAGTTGATCCAGCCGCTCCACTCGCTGATGCTGTTGTAGATCCGGCAACTGGCGAGAGGGTTACCTCGGAGAATGGATCTGAACGCTCATCCCAGGATGGGGACTTGCTTGCATATGCAAACCCGACACCGGTGGAAACGGACTATTCCACAGGTTCTCTGGTTGGTAGCCCAACAGGTTCAAAGAATCTCTCGCCATCACCCTCAATTACCAGCCTACCGGAAACCGGTGGTGGTCATCAGATTGCTTCTGCTTCACCAACCAGTGCGATAACCGCAGCTCCATCCAATACCCTTCCGGTTGCGGGAGGTCTCGGAGCAACGGTAGCAGTAGTGCTAGTCGCAGGAATAACCATTGTCGCTTCATTATTGTTGTAACGAGCATCTAAACCTCTGCCGCTCGTGCATTATTGCAAGACGGCGGTTGTTTTGTTGTTTAGCGCTTTACGCTCCTGCTGCAATCCGGGCGATCGCAAGAAATGTGGATACCTGTAAAGAAGCTCCCCCAATTAGAAGGCCATCAATTTCAGAAGAGGCAAGGTACTCTAATGCAGATGACTCAGTTACGCTCCCTCCATAAATAAAAACAGCACCTGGAGGAAGCGCAAACGTTGACTTTCTTGAAAGAACAGTCTGAAGTGGCATATTATTTCCGGTTCCAATTGCTTCTACCGGTTCAAAAGCAATAAACCGCACTCCGGGATGGATTACATCTTGTGAATTCCGAATGCATAGTACCGGTTGTAGCTCTACTTCACCGGTTCGCTGTACCTGTTCTGCAAGCTCCGCATCAGTTTCGCCGAAGTAGCTTCTTCGCTCGCTATGTCCGATTAAAACATAGGTTACAATACCCCGGAGCATTCTTGCAGTAACTTCACCGGTGAATGCGCCGCCGGCCTTTTCTGATACAGTTTGTGCACCTACCCGTATCTGTTTCAATCCACGTAAAGCAGCTAAAGTCCGGTCAAGATACGGAAATGGTGGAAAGATGACCAATTCAATTGCTCCGGTATCAAGGGAGTTACGCAACAGTCTGTCTGCATTAAGAGCATCTTTAAACTCACGAAGCCATTGATCAACTTCCTGAACCGTCTTATTTGCTTTCCAGTTGCCGAGGATGTACTTCATACGTCTGGTATGATTATACTCTATGTCGGTTTTGATTGACGAGTTAAACAAAAATCAGCGAGAAGCAGTCCTTGCAGTAGACGGACCTTCGATGGTTCTGGCAGGAGCAGGCTCCGGTAAAACCCGGGTACTTGTGACAAAAGTAATACATATGATTACTGTACGGCAAATACCTCCTGAGCAGATCGTCATGATAACCTTTACAAACAAAGCAGCCAGGGAAATGAAAGAACGTATAGCATCTGTATTAGGCACAGAAGGGAAGATATCACTCGGATATATCGGAACATTTCACTCATTCTGCTGCCGTAACCTGCGAAAAGACGGCCCCCATATAGGACTGGATCGTAGCTTTACTATCTTCGACTCCGATGACCAGCTCGCGATTATAAAAAAAGCATTGAAGAAACTCGACGCGGGTAAACTGACCCCTGCTTATTTTCTGAACAGAATCTCTGATGCAAAAAATCAGCTGATCCCTCCGGACCGTTTTTTGGAAGTTTATTCTTTTTATCGGGCTCCGGAGGTTGCAGAAGTATATGAAACATATCAGAATGAATTACGAAAAAATAATGGTGTTGATTTTGATGACCTGATAATGTTGTGTGTGCAGCTCTTTATGAAGCATCCTGCAGTGCTTGATGATTACCAGGAGCGTTACCGATATTTGCTTGTGGATGAATTTCAGGATACGAACTACGCACAATACGTATTAACCCGCATGCTGGCAAGCAAATACCGAAATATTACTGCGGTAGGAGATTTTTCTCAAAGCATATATTCATGGCGAGGGGCGGATATTCGTAACCTGGAGAAGTTTTCTTCAGATTTTGCCGGATCCAGGGTCGTTTATCTTGAAGAAAACTATCGCTCAACCCAGAAAATCCTCGATTTCGCATATGAAACAATCTCGAAAAATACCGGTCACCCGATTTTAAAACTGGTAACCTCCAATGAAGAAGGAGAGGACATCATAATTTATGATGCTGACAATGAAGAGGAAGAAGCACGGTATGTAGCCCGGCAGATTGCGTCAGAGCTTGAACTCGGGCTATCATATGCTGACATGGCGGTTTTGTATCGGACGAATGCGCAGTCACGTGCTATTGAAGAATCATTCCTGCACCACGGCATTCCATACACCTTAATCGGAGGAGTACGATTTTACGAGCGGAAGGAAATTAAGGATATTCTTTCGTATCTCCGTCTTTTTGTCAATCCTGCGGATGAAATTTCCGCAGAACGGATAATAAAGATGGGTAAACGCAGATGGAATGTATTTAAAGAGTTTCACACAAAGCTCCAGGACAGATGGAGAGATTATTCCACTAGTGAGCTGATCAAACGGATCTACGATGCAACCGGTTATTTGAAGCAATATGATCCCGACGTGGAAGAGGACTACGTCCGGCTGGAAAATCTTCGTGAACTCCAGTCCGTTGCGCATACCTTTCCGGATCCCGTTACCTTTCTTGAACAGGTAGCTCTCGTAGAATCAGAATACAGCGAAGGAGAAAAGCGTGGGAAATCCGCAGATGGTGTCCGCCTCATGACAATGCATCAGGCAAAAGGTCTCGAATTCCCGGTAGTATTTATTGTCGGACTTGAAGAGGGAATCCTACCGCACTCTCGCTCGATTGATGATGTACAGCAACTGGAAGAAGAAAGACGGCTTTTTTATGTTGCGATAACCCGGGCGATGAAACGACTTTATTTAACGTATGCGCGGCGTCGTTTTATTTTCGGCAGACGTATCGAACGTCTAAAATCCCGTTTTATACGTACTCCTGCCGATGATTATGATGAGGGATATTATCTCTAATTGAGTTATACTATGATTGAATATGCCCGGATTGCATGATCGTCACGGAAGGGTTTTGAGCTGGCCAGAAGTTGCTAGCAAGATCCGTTTCCGTATAAAAAAAACCGGAATTGAGTTTCTTGTATTTATATTGCACTGTGCGGGATCTATACCTTCACACATTCTGCGGAATCTGATCTATCGGGTTGCTGGAATCAAAATCGGAAAGGGTTCTACGATACATACCGGTGCCCATTTTTATAACCCTAACCGTATAGTGATTGGAGAAGACTCGATAATTGGTGAGCGGGCGGTCCTAGATGGTCGTGAAAATCTTAGTATCGGGAATCATGTTGATATTGCCAGTGAGGTAATGATCTACAATGCTTACCATGATTTGAACGATCCGCAGTTCGGATCGGTGATGAAACCGGTTGTGATAGAGGACTATGTCTTTATCGGACCACGGGCAATTATTCTTCCCGGAGTGACGATCAGGCGTGGAGCAGCAGTTGCCGCCGGAGCGGTAGTAACCCGCGATGTCCCGGAGCGTGCAATCGTTGCGGGCATACCTGCTGAAAAAATAGGCGAGCGTAACGAGTCAGCATTGAACTATAAACTCGGGAGGGCTGACTGGTTTCGTTGATTATGGTATTAAATGAGTCCGAAGCTGTCCCGGCGTGTCTGCAATCAAAAAAGGATTCCCCCTTGCAAGAAGCTGACGTGAATGCAAACCCCATGTTACTGCAATAACCCTGATACCTGCTTTCCGCGCGGCCGCAATGTCACGGAGCTCATCTCCTATATAGATCACTTCGGATTGTTTTAAGTGGCGCTCTCTCATAAAAAGGCGAAGCGCATGGTCTTTTCCAAAAAGGGAAGGCAAACTGATGACTGAACTGACTGTTTGAATTGAATTATTGCTCAAAAATAATTCGACATTCTTTCTCGAATTTGACGTCAGTATCCCAATCTCGATTCCCGCATTGTGGAGAGAAGCAAGCACTTCGAGCATTCCATTGTAAGGCCGGATTTTAGCCATATTTTCATGGAGACGGTTACGCAGTTGCAACAATAAGCCCGGAAGCTCGATCCATGACACACCAAGCATCGTCATAACCTTAGCGTAGGGTAAACTACGGTATTCTCCAATTTCTTGAGGTTGGATAATTTTTTTTCCCTGTGCCGATCTAATTTCATTAAAGAGAGATACTCCATAGGACAGCGTATCCGCAATTGTGCCGTCAAAATCAAATAATACGGTGCGGGTGTTGTTCAACGTGGTTTTTTTCCGACAAGAAATACTGCCTGCCATGGGCGATATGAAGAAAAGAATTCTTTCTCAAATGAAACTTTACCATCTTTTACAACTTTATAGGTAAATTTCGATTTTGCTCCCCATGCAGGGTACTCTACCTGCTTGCGTTCACCTTCAAACATATTCGGGTCTTCTTCCTCTCTCGGTTCAGGAGGTGGGACTTCATCCCATACCGTAGCTTCAGATAACTCAATCTGGCGGGAATCTTTTTTTCCATATAACTTAAAATACAGCAAACGATTTTCCGGCTCTTCGGAGATTTGAATCAAGATGTGAGCCGGAGTATCGTTGATAAATCTCAGATCGACGGTGGGGGTATATATTGTGGCATCAAAACCCGGCTTTGCATCATTCTCGTAGTACGAAACCCGGTATGCATGTGCGTGACGTTCCACAATAGGTAGTCCTGCTTGTAATGCCGCACGGAACGCTGTAGTGGAGACTTGACAAACACCGCCGCCATCACCGAGCACCGTTTTTCCGTTTTTTATAATGTACGATGGGCGATATCCGGTACTGGAGGAGATATCTCCGATGGTTTTATTAAAAGAAAAGGTATCTCCCGGAGCAATCAACACCCCGTGAAACTTTGAGGCTGCAAGACGGAGATTATAAATCCTGTCTTCGGATGAACCCGAATAATCGGAGACGCCCTCTGCGATCAGCTCTTCTATACCGAAATCATTCGCTTTTGCCAATGTAATCTTTGGCTCAACAGGTTTGTCTTTGAGCGTAATTATTTTTGAGGCTGGGCGTACAGAAATTTCAGCCAGTGTTTTCTCCAGATCTGAACGAAAGGCATCCTTGTTAATTTCTCTCCCCTTGCGGTCTGCCTGGAACGACTTCACCATTCCATCTTCAAAAGTGAATAATGCATTTTGAGCAGGTATGTTGTACAGATCTGCCGCCTGTGAAATAAATGTTTCAAACGGGTCGGAATTATATTGCAGCTTCGTTTCAAATGCCGGTTGCAGCAAACCGAAGGACAGTAGAAATAGTTCCCGCAACCGGGTGGGTATGTGCTCGGATCTTCCCACAAGGTATGCACGGTTTACAACATCTTCAATATTTTTCCGCAGTCCGATCTGTTCAGCAGAAATAGTCCCAATTTTCTGACTACGATATTCTATCCAGATAACAACATCCTCCAGATCGCTCTCAGCATAGGAAGAGTCAGCAAGCAACTCGGCTATGGTTTTTCCACCAACCGGTTTGCCGTCAATCTGAATACCCGGATACATTGCTTCCCCGGTCTGCACGACCATTTCCCGGATACGATATGCAGGATATGCGATAGAAGCTATGACACCAATCACAAGAAAAACGAGTACAATGTATACTGCAGCACGTATACCGGGGTGTATTCTTTTCAGTACATTCCGGTGATGTTTCATTAAATGTTGCACCATCGGTATGGTTGATAATAATCCAGACAGTCCAAAAAATCAATCGGGGCCGATTTTCGAAAGTGTGCCAATAGAAGAAGTACCCCAGGCGTTTTCGCCGGAGGCACCTCTCCCTGAGACGGAGGAGCCCGTACCTGCCCCTGCAGAAGCCTTTTTAGCTGCTCCGCCACCGGAACTCACCGGTGATCTTCCTCCGCTCTACGAAGAAAGCAAGGCACGTTATTTTATCATTGGTGGTGCGGTTCTTGTTTTCCTTCTGGTCTTCGGAAGCGTACTGGCATTTTTATTAACACGTGGGCAGCCAAAACCAACCCCGCCAAAAGATGTCAAACTCGTCTATTGGGGGCTCTGGGAGGATGCACAGGTTATGCAGCCTCTTATAGACGAATATCAGAAGGCAAATCCGGGAGTAAGTATTTCGTATGAGCCGCAATTGCATATTGATTATCGTCAGAAATTACTCTCGAGAAGTGCGAATAACCGTGGGCCTGATATCTTTCGGTTCCATAACACCTGGCTTCCTCAGCTACGGGAAATTGCCGCACCCTTACCAGCGGAGATTATTTCAGCTGATGAATACGCGAAGACTTTTTATCCGATTCATCTGAGCGATTTGACTTTTGAAGAGCAGATTTATGGGATCCCGTTAATGCTTGATGGTATTATCATGATATATAACGATAATCTTTTTCAGCGTGCCGGAGTTGGCGCACCGCCGGCAAACTGGATCGGTGATTTGGAAGAAATTGTCACTACTTTAACAGTCCAGGATAGGGACGGGAAAATTGTCACTTCAGGTGTAGCGATGGGTACAGCCAATAATATTGATCATTTTTCGGAAATTTTCGGTGTACTCATGCTTCACAATGGCGGTTCAGTTTTTGCTATCGATTCTAAGGAATCTGTAGAAGCATTAAAAGTTTTCCGTCAATTTGGCGAGACAAACATATGGAACGATACCATGCCGAATTCCATAGAAGCATTTCGCGCTGAAAAAGTTGCAATTATCTTTGCTCCATCATGGCAGCTTATCAGAATAAAAAGCGGAGAATCTTCATCGCTCCCGATAAAAACGGCACCACTTCCCGCAGGCCTCGATGGGAGATCGCTTTCCCTGGCATCGTACTGGGTTGAAGGTGTTTCAAAAAAAAGTGCAAATCAGGTTGAGGCATGGAAATTCCTGAAGTATCTTTCGGAACGGGAGTCACAGGAAAAAATGATTGAGCTTCAGAAAAAAAACCGTGGAATTACTATAGTATCTTCGAGGCAGGATATGAAATCAGCCTTTGAAAGTGATCCATTACTCGCCCCTGTTGTCCAGCAGGCATCGGTGTATCGTTCATTACCCCTTGCGGACCGTACCTTCGACAAAGGACTTAACGATGAACTAATATCGTATCTAAAAAATGCAGTTAACAGTACGATAGCGGGCGTAGATTATGGAGAAGCTCTAAAGACTGCTCAACAGGGCTTCCGTACCGTGTTTGAACGTTATGGCCTGAAAGATACTACACAACCGGCGACAAAATGATTTGTTAGAATAATGTATTATGCAACTTCCTCAGTTTTTCAGAAAAAAGGAGGATTCAAAAGATTCTTATTTTGGTCTGTTTTTACGGAGTGAAAGTGCAGTAGGGTTCGTATTTGAGATTGAAAACAATGAGGTTCGGCCCGTGGCTAAGGAACTTATTAAATACTCCAATGGCTGGCAAAATATAGTCGACGACATTGATCAGCTGCTCTCCATTCTGGAAAATGAGACCAATATCACTGTTTCTTCATGTATCTATTTTGTGTATTCCTACTTTGTGGATAGTAAAACAGGTGACTTGCAGGAGCCATACAAAGGTGTAATGCGACGGATCTCAAAAGAACTGGAACTGAAACCACTGGGGTATATCGAGTGTCACGAGGCGATCAAAGAGATGTTTGAAAAAGAGGAAGGGGTTCCATTGAACTGTGTACTTGTAGAAGTTGATGCACGTCATGTCTGCCTGTATGTTTACAAAGGCGGTAAATTAATACATTCTGATAACTCGCCTCGGACTGACTCTGTTGCGGAGGACATTGCTGCAATTGTCGAACGGAAAGAAGACCAGTTTCTGTTGCCTTCGCGAATGATAGTTTACGGCAGTGGTTCACTCACTTCCGAGCTTGATGCTCTGCGTATGTATACCTGGAAAGATGACGTCTTTATTCAGACTCCACGGATTTACGGACTCGGTGCGGAAACAGTACTCAATGCGCTGAGTGCTACTTTCATGGAGCAGATAAATGGAGAATTTCCGGAAGAAATGATAGATGAAGATTTGAAAGATCTGCCTCAGGATAATCCCGACATGCCAGCGACGACGATTTCCGGCTCCATGGCGCCTGAACCCGAAAAGGACATCTCGGATATTTTGACCATTGCAGAAGATGAAGGTCCGCTTACGGATTCTGTCCCGCGGCAGCAACGCGGGAAAGATCATCCCAGCAAGAAAGCTAAGAACGATACTGATGATGAAGAAGATGAAGCAGAAAAGGTAGGCTTTTTTATCGGTACTGACGTGGCTGATCTTCCGGATTTGCCTGCTAAGCAAACTCCTGCGCTAAGGATGGGCTTTTTGAAAGACAGGAAGTTGCCGACTCTTCCGGCAATATCACTTCCGAAGGCAGGTGGAAAGCAAGTTGTTGCAGTAGTTTCAGTACTTGCCATACTTGGGGGGCTCGGAGCAGCACAGTATTTTTTGCATACGTCCACGGTAGAAGTTTATCTCCCCTCTGAAACGATTTCCGAGACAGTTGCACTTGAGGCAAGTACCGGACGAAGCTCCATAGTTTCCGCAGATACTACAACAATTGAAATTTCCGATAGTATTGCAACTTCGGGCCAGCGTGAAGTTGGAGAAAAGGCAAAAGGCACTGTTACTTTGTACAATTTTGATGATCGGCAGGTTACTATTCAAGCCGGGACGGAGCTTAAAGTTGACTCATTAGTGTTCACTCTGGACTCAAATGTAGAGATTGCCTCCCGCTCCGGATCAGTCGCCAGTCGTACCGCGGGAACCAAAGATGCAAGTGTTACCGCGGTCGCAATCGGCGCGGAATCGAACATTGCAAAGGATAAGCAACTCAATATTCCATCTTTAGGTTCGAGGGATGTCTATGCAGTTGCCAAAGAAACTTTTACCGGAGGAAGTAAGCGCAAAGTGCAGACTGTGGCAAAAACAGATATTGCCCAGCTTGAAAAACGGGTACTTGCAAAAGCTCAGGAGCAAAGTGAGGTAAAGTTGAAATCTGCATCCGGGGGAAAGCTGCTCTCTGACCTCACCGAGTTTGAAATTACAAAGGCTAAATACTCGGGTGAAGTAGGTCAGGAAGCAGATGAAGTAACGGTGTCTGCTACTGTTGAGGTGCGGTATTACCTTGCAAAAGATGAGACACTTCGGACTGAGATTCTCGGGAAACTGTCAAATGATGTTCCCTCAGGATTTAAAATTGATACCGACAAGATATCCTACCGGATCACAAGCTCACAGAAAGTCGAAGATACCATTAATATGAATGTGCTTGGTGAAGCTGTAGCAGTAAAACAGGTTGATCCGGCAAAAATTGCACGCTCACTCGTCTGGAAAAGTAAAGATGAAGCAAGAAAAATCCTTCGAGAAGAATTTGAAGTCGAAGATGTGGTTGTCCGGGAGAACCATTCGCCGCTATTCTTTTTATCCGGTCTGCTTCCATTACAACCAGGTAATATTACTGTTGAATTTAAAATCAGATAACCGGAAGTTGTCTATTTAAACTTATGCCTCTCTACTCATATGTAAAGGAGTATCCCCGACCCCGTCATCAATTTGCCAGGACATTCTCCTACGTATTTCTTACCCTGGGCACCCTCCTGATGTTCTGGTCATTCTATCCCATAATCTCATTTGAGATCTATTCACGGCTTTTTATTGAACAAGGCTATGCAAGCCCGGTACCGCGATCACAATTGGCATCCTCTGTTCAGGAATCACGGTCAGTTCTTGGGAGCTATGATGCTTTTTCGAGTAATCTTAGGGATTTTGCCCAGGCGAGTGTCTGGTTTCCTTCACGGCCGCAGGTTGTAGTCTCAAATGAAATTACTGTTCAGGAGTACCAGCTTACCATTCCCCGGTTAAACATAATTGGAGCAACCGTGCGTGTTGGTGCGGATGACCTCAGTCAGAGTCTGATCCACTATCTGCCGACTTCACTTCCCGGAGAGTACGGAAATGTAGCGATTTTCGGTCATTCAACTCTACCACAGTTGTACAATCCAAAAGACTATAAGACGATATTCACCTATCTTCCTTCCCTGGAAAAAGGGGATACAATTAAAGTAACGATGGAAGGTCAGGAATATGAATATGAAGTATTTGAGATGTTTGTCGTTGAACCGGACCAGGTTAGTGTTCTGGAACAGCGTTATGACAACTCATATCTCACCTTGATTACGTGCGTTCCACCGGGTACCTTTTGGAATCGGCTGGTCGTACGGGCAAAGATGAAATCACTTCCGAAAACTCTGTGATGTATTGATTTTGAGCAATACCGCCTGTATACTATCGTCTCGATGAAGGAACGGATAGCAATATTTAATAATGGTCTCAAGAAAGAGCTTCCTGAAGCTCTTTTTTTTCTTCTTTATTTCCTCGTACTGGGGGTGGTTTATCTTGGGCGTGCAACACAGACAATTTCGCTTCTTTACCGTGATGCCATACTTTGGCTTATCTTGAAAGTGCAAAAAATTGTTCAGAAACTAAACCTACCTGTTCACTTTATGCACTGCATCGAGCGTGCCCGTCAAATATACATAACTGGTAGGCACTGCTTTAGATATTATCTAGTAAAGACTGCCATAACAGTCCGTAAAATTAATTTCTCTCAAAAAAAAGGTCCTGATATCCAGGCAATATCATCTATCCTAATAGGTAAATGTATAGGTTTTAAACATACCCTTCATTGCGTTGCTAAAGCCAGTCAGCGTATTATACTTTCACCCCGATTCGGCATGTTGCTTCTAGTGGCTGTCTTATCCGGTGGCGCGTTTGTATCCTGGCAGGCGTATGATTTTGTTCGCAAACTCCCTTCACCCCGGAATATCGGGAAACTGAATTTTCCCACATCTACGCACATTTATGATCGCAATGGGAAACTTCTCTATGAAATATATCGCGAACAGAACCGTACGCCGATGAAACTTGCAGAACTTCCCGTGTATGTATCCCAGGCAACGATAGCCACGGAGGACAAGGATTTTTACCGTCACATCGGTATTTCACCGATAGGGGGAATGTTACGGGCTTTGAAAGATACATATTTGACAAATGAATTACAGGGTGGATCAACGATCACGCAACAACTCGTTAAGTCGGCCTTATTGACACCCGAGAGAACGATTGAGCGGAAAATAAAGGAAGTAATTCTTGCATTGTGGACTGAACAACTCTTCGAAAAAGATCAAATCCTTGAGATGTATCTAAATCAGGTTCCTTACGGAGGTGCGGCATATGGTATAGAAGAAGCTGCAAAGACATTTTTTGGCAAGCCCGCATCAAAACTAGCTCTCGAAGAGGCAGCGCTACTTGCCGGTTTACCCCGGGCTCCTTCTATTTACTCACCATATGTAAATCCGGAAGAGGCCACTGCACGACGGAATGATGTTCTGAAGCGAATGTTTATGGAGGGCTTTATAGACCAAGAGACCTACGAGCGCACAATTAAAAAACCACTCGTGGTAGTGCCGCCAGAGATTGAGATTAATGCTCCACATTTTGTATTTTATGTCCGTCAAGAACTGGAGAAGGAGTATGGCGCTTCGGTAGTCGAAGAAGGTGGGCTCAGGGTCACGACAACGCTTGACCTTGATGTACAGAGGGAAGTGGAAAAGATTTTACGGGAAGAGCTGGCGAAAGTGAGCTACATGAATGTGCAAAATGGCGCAGTTCTTGTTACCAGACCGGAAACTGGTGAAATTATCGCCATGGTTGGTTCGGTTGATTACTTTGCTTCTCCATCGGGAGCATTCAATGTGACAACCTCACTTCGTCAGCCAGGCAGCTCGATAAAACCGGTGATGTATTCGCTTGCCCTGGAAAACGGATACACTGCCGCTACCCTGATCGAGGACAGTCCGCTCGAGATCTCAATACCGGGTAGCGAACCCTACCGGCCGGTAAACTATGATGGGCGTTTTCATGGCAAGATTCCGATTCGTGTAGCACTGGCAAACTCTTACAATATACCCGCAGTAAAGGTGTTGCAGACGCTTGGTGTCCAGCGTTTTATTACGCACGCTAAAAAGATGGGAATTGATACGTGGCAGGACACTTCCAGGTTCGGTCTGTCTCTTACGTTGGGTGGTGGTGAGGTTCGTATGACCGATTTGGCTGAGGCCTATGGTGTCTTTGCGAACGGAGGGAAAAGAACGGACCTCACGGCTGTCCGGAAAATAGTAGACGTTACAGGTAAGGAGCTTGAGACTGTGCGAACTGAGTCTATACCAGTGCTGGACAGCGGAGTGGCGTATATAATGTCTGATATCCTCTCAGATAATCAGGCACGCATTGCTACATTCGGGCGCGGGTCGTATCTGGAAGTGCCTGGTTATCGGGTAGCAGTCAAAACCGGAACAACAAATGACCTAAAAGATAACTGGACCGTCGGGTACACTCCCGATTACGTTGTGACTGTATGGGTAGGTAATAATGATAATACTCCCATGAACCGGTATCTGGTATCCGGTATCACCGGGGCTGCACCCATTTGGAATAGAGTTATGTCCTATTTGTTAAGTAGAGAATATCCTAATAGTAAAAACCGCTGGCTTACCAAGCCTGCAAATGTTATCGAGCAGAACTGTTATGGGAAAAATGAGGTCTTCATGGCCGGGACCGAACGTTCGAGTGCCTGTCAGCAATATCAGCAAATACTCCAGAGTCGCATAGTCCAGGCTCCCCTCCACTAATTTTTTTTCAGAGTTAGATCAAGCATCCGATGGTGCCACGCGAAGTGCAGGCATTCACCGGATACGTGCAAGGTAGGTCCGGATAGAAGCTTGAATGTCTCCAATAACATCTCCTCCGAATTTTTCTACGAGAGCGTTAGATAGCACGTATGCCAGCATAGCCTCGGAGACGACCCCTCCGCGTGGCACAATACAGATGTCCGACCTTTCAACAGTTGCCTTTACCGGTTCTCGGGACAAGATATCTACCGTGTTCATCGGCTTGTACAGGGTAGAAATAGGCTTGTGGTACACACGGACAATAATCGGCATACCATTGGTAACGCCGCCTTCGATGCCGCCGGCACGATTGGTGTTCCGGTCAAATCCCCGGCTACCGTCCGGGATTATCTCGTCGTGTACTTCCGATCCTGGAAGTCCTGCGGAGAGTATCCCGTCGCCGATTTCCACGGCCTTCACCGACTGGATACTCATGAGCGCCTGGGCAATTCGACCGTCCAGCCTGCGGTCAAAGTGAACGTAGCTTCCCAAACCTACAGGTACCCCGACAGCCCAGGTCTCCACGATTCCACCCAACGTATCCATACGCATGCGGGTATCTTTGATGAGGTCTCGCATCTGCTGCGCGAGTGCGGCGTCGATGCACCGTGTTTCGGGATCGGTAGCATAACTGGCCTTCACGTCATCGAACCCGTAGTCACGTCTCTTAAGTGAAAGATGTCCGATCCGGATGGTATGGCTGGCGATTTCGATACCGAGGGCGGCAAGAAACTGTTTGAACAGTGCTCCCGCGGCAACCCGTGCGGTGGTTTCCCGGGCGGACGCTCGTTCCAAGACATTCCGTACATCGTCGAACGCATATTTCTGTACACCGGCCAGATCAGTGTGTCCCGGGCGTGGCTTTGTAACCCGTGCAGCGGCGCGAACCTCATCCGGTTGTTCCGAAGCGCTCATTGTCGCTCCCCAGTTCTTATAGTCACGATTTTCGATCAGGAGTGTCACCGGTGAACCGATCGTCTTCCCAAAGCGGATGCCGGAGAGTATACGGACCTCATCGGTCTCAATCAGCATGCGACCGCCGGCTCCGGAACCGGTCATGCGCTTCTTCATTTCGGCATGAATGCCATCGAGTGAAATCGGGATTCCGGCAGGGAGTCCCTCCACGGTAACGGTTAAGGCGGGTCCGTGCGATTCGCCGGAGGTCAGAAAACGGATCATTCAGGTGCGGATAAATTGGTAAGGTTGTTTATTTCAGCAAACAGCCGGAGTAAATCCTGATAAGGTACCTGACCCGGAGCCGTAGCGCCCGTAGGAGCCGCTGCAAAAGTCAGATACGCGCCCAAATATGCTGCGAATATACGGGTTACTACCCCTGCAGGTCCCATACCGATACATATCATATCACGAACACCCGCATTCGCCAGGAGCAAACGCAACAGGCGACGGCTATCTTCCTCGGAGCGAGCCATTGTTGCGATCTTCGCGATTGCGCCGGGGGTACGGTACATTTGATTGACGAGGTCTTGCAGCTCGGTACTATCGGGAGTGGTCTTGAAGTTATGGTACGAAAGTATCAAGCGGGTTCCTGCAGGTACCGTCGGTTCGACCGCCAGGAATGACCGTAACTCGATATCGACATGGGAGAATCCCCGCTCCAGTGCATGTTTGATTATTTCGATCCTTTCTGCTTCGAACCCATGAAACAATCCACCCTCTTCTACGGAGCGGCACGTGAAAATGAAGCGGGGATCCATCTGGTTAGCGAGGACATCTACCGCGTCTCGAGTCGGATGTTCAAGACTATCGAATCGTATTTCGATAAAGTCGAGATCCGGGGGAAGTGTCGCGATTGACTCCAGGAGTGCGTCCACCGCGGGCGCGGTGACCGGAACGCAGATACGTGGTTTCCCGATGATTTGCTGTTGTTGCATAGTTATGATGGTATGAGTACCGAACGCATAACATCAACCGGTGCCGGCATACCGGTATAGAGGGTAAACTGTGCGGTGCCCTGATGAAGAAGCATGTCGGCTCCGTAGATAACCCGGGCTCCAGCCTGTGCCGCCTCGACCAGTAATCGGGTTTTCCGCGGTGTGTATACGGCATCGAAAACGATGTGGTGTGACCGCAGGTAATGGCGTGGGATCGGCGTCATATCTTTTTGGTCTCCCATGCCAAGCGGGGTACTGTTCAGCAGGATATCCATCTCCGCAACTGCGGCGATTTCGGTCAGCGGAAAAACCCGTGCTCCAAAGTCATCGGAAAATTCTTTCGCTTTTTCCGGATCTCGGACGAATACCGACAAGTGTCCTCCGGAAGCAGTTACCGCATATGCCATTGCCCGGGCGGCACCGCCGGCTCCGATCAAGGCTACCCGTTTCCCCTGCAAGTCTCCGTACGATAGCAGTGGCGTACGCGTACCCAGCCAGTCGGTATTATAGCCGGTCAGTATGCCGTTGTCCTGTACTACCGTATTTACCGCTCCGATCTTTTTGGCGACGGGATCTAGTGCATCCAGCAGGGGAAGGATGGCGATTTTATGCGGAATTGTAACCGTGAGACCCCGAAAACCAAGTGCACGCACACCTGCCACCGCGGCAGCGAGCGAGTCGGTGGTAACACGTGCTACAGTAAAGATATAGTCTAACCCAAGTGCGCGGTACGCTGCGTTATGCATTGCCGGGGAGAGCGAATGCTCAACCGGATCGCCGATTATGATGCACTGTCTGGTTTTCGCACTGATTCTCATGAACGTGTCTGAAACTGGACAATTTGTTTAGCAAGCTCTTCCGGCGATGCATCTCCGACTGGAAGAATCCGATCCGCATACGCCTTATAGAGCGGATACCGCAGCGAGTATAACGCCTGAGCTGCACGCGCATCGGTAAATAGAGGACGCGGTGTCGGATCGGCGGCTACGCGATTACGCAGCGTTTCGAATGCAGCGTCAAGAAAGACAACCAGACTATCGCCCTCCCGTAAATAGTCGATACAGATTTTATTCATCACCATACCGCCTCCCGTCGAGATAATCACGTTGTTCCTCTTTCGCAGTGAGCGTGCAATCTCAATTTCGGTTTCCCGTAACAGGAGTTCACCACCAAGTTGGAACACTTCGCTCATATCCGCACAGCCCAGATGATCCAATACCAGTGCATCCGTTTCGAGTACCTCCGACCCGCTATGTTCGGCGAGCGCTCGGGCAACAGCTGTTTTTCCCGATCCCATAAACCCAATCAGGACGGTTTTCATGATTCCTGTTCGGAACTGGTAATGCCGGCTTCTGCTAAAACCTCCCAAAAAGAGGGAAACGTTTTTGCCACCACATGCGGATCGGCAATACGCATTCCCGCGAGACGGGCACCGGCTACAGCAAATGACATGGCCATCCGATGGTCGTTATATGTTTTAATGAGAGCCGGTTTCGGTTTTCCTCCGTGTATGATGAGTACATCCTCGGTAGCCTCAGTCCTGATTCCCATGGAACCTAGCTCATTCTGCAGTGCTGCAACCCGTTCGGTTTCTTTGAGTCGCAATGATCGCACTCCCGCGAGAACCGATGTTCCGGGGGCGAAAGCCGCAAGTACCGCCATCGTCTGTGCCTGATCCGGGCACGACTCGAGTGAAACTGTTACCGGGTGTAGGGTCCCTCCCGTTACCGTCACCGAGTCCGTACCGAACGTAACCGTAGCACCCAACTTACGGAGCAACTCCGGGAACCGGCGATCTGCCTGTTTCGAATCACCCTTCAGATTTTCAACAGTGATAGTGGAACCGGTTAGTGCGGCGAGTGCGAAAAAATACCCCGCACTGGAGTAATCGCCTTCGATAGTATATTCCCGGATCGTATACCGACTGGCTTCGGGAACATGGAACCGGTGATATGCTTCGGTGCTGACGTTTACCCCCCAGTCGCGCATCATATCCAGTGTCATTTCTGCGTACGGCCGGGAAATCAGCTCGCCTTCGACCTCGATAGTTACTGCTCCTAGTGCCGGAGCCGCCATTAGGAGTGCCGAGAAAAACTGGCTACTGATTCCGCCCGTAACCCGACAGATTCCCCCATGTGCAGGCCTGGTAATCGTAATCGGGGCGCGATTGCCGGTAACGGCAATTTCTGCGCCAAGCTGTCGCAGACCTTCTACCAGCGGCATGAGCGGTCGTTCGGTAAGCCGGGGGCTTCCGGTAAGTCTAGTTGTACCGGTCAGGGTTGCCGAAAGTGCTGTCAGAAAGCGGATAGTAGTGCCGGAATCGCGGCAATACAGTTCCCGAAACTCCGCCCTTTTGCTGTTGCCTGCCTGTACAGTGATCTTCTTATCACTTTGTTGAATTTCATATCCAAGCTTACGCAGGCAGGTTATCATTGCTTCCGTATCGTCACTTGCCAGGGGATTATGGAGAGTAACCGGTTGCCCGGCAAGTGCAGCCATGCAAAGAGCCCGGTTTGTATAGCTCTTAGAGCCCGGGACTGCAACGCGGGAGGTTACAGGCTTCCCAATAGGAGTAATCGACCGTATCATGTCAGTATCGCCGCAAGCGCCCGCCGCAGGTTCGCCTCGTCAACTTCGCAATCGGCAACTCCCTCACCAATCTTCCGGATGAGGGTCCACTTTACCATACCGAACTCGCTCTTTTTATCGTGGGAAAGGTTGGTGATCAGCGTGTCAGCGCTTACGTGGCCGATCCGGGTGGGGAGTCCGGCATTCGCAATTGCAGACCGAATGGTTTGTACATCCACCGCTGATAAATACCCCGCAAGTTCCGAGAGATGGGCTTCCGCAATCATCCCAATCGCAACAGCCTCTCCATGAAGGATGGGTGTCTGCGCTGTCAGCAGATACGCTTCAATCGCATGGCCGATGGTATGTCCGAAGTTTAAGAGCTTCCTCCGCCCGGTCTGCTCATGAATGTCGGAGATAACGATATCCGCCTTGATCTTGCATGACTCTTCAACGATGTGCATAAGTTCCTGCGGGGTAAATTCCCGTGGTTTTTTGAGGGTTACGAAACGGAAGTATTCGTCATTGTGAATTAATCCGTGTTTGATGATCTCTGCGAAACCGGAGAGAAACTCCCGATCGGGGAGTGTTTTGAGCGTACCAATATCCGCGATCACCATTTTTGGCTGTGCAAAGGTGCCGATTAAGTTTTTAATGCCCCCGAAATTGATTCCAGTTTTCCCGCCGATACTGGCATCTACCTGGGCAAGTACGGTAGTGGGAATATTGATCGCATCAATACCCCGCATGTAGGTGCTCGCAGCGAATCCGCCCAGGTCACCGATCATACCGCCGCCGACATTTACCACACAACTTTTCCGGTCGAATCCGTGTGCAAGGAGCCGCTCCCAAATAAAGGTGACCCGCTCTATCGCCTTGGAATCCTCTCCGGCTGGAACCACGATACGAAGCGCATCTGCCGGAAAGAGCATGGGGTGCTGTGCTAATACCTCTGCTGCAACCGTCTCATCTGTTACAACTGCGATCTTCGAGTACTGCTCCAGACGCAGAACATCGGTTAAGTGCTGTAAAAGACCATCACCGATGACGATCTGGTAGCTTTCGACTCTGCCGGGTATGGTAACGGGTACTTTTATCATAGGCGAGCGCGTTCCGCGAAAAAAGCATCACGGTTCTTTTTCGCGTTTTCGAAAAAGGGCATGAGCGATTCGCGATCCAGTCCCTGCGCTTTCACGAAATTGATAAACTCCATTACGCTTACGGCAATGTTATCCGCATTCCGCGCGACAATCTCGGTGTGCATTCTCGGGCTTCCGCTTGCCAATCGGGTAATAGACGCAAAGCCGCTCCCGGAGATTGCCAAAGCATCCCGTTTTTTTTCATAGCAGTATGCAAACAGGCACGTTGAGATCAGGAATACCAGGTGTGAAATAGCCGCCACCTCCCGGTCGTGCTCCTCTCCGGGCATCTCGGAAACCGGCGAACCAAGTGCCATTATCAGCTCGCGCACCCGGGAAACGGTCTCTGGCTTGTTCGCCTGGTGTGGACAGAGAATCCACGGTTTTTGGACAAAGACCATTGCTTGCGCATTCGCGAAACCGGTCTTCTCGGAACCGGCCATGGGATGGGTCGGGAGAAACTCGACACAATCCCTTGTAAGTGCCTGAAACTGTACGGTAAGTTCGGCTTTAATACTGCACGTATCAATCACGATCAGTTTCTTTCCCGTGCATCCCAGTGTCGCTTCCGCAAGTCGGGCTGCAACATCGGCGGCAGCATCGATTGGGGTGGCGATGATAACCAGTTCGACATCACGTGCAATCTCTTCGAGAGAGTCGTATTCCCGGTCCAGGTACCCATGGGTACTCCCGTAGCGGTTATCGGCGGAATCTCGTTTTACCGTCCCGATAAAAGGAGGGTTCTTTTTGGACTTCAGCGCTTTGATGATCGAACCTCCAATAAATCCAAGTCCGATCACACCGATCCGGGAGAAGGGTACCGAAGAAACCCGGTTAAAAATACGGGCTTTTTTATTGAGTTCAATAATTTTACCGTAGATGTCCTCGATATACTCCTTAAGAGCCGGATGCTTTGCCTGCATTTTCAGGCGGGAAATCAGCTCCTCTTCACGCTTCCGATCGGTAAGCGGGGCGCCGGCTTCGTCTTTGACCACAGCAACTTCATCGGTTATCCGAAACCGCCGGTCAAGTAACGAGAGAATCTCCGCGTCGATGGTATTCAGTTCGGAGCGCAGTTCATCGAGACTTCTCATGCGGTTTGGGGAATTACTCCGCCCGGATAAAAACCGAGAACTTTCAACGAATTTGTGCTCTTTTTGAACTTTTCAAGAATGGATTGCACATCCGCGAGCGAGGAGCCGTTCCAGTCAAAGTCTACATAAAAAATATACTCGAATGGCTTCCCGGCAATCGGGCGAGACTCTATTTTGTCTAGGTTCATCTTCCCTTCTGCGAGTGCCTGGAGTGCGGCAAAGAGGCTCCCAGGTTTGTGCGACACCGTGAAAATAATCGAGCATTTATTGGGGGCTTCCGCAGCCTCCGGCTCTTTTGCTATGACCAGGAATCGAGTGTAGTTGAACTCGTTATCCTGAACGTTTTCCGCAAGGATATCCAGTCCGTAGATTTCGGCAGTTTCCCGGCTAGCAATTGCTGCTAAAAATGGGTCTTTCTGATCTGCCACAAACTTTGCCGCACCTGCAGTGTCGGAGTGGATCTCGGATTTAATCCAGGGGTGGTTGGCAAGGAACCGGTCGCATTGCTCAAGCGCTTTGTAGTGCGAAACCACTTTGCTGATGTGCTCTAGGCGTGTAGCCGGTTGCATGCTGGACTTCGTGCCCAGTAGATGCAGATCAATCTTCAGGTACTGCTCACCCACGACCGCGACATCGTGCTGGTGGAGAAGGTCGTAGTTATCGTACACCGAGCCGGCAAGGCTATTTTCTACCGGTATCATACCATAATCAAAGTTACCGTTTTCGATACCAGTGAAGATGGCACGAAACGAAGAGGCGCCAACAAATTCAAACCCAGTTCCGGCAAACTGCCTACGGGCGGCAAGGTACGAGTACGATCCGGGAATACCCAGATAAGCGACGATTTTCATAGAGGGTCTTGGAGAATATTGTAATGCATACTCATGCTCAAATGATATCTTCCGGAGTGGCGAGATCGCGCACCGCAGCTAATTCGGTAACCAGTGTCTGTAGCTCTGCAGTAGTGATATGCTGATCGGTATCCGTTTCTGATGTGCCGGTTTCGATGAGAATTCCGTCGTACAGGAATGATCCATCATCCATTTTTAGCTGGAGCGCGTCCAACACAGCGTATACAATCTGTTTGCGCATTTTCGGGCCGTGGGCGTGACTCGGATCGAAGAACAGTTTTGCCCCCGTGGCTATTTTGGTTCGTTTTGCAATATTATGTACCGGTGCGTTCCGATAGTCGCCTTTATCTGGGACGTCCACTCCCCGGTGTATCAGCACGATATCTCCTTCAAGCTTCCCGGCATACGCAGTAAGTCCCGCCCAAGTTTTCTCCATCGTGGTTATCCCTGAAAAATCCTCAGAGTTTGCTATATGAACATGTTCGCCGACCCATTTCCCGTTCTTTATTCCCAAGTGCCAGCCATACGTGCGGCACAGTTCTGCGGTCTGCAAGATGGGCCAGCCGAGCTGGTTCACTGCTGGGTTCCACGGCATAAGCTTTTTCGCCGGAATGCGATTGCCATACTGAGGAAGCTGGAGCAGGGGACTCATTACTTCCGTGGCGACGAGCATACCGGTCTTCCGGAATACCTCTTCGGCAATCTCCACACTGGGTGGTACGACAAGATCAACAATGCAACCACCAGCGGTGAGTGATTTTAGATTGTGCATGTACACTTCGAAATCAATGCCCATTCCTTTTCCCGATGGATCCAGTTCTGTGCGTGACTTGATGCCGACAATGCGGGTTCCTGCTATAGCTTTCTGGGTTACTCCTTCGCGATTGGTAACCGTCATAGCGGCGATCTCGTAAATCTCGTGCAGATTCTTCCGGTCTATCGAACAGGGTCCTGCAACAACCGCTAGTTTGTTCTGTTTCATAGGATAGTTGAATAATAATTTATTAAGGCATAAAAAAAACCGCCCTTTCCCGGGGCGGTTGCTTTTTCTCTTAGTGCTTTTTCAGCAATAAGCTCTCGACCGCCCAGAGCGGGTAAAGTAAAAGAAAAAGTAAAACCAGCTAACATAAAGCATACGACGCATAGGAACATTGTAACTGAGTGAAATAGAATCGTCAACCGGAAGTGATCTGCAGTACTATTGTGCTGGCCGGATACCACGATTATCTTGTTGCCGCGGCGTTCGATGATCCCAAAAAGACTGATCGGGGGTACCGGCTCTTCACTCGACTTGCCATAGTGGCACAGGAAGGTGTATAATCCGTGGTAACAGCATGGTACCAAAAGTACCGAAGCCGGGAGCATGGGCCCGGCAAGCTGGCCGGTGAAACGGTCTCTTCGGGGAATAGTAGCCGGTCCGGGAGCAGCCCGTTACCGCCGCAGGCCGGAATCGCCTGTTCAAAGCAGCGCCGGTCACGAGCCGTCCGCGGAAACGCGCACGGGAAGAGCAGGTGGCACCACGAGAAACCTCGTCCTTGCTCATCATACGCACATCGTATGATGGGTTGTGACGAGGTTTTTTTATGCCACTATGCTCAGGAAATTCCGGTTCGGCCAGAAGCCGACCTATGTAAAATTTGCGGAAGACATCGACCTGTTCGGACTGTTCGAAAGGATCAATGCGGTGTCGGATACCTGCTTTATCCTCGAGTCGCTCGGGGCGGAGAGTCGGTTGTCGCGATACTCGCTGATCGGTTTCGATCCGCAGCATAACATAGTCGGCGAGCCGAGTGCACTGTTTCTTGATGGAACACGCTTCGCGGTGCCGAATCCCTACTATGCCCTCCGGGAACTCGTTCCCACCGATATCCTGGCCCGTAATTATGCGGGCGGGTTGATAGGGTATCTGGGGTACGACGCCATGAACTTCATGGAGCCGGCGCTGCAGGTGCGGCGGTATCCCGGCTTCCCGCCGTTTCGGTTCGGCGTGTACACCGATGGGCTAGTACTCGATAAGATGACCGGCGAACTGTTCTATTTCCATTACGGCACCAATCGTCAGGCGAAGCTGGAATCCGTGCTCGCCGCTCCTGCGCCGAAATACAATCTGACCATTACCCTCGGTTCTGACTCGCTTACTCGCGAGCAGTACGCTCGGACGGTCGAGCAGACAAAAGAGGAAATTCGAGCCGGAAATACCTTCCAGTGTCAGGTTGGATTCCGGAAAGAGTTTACCCGGTCCGGAAACCCGCTTCCGTTGTATCGCAGATTACGTGAAGTGAACCCGTCTCCGTTTATGTACTTTGTGCGGTTCGGAGAGCAGTATATCATCGGCGCGAGTCCCGAATTGCTATTTAAGCTTTCGGATGGCGTAATGGAAACGTACCCGCTTGCGGGAACGGTGCGTCGCGGAGCAACCGAAGAGGAAGATACGAAACTGGCGCGGCAACTGCTGAACGACCCCAAGGAAATCGCCGAACATAACATGCTTGTGGATCTACACCGCAACGATATCGGCCGTGTGGCGGAGTTCGGTTCCGTAAAAGTGAAAAGTCTGATGGATATCCGGAAATTCAGCCATGTCCAGCACATTTCCAGTGAGATTTCCGGGCATATCAGGGCCGGTGAGGACATGTTCAGTGCGCTGGCGGCCAACTTTCCCGCCGGCACGCTGACTGGAGCACCAAAAATCGAGTCTATGAAGATTATCGACCGGATGGAACCGACTCCCCGCGGACCGTACGGCGGCGCGCTGGGACATTTCGGCTTCAATGGGAACTGTACCTTCGCGATTCCCATCCGGACGCTGTTTATCGACGGGGAACAAGGGTATACCCAGGCGAGCGGCGGAGTTGTGTATGATTCCACAGCAGAGGGGGAGTATGATGAAGTACAGCGCAAGATGAGGGCGATAGTTGAGGTATTATCCAGTTTCACCGCGAAGCCATGAAGATTCTTCTGATCGACAACTACGACTCCTTTACCTATAACCTGTATCAGATCATGGGCGAGCTGCTGATGGAGGATGGCAGCGCATTCAGACTAGATGTCGAACGCAACGACTCGATTACCGCCAGCCAGATTAAACGGAAGAAGTACGACCGCATCGTGATTTCCCCGGGCCCGGGCAGCCCCGACGACCGTGCGTACTTCGGCGTGTGTGCCGAAGTACTCACCGATATCGGCCGTAAGACCCCGGTGTTTGGGGTATGTTTGGGGATGCAGGGAATGGCCCATTACTTCGGCGGAAAGGTCGTCCGTGCCAGTCAGCCGATGCACGGTAAGACTAGTACGATCGTCCACGACCGATCGGGAGTATTTTCGGGGTTACCGCAGGGAATCGCGGTGATGCGCTATCATTCGCTCGTCGTCGATCCGGATACCTTGCCGGACTGTCTTGCGGTAACGGCAACCGTCGCCGCGCCCACTCCGGTTACCGAAGTAGAAACCGCAATTCGGGAGATTCCCTACGAACAGAAGAATCTGGAAGGCGTAAATCCGGCTATGCTCCTGCGGACCGCGAAGTCCGGTACGGCGGAAATCATGGGCTTGCGCCATACCTCGTTTCCGGTAGAAGGAATCCAGTTCCATCCCGAGTCGTTTGCTACCGAAGGCGGAAAACTGATGATCCGTAATTTCTTATTTTCTCCCCATGCCACATAACCACACGATTCACAAACTGCTGAATGGTACCGATCTAACCCGCGACGAGGCCGCAGGGCTGCTGGGATGTATGATGGACGGCGTGCTTTCCGAGGTGCAGATCGCCAGCGTCCTCACGCTGATCAAACGGAAGTCCCCGACCGTCGACGAGCTGGAGGGGTATATCACAGCGATGCGTTCCCGGATGATACGGGTAAGTGCTCCGGAAAACGCGATCGACACCTGCGGCACCGGAGGAGATGGTCACCATACCTTTAATATCTCGACCGTCAGCGCACTGGTGGTCGCTGCCTGCGGGGTGCCGGTTGCAAAACACGGTAACCGGAGCGCAACCAGCAAGTGCGGGAGCGCGGATGTTCTGGAGGCGCTTGGTGTGAACATTCTGCTTGAACCGAATCAGGCCACCCGCGTGCTATCAAATGCCGGGATTGTATTCCTATTTGCTCCTACATACCATCCAGCGCTCAAGCCGATTGCGGTGGTACGCAAACAGCTGCCGTTTCCCACGGTTTTCAACTTTCTCGGACCGTTTTGTAACCCGGCCGGCACACGCCACCAGGTGATCGGGGTACCGGATGCCAGAATGGCTACACTTCTGGCAAAGGTAGCCACCCGGCTAGACTATACCCACCTGGCAATCCTGACGGGTCCGGACGGGCTGGACGAGGCCGGTCTGCATGCCCCTGCACGCGTTATCACGGTTGCCGGAAAGCGGGTTATGGAAGAAACAATTGATCCGGTGGCACTCGGGCTGGCTGCAGCTCCGATTTCCGCATTTACCGGCGGTGATGCTGCACAAAATGCGGCAATCGCAAGTGCTATCCTCGACGGAGAACGCGGTCCACGGCGCGATGTGGTGCTTTTGAATGCAGCCCTTGCGCTGAACGTCGCCGGTGTAGCTTCCGATCTTCCTGCGGGACTGACTATGGCGAAAAACGCACTCGAGAGCGGTGCTGCCCGCACCACCCTGCACCAGCTTATTCACCATTCAACTTTAGTGATATGAGTATTCTCGATACCATCCTTGCAACTACCCGAGAGTCGGTTGCCCGCAGAAAGGCGCAGACGCCCGCGAGCAAACTTATCGGTGCCATCGGCACTGCTGGGATCAAGCATTCCTTTTCCGATACGCTCCGTTCTGCATCGAGGCATCCGGCACTGATCGCCGAGATCAAACACCGGTCGCCATCGGCGGGGGCGTTCGTATCGCGGATTCCGCTCGAAGTGCGTATTAATGCCTATGAATCGGGTGGTGCATCCGCAATTTCGTATGTTTCGGAGCACGAACACTTCGGCGGTTCGCTGGACGAGCTCCGGAAGGTCGTGCAGCACGCGTCGGTACCTGTTTTGCAGAAAGACTTCGTGGTAGATACCTACCAAATTCTGGAAGCAGCGGCACACGGAGTAAGTGCGCTTCTCCTGATTGCTCGAATTCTGGAGCCTGCGGTATTACGAACCTTTATCGTAACTGCACAGGCATATGGTATTGAACCGGTGGTTGAGGTATACGACGAAGCAGACCTGGAAAAAGCGCTTGCTACTTCCCCCGGAGTTATCGGGGTGAACGCCAGGAACTTGGACACCTTTACCGTGAATATTGCGGCTGCCGGAGCGCTTCTCCGGCAGATTCCGAACGATATCTTGCGTATCGGATTCTCCGGGGTAAACGACCGTTCCCATGTGGAGCAGTATGCTGCCGCCGGTGCATCGGCAGTGCTGGTAGGAAGCGCGCTTATGCAGTCCGATGATCCTGCTCCGTTATTAAAAAAACTCTAGAACCACCATGAAGATCTACCGTCCTGATCGTGCGAAACTCGGTCGCTTTTTGATCCCGCCGCTTATCTTTACTTTGCTGGCAAGCGGCTTTATCGTGGCCGTGATGGGTTTGCATATTGGTGCCCTGCTTACGGCACTTCTTATCGGCGGGGTAGTACTGACACCGTTTCTGGTGTTTATTCTGCCAACTTTTCTGCGGGAACAGGTGATTATCGAGGACTTTACCTCGCGGATCTACCTGGTAGTGCTGGTTTTTCGTATTAAGCGTGTGCTTACAATCGCAGATATCGATACGATTCGGGAACGCTACCGCGCCGACAGGAAAAGCGGACCGCGGGAGCTGGTGATCACACAGGGAAAAAAGACTGTCATGATAAGCGAAAGTAAGTACCGGTATGAAGATATCCTTGATATGGTTCAAACCTATAAACAGAAAAATCCCCGGATTCGGGTTTCGTTACTTGATTGATTATTTTATTAACCAATATGCCCAGTACCCAAACCAAATCCGGAAAACCGGACCTTTTCTTTGATTACCACACACCATTCGACGCCGATGAGACTGGCCACTTCGGGTCATACGGCGGGCGGTATGCACCGGAAATGCTGATACCGTCGCTGGAGGCTCTTGATGACGCGTACTCCGAAGCGGTACGGGATCCGCAGTTTCAGAATGAGTTTTTCTACCACCTAGCTACATATGCCGGCCGGCCAACACCGCTTTACTACGCGGAGAATCTTACCAAAAAGCTCGGCGGCGGGAAGATTTACCTGAAAAATGAGGGACTCAACCTTACGGGCGCGCACAAGATCACTCACTGCATCGGGCAGGCGCTGATCGCCAGGCGCATGGGAAAAAAGCGGCTAATCGCCGATACCGGTGCCGGCCAGCATGGGAAAGCCGTGGCAACGATCGCCGCTAAATTCGGTTTCGAGTGTACGGTTTACATGGGAGCTACCGACGTGGCTCGCCAGCGTCCCAACGTGTTCTGGATGGAGCGGCTGGGTGCGAAGGTAGTGCCGGTCGAGTTTGGCAACAAGACGCTTAAAGATGCTGTAAATGCGGCCATGAAAGACTGGATCACCAATCCGGATGCGCACTTTCTGCTGGGCTCGACGGTAGGGCCGCATCCGTACCCGAGCATGAACCGCGATTTCCAGTCGGTGGTAGGCATGGAAGTACGCGACCAGATTTCTAAAGCCGAAGGGAAGCTTCCTGATTATCTGATCGCCTGTGTCGGCGGCGGGAGTAATGCTATGGGTCTCTTTTACCGCTTTCTGAACGACGAAACGGTACAAATGATCGGCGTGGAAGCAGGCGGGCGGGGAACCGGCAAACTCGGCGACCATGCCGCTCGCTTCGCCGGCGGGAGGGTAGGAGTGGCCGAGGGATACAAGTCGGTCTTCTTGCAGGACGAGAGCGGGAACATTGCGTCCTCGCATAGCGTATCTGCGGGACTGGATTATCCCGGCATAGGTCCGCAGCTGGCGTACCTTAAGGAGAAAGGGCGAATCGAGGTGGTAGCCGTTACTGACGCAGCAGTTCTGGAGGCATTCAAACTGGTGGTTTCTACGGAAGGGATTATCCCTGCCCTCGAGTCTACCCATGCTATCGCGCATGCGGTAGCCCTGGCCCCGAAACTGGCTAAAGACCAGGTGATCGTGGTAAACGTCTCCGGAAGCGGAGATAAAGATATCTTTATCATCGCCGAAGCCCTCGGCGATGATAAGTGGAGAACGTTCCTCCGGAAAACGGTTGCCAGTTATGACGCACAGAAATGACAAATAGCATATCCAACAAACTCGATACTGCCCTTGCGGGGCTGAAGAAGTCGAAAAAGACTGGCCTGATGACTCACCTTGTGCTGGGCTATCCCTCGCGCGAACGGGCGATCCGTCTGGCAGCGGAGTTGGAAGAGGGCGGGGCAACGATTCTTGAGCTGCAGATTCCCTTTTCCGATCCTATTGCCGATGGCCCAACAATCATGAAGGCCTGCGATGTATCCCTGAAATCCGGGACGACGGTGCATACCGCGCTCGAAGATATCGCTGCCATCTCCAGAGCTGCCACGATTCCGGTTGTCGTGATGTCTTATTACAACCCGATTTTTGCCTTTGGGGCAGAGGCATTCTGCCAGAAAATAGCTGCGATGGGTGTTACCGGCCTCATCGTTCCCGATCTTCCACCGGAAGAAGAAGCCAACGAAGGCTTCCTGGCGGCTTGCAACCGGCATAGTCTGCATGCAATCCGGGTGGTATCACCGGCCAGTACTTATCAGCGCCTCCGGCTAAACGCCGATATTGCCAGCGGCTTTGTTTACACTACCAGCAGATTTGGGGTAACCGGTGCGAAAGCCGATCTGGATCCGCGGCTTATCGGGTATCTGGACCGGCTGCGTACAATTTTCCGCGTTCCGATCGCGGTCGGATTCGGTATCTCGAAGCCGGAGCATGTGCGGGCAATTCACGGACATGCGGATGTGGTGATTGTAGGGAGTGCGATCATTGATTTTCTGCACCCCTCAGGAGATAATAGCACTAACCGGAACATCCCGGCCTTTATCCATTCCCTTCTTTCCCGATGACCACAAAACCGGTACTTGTTATTCATGGCGGGGCGATATATGGCGAAGAGGACTATGATCCCGCACTCGATGCGGAATATCGTGCTGCATTGCGTCGTTCGCTTAACGCCGGATATGAAATATTGGAAAACGGCGGACCCGCACTGGATGGCGTTGAAGCGGCGGTGCGAGAACTCGAAGACTGCGGACTCTTCGACGCTGGCCGGGGGGCGGTGTTCACAAGCGACGGCCGGAATGAACTGGATGCGTCAATAATGGATGGAGCTACAAAAAAAGCGGGTGCGGTTGCCGGGATTAATAAACTCAAACATCCTATTACCGCAGCACGAAAAGTCATGGAAGAAACCTGGCATGTTCTCCTTATTGGAGCGGGTGCCGAGAAATTCGGTCAGCAATTCGGCTTGGAGATGGTAGATCCGACATATTTCTTCAACGAACGGAAGTACCAACAGTATCTCAAGCTGAAAGAGAACGAAGAGAAGGCGAAAAAGCACGAAACTGTCGGGGCAGTAGCCCTAGATAAAAACGGCAATCTTGCTGCGGGAACCTCTACCGGTGGTCTGGAAATGAAGCACTGGGGACGGGTGGGAGATTCCCCCATAATCGGCGCGGGAACCTATGCCGATAACACAACCTGTGCGATTTCGGGAACCGGGGAGGGCGAGTTTTTTATCCGGACCTCAGCAGCGTTTAATGTTCATGCACTTATGAAGTATCGCAATATGGATCTTGTGTCAGCCGGGAAGCAGGCGCTTGCCGACATCGAAACACTCGGAGGATCGGGTGGTCTAGTTGGGGTTACCCCTCAGGGAACGATTCTTCTGGAATGTACCACGGGGATGATGTTCCGGGGCGTAAAAACAGTGCAAATGCAGGGTGTGGCGATACGTATGAATGAGCAGCTTGCGTAATGTGCCGGATCATTCCTGCCTTGAATTGGATTCAGGATCGCAATGTCGCAATAACTTCCCGCTCGTATGCATTCAGTTCTTCCTCGGATACCCCTTCTATGCCGACGAAGCACAGATATGCATACCTACGCGAATGATCCGGATCGTGCGCATCATAATTAACGAATACGACACGCATCCGGCTTTGTCGGCTGTCCATCGGATTCAGGACAGCCATAAAATCGTCCCGTGCGAATTGTTCGAAGGTGAGAGGAACTTTGCTATTCATATGAACCCGGGAAATCGGCTGCCCGTCGATCGTACCTCGCCGTAATGCGCTTTCAGTAGCGGAGTATGCGGGACGGACATTCCCCTCTCGGAAGTTTATCCGGCTCTTTTCACCTCTCAGTTGTATTTCCTCAGCAGTCGCAAGCAGAATATCGATGTTTATCTGTCCGCGGACCCCTGCAGCACGAAGAACGTTTGCTGCCCGCTCGACATAATCAATAAATCCGGGATACAACTGGTTATAATATTCCATAAGTCCATCATACGATTCATTCCCGGCATGTTGCCCGTTCCCCAAAAAACGTTGCTGCGCGATTCCAATTACCGAAATCTTATCTTCGGTGATATTGATGCGCACACAGGGAGAGCCGCTCAATTCCATTGCTCCCTGGGTAAATACCTCCATTCCAGTACGAAAATGTTGATGAAGCGTTTTGCGAATCTCATCGGGATCCCGTGGTACAAAATGCACGTCGCTCCCTCCGATCCCTCCGGCACTACTTATAACGAGGCGATCGTACGCCTGAAATTGGCATAATAATTCACGCGCATATGCATCAACTTGGTTTGGATCATGGCGGGTATAGACGGTGCGAGGAACGGGAATTCCACCGTTCCTCATGAGCCATTCAAAATGAGTTTTCTGGTAGGCCACACTGTTTCGCAAACCAGCCAAAAAATAGGCATACGGATCACCATGACTTCGGCCATACCAATACAGCAAGCGGGGATCCATTACGTGGGGAATTACAAGATCCGGAGCGGAATTCTGCGCCATATATTCTGCTACAGAGGAAACAATCTTGTATTTACCGGTTAGCGTAACTCCAATGCCCTCGAACGATTCACAAATGCGCTCCAGAACCAATCGTGTCTGCTCAGGATTGCTGCTGCCGATAACCAACAGGTCTCCGGGCCGGGTGAATCCGAGCATCAGCGGACCATCTGCCTCTTCGTCCATCATCACCTGCTTTCGAGCTTCCCGTTCAATATCCTGAAGCGCCCAATAACGTTCGTTGTACCCGAATGCTCCGGAGTTAGCAATTACCAGGGCGGATGCTTTACCAACTGTCGACATGTCCAACTGGGAAAGGAAGTGTATATTCCCGCGTCCCGGATCGTAACCGACCGGTAGATGCGGGATATCTTGCCGGGTTAGCCATTTTGCCATTTCCGTGGGATGCTCTAGCGCTCCCATGAGTAAGTCAGTAATTTCTTCACGCAGGGGGAGGAGGGGCTCATGACCATTGTGGCGGCCATTCATGTCCCGCCCCAGGTCAGCGGGCTGCGGACTCCTACCGTACCCGGCCTCGAATTCAGAAACACTCATGTTTTGGGAAATGTTTTTCTAGAAAATAAGCAAAAACACGTATTGGTTTAGAGCCACAGTAAGTACTTGGTATGTATATCTTTCGTGTATTATATCACGAGTACCTTTCAGAAATAAATCAACCACACAGGGCGAGTACTTTCTATTGCATTTCCGTACTGGTATCGTGTATAATGTGGTATGGTATGTAGCACCGTCATTAACGTTGTCCTATCCCCGTAACGGGACGGACGCGTCGTGACGGAAAACGCCCGCCCCGAAACCCGGAGGCGGTTTTTTTTTATTATTTTCTTAATCAGGTCTCATGGCACATCTCACCACCACCGCACACCCTTACGCGTTCTTTGAAGGGAAAGTCGTACCGGTTGCAGAGGCAAATGTGTCTATCATGACCAACGCTCTGCAGTACGGTACCGGTATATTTTCCGGTATCCGCGGGTATTATAACGCCGAGGGAGACTTCATCTCAATATTCCGGCTTGAGGATCATATCAAGCGATTCCTGCAGTCATTCCGGATTATCGGCGTAAAGCTGGAATACGACCACAAACAACTCTGTGAGATCACCATCGATCTGATGAAAAGAAATGCACCCCGGACAGACACATATATCCGTCCATTCGGCTATGCCGGTTCGCTGAACCTTTCGCCGAATCTGGAGCGTGACTCTACTTTCGCGTTTGCGGAGTACATGATCCCTCTCGGAGAGTACATCCCTGTCGACAAGGGTATTTCGGTAATGGTGTCTTCCTGGCGACGGGTAACTGACAACACCATACCTTCCCGCGCCAAGATCACTGGTGCATATATGAACTCTGCCCTTGCCAAGCAGGAGGCAAACCGCAACGGTCACGAAGAGGCAATTTTTCTGAACGAAGCCGGCAGTGTGGTTGAAGGGTCGGCGATGAACATCTTCCTGGTCCGCGATGGCGTGCTAATCACCCCTGCGAAGTATGATGATATTCTTGAAGGAATTACCCGCCGCAGTATAATTACCCTTGCAAATGATATGGGTATTCCGGTGGAAGAACGAACCGTGGATCGTTCTGAGCTATATGTAGCTGACGAGGCCTTCTTCAGTGGAACCGGCGCACAGGTGTCGTGGATTTCGGCGATAGACCACCGTCCGGTTGGCGATGGAACTCGCGGCCCGATCACAACGAAGCTCCAGGAGATGTTCTTCAGGGTTGCCCGGGGTCAGGAGAAAAAGTACGCAAAGTGGTGTACAAAAGTTGCTATTGCAAGCAAATAGTATGAAAGTAACCGGCGCTGAAGCGCTCATGAAAACCCTTGTCGATCTCGGAATCGATACTATATTCGGCTATCCGGGTGGTGCGATCATGCCCGTCTACGATGCGTTGTATGGCTACACCGATAAAATACGCCACATCCTGGTTCGTCATGAGCAGGGTGCCGCCCATGCGGCGGAAGGCTATGCCCGCATTACTGGTAAGCCAGGAGTCTGTATGGCAACCTCGGGTCCCGGTGCAACCAATCTGGTCACCGGTATTGCCGATGCTATGATGGATTCGGTACCCTTGCTCGCGATTACCGGACAAGTACACCAGGCGCTCATTGGCACGGACGCCTTTCAGGAGACCGATATTATCGGAATTACAACACCGATAACCAAGTGGAACTTTCAGGTCACCTCCGCTTCGGAACTAGCTGAAGCTGTCGTAAAGGGCTATCGCATTGCCATGGAGGGGAGACCCGGCCCAGTGCTGATCGACATCACCAAGAACGCGCAGTTCGAAGAAACCGAGTATCATTTTCCCACGGATGTACGGATCGAAGGCTTTCAGCCGGTAACCACGCCGAATCCCCGCCAGATCCAGATAGCAGCTGAGCTCATTAATAAAGCAGAGCGGCCGTTTCTTGTGTTCGGTCACGGTGTCCTGATCGCGCGGGCCACTCAAGAACTGATAGCGTTTGCCGAGAAGTCCGGTATACCGGTGGCGAATACGCTTCATGGTTTGTCCGGCTTCCCTTCTGCTCATCCGCTGTACATGGGCTGGGTAGGCATGCACGGCAACTACGCTACCAATGTCCTCACGAATCAGGCTGACGTCCTGATCGGCATCGGAATGCGTTTCGACGACCGGGTTACCGGCCGGCTGGACAAGTACGCAAAGCAGGCGAAGGTGATTCATATCGATATCGATCCGGCGGAGTTAAACAAGAACGTGCACGCCGAAGTGCCGATCGTCGCGGATGCGAAAAACGCACTTATTGCTCTTACGAAAGCTATTAAGAAGCGTGAACACTCAGCCTGGATTGCCCGTTTTGCCGAGCTGAGGCAGCAGGAAGTCGAACAGATTATCAAGCCCAACACCGAGCCCAAGGACGATAAAGTCCGCATGGCGGAGGTAATCCACAGGCTCTCGCAGAAAACAAAGGGTGAGGCGGTAATTGTCCCGGACGTGGGTCAACATCAGATGATAGCGGCTCGCTACTATCAATTCACCAGGCCGGATAGCTTTATCAGCTCGGGAGGCGCGGGAACGATGGGTTTCGGTTTGCCCGCTGCAATGGGCGCGAAAGTTGCGGCTCCAGAGCGGGAAGTAATCTGCATTGCGGGGGATGGCGGATTTCAGATGACCTCGCACGAGATGATGACTATCTCTGCGGAGAACATACCAGTGAAGGTGCTGGTTCTGAACAATAACTTCTTGGGTATGGTGCGTCAGTGGCAACAGCTGTTCTTTGAAAGACGCTATTCATTCGTGGATATCAAGAATCCGGACTTTGTTAAGATGGCGGAGAGCTACTTCGTCCCTGCAGAGAAGGTAACCGACCGCGCCGGGATAGATGCCGCCCTGGACCGAATGCTCGCGGCTAAAGGGCCGTACTTTGTCGAAGTAGTCTGTGAAAAAGAAGAGAACGTCTTCCCGATGATTCCCTCGGGAGCGGCAATTGACGAAATTCGCTTGTCATAACCATGAGTCAGAAATTTACTATTACCGTCTTTTCGGAGAATAAACCAGGTTTGCTGTACCGTATTTCAGGGCTGTTTCTTAAGCGGAAGATCAATGTTGAGAGTTTAACAGTCTCAGAAGTAGACAAACAGGGACTTTCCCGATTCACCATTGTAGTACATCAGAATAAGGACACGGTACAAAAAGTAGTGAAGCAACTCTATCGTATAGTTGAGGTGGTCAAGGTATACGAGAACCTTGACGAAGAACTTGTTACTAAAGAAATTGCCTTTATAAAAGTATCTGCGAAGAACCCGGAACGACGACGGGAGATAGAAGATATTGCATATCTTTTTGATGCGAAAGTCGTGTATGTGGGAGCTGACTTCATGGTAATTGAAAAAACCGGAAAGGAAGATACTATTGACTCGCTTGTGTCACTGCTTCGTCCGATGGGAATCAAAGAGTTCACCCGGAGTGGACGAATTGCGGTTCTTAAGGACCAGCTGAGCCTCCCGGGAAAGTTTGCCCATCTGGTGCGCGAACCGGCTTACGTTACCCAGTCACTGGATGTATCGGCAATAAAAAAGATTCAATTAATGCATACAACTACTCCCGGTTCAATATCGCTGGCACAGGGAATTCCGTCTTTTAGTACTTATCCACACATCCGAAAAGCTGCAATCGATGCAATCAACGAGGGAAAAGCTGATAAATACACGTCGGGTTACGGCATCGATCCGTTGCGGGATGCCCTAGTAGAAAAGGTAAGACGCGATAACAGAATCCCCGTTGAGCGGGAAAATGTCATGGTTACCCATGGAGGGATAGAAGCGCTTATGGCGGTATTCCTTGCACTTATGAATCCCTCAGATGACATCATAGTGCTCACCCCCGATTATGCATCACACATTACCCAGACCAGGATCGCACGGCATGGCGGGCGTCCGGTCTTTGTTTCTCTTGATGAAACAGAAAAAGGCTGGGTGCTCGATCCCGAAAAAATTGAAGCTGCTATTACCTACAAAACAAAAGCTATTCTGATTTGTAATCCGTGCAATCCTACCGGAAAAGTGTACACAAAACAGGAACTTACGGAGATTGCTCGGATCGCACTTAGGTATAATCTCTTCATCATCAGTGATGAAATATACGAATACTTCCTTTACGACAAGCATCAGCACATCAGCATCGGGAGTTTCCCGGAAGTGCAGGATCGAACTATCTCTATATTTGGCGTCTCGAAAACTTATGCGATGACCGGCTGGCGTATCGGGTATATCACGGCCAGTCCTGATCTGGTGAGCCAGATATTCAAGATTCATGATTCGCTTGTTACCTGTCCTACTGCCGTTTCACAATATGCAGCACTGGCTGCAATTACCGGTCCGCAGGATAATGTGCGTGATTACCTCAAAGGATTCACTCGGCGCCGGAAGATCGTGATGGACGCGCTCAGGAAGACTGATAAGCTCACTGTAGTGCAACCGGAGGGAACCTATTATGCCTTCCCCAGATTCACCACTCCGGTAGACGACTATGACTTTGCTGTACGAGCGCTCCGGAATGCGAAGGTGGCGGTAGTCCCCGGCTACGCGTTCGGTCTCGGAGGGGAGTCGCACTTCCGTATATCGTACGGCTGCGAGGAAGATGTCCTGCAGCAGGGGATGGAACGGTTAATAGAATATGTAAATGCAATTGTCTGATTTTTATTATTTCCTTTTATGGCAATGAAAAAACGGGTTTTCGTCTTTGACACCACGCTCCGTGACGGGGAACAGGTCCCTGGGTGTCAGCTCAACACTGTTGAAAAAATTGAAGTCGCGAAATCCCTAGAACTCCTAGGTGTCGATATTATCGAGGCCGGATTCCCGATCTCCAGTCCCGCCGATTTCAATTCGATTGTAGAGATCTCAAAAGCAATCACCGAGCCGATTATCTGTTCGCTCTCTCGTGCCGTAAAGGCTGACATCGACTGTGCCGCGGATTCGTTGAAATTTGCAAAAAAGAAGCGGATTCATACCTTTATCAGCGCTTCAGATATCCATATCAAGCACCAGTTCAAGTCTACCCGTGAGGATATTCTGCAGCGGGCAGTAGAAGCGGTCAGGCTTGCCAAACGGTATGCAGAGGATGTCGAGTTTTCTGCAATGGATGCCGGCCGCGCCGATAATGACTATCTCGTCCGGATGTTTGAGGCAGTAATCAAGGCTGGAGCCACGGTCATCAACATCCCGGATACTACGGGTTATTGTCTGCCGGAAGAGTTTGCATCTAAGGTGCGATACGTCATCGAGAACACGAAAGGCGTAGATAGAGTAGTCGTCTCTGTACACTGTCACAATGATCTGGGTCTGGCAACGGCCAATGCGATTGCCGGCCTGCAGGCGGGCGCACGGCAGGTTGAGTGTACGGTAAATGGTATCGGCGAACGTGCCGGGAACACGTCTCTTGAAGAGACTGTTATGATCCTGCGCACCCGCAAGGATATCGGCCTTGATACTAAGATTAACACGAAACAGATTTATCAGGCTTCCCGGCTTGTTTCACGGCTGATGCGCATGCCGGTTCAGCCGAACAAGGCAATTGTCGGAAAAAACGCATTTGCACACTCTTCAGGCATTCATCAGCATGGGGTATTGAACAAGCGTGAAACCTACGAGATCATCGATCCGGCTGACGTCGGTATAAATTCTTCAGGGATTCTTCTGACAGCTCGTAGCGGACGTTCAGCACTGCGTCACCATCTGGAGCGGCTGGGGTACCAGCTGGATCAGGATCAACTTGACGAAGCGTACAAGAAGTTCCTTTCGCTGGCCGATAAAAAGAAGGACGTACACGACGACGATCTACTAGAACTTATGGGCCAGAAGATCGATCGCAAGCGCGGTATCAAGCTGGAACTCTTGCAGGTGGTCTGCGGATCGCCGGTGCATCCGATGGCAGCGGTCAAGTTGCGCATCAACGGAAAGTCCTATAGCTCCGTGGGCAACGGAAACGGACCGGTGGATGCAGCATTCAATGCCGTGAACGATATCGTAAAAAAGAAGGTATTGCTCGAAGAGTTTCTGGTGCAGGCGGTAACCCGCGGCAGCGACGATATTGGGAAAGTACATGTGCAGATATCCTACAATGACAATACGTATTACGGGTACGGATCGGATTCGGATATCATTGTAGCATCTGTAAAGGCATACATTGATGCTCTTAATAAGATCCTTTGATTAAAAAAATATGGCAGTTTTACTACCGGATATCGAAGCGGCCGCTCAGCGGCTTGATGGAGTCGTTAAAAAGACGCTCCTGCAGTATAATGACCGGCTTTCCCAGCAGTATAATGCAAAAATTTACCTCAAACGTGAGGACACCCAGATCGTGCGCTCGTTCAAGATACGCGGTGCTTATAACAAAATAAGTTCCCTTAGTGCCGATGAAAAAAAGCGCGGGGTGGTTTGTGCCAGTGCGGGGAATCATGCCCAGGGAGTCGCGTACAGCTGTGCAAAACTTCAGATACGTGGTGCCATTTTCATGCCTGCCATCTCGCCGACGCAGAAGGTAGACCGCGTGCGGCACTTCGGCGGGGAGTTTGTCGAGATTGTTCTGGTAGGCTCAAACTTTGATGAAGCCCTTGCTGCCGCGCTTGAGTACGAACGAACGAATAATGCCGTCTTTGTCCATCCATTCAACGACGAAGCCGTTATCGCCGGTCAGGGAACTATTGCAAAGGAAATTGATGAGGAACTGGACGGGAATGTAGACATGGTAATTGCCTGCGTGGGTGGGGGAGGTCTGGTTTCGGGAATCGCCAGTTATTTCAAAGCGAAAAAACCTGAAGTACTGGTTCTTGGGAGCGAACCGCTCGGTGCAGCGGAGATGCACGCGTCGTTACAGGCGGGACATCTGGTCACGCTCGAAAAAATTGACACCTTCGTCGATGGTGCTGCCATGAAGGCCGCCGGGGAAATTACCTTCGATATCGTACGCCGGCTGGTCGACGACATTAAGATTGTTCCCGAGGGTAAGGTCTGTAAAGAGATGGTGGATCTGTATCAGAACGAAGGAATCGTGGTGGAACCAGCCGGTGCGCTGGCGGTCTCTGCGCTCGATCAAGTTGCAGACCAAATCGCGGGTAAAACAGTCGTCTGTACCGTAAGCGGCGGCAACAACGACATTCTCCGGTACCCCGAGATTCTTGAGCGGAGCCTGGTGTACCAAGGTCTCAAGCATTATTTTATTGTGGAGTTTGCCCAGCGTCCCGGACAGCTCCGGCAGTTTCTGGAACATGCCCTCGGTGCGGAAGACGATATCGTCAGATTCGAGTATGTCAAGAAAACTAACAAGGAAAAAGGACCGGCACTTGTTGGCATCGAGATTAAAAAGAAAGATGACCTCAAGCGCTTAAAGAACCGCATGGATGCAATCGGGATCAACTATCGCCATATTACCCCGGATGATATTATGTATCAGTTCCTGATATAATCGAATTACTATTTTTTCCTATTCGGTATGAAAATCAACTTTGGAGGCGTCATAGAAGACGTCGTAACCCATGAAGAGTTCCCGCTTGCGAAAGCACAGGAAGTCCTGAAAGATGAAATAGTTGCAGTTCTTGGCTATGGTGTCCAGGGACCGGGACAGTCACTGAATATGCGCGACAATGCTATTCGGGTGATCATCGGGCAGCGGAAAGGCGGCAAATCCTGGGAAAAGGCGCTTCGGGATGGCTGGATAGAGGGAGAAACCCTCTTTGACATCGAAGAAGCGGCAGAACGCGGCACGATTATTCAGTTTCTTCTCTCCGATGCGGGGCAGAAAGAGTTCTGGCCAACCCTCAAGAAACATCTTACGAAAGGAAAAACCCTCTGTTTCTCCCATGGCTTCGGGGTAACGTATAAAGATCAGACAGGCATCATTCCGCCGCAGGATATCGATGTTGTTCTTGTGGCTCCCAAGGGGTCAGGACTTTCGGTTCGCCGGAACTTCCTGGATGGCTCGGGTATCAACAGCTCAATTGCGGTATACCAGGATGCAACGGGGAAAGCTTGGGAGAAGGTAAAGGCTCTTGGTATTGCAGTTGGCTCTGGCTACCTATTTCCCACCACCTTCGAGAAAGAGGTGTACTCTGATTTGACCGGTGAACGGGGTGTGCTGATGGGCGCGCTTGCTGGTGTTATGGAGGCACAGTACAATGAACTGCGCAAGCACGGTCACAGCCCGTCAGAGGCTTTTAATGAAACAGTGGAAGAACTTACCCAGTCGCTGATCCGCCTGGTTGGCGAAAATGGAATGGACTGGATGTATGCCAACTGTTCCACCACGGCCCAGCGAGGGGCGCTTGACTGGAAGGATAAGTTCCGCGATGCTGTGGCACCGGTATTTGCTGATCTTTATGAAAGCGTAGCCAACGGTACTGAGGCGCGGATCACGATCGAGCGAAACAGCCAACCAGACTACCGCGAAAAACTGGAGGAAGAACTCAAGAAAATGCACGATTCCGAGATGTGGAGTGCTGGTCGAAAGGTCCGTGAGCTGCGACCTGAAAACTGGAAGAAACGCGGATAAAAGAGTAAGACCTTCTTGCTAAGAAAATTTAACCGCGATTGCCTGTCGCAGGAGCTGGTCATACTCAAGGACATTATAGGCGATGGTGTTATCATGGGTGGTATTGCGCAGGATGCGCCTGCATTCAATATGAGAAAGAACGGTCAGGTGAGTATGGTATACTTTAAAATTAGTTAATCTTTTCTCTTGGTCTGAAAATGTCTAAAGCCGGTGATTGTAAAAACTGCGAGTGTTGTTGCGGAGCATTTCCCTCGAACAAATGTGAAACTGTTCCGGAATTGACCGTAGACACCTCCGCTTTAAAAACCCGGAGTAGAGATCTTACCTCGGTACCTGGAGATAAAAACTGGGTAAAGCGCGCGCCAGCCAGAGCGATGATGCGGGCCGTGAACTACAGCGATGCCGACTTCGAGAAACCACTCATCTGCGTTGCCGCTCCGTATTCTGATGTTTCTCCCTGTAATAACCATATCTTCGAGCTGGGCAGGATCATCGAGGACGAGGTGGAACGTTGCGGGGGTAAGCCGTACATCTTTGGCACTCCGGTGGTAACAGACGGAGAGGCCATGGGTACAGAGGGAATGAAGTATTCGCTGGTATCTCGGGATCTGATCGCGGACTGTATCGAGGCAATGACCGAAGCGTACTCCGCCGATGGTGTAATAGCCCTCTCCGGCTGCGACAAAACAATTCCAGCATCGCTTATGCCGATTGCACGGCATAATCTGATCGGAATAACTCTCTATGGGGGGTCCATCAGACCCGGACATCTGAACGGGGAAGATCTTACCGTCGTGAGTATCTTCGAGGCGGTAGGTGCACATGGTGCCGGGAAAATTGACGATAAAACCCTACATGAAGTTGAGTGCCATTCTTGCCCGGGAAATGGCGCATGCGGAGGTATGTATACTGCCAATACCATGTCCTCCTGCATCGAAGCTATGGGAATGGCACTTCCGGGCAGTTCTTCCCATGTGGCCACAGACGAACATAATGCTCTCTCTGCCGAGAAGAGGCTTGATTGTATCAATACCGCTCGGGCGATCTTCAACCTCATGAAGCTGAATATCCGTGCCCGGGATATCATGACCTTCAAGGCTTTCGAGAATGCGATCACACTCATGATGGCCTTGGGAGGTTCCACAAACGGAGTGTTGCACCTGCTTGCCCTGGCCCGTGAGGCGGGGGTTGATCTGAAAATAGACGACTTTAATAGGATCGGAGCAAAGGTGCCCCTTCTTGGCAATCTTAAACCCTTCGGCAAGTATGTAATGAACGATCTTTCCCGGATTGGAGGGGTGCCGATGGTAATGAAGCTACTCTTGCGGGCTGGTTATCTGCACGGAGACTGTATTACTGTTACTGGGAAGACAATCGCCGAAAATCTCGAGACTGCCCCCGATTTTCCAAAGGATCAGGACATTATCTACCCGCTTGAGAGGCCATATGCGCCTCCGGGTAACCATATTCTCATTGTACGGGGAAACCTTGCTTCAGAGGGTGCAGTAATCAAGTTGAGCGGGAAAGAACTTAAAAAACACGTTGGTCCGGCACGAGTCTTCGAGCGCGAGGAGGATTGTCTTCAGGCTATCCTGGACGGAAAGATCAAGAAAGGTGATGTCATTGTGATTCGCTATGAAGGACCGAAAGGCGGACCCGGAATGCGTGAGATGCTTTCACCCTCTGCCGCGCTCATGGGAGCTGGTTTAGGGAAAGATGTAGCACTTATTACTGACGGGCGGTTTTCCGGGGGAACTCACGGGATAATGGTGGGCCATGTATCTCCGGAAGCAGCTGCAGGCGGGCTTATTGCGCTTGTAGAAGAAGGAGACTCTATAGAACTGAATATTACCACCCGGGAAATAACGCTCCATGTCGATGAAGAAACTATTGCCGCCCGTCGATCCAAGTGGACGCCACCTAAGCCGCGGTATACACGGGGATTGCTGTATAAATACGCTACCCTCGTGTCCAGTGCCAGCGAAGGTGCGGTAACCAGTTAAATTCAAAAATGCATCCCGGGTTTTTCCATTGATAATTCTCATTTTCTCATATGAACATCATTCAGACAGACCTCGCTCCTGCAGCAATCGGGCCGTATTCCCAGGCAATAGAGAGCAACGGCTTTGTGTTTTGTTCCGGACAGATCGGTCTGAACCCGGAAACTGGTGAACTCGTGAAAGGCTTTGATGAGCAGGTGCATCAGATTATGCGGAACATCCAGGCTGTACTGGAAGCAGCGGAACTCACGCTGGATCGGGTGGTAAAGACTACGGTATTTCTTACTGACATGAACGATTTTCCAGTGTTCAACGACATCTACGAACAGTTCTTCCATGAACATCGTCCGGCACGGTCAACGGTTGCAGTGAAAGCTCTTCCAAAAGGTGCAAAGATCGAAATCGAGGTAATTGCGGTAAAGTAATCGTCCACTGCGGTTCCGACTGTGTATAATGACCTTGATGCATGCTTTCAAGAAAGCTCTGTACCGGTATCCTATACGATTTTTGCTGCTGGGAATTCTGGTGCTTGCTCTTTTTCTTCGTTTCTGGGATCTTGGGGGAATTCCAGCCGGTTTACATGACGACGAGGTTGCAAATGCTTACGTGGGAAAGTATAGTCTCATCCATGGAGTAGACCTTTATGGCAATCCGTTTCCCCTCCTATACTTCGACAAGTTCGGTGATTACCCTCCGGTTCTTCCCATGTACCTCTCCGGAGCGGGCGCGCTCCTTTTTGGTGATACGGTTTTTGGAGCCCGTTTTTTTCATGCACTTGCCGGTGCAGTTACAATAGTCCCGGCATACCTGCTCGGTCTTCTGGTGTTCCGGAGAAAGAAGACAGCGCTTCTTGCGGCTTTTTTCACCGCTCTCCTTCCGTGGCATCTGGTGCTTTCTCGTACCAGTGCGGAAGGGGTTGTTGCGTCCTTTGTATTTCTGTGCGGTATTGTCGCAGTTCTCTGTGGAATCAGCCGCTCTAGTACAAACGGTGCCCTTATCGCAGTGGGAGGATTTACCGGTCTGATGCTTACCTACCTGCTCTATCCGGGATACCGGGTTATTGTACCCCTGGCACTGCTTCCGTTGCCGCTAATGCTTGCTGCCCGCCGTCACAGGAAACCGGTGCTCCTGGCAGGATTGTTAGCCGTGGTGGTTGCCTTCGCCGCAACCGGTCTTATTTTCCGGACAGAGTGGGGGAAAGGGCGGTTCCAGCAAACCTCCATCTTTACTTCAGCATTCGATATCGAAGGGAAGCTGCAACGACTTATATTTAATGAAGATTCAATCCTGATTGCCCGCATATTCAACAATAAGGTGGTGGGATACTCCCGGGGACTGGTAGAGTCATATCTTACCTATTGGTCTCCCGGTTTTCTCTTTTTTGAGGAAGGGCAGTCGAAACATTATTCGGTACCCATGCACGGAGTAGCGTATCTGGTTTTTATACCGCTCCTTCTTGCGATTGTGCGGTTTGTCTGGACGCAAAAAGAGCCTTTGCGCATCCGGTCGGTTCAAGCCTGGTTTTTCTGGTTACTCCTGATCGCCCCGATACCTGCGGCACTCACGGCAACTGAGTCGCCGAATATTCACCGGAGTCTGCCGTTCGGACTATTGCTTACGATTGCAGCTGCTTATGGGTTTACTTTGCTGGAGCGGTTTCCGAAACCGGAATACCGGAAGCGGCGGATTCCGGTGGTGGAGGGTATACTTGCTGTGGTTCTCGCAGTTGAGGTCGTCTTTTTCATGCACGCATATTACCAGCATGCAAGCATGTATACTGCACCCTTCCGGAACAGCGGAAATAAGGAACTGGTAGAGTACCTTGTCCGAGAGCGCGGGAATTATGGACGGGCGATCATTTCGAACGATCAGCGCTGGTTGCCGGTACATTACCTGTATTACACATCCCAATATCCCCGGGAACTTGCAGGTACCTTCGGGAAAAACTTTCGGGTTTCTCGGCTGGACAATCTGGAGTTTTCCGAGATCGTTTGCCCCACGGTGACAGCCTGGGAATCGTACCAGCAGACCGGTACCGTGCCTGACCCGTCGGTACTCTATGTGGAACCCATCGGCTGTAAAGAGGGGCGGGTTGCAAATAAGTATGACGACCGTTTTACGTACATAGAAACTATTAAGCGAACCGACTTCAGTGATGCATTCTATGTACTCCGCTGGAACGTGCAGCAGGGATTGAGAACCAGAGCTGAATAAGGTATACTATTCCCATGGTAATCACGGCAAACGCTATTGCATCAGATGCGCTAGACTTGACTCGTACTTGAGCGGGGAATAGTTTTGTGTCGCCCGCTCGCAAAAGCGGGCTTTTTTTGTGGAGACAACTAAAATGAAAAACCAGCCAAAAACCATCATCGATAAACTCTGGGACGCGCATGTTGTTCGTCAGGAAGACGGGTATCCCGCTGTGCTGTTTATAGATGCACATTTAGTACATGAAGTTACCAGTCCCCAAGCATTTGATGGATTGCGTGCCCGGGGTTTGCCGGTATTCCGGACCGATCGCACCTGGGCCACCATGGATCACAATGTGCCCACAAAGGATCAGCATTTGCCAATTAAAGAGCTTCTGTCCCGCAAGCAGGTCGAGATGCTCCGCAACAACTGCGAGGCATTCGGTGTACGGCTCTACGGTCTGGGGCACCCGTGGCAGGGAATTGTACATGTCATCGGTCCCGAGCTCGGAATTACCAAACCCGGAATGACCATAGTCTGTGGCGACAGCCATACCTCTACTCACGGTGCATTCGGTGCGATGGCCTTCGGAATCGGGACATCAGAAGTGGAGCAGGTAATGGCATCCCAGTGTATCCTGCAGTACAAACCCAAAACCATGAAGATCGAGGTGAACGGGAAGCTTGGGACGGGTGTGGTTTCCAAGGACATAATTCTTTACATAATAAGCAAACTCTCTGCATCCGGCGGCACCGGGTATTTTGTGGAATATGCCGGTGATACAATATGTAGCCTCTCGATGGAAGCCCGAATGACGATCTGTAACATGAGCATAGAGATGGGTGCCCGAGGTGGGCTCATTGCCCCGGATGAGACTACCTATGCATACATGAAGGGTCGCGAGTTTATGCCAAAAGGCGATGAATGGGAAAAAGCAGTCGCATACTGGAAAACTCTTCCCACCGACGAGGGCGCTTCCTTTGATCGCGTCGAGACGTTCCGTGCCGAAGACATCGAGCCAATGATAACCTATGGCACTAATCCGGGTATGGGCATCGGCATTTCTGGCTCAATACCTGTCCCCGCAGATCTTCCCTCCGAAAACGACCGGAAAAGTCTAGAGAAGTCTCTAAAATACATGGGCCTCACCCCGGGTCAGCGGATACTCGGGCAGCGTGTAGATTACGTCTTCTTTGGCAGCTGTACCAACTCACGTATCGAGGATTTCCGGCTTGCTGCACAAATCCTGAAGGGACGGAAGAAAGCTCCAACGGTAGAAGCATATCTGGTTCCCGGTTCATACCAGGTCATGGAACAGGCAAAAAGAGAAGGTCTGGACCGTGTTTTCGCGGAAGCCGGCTTTGAGCTTCGTGGCGCCGGCTGTTCAGCTTGTTTGGGAATGAATGAGGATAAGATTCCGGCCGGAAAATACTGCGTTTCAACGAGCAATCGCAACTTTGAGGGTCGTCAAGGGCCGGGTGCCCGTACGATGCTCGCCAGTCCGCTGACTGCTGCTGCAACGGCAATCCGCGGGGTAGTTACCGATCCACGGGAATTTTTGTAATCGTATGAAATCAGATTTACTATCCTCCATAACACCAGTAGCCCTGGTTACCGGCGGCTCAAAAGACATCGGTGCGGCGGTAGCAATCCGTTTGGCGGAAGCAGGCTATGATATCGCCGTTACATACCATCACGACCGGGATGGCGCGCAAGAGACCGTTCGCCGGGTACAGGAATTGGGCCGTCGTGCCAATGCCATTGCTGCTGATCTGGTACAGGAAGTCGACTGTGAGCGTACCATACGCGAAACGATGCAGCAATTCGGACGACTAGATGTCCTCATAAACAACGCGGGCGGTTCACGAAAAGGCGACACCTGGGATGGAGAGCCTGCTGTCTGGCATGACGTGTTTATGGTAAACATTATCTCTGTGCTCCAGCTTTCTAAGCTTGCCATACGGCATTTTCGCGAGCAGGGGAATGGCACGATCGTCAATGTCTCCTCCCGTTTTGGACTTGCGGGAGATCCGGTTCGAATTGCCTATGCGGCTTCCAAAGCGGCACTCATCAATATCACCAAATCTTTAGCCAAAGAGCTGGCACCACTCGGAAGATGCAATTGTGTTGCTCCCGGTGCCACCGCGGCTGGGTACTGGAAACAGGTTGCAGATGCAACCGATGCCGAAGTGGAAAAGATCCCGCTAAAGACCATTAATACACCCGATGACGTTGCAAATACTATTTTATTCCTCGCTACCGATCAATCGCGCACCATGACCGGACAAACTGTGGTTATTGACGGAGGATATCTTTTACGCTGACCTATGAAACATCGGAAACTGACTGTATTCACCAGTACCGCCGTTCCGCTTCCCGACGAGAATATAGACACTGATCAGATTATCCCAGCACGCTTCCTGAAAGCAACCACCAGGGAAGGCTTTGGTGAAAACCTTTTCCGCGATTGGCGGTACAATCCGGACGGCACGCCGAAAACGGAGTTCGTGCTCAACAACCCACGATACTCAGGGGAAATCCTGGTTGTTGGGAAGAACTTCGGCTGCGGCTCCTCCCGGGAACATGCGGCGTGGGCGCTGGTAGACTACGGCTTCAAGGCCGTTGTATCGAGCTTTTTCGCGGATATCTTTAAGGGCAATGCGCTCAACAATTCGCTCCTGCCGATCGTGGTACCAGAAGCGTTCCTCCAAAAGCTTCTGACGATGGTACAGGAGCATCCGGAGACGAAAATCACCGTAGACCTGCCGAAGCAGACTGTTTCGGTGGAGGGCACCGACCTCATACACGGCTTCGATATCAACCCCTACAAGAAAGCCTGTCTCATAAACGGCTACGACGACATCGATTACCTCATGAGCCTTGCCGGAGATATTGCAGCTTTCGAGAAGGCCCGGAAGCAGAAGTTTCTTTAACTGCGGTCAAATATTTGTGAAGTACAGCTCTGGGTTATAAGCTCAACGATGACAGATCCTGGGCGTGGTTACCGGTTACGATGGGGCGGCGGATATAGTGACGGAAGAGCTTTTCTCGGTGCAGAATAGCACAGAGTAGGTGACTGTTTTCCTTGCGGCTGCAAGTCGGAACTGTGCACTCTCCCATGAGACCCTGTAGTCGACCGAAGCAACCGGTAATCTTGAGTAATTCCGGAGTCCGAGGGAGGAAGCGGGGAGGCGGTGGTGCGGAATTTCCGGATAATATTCCGGTTGCCCGGTAGCAGGAAAATCGACCGCTTCACCGGCTCAAGTCGGATAACATATTCCGTGTCTGGTTTCAGCGGCAAATCAGTGATAATTCCTAGCGTAGGAGTTTCAGCTTCGCCGGAGATAGTACGATTCATCCGAGAAATAGAGTAGTATGAAGTACTGTGTAAATCGAGCGGCGGATTACTTCTTATATGATATTTAGGGATCTCCGTGCCGGGTGCGAACATCACTCGCATGAGTTCGGGCCATCCCGGGTTTACCGGTACGGTTCCGGTTATCTCCAGCGGCAACACGGTAACCGGTTGGGGTATCGAGGCATAAGAAGTATATTCATGAATCAACCAGAGTGCTATGGATATGCTAACAACTCCCAGAAAAATATATTTTTTCAGTCTATACGTTTGTGTTTTCATCGGGATATTACTGCTGATCATACCTGAGCCAGTGACTCGGAACCCACGCATCAGCAGCGCTTTCTCCCTCGTCGTTAGTAATAGTTATTTTTTTCTCGTCGTCGTAGGTAATCCGGAATTCGTATTCCGGATGGGTAGCATTTGCGTTTGCCACGGTAATCCGATCAGGTGTCGCCTCGATAACCACACCGACGTGGTTGTCATCGTTCGCCGCCCAGACGGCAACATCCAGTGGCCGGGGTGGGTCGGTAGATGATCCACTGGCATGGACTGCAAAAACATCATCAAACCGAATCCAGGTTCGGGCATCTCCGTAAACCTTCCCCTTAAGAGATATTCCGTTCATGTTATATACCATGGCGACATAGGCCGTGCACTGGAGATAGTGCTGGGGATTGTATGCGGGATGCCATAATTGATCCCAGGTATATACTTCCTTCACTGCTGTCGGTATGTCATCTCCGAAGGGATTGCTGGCAAAGCGTGAATAGGTAGCGATCTGTTCTGTAAACAAGGCGCCTGTTATCAAAGGGACTCCAAGGGCTGGGGGAAGGAACACGGATGCGCCGGCGGGAAGCAGCGGGTGAATGCGCGGGGAAGGTGTGTCCGGTTTTATCCCGTGAGCGGAAACAGATCTTTCGTTTTTGCGGTTGTCGTGGTGGTATATATGATCTGATGGATTGTTGGTTCTCAGATACTGTAGAATCCGTTCCCGAAGGGTTCTATATGCGGGAAACCTGTCCCGAAGTAGATAGAGTGGCGTTAGGGTGTCTACGAGCCCGGAACTACCGGGCAAGCCAAACGCGCTTATAAGCAGTCGTGTTGAAAGCAATCCATCGGGTAGCAGATACCCGCTCAGTTTGTGTTTCATGAAATTTCCGGAACCCGAAAGGGAAAAAGGTGATGTACGATGCAGATCGCGGTACAAGGACGGATTTGTTTTTTCGGAATTCCCCTGTCGTGCCACGTCGTATACCTGACCTCCCGCATGGCTTGCTCCGGAATTAGGGTGTTTGGAAATTGCATCCGGAACCGTAGGGAGTGGTTGAGCTTCGCCCTCCACATTCGGAAGGGTACCGACTCCGAATTCTTCCGGTGAAAGGGTTCGGGCGTATACCCGGGGCGTAGTTAGCAACAGTGCACTGATCAGCACAATTAAAGTTATGTAATTACACATAACATGAAAGGTACTCTACAGAAAGATTTTATGCAAGATGTATAAATGTATCAAAATATCGGAGATTTGTTACTTCATGCGGATAGCGACTGCCGTAGATATCAGCAAGGTATCCGGAATCACAATACCGATGAGGCTTGTACCCGCATAGGTATAGCGCGCAGTAAGGGTGGTTTTCTCCCCAATAGCACTGCCGGGGGTACACGATACGGATACGGCGTCATGTTCAAAATTTGCTTTTACGTAGTCGATTGCCAGGTTACAGTTGTTTGTTTTTGCCAGAACCTGTACTCCGGCATGGGTAGCGTTTTGCAGGGTGAGCTTGGATTTTACGAGCAATCCGAAGAAGACTATCATCAGGAAAACCGCAAACACAGCCGGAAAGGTAATGAGAAACTCAATGCTGGCCCAGCCTTGTTGTTTCCTGCACCGCACCATACTATTTAGCGGGGGCGTTGCCCGGAACTGGTAGCAGAGGGAGAGTCTGTTTCAGCTGAACGATCGACGGGAGTTTTAGCAGCGTGTGCATCCTGCTGGGCGCGTAGCACAATCTGATACTTCCAGTCACCGTTTTGGCGCGGCAGGATGGCTTCTACTTCAGCACCGGTCAGCCGGAATCCGACGAAGAGAATTCCGCTCGATCCGTTTTCACCACCACGCAGTACATCTACAACCGGTACCGTAGAAAGGAGCGCAACGGCACGGAGTGTGTCCGTACCCTTGATATTCACTGCATATATGTCCACCACGTTTCCAATCCGGAGGTCCGGTGGAAATTGGTGGACGTCCTGCTGAGAAAGGTAATACACACGGAAGCCGCTTTCCAGAGCACCGGCGATGCCTGCGGATAAGTCCTGTTTCGAGGTGCCGAATAGTGAGGGACTCAGAATATCCCCTTCGGCTACTCCGACGACAACCTTCTTCCCGATGATCGAGGACACTTCATCTTTTCTAAGTGCATTGGGAGGCACTGAATCGGGAGAAACAGTCAGCAAGCCGATAGTTTCTGCGGTAATGCTTCCCTGGGCTGGAATCGCAGTCCGAGCCACAAGGATCTGCACCGGTTGCGGTTTTATTTCCCGAGACTGAGTGTACATCGAGTATGCAACGCCTCCCGCCAGAAGCAACGTCAGAACAAGACCGGAGATATTCCGGATAAGGCGAATCATACGATTCCGGCGTGAGACATCAGCAGTGCGTTTCATCACTGTGTGCCTGAACCCTGGATCTGCTGTTGCAGCTTAGTACCTTGGGTAGAGATTGCGCCGGTGACCGTAGTAATAACCGCGGTAACAACACCAACAATAATAATCGCGCCGACGATGTATTCCATGGTGGTCCAGCCGGCCTGGAGCTTTTTCGAGTCCTTCATACGAAAATATAAGTGCGTGTACCGTATTGTCCAAACACGCACCGGAAATATAATAGGACAATTACATAATCAAAATTACGGTTTTCGTATTATAATACCAGTATGCGTAATTGTCTATATCAAAACGGAGACGGCTCTATAGCAATATCATCTCTAATGTTTGTACTCCTTGGAATTGTGATGCTCGGTTTCGTTATCGAATCCGGGCGTCTGGTCCAGGCAGCGAGTCATGCCGAGAACAGTACCAATCTGGCAGGTCTTGCCGGTGTAACCCGGTACACCGACACTTTTCTCAAGAAACTTGAGGAAACCTATGATTCCAAAAAGCCGGAGGCCGAAATGGAGATTCGGGATGAAGCGGACGCTGCAGGCGAGATTCTTACTCCGGAAGAGTTCAAGGAGCGGGTAATCGAGCGTACGAAAGAAAAGGTTGCGACGGAGCTTGCCGTAATCCGCTCTGCGGCCCGGAGAAGCTGTATCTCGGGTGCGACTGAAATTCTCGAGGAAAATAAACTCATCGTAGAATCAGTCACCTGCAGCGATACTGATGTAGTAGTTGAAGGATACGTCCGCTATTCTCCATTTATTGCAGCACCGGGATTTAAACCGGGCAAAATCAGCAGACGGGATTCGGTTGGCATTGCTATTTCAACCCCATGACACTACTCTTGTCACTGGCACTATTCAATATTCTCTTTTTTGCCGGATGGCTCGTGGCTGACTATATCGGGTTTGTCAGGAAACGGAATGTATTTTTGGAGAGGAATGCTAGGCTTACCGATCGCCCTCTTACCAGCCCTGCCGACCGAATCGCCGCATTCCTTCCTCCCGGACCTGCAGGGTATATCACCGGTCTTATGGACCGGTTTCAAAGTTCCCGTAGCAATACATCGGCACTTGAGCGGGAGTTTACTCCGCGGAATATACTTCTCCTGAATGTGTCACTTTCCTTTCTTGCGTATGTGTTCCAGTCTTCATTCGGACTGCCGTGGTTTTACACCCTTATTCCCGGCATAGTGGCACAGGTACTTGTATTCGCAAAACTGAAGATGCAGCGGGACCGGCTAAAAGATGCACTGGATGCAAAACTGCCCGAACTCCTGGACATTATGGCCAGGGTATACCGAGTGCATACCGATCTGCGTGTTGCAGTACGTGAGGTATCACGCCATGCAACCGACCCCGAGGTTGCCAAGCTCTTTGCCGAGGTTTCATCGATCTCCCGTTTCGGATATACAGTAGAAGAGGCGCTGGAGCTAACCGCAAAACGTGTCGGAAGCGATGATTTTGACTTTCTTATTGCATCAATAAAAATGAATACTCCGCTCGGCGGAAACCTGGCTACCCTCTTCGAAAAAACCGCTGCGATTATCCGTCAGCGGAAAGAGACGGTTCAAGAGATAGGGAACATAATGTTTCAGAGTAAGATGTCTGCTGTTGTTTCGGCTCTCCTGGTGCCACTCATCATTGTGGTTTCGTTTGCAACGAGCGAAAAATACCAGGAAGTATTGCTTAAAAATCCCACCGGGAGGCTGGTGTTTCTGGTTTGTTTGGTCTGGTGGGCAATTGGAGTAGTTATAATCCGTAAAAATTCCCGTATTCGTATATGAAGATGCCTGTTCCTCCCAGCTATTGGATCGATCGGCTTACCGTTTCGCAGGATCCGGTATATATCCTGGTACGGAGTAGCGTCGGGTCACTCCAGCAGCACCTGCGGAAGGTCGGAAACCGGCTTTTTGCCTCACCGGTCTTTATACGTTCGGTACTCTCGGCAGATACTCGGAAATCCCTGGAAACCGCAGGTATTGCTGAGATTCAGTATCGTTACTGGAAGGGAGTCTGCACCGTTGCCGGAGCGGTTCTCGGATTCATTGTTTACCTTCTGTCGGTCGATACCGTGTTTTCACCAATGATGTTACTGGTGCCCGCGTTCGCCGCGGGCGCCTTCATTCTTCCAGATTTTTATCTTGCTGATCGTGAACAGGAAATCGAGTATCAGATTCACACCGATTTTCCCCGATTCCTTGATCTTCTGCATTTGTATACCGCCTCTGCCGCCTATGAAAACATCGGAAATGCAATGCATGCGGTTGCGTCGAGTATGAACGGACCACTTGGTGAGCGGCTCCGGGACATGACCCGGCTCTACCGGTTTGTGGATGTGGCAACATTCCTTGACGAGATGGAACGCCGGTTTGCGATACCGTTGGCCAGGGATCTGGTCTCTACACTGCGACTTGCTGAAACATATGGCGGTTCGATCAGTACCAAGATCGGAGCGCTTGCGGAAGAATCTCATAAAGAGCGTATGCAGAAAGCCAGGAAGGCCGGACAAACTGCATCTGCAGCCCTGATGGTGCCTTTGATGATTTTTCATTTTCCGGTGGCGATTACGATTTTTCTTGCTCCTACCGCCCTTGCCCTGAAAGAGGCATTCGGCTGGTAATTTACTATGAAAACCCACACACGCGAACTTCTGAAGACCGAGTTCATTACCATTATTAAGGACTATCCCAACTTTCCGTTTCACGATCGTATCGCGCAGGAAGAGGTTGCCGAGCATGTTTTGGAGCAGGTCTTTGATAGAACAAACGTGTACGTAACTACACAGGAAAAGAAAGTGTTACTGAGGGAGTTTCTAGACACAGTGGTATTCGGTTTACGGCAGATTCAGAAGCTTCAGGATGATCCGGAGATCGAGGAAATTATGATTAACGGACTCGACACGATCTTCGTAAAAAAACGGTTCAGCGATGGTGTAGAACGGGTAAATGTCAGCTTTGCCAGCCGGCATGAGGTACGTTCGGTAATCGAGAAACTTCTGGAAGGCACCGGTCGCCGCATTGACCGTAGTAGTCCGATCGTGGACACCCGGCTGGCAGATGGTTCACGGGTAAACATCGTAATTGAACCGTTAGCGCTCGGTGGGCCGTATATTACCATCCGGAAGTTCCCGGACAGGCCGATTACTGCAGATGATCTGCTCAGACACGGTACCATTTCCCCTGAAATGTATACCTTCCTTGGGGCGATCGTGAAGGCACGGAAGAATGTAGTAATCTCGGGAAGTACTGCAGCTGGAAAAACCACCACACTCTCCGCACTACTAGACTTTGTGGAGGGGGGTGATTTTGGTGATCGGGTTGTTCTCATCGAACAGATTGCCGAGATAAAGTTGCCGGACCGGATCAAAAACCGTGTGCAGCTGGAAACCCGGCCACCGAACATAGAAGGTAACGGTGAGTATTCTATTCAGGATCTGCTCAAAAACGCGCTCCGGCAGAGGCCTGACCGGATCATTATCGGGGAAATCCGCGGTGGAGAAGCCTTTGATCTCTTGCAGGCGCTCAATACCGGTCACGACGGAAGCTTTACCACCCTTCATGCAAATTCCTGCACCGATGCACTGATGCGTCTGGAGAGTATGGTTTTAATGTCCGGTATGGAGCAGTTGCCCCTCTCGGTAATCCGTACCTGGATCCGGCGCTCTGTCGACTTTGTAATCCAGCAGAAACGTATGGACGACGGTTACCGGAAGATGGTTGAGATTGCTGCGGTAGATAAATCCGGTTCACTCGATAGTGGCCATATCGCAACCATCCCGATATTCACATACGAAAACGGAAGATTTCAAAAAGATGCGGATGCTTACAAGCGCTATTTAGCAATTCTTACCAATCCTCGATGACATTCACCATCCGTGCTGCACTGGTTCTTGCAGCGAACAACTCAGTTGATCAGAGCGATCACCGGTTTCTCGCCGGAAATATTCATCTGTTTCCCTATCGCGATCTCGATTCGCTCGGAAATACCATGTACCATGATGTATTGCTGGTACACGAATCATTCGCTTCTTCCTTCAAGAAAGAGCTCTATCCGAACTCCGCAGTCGTGCTGCTTCTGGACGATGGGAACCGGATTGCGGACGTGTATCCGAAAGCAGAGGCGATGGGAGCATTTACCATCCTTACTGCACCGTTTTTGCCTGACCGGCTGGTGGATACGATTCGCAAGGCATACGATGCTATGCTCCAGAAGAAGAAACAGCTTGCAGAGCATGCCGATTCGGGAAAAGTGGTCGCAGTAACGTCTTTTTCAAACGGGAGTGGTAAAAGTCTGCTGGCGTATAATCTATCCCGTAAACTAACAACATTTTTCCCCGACCAGGCGGTTTCTCTGATCGATATGAACCGGCCCTTCGGTATTGGCAAAGCACTTCTGGGAGTAGAGGGGAAACACAGCTGGGATAGCTTGCGTGCAGTGCTCACCGAGGGAAGTGTGTCTCCGCAGAAAGTTACCAATATAACCTATGCAACCGGCGATGGATTTGCATATATCGCCGGTCCGACGGAGTATTCAACAAATACACCCTTGAGCGGGAAGCAGTTCAGGAATTTGGCAGATTCGCTCCAGCCGGTTTACCGGGTTAGCATTTTGGATCTTCCGACCATGACATCTGTCGAGGATATCTCCCGGTTGCAGAGCGTTGACCGGATTCTTATTACTATCGATGTCACCAGTACATCGGTTCTGGAATCAATGTATGGACTGCGTGAACTCCGTACTGCATACCCGGAGGTATATGGACAGTCCAGGTTTGTGCTAAACCGTGTTGATGAGTCAGCCGGTCGTGCAGCCGAGTTGGTTGCTTCGAGGCTGGAAGTTGATCCGTACGGGGTAATTGATGAAGATACGGAGGCTGTTCGTTCGGTACTAGAACAGGGGCGGCTTTTTGATGACCGGACACTGCTTGTTGATAGCCAGATCTACGGGATAGCCGAACGGCTGGTGAAAGAGCTGTTCTGAGAAGCGTTTTCACAGGCTAGCATTACCGGTAGTCTATGAAACAGGGATATTTTCCTTGTATTATGTGTATGTGCGAAGTTCTTCTGCTAACCGCCAGGCGTAAACATTTATCATCGGGAAGCTTTTTTCGATCCCCAGGCGTTCCATTTCCGCGAGGGTTTCTTCGCTGAGCTTTCTGCTTTCCGCGGCAAAGCCAAGCTTGCGAAATGTTAACGCAAGTCCAAACCGGTTTAACCAGGTATACGTCCCCCGCACCAGCGGAAACGATCCTGCAGTTGCGAGCCCTTCCTCAAAAAGCTGCCGCGCCCGCTTTAAGTCGCCTTCGATATATGCCAGAATACCCAGATGCGAGAGAATCACACTCTCGTAAATTTCCCGGTATGCCCGGTCAGGGACGCGGGATATTGCTACGCGGGACTGTTCCAGCAAGAAGCGGGCGCTTCCAATATTGCCCTCCAGCAGGTATCCTTCACTAATATAGCGATAGTTATGCGAGAGATATAGGTGGTCTTTGAGCTCCAGATAGGTTTTCCAGGCGTGTGCCAAGTGTTCTTTCCCTTCGTCTACCGCTCCGGTCATAAAACAGAGTTTTCCATACCGCTGATGCGCAAGTGCCGCAAGACGGGGAGAAGCTCCCTTTCGGGCTAACTTGAGTGCCTCCCGGGCTTTCGCGCGGGCCGTGTGGACATCGCCATGATAGTAGTACAGACGCGATACCTCTTCAAGAAATATCGAGAGCTGAAGTTCGATATCGTTCTGCTCTTGTGCAAGAGTCTCCATACGCTGGCTGTACGCAGCAACGTCCTGCCAAGCGCCGACGTGCCAGTAGTAGCTCCCAAACTCGCGCCATAGGGCAGTTGCGGCCCGGGAATAGCCATGTTCCAGAGTGGCATCGAGCAGGGCAACAATCGCCGCAACATCAACGGACATCCGCACGAAGAAGTCCGCTTCAGCGCGTACCGAGGCAATATAGCCGGTGTACCAGTCCGCCAGACGCGGCAGGTATTCCGGGTGGGCGGGCTTCCGTTGCAGGAATGTTCGGACTACCCGATGCAGCTGGAAACGGGAGTCATCTACCCGCTCCAAGAGGCTCAGACGTACCAGCCGGTTCAGCAGCCGGGAAACAGGCAAAGCATTTCCGGCATGGGCGATCGCATCTGCGTGGAAGATACCGTCGAAGAAGGAACAGATCTCCAGCACGCGTTTTTCCCCGGTGCTCAGTCGAGAGAACGACAGAGACAGACTTGCTGCCAGTGTTGTACTTCCGTATGCCATGTCCTGCAGCCAGTCTTTGGACTCTGACAGCTCGGTGATCACTGTACGAACACCGATCAGGCGCGATGCGAGCTGGTTTGCAATTATCGCAAGGGGTAATGGAGCATTCCCTACCAGAGTGATAATGCGCTCCAGATCATCTCGATAGGTGCGCATATAGTCGCGCCCTGCTATTGTTTCCATTAGCTCCCGTGCTTCGCGGTCGGCAAGCATACCGACGGGAATTGTCGCCAGGCCGGGCAATGCCGGGTGCGGTTCGCGGGCGGTAATAATAACCGCGCTCCGTGACGAGTTCGGGAGAAGTGCGGCAATATCAGTCTCTACTGTGACACCATCAAAGACAATCAAAGTTCGCCGGTCTCCGATCTCGCTTCGGTATAATTCAATAGCACGATCCAGCTCGATATCCGGAGGGAAAACGCCGCCCAGACCCTGCATCAGACCGTGCAGGATCGAGAGCATCGATGCTTGTTCACAGCGAAGCCAAAGCACGCCATCTGGAAACTCATCACGCAGGAGGTGTGCAAGGCGGATTGCGAGTGCAGTCTTTCCGGAAGCGGCTATACCTTGCAAGACGACAATGCCGCCGGCAGTGAGCCGGGTGGCGGCTGCGGCAAGAAGCACGGGGCGTTCGATAAACGGTTCGGGGAGTCGCGGAGCCTGAAACGGTGCCCGCTGAGGGGAGCGAAGCGCTAGTGTCGAGAGCTCCGCATCGGTCAGGTAGCCCAGACCAACCGATGACATGAGTGCGTTTGCATCCTGCGGCGTTTCGATACCGCCCCGTTCGGCAAAAAGCGCAATTACTTTCAGCAGTACCGTGCGATCTTTCGGAATGCGGCTGCCCTTCTGCCAGTGTGAGAAGATAGAGGCATCGTACACGATGCCACGCTCTGCCAGGGTATCGCCGAATTCAGCGAGTGTCTCGAACTCCGAGCGGAGCCGGAACTTCCGGAAGAGGGCCGGAAACGCGGAATGTTTCGCCATGGCAAGGGTGACTGGTAAAGGGAAGAGAGCATACCGGATAAATCCGCCTTATATCTGATCAGCGGTTCGTCCCGTTGTTACCGGGAAGAACTTCGCCGAGTCGAGAATTGATCGCATTGTATCCGACATGCGCTCATCAGCAGCCTCGCGTCCCTCGAGGAAGAAGTACACGCTCTCGCCATTGCGGAGAATAAGCCCGTTGAAGAAGCCTCCCTCCGGGTTGGAAATCGCTACTTTTAGTGCATCGTAGCCACGATATTGTACCTCAGATTGCTCGATTACATCGCCCTTAAGACCGATAGCGAACCCGGAGGCCAATGCTCGCAAATCCAGCAGCTTGGCATCCTTCCCCATATTGATATGGGAGATTATCACCACCGTGTCATCTGCTGCAATGTAATAGTTTTTCGTGGGAACTTTAGCATCTTCTACGGTTTGCACCAGTGGTGCGGTGGGGAACAAAGCAGAGTAACCGCTTCCGTTGTAGATAAATTCTTCCCAGGATTCAGGTACGGAAGACTGAGGTTCGGGAGGAACGTTGGTCGGCGACAAGAGCGTTTCGCGTTTGTCGTGCATCCGATCCAGCATCGCCGTCGTGCGCTGTTTTGCAGCACCGGAGGCGACTAGATCTTGCTCCGTAGCTTTCATTACGCTATAAATCGTTGACCACCACAGCAGAAAGATCACAAGGGCAAGAACAATTTCCCGTCTGGAAAGTCCCTGCCGAAGCTTCGTATCCGGCTCTTTCTTGAGGAGAAGTACATTCAGATTTCGCTGGATCAGGATTGGAAAGAAAACACCCAGTAATGAGCCCAGGAAGAACTTGGTTATAACACCCCAGCCGGGCGAAAAAGAAACCGGTATTCCATGTTTCTTGAGTTCGGATTCCACATTTTGATACAGGTCGTAGATCATAAACAGATGCACGATCGGCACAAACAAGCCCAGAACCTTCAGACCCACGCTCCGATACTCGCCGCAGATGGAACGCAGAGCTACCCACGTCCGGTAGTACCACCAATAGTAATAAAGGCCTAGGGTGCCCCACATAAGCAGAAACAGTTTCCAGGATGCAAGCGCGTGTTTGTTGGGTTTCATAGTTAATGATTTTGGTATGACATGCGGGAACTGATCGAACTGCTGTATTCATCATGAGTACGGTCGGCGGGTATGCGCTTAGTGTCAGATGGTGCAGAAACCTCGCTGGAAGCACGGATCGCAATCAGTGCGATTGCAATTACGGTCAGAATACAAATTCCGGCCACAATAGCATAGGAATCAGTAGGTGAATTCCGCATGAAAATACTATATTTTGCTAACGGGGGCATTATATCAGATAAGAGAATATACTACAAGGCAATGTTAGAAACGATAACGGCTGCCGGCTCTCATGTTACAGCCGGACTTCTACTAACCGAGAGGAGCTTGCGCAGGAATGGAACTGGCGGGATATCGGGTATGGAAAGCATCAAGCGCGGGTGCTGGTTCCGAAAGGGGATTAGAGAGGCACCCACGTTCTCTTCTACTAAAAACGAACGAGTTGTACAAATGGCTGTCTCTTTTTTAAATCGCTCTTTCTCTACCAATCCGCATAGCTTCAGCGTGCGTGTTAAACGATCTCTCAATTAGTTTCCCTTCATATCCTTCGGGTAATATAACGGTTGCTGGTCGTGCTAAACCAAACCCAATGGCACGGTTTTTGCACTTGTTCGTCGTATCTTCCGTGCTATGCAATCACTTTTCTGTACCTGTCAGCTGCTTCAAGTTATGAAAGATTTCTGGAAGTTGTTCCGGGGACGTTTTCTCGTTAGCGCTCATAATACATGTGTATTATGAATGAAACCAGAATCTTTCAGACCAAATTTTTAAGTTTTGAGAAAAACGGTTCATCATGCGGCCCCTTTTCTTGAGCTCCCTTGTATAATTCCTGTATGAAGAAACACATTGCCGTTCTTCCGGGCGATGGGGTCGGTCCGGAGATCGTTACCCAGGCCCGGGTTATCCTTGATGCCGTATCAGCGCTTTTCGGGCATTCCTTTACTTATGAAGAGGGACTGATTGGCGCAGCCGCCATCGACGAAACCGGTGATCCGTATCCACAGTCTACCCATGATCTTTGTAAAAAGAGCGATGCGATTCTTTTTGGCGCCATCGGTGATCCGCGGTTCGATAACGATCCCTCCGCGAAAGTCCGCCCGGAGCAGGGGCTTTTGAAGATGCGAAAATCCTTGGGCTTGTACGCAAACGTCCGCCCGATTCATACCTTTGCATCGCTTCTGGATGCTTCTCCGCTCAAGCGGGAGATCGTGGAAGGGGTAGATTTCGTGGTTGTCCGGGAACTTACCGGAGGCATTTACTTCGGCGAACCCCGGGGTCGCTCTGACAACCGGACGCGTGCCTTCGATACCTCGGTGTACACCAAAGAAGAAATCCTCAGGGTTTCCCGGTTCGCGTTCGAGCTTGCCAGTAAACGCCGGAAAAAAATAACGGTCGTTGATAAGGCGAATGTTCTGGAAACCTCGCGTCTCTGGAGGGAAACGATACAAGAATACGCAGAGCAGTGGAAAGACATCGAAGTGGAATACATGTTCGTGGATAACGCCTCGATGCAGATCATCAGACGGCCATCCGCCTTTGATGTCCTGCTTACCGAAAATATGTTCGGCGACATCCTGACCGATGAGGCGAGCGTGATTACGGGATCTATCGGGATGCTACCGTCGGCATCGATCGGTGCGGATACTGCGATCTACGAACCGATTCACGGTTCGTATCCCCAAGCGGCGGGCAAGAATACCGCAAATCCCGTAGGAACTATCCTCTCGGTTGCAATGATGCTGGAGTACAGCTTCGGCTTACATCGGGAAGCTGCTGCGGTGTATCGGGCGGTAACGCGGGCCATCGAGGACGGACATGGTACCAGAGACATCCGCCGTGACTCACCCGAATCAACCACGGAATTCGGAGCAGCGATCGCCAGGTATATCGAGTAATCAAAACGGTCCGAATGAACACATTACGACCCCTGTATACAAGACCCGTAGTCCTGCTCACAGCGGGCACCTATTCTGTTACAATAGGCCAGCATGAAAGAGGTGTACTATATTATCGACTTCGACAGCACATTTGTGCGCGTCGAAGCGCTAGATGAGCTGGCCCGCCGCGCCCTGGCCGATAATCCCGACCGCGCCGCCATTCAGGCGGAGATCGAGAAACTAACGAAACAGGGAATGGAGGGAAAAATTGATTTCAGGGACTCGCTTGCCCAGCGCCTGTATCTCTTCAGACCAACGCGGGCGCATATCGAGGACCTGATCCTGTATCTGAAAAGACAGGTTACGAAATCGATCAAGGCGAATAAGGCGTTCTTTAGGGCAAATGCCGGCCACATCTACATTATCTCTGGGGGTTTTCGAGAGTATATTGTTCCGGTTGTTGCCGCGTACGGTATTGCCGAAGATCATGTGCTTGCCAACGAGTTCCAGTTCCGGGACGATACGGTTATCGGATTTAACGACCGGAATCCACTATCCCGATCGCGGGGGAAAGCGATTGCGGTGAAAAAGCTGAAGCTGAACGGCGAAATTATCGTGCTCGGCGACGGCATGGCCGATGCAGAGATAAAAAAAGGGAAAGCGGCTTCTATCTTTTATGCCTTCACGGAAAACGTCCGACGGGAAGCGGTTGTCAGCATTGCCGATGCCGAGATTCCGTCTTTTGATGAATTTTTGTTTCGCCGTAAGATTCCCGCGAGTGTGTCCTATCCGAAAAACCGCATGAAGGTGCTTTTGCTCGAGAAGATCGATAAACTTGCCGCAGATTGCTTTCGTGCCGAAGGCTTCGACGTTGAAACGATAAACAGCGCGCTTGACGAGGACGAGTTGAGCGCCCGTCTAGCAGATGTCTCGATCCTGGGAATCCGTTCGAAAACAAAGGTTACCGGAAAAGCTCTGCGTAATGCGAAAAAACTTATTGCGATCGGTGCGTATTGCATCGGTACCAATCAAATCGATCTTTCCGGGGCGGCGAAGGCGGGTGTGGCAGTATTCAACGCTCCATATTCGAACACGCGCAGCGTTGTGGAGCTGGTTCTCGGAGAGATTCTTGTTCTGTGCCGCGGTGTATGCGAAAAGTCCCGGAAGATGCATGCCGGTATCTGGGACAAGAGTGCTGCAGGCGCGCACGAGGTGCGGGGCCGCAAGCTTGGTATCGTCGGGTACGGAAATATCGGATCGCAACTGTCGGTGCTTGCAGAGTCGCTTGGTATGGAAGTCTGGTATTATGACCGAGAAGAAAAACTGGCCCTGGGTAACGCACGCAAGTGCGCCAGTCTTTCCGAACTGTTGAAGAAATCGGATATTATTACGGTTCACGTGGATGGTCGCGCCGAGAATGCCGGCATGATCGGTGCCCGGGAATTCAAGGCAATGAAAAACGGCAGTATCTTTCTTAACTCCAGCCGGGGTCACATAGTTGACATTGAGGCGCTTGCAACAGCTCTCAAATCCGGCAAACTCGCAGGTGCAGCGGTCGACGTGTTCCCCAATGAGCCAAAAAACAACGATGAGCATTTTGATATCCCGCTCCAGAATTTGCCGAATGTTATCCTGACGCCGCACATCGGGGGAAGCACCGAAGAAGCCCAGCGGAATATTGCCGAGTTCGTGACCAAGCGGTTGCTTTTGTACGTAAACCAGGGTGACACCACATTGAGTGTAAACTTTCCCAATCTTCAGTTACCGCCGTTGCGAAACTGTTCGCGGATTATCCACCTGCATGCCAACCTCCCCGGGATTCTGGCACAGATCAATAACGTCATTGCTGCTGAACAGGTGAACGTGGAAGGCCAGTATCTGAAAACGAATGAATCGGTAGGGTATGTGATTATCGATGTGAATACCTCGCATGCAGAAAAGCTTGTTAAAAAGCTGAAGGCAATCCCTGATACAATAAGGGTCAGAATTCTTTACTAGTTTCCTTGTAGTCTCTATGCAGCGGCTCTTCTTTACGGCAGGCCCCTCTCAGCTGCATCCTTCGATTGCCTCGAGCATTGCTGCCGCCGTTGCCGCATCTGTCCCGTCCTGGTCTCATCGTGGTCCCGAGTTCGAGGGGCTCTTTGCATCAGTACGGTCCGGATTAAAGCAGTTACTTGGTGTGCCCTCCGGCTATGAGGTGTTGTTTTTTTCGTCGGCTACCGAAATATGGGAACGGCTTATCCAGAACTGTGTCGCGAAAACCAGCTTTCATTTTGTAAACGGGGTATTCGGTGACCGGTTCCGGTGGACGACAGAGAAAACGGGGCGACAGGCACTATATGTTGAGGTGCCCCAGGGTTCGTTTTTCGATCTAGAGCGTATCGCGGTACCAAAGGAAGCAGAGTTGATTGGCATCACTCACAATGAATCCAGCAGCGGAGTTGCCTGGCAGGTTCCGGAAATTGCATCAGTTGCTAAAAAGTATCCTGACGCACTTATCGCAGTGGATGTCGTTTCATCCTTACCGCATCCGGATCTTCCCTATGAACTCCTTGATGCGGTGTACTTTTCTGTGCAAAAGGGCTTCGGCTTGCCTGCCGGACTGGGTGTGGGAATCATAAGCCCGCGTGCTATTGCAAAGTCTCGTTCTCTCGAGAAACAGGGAATCGGTACAGGAAGCTACCACTCGTTTTCCGCGATGCTGGAAAGCGCCGCAAAAAATCAGACTGTAGAGACGCCGAATGTACTCAACCTGTTTCTCCTGGATCAGGTAGTAAAAACCTTTACTCGCATCGGGTTGGCCCGGATCCGGACAGAAATTGATGCGAAAGCAACCAGAATATATGCATACTTTGATGCACACTCCCGCTACAAACCATCGGTTCCCGATATCGCGCACCGTTCACCGACGCTTATTGTGGTTGATACCTATGGAGAATCTAAGCGTATTGTCGAAGCGCTGGCGAAGCAGGGTATCGAGATAAGCTATGGGTACGGCAAGCGTAAAGACGATCAGATCCGGATCGCGAACTTTCCTGCGCATTCCATGCAGGATATCGACCGGCTACTCACCGCGTTCGATTCTCTCTGACCCCGGATTTGCGGCCCGAGCTCCTTGCGTCTCTGCTCGGGCATGGTATGGGTATCCTCGTGTTTCCGCTTACAGGATGGCTTGGATATGGCCCTACTTTGCACCGATTACCGCCTTTCCCATCAGCGGCTGCAGTGCCTTGGGCACCCGGACCGTCCCGTCTTTTTGCTGGTAGTTCTCCAGAATTGCAATCAGGATACGCGGCGAGGCCACCGCGGTATTATTGAACGAATAGGTATACTTCATCTCGCCGTCTTTCGTTTTGTAGCGAATGTTCAACCGCCGTGTTTGGAAGTCGCCCATTATCGAATTGGACATGGTCTCCCCGTAACCATTCCGGGACGGCATCCAGGTTTCGGTGTCATATTTCTTGTGCTGTGGTTCGCCCATGTCTCCGGTACACATCAGGAGCACGCGGTAAGGGAGCTCCAGATCTTGCAGGATCTCTTCGCAGTTGCGCTGCAGCTCTTCGTGGAGCTCGATTGCCGCGGTCTTATCTGCTTTACCAATGATCACCTGTTCGATCTTGAAGAACTCATGAACTCGGTACAGGCCCTTCGTATCCTTCCCGTATGAACCCGCCTCTTTGCGGTAGCAGGGGGAAAAGGCAACGAACTTTTTTGGCAGATCTTCCTCTTTTAGCGTTTCGTTGGCGTAATACGCGGTTACCGGCACCTCGGCGGTGCCCGAGAGGTACGCGTCGTCGTTAAGTTTGTAGACCTCCAACTCGCCCCAGGGGAACTGGGCGGCGCCAAACAAAGCGAATCCCTTTACGATAGCCGGTGCGATAATTGGGGTGTACCCTTTTGCAGCCAGTTTCTGAAATACGTAAAACATGATCGCGAATTGAAGTTGTGCCCCTTCGTTTTTCAGGAAATAGCCGCGAAACCCTGACACCTTTGATCCGCGCTCCGTATCGAAGAGATCAAGGGCAAGTCCGAGTTCGATGTGCGATTTAGGTTCGAAGTCGAACCGAGTGGGTTCGCCTACGGTCTTGATTTCGACATTGCCGGATTCATCCGTCCCCACCGGGACCTCATCGTAGGGCACATTTGGAACCCGCGACATCAGATCGTTAAGTTCTGTTTCGATCTCCGCTTCCTTTTTTTCCAGATCCCTTAACTTCTCTTTTAGTTCGATACCGCGTGTTTTTACCTCATCGGAAAACGCTTGCTTTGCGAGCGCGTTGCGTTCTTCGCGCACCATCTGGATGTCGCGCACCAAGGATCGCTTCTGCTCATCGAGAACGAGTATCCGGTCGACATCGACCGCACGGTTTTTGTTCTTCGCTGCCGTCTTCACCAGCTCGGGATTGGCGCGAATAAAATCAATTGAGAGCATAATACCGTTATTCTACCAAATCCGCGAGAATGTGCGGAATGATCTGAAGCACCGCCTTCTTGCGATGATTTACCTCATCGTGCTCTTCTGCAGTAAGTTCGTCGTAGTAGCGTGAAAACTGCGGCAGATAAAAAAGTGCCCGATAGGGGAATCCGGGTATAAAATGGGGAAATGCTTTCTCGGCAATTATTCCATCGATTGCATTCGAGACGCTCACCTCTTTTCCTGAGTGTGGGTTGTAGTACGTGAGGCACAAACGGCCTTGCGCGGTCCGCTTCTCGAACGGAACGCCCTCCAGCCGTTTTAGGGTATAATTGATCAGCTCCTGGTCCGTCGCTTTCCGTCCCAGCCAGCGATTCGATTTTACCCCCGGCTCTCCGCCCAAAGCATCGATCTCGAAGCCACCGTCATCGGAGAGCACTGGCATCTGCGTTATGTCTCCGTAATAATGTGCTTTCAGAACGGCGTTTTCCCCGAGCGTTTCGCCGGTTTCTTCCGGTTCTTCAATTGGCGCGAAATCCTTAAGCGACAGAATCCCGATACCTTTCTCGCGGAGGGGTGCGAGAAACTGGAGGTGCTCCTGGAGCTTAGCCTGGTTCGTGGTGGCGATCAGCAGACGTCGTTGGTTGGTCTTCATGGGGCGTTTGAATATAAGTATATCGCATGCCTATGCTATAAGATCACGAAATAATACTTGAAGCTAATACTTTCATGTATGGCGCCTCTCATTCGTCCTTGCCCGAAGCACGGGCAAAATCTTCCGCTGCACTCGAGGATGCACTGCCCCTACCAATTTTATATCCGGCATCAGTTTCATCAAAATATAACGGACCAGGACTTTCTTCGGTTCCCACAAACATGGTGCCGATCATAATCGCCGCGGCACCACCATAGAAAGCAAGTACTGCATCTGCGGGTTTCGTAATCCCTCCGTCAGCAATAATCGTAGCTCCTGTTCCATACGCCTCCGCTGAACATTCCATCACTGCGGTCAGCTGCGCTGCGCTGGTTCCGGTGACGATCCGAGTTGTACAGAACCCACCGGGGCACCAACCAACTTTTACAACATTTGCGCCCGCATCAATAAGTTTTCTTGTTTGGGTTCTTGTGGCAACATTTCCTACAATGATTGGCACTTTTTTCGGAAGCATTCTTCGCAAAATTCTCGTCAACTCAATAGACCCCTGGGTCGCGCCATGTAACACATCAATAATTATGCCGTCCGCACCAGCTTCAACCAACATTTGCGCATCTTGTTCGGCTGAGTCTCCGATACCGACGGATGCCAGTACCTGCAAGCGAACTTTTTCATCTTTTGTCGCATTCGGGTATTGCTCCAGCTCTCGAATATCTCTTTCGGTAATTACGCCCGCCATTCTCCCTTCTCCATCAACTAAGAGGTTACGATTCCGGCGACAAGACCGTCCTGACCTATGACAACGACATATCCTCGATTATGTCGTTCCCATGAGCTCTCGGACTTCGCCGACTGTTCCATTCGGGGAAATTTTCGGCGGATTATCGATGCGCAATTGACTATACTCCTTTACCTCACGAACCATTGCCGCTTGGACTTGCGGGCTGACTGCACGGTGTAATACTCCAATGCCACCTTCTTGCGCCATCGTGATGGCCATCCTCACACCGGTAACGGTATCCATATTCGCAGAGATCACCTCGTTGACAAGGGTGATATTCCCGGTGAGTTAAGTCCTAGTGTCTACTTCGGTAGGGGTGTTCACTACCGATACGCCAGAATATATAAAACATGGATATGTAGAAACGAGCACTTCTTACTCACTCCCACTCAATCGTCCCGGGCGGCTTATCTGTGATATCGTAGACCACCCGGTTTACTGCTTGTATCTCATTTGTGATACGAGTACTTATCTTTCCCAGAATGTCGTAGGGAATTCGTGCCCAGTGCGCGCTCATTGCATCTGTTGACTCCACGGCCCGGATTGCGATACATTCGCCATAACTGCGGTAGTCGCCTCCGACACCGGTGCTCTTGACCCCGGTTAAGACCGCGAAGATCTGCCAAAGCGCATCCTTCCCGTCGTAGGCTTCGATCTCCTGCTGTACGATAGAATCAGCTTTCCGCACAATGTCAATTTTCTCCTGCGTCACCTCGCCAACGATGCGGACTGCCAATCCCGGCCCCGGGAACGGCTTGCGGTGTGTGATCTCGCGGGGTAGGCCGAGCACACCGCCGATAGCGCGGACTTCATCTTTGTAGTAGTTGCGGATCGGCTCGACGAGAATAAGCTTCATATCCTTCGGAAGCCCGCCTACGTTATGATGGCTCTTGATGATGGAGCTATGTTTGCTGCCGGCGCTCTCGATGACATCAGGCCAGATGGTGCCCTGCACCAGGAATTCCGCACCCAAAGCCTGAGCTTCACGATCAAGTACCTTTATAAACGTGCGCCCGATCGCCTTCCGTTTTTCTTCGGGATCGGTTACTCCTTTAAGTGCCGCCAGGAATTCATCTTTCGCATGGACGACGTTTATTGTCATTTTATAGTTTTCTGCGAACACACGCTCCAGGGTCTCGGTTTCGCCTTCGCGCATCAGGCCAGAATCGATGTACACGGCAGTAAGATTATCGCCAACCGCCTCATGCACCAGGAGCGTTGCAATAGAAGAATCAACCCCTCCGGACAAGGCACTGATAACCTTTTTCCCACCGATAGAATCCTTGATATCCGCCACAATCTGTTCCACGAACTCCCGGTCAATAACCCGATCGGTTGCATCGAAGCCGCACATCCGGGCGAAGTTCTTGAGTATTTGCATCCCGAACTGGGTATGAACCAGCTCCGGATGAAATTGAACGCCGTATATCCGGCGTGCTTCGTTGGCAAATGCGGCCAGATCGGTAGTCTCCGTTTTGCCGATGTGCGTGAATCCCTCCGGAAGCGATGTTACCTGATCGCCGTGAGACATCCAGACCGCAGACTTTGCAGTGATATATTCTTCTGAGCCATCGGGAGTGTCCAGTAAGAAAAGGGGAGACTGCTGCAGTATTGTCAGGGTAGCCGGTCCCATTTCCTTGTGCTTGCCTGGTTCTACCTTCCCGCCCAGATTATGCGCCAGATACTGCAGACCGTAGCAGATACCCAATACCGGCTTGCCCAGCTCGAAGACCTTTGCATCAATCCGCGGAGAGGCATCGTCGTATACGCTTTGTGGCCCGCCGGACAGAATGATCCCATCGATCGTCTCGCCGGCGGTTTGTTCAAAAAACGTTTCTGGTTCTACGAGTTTCGAAGGTACAGAAATCTCTCGGAGTCGCCGCGATATAAGGTGGGTGGACTGTGAACCGAAATCGACGATGATGATCATTCGGGTGCGTGCGAACTAGTAATGTTGTTATGCATGCCTATATTGTACTTGGAGCAAAGCTTGACCGACTATCCTTGAGCTTAGCTGTAACTTTTCCCTGGATTTGTCACCAGCAGGTTATGCGGATGACTTTCTACCAAACTTGCCTGTGTTATCTGCATAAACCGTGCCTTTGTCCGTACTTCCTCGATCGAGCTGCAGCCGATATAGTACATGCCCGACTTGAGTCCACCGATCGCCTGATCAACCAGATCCTGAACCGTACCGCGTACCGGCACGAGTCCTTCGACTCCTTCTGCGACCAGTACTCGTTCCTTATAGCTCTTCCCGTGGAATTCATCTTCGGACTTGATCTCGGCACCTCGCTTCATCGCAGCTTCCGAGCCCATTCCCCGATATGACTTAAATGTATACATTTGCTGATCTTTCCGGACGATACTCTTAAAACGCGACGGAATCTCCTGGGCGGTAAGTTGGTGCACTTCACCCGGGGACTCTTCAGTGGCGGCAAAGTAGCTGCCCATCATTACGGTATGAGCCCCGGCAGCCAAAGCTTTCAGCATATCACCGCTATATTTTATCCCTCCATCGGCAATAACCGGAATGCCGGCTTCGGTGCCCGCACGGGCAGTTTCAAGGATCGCAGTAATCTGCGGGACGCCCATTCCCGAGACTATACGGGTTGTGCAAATAGCCCCGGGTCCCATTCCCACGCGTAGGGCATCAGCACCGGCCTGAATCAACGCTTTCGCGCCGTCGTAGGTGGCAACGCTTCCACCGATCACCTGTGTTTCGGGGTGAGTTGATTTAATATATCGTATTGTATCTATCACCGGTTTTGCGTATCCATGGGCTGAATCTACTACGATCACATCTACTCCTGCTTGCACAAGAGCCCTAATCCGCTCCTCTACCCCTGTACTTGCACCAACAGCTGCGCCAATAAGGTATCCGGCTTCTTTTACGGCTTTTACTTCGAGAGCTTGATCCGCCACCGTCAAATTCCGGTGAATGATCCCGATCCCGCCAAGTTTTGCAAGCGCGATTGCAAGTCTGCGTTCGGTAACGGTGTCCATCGGCGCCGCTACCAGAGGAATCTCCAAAGTAATGTGGCGGGTGAGATTCGTACGGAGGGAAATATCTTCTCTGGCAAATGAAGCGTAGCCGGGCATCAGCAGAACATCATCGTAAGTAAGTCCCTGCATAACGATTTTCTCAGAGGTAAAGATTGTCATGGGGATTTGGCAAATTGATAAAGGAGGCATCAAATGCCCAACGGATCGTACGGTCAATTTCTTCTTCGGTTAATATATTCTTTTCGCGCAGGTACTGAATCTGATCGGAGAGATGAGCATTGGCAACGGTCTCCGGCCAATCAGTGTTGATTGTAAACTTTACTCCGTTTTCCAGAAGTGTCCGGATGATAAACTTCATTTCATCATCATTTTCCACTGCCTTGGTCATAAGATTACCCAATGGACATACCTCAAGGGTAATATCCCGCTTTACCAATTCTTTCATTAATTCTTTATCGTAGGCGGCCTTAATACCATGTCCGATCCGGTCAGGTTTTGCGTGTTCCAGACAATCCCACATATCGTTCGTATCCTCGGTTTCGCCGGAGTGTGCAGTAACCTTCAAACCATGTTGTCTGGCGTATGAAATTAAATCCGTGTAATCTCTAAAATGAAATAATCTGGTGTTGTAGTTGGCAAAATCTATCGCAATCACCCCCCGACGGTGGTATTTGACTGCTTTTTCAACGATGATCTTATTCTTTTCATACGAAAACTGGCGATCAAGACAGAATATCAAGCCAGCCTTTAGTTTCGGGTACTCAAGAAGAGCTCGCTCCATACCCCGGAGCATAGCCATGATCGCATGATCAAGATCAACCTCACCCTCGCGGTTATGCTTTAGAGGATTTGTACGCAACTCAAGCAGGGTAATGTTATTCGAACGATACGCGCCACCAAGCCCTTCATATACACCTTTCTCTAGTGCCCGAGCCCCTGAAGACAGTTTATCTAAAATTGGATGATAAATTTCATCAAGGTACTCCCTGAGAGTGAGTTTACGCTCCGGGGAGAGTACAATGTAATTTTCGAATTCCTTATAGTCGCGTTTGGGCAGCTTATACCCCTCACTCTGCGCGATATGCCAGAAAACATGCGGGGGAATAGAGGTGGTTAGATGTGCATGAAGCTCTGCGAGGGGTTTGGAATGCAAAATTCCTGTATCCATATTTAATTATAGAGGAAAAAAACAGGATTGCAAGTCATCCTCTTACAGCAGGGGAACTGCGGCTAGAACTGCAACAAACGTGAGCGCATGCAGATATTGATCTACACCAAATAAAATGAAGAATTCTCTTGAAGGAGGCTTAAAACGCCCGAAGAAGCGGGTATTCGATTTCAAATAGTCGATACCTGAGTGAATGATAAATTCTGCAACTGCGATTGCCGTTGCAGGGAGCGGGCTGGTAAAAAAGAGAAGTATAAGCAAAGTCAAAGCTGCGTGCTGTCCGGAATGAGAGCAAAGAATCCATACGTTCTTTCCTTTTTGGGTTGCCATAGCCTCCGATTGCAGCAGGAAATCAGCTATAAAGTGCTTTGTAAAAAGCAGTGTCAAGAGGATTATATCCTGATAATGCATCATATATACATGTAAAACATCAGACGAGAAAGGCCGTGACTGAACACAGCATCCACTTTACTATAATTATAGTATCACCCAAAAATCAGGAAAGGAGAGAAGAACAGTACTCCATGGTTTTCCCCCAAACCGGCAATCATAATCCGAGCTCAACGGCGTAGGTCTTCATCCCGTCCCAGACTATCTGGACAAACTCCTCCAACGGGATGCCGAGTTTTTTTTCGCAGAGTGCGATATGGTCTCGGTCTACCGCGGCGGCGAACTTCGGATTTCGAAATTTTTTCATGATGGAGGGCAGGGTTAGACTGGACAGCTTTTTATCGGGGAGTACCAGTGCGGCAGCGGTAATAAGTCCGGTAAGCTCGTCACAACAAAAAAGTGACCACTCAAGTCTGGTTTCTGGCGCTGGTTCCGGGTTGGTCATAAAGTTGTGGGCCAGAATTGCACGGAATACTGTTTCATTGGTCTCGCCGGCTTCCTTGAGCCACGCTACCGTTTTCAGGGTGTGCAGGGTGGCATCATGGGATGTCTCCTCCCAGTCGGCATCGTGCATGAGTCCCACAAGTCCCCAAAGATCCTCGTCTTCTCCAAAATGGCGGGCAAGGGCACGCATGGCAGACTCTACAGCGATGCAATGCTTGACGAGGTTTTTGTTGGCGATATGGTCGTTGACCAATGCAAGTGCCTTTTCCCGGGGAATCACTGGTTGGTAATTGACCGTGGGCGCTTTTTTCGCTTTTCCTGATTTCTTGTAGGTTCCCGCTCCGGACGTTTCTTTATCCAGGGTAATATTTAGCGGTTTCAGGATCGGTTCGTACAGCTCCCGAGTCTGCTGTTCCACTTCATATTTGAGCTGGGGGAACAATGTTCCTTCGCGTGCAGTTACATTTTCCAGGAACCAGAACAGGCGCTCACTGTGAGCATATCCGCTGGTTGGCGGCATACCGTATTCGAGCATCTCCACGTAGTCGATATCTAGCATCTGGGCTTCGTCGTCACCGGCTTCGCGCATGACCTGCTGATTCAGAAACTGCTGGAGTTGATACTGGGGATCGTTAATCTCCGAGTAGCCGTTCCCGAGTTCACTGCCGCCAATAACGACATGAAAACGTTCCGTGATCTTTGGATTGTCCGGCTTTGCTTTCGCCAGTGGGGACATGAATGCCGGCTCGTTGATCAGAAAGACCGGGCCTGCAATAGTTTTCCGGATCGCTTTCCAGAGGTTGTCGATCAGGCGGGCTCGGTTTACGGCACCAGGAAGCTCGATGCCAAGTTTCTCCACCGCTCGTTTAAGTTCGTCATCTGTGGCGGTAAAGATATCAACGCCATGAGTTTCTCTGATTACCTGTACGTAGTCTATTTCCTTCCATTCATCTGCAAGGTCGAATTCGTGGCCGCGGGTTGCAAACTTCGTAGTACCCCACACCTGCTGTGCTACGGTACGGATCATATCGCGAACCATGGCCATGTTGTCCCGGTAATCGGCGTACGCCCAGTACCACTCGATCTGGTAGTACTCCTGGAGGTGTTCATCTGATAACCCCTCGTTGCGGAAGTTCGGACCCAGGGTAAAGATCTTCTCGAAACCACCACCAATGAGGCGCTTCTGGTAAAGTTCGGTAGAGATACGCAGGTAAAAATCCTGTTCTAGATCGTTATGGTGTGTTACAAAGGGCCGCGCGTCGGCGCCGCCGGTAACATGCTCCAGGACGGGAACCTCGACTTCTATAAAGCCATGCTGTTTCATATACTCGCGGTTTGCTTCCCAGAACTTTGCCTTGCGCAGGAATATCTCGCGGGTACCGGGGTTTATTGTGAGATCAAGGTAACGCCTACGAAACTTGGCCTCTTTGTGATCGAAGGTATTTGGAAGCGGGCGGATTGTCTTAGCAAGTATACGGATTTTTTTGACGAGCAATGTAACTTCTCCACGGGTTGTTTTAGTGACGGTTCCGTGTACTTCGACAAAGTCTCCAATATCCAGAAGCTTTAGGTTAGTCCATCCAAGCGTGCCCTCGGATGTGGCACCTATGAGCGTATTTTTCTTGAGCCAGAGCTGAATCGTACCTGACTGGTCCTGCAGATCGGTGAAGATCATCTTCCCGTGATCACGCCAGGTCATCAAGCGACCGGCAAGCGTGACATCAGTGTTTTCAAGCTGTGCAAAGCGCGATTTTACCTCTGAATTCGGCATATCCTTTCGGGAGTGAGCCGGATACGGATCAATGCCCAGCTCACGCAGCTGCTTGACCTTCTCTATGCGACGCTGTCGCTGACCCGCAAAATCGTCTGCAGTAGGAGGAGCGGTACGGATTGAATCTGCCATAAGCCCTTATAATACCATAACCTCACCTTGTCGTGATGGGGAAAACGGTAAACAGCCGAAGTGTTCCGATGCGATACAGGAGAGCCCTTTTTCCGCAGCGATGTGTAACCGGTAATACTTCGGATTTCGGGTAAAGAGATTGAGTGCATAGAGTCCATCACCGCTGATAAGACCTACGTTTACCGCCTGCAAGTCTGCGGTTACCTGTTTGAGAACACGAGCTGTTTTCTCGAGTGCCTGTTCGGGCGGATAGGATTGGAGAAATCGTTGAATCAGACTCCAAACTTTCTGTGAGCCTATCTCACCTTCGAGTCCGGCCGGGAGACGGGAGCCCCGGAAAATCCCGTTAAAGACAAAACATGCCCGGGTGGTGATATAGGGTTGATTGTGTTCTAGATTCCCGATATGCTCCGCAAAAGATGCGCTCCGTGCATGGATTGCCAGCCGCGAGGTTGGAGGAGCTCTGGAAAACGATGCGGTGTCTTCCCAGACTGGCAGGAGCGAGCGGTACCGTTGCCAGGTGCCGTCAGCATTCTGCCAAGCTGCACCCCAGCCGTCTCCCTGCCGGTCGCCGTCGAAGGTACAGCTGCGTTCGACCATCTCGGCAAAGCACTTCAACAAGGGAAGCGGGTTGAACAAAGCGTCCGAGCGTAGAATAACAATCAAGTATTTCTGCGAGCGTGCTCACCACTCGGTCTGTATGGGCAGGCTCAACGATATACGGCGGCAGAAACCGCACGGTCTGCGATCAACTGTAAGACAGAGCATTTTCCAGATTGAAAAAGCCTTTGCTCAAGCAGGGATCACCTCACCTTGACGATCTTAAAGACCATCTTGCCGATTGGTACTTCAACCTCGACGGTGTCGCCGATCTTCTTTCCCATCAGAGCTTTTCCGATTGGAGAAGTCGGTGAAAGTTTTTTGTTCATCGGGTCTGCCTCGAACTCGCCAACTATTGAGTAACTCTCTATTTTTCCGTTCACCTCGACCTCCACATCACAGCCGATCTGTACTCTGTTTGATTTGCCTGTGGTGGTGATCACTTCAGCGTTTGCAATGAGCTGTTCCAGTTCAAGAATACGACCTTCGATCAGACCCTGTTCCTCTTTTGCGGCGGAATATTCGCTGTTTTCGCGTAGATCACCCATAGCCCGCGCGGCTGCGAGCCGTTCCAGCAGTACCGGACGGATAACGTTTTTCAATTCATTTAATTCCTTTTGCAGTTGATCGAAGCCTTCTTGTGTAAGTTGTACCTTATTCATGCGTAAAAAAAGCCACCGTAGAACCAACTTGTCGAATCTGGGGACGACTGCTACAATATAGCACGACTTACGGGTATTTGTCAAACTAGCTCCTATCGTCTAGAGGCTCAGGACGCCAGGTTCTCATCCTGGTAACACGGGTTCGAATCCCGTTGGGAGCACCAAGATTAAATTTTTCATTATACGACCGTGTAGTATTCAAGGTGAATTACCGCACTCTCGCCCCTGGTTCCAGCTCATCCGCAACTTGAATCAGCACTGGTCGCTCCACACCGTCTGCGGCTAGAAACATACCATTGGAAACCGATCCGGCCATCGTACGGGGAGCCAGGTTTGCCGCGAATAGGAATTTCTTTCCGATAAAGTCCCCGGGTGAATAGTATGCCTTCAGTCCGGCAAGGATCGTGACAATGCCATAGTCTTCGCCGAGATCAACGGTGAGCTTAAGAAGCTTTTCGGAGTTCTCGAGGGGTGTTACCTCTTTCACAAGTCCGACCCTGATATCTAGTTTTGCAAAATCCGGAAACTCGATGGTGTCTTTTCTCATTGGTACAATTCGGTATCACTAATTACTGAGCGTATAAGCGGAATACGTTACTGCCTATTTTTTCGATCTTTGTAATGGTGAGCGACCCAATTTCCCGGGTATTTGCAACATGCGGGCCGCCGCAGAACTCTTTCGAGTAGGCATCTTCCAGGGTTGTGCCTATGTAATACACTTTCACGGTCTCCGGATACTTCTCCTTAAAGAAGGACTTTGCACCCACTTTCTCCGCTTTTTCCTTGGGCATCATCTGGAACTGCACAGGAATGCCAGCGGAGATCTTCTCGTTTACGATACGCTCCACCTCGGCGATTTGTTCAGGCGTTGGTCGGGTAGCTGCCCGAAAATCAAAGCGGAGGCGTTCACCGGTAATATTTGACCCTTCCTGCTTTACCTCAGCGCCAAGGACATCGAAGAGTGCCTGGTGCAGTAGGTGTGTTGCAGTGTGATACCGGAGTACCTGTTCACTGTTATCTGCCAGACCGCCTTTGAATTTGCCTTCTGCACCGGCACGGGATTTATCCTGGTGGGCTTTTTTGGCGTTCTGGAAGTCTTCCTCGAAGTTCTTGTCAAAGCTCCACCCCTTATCTTCCAGCATGGCTACCGTAAGATCGGGAGGGAAGCCATAACTTTCATAGATAAAAAACAGCATGCGACCGGTAGCGGTTTTTGCCATCGTATTACCGGTGCCGCCACTCCCGTGTTCACGCTGGTAGCGTGCGGCGATCTTCGGCACTTCATGCATACCTTTCTCCAGGTTGCGTCGGAATCGTGTTTCCTCGTCGTTCAAGACTTTGCGGGTTTTTTCTGCTTCACGGGCGGCTTCTGGATATACCTCGCCGTATATTGCCACAACCGGATCAACCAGTTTTTCCAGGAAGTTTTCCCCAATGTTCAGGTAATGCCGGCCGTACCATATTGAGCGCCTCAGCATGCGGCGTACCACATATCCCTGTTCCTTATTGGAGGGGAATATGTCCATTGTAATAAGCATGATCGCCCCCTTGATGTGGTCAGCGATGATACGGAATGCCTTCTTATTCGTCTCATCTGCATATTCTCGTCCCGAGACAGATTCGATAGTTTCGAGTATGGGCATGTATAGATCGGTCATAAACACATCCGGAGTATCGTTTACCGCGGCCAAGAGCCGCTCTAGCCCGCCGCCGAAGTCCACATTCGGCTTGGGCAGCTCGGAAAAGCTGCCGTCGGCGTTTTTCTTAAACTGCATGAAAACAGAGTTACCGATCTCGATAAAACGGCCGCAGTCACAGTTCGGATGGCAGTTTTCACCGTATTTTGTATCATGCGGAACGGAAGGAAAGAGATAAAAACACTCAGTGTCAGGTCCGCCGGGCTCACCGGGAGGCATATTTTCTGGTACCCCTGCGCGCGACCACCAGTTCTTTTTTGCGTTATACGAGAATATACGACCGCCTTGCATGCCCAGTTTTCCACCAGTTTCCTCGTCAAAAAGCCGTACGTGTTTTGCCTCGATGTTCACCCCTGCAAACAGCGCTTTCCACTTGGCAATACTGGTCTCATCTTCTGCAATACCATCATTTCCGCTCCCCGAGAATACCGAGACGTAGAGCCGGTTCGGATCAAGTCCCAAACCGTACGTTTTATTGGTAAAAAAATCAAAGACGAACTCGATCTGTTCATCCTTAAAATAGTCGCCCAGCGACCAGTTACCTACCATCTCAAAAAAGGTTGTGTGGCGGTTATCACCGATCTCTTCGATATCCTGGGAGCGCAAACAGGGCTGGACGTTGTATAGCCGCTTTCCCAGAGGGTGCGGCTCACCAAGAAGATAGGGAACAAGTTGCTGCATCCCGCTGCCGGTAAAGAGTGTTGTCGGGTCGTTTTGCGGTACAAGAGGGATAGGGGGAACCATACTGTGAGCCCGCTTTTTCCAGAACGCATCATAACGGTTTCGGAAATCGGTATGGGTAAACATATAGAGGATTATACCACTCACCTCGGGTATACTTTACAGTACCATGCATATATCTGTTAAAACCTCGGCACCGGATACGGTGCGCCCCTATCTGAAAGACTTTTTTCTTCCTAAGGATGTAAGTTATAAAGGCCAGAACGGGAAGGTCATGGTCATTGGCGGATCGGTACTGTTTCACGCTGCCTCTATCTGGACCGCCGAGATTGCCAGCAAATTCGCGGACATGGTGCACTACTCCTCAGTAGAGGAGAACAACGAGATTGTGCGTCAGCTGAAAACCGTTTTCCGGAGCGGCATTGTGGTTCCCCAGACCGAGATCCCAGCATATGTGGCAGAGGATGACGCTGTCCTTATCGGCCCGGGAATGGTGCGCGGGGAACGTGGGGACGTTACCGGATACCGTGAGTGGAGTGAAGTACTTTCCGTAAAAGACGAATCGCTCCGGACTCGCGCCATGGTGTATTTCCTCTTTAACTCTTTTCCCGAAAAGCGATTCGTGATTGATGCCGGCGCCCTCCAGATGATGGATGCGGAGTGGTTTCGCTTGCTTAGCACACCGGCAATTCTTACTCCGCATCAACAGGAATTCCAGCGACTCTTCGGAATAGACGTTCAAAATATGTCGCTGGAGGAAAAATGCCGGGTGGTACGGGAGACGGCTACTTCACACAGCTGTGTCATTCTGCTCAAGGCGATTGTGGACATAGTTAGCGATGGAGCGGACGTCGTGACTATCGAGGGCGGGAACGCCGGCCTTACCAAGGGCGGAACTGGTGATGTTCTGGCCGGAGTTACAACTGCTCTATACGCAAAGAATGAACCTGTGGTATCATGTATATTGGCTTCGTATCTCGAAAAAAAAACCGCTGACAACCTGTTTGAAACGAAAGGGTACTGGTACAACGTGGCAGACCTTATTGACAAACTGCCCGAAACTTTGACACAATTAGCTTTGCGTTCATGAAAAAAGAATCAATAGTAGCAAGTATTCTCGGGGTAATACTCGGTATCAGCGTTGGTCTGGGCATTCTTAATTTAGCCGACCGCACCCAAACCCGTGCGGTTCAGTCCGTAGACAACAGGGCACAGGCGCCAAAACCCCGGACTGAATCCGATTCTGTTACCTTCGAGCTTACTGCGCCTGTTTCCGAGACAACCGTTTCCGGTTCAGAAATCGAGATTTCGGGGAAGGGAAAAAAAGATTCGCTGATTATTCTGCAGAGTCCTACGGTAGCAATCGTTAAGAAGCTGGAAGCGGATACCTTTACCTTTCCGGTAACTCTTGCACTGGGCGAAAACATAATTAATGTGACTTATTATCCGAAAGATGCAAAAAAAGATTTTGTCGAAAAACAGTTACGTATTTTTTCCCTCCCCGAATAATATGAAACAGCCAGTTGCCATTTTTTTCATAGTTCTCGTGATTTTGGCCACCGGCGGTGTTGCATTTGCACAAACGACTTCTCCGACACGTGTGCCGGTTGCAGATCAGAAAGACACGGCAAACGATATCTCTGAAAGAAAAGAAGCTACCGGAGCTGCACGACCGACTACCCGACCGGCATCAGGCATAGATCAAAAGGATAGTGCAGTCAAGGAATTGAAAGAAAAAATCGAGTCAAAAGTCTCCGAGCTCAAAGATCGGAATCAACGCACCTCTGCAGGGTTCGTTACTGCACTGAAAGATAAAGTTCTGACAGTTCGAACCGAAAATGGAGATATTCAGGTAGAACTCGACGAAGATGTTACCGAGGTTTTCCGCATCGATGGTACAAAAACCGCAGAGCTTAAGATCGATGATATCAAAAAAGGAGACTATATACTGGTGACCGGACCGGAAATAGGTACAACGGTAACTGCAAACCGTGTTTATGTTGATGAACACTTTATCGTTCGTTCCGGCACCATTATCGAAGTTAATTCGGAGTCATTCTATGTACGTGTGCAAACGGTAGAGAAAGAAACATATACCCTTGACATTGAACGTAATACCACTCAACAGCTAGTTGATATTAAAACTCTTGAACTCTCGAAGATCGGTTTTTCAAAGCTGAAGGAAGGGGACTCAATACATTTTACCGCCCGACGTGGAATCGATCCGAAGCAAACCAGGTTTTCCGCATCAAGTGTGGTAATTGTGCCCCAGGAATACTTCATCAAAGAATAGTTTGACATAGAGAAGGACCGGACTATAATTACCCAATATGCTTAGATTCATTAGAAACCTGCTCGACTACAATGAACAACAGCTTCAGAATTACCGGAAGCAACTTGCTGTCATAAACAGTCTTGAAGAAAAAGCGCGTAATCTCGCCGATGCGGATTTTCCACGGGAGACACAAAAGTTGCGTGAAGTTGTACAGTCTCAGGAGCAGAAGCTCGACGCGGTGGTTCCGTGGGCGTTTGCCCTGGTCCGCGAAGCTGCCCGCAGAAAAGCCGGCATGCGCCACTATGATGTACAGATGATCGCTGGACTGGCCCTGAATGACGGGAAAATAATCGAACAGAAAACTGGAGAGGGAAAAACACTTACCGCGACGTCGGCGCTATATGTAAACGCACTTGCGGGTAAAGGTTCACACCTTGTAACAGTAAACGATTATCTGGCACGCCGGGATGCCGGTTGGATGGGAATGATCTTCGATTTCCTCGGCATGACCACTGCTGCGATAATCAGTGAGCAGTCGTTTATTTATGACCGTGACTACAACGATACCTCTAATCCGGACTGGCGTCTGGCACGCCTGAAGCCGGTTTCCCGAAAAGAAGCGTATCAGGCGGATATTACTTATGGCATTAACAGTGAGTTTGGCTTTGATTACCTGCGCGACAATATGGCACAGCAACCTGGCCAGATCGTACAGCGCGATTTTCATTATGCGGTGGTTGATGAGGCTGACTCAGTCTTGATTGATGAGGCACGAACTCCACACATTATCTCTGCGCCGTACGAGGAAGATACCTCAAAATACTACGAGTATGCCAGGATCGTAAAGAAATTGGACATGAAGGAGGATGTCATAATTGATGAAAAGCTGCGTACCGCGCATCTTTCGGACACGGGTATCCGAAAAATTGAACAAATGCTTGGAGTGGAAAATGTGTACCAACAGGATTATGACACTCTTTTTCACATTGAAGCAGCTGTGAAGGCACATGCGTTGTATCATAACAACAAAGATTATATCGTTCGCGACGGTGAAGTAATTATCGTAGATGAATTTACCGGCCGTCTATTGAATGGACGACGGTTTTCGGAAGGTCTCCATCAGGCACTTGAAGCGAAAGAAGGTGTTCCGATCAAGAAGGAATCACGAACGCTGGCTACAGTTTCCTTGCAGAATTATTTCCGTATGTACCGGAAGCTTGCCGGTATGACAGGCACAGCGGCGACGGAAGCTGAAGAGTTCGGAAAGATATATAATACCGAAGTAGTCGTAATACCTACTAATCGGCCGAGTAAACGGATTGATCACCCGGACGTAATATATAAAACGGTGGCCGCTAAGTTTAATGCGATAGCAGAAGAGGTTGCAAAACAGCATAAGACCGGCCGGCCGGTGTTGATAGGTACAACTTCAATTGAAAAAAATGAACTGCTCTCCGGTCTTCTAAAAAAACGGGGTATTCCCCACGAGGTTCTGAATGCCAAAAACCATGAACGGGAAGCGCAAATTATCGCCCGTGCCGGAGAAAAAGGTGCAGTAACAGTTGCAACCAATATGGCCGGCCGGGGAGTCGATATCATTCTCGGCGGGGAACAGCCGGTAGAGTTCGAGATGGAAGCCGCGGAGTACAAGAAGGCAATCGCAAAGTGGCAGGAAGCCCATGACGAGGTAGTACGACTCGGTGGATTGATGGTTATCGGTACTGAGCGTCACGAGTCACGCCGCATTGATAATCAGCTTCGGGGTCGTGCCGGCCGTCAAGGTGACCCCGGCGAATCAATGTTTTTTATTTCGCTTGAAGACGATCTCATGCGAATTTTCGGTGGTGAACAGATTTCGCGTCTCATGACTGCGTTTAACCTACCGGAAGATCAGCCCTTAAGCCATTCTATCGTCTCACGGGCTATTGAGCAGGCTCAGGTGAAGGTTGAAGGCTTTAACTTTGATATACGGAAAAGACTGGTTGAATACGACGATGTACTGAACCGCCAGCGTGACATAATCTATAGCTGGCGTCGTAAGTTTATGAACCTTGCCGAAGAAAACAGGGAAGAGTTCGATGAAGTCGTTCTCTCGGTATTTGACGAAGTATTTACTTCGCAGACAGCTGATTTTTTTGCAATACGACAGTCACTTAGCAAAGAACACATTGACACTGTTGCAAAAGATATCGACACGCTTTTTCCGGGGTCGCTCGGTGAACTGCCCCATCTCTTAAAAGAAAAGTCACAGGATGAGGTACAGGAATATCTTCTTGAACGAGCCTCTGCGCTTTACGCAGAGAAAGAAAAGATAGTAGGTGATTCATTCTGGGCGCAGATAGTACGCAGTTTGTTCCTTTCAACTGTAGATCAGTTTTGGACAGAGCATTTGACTGCGATAGATGACCTTCGTGAGGGAATAAATCTGCGTGGATACGCACAGATGGATCCGCTCGTGGAATATAAAAATGAAGCATTTCGGATGTTTGAGTCATTGATAGCAAACATTGGTGCGGAATTTACCCGGCGGGTACTGAATATTGAGTTGAATATCCAGAGCCCAACACAGCAAGCTGAGAGCGAATCTGCCGGAAACAGCGAAATCAGTGCCGGTGCATCACCCGCACCGGCGGTTCCCTACGCACGGTTGTCCGAAACAGCCCCGAAAGCCCGGAAATTGGTCTATCATGCCGCTTCCGGTGCGGATCCCTACCGACCTAATGCAAGTGCCAAACCGTCTCGGCCGGGAACTCCGGTTAGTGCCGCACCTGGTGGTGTTCGTGTGGTCGATCCCGGACAAGTTCAGCCTAAGAAGCGGCCAGGCCGGAATGATCCTTGCTGGTGCGGATCAGGAAAGAAGTATAAGAAGTGTCACTACCCGAATTAACTGCGGTGCCGGAAGCTGTTACGCCCTTTGCGTGTGGATCTCCCTCGGCAGATTAGTATTCAAGCTTTTTAGTACGGGTTTTAGTTGGGCGCAGGAGTACTGCCCCTATGCCCAGTAAAGCCACCCCCACCATGTACAGGGCCGGGGTCACCAGCTTGCCGAGAACCTTTTTTATAATCCAGGCAAGGCGCCAGGACTCCCGTTCGGTAATCAGTGAAGTGCTTGTTTGTTCGATCAGCGGTCCGGAGATGTGTTTTTCGTATTCAAACGCAAAGAGTAGCAGTGCAAATCCTACGATTAAAAGAATCGCTCCCCGGCAAGGCCTATAGAGTGCATATCCAATTGAGGCGAGGATACCAGACAGAAACACGATCGCAAGCCCGTTGTGCTTAAAAAGCAACGCAAGTGCAATAGAAAGGTTCTGTTGGGTATCCGGTGCCATAGATAAAAATACCTAAAATAAATCCATCTGGGAAGCGGTATCCGGTTTTTTCCGGTGGTTTGGTTTCTTTTTTTTAGGAGTTGTGGAGAGATCAGAGTTTTCCGGCATGTTGGTAGTATTGTCTTTTTGTATCTGAACCCCGGCAGCCGACTCAGGGAAATATCTCTTCAGGAGAGAACGAAACCCGTAGTGGATAAGCCTTTCCCGAAACTCTACAGGGTATGGCTGCAAGCGTACTTGCTCCAAAGAGACGTCGACCGGTGCATCTTGACGGATAGTGGCAATATATTTCAGTTTTCTTACATTTTCCGCTGCATCAGCGAGCTTGGAACGGAGTTTTTCATCAGCAAGTTCCGGGAGACGTTCATATATACCTTCGATCGTACCAAATTGTGCAAGCAGTTTTGCGGCAGTTTTCGGGCCAATGCCTTTCACCGACTGGTAATTATCAGAAGGATCTCCTATAAGAGCTTTCAGGTCGGGGATTGATTCCGGAGGCAACCCGAACCGTTCACGAACGGCTTCTGGCGTGTATACAACGGTGGTACTCAGACCAGTCTTTGGCATCACAACAAAAATGTCATCGCGTACCAATTGCAGGATATCTTTATCTCCGGTGAGAATCCTAGTCACTGTACCGGTTCCGTGTACGCGCATAGCTAGGGTTCCGATTACGTCGTCTGCTTCAAAACCGGGAGCTTCCAATGGGTTCATTCGAGCAACATCCACCAGCTCTCTGATCAGCGAAAACTGACTTTTCAGTGCATCTGGAGGAGGGGGACGGGTTGCCTGATACCCCAGCAGAAGCTGCTTTCGGAAGGTAGGTACCGGTGTGTCAAAAGCAATCACAAGATGGGTAGGAGCCAGTTCGGCAATTGCCCGGTGTACCATCACAAAAAATCCATGTACGGCATTCACCGGTATGCCGTTACTTGTTAAGGGAGGAAGAGCATGATATGCCCGATGAATAATAGCGTGTCCGTCAATGATAAGCAAGCTACGCATCAGGCTTGTTCCAGACCATCCGGTTTTGCTGGAGACTCCGGCATTCCCTCCGGTAACTTAACTGGCGCAGATATTTCCGGTTTCTTTCCTTCTTTTGTAGGTTTCTTCCCGACAATACGTTCAAATTCATCTTGATCCATGTTTTCTTTTTCAACAAGTTTTTGGGCTACTGTATCGAGCTCTGCTCGATGTTCGGTAAGTATGCGGATCGCGTTCCCGTAGCATTCCTCGATAATTTTTCGTATCTCAGCGTCAATCTTTGCAAGCATTTCCTGCGATATATTTTGCGACTCTATTACGGGGCGGCTGCTATCGGTAATATCGGTGATCACGTCGTAGTTTACCGGACCAAGCGGGCTCATACCATAATCCATTACCATAGCACGGGCGATACGGGTCGCCTGACTGAAGTCGTTTGCGGCTCCGGTAGTTGCTTCATTAAAAACAAGCTCCTCGGCGGCACGTCCACCCATCATAACGGCGATTCGCCCCATGAGGTTCGATTTCGTGATATGTAGTTGATCGGTGGCCGGAGGAATCAGGGTAAAGCCCAGTGCCATCCCGCGGGAAACGATTGATATCCTCGATACCTGATCAGTCTGGTGCAGATAATGGGAGCAAATTGCATGCCCGGCTTCGTGATAAGCGGTGATCTGCTTATCCTCCTCGGTCTGAAGCCTGCGTTTTTCCGGACCGAGTTTTACTTTTGTTGCGGCCTCCTCTATGTGATCGGAGTTGATACTGCTCAGACCTTCACGGGCGGCCTGAATTGCAGCCTCATTGAGCATATTCTCCAGATCAGCCCCCGAAAAACCAACTGTGCGGGCAGCAACTCGGTCCCAATTCACACTTTCGTCGAAGGGCTTGCCACGGGCATGAATTGCAAGAATTGCTTTACGACCCTCTACATTAGGATAATCTATTACTATCCGGCGGTCAAAGCGACCCGGTCGTAAGAGTGCCGGATCCAGCAGGTCGCCGCGGTTCGTTGCCGCAAGAACAACAACCTGCTCGTTCGGTGTAAAACCGTCCATCTCCACCAGAATCTGATTTAGTGTCTGCTCGCGTTCATCGTGTGCAGGCATCACGCCATTCGATCGGGCCCGGCCGATTGCATCAATTTCGTCGATAAAGATAATAGCTGGTGCACTGCGCTTGGCAGTTGCAAACAAATCACGGACACGGGCAGCCCCGATGCCAACAAGCATTTCCATGAACTCGGAACCGGCAATGGAGAAGAATGCAGTACCTGCCTCGCCGGCAACTGCCTTGGCAAGGAGTGTTTTTCCGGTACCAGCCGGACCCACAAGCATAACACCCTTTGGCGTACGCGCACCAACTTTCTTATATTTTGCGGGATGCTTGAGGAAGTCCACTACCTCCGCAATTTCCTGTTTTGCTTCATCTATACCCGCAATATCCTTGAAAGTTACTTTCGGAGTATCCTTGCTGAAACGCTTGGCACGTGATTGACCGAATGAAAAGACCGAATCTTGTGCACCCCGGGCCTGCCGGAAAAGAAAGAAGAGGAATGCAACGATGAGGATTGTTGGGACAATGTTAATAAGGAATGCTGCCCAGACCGATGATCCCTCGGTGTCTTTTACTGTGACTGGTACTTTATTCGCCGGAATATCGTTATTGGCAAGAATCTCAAGAAAGCTTGATGTGCTTTCTTTTGTTGCCCGAGCATTCTGGCCATTTTTATACACAACATTTACCGTATTTCCGTCTACCTCTACCGATTTGACCCGGTCCTGCCGGATATCGGTTAGCACCTGTGTCAATGGTTTTTCAGGAATATTGGCCTTTTCGGCTCCGCTAAAAGAGCCGTAAAGGGTGAGCAAGAGGAAGAAGACAAAGATTGCTATAAATACAGTTCGCAGGTCGAAATTAAACTTGAATTCCGCAATGTTTCTTTGGGTATCTTTCCCGCTTTTTTTTTCGTTTTTTTTCATATTGCCTATTTGTTTTGCCATATATGGCCTATTCATTGTATCAAACTTATGCTAAAATTGGGAATTAACAGATTGCTTTGCAGTGCGCACGCTACCCCTTGATCAACTTGTAAACTCCCATGCAATTACCGAAGTCATAGCCGCGCTGGATGCGGGGGGTGTTGTCGTGTATCCAACCGACACAGTCTACGGTCTTCTGGCCGACGCAACGAATCCCGATGCAGTGGCACGACTTTTGTCCCTCAAGGATCGTCCACCGGGAAAAGCTATCTCAGTGTTTGTGCGTGATATTGAGATGATCACCGATCTGTGCACGGTTACTCAGGATCAGGAACTTCGGATTCGTGAGCTGCTCCCGGGCCCGTATACTCTTATTCTGCCTTCCCGTGGCCGGGTACGTCGGGAGCTTGAATCCGAAAACGGCACCCTAGGTGTCCGTATTCCCGACTATGCGCCGGTTCGTGCATTACTTGCCCAGTACGGCAAACCGGTCACCGCAACGTCGGCAAATCTGTCGGGCGATGCACCGCATTATTCACTTGAGGCTTTCCTGGCTACGTTATCAGCAAAAAAGCGCGCCCTGATAACTCTGGCTGTAGACGGAGGAAAGCTGCCTCGGAACAAACCATCTACCGTAATTGATCTTACCGGTGAAACGCTGACCGTGCTTCGGGTTGGCGATATGCTACTTGCCGAGCGGCAGGTAGTACTCTCACGTTCCGAAGAGGAAACGAAAGCCCTTGCCCGACGCCTACTGCAAACCTTCGGGCGACCGAACAAGCCGATTGTCTTTATTCTACAGGGCGACCTGGGAGCGGGCAAGACAGTATTCGGTAAGGGAATCGCAATGGAACTAGGCATCCATGATGTCGTATCACCGACGTTCGTGGTGCATTACGAGTATGATGTGCCTCCCGGACGGGCATATCGGACCTTCAACCACTTCGACCTGTATAGTATTGCCGATCAGGAAGAGTTCGAGTACCTCGAAATCGAATCGCTCCTTGTGCCGGGGAGTGTTCATGTGATCGAGTGGGGCGAGAAGTTGGGTGAACTCTATAAGCTATTCCTCGAAAAAGCAGATGTAGTCCTCGTCAGAATCGAACACGTGTCCACTACAGAACGCCGCTTAACGATTTCCCGTGGTACATGAGAGTTTTCGCGATAGACACTTCGTGCGACGAAACATCCGCGGCAATCGTAGACGGTCGCCGGGTTCTCTCGTCTGTCATCTACTCGCAGGCGCTTCTGCACGAAAAGTGGGGTGGCGTCATGCCTTCCGTTGCCAAGCGAGCCCATTCTGAACGAATCGATTCCGTGGTGGAGCGCGCCTTCCGCAAAGCGAAACTCGCGTTCGGTGACGTGGATGCCGTTGCCGTAACCCAGGGTCCGGGACTGGCCATTGCGCTTGAGGTGGGCATTGCGAAAGCTAAAGAGCTTTCGGCTTTTTGGGGGAAGCCGCTGGTATCGGTAAATCACATGGAAGGACATATCTACTCGAACTTTGTGCAGAACTCCAAGGGGAACCCGCCGCGGGAGTTTGTGTTTCCATACCTTGTTTTGCTTGTCTCCGGTGGCCACACCGAACTGGTGCTCTTTCGTGACCACCTGGACTACGAGGTGATCGGCCGAACTGTGGACGATGCCGCGGGCGAAGCGTTGGACAAGGCCTCTAAGATGCTCGGCTTCAGCTACCCTGGCGGACCGGTGATCGAACGGCTCGCTGAGGAAGCGGGGAACACCGACGAGTACCGCTTTCCGCGCCCGCTGGCGAACCGCGATACACTGAATTTCTCGTATTCGGGACTCAAGACAGCGTTCCTGTATAAATTGCGCGAACTCGACGATACAGCCCGGGCCAAGGCCATGCGATCGCTTGCCAGCTCATACCAAGAAGCCGTGTTTGCCACGCTGGTTTCGCGGACGCGGCTGGCGGTAAAAAAGACCGGAGTGGCGAATATTCTTCTGGGTGGGGGCGTTTCGGTAAACCGGCGACTCCGGGTTCTGTTCCGGCGAGCCGCGGCTGAGCAAGGTTGGACAGTACAGTTTCCGCCGTTTAAATACCTAAACTTCGACAACGCCGCGATGATTGGTGTCATGGGCTGCTATAAGGCAGAACGCGGATTGTTTGCCGATCCCGCCGCCATAGATCGCAAGCCGCGGATGTCCCTGCCGGCTTTTATAACCATGCCATCGGATATGAAAATTATGAAGCAGCGGGATTTATGATCTGGTACACTATACCAGCATGATAAGGCTTAAAAATGTATCGGTCGCAATTGACGAAAAACCGATTCTCAAGAACATAAACTTCGAGTTTGAACCGGGCAAGATCTATGCCGTAATGGGTCCCAATGGTTCGGGAAAATCCACTTTGGCGTATACGATTATGGGGCACCCGTCCTACGAACTTCAGCAGGGTTCCAGAATTATAATGAACGGTGAGGATATCACCGAAAAAGAAGCCAACGAACGCGCCGAAAAGGGAATCTTCCTTTCGTTCCAGTCGCCGCTGGCGCTTGCGGGTGTAAAGGTACAGCAACTCCTGCGCCTTGCCCTGGAAGGAAAGAAAGACCCGGTTGCGATCTACAAACAGGTCAGGGAAGTGGCAAAAAAACTGAAGATATCGGACGATCTCCTGAATCGCTCGTTGAATGAGGGCGCGTCCGGCGGCGAAAAGAAGAAGCTCGAAGTACTTCAGGCCGTGGTACTCGACAAGAACTTTCTGATCTTTGACGAAGTAGACACCGGTGTGGACGTGGATGCGCTAAAGACCATTGCGCAGTATCTGGACACGCATCGCGAGGGCAAGACCTACGTGATCATCACCCATTATAACCGGATTCTGCACTACCTCAAGCCGGACAAAGTGCTTGTTCTAGCCGGCGGAGAGCTGAAGAAAGTGGGGGATGGATCCCTTGCGGAAGAAATCGAAATCAATGGCTACGAATCGGTACTGGGCGGCAAATAAGCCCGATTATTTCCTATGCAGAATCAGAATCAACCGGAACCGCAGCAGGATGATTTAGAGTTCGACTACAAGTATGGTTTCTCCATGCCGGAGAACTACACCTTCAAAGCTCGCAAAGGGCTCGATGCGGAGCAGGTCAAGGAAATCTCGATGATGAAGGGCGAGCCCGGCTGGATGACTGATTTCCGCCTCAAGGCCTACGAGATCTTCACCTCTTTGCCAATGCCTGAGTGGGGCCCAGACTTGAGTGGTATCCATTTCGACGATATCTACTATTACATTAAGCCTACCGAAGGCCAGGCCCGGTCCTGGGACGATCTGCCGCAGGAGATAAAAGATACCTATGACCGGATCGGCGTCCCGGAAGCAGAAAAGAAGTTTCTGGCCGGTGTTTCCGCACAGTACGAAAGCGAAGTGGTTTACGAAAGCGTACACAAAGAACTTACGAAAAAAGGTGTGCTGTTCTGCGACATGGACACGGCTCTCAAGAAGTACCCGGAGATTGTTAAGAAGTATTTCGGGACGCTTATTCCCTCTAATGACAATAAATTTGCTGCACTCAACTCCGCGGTGTGGTCCGGCGGCTCGTTCGTCTACGTTCCTGCGGGAGTGAAGGTAGGGTTGCCACTGCAGGCATATTTCCGTATCAATGCAGAACGCTTTGGGCAGTTTGAACGCACGCTGATTATCGCGGAGCCCGGTGCAGATGTACACTACATCGAGGGATGTACCGCCCCGGTATACACCACCGACTCCCTACACTCCGCTGTTGTCGAGATCTTTTGCAAAGAGTCGTCCCGTGTTCGGTATACCACCGTGCAGAACTGGAGCACCAACGTGTACAACCTGGTTACTAAGCGTGCCCGTGCCGAAAAGAAGGCGTTTATGGAGTGGATCGACTGCAATATCGGCAGTCAGGTCACCATGAAGTACCCGTCGGTGTACCTTACCGGCGAAGGTGCCCGTGGCGAAGTGCTCTCGATCGCGTTTGCCAATAAAGGACAGATCCAGGACGCCGGCGCCAAGATGGTGCACCTGGCGCCAAACACCCGCTCGCGCATCGTCTCGAAATCTATTTCCAAGTCCGGCGGTCGCACGTCGTATCGCGGACTAGTGCATGTCGCGAAACATGCGAACAACTCGTCGGTATATGTATCCTGCGATGCGCTGCTTCTGGACGAATTGTCCCGCTCTGACACGTATCCGTACATGAAAATCAGGAATAACAAAGTCGAGATCCAGCACGAGGCAACTGTGGAAAAGATCGGTGAGGAAAAGCTCTTCTACCTCATGTCCCGCGGCATGAAAAAAAGCGATGCGGAAAGCCTTCTCGTAAACGGCTTTATCGAGCCTGTTTCTCGAGAAATCCCGCTGGAGTACTCGATCGAACTTAACCGGCTTATCAATTTAGAGATGGAGGGCAGCGTCGGCTAATCCTATGCTAAATACTCCTCAGAGCGGTGGAAAACACTTTGTTATTATCAGGCGGGCGCATCAGTCCGAACTAGAGAAGGTCTGCGAGCTGAATAAATACCTTAACGGCCTGAACCACCAGAAATTCGACCCCACTATCATGCCGGAGTGGTCAACCAGTGCAGAGGGCCGGCAATACTTTACTGATCGTCTTACCGATCCTCTCGGGCTGTTTCTGGTTGCTGTCGATGTTGACCGGTTTGTAGGGTATTTAAATGCAAACATCTTCGAGGGTGAAAACTACCGTATCCCGGCAAAGTGTGCAGAGCTTGAAAATATGATGGTCATTCCGGAATTCCAGCATAAGGGAATCGGCTCGAAGCTGATCGAGGTATTCTTTAACTGGTGCCGCGATCAGGGAATTGTCCGTATAAAAGTGAGCGTATATTGCAAGAACACGGATGCGATTGCTTACTACAAGCACCTCGGCTTTCAGGACTATTATATGACCCTCGAGATGCCTACTCCGCCTGCCTCTGACATTACCATTTCCGCCGAAACGCCGGCACCCCTTCCGCCGCGCGAAGATACCGCTGCCGGAGTACCATCACCGCGCGAAGAAGCGGTAGCAGATGCACACTCCACAGCTCAGGGAGCTGATGAGGCAGGTCAGGATGGCGTTTTCAAGTAACATGGCACGATTTCTGCACATCACCGAACCCCCCACCAGACCCTTACTTTTCGACGAGCCTGGGGTACATGTAGTGTACTTCCGCAATATATCCGGCAAGTATGTCTTTGAGATGAAAACGAAAGGTGTGGAGCTCTACATCTTCGGACTCTTTACGGGCAGGAACGCTGATAAATTTGAGATTGAGACGGTACAGCACCACAAGGCGGGTGGAGCGTACTCCGATTTGTTTATCAAGGGCGTCTTCGACGACAACTCCGTGTTTCGCTATCAGGGCCTGATCCGCATCGAGAAAGCAGCCCAGCAGAGTCACGCGTACCAGAAAAACCAGAATCTGGTACTCTCTGGAGGTGTCTCTGTAGACTCCAACCCGTTCCTGGAAATCCTGGCTAATGACGTCTTCTGCACTCACGGTTCTACTACCGGAAAACTGAATGAAGAAGAGCTCTTCTACCTCCGCAGCCGTGGCTTTTCCGCGAAACAGGCGCGCGATATGCTGGTGGAAGGCTTTGCAACGGAAGTCATTGATCGCCTGAAAGAAAAAGTTCCCGATGCGCAGGTGACCCTGTGAGTATTAGTCCAATTCGTGGACTCGGCCACCGCGGCTACCGACTAGCTCATTAAGTGATGTAATGCTGCCATAACTTTCGAATCTCTGCTATACTACCGCCTGAATATCTTTCGCATTTCGTGTCGATTTATGCGCTTTATCCAGAAACATCGCTTACGTTTTGCCGGACAGCGGGCCGCGTATGGGCGCGGTGGGCTTTCCATGCTCTTCCAGAACACGCTTGCCGTTGCTGGAGCGATGATTGTGCTGTCCTTTCTTGAGAATGCGCCGCTTGCCCAGGTACTTCTGGCAATTACCAGCGGATTTGCGTTCGCGTTTGTCGCGCCCCGGCGGCATATCCTGCACGGGGTACTGCCGGTTACCCTAGTATCGCTCGTCGGGCTTTTGGCCTACTTCCTCTCGCCGGCTGGGCGTCTGGGGTATCCGCCGGATATCGCTCTTGCTGCGAGTCTGGCCGCGCTGGGTACTATTGCCGGTACGGCTGCCATTGCCGCAACGCTAGGAATGTTCCTGCGGGCGAGGATTCGCAAGACCCCGTTTCCCCGCTGGTTCCGGAATCTTGCCGCGGTGGTGCTTGTGGTATTTATCCATGCGCAGGTTGTCATGCCCGCTCTTTCCCCGGTGCTTGCCGGAGAAACTCAGTACTTGCCCGCACACGAGGAGTTTCTTCAGGTATACGATCCAGAGGCTACCTACCTGCCCCTACCCCTTGTTACGGTACCACCGGAACCCGTGCAGCGGATACCGAAACGGGAGGCGTCTGGCGCTATCGGCGAGTCCGCTCGCTCAGGCGAGTCTGCAAGAGGGGGCGGCACTCTTGAAAGCGGCCTAGGGCACTACCCGCACCTCTCCCCCGAAGAACAGGAGCTTATCAGGGAAGCCTGCAAAGCGCAGGGGTGCACTCCGCAGGAGCTTAAAGAGGCACTCAGC
>JAOAFZ010000002.1 GCA_026415975.1 Patescibacteria group bacterium
GTCTAAAAGCCGATCTCGTAAGAAATTGGGGTTCGTTTTATGCAGTTCATCAAGATAGAGCACGTCGAAACCAGTAACCTCACCTTCAGATCTGACCGGGACTAAGAGTACAGGTCCTGCACGCTCATCAGCAGGTTGAAAAATCTGCCAGCCATAGCGGTGGAGCTGCGGAAATCTTGTATCCATGTCTTCAACGGGATCTACCCAGTTGTTAGCTAGGTTCGTGCGCCTTTTGGCCTCATCGGGCGACACGGTTTGAACTAAGTTTAGTTTTCGTGCTTCATCGATTAAGGATAGACCGAGTGCAACCCGGGCACTTTCTGCTTCTTGAGAAAGGCGACCAAGCTCTTCATCTGTAAGTTGTGCAGGGTTGGCTTGATACTCCGATACTTGGTCCAAATATGATGCGTCAACTTCTGATCGTAGACGAGGGAATTGTTCCGATCCCATCTCCACCACGTCCACGTAGATTTCGTCTTGTAAAAGGTACCTAGATTCTATGTCTACACCTAAAACCGGGTATTCGACGGGGTATAGGACGGGATTGAAATTACCGATTACATGACGAATGCACACGGCGCGCAAGTTTTGTTCTTGTGCTTCGACTTCGGCGGGAGTCAAATTTCGGTTTTCTGCGTGTGTCATGGCCTATGTTATAATACTTTTTAGATTAAAATTCAAATTGGATTGTCCCGCTGATTCTTACGGCAATGCTGTTGTGTTGGAGTGCGTGGTATGCCTTACGGAGCATTGTGTTTGTTTCGTAACTTGTTCAACTTGAACGACACCCGCGTAATTTGCGTAACCTTATTCAGACTAGATGAGATTGATTGATGATCGTTGAGCTCCCTGTAGTACATTAAAAATGCTGGTAAACTGTGGCATAGAGCTATATGTACAGAGACGCTACAATCAGACATTCTTAAAAGGAGATTAATTACCTCTTGTATGCAAGACCCAGTATAGTGGTTTGCCTCGGCTCTGGAGCAACGTGATCAGGGTTATTGCCGGAATAGGGGTGCACTTGATATACTGTCCTATTTCGTTGAACGGTTCGGATCGTTCCGTGCGCCCTTAAGGCGTTCTTAATCCGGATCTTCGTACAATTCACCAAAATTTATTATTTGTTACATCAGAGCAAATATACACATGAGAAAGGCAACGTCGTTTTTTAAGACGATGATCCTCTTTGCAGGACTGACCGCATTGATAGTAGGTATTAGTTACCTCATTGGCGGCCGTGGTGCCATGATGTCGGGCCTCCTTATTGCCGTCGTAATGAATTTTTTCGCATACTGGTTTAGCGACAAGATGGTTCTGATGGGAACCGGTGCACAACCGCTGGATCCTAACAGTGCTCCAGAGCTCTACAACGACACTAAAGATCTTGCACATAAGATGGGGATACCAATGCCGAAGTTATACATAACTGCCGATACGCAACCGAATGCGTTTGCAACGGGTCGTAATCCCAAAAATGGTGTTGTCTGTGTAACCGAGGGACTAGTGCGTGCACTGGATCGCAATGAGGTGCGTGGCGTAATTGCTCATGAACTTGCTCACATTAAGAACTACGACATTCTTATTTCCTCGGTAGCGGCGGTGTTTGCGGCTGCGATATCGAATATCGGTAATTTTTTCTTTATCTTTGGCGGAGGCAGCCAGCAAGAGAACCGGAGCCCGCTTGCTGCAATTGGCGAGATTGCGATGCTGGTGCTGGCACCCGTTGCTGCGATGCTGATCCAGTTCGCAATATCACGCACACGGGAATATGAAGCGGATGCGACTGCTGCAGAATATACCGGCAGGCCTCAGGATTTGGCCCGTGCGCTACTTAAGATAGAGCAGGTTGCCCGTGCAACTCCCATGGACGTTAATCCTGCGTACGCTTCACTTTTCATCCAGAATCCGTTTTCTGGTGAAGGGATGATGGAATTGTTTTCCACACACCCGCTTACCGAGAAGCGGGTGGCAAAATTGATGCGGATGAAGCATCGCCCATGAGAATACTCATTGTCGAGGATCAGATCGATCTTGTCAAAAACATCAAACGCTTTCTCGAGATTGAAGGGTTTAAAGTAGTAACTGCAACCAGTGCGGATGCCGCTGAAGCCTTATTGGAAACGGAGACGTTCGAAGCAATCGTTCTTGACCTGAATCTACCGGGGCCGAAAGATGGAATGCAACTCTGCCGCGAATTGCGTACCGCCGGTTTTTTGGCTCCGATTCTCATTCTTACCGCCCGGACCGCAAAAGACTCAATACTGGAAGGGCTAAACATTGGCGCTGATGACTACATTACCAAGCCGTTTGATATGGACGAGCTTGTAGCGCGGGTTCGCTCTGCGATCCGCCGTAATCACCGGCAGCCGAATCCGGTCATAGAAATAAAAAATGTCCGGATTGACACCCTGGCAAAAAAAGTCACCCGTGACGGAGAAGAGATTAAGCTTGCACCAAAGGAGTATGCCCTTCTGGAGTATTTGGCGCTCCATAAAAACGCAGTACAGGAACGCAGTACAATCATAGAACAGGTATGGGGAGAGTTCGACGCACTGATGTTTTCCCAGACTGTGGACGTGCATGTCGCCTACCTTCGAAAAAAGCTTGGTAAAGAACTTATCAAGACTGCAAAAGGTGGTTATATGATCACTGATTAACCGGCTATGTTCAAGGAAGTAAAAGTCCGTCTGGCGGCAATGTTTACGGTGATTGTGGCGGGATTTCAGATTCTGTTTTCGTTTGTATTTTTGCTGCATCAAACCATGTATTACGGCCTTTCGACGGAGCGCATGTTGGAATTCAGTATTGTCCTGATAATCGAAATACTTATTATTTCGTTGCTGACTTTTGTAGTGGGTTATTTTTTTGTATGCGAAACCATCCGTCCTGCTGAAGATATGTTCGAGCGGCTTGATCAGTTTACCATTGACGCATCTCATGAGCTGAAAACTCCTCTGGGTATTGCAAACTCATCTCTTGATCTTGCCCTAAAAACCCGAAAATACAGGGAGTACATACTCGAGGCAAAGATGTACATCAAGCGGGCGGGGAACCTGGTCGAAAAAATGCTGGAGCTGGCCCGGATGGATACCTTTCAGATGGCACTGACATACGTGCCAGTTTGCGACACGATTGAGCGTGTATTACAACTGTATTCACAGGAAATCAAGAAAAAAAATCTCCAGATAGTAAAATCAGTTCTGGGCGAATCAAAACTAAAAGCGGATATGGTGCTGCTCGAGCGCGCAATCTCCAACCTGATCGAGAACGCAATTAAGTTTAATGTCCAGGACGGCCGGATCGAGATCGAGCTTGGCAAGCGGTATCTAAAGGTCTCGAACACCGGACAAACCGTACGACAAGAAGAACTTGAAAACCTGTTTGACCGGTTTTACCAGAGCGATATTTCCCGCTCAGCGAAAGGATACGGCATCGGGCTCGCGATCGTCAAGAAAATCTGCGATTTGCACGGATGGCGGGTAAAAGCCGAGAGCGGAAACGGACTGACCAGTTTTACCATCACCTTCGAAACTCATCCCTGGCCGATTTCCCGCTAGGAAAGGTGCTGGATTGGTTTTTGCTCTGTTAGAATGAATCCATGTATACGGACTTCAGCTCACCTCGGGCGCGCCTTCTTCTTACGGCGATTATTCTCGTAAGCGGCATCGCGTTTTTCGAAACAACCGCGGTGAATGTTGCAACCTCGGCGATCCAGCAATCATTCTCGGCAAATATTACGCTGATTCAATGGGCAATCAACAGCTACAACTTGATTCTTGGCGTCTTTATCTTAATCATGGGATCGCTCTCGGACAGGTTCGGGCATAAACGGCTAACGTTGATAGGCCTCATTCTATTTACCGTCTCTACCGGTATATGCGGGCTCACCAGCAACGTCTGGCTTTTTATCGCAGCGCGGGTACTTCAGGGTCTCGGCGGCGCCATGATGATTCCCCAAAGCATTGCGATAATAAACGCAAGCTTTAGCTCCCGCGTCCGAGGTACGGCAATCGGGATCTGGGGCGGAATGTCCGGTTTAATGACGATTTTCGGCCCGTTTATAAGCGGAATAATAATTGACATTGCGGACTGGCACTGGACTTTTCTGGTTATTGTTCCGTTTGGTATAGCAGCATACTTTCTAGTGGACAGGGTTGTTCCGGAAACAAAACTTCTTACATTTACCCCGATTGACTGGATAGGTATTTTTCTTCTGTCGGGAGGGCTATTTAGCCTGTCCTGGGGGCTAATTCAGGCTTCATCGCACCGGTGGGAAGACCTGGATATTGTCCTAACTGTACTCCTTGGCATAGCCATGATCGTTCTTTTCAGCTGGTGGCAGAAGAAAGCCAGATATCCCCTGATTGCGCTCAACGTTATCCTGCAACGTAACGTCTTTCTGGCAAATCTGTATACGCTGCAGCTTTATGCGGTAATCTCCGCGATTGCATTTTTCGCAGTGATTTTTTTCCAGCAGGTTGCCGGATATTCTGCAACCAAGTCTGGTCTGGCGATTATGCCGGTTCCGGTTTTAATTGCGGCGATGTCGGTGTTTGCGGGGAAGATTGCCGACCGACACGGAGTGCGCCTTCCGATGATTACCGGGGCACTACTGGTAACGATTGGTATGCTGTCGCTCCTACTGGTCGGTGTCGACGCATACTACTGGATCGAGATTTTCCCAGGAATGGTATTAATAGGTCTCGGATTCGGGATATTTATCCCTTCGCTGGCAAAGACAGCACTCGACGTGCCGCCGGAGTATTCAGGAACCGCATCGGGGGTTAATAACTCGGTGTCACGTGTAGCAGGGCTGCTCGGTGTTGCAGTTTTCGGCGCCGTTCTGGCCGTGACATATCAGCGGTCTTTGCAACGGGAATTGACGGAGATGAACCTTAGCGAGTCGGTGGTACGATCAATCACCATTCAGTCATCGCGGCTCATGCAAATTGATTTATCGAGCATTCCCGGGCCACTCGCAGACGAAGTTCGGGAACGAATGCGTCAGGCGTTTCTTGAGGCATACCGGCTACAACTTGGGATTTGCGCTGCGCTGGCGGCAAGCGGCGCAGTTTCGGCGTGGTACCTGCGCGAGGACCGAAAACAACGGCAGTCCTGAAAACACCGACAACGCTGGAAGAGATTTTGTATAGTGTGATCCGCCCTCGAACACGCCGTACTTGGTTTCGTTCCGCCAGGTTTCTTTGAGCTTAACGAAGTTGCCGTCCAGTTCCCGTAAGCCGTGCTAAATCGTCTCATACTTTGAGGTCATCTTCTGTGAGGCGATCGAACCGCTGGGAGATAAACTCAGGCACACGCAAATAAATGATTACGTTGTTCATAAGGCGATAAAAATAGCGGTAATTAGAAAGGATCGTAACTGACTAAGTAGTCATTTACACTGTCAGTACGATTCAATTCAAGCATGAGAATGTCTGAGGTCTTTTTAGCTAGAGAGGAAGCGCGCCAGGTGCGGAAAATGGAAAAGGTACACCTATTGCCAAAAAGACGAGATAAGGGAGTGTATTTTCTATGGATGCCTTCAAAAGCTATAGTGCAGTATGGTAAGCACAAAATCGTGAATCACTCAAAGAGGCTTGTGGGAATCGGTATTGAGGGTCTTTGGAGTTATGCAAAGCACAAGATATACATCTACCGAGGTGTATTGAAAAGGTCTTTGCACAACACTTGAAAGAGATGGAATACCGGTTTAACCACCGGCATGAGGGTATCTTAGAATCTGTTAATAACCTCTAGTTTGGTCACGGTACTTTATTACTACCTTAAAACTATGCGCATACGTATCAGTTTAAAAGATGCTGCAGAGTACCGTTTTCTCCCTGGTGATAGCTTCGATATTGAAAATATCCCTTGCATTTATTTTGCTTGCCGGTATGACTATACGTTGATGACAACTGCATCGTTGCTTTGAGTGCTGTTCGTTCTAGCGCTGATAGTGCTTCTTCCCTTATTTAACAGAATATATGTCACTACGTCTATTCGATCTTATGGGAATGGTGTATCAGCCAGAGAGCTGGACCGGGTTACGATCCCGATTGACAATCCTGCCCGTCCGGTCGATGCGGTCGGTGACTTTACGGTTGAATTCTGGATGAAAGGAACTGCGTCGGCAAACACAGCTGGCACCTGTTACGCGAGCACATCTTCCGGAGACGGCTGGATAACGGGTCACATCATGGTAGATCGGGATGTCTATGAAACCCGAATGATGGTGATTTTTCGGCGTATCGGTTACCAGGACAGGAAATATCTGTTTCAGCGTAAGCACTGCTACAACCGGTAGAACTATTATTTCCTCCGGGGTAAATACCCTCAACGGCAGCTGGCAGCATATTGCGGTAACCCGAAACGGTTCAACGGAGGCGCTTGCCATATTTATAAACGGGGTATCACGTGCCAGTAGCTCATCAGGTCCAACCGGAAGTATTGCCTATGAAGACGGATGGTCCACCGGAGGAAACACGTACGATCCGTTCATTGTGCTCGGAGCGGAAAAGCACGACCCTGGTGTGGAGTACCCGTCGTTTAACGGATTAATGGACGAATTACGTATTTCTTACGTCGTCCGCTACACTGCTGCGTTTACCGTCCCGACTGCCGAGTTCGACCCCGACACTTCCACGGTCGGGTTATACCACTTTACATCAAACCCCAGAGCCTGCACCAGGAATACGGTCATTTTAGACAGCTCCGGTGCGCCCGGTGGCCCGAGCAACGGTATCTGCCGGTTTGGGGGAACCACGAATCAGAGACCTGTTTTTGTCGCCGACTCTCCGTTCAGCACACAAGCGACACCTGTGGCTACCGGCATTCCGCCCAGTGCTACACCCGTCCCTACCCTTACCAGTGCAATAGTTTCTCTCACTTCTGTTCCTTCCTTACCGGTATCCCCTCAGGTAACGCCGGGTAACGGAGAATGGACACGACACGCCCACGACGCGCAACGTGCGCGATATACGATTCCGTTTACCCGTCCGGCCGGAGGCTTCACGGCAGATGCAGATGCTGTCGCCCTGTATAAAATGAACGAAGCGAGTGGCACGACACTCCTTGATTCCTCGGGTAATTCCCGGTCTATGACCCTGGGGAGCGGAACAGCGCAACCCGCGAGGGTAACGTCGACTGCGGCGTCAAATTGAAGTTTGTGGAAGGCTCCGTAAGGGAAGCCTGATCTCGGACACGATACCACTGTGTATTACATAAATCTCGGACAGTTATCCTTAATTTCTCATCAGAAGTACACGGAAAATTGCGAATACACAAAATCAGTACTTCTTCCTCCCGAATATACAAGCTTATACAAGCTACAGCAAAACAAGTGAGGACGCCCCAGGAATGTGTTAGAGTAAAAGGCATTAGTTGGTTGAAAAGTCTCTTCTTGCTGATCAGCCCGAGTTGCGCGTACACAAACATCTCACATATCGCAGATCGACGTTATTGACTCGCTGATTGTCTTTTCTCCTGAAAAAAAGAATCGATTTACGGAGGGTTACGAGATGGCAATCTTATTACCAGCACGTTTGACATAAAAGACCCAAATACCGGAAATACCAACGAGGCTCGTATTACCGAGGGATTGCTCACCGGGACTACAGACAGCTTATATGTGCTTAAATCCGAAGGAGTTGAGGAAAATTCGTATACGAATTCGGATGGAACTCCCACAGGAAATCGATTTACGAGTGAAGTATCCGCTAACCGACCTATAGAAAGCTCCGTGAGCAGACGAAAAATCTTCCTGCCGGGGAACGGATTACCCTTAAATTATACGGGAATTCGGAGAGCAGTACTCAAGTGATGTCATTGGCTGCCCGGGTATGGGTAGGATCAAGAAAACCATTGACCAAGGGAAGGCGCTTGTGTTACCGCCAGACCCGAATCCGGAAACAGACATCGTCACAGGAGAAAAAATACCCAGGAAAGTATACCGTGACCCGGAGCATCCTCAGGAGCTCATTGTTGATAAAACGGTGCTACAGGGTGACTCCAGACGTGGCGACAGGCTGCAGAACGTTGTCAACGACGAGATACGGTAAATCCGCTTGACGATATAAAGAATATTGCAGTTTAGCTGAAACGATATCTTACAAACCGGATCAGGGGAGATGTGCCCGTGAGCAGAGTGCAAGCAGTATTTTCCCGGAATCCCGACATTGACACGGTACTCAGATGGAGCTCTGTTCGTGACAACAATACACTCGTTAAAGTTATTCTTTCAAAAGAAGATCAGTTTTTCAATTGTGAAGAAGCCAGAGATACTATTCGGGCGGTACAGGCAAAGTTCCAGGCACGTGTCGTTACCGTAATAACTACGGGGGGACTTGACATGGCACACTACAACCCGGAAGCAATTGCTTTCGTGATTAACCAGATGAATGGATTAGAGACACCGCCTGCCGATGAACAACAATCGCGTCAAGCAGGTCATTCTACTCATCTTGACATTGCAGGTTTGCAGACTGAGCACGATAAAGCAAGCATCCGTCGTATCCTGGATCGCCTTACGTCCCGTTCTCCCGTAAAAAAACGGTAGTCTCTTCATTGCGAAAATAGTCAATGGTGCGTGCCGCTTTTTAAGTCGTGAACTGTGTCGCAGTTAAAGTAATCATCAAGCCTGCCGCGAACGCGATTGCGGATAACGGATCAGCCAAGAGGAGCGGAAACCGCGGAAAATCCGAACTGGCGGAGAGAGTGGGATTCGAACCCACGGTGACTTGCGCCACGCCGGTTTTCAAGACCGGTTTGTTAGACCAATCTAACACCTCTCCTTGGCATCGGAGAACAGTTATACATGGTGGTATTATTCTATGTCAGGTTATTACCGGGCCACGATAGCGGACATCCGGAGGGAATTCGATTCGCCGAAATCCGGTCTTTCCGGAACAGAAGCGAAACGTCGGCTGGTGAAGCACGGACCGAATGTTCTCCCGGAGCGTGACGTTACACCGTTATGGCTGGTATTTTTCCGGCAGTTTACGAATCCACTGATCTTCATCCTGATTGTCGCCGCGGTATTAACCGTGGTCTTCAAAGAAATCAAAGACGCGGTCGTTATCCATGCCGCGGTACTGGGGAACGCAATCATCGGGTTTATCCAGGAGTCCAACGCCGAGCGGAGTGTCAGTGCCTTATCCCGGATGCTTCTTCCCCGCACTCTGGTGTTGCGTGACGGGGATCAGGTCGAAATCGAAGCGTCTCGCGTTGTACCCGGAGGACGTGGTTACCCTGACATCGGAAATGAAAATACCCGCCGATCTCCGTATCGTGGGAGCCGTCGAGGCATTTTGTGACGAATCATCGCTTACCGGCGAGTCAGTACCGGCTGCGAAACGCAGTCATACGCTACACACGAAATCCCTGTCCCCGGGCGATCAGGATGATATGTGGAAGTATTGTTCTTCGATGCAGTGGCACTTGCAGTCGCCGCGATTCCAGAAAGTCTGCCGATAACGGTTACGGTAGCGATGGCGGTGGGTATCAGCCGTATGGCGCAGAAACAGACCATTATTCGTTCGCTTCCGCCCGTGGAAACGCTGGGGAGTACGAGTGTGATCTGTTCCGACAAAACCGGCACGATTGCCATGAACCCTTTATAGTTGGCTGCATTCCAGCAGGTATCGCCGTCTTCACCGCTACGGACTGCCAGCCATACATTCGTGGAGTACGTAACGGTTGATCCAGTGGCCCGCTTCTTTTCACCCCATAGAAAAATGGTAAAGTACAGGTGAAGCCTGAGCAAACACAGGGCAGGGTACCCTTGATTTTGAAAATTAAATCGGTAGAGCTCTGCGAGCATTGCCGTGGCGGTGGCAAATATATCATCGTAGCATGACTTTTGTCACTCTTAAAAAGGAAAACCGGATGCTACAATATGGCATGAAGCAGCGGACTCCGGAACGGATGGAAAAGATACGACGTGTTGCCGCTGTCCGGCAGAGCGGGGTAGTAATTATCGAGGATGTTGTAGACCCGCACAACGCGGAGGCTGCTATTCGCAGCTGCGATGCCTTCGGTATCCAGACTGTTTGGTTTATCTTCGATACGGCTCCCCGTTTTAACCCGGCACGGGTTGGCCGGGCTTCCTCCTCTTCGGCAAACAAGTGGCTGGATTACCGAATCTTCGATTCTACGGAACTTTGCATCAAAACGCTTCAAGGAGAAGGATATCAAGTTATAGCCACAGTTCTGGATGAGGGCTCAGAGTCATTATACGAAGCCGATCTGTTGCATCCGAAACCGGCTCTGCTCTTCGGAAATGAGGCAAGAGGGTTATCTGAAAAGGCAATCCAGCTGGCCGACCGTAAGTTGATTATCCCTATGACAGGCTTTGTACAGAGCTTGAATCTTTCGGTTACCTGCAGTATTTTCCTGTTTGAATTGAACCGGCAGCGCCGTGTTGCCGGTCTGGACAGGTTCCTCCTGCCGGCAGCGGTTCGACAAGGGATCGCGGAGTCGTTTTCCGAGCGGTAAATACAATACACATGTCATGCGCAGCGAACCGGGTAATTCTTGCTGTTGACGAAGAACTCATTCTCACGTACGATGTAAGCGTCCCCCTCCAGGGGATATAAAAAACAATTTATCGCACTATTCCCATGGTCGTATCAGAGAAAACCGTAAAACAGCAGGTTCTGCATCGCATTAAGATTATCCAGGGGCATCTTCGCGCCGTTGAAAAAATGATCGAAAACGATTCCTCCTGCATCGACGTGATCCACCAGTCTATGGCAATCCAGAAAGCGCTCAAGCGGCTCGACATGGCGCTTATGAAAGAACACCTAGGGACCGCGGTGGTGGAACAGTTTCAGAATAACCAGATCAGTAAATCGATCGATGAACTGTTGTCTCTTTACGAGATGAAGTGAAGAAGTATTCCTGCTACAATACCCTTATATGCAGCTTTACGATACGCGCTCCCGCTCTATACGGGAGTTTCGTCCGCTTGCTCCGCCAAATGTAACCATGTATTGCTGCGGCCCTACGGTATACGATGTTACGCATATTGGCCATATGCGTAAATACATCATGGACGACATTCTGAAACGGGCGCTGCGCGCGGAGGGATATCTCGTGAAGCATGTTATGAACATTACGGATGTCGGGCATCTTTCGGATGATGCGGATTTAGGGGAAGACAAACTGGAGAAGGGCGCCCGCAAGCACGGCAAATCTGTGTGGGATGTTGCAGCGGAATACACGGCATTTTTTCATGAGACCATGCGAAAAGTCGGCGTGGAACCGCCGGATATCGAACCGAAGGCAACCGATCACATTGAGGGCATGGTGGCACTGATCCGCGATCTAGAAGCACATGGTTACACCTACGAAACAGCTCAGGCGGTATACTTCGATACGCGAAAATTTGCGGCATACGGTGCCCTCTCCGGCCAGAAGCTGGAGGACAAACAGGTTGCGGTTCGCGACGACGTACACGCTGACCCGGATAAACGACGTCCACAGGACTTTGCACTCTGGTTCAAGCGGGTCGGGCGGTTTGCAAACCACACCATGCACTGGGACTCCCCGTGGGGTGATGGCTTTCCGGGCTGGCATATCGAATGCTCGGCAATGAGTATGGCCTACCTTGGTCCGGAAATCGATATCCACACCGGGGGGATCGACCACATTCCGGTGCATCACGAAAACGAGATTGCACAATCCGAAGCTGCAACAGGGAAACAGTTTGTGCAGTTCTGGGTTCATCACAATTTTCTTATGGTTGATGGCCGCAAAATGAGTAAATCGCTGGGAAATGTGTATACATACCTCGACCTTGAAGCCCGGGGGATCAATCCACTGGCGGTGCGCTACCTGTTCCTGCAATCGCACTACCGCCAAGAGATGAACTTCACCTGGGAGGCCGCAGCGGCTGCACAGACTGCATTCGAGCGGCTTCGCGGGCTGGAGACGGCGCTGCGTGCTTCAGAACCGCTTCCGGTTACAACTGATGCTGCTTTGAAAACCAAAACAACGTTCCGTGCCGCAATCGCCGATGATCTGAATACAGCAAAAGCATTAGCTGTTTTGTGGGAAGCCCTTGGTAATGCGGCAATTCCTGCGGGAGAGAAGCGTACACTTCTTGCCGAATTCGATGCTGTCTTCGGATTCGGATTGGCTCAACTCCCTGCCTGGGAGCGGAAACCGCTCACAGATCTGCCACCTGACGTAACCAAATTACTAAAGCAACGCGCAGATGCCAGATCGCGGAAAGACTGGGCGGCCGCAGATGCCCTTCGCGAAGAACTAGCATCGCGGGGATATACAGTTGAAGATGCAGGGGGAACTACATTAGTATACAGTAAGGAATTATGATTACCTTTTTTGCGTAAATCTATGAAATTCAAGATTGCCACATTTCTTACCCTTCTTGCCATTCTAGCTGCTACCATATTTAACTCGATACTGTTGATCGTGCTGTATCAGTTTTTGATAAACCAGGCAGCTAAGACAACGAAAGAAAACGATATCAATTCGTTCGCAGAATGCGCCGCCAGGTATCCGGTACTAGAAAAGTATCCAGCTCAATGCCAGACTCCGGACGGCAGGACGTTCACTAATCCGGATTCTCCACTCATCCCGATGCCAGTCTCTGAAGAGGCAACCGGAAGTGCGAGCCAGTCGGGTAATCCGGAGATAGAAGGGCAGCCTTTGCCGCCAAAAGAAGACCCTACCATCCCCTCACAGGTTGATCCGACAGCACCTGCTCGGTAACAGTACTCCGAACGGAACGAAATCAGGCATTCATGAGATGACGATTCGGGCATCGACCAGTGTCACCCCTTCTGCGGACACAAAGAGGGGGTTACCGTCGAATTCCATGATGGCAGGGAATCGTTCCATGAGCAAACCGGCAGCATATACCGCATCGTAGAGGGCTCCCAGATCAGCAGGAGGTTGACCCCGGAATCCGGTGAGCAAGCGGTACAACCGCGTTTCTGCTAGCATCCGGAGAAATTCAACCCGCGAGAAAGGGAATATCCGCACCGCAGTATCCTGATATAACTCGGCAGCTATACCTCCCATACCCACAAGCAATATAGTGCCGAAGTTCGGATCACGCTTGGCGCCAAGAATTACCTCGTACCCGTGCACCTGCCTTTGCACCGCAACACCGGAGGCGCCGGGTATTGCCAGAATCGCTTCGCAGGCGGACTCGGCTTGTCGCATCGTGGTTAATCCCGTGTAAACTCCTTTTACGTCGGTTTTATGGGTAATCGTCTTCGAGACAATCTTCAGCGTTACCGGATATCCGAATTCCTTGAGTACGGATTTCAGTTCATCTACGCTGTTTACCACGCTAACCGGTGACACCGGAATACCAACCAATCTGGCAACTTCGAGTGAATCGTCCAGCGGCATAACTGAGAGTCTTGCGTTGCGAGAAATGAGCTTCTCGATGGCACGACGTGTGGTGTGCGGAAATACGGGATTCCGGTAATACTCCACCCGCCCGGCATTTTGTGCCAGATATTCACGGAACCAGACGGCTTTGGCTAGTGCGGGTATCAGAACGTCGAAAGAACGAAAGCTCGCCATCGACCGGCTGGCGAAATAATCATGGGCAACTGTTACGCTATCACGGCCCATAAAGACCGGATAGATCGGGCGGTCGAAGCGGTCCTGAGCACGAGCTATTACCTTAGCGGTCTCGGCTATCTCAGTATTCGCTTGAGGTGTCAGAAGAACGATAACCGCACCGATCTCCCTGTCGGAAAGCGTAAGCATGGCGGCTTTCTCGTAATCGTACGCACTTGCATCACCGAGGATATCAATCGGGTTGTGTACAGAGATCTTCCTTGATGCTCCAAACACCGCGGAAAGCTGCTGTTTTACCGATTCCGAGATGGTAACCAAATGCAGACCTTCTGCAACAAGAGAATCTGCAAGCAACACGCCACAGCCTCCGGCATTAGAGAGCACCAGAATATCCCGGCCGACAGGTACCTTCCCATAGGAAAACAGCGTAAGCAACACCATAAATTCGCTGTAAGAATCCGCCCGGATCGCGCCGCATTGAGCAAATAACGTAGTGAATATCCGGTCATCGCCGGCGAGCCCCCCGGTGTGGGAGAGGGCCGCCTTCGAGCCTTCCTCTGAAGCACCGGATTTAAGAATAATTACTGGTTTCTTGAGTGTGGCCTTTTTGAGGACGCGTTCAAACTTCTTGCCGTTTCGCACATCTTCCAGGTACATACCGATTACATGTGTAGAAGGATCATCTGCAAGAAATTCGATCACGTCGGCTTCGTCGATAATTGTTTTGTTTCCCAAGGATACGAAATACGATATGCCCAGCTTCTTCCGGGAAATAAATTCATCGACGAGTACGCTACCAAGTGCGCCGGATTGCGATATAAAACCAATGTTTCCCGGAGGAACAGTATGCTTCAGAAAAGTCGCATTTATACCCATGCCCGTGTTTACGAATCCGAGACAATTCGGTCCCAGGAGGGTGATTCCATAGTCATTGCATTTTTTTACCAATGCCTCGTGTCGTTCCCGGCCTTCCTCACCAATTTCGGAAAATCCTGCGGCAAACAGCACTGCGTAGCGGATTTTTTTGTGCTTGAGTTCATCCAGAATGGACACCGCTACCCCCGCAGGTACTGCCAGGACCGCAAGATCAACATCCTCAGGAAGTGCCAGCACCGAAGGATAAAGCTCTCGCCCCAGTACGGTCCCGCCTTTGGGATTCACAAAATACAATGACCCGGCATATCCCTGGTGTATCATGTTTGCCGCAACCAGATACCCGACTTTTCTACGGTCATGCGAAACTCCGATTATAGCGACTGATTGCGGATCGAAGAGCGGACGGAGGTCCATGTATTCATGATAGGGATTCGGGGAGGAGCCTGCAAGTGGTATACTGACGGCATGCGGAAATACCTTCTGCTGGCGCGGGCGACGCTCAAGACCTATCTTGCCTATCGGGTGAACTTCATCATGTGGCGGATCCGCAGCATGCTGACTCTGGTAATGTTGTATTTTTTGTGGTCTCAGGCGGTAGTAGGGAAGTCGGAGATCGCGGGGTATGCACCTGCGGAGATATACACCTATATTTTTCTTGCAAACTTCCTCAACGCGACTGTTCTCAGCAGCCGGGTTGATCAGCTTGCGGGAGACATTCTAAACGGTACCATAATCAACCATTTGTTGAAGCCGTTTTCGATTTTTTCTCTGATTGGAACGCGGGAAGTGGTAGATAAAATGGTCAACATCCTTTTTTCGATTGCCGAGATCGCATTGTTTATTTCTATTTTCCGGCCACCGCTGGCATTTCCCGCAGATCCAATTGCTGTGCTTGGCTTTCTTGCGTTCTTGTTGCTTGCACTGGTACTATCGTTTTATGTATCCTTCGCACTTTCCATGCTTGCCTTCTGGACTGCCGAGGTGTGGGCGCCGCGTTTTATTTTTCTGATATTGATAAGTATGCTGGCAGGATCTCTCTTTCCTCTCGATCTGTTTCCGCCGGTCCTCTATAATGTGATGCTCCTTACTCCCTTTCCCTACATGGTATATGTGCCGGCTAAAATTTTTGTGGATGGTATTACGCCCCAAGTTCTAGACTTCGCCATTTTCGGGCTCGGCTGGCTCGGTCTGGTGGCTTCGCTTGCCCACATGTCATGGCTACGAGGTATGAAAGAGTTCAGCTTTTTCGGACGATGAAACGATACATTGCCGTTATTCTTGCCTACTCACTGAATAGCATCAAGGTCTCGATTCAGAGCAGGGCTGGCGCCATTGCATTCCTTACCGGAAAAATGCTTCGTTTCGGATTGTCGGCGCTGTTTCTGTACTTTCTCATGCAACAGACAAAGTTTCTTGCCGGATATACCCTTGAACAGACTTTCCTTTTTTTCCTCACCTTTAATATCATTGACAGCATTTCCCAGCAACTGTACCGAGAAGTTTACCGGTTCCGGCCCCATATCGTTTCGGGTGACTTTGATATGATTCTCGTAAAGCCGATCCATCCCTTTGTACGGGTTCTCGTTGGGGGGGTAGATATTCTTGACACCATTCCTACGCTTCTATATATCGGCGGGGCTGCGTTTATCATCCAGCGGATTGGCATGCTTAGCCCGGAACAGATTCTCTGGTATATACTTCTTGTTATCAATGGCCTTGTTATCGCTACAGCATTTCATATCCTTGTTCTCGCAATGGGGATTATCAGCACAGAAGTTGACCATACCATTATGATATACCGTGATATAACCAGGATGGGCTATTTCCCGATAGATATCTACGAGGAACCAGTGCGAAGTATACTGACCTTCATTCTGCCGATCGGCATTATGATGTCATTTCCGGTGAAAGCGCTCCTCGGGATGCTGGCTCCGCAATGGATTCTGGTAGCGTTTCTGTTTTCGGCAGGATCGCTGGTGATTTCGCTCCGGCTGTGGCGTGCTGCCATGGCGAAGTATCAAAGCGCAAGTAGCTAAAGCAAATTAACAGGGGAATGAGAGCCAGAGTACGGGACGCTGAAAAACACTCAACTGCATAATTTCGCTATACTATGCACTGAAATGATAACTGTTAAAAATCTATACAAAACGTACCAAACACCGCTTCGAACAGGAAATTTCATAACAGATACTTTTAACCGAAGATATAAATCGCATACCGCAGTACAGGGAATTTCTTTTTCAATCGGTGAGAATGAATTGGTGGGTTTTATCGGCCCCAACGGAGCAGGAAAGACAACTACTCTTAAAATGCTTGCCGGAATTCTTTTTCCTACCTCCGGTACGATTGATATACTCGGGTTTACACCTTTCGATAAAGAAACTGCGTTTCTTAAACAAATAGGGTTTGTAATGGGCCAGAAAAACCAGCTCATCTGGGACTTACCCCCCACAGACACATTCAGCGTGAACAAAGAAATTTACGAGATCCCTGAAGCCGAGTACCGGAAGCGACTTGGTGAGTTGACCGATATGCTCAATGCGGCGACTTTCCTGAATCAACCCGTAAAGACACTCTCACTGGGACAGCGCATGAAGTGTGAGCTCCTCTCGTCGCTCCTGCATGCACCAAAAATACTGTTTCTTGACGAGCCAACGATCGGTCTGGATATATTTGCACAATCGTCTATCAGGAAGTTTATAAAGGAATACCAGCAGGAGTATCGTGCAACGATTATCCTGACCTCTCATTACATGCAAGATGTACAGCAGCTTGCAGACCGGGTTATCTTACTAGATGCCGGCTCAATCATTTACGATGATACCCTGGAAAAACTCATGCAGTCGCAATCGCAAACAAAGTGCGTTACAATAACAATGACTGGCACAAATCCCGATCTACCAGCAATCGTGAGAAAGTTTGAGCACGAGTACATGTATCCGCAGCTCAGAGTGTATGTGCCGAAGAAGAGGTTGGCTGAGGTTCTGGGAGCGCTTGTAGAACTTGACTATCTGGATGTTACGGTAGAGAACGAACCCATCGAAGATATAATTAAAAAGTTCTATCAGCAGAAATAACTACACCCCACGGATTTTATGAAGCCTGTATCCGAATTGTTCCGTTATTTTTTCTCGCGCGTGTAAGTTATCGTGCTCGATCTTCCGAAGCTTGTGTCGGGACTGTTCCGTTATTTTTTCTGAAAATATAGCGTCACGGTCGAGCTTATGGTCTGGGTACCTTCCTCGAATGCGGGTGCTCCACCTGCGCCCAAACCATCCGCATTGCGCATCATAACCGGCTGGGGACCCCCGAGGGAACCCGTACTTTCAACAATATTAGTTACTTTCCCGAGCTGAATTCCCAGATTATTCGCAATCTCTTGTGCCTGTTGCTTCGCGTTCTCGATTGCTTTTTCCCGAGCTTCTTTTCGGTACTTGGCAGGATCAGAAACAGAGAAAGAGGTGTTGTAGATGTTGTTCGCACCCGCTTCGGTTGCTGCTTGTACTATTTCGCTCATCTGCTGGGTATTCATTGTGGTGATGGTGACACGGACATCGGCGCCATAGCCTGTAATCTTCTGCCCTTCAGAATAATCGTAATTCGGATACACAGAATAATTTGCAGTCTTGATATTCTTCTTATCGATTCCGAGTTTCTCCATGGCCGAGATAATGGCATTATTTGTCTTGTTCACCTGCGCCTGTGCGGCTGCAACGCTTTCGGCATTACTGACCGAGATTCCGACATCTACACTTGCTCTGTCTGGCACAACATCAACCTTACCCTCGCCGACCACCGCCAGTTCAGTACTAGGAGATGCAGTAGTAACGGTTATCGGGAACGAAATCCTTAAGACCGAGATCACCGATAACGTAATCACTGCTACCGTCGCAATCACAAAGGGTTGAATGAAGAGTTGAGGTTTCATACTTCTATATTACCTTATTTTTGCACCCGTTGATAGATACGAATTACCGGGTGGTCAAAAACCGTCCAGGTTTCTTCCGCATTCTCGTCGGGCAATTCCAGGAGCCGTACCGGTCCAATACGTATTCCGGGAAACGAGGCAAATTCTCCAACCAGACGGTACTCACCACTGGTAAAGAGGCGTGCGTAGTATTCCTGAAGGCGTGGATACTTGTCTGCAAGCCGTCGGCAGCGTTCCTGCTGATCGAGTAGCGGTGTATAAATCGGGATCGGAAGCTGCTGATTGAACGAAAGAAGAGCTTTTGGTCTCAGAGAAGGCGGCTCAAAACAAGTATGATTCCTGAAAACCCGTCTCGAATTCACAAATATATAATCTGCCCGGGCGAGATGCTCATCGAGCTGCATTCTGATGAGAGGATCACTGTCTACATTATAAAAATCAAAAGAAATATAAGTGTAGTTTCTGGGCGGGAATGGAGTTTCCGTATTCGGAGGAAGGATCGGAATATCAATTACGTTTGCAGTTTCGGCAAGTATATACGATCCATCGGGGATGTTCTTATGTATCCACTCAGACGCCGTGTATCGTGGATCCGGCTCAGCATATATCCGCAGTATGGCAATACCGGGAACCGAGACAAATAGAAGTGTCACAACTGCTCCGATGCGCAACAGCGTGTTTGCTCTTCCATGCGGCCAACGTCGAAGTAGTGTAGTGTAGAAACTATTTAACGTCGCCAGAGCAAAGAGTACCAGAATCGGAAACACTGGGGCGATAAATCGGGTCCATTTTGCGTAGAGAAATGCCTGGGACAGAAAATAGAGGAGAAACATAGCCCTCAACAAAGTGTATCCCCGGTGCCGCCAGGGTAGCAGGAAAAACCCCGCTATTCCAAGGGCAAGTACTGGAAGACCCAGTGCGTAGGGTAATATCACACCGAACTGAAAAAATACCGGTGCAGTATACTCAAAACTCCGTGTGTAGAAAACTTTAATCGTGCCAAAGCCAACACCCGATTCAAAGGTCATTGAACCCATAAACTGGGAGAACCGCAGCCAGTTGTACGGTGATCCCAATAAGCCTACTACTCCGGCAATACCGGCAAAAAGGGCTATATAGCCTACACGCAGAAGTAATTTTCTGATCAGTTTTCGGACCCATTCCCTATGCTGTTCTGTTTTCTTCCTGGGAGTGTAACGATAGGCGAGTACCATGGCAATTACCGGAATTGCGACATAGGGAAGTGCCGAAACCTTTGTTGCAAGAGATAACCCAGTAATCAAACCCGTAATTGTCGCATACCGGAGTAACTGAAGCTGCCGGTAAAACAATCTGAGAGAATAGTATCCCAGCGCGATATACGAAAGCATCAACAACGATTCGGTAGTGCCGAAGTGTGCCAGTTGAATAAGTGCAGGAGAGAATACCACTGGAATGCCGAGCGCAAATAGAAAACGTGACGGGGATCCCGACCCGGTATTTTTTTCCTCCCTAGAGGGATTTCTGAGGCGTACTTTTGCTACAAGTAGCTTCAGTGAGAGCCAGATCAGCCAGCCTGTTCCCAGAGCCGCTGCGGCAGAGATTATCCGGAGAGCCATAGTCGCCTCATCAAATGAAATCGCCTCTCCGGTTCTGCCGGAAATGAAGTGAAGAGCCGAAACAAGAAACCAGGCAAGGTAAAGGGGAAGTTGTCCGTAGGCGTAAAAATCGGGATCCATACAGCCAGGCTCAAATAATCGGGGACATTCCATCTGCATAATAGAAACAGCCATATTACGCTCGTCGGGATGCATAGGATAGGGAAGCCCCCATTCAAGGTTTACCGTGCGGGTGATATACAGAAGAACGGTAAATGAGACAGCAAATACCAGCCACCGTGGCGGCCTATGCTTTCGGAAGAGTGTGCGGACACGGTGAACAAGAGTGGTCATATAATGTTAGGGCTTGATTTTTACCTCCGTTCCGACTATTATATACAGATTACCAATCACTTCAAGATTATTCTACTATGAAGTCGTACGAACTGACTGTTCTCGTCCGGAACGAGGGTGATATTGAACCTGTCAAAAAAATAGTCGCCGGCTATAAAGGGGAGATTGTCGAGGAAACTAAGTGGGGTAAACGCGAGCTGGCCTATCCCATCAAAAAGGAAACCGAGGCATTCTACTTCACTTATCAGCTTAAGCTGGATCCCGGTATTATTGCAGATTTCAAGAAAAAAATGAATTACGAAGAGAGCATCGTCCGCTATCTTTTACTCGCTAAGGAATAATATCTGTTCACTGAGTTTGCTGGTTACTTTGTTCTTAGAATAATTGCCTTACACAAACACAAACTGTTTGCTATAATACTTCTCTATGCCCCAAAAAGACTTTTTCCAGAAATTTGATACTACTCCTGATTACAAGGACGTAGATAATCTTGTAAAGTTCCTGTCCGCGCGCATGAAGATCCTCCCGCGTGAGAAGACGGGTGTAAACGCGAAAAACCAGAAAGCACTTACGAAAGCTATCAAGTATGCACGGTATCTGGCTCTGATCCCTTATACCTCGTACCAGAAGTCAAAGTAAGGCCGGTTGCATTCGCTCTCCTGTGCTCTATAATGAGAGCATGAAAATCCCGATTCTAGTTCCCTCCGATGCAGAGTTGCTACTGTCAAGGGATCAAAAAGTGGATTTCGGCACTCCGTTTTTACGCCGTTCTGCCACCAGGGATGTGCGCATCCCTCTTGCAGCTTCGCTGGGATTTCCGCCGGATAGGATTTTTGTTCATTTGCATAAATTTGTCGGAGATGTTGTGCAAAAAAACGAGGTTCTTGCCGAGCGGAAGACAATGATGTCTACGAAACAGTATCTAAGCGAACATAATGGCGTCATAAAGGAAATAAACCACTACGACGGCTCGGTAACTATTACGGTACGGACCGGCGAGTGTGTGGAAGAGACCTGTTATTTCAGAGGCACCGTTGAGGAGATTGAGGGTGGCTTTCTGTTTGTGCGAGTGTCCCGTGGAAAAGCCTATCAGCTTGCCGTGCCTTGTCAATACTTTGGAGGAAAGATTCTCTATTTTGAAGGAACTCCTGTACATAAGATTACCGAAGAGACTGTCAATGAGACGGTAATCTGCGCGCCAAAGTTTCAATCATACGATCATACCAAGCTTGAGGCGCTGGGGGCCCGGGGGTTTATTGTCGTAGAAGCACCCGATGAACAATCCCAGACTCCAGTTGCAGTCCTGAGGTCGAAACACGACTGTGAAGAGATCCGAAAACATTCCTTTTCCAGTTGCAACATTGGCCCCGATCATACTACAATCTACCTCTATGACTGAACATTCCTCCCATTCCCACCACCCCGCGCACACTCATTCCGGCAAGGATACGGGCCAAGAGGAAGTACGTACCGGCGAAACCATCATTCGTCAGCTACCGTGGACAAATATTATCCTTCTGCTGTCATTGGGTATCCTACTTTTCGGGATGGGATACAAGTTTGGAGAATGGCGAATTGCGGGTGGAAACATTAGCGCATCTGCGGTTGATCTAATTACCGGCAGCACAAATCAGCAAAATCGTAAAGGAGTGGACTTCGGACTATTCTGGGACGTCTGGGGCAAACTTGAAAAAAAGTATGTAGATAAAACAAAACTCGATGCGGAAAAAATGTATTATGGCGCTATAAAGGGGATGGTGGCATCACTTGGTGACCCTTATACTTTCTTTCTGACACCCGAAGAGAATAAAAAATCTAAAGACGATCTGGGTGGGCGGTTTGAGGGGATAGGAGCTGAGCTGGGCCTGAAGGCGGGTGCGATTGTTGTTGTTGCGCCAATTAAGAACTCTCCCTCAATCAAAGCCGGACTTCGGGCTGGAGACATTATTACTAAGGTCAACGATGAATCAATTAAAGGATGGTCTTTGAGTGAAGCGGTCAGTAAAATCCGCGGACCGGGCGGAACGACAGTAAAGATCACTGTGGTTCGGCCCTCTGACGGGAAAGAGTATACATTTGCTATAGTTCGCGATACGATCAAAGTAGACTCGATTGAACTTACCTATGAACGGAAAAACAAAAAACAGGTAGCCATTGTCAAGATCAACCAGTTTGGCGAAACAACCAACAGCGAATGGGACAGGGCTGCTTCGGAGATTCTCCAGAGGTCAGAGAGCGGTCAGGTGGATGCGGTAGTGGTGGACCTTCGCGATAACCCGGGGGGTTACCTAGAAAGTGCTGTATACATTGCATCCGAGTTCCTTGAACAGGGAAAGATGGTCGTAAAGCAGGAATCCAGTATCGAAGAAGACAGGGAGTACAGCGTCCGCCGAACTGGTCGCCTTCTCGAGATTCCACTCGTGGTAGTTCTGAACGGCGGTTCTGCATCCGCTTCAGAGATACTCGCCGGAGCATTACGCGATCATAACCGTGCCCGGATTGTCGGGGAAAAGTCATTCGGAAAGGGTTCGGTGCAGGAAGCTCTGGACCTTGCCAAAGGCTCGGGACTTCACGTTACTGTTGCCAAATGGGTTCTTCCCGGAGGAGAATGGATTAACGGCAAAGGTATTACACCGGAAATACTGGTCACCAATCAACTGGAGGATGGTAATACTCTAACCAGAGAAACTGATGCACAGCTTGACCGTGCTGTAGAATTAGCAAGTGAATGAACGGGAATGCTTGCAAGGCCACAGAAGCCTGGGGCGTTTTATTAAAACGCTCTTAAGGTTAGTAGTTCTATAATAGAGTCGACCTATGAAAAAAATACTTATCGTTGCTGTCCTGGTCCTCATTGGTGTCGCCGCTTTTCAGCGCTATGGTGGCGATCCTGAATTCCTGAATTCCGCTCTCCGACAATTTATCCCAACTCAACAAAGAACAAGTCCTACTGCTGCTCCGTTCAAAGTGGAAACAAAAACCGATGCTAGTATTACAGACCACGAGCAGCGTGTTATCGCTGTCATTCGGAATGCATTACCCTCAGTTGTGACTATTGGTATAAAAGCAACTACCCGCACTCGAGATCAATTTCAAATAGACCCGTTCAATCCGTTCCAGCCGTTTCGCCGAGTTCCCGGAGAAGAACGGACAATTGAGCGAAACATCGGTAGCGGCTTTATCCTAACCGAGGACGGCTTGATTATCACCAATCGGCATGTTGTAGATGTCGAGGGTGCAACCTATAACGTTCTTACCGACGACGGAAAACAATATGACGTTGAAAAAATTTACCGTGATCCGCTGAACGATCTTGCGATACTAAAGATTAATGCAAATAATCTCAAGCCTCTCCCGCTTGGTGATTCCTCCAAGTTGCAACTGGGGCAGTACGCAATTGCGATCGGTACTCCGCTTGGCGAATTCCGGAACACCGTTACTACTGGAATTATATCCGGCCTTGGCAGAGGAATTACAGCCGGCTCGCCTTTCGAGGGGTACGTTGAAAAGCTGGACAACGTTATTCAGACCGACGCGGCAATCTCACCAGGGAACTCTGGCGGACCGCTTCTTAATAGTAGCGGACAAGTGATCGGGGTAAATACTGCCGTCTCATCGGAGGGGCAGAATATCGGTTTTGCAATTCCTTCGGCAGTTGTGAAAGAGCTTGTTGATTCATTTAATCAGCGCGGAGGAAGTTTTGAGCGACCGTATATTGGCGTTCGTTACAAGATTATTGACCGGCAGACCGCAGTTCTAAACGAACTGGTCGAGGGAGCATATGTCATCGAAGTTCTCCCAGGTTCGCCCGCAGACAAAGCAGGCTTGCAGGAGGAGGATATAATTATCCAGTTCGATGGGAAGCGATTGCAGGGTCAAGATGATCAGGGTCTTGCAAAGATGGTACTGCAAAAAAGTGTAGGTGATGTAATTTCACTTCGAGTCTGGAGGAATGGCAATACCATTGATCTAAATCTCACACTTGAGGCGAATAAGTAGAAATCGCCTCAGGTAAGCAAACCGCAGTACAACAATTTTTCCTTTCTACTGATATACTAGCGGTATGTCAAAAATAGAACCGCGTACGTTGAAAGGGTTCCGGGACTTTCTTCCTGCCGACATGCGTATCCGCATTCCGGTTTTCCAGGCATTCAGGGAAAGTTTTGAAAAATACGGCTACGAACCGCTTGAAACGCCGACTCTGGAATATGCGGATATCCTGATGGGAAAGTATGGCGAAGAGGCGGAAAACCTCATATACCACTTCCGTGACCGTGGAAACCGGGAAGTGGCAATGCGCTACGACGTTACTGTCCCCGCCTGCAGGGTATTTGCTCAGCACCGGAACGATCTGCCGATCCCGTTTAAGCGGTATCAGATTCAACCTGTCTGGCGGGCCGATAATACCCAGAAAGGGCGATTTCGTGAATTTTACCAGTGCGATGCCGATACCTTCGGGAGTTCTTCATTGCTTGCCGAGGCGGAATTTATTGCTTTAGGAGTCGAAGTACTACAAAAACTTGGTTTTGAGCATTTTGTTGTACGCATCAATAACCGGAAGATCATTGATGGTATTGCAAAGTATGCAGGAGCTTCCGAAGACCAGTTCTACACCATCTGCATTGCCATCGATAAGCTGGATAAAATCGGCAGGGAAGGCGTGGAGGCGGAGCTCCGGGCAAAGTCGATTCCCGATGCAACGATCGGCAGAATACGGAATATGCTCGATCTTGCCGAAGAAACTGAGGTGCTCGACCAGCTGGAAACACTCCTCGCGGACTTCCCTGGAGCACTGGAAGGAATCGAAGAACTGCGGGAACTCTTCGAGTTGTTGCGTTCTCTGGACGTCCCGGAAAAATACTATCGCTTCGATGTGACGATTATTCGCGGTCTTTCTTATTATACGGGCCCTGTTTGGGAGTTTGAGATTACAGACGGCGGAGTAGGTTCCGTGGGTGGGGGAGGTCGCTATGACAAGCTAGTGGGCATCTACCTGGGTCAGGATATGCCTGCTGCCGGGGGGTCATTCGGCATCGAAAGGATTATTGAACTGATCAAAGAACGCAATCTGCTGCCGACACATGACGACAGGCGCATACTGGTCACCGTTTCTTCCAGGGAATTATTAGCGCATTCGCTTGCAATTGCCCGGTTGGTACGCAACGCAGGTTTTGCGACTACTGTCTATCCTGAGCCGGCCCGTTTGGATCGACAATTTAAATATGCCGACCGGAAAAGATTCCCATATGTTCTGGTAAGCGGGGAAGTTGAACAGAAAAACGGGACTGTCAGGATCAAAAATATGACCACAGGCACCGAGCATACTGTCCCCGTATCGGATGTGATTACCACGCTTCACGCCAGTGTACACGCTTCAGTGTAACCAGATAGCGCTTTCCCGAATCGTAAACTGGTATATATCCCGATTTCCGGAATGGCTTCCCCGTCAGACTGCCCGCGCGTTATTCGAGCCCGTTCATTTGCACGCAAAAATACTTGCACGCAAAAATACTGCCATGCCGGACCACGGAATCATTCCCAACGAGCGACCCCGCCGAGAGCTTATGCCAACATAGGACGGTACCGGTTTTTCGAATTGGATAGCAGCAACACCTTTTTTGCTTTCAGGCGTTATGTTACTCCAACGTGCGGCATTTTCCGAAATCAAGGTATGCAAGGATTGCTGGAACAGGCCATGATATAATAGGGAATGCAAATCGATACCAATACCGCTATTATCGAAGCTATGCCCGGCGTGGGGGGAGATGAGTCGAAAATCTGGATGGATGATCTTCTCCATTCATACATAAAGTTCGCCGAGCGTCGCGGCATGAAGATTTCCTATCTCGCTGATACCATAATCCAGATTCGCGGTACCGGGGCATTTTCCCTCTTTCGGCATGAAACCGGCGTACACCGGGTACAACGCATCCCTGCCACCGAACGAAAAGGGCGGGTTCATACTTCAACCTGCATAATCGTCGTCTACCCGCAAATCAGCCGGGGTCAAGTGCAAATAAACCCTGCCGATCTGGACTGGCAGTTTTATCGTGCCGGGGGAAAAGGTGGACAGAACGTAAACAAAGTCGAAACTGCTGTCCGGCTTACTCATAAGCCAACCGGAATCGTGGTTACCAGCTCTCGGGAGCGATACCAGGAAGCAAATCGTCAAATAGCACTTGAGTTACTGGCAGGAAAACTCTATCAGCTCGAGGAAGAAAAAAAACGGGGTGCGGTTTTTTCGTATGTAAAGGATATCGGAAACGGGGAACGTGCCGAAAAAATCCGAACCTATAACTTTCCACAGAACCGGCTGACAGATCATCGCATTAATAAGAGCTTCTACAACCTCGAAGATATCATCTCAGAAGGAAAATGGGATAAAGTACTGACCTGAGCGTGATTGTGTCACTTTTTTTCTCGACGGTGGGTGTCTAGTGAAGTCATGCGCATGCAGTCATTCTCTGCTGGATTTATCGTCTTTTCTGCGATCATTACTCCGTTAGTTTCCTACACAGGACAGATGAACCCGCAAGGGGGACATTCCCAAAAGAAATAATCTGGACGCCCGATCGTATCGGACCGGGTGCTACTTTAAGGATGTCGTGAATGCCATTAAGGCTGCCGGCACCACGGGTAGTGCAGGCACTCCGCGACTGGACAAAAAACCGCACCATTCCGGCCTGAACAGGATTCTGGCATGGCGGGATACACGTGATTTCTACATACTCAAGGGGCATCAGAGGGAATTTTTTGCTTGCATTATATACTCATGCTACTATACTAAACGAAATGGCAAATTATGAGGTAGTCAATCCCAATAATAGCCCTTATTCAGATTCATCATTATCTCGGCAACCGCAACCCCATCGCGTGGAGTTTTATCTTCCCGGGGGCGGCGAGAGACGACTGCTCCGTGAGATCGGAATTAGGGGACGGTTGGGAAGCGTATATAACCTGGTTGGTGAATACATTTTGCAAAGAGTGCGCCATGGGAAATCTCCGTTTCCTATACTGGATAACGGCCTGTACGACGGTTCCGGGGCAAAAGCCTTGCTTGAAATGGCTATGCATAAAGTCGATGAGCAATATCGTCACTCTATGCAACCAATGCTCTATGGCATCGACATTAACGGAAAAAGCATTCGTCGTTCTGAAAAAACGCTTGGGCAGTATATCAAGGAGGGAACAGTCCATATCATGCAGATGGACGCAACTGCCATCGATTCCTCGCAGTTTCCCCGGTGCAGCATGAGCACGTGTATCGAAGTTCTGGGTGTCGGGTTAAAAGGAGCAAATAATCAAGCACTCCAGAATTTGTTCCAGGGGATTTCAGAGATACTCGAAGAGGACGGAACGGTATTTATTACCTACAAAAACGAGGGGCTTGAAGAACAAACCCGGGCACATACGCTCTGGGCCGGCGGGCTAAAGGGCCATCCGCTGAAATTCCAGGAGGTTGATGCTCTCGCTGATAAATTTTTCCGTTATCGGGACTGGTACGGGCAGATGCTCCTCACCGATCTGGGTCCCGGCGATCCCTCACGAGGGGTGCTTGGGGGTACGGTATGGCCCTATCAGATTGGACAATCCGATCCGGAAAATTTTTATCTCCCGAATGCATTTGTTCCTGTTCCACTTTACACTTTTAGGTACCGGGAAACTCCGGCCGGAGTGGTACCGATTAATTATCCTATTTACTATATCGGGGTTTTTTCGCCAGATCCAAATATGCTCAAGTTCCCGAACGCCCATCTGCATCAAGTGGAGAGTCCCGACGCTATCCGGTAAACGGACTGCAATCAGGTACTCGTGTAGTTTCCGATAATTCTCCGCGTACGCAATATTGAAGTAGCGGTTAATGATCATGCGAGGAGGTGCCGCTTCTGTTAATTCTCCACTTGCACTACCTAAATAGCCCGTGATATAATTGCGTTTCATATGAAAGTCAATATCCATCCGAAATTCTTTGAAGATGTCGTTGTGACCTGCCGATCTTGTGGAGCTACCTTTACCACCGGCTCGACAAATCCGAACATCGTGATGGAAGTGTGTAACAAATGCCATCCGTTTTATACCGGGGAACAGCGCTTTGTAGATACGAAAGGACGCGTTGAAAAGTTTGCTAAACGCATGGAGGATGCGAAGAAATACGCAGACCTGCGAAAAAACAAAAAAGATAAAAAATCCGGTTCAGCCGGTAAAGAAAGCAAGTCCTTGCGCGAACTTTTAGGAGAAGTCTAACAGAACGATCTGGTATAATACAATACCGTTTCACGGAGACCTCAGGTTTTCCTTTCAAGGATAGAAAATAATTACTATTTCCTGACGAGTGAATCTATGCCCAACAAAAAGAAAGTGTCACAGGTGGAATCGTACTCCAGCCTCGTCGAATCAAACCCCGATTTTTTCGTCGTTTCCTATGATCGTACCACGCACAAGGCGATGGAAGATCTCCGGAAAAAACTCCGCGAAGCGAACTCATCGCTGACGGTTCTTAAAAATACCCTCTTCGAGAAGGCGATCGAGAAGCAGGCCGTTTCCAATGAAGCTATTGGCGAGATCAAAGAGAAGGCCTTCCCGCTCAAGGGATCCTCTGCCCTTGTTACCACATCCGGCGACTGGAGCACCGGCCTCAAGGCTTTTGCCGAATATATCAAGAAGGATCAAACCATGGCATTCAAGTTCGGTTTCCTTGACGGTACTGCCTATGACGGGAAGTCAATGGAATCGATCGCCAAGCTTCCGGCGAAGCCCGAACTTATGGCTAAGGTAATTGGCGTTATCAAGAGTCCGATGGTGAAGACTGTTGTCTCGTTCAAATTTACCATGCAGACGTTTGTTACCGTTCTTAGCGAAGCCGCCAGAAAAGAAGAAGCATCCAGCTGATTATTAATTTATCAACCCAAATTCAGTATGGCAGATGAAATCAAACTCAGCGACAAGCTGCAGAAAATCGCAGAGCAGATCGAAGGACTCAACGTCCTGGAACTTTCTGAACTCGCGAAGTACCTTGAAGAGAAGTTCGGCGTGTCCGGTATGCCTATGATGGCAGCCGCACCCATGGCAGGCGGCGCAGTGGCTGCAGCTGCGGAACCCGTCGAAGAAAAGACGGAGTTCACCGTCGAGATCACAGATGCTGGAGCCAACAAACTCAGCGTGATCAAGGCCGTACGTGAACTCGTCCCGACCCTCGGACTAATCGACGCGAAAAAACTCGTCGAGTCGGCACCGAAGGCCGTTCTCGAGAACGTCAAGAAGAAAGCCGCCGAAGAGGCCAAAGCCAAACTCGAGGCTGCCGGTGCGAAGGTCGCCCTGAAGTAACACTCAAGTACGATCCTTTCAAACCCGTCCCGCCCGACCGGTCCTTCGGGACCGCGTCGGGACGAGGCAACGGCGGTATACGCAAGGTACCGGTTCGCCGTTGCCGAGTGTTCCGTCACTTTTTCTTCTACTTTTTCCGCTTCCTGCAGTCTGAAGTTACCGAACCATGGCTACGATGCGTTCGTAAATCGAATTGGGATTTCCGGAGCGTACAGGTTTCGCAAGATAGTAACTATTTCTTACACAAGAATACAATATCGTACTATATCTTTTCTCTCGGGCATGGTTGAAAATTTGAGACGAAACCATTAGAATGAACCCCTATGGCTGATCAACAGAATTACTCCGGAGAGTCTATCGTAGTATTAGAGGGTCTTGAGCCTGTCCGGAAGCGGCCGGGTATGTATATTGGATCGACGTCGCAAAAAGGCGTCAACGAATGTCTTCGCGAAATCCTGGACAACTCCGTAGACGAGGGACTCGCGGGTTACGCAAAGAACATTATCACTGTGATATCGCCCGACGACTACTATACCGTCTACGACGACGGTCGGGGTATCCCGACGGACATAAACCCGAAGTACGGCGTCTCCGCGCTTGAGCTGGTATTTACCCGTCTGCACGCAGGAGGGAAGTTCGAAGGTGCCGCATACAAGATTTCCGGCGGTTTACACGGCGTCGGCGCATCGGTCGTGAATGCGCTTTCGCAACACCTGATCGTGGAGGTTGTCCGTGATGGCCAGATCTGGCGTCAGGAGTACAGTCGGGGCGTTCCCAAGTACGCACTTCAGATGGTAACCGAATCTATGCTCAACCATCCGTTTAAGCGCGGTACAGCAGTTTCGTTCAAGCTTGATCCGGAGATTTTCAAGGAAACGATCGCCATCAATTACCGGGAGTTTAAGAAAGTCGTGAAGGAGCGTGCATATCTGCATTCCGGCCTGTACCTCAAGATCGACAACCGGAAGGACGGGGAAAAAACATCGTTTTACTTCGACGGCGGTATCGTTTCATTGATTAAAGATATTAATCGTGGCAAAAAGACAATCCATGACCCAATCTATATCCGCAAACAGGGAGATGATAAAGAAGTGGAGGTGGTAATCCAGTACAACGATTCAATGGCTGAAAATATATACAGCTACGTGAATACCATCAACACACACGAAGGCGGCACTCACCTGACGGGCTTCCGTATCGCACTAACTCGCGCCATAAACAGCTATGCTAAAAAGAATATCAGTGAAAAAGATCTGAAAGAGACTTTTTCGGGAGATGATGTGAAAGAAGGCCTGAGCGCTGTAATCTACCTCAAGATGCCGTCCACAAATCTCCAGTTCGAGGGTCAGACCAAGGGAAAGCTCGGGAACTCCGAGGCCCAGCCGTTTGTGCAGTCGGCGGTATCCGAGTTCCTTGACACCTACTTCGAGGAAAACCCAAAAGCTGCCAAAGAAATCATTGGGAAAATCCTGCTTGCGCAGAAAGCACGTCTTGCAGCCAAAGCAGCAAAAGAAGCCGTACTGCGAAAAGGAGCTCTGGAAGGGGCAACGCTACCGGGCAAACTAGCGGATTGCCAGGAAAAAGATCCGGCAAAGTCGGAATTGTTCCTCGTTGAAGGAAACTCTGCCGGTGGTACGGCCAAGCAGGGCCGCAATCGCGAGTTCCAAGCCATTCTGCCGCTTCGTGGAAAGATTTTGAATACCGAGAGAGCCTATCTGGACAAAGTTCTCAGCTTCAAAGAAATAAAGGATTTGGTTATTGCACTAGGGATGGGAATTGGCGAAAGCGTAGACTATACGAAACTCCGTTATCACAAAATTGTAATAATGACCGACGCGGATGTGGATGGCGAGCACATTCGCACCTTAATCCTTACCTTTTTCTTCCGCCATATGCGGGATGTCGTCGTAAAGGGACACCTGTACATCGCACAGCCGCCTCTTTTCAAGATCGCACACGGAAAGCAGACATGGTACGCGTTTACTGAAAAGGAACGGGACGAGATAATAGAACGGGAAACAAAAAAAATTCTCGCAAAAAATAAAAACGCGGAGGGAAAGCAGCCGGCTTTTACCGTACAGCGGTATAAAGGGCTCGGCGAGATGAACCCGGAACAGCTCTGGGAAACCACTATGGATCCCAAGGTACGGATACTCCGCAAAGTAGAAGTGGCAGACGCTCAGGAAGCAGATCATATCTTTACAATGCTAATGGGTGATGAAGTGCCGCCACGCAAAAAATTTATCATCAGCCATGCCAAACTGGCAAACTTGGACGTTTGATTTCATTATAAGTACTATAAAATTGCGCCTATGGATCTCAGTAAACTGAAGACAGGGAAGAAAGTTCCCGAGGAAGTGAATGTTGTTGTTGAAATTCCACAGGGATCGTACATCAAGTACGAGATGGACAAGGATTCAGGATTCGTCATGGTAGATCGTTTCGCATTTACCGCTATGGCGTACCCCTTCAATTATGGATTCATTCCGAATACCCTTGCCGCCGATGGTGATCCGACTGATGTTCTCGTGATTTCATCCTATCCTGTGCATCCTGGTTGTGTTATTCCCGCCCGCCCGGTTGGTATGCTGGAGATGGAGGATGAAGCCGGTGTGGATACGAAGATTCTTGCTGTCCCGACAGCAAAAGTTGACCCGTTTTATGCGAAGATCGGAGAAATAGACGACCTTGGTGACGCTATTTTAAATAAAATCCGCCATTTCTTTGAGCATTATAAAGAACTCGAGCCCGGAAAATGGGTCAAACTCAAGGGCTTCCTGCCCCGCGAGAAAGCCTACGAGGACATTACCAGATCAGCCCAGAAATAATTCCATGAAAAAATGTTTCTGTTTTTTGATCACGGACTTTCCAGACACTTCTGTGTCGTTTCTTCAAAGACAGAGATGTGCTGCCTCACGTGTTTCATGGAATCAGGAACGGGGAGGTACGAAGCCAGTATGAAGATCGGCATTGTTTCAGACACGCATGATGATGTCCCGTATTTTGCATCAATTGCTGCATTATTTGCAAAGCAATCACCGGAACTTATCATTCATTGTGGCGACTGGGTAGCGCCATATTCCGTGGTAGAATTCGGGAGAGCAATTGATGCAGTCCTTCCGGGAATGACCATCCGGGGAGTGTTCGGTAATAATGACGGTGATCAGTTCCGCATTCTTGAGGCAATAAGAGACGAAAAACTGAATATTGATATCGCTAAAGATATACTTGAAATCCCGGCAGAACGTGAGGGAGACCGTCCGGTTGCGATATATCACGGAACAGAAGAGAAGATCGTGAACGCTCTTACCGGCTACGGGGAGTATCGTGCGGTCTTCCGTGGGCATACCCACATACCCAAAGTTCTTATGCATGAAACCCGATACGGAAAAGTACTTGAAGTAAACCCTGGTACTGCGTCATCGTATTCTCGGGGTCGCGTTACCAAGCGGGGTAGCGTGGCAATTTACGATTCTGAGGCAAACTCAGCTGAATTATTATTTTTCGACCGGTAGGGTATCTACAACCAGTTAGACAGCTATGGATCAGGACAATAACAACGAAGTTAACGGAAGTATTGAGTCAGGCAACACACTTGATTTTGCCGGGCAAACCCGTGACACCACCGAGATTTCCTCGGAGATGAAGCGTGCCTATCTGGACTATGCCATGTCGGTGATCGTTTCTCGCGCACTACCGGACGTTCGTGATGGTTTAAAGCCTGTTCATCGCCGTATCTTGTATGCCATGTATCGCCTGGGTTTAAATTCACAGGCGCGTTTTTCAAAGTCCGCAGGTGTGGTAGGAGAGGTACTCGGTAAGTTCCATCCCCATGGCGATTCGCCCGTATATGAGGCACTGGTTCGTCTTGCCCAAGAGTTTTCAATGCGTTACCCCCTGGTACGGGGACAGGGTAACTTTGGCTCGATCGATGGAGACCCGCCTGCTGCGATGCGTTATACGGAAGTGAAACTCAACAAAATCGCCGATGAAATGCTCGGCGATATTGATAAAGATACAGTGCCCTGGCAAGATAACTTCGATGGACGCATTCAGGAGCCAAAATATCTTCCCGCAAAGCTTCCTAACCTGTTGCTGATGGGTGCAGAAGGCATTGCTGTCGGCATGGCTACGAAGACTCCACCGCACAACCTGACCGAGGTTTGTGATGCAATTATAGCCCTTATCGAAACCTCCCGTCTGGAAAAGTCGCCAGATGAAAACGCAGTGGCGTCTAAAGTTTCCCCAACCCCCGGGACTGAAACAGTAGAGAACACCGAAGTACAAAAGACAGGCAATGCACGCAAGGATATGGAGAAGCTTGTGTTCGATGCCACCGTGGAAGATCTCATGCACCATGTAAAGGGACCGGATTTTCCAACGTACGGAACAATTTACGGTACTGCAGATATAAGACAAGCATACTCAACCGGGCGTGGAAAGATTATGGTCCGCGGTGTTATCGAAGAGGAAGAGGTGTCGAAAGGTAAAACGGCAATAATAATTCGCGAATTACCATATCAGGTGAACAAAGCGAATCTGGTGGAAAAGATTGCGCACCTGGTAATGGATAAAAAAATCACAGGCATCAGCGATCTGCGCGATGAGTCGGACCGCGATGGTATCCGCGTGGTGATTGAATTAAAACGGGATGCATCATTGAAAAAGGTAGTTAACAACCTCTATAAATACACAGAACTTCAGACATCATTTCCGGTAAATATGGTATGTCTGGTAGACGGCGTCCCACAGACGCTGTCACTGAAGTCTATACTAGAATACTACATTAAACACCGGGTCGGTATCGTAATCAACCGCACCGAGTTTGAATTGAAGCAGGCAAAAGCCCGCGCGCATATTCTGGAGGGACTGCTGATTGCCATTGACAATATCGATGAAGTGATCGAGATAATACGCAAGTCTCCGGATGAACCTGCTGCCAAGTCGCGGCTCATGGAACGCTTCGGACTATCCGCGATACAGTCCCAGGCAATTCTTGATATGCAGTTAAAGCGCCTTACCGGTCTGGAGCGCGATAAAATCGAAGAAGAGCTTCGCCAGCTTAAAGAGCTGATCGTTTATCTGGAAAGCCTGCTCACCGACATTTTTCAGATCATGGGAGTAATAAAAGAAGAGGTTAGATATCTAAAAGATAAATACGGCGACAAGCGTCGGACAAAGGTCGTAGCTGCCCGGCCGGGCGAGATTTCCGACGAACAACTGATCGAGAACAAAGAGGTGATTGTAGTACTAACCAAAGAGGGATACATAAAGCAAGTGCCGCGTGAAACATTTAAGGTACAGGGACGTGGTGGAAAAGGAGTCGCTGGAATTGAAACCAAAGAGAACGATAACGTGTTTGCGACTGTTGTAGCCCACACGCACGATCATATGATGTACTTTACCAACATGGGCCGCGTATTCCTTACACGGGTATGGGATATCCCCCAGGGCAGTCGTACATCAAAAGGAAAAGCGATTGTAAACCTCTTAAACCTGCGACCGGAAGAACGGGTTACATCAGTGCTCGGTTACAGTACAGACTCGGTGCCGGAGAATATGCTCATTGTTATGGTTACTAAGAAAGGTACTGTTAAAAAAACACCTTTTAAAGATTTCAGCAACATTAAGAGCAACGGGTTAATCGCTATTAAGCTGGATGAAGGTGATGAGCTTCTGATGTCAAAGATGACTGATGGCAATCAGAACGTAATTCTGACCTCCCGCGGTGGGAAAACTATTGTCTTCCCCGAAGCGGAGATACGCGCCACCGGGCGTTCTTCTATGGGGGTTCGGGGTATGATACTTGATGGAGACGATGAAGTAACTGCCGCAGACGTTTTTAATCAGTCCGAATACTCAAAGAGCCTTTTGGTAATATCAGAGCGGGGGATTGGAAAACGCTGTGCTCTGAAGCTTTTGAAAGGACAACACCGTGGAGGTAAAGGTGTCCGGATTGCACCAGTCGATAAAAGAACCGGAAAGATTGTATTTGTGGCAATAATTGGTGATGAAACAGCAGTTATGATTACGAGTAAGAGTGGTCAGGTTGTTCAGATTCCGCTTGGTGACATACCATCGTACACCCGTGAAGCAAAAGGTGTCATACTGATGCGGTTCTCCGATACGAACGATAGTGTTGTCAGTGCTGCGTTCATCTAAACTGCTTTTTTGCATTTAGAGCGTCGGTACGATATAATTTGTTATGGAGATTCCGTGTACCGATATTCGCAAGGTAATAGAGGAGCGCCTTGCGACGGATGTATCCTTACTTGTGGCACAGGGAAAACGGATTCAACTCACGACGGTTCTCATCGGATCAGCCGAAGAACAGCTTTCCTTTGTTCAGATCAAGCAAAAACTCGCTAGCCGGCTCGGAATCGGTTTCCGATTTATTCACCTGAAAAAAACACCACTGTACGAGTCGTTTATACGGCTCATTAAAGAGGAGACTTCCAATCCGGCAACAACTGGCATAATAATACAGTTGCCATTACCGCACACTCTTCAGAGTGATACTCTCTATTCAATAATCCCCGTACTCAAAGAGGTCGAAGGACACCGGGAAAAATCGCCGTTCCTGCCACCTATCGGCAGAGCAGTACTTACCGGATTGAAGTATGCTTTTTTTCAGTCTCTTGACTATGACAAAATCTTAGTGCAGGAAAGCGATAAAACATTTTTCCACTCACATCTGAAGTTCAAGAAAGTAGTACTGATTGGCAGGGGGCTTACCGGTGGTCTTCCAATCGGCAAAACCCTCACTCATTTCGGTATTCCCTATGTTAACATCTCATCATCAACCGATCCGACTATTGCTCATGAATTTATTGGATCAGCAGATGTAATCATTACTGCGGTAGGAAAACAGGTCATTACACCCGATATGATCAAAACCGGTGCGATTCTTCTTAATGTGGGTCTGCGCTCTGAAAACGGAAAACTACGGGGCGATTACGATGAGACCGAGATAGCGGAAAAAGCCGGCGCCTATACGCCCACCCCGCGCGGATTGGGGCCGATAGATGTCCTTTATATGTTCCGGAACCTCGTAGATGCTGCACAACTCCAGACTAAATCAGTTACAGTTCTTCCTCGATAGGATATTCAACATGCTGTGAAAACTATCCACGTAGTCACCGGACAGACAGCTACAGGAAAAACACAATTTGCTCTTAACCAGGCAGCACGTACTGGAGGAGCGCTCATTAATTTTGATGCCCGTCAAATATATCGGGGACTTGATATTGTTACAGGAAAAGACACCAAAGGCGCCCACTTTTCTGTATGGAATAAAGTCAACGGAGTAACGGCCGGCTTTTACCTAATGGAAAAAGGAATTCCGCTCTGGCTTTATGATATAATTGAACCCGGAGTGCCCTTCTCCGCATTCGAGTATGAGCAGGTAGCTCTGCCTGTTCTCGATCACTTGCTTAAGCTTCATGACACCGTGTATCTGGTCGGTGGTAGCTATTTTTACCTCTACAATCTCCTGTATCAGCAGACACTCACCACCGCTCCGCCTGATATGAAGCTTCGAGAATTACTAAGGTCAAGAACGCTCGAGGAGCTTCAGCAGCTTGCATACACCTTAAATGAGGATGATTTTCTGAATCTGAATAATAGTGATAAGATGAACCCCAGGAGGTTGATCCGGTTCATTGAGCGGGCGCGACTTGGGGAACGACATACCGGGAGTCTTTCCTTTGAACCGGTTATACACCGGAAGCTGGGGCGGAAACCGGAAGAACTGAAGCTTGTCTATACAGCATTCCGTTTTGCGGATACCGGTAGCTTAAAAAGGCGAATAGAACGCCGCATTGAGTCACGACTTGACGAAGGAGCACTCTCGGAGGTGCAGTCGCTCATACAGTCCGGAGCTGACTTTAATTCTCCCGGTTTTAATTCAATTGGCTACCGTCAGATCGCAACGTATTTGTCCGGTACGGCAACCCGGGAGTGGTTGATCAGGGAATGGGGGACGAAAGAAAGACAGTTTGCAAAAAGACAAATGACATTCATGAGACGTGATCCTCATCTTATCTGGTTCACTATCCCTTGAAATGAACGCTCCGGCATGAAATAATGAATACCATGTCCGCGCCGGATTCCAATTTTACTCATTTGCCCCCGGGTGTAGCACATGACAGCCGGTCGCCTGTGCTTTCGGTTAATGAACAGCGCAAGCGATCCCGGAAGCCTTTGACGGCACTCTCCAATCTTGTTATTGTCCTTGGTATAGTTTCATTAATAGGGAGTCTTGCGTATGCTATTACAGGTCGGCAGAACACGACTGCGACCCGCGCGGCGACCGATCCTCTTGTTGCAGCATCGGTTCAGCAGGTTCCGCTTTCTACATTAGAACTCACCCGGGGTTTTTCTACCATACCCGTTTCCTACAAGGGAACCCCTATTCCCTCGAATCTTGCAGAAGAGGGGAGAAAGCTGTATCCTGACATGTCTGAAGATCAGCGCACTGCCTACATAATCAATCGTATTGTTTTATATTACCTGCTCAAAGACGTCCTTGACGAAAACGGAATAGAGTACAGGAAAATTGAAGGGGACGTAACGTTTGCTGCAATCGAGAATTCGCTCCCGAACATGAAGAGCCAGTTCGACTTCAATCTTTTGCACCGCGCCGACTATGTATTCCTAAAAGTATATTTTGTCGCATTTGATAATGACTATCGTGCACGGGAAAAGTTTGGCCCTAATTTGCAGGAAAAAGCACTTGCAGTTATATCCAGTTATCGCGATAAACTTGCTGCAAACCCAGCCAATTATCAGGAGATTCTTGACGAGGCAAATGCAGATCAAGACGTTATACTGCTTACCAACGGTGAGATGAACATTCATGTGAGAGGTTATTTTGCAGACTTGAACAATGTACCGGCCCAGGATTATTATATCTACGATGAAGAATTTGATCAGTTGCTCTTCAGCCTTCCCGTTAATCAGGTTTCCGAGGTGCTCACATTAAACAGTACAAGTCCATACATGTACATAGTAGTCTATCCGACACGAATTGAGAAAAAAAAGTATCTGTCAATTAAAGACGTCATCGCGGAAAGGATGTCACAGTTCCAGTAAAAAAAGTGAAATCAATCCTGAAAAATATCGCACTCATGGGGATAATCAAGTTATCCGCAGGAGTAATTTTAATTGTTATTGCCGGTTTTATTGTGGTTACGTCTGCAACATCACAACCGGGTTCAGGCCCGAATGCCGGCAGACTCACTACCGCAACCCGAGCAGCAGATCCTGCCTGCGGAAACAAGTACGTTGATAGCACACGCTGTACAGATCCTCCAGCTGCCGTTGACTGCGAGGTCGTATGCGATAATGGTCGGAATCCCCGTCCGGTATGCGGCCCATGTCCCCGCAGAGAGTCTGGACAAAAGCAGACCTGTAACCGCTACAGAGATGAAAATAATACTCATCCTCCAACCTGCCAGCCAGGTCAGTACAAGTGGTGTGAACAGAAATGTACCAGTTGTAGTCCAGCTCAAAATTGTGAAGCAATCTGCGGAGCGTGTGAGTCGGGAGGACAAGCTCCTCCCCCGCCAGGTGGTGGAGCTCCCAATCCAACTCAATCTGCTCAGCCGACGCCAGAGCCCACCAGAGCTCAAGGGGAGTACTTGCATGGAACCAATTGCCGATACAGAGGTAGTGGATGCACACCGGCAGAATTTAATGGAGTGGGGTATCCCTTACCGGGGCAGATGTTTTATTGTGTAAATCCAGCGTACACAGGAGCAGACGGATACAAGTACGGATTTGTGGAAGCCCGCGGGATATCCTGTGACGACGGGACCGCCTGTGCCGGAAGACCCCGCGGATATCATACCGTAGCATCCGGTTGCGGGAATCCTATAACCTGCGATGGCCCAGAACCAACAACCCCTCCAAACGAACCGACGCGTCCTCCCCCGACTGTCTGTCCGACAGTATATAAGGGTCGGTATTGCGAAACGAAAGATGCACCAAACTGCTTCTATGTCGATGTGTACAACAATTGTCAGGAGGATGTGTACGACTTTCCGAAGGGGGACTGTCCCTGTGGAGAACCCACTAAGCCCCCACCTCCTACTGCTACACGTCCTCCTCCGAGAACGGTAGAGTCACCACCACCCTCTCCAACTCCCGGACCTGCAGGTACGTGTACTGCGCTCAATGTCAGTCTGGAAAAGGGTGGTTCGGTACAGGTCACCAGTGCCAGTGCAAATAATGTGCTTCCCAGAACTCCTGATCCCGGTGAAAGGATTACAATTAGTTCAGCGGCGGGGGAAGGAGCAGCGTGGGCTGGCTTCTGGATGCGTCCTCTGAATTCTCCGAACCAGTACGATTCAAGCAGAAACGAATACACAATCGAATCAGCCTGTGCCTTCTATTTACTTACTCCCGGCGGACAACCTGCGGGGGAGAGCGGTACCTTTACCATGCCCGACTGGAAATCCGGTAATTTGATACGAAACGACAATTATGGACAGCGGAACTGCGTCGGGCGACCAATAAATTTCGATTCGGGGGTAATCTTCGGTGTAGTCTATCTCCAACAGAATATAAGTTTTGGTGCTAGTACCTGGTGCCGGAATGTGGGTCCTGCAACAACCGGAGGCACAATTCACGTAGGAAACCGAAACACTGGTGAGTCCTGTGTCAACTGGTGCGTTGCGCAGACTCGTGTGGTACAGCCTGCCTCAGTCTGCGGCCGTGAGTGTTCGGATAGTAATCCCTGTGCAGAGGGTCTCCAGTGTATTGCCACCACTGGAGGAAGTAGATACTGTTCTCTACCACAATTTGTTCAACAATGTGCGGCAGCTCCCAGTGAAACTACCTGTTGCTCGCCTCCACCATCCACACCCACACCCACACCCACACCTACGCCTACGCCTACACCACAACCGAATGCGTGCGGCTACCAAGGATGTAGCGATACGAACCCATGTCAGGAAGGACTGATCTGCTTGCTTGCCAACAACGGGAACCGGTATTGTTCAGAGCCCCGGTATAGTAACGCTTGTGCAAATAACCCGAATCCGACAAGTTGCTGCCAGGCGCCATCACCGACACCAACTCCACCTCCGACAGCCACCCCAACTCCAACGCCGACACCAGCTCCGGCTCGCTGTGGTAATCCATGTGGTGAAAATATCGGAGTCTGTGAAAATGGTATGTCCTGTGTACAGACACCAAACGGTCGCCTCTGTTCAATGCAGAATTTCGTGGGTGCATGCGTACGTGAGGGCACCTTCCAGGCCTGTTGTACCGAACCTACACCCACGCCACAGCCGACGTTTACGCCTCTCCCGACGTACACGCCTCTGCCAACATACACGCCACAGCCGCCTCAAATACAGACAGTTGTTCAGCAAGTGCCTGTGCAGCAGCCCCCACAAATTCAATACATTCAGCAAGTCCAGCCGACCTATGTGCCCCAAGCCCCGCCTCCCACATTTACCCCGCTTCCAACTTACACACCATTCCCGACACAGCCACCTCAACCCACCTATACATTGCCGCCTCAGGAGCTGAAGAATGCCGGCAATCCACTTCCGTTTGTAATAGCCGGAGTACCAGTGCTGTTACTTATTCTCGGCATGTTCTTGTAATCTGAAATACAGTATGAATAATAAGCAGATGCCCGAAGATGGACGTATCGCTGATATTAGGTATGATCCCGCCGGTTCCGACTATCGTGGGGAAACAATGCACGATTCCACTAACCGCCCGAGACAGGGGTCATCACATGCCGCGAAACTTGCCAGCCTTTCAATTGTCTTCTCGCTCATGGTCGTAATAGGTAGTGCTGCACTTGTTGTGAACAATCGGGCTAATACTACCGCCACACGAGCCTCCAGTGAGAATCTCGGCGGACCTGCGAGCATCTCAGAAGCCGATAAATCTCTCACCTCGCAAGTTACCGACTTTCCGGTTAAATACCGGTCAAGAGTTATCCCCCCAAACCTTGTTGATGAGGCAAACCTAAAGTATGTTTCAGTGCCGGAAAAGAGCAGGCGTGAGTATATTATCAACCGGATAGTACTCTACTATATTTATGATGACGTCCTGACAACAAATAATGTTCAGTTTCAGGGAGCACCACAACCCTTAACATTCGAAGGAATCGAGTCAGCGCTCCCGGGAATGAGTGCGATTATGCAGAGCGAGTATCCGCAACCGGAACTTTTTGTACAGGAATACCTGAGCCGGTTTGAGTTTGAATGATTTGCACTACTTTAGAGTGTTACTTTCTATTCCTGTTGAAGAGCGATAAAAAGGCTTCCTTTGGCACCTCCACCCTGCCGATCATCTTCATCCGTTTTTTTCCTTCCTTCTGTTTTTCAAGAAGCTTCTTTTTCCGACCCACATCCCCGGCACCCACTACTTTCGAATTTTTCACCAGAACATCTTTCCGATAGGCAGAAAGCGATTCCGAGGCTATAATTTTCCCTCTAAACTTTGCCTGTATCTTGATATCGAACTGTTGACGCGGAATGAGCTCTTTCAGTTTTTTCGTGAGTTCCTGAGCTTTTTCGAAGGCACGATCTTGCACAACGATCTCGGAAAATTCTTCTACCTCCTCACCATTGAGCAAGAGGGACAGTTTATCAGCAGTTACCGGTTCGTATCGGAGAAACTCCCAGTCAAGCGATGCATATCCGGAGGTCACACTCTTAAGACGGTCGAAAAAATCGGAGATCATCTCGGACATAGGCATCACGTAATGCATCGTAACCTGGTTCTTGTTGTCCATGGTTACAAACTTCGCCCGGTATTCTTCGCAGAGGGAAAGGATAGAGCCGATGTGGTCGGATGGAGCAACGATCATTATCTTGACAATCGGTTCATAGTACTGTCCGTTCCGGAACTCATAGTCTACTTGCGGGGGAGTGAGCACCAGGCTCAGCCCGAACTCACGCTCCAGCCGCTCGCGGACTACATCTGCATGCAACAGGCCAAGGAAGCCGACACGAAAACCCGCCCCAAGGGCCTGACTGTATATCGCGGTAAACTCGAGCGATGAGTCGTTCAGGTATAGTTTATCGAGCGCCTTCTTGAGGTTTAGATAATCAGCAGTGTCGGTGGTAAACATCGAGGCATACACAATCGGTTTTACTTTCTTGTAACCGGATACTGCCTTACTGCGACCTTTTCCATCTACAATCGTGTCGCCTACACGTACCTGATGAATATCCTTCAGGTTGGTTACAATGTACCCGATCTCACCCTCTTTGAGCGCGTCAATCTCGCGAAGTTCCGGATCGAAAATACCGACTTCCGTTGCCTCGAAGGTCATACCGTTGCTGGCAAGCTGCATCTTCATTCCGGACTCAAACGTACCGCGAAAAATCCGGGTAAAGGCGATTACTCCTTTGTGCTGGTCGTAATAGGAGTCGAAAATTAGCGCCTGGAACTCTTCCGGCTGCGAACCATCGGGAAGTGCATCTGCAGGTGCCGTTTCGGGTTGCTGGGGGGCAGGGATACGTTCCAGAACAGCATCCAGAAGCTCCGGGACATTGGTTCCAGTTTTTGCGGATATCCCAAAGACGGTATCTTCCTCGATGCCCAGGAAATCCACTATTTCTTTCATTACTTTCTCGAAATCCGCCGCGGGCATATCGATCTTGTTCACTGCGGGGATAATGATCAGGTTTTTTTCGATCGCTTTGTAGGCATTCGCTATAGTCTGCGCCTGAATGCCCTGGGTTGCATCAACGAGTAGAATTACTCCCTCCACACAGGCGAGCGTTCGATCCACTTCGTACGAAAAATCGACGTGCCCGGGCGTATCGATCAGGTGCAGGGTATAGCCTTTGTAGTGCATTCTTACGGGGGCCAGCTTAATTGTGATTCCCCGTTCGCGCGAGATGGGGTTGCGGTCCAGAAGCTGTTCTTCGTGACGACCGCGCTCGACGGTATGCGTCAGCTCAAGAAACCGGTCGGCAAGCGTTGACTTGCCATGGTCGATATGGGCAATAATCGCGAAATTACGAATCAGGGGGTTAGACATGAATAGAAAATTATACCATACGCTATACTGTCCCATAGTAAGGTCGAGCGAGACTTACGCTAAAGGTAGATTGCGGTGTTAACATTCGTAAAATGCATACCCCCTTCCGCGTTTGCGGCGAGCTTTTCTCCTTCTATCCCTACCAGCGCATTTTCCAAAGGAAGGTCGTCCCGGGTTACGCAAATCGCGAGACCAGAGCGTATCTGCCTCCTGCATAGGCAACAGTATATACTACCCTACACAGTAACTATCTTCATAGTTGAGGTTCCCCCCTGAAGTGCCCATACATCGCCATGGAGTACGATTACCTTCTTTTTTGCCTTCAGGTACCCGTTGTGCTGCAGAAAGTGCAGTGCGGAAAGAATATTGTCGTTGGTGACCGGCTCGTTCTCAAGGATTTCCTGCGCAAGCGGGACTACGGCGTAGTTCATGCTTAAGGAATCCCTGATTTGTATAGTAGGGGTAAAGGCGAAAATCGGTAGACTGGGACGGTAACGGGACAAAATGCGTGCCGTTCTCCCGCTTTGGGTGAACACGATGAATCCGGCCAGGTCTTCGCCCATCTCAATGCATTGCAGATACAGGGAATAGGCGGCGTTGCAGATCATTTGTTCAGTGTCTTCGATCTGATACTTGAAACGGGTACGGGAATCGACATGGAACTTGGTTTCGTTAAACATGACAGTTTTTGCCATTACATTCACGGCATCGAGCGGATATTTGCCCTGCGCGGTTTCCCCGGAGAGCATTACAGCGTCGGTTAGATCGTACGTCGCATTTGCAATATCGGAGACTTCCGCCCGTGTAGGATGCGGTGCGTCGATCATGGACTGAAGCATCTGGGTCGCCGTGATTACCGGAATCCCTTTTTCGACGCACTTGGTGATAATGATCCGCTGATAGTAGGGAACCTGCTCTTTGGGCAGCTCCACACCCAGATCGCCTCGGGCTACCATGACACCATCCGAGGCATCGACGATCGCATCCAGATCAAGAAGCGCTTTCTGTGTCTCGATTTTGGCGATGAGCTGGGAGCGGATGCCCATGCGGTTCATCTCCTCGCGGACAATACGAAGATCTTCTGCGCTGCGGACAAACGAAAGTGCAATGAAATCAACTTCATGATCTTTCGCCAACCGTAGCCCTTCCCGGTCGCGATCGATCAGCACCGGAAAGGGGAAGTCGGCACCCGGAATGTTGAACGATTTCCGATTGCCGAGTTCGCCTTCGTTCACCGACCTCACCACACACCGGTCACCGGTCTCAACCACTTCGAAGGTGAACTTACCGTCTTCCACGATCACTTCTTGTCCCACGATCAGGTGTTTCAGGACATCGACGTGATTGATGCTGAACCACTTTGTGTCTTCCGGGCGGGGGTCGTTCCCGATATATACTAGGTCACCTGGCGACAGCTGGATCGGCTTGCCCTCCGGAGTGTTGAGGCGAATCTCAGGACCCTGGAGATCCAGGAGAGTGCCGATCGGCAGGTTCAAGTCCTGGGAGACCATATCGACAAGTTTAAGCCGTTCGGCGTGCCACTCTACTGTGCTGTGCTTAAAGTTGAAGCGGAAAATGTTCACCCCGTATTCTATGAGATCTTTGATTTTTTCGACATTATCGCACGACGGTCCGATGGTCGCTATAATCTTGGTCAGTTTTGCTGTCATATGTGGATTATAATCGAGACACGCCTGTCTGGACAGTGCAGTTTCCAGCGGGGAAGTGCTCAGGTTCCTTCTTCCCAGGAATTCAGGTACTTGATCTGTTCCTGGCTCAACTTGTCAATCTCAATGCCGCGGCTTGCAAGCTTCATCGCGGCAATCTCTGAATCGATCTCGGGTGGTAGAGAATACACTTTATTCTCCAGCTTTCCCTTGTGTTTCCAGATATACTCTGCTGCAAGCGCCTGGCCAGCGAAGCTCATGTCCATCACCGAGGACGGATGCCCATCCGCAGCAGCCAAGTTTACCAGACGGCCTTCACCAAGGAGGTATATCTTTTTTCCCTCAATAATATATTCGTCTACCATTGGCTTGATCTTCCTGATCGTTTTTGCGACCTTTTCCATTGCTTTTTTGTTGATCTCGACATCAAAGTGACCGGACTGAGCAATGATCGCACCATCTTTTGCTGCCATAATATGGTGGATATCAATGACGTGCTTGTTGCCGGTAGCAGACAAAATCACGTCGGCATCTTTCACTGCGTCTTTGAGCGGCATCACGTCGTAACCATCCATAAGTGCCTCGAGCGCCTTTACCGGCTCGATCTCGCAGACAATAACGCGGGCGCCAAGGCCGCGGGCTCGCATGGCAATACCCCTTCCGCACCAGCCATAGCCGCAAACCACCACTTTGCTTCCGGCGAGCAAGATATTGGTGGAGCGCATAATGGCATCCACGGTTGATTGGCCAGTGCCATAACGGTTATCAAACATGTGCTTCGTCAGATTATCGTTCACTGCAACCACGGGGACTTTCAGCTTTTTTTCTGCGGCAAGTGCCCGAAGGCGGATCACACCGGTAGTGGTCTCTTCGGTGGAACCTACTAAATCCTTGATCTGCTTTTTCCGGGTAGAGTGCAGGAGCGACATCAGATCAGCCCCGTCGTCCATGGTCTGGTTGGGATGTTCGTCAAGTACGGCCTCCAGATGCTTGTAGTAAGTATCGTTGTCTTCTCCCTTGATTGCAAACGTCGCAATACCATAATGCTTCACCAGAGCCGCTGCCACTGCATCGTTGGTGGAGAGGGGATTGCTGGCGCACAAAAACACTTCCGCACCGCCCTCTTTCAGCGTAATCGCCAGATTTGCCGTTTCTGATGTGATATGGAGACAAGCTGCCAGCCTGACGCCTTTCAGGGTCTGTTCTTTCTTAAACCGCTTTTTTATCAGATTAAGAACCGGCATATCCCGGTTTGCCCAGGTAATCAGGTTTTTTCCTTCCTCGGCGAGTGCCGCATCTTTGATGTGATAGTTCATGCGAAGATTATATACCACAACCTCCGGTATGTGGGGGAACGTTCGCCGGTACCCATGCCTGTCAAGTATCGGTACCTGCGGACTCCTGTACAATAGGGGATAAAGTTCGCTACGTTTCTATTCCCCGAGCAATGAGACTAGCCCGAACCCGGAACCGATTCCATTTCCTGACGCGCTCTTTTACTGTGAAACCCGTTCGGTACCGAAACCGGCTCTGTTTCCTGGCAAAGTTTCTCTCATATTCTGTTCTGATCCGCTCAGTTGTGCTGGCAATGGTCCTGGTATTTTTCCTTCCGAAACATGCTTGCGGAAACAACAACATCTTCGGCGTCAATGTCGCTTCGCCTGACGAGACGAAACTAGACGCAATCGCCGCCGCAGTGAACGGGAACGGCGGCAGTTGGGGTTACATAACCGTTGTCATCCAGGAGACGGATCGGGACACGGCGCGCTGGAACAATTACTTTTCAGCGTTACGCGAGCGGAAGCTTATTCCTGTGGTGCGGCTGGCAACCCGTGCCGAAGGCGCAAACTGGCGGCGCCCTGCCAAAGAAGATTCTGGAAGCTGGGTTTCGTTTTTGCAAAGCCTGAACTGGGTAACCCGGGAACGGTATGTGATCCTGTTTAACGAGCCCAACAATGCCCGTGAGTGGGGAGGTGCAGTGAATCCTGAAGATTATGGAGCCGTTGCCCGTGAGTTCGCCACGCAGCTGAATGCAGCTAGCCCCGATTACGTAGTCATGCTCGCCGGATTTGATAGCGCGGCGCCAACCCAAGGGACTTCCTATCTGGATCAGGTACAGTTCCTAGAGCGGATGTTTGCAACGTTCCCGCAACAGGAGATACAGACGAATATCAAGGGATGGGCATCTCATTCATACCCGAACCCCGGATTCCGCGGGAAACCTAACGATACTGGACGCAATTCGATCCGCAACTACCAGTGGGAACTACAGTGGCTCGCCGGCCGGGGAATCACGGGAAAACCGGTTTTTATTACCGAAACGGGATGGCCGGTAACATCGTACGATGAACAAACCATTGCCACGTACCTGGAACAGGCATACCGCGAGGTCTGGTTCCGTGATTCGCGGGTGAAGGCGGTAACACCGTTTCTGTTTTCCTATCAAACCGCACCCTTCGATGTATGGGCCTGGGAACGTCCGGGCGGGGGGGTCCGCCCGGTTTACGACCGGATCAAAGCTCTGCCGAAGATCGCGGGCACCCCCGTGCTTGCAGACGGCAGCCAGGATGCCATTGATCCGGTAGTCTACCGCTTCTGGAGTGACGAGAAACGTGGCCACTTTTTTACGATCAGTCCGGGAGAGCGGGATTGGGTAATTCAGACCTTTGCTACCTCGACCTGGCGGTTCGAGGGTTCCGGCTTTTCGGCACTTGCCACGCAACAAGCGGGGAGTATACCGGTGTATCGTTTCTGGAGCAACACTCAGCAGGGGCACTTTTACACGGCAAATGCCGGGGAAAAGGTCTATATCGAAAAAACTTTTCCATCATCAGTCTGGCGGTACGAAACGGTTGCGTTTTATGTATTTCCTCCCGGGACTCCGGATACCCGCCCGGTATACCGTTTCTGGAGCCCGCTCTACCGAAAGCATTTTTACACTGCTAATGAAGGTGAAAAACAGTACATCGAGTCAAACTTCCCAGCATCGGTATGGTCGTATGAACAGATAGCCTGGTACGTCCGGTGAGTTTACTGGGCAACTTTCCAGACCGGACCTTCGTACCGCCAGACAGGTTTATAGTTTGCAATGATGAAATCACGCTCGGCTTGACTGGCTGTGTAGAAATGCGACCGGTAGGTGTCGCTCCAGAAGCGATATACTTCGCGGTACGGTCCTTCTTGCGAGAGTGGGAACACCCAAAAAGCAACCATTTCAAATTGCCAGGTGAAATCGTCAAAGTTTTGCTCCACAAAAACCTTTTCACCTTCATTTGCGGTGTAAAAATGAGAGTGGTACCTTTCACTCCAAAACCGATAAACGGGAATAGAACCAGCGTCTGATTGATTAGCAACAACAAAAGCAACCGTTTCGTACCGCCAGTTTCTAGAAAGAGACCTCCTGACATAGTCTCGCTCGGCGACGCTTGCGGTGTAGAAGTGCGACTTGTACGTATCGCTCCAGAAGCGGTACAACCCGTTCGGGACGATTGTCAGGGGATTAAGCTCGATGTTTACAGGCGCATAATAAAGCTGTACTATTTCCTGCCAGGTTTTTCCCTCAAGCGCTCGGTACTGGGTTCCCCATTGCGGCATACAAGGCTGATATGGCGACGCAAGACACTGTGCTTCGGTCGCCAGGTAAAAATTCGCAAGAAGCGCATTATTCCGCGTAATCCGGTAATCCCAGATGGCTTCCACAGCGGCATCGGTTGATGGCCGAGATGTATTCGGCAGATATACCTGATCGCAGGTTGTATCGGTAATGTCCGGCGGCTTATCCAGGTTATGCATGGACTGCAGGTAGCTTCTAGCTCCGACAACTTTTTTTCGCCAGCCATAGTTTTTTACTGCGATGGCACCTGCTTTTAAAGCTTCCGGGTGCCATGTCGAGATCCATTCGTTGGGAAGGACATTCCTCACGTAGTCCTTAAAGGGTATTGTATCTACCCGTACTACCGCCTGGCCGGAATTCAGCCAGTCCGAACAATGCAGGTAATCCGTGATTGCCACATTGATCGTTTCTGGATTTTCGTCTATTGATACCGCTACCGGACGACGCCCGTCGTTTAAATGCAAATATTCGGATTCTGGCTGTTGCATATCACCGGATTCGGCACGGGGCCGGGATACAGATTTCTCTGCTGCAACCGCTGAAACAACCACGAGTGCCAAGAGCAGCGGGAGAATAAACAGAAATACTTTGCGTAGTTTTGAACTAAGTACCACTCGTTCAGTATATCAAGTTGAAAAGCCGTTCGAATAGCCCTGATTAACGTATATAATAAGCTCACATGAGGCTAAAGTTGAAATCCCTTATCTGCTCCAGTATTCAGGCTGGTATCGGTTCCAAGAGATGGTACACTATTCGCAAAAAAGTAAAAACATGGCAGTTAGCACGTCAGATATCACTGGCGTACCGTTTTGTCGAACCAAGCGAAATCCGGGATCAGGTTTCGATAATAATTCCCACGTACCAGGGCGCGAAGGAACTTCCGAGATGTATACGCTCTCTCAAGGTGCAGAAAGGAGTTCCCAAGCTTGAAATAATGGTCTACGATTCTGGATCAACCGATGGCACGGTGGAGCTAGCCAGTAAAATGGGGGCGCGGGTGCTTCCTCCGGAAGGAAAACCATTCAATCACGGAAGGTCCCGTACTTATGCTGCTTCTTTTTCTCGGGGGAAGTATCTAGTATTTCTGGTACAGGATGCGTACTTGAAAACAGAAGAGACTCTCATGCAGCTCTTAACGCCGCTTGCAACCGGAGGCGAGTCTGTTGCCGCAGTTACGGGGCGACAAGTTCCGGCTCCGGACGCAGACATATTTGCACAGTGGCAGGTAACTGGAACATACCGGTCTCTCTTTCTTGACGACGAAACGGTTTTCCACCGGCTCCCGGATGGTACCGAATATGCTGCATGTTCGCTACTCGCACGACGGAGATTGAGCTTTCTGGATAACGTATTTTGCGCCATCCGCAAAGAGGTTTTTTCGGAGTGTGGAGGCTTTCCAGAAATCACAATTTCTGAAGATACCTGGTTTGCAACTGTTCTTGCAAAAAAAGGTTACCAGATTGGATACTGCGGAACTGCTGAAGTAGTTCATTCACACACCCGTTCTGCCGCGTATTTCTTACGGCGCTACTATGTGGGATACAAAACACAGTTAGAGCTGTATGGGGAGAAATCACACTCCGTGTTTCACTCGCTCAATGAATTACTATTCACTTATATTCAATTCATAAAAGCCAACTCAGACTTCTTTTCGAACACATCTAAAGCTACCGCACCATTGCAGGAACTTCTTAGGGAGCCGGAAGAGCAAGAGCAATGCTACGAAGGGTATGATTTTCTTCAAACGCAGTTTGAAATGACTCTGCAGGACATAGAAAGTACGAATCTTCTCGAGGGTATAGAAAAAAAAGATCTTCAATCATTGTATACAAAAATTCTGTTCTCTCTTGCCGGAAAGCACATTGCGGAGTTAGGAAATGCAAATCCCGAAGCGGTTCGCGGGCTACCTAATCATTTTATTACCGGAATATGACACAAAAATGCGCAACCGAGAACCAGCTTCTTAAAAAACAGCTGAATACTGATATTATGTTACTGAGGAAGCAGCTTGATCCATTAATCCATTCAAGATTTTACCGTATCTGGAGGGTCTTCACAGGTATCCCAGTTCTGGGACCGCCACACATTCCGAAATTAAAGGCTCTACCTGCAAACTGCCAAGAACTTGCCGGGTATCGGGATGCTCTCCTCCGTGCGCTCGGCGCGGTGAAGCGTTCACCAGTATTTCGTCTTCGTATGTTCTTTCACAACATACGGCACCGTGCAGATCGAGTAACGAATTCCATGTTGTACGAACAGTACCGTAAGGCGTGGAATACTCTCACCCGCCAAAAAATAGAAGAAACTGTTCAAAAACAGATTCAGAAAAGAAGAGAACAATTCGGAGCACCGGTAAGACGTGTGTCGGGAAAAACCCCGTTTTTTTCGATCTTGATTCTTCACCACTGCAACCCGAAGATGACACTACGGTGCATCGATTCGATTCAGAAAAACAGCGGGTCTGTTCCATACGAGATTCTTATATTGAATAACGGATCAACGCAACCAATTTTACACTCAGCACTCTGCAAAGGTCGCAAAAGAATTTCTAGTAACGTGCGTGTTTTGGAATCACGAGTAAACCTGTCGTTTTCTGCAGGGAATAATTACTTATCTCGGCAGGCACACGGCTCACACCTTGTTTTTCTTAACAACGACATAGAGGTACTTCCCGGCTGGTTAGAGGCTTTTGCTACCGGAACTAATGACTACCCCAACTCGATTCTCGGCGCGAAACTCATATATCCGGAATACCCGCGTTCGAACGTATCCCAAGAAATCACGTTTCCGGCCCTCAGTGTACAACATGAGGGGATCACCTTCGTTCAGCGGAATACGGTGATCGGCACGAATGCATATCTTCCCGAAAACCGCAGAAAAGGAGATCACCCATTTTCACCTGTTGCAGATACCACTACTCCGATTGCAGCAGTATCGGCTGCCTGTATGTGCATATCAAAAACTGCATTTACCACTTTAGGCAACTTCGATGAGGGTTATCTGTATGGCTATGAAGATGTGGACTTGTGCCTGACTGCATGGGAAAACGGTATGCGCGTTTTCTATATCCCACACTGTGTGGCATTTCATTATGAATTCGGAACGCAGGATACGATAGCGGATCCCGATCGAAAGGACTCCATGAGAAGGCAGAATGAAGTGTTGTTCCTGGAAAAATGGAACGAAAAGGTAGCGGTAACCGTTCTGCTTGATCGGATGCAAGGAAACGCAATTTGGAGCGACGAGCCATTGAGAATCGGTATTGCCGGTACCGGAGATAGCGATACTCTCGAAGCAATTCGTGAATATATTACTGCCGGCAAACCAGGTGTTTTTCAGCTACCTGTTGATAATGCTTGCGAAATTGTACTCACGCACCCCAAAGACAACACTGATTACCGCACCGTGTCATCCTGTGTGCGGACATGGAAGCGCGACACTAAGTTGTTATCAGTTATACAAGCCATAAAGGATGAAATCTCAACTACTCATAACCATCTGTTGCCCCGACCGCTCTGAGGCAGAGCTCTGGGGCGATTATCACTTCGCCCGTGCGCTGGGAGAAGCCTTTGCAGAACATTCCTTTGAATACCACATTGCTTTTTTATACGAATGGGAGACGGAGCCTGATACTTATACCCTTCATATTCATATTCGCGGTCAGCAACGTTACACAGGTTCAAGAAAGGCAAAACAGAACCTACTCTGGCACATCAGCCATCCGGAAACAGTTTCGACAGATGAATACTTATCGTTTGATTTCGTAGGTGTTGCATCTTCACACTTCGCTGAGAAAATGAAGAGGCTGGTATCGACATACATATTCCCGCTTCTGCAGGCAACATCTTTTGCACCAGCACAGAAAACAACTTCACATAAAGAATCTTCGTTATTGTTCGTTGGGAATACCCGGGGCGAGTACCGGGAAGTCGTACGGTACGCTATGGAGGCTGGGATTCCCCTGCGTGTCTACGGTAGCGGTTGGTCTGAGTACATTGATAGCGCGAAAATTATTGCGAACCGAGTAGAAAACTCTAGGCTGCCGCTCCTTTATGCGACTGCACCAGTTGTACTCAACGATCACCTCGCGGGAATGAAGCAGTATGGGTTTCTCTCAAACCGGATCTTTGATGTCCTGGCCGCAGGCGGGCTAGTGTACACCGATTACGTCCGTGGATTGCAGGAGGTATTTCAAGGTTTTATACCATTTTATACCGGAAGGTACGACTTTACGTACGAGTTACGAAAAATTCTCGATGACCCGGACAAATACGAAGACCGCAGACGCCAAGCACATCAGCTAGTACAGGAAGCCCACACCTTCGCCAACCGGGTAAGGCAAATAATGAGTGTACTATAATTATCCCAATGAAAAGCGTAGCTATTATCATGCGAACAAAAGACAGGCCTGCCTTGTTGCGGCGAGCACTCTTGAGTGTGGCCGCTCAAACATTCACCGACTGGCATCTTGTGATTGTGAACCATAATGCACCGCGGGAACCGGTCGAAAAACTGGTATCGGAGACTGCTCATATCGCAGGGAAAGTTACGCTGGTAGAACATTGTAAACCTAGTAGAGAAGCGGGCTATCAAATCGGAATCAACGCAAGCGAAAGCACTTATATCTGTATGCACGACGATGACGATACCTGGGAGCCGGATTTTCTTGAAAAAACAGTTGCGTACCTTCGCAATAGCTCCCCAGAGGTGTATGGTGTGGTGACAAAGGTGATGTGTGTTCATGAAACCATGAAAAAGGGCACCCCTATTGAACTATCCCGTACGCCATTTTTTCCTGAATATGCTTCCATCTCGATTGAACAGCTGGCAGCATATAATGTTTTTCCGCCGATAGCATTTTTATTCCGCAGAGATGCCTTGAGTAAAGTCGGGCCGTACCGAGCCGATATTCCAGTACTGGCGGACTGGGACTTCCACCTTCGTTTTGCACTCGAGTACGACATTGACGTGATTCCTGAGTTTCTGGCAAATTACCACATCCGGCCTGAATCAAGCCACTTGGAATACGCCAACACCATAACCCGTGAAAAACACTTGCATACCTACTACAAGAACATGCTACTACAAGAGGCAATAAGGGAAGATTACCATTCGGGAAAAATTGGAAAAGGAATATTGATGTTACTAGCCGCTCAGACACACACCTTAGACGTAAGGAGTACTCAAATTCTTCAGCACCGAAATAGAATTGAACGCATATTGCACTCACTCTTCGGAAAACGGTAGAAGATAAACTTTTAAAGACAAGTTTCTGGTTCGCAGGGAAGTTTCATAATTCCTTGGTGCCTCGGTCTTTTGGGAAGTTCATCCCTTCATAGGAGTCGCCTTTCTTATTCCATTCAGGTTGCGGAGTCGTTCCGCGCTGAGTGCAATGCCGTTTTTAAGAATGGAGGTCCAGGAATAATGCTTGTAAATGATACGAATCCAGTTTAGAAAATCTCTTTTCTGTTTATATATGCCCATTTTTGAACTGGTTGCCAAATGTTGATGCACAACAGTGGCGTCTGTACAAACACGATACTGCAGCCGAGCTTTTGCAATACGAATCGAGAGGTCTATATCTTCCAAATATGAGTGAAATGATTCGTCAAAACCGCCCAGTTTCCTAAAAATATCTCTTCGAATAGCAAGACAGGCTGCGGTAATACCATAAAAAATCTCCAAACCGCTATCCCAGTTTGCGAAGGAATAATATGCTTCACATTGCGTGGGATCGGTGACAGGCTTAGCTCTTGCAATACGCTTATCCATAAGAAAGCCGCAATTTTCTACGTTGCCGGAGGCCGTTAGGATAACCGGTTGTACCGCAACTACCGACTCCGAAAGTGCAGAGTAGAGTTTTTCGAGTACGGGATAGGATAGAGTGCAGTCGTTGTTCAAAAAAACAAGTACCTCTCCTTCCGAATAGCTCGCTCCCCAATTGCATGCTCCGGAAAAACCGCTATTTCGACCGAGAGCATGTATCTCGAGATTTGTATACCTTGTTTCCAAAGACTTTAGGTACAAAACACTTCCATCCTGCGACCCGTTATCAACCACATGAATAAAGATCCGAGATGATCTAGGAATAGAACGAAGAAGATTTGGCAGGTGTTGTTGTAACAGCTCTTTCCCGTTGAAGTTCGGGATAATAATATCACAATTCATCTGGATGATTTTCTGATCACATTTTTCCGATGTTCAATCTCTTTCCGGCTCGGGTGATGATTCACAGTGCCATATTTTTCAACTGCGAAACTTGCAAGAGCATTCCCATATGCGAGACTGTCTATGACAGATTCTCCTTGCTGCAAACCGTACAGAAATCCGGCTCTCCAGGCATCACCGGCACCCGTGGGATCAATTACTTTTTTTAGTGTATACGCAGGCACAACATACTTATTCGATTTATCACGATACAACAATCCGTGTTCTCCAAGGGTAGTAATAACTGAAACCCCTGCGTTTACCACTTCATCCTCGGTGAGCCCAGTGCGTGATAACATAGCAGATATCTCATAGTCGTTCCCAACAAGCCATTTTGCATGGAGAGTTCCCTCCCGCAAAAGCTCCGCGGTATTCCATGACAGAGTCATACCAGGGTCGTACAGATAGGTCAGCTTGTTTTCGATGGCCTGTTTCTGAAATGAAACAAATGCATCCGGATGATTTGCAGATAGTACCAGAACAGAAGTTCCAGTACCGTTTTGTGAAATTCGAATGTGTTTTGCATGTGAGCAAGCTCCATAGTAAAAACCCCATATCTGATTATTGTCTATGTCGGTTATCACATGACCGGTAGCCGAGTACATCGTAGTATCTATGAGGACTTCTGATGTATCGACCTGATGCGATTGAAGAAAGTCAAGAATGGGCTGACCATCTTTTCCGACACTGGCTAGCAGTTTTACACCGCTACAACCCACAAGACCGAGATTATATGCAATATTCGTTGCAGTACCTCCAAATTGTCTTTCGAGTTTATCGACTACAAAAGATACATTTAGTAAATGGAGTTTATCAGGTTGCAAATGTTCCTGAAACCGTGACGGAAAATCCATGATTACATCAAAACTCATGGAACCGGTTACCAGTATTTGTTTCATATCAAACTACATCTGCGACTATTCCTTCCATTTTTTTGAATAATCCGTAAGAAATAAAAAACATCACTAGCGCAATTCCGCCCCCGAGCAAGATGGCAGGAATATTGAATACATCACCCCCCAGCAAGACCTGTCGATAGGCATTGATAAATACGGACATAGGGTTTATTTGGAAGATCCAACGGTACTGCTCGGGGAAAAAATCGACAGAATAGACGATAGGAGTCAGGTAAAACCACAGCGAGAGTATCAGCTGAAACATATACTGCACATCACGGTACAAGAGATTAAGAGCTGAAAGGACCAGTGCTAGGCCAAATGTAAATACAGTCTGAACAAGAAGGATCGGCACGAAAAGCAACATGTACCAGGTAAACGGTATTTGATAGTAGAGCATCATGGCAATAAAGATCATGCTTGCGATTGCAAAATCAACAAGTTTGGCGATAAGTGTTGCAATCAAAAGTATTTCACGCGGAAAGTAAATTTTCCTAATTAAAGAAGCATTATCCACTAATATATTCACCCCGCTGGAGAGCGAATTGGAGAACAACGTCCACGGAAGCAGGCCAACAAATACGAAGATCGGGAACGGAACACTCAGTTGACCCGTCCGGATAACAAACGAAAATACAAAACTCATAATAAGCATCTGGAATAATGGGTTAAGTAGTATCCAAAAAAACCCGATAAATGACTGTTTGTAGCGACCTTTAATCTCACGAAGCACGAGGTGTTTTATTAGTTCACGATACCGGTAAAGTTCAAGGAGTTTCATAAAAAGCGCTCCCTAAAAAGAGAGACTCCCTCACGTGCGTTTCCGTCAAATACTTTTAAACCATGGTCAATTATTATCGTGCGTTCACAAAAGCTCTCGACAGTACCAAGATCATGGGAGACCAAAACGATCGTTGTGCCGTTTTTTCTAAAGGACTCCATCCGTTGCATACATTTTTTCTGAAAAGAAAGATCTCCAACGGACAGCACCTCATCTACCAGTAGTATCTCTGGCTGGGTAGCAACCGCTACCGAGAACGCCAGACGTACATACATTCCTGAAGAATAGTTCTTTACGGGCATATCAATAAAATCGCGGATTTCTGCAAACGCAACTATATCATCAAACCGCTCCGTGACTTCTTGCTCGGTAAGACCGAGGATAATCCCGTTCAGATAAATATTCTCGCGGCCGGATAGTTCGGGATGAAATCCTGCACCCAGTTCTATAAGAGGGGCGAGCCTACCGTTCAACTGAACCGTTCCGGAGGAAGGCTTGCTTACCCCTGCGATTAATTTGAGAAGGGTTGACTTTCCTGCTCCGTTCTTCCCAATTATTCCGACCACCTCACCCCGCTTAATGGAGAAGGAGAGATTCTTCACTGCATGAATGGAATCGATAGTTTTTTTCTGAAGAATAAACGCCTGCAGTACTTCTTTCAGCGTTTTCTGGTGTTGCAGGTAATAATACTTATTTACGTCTTGAAGTACGATTGCACACATACTTTCTCTATTGTACCACTCGAGCCTAGGCTATGCTGATGTGCCAGTAGTCTGCGCCACAATGAAGCGATATATTTTATTCATCTGCTCTTCCCATGTTCCATAATTTTTAATGGTCTCAAGTCCTCCTTGAACAATCTGATTACGAAGCTCCGGCAACACTATAAGAGAGTTTATACTCTCAAAAAGACACGTCGCCGTCGGCGGAGAAACCAAACAGTTTTTCCGGTCTTTGAAAAACCACTCGGTGCTTTCATTTTTATTGGTAACGACCGCAACACCACAAGCCATTAGCTGAAACGGTAAATAAGACGGATGTGGTGTAAACATCATTGACAAACCGATATCGCATTTTCTATACAGGTCGCCTGTCTGATGGTATTTGAGAACACCGAGGTTTTCGATTATGCCATCCAGTCCGTAATCTTCGGGTTTCCAGCTTGAACCGGCAGCCACTATCCGAACGCGGATACCATATTGTTTCTTTACTTTTCGCAATGCGGAAATTCCGAGTCCAAAAGCATTTCTGGGATGTCCGGGACGTCCGTAAAAGAAAATAGACGTATCTTCAAAACGCTCCCGAGAGGGAACCCTACCGGCATGAAATATCGCGTGATCCACGGCTGGCTGTATGGCCTCTGCAACTGCCCCATACCGTGTTCGGTAGTACTCAGCTATTGCTTCGGTGTTACATATACCGAGAAAACCAAATCGATACGTTGCTTCAACAAGTCCGGAAATAAAGCCGGCAGGATAGAAGAAATTTTCCGCATCCTGGATCATGTAGAATTTCCGGCGAACACGGTTGAATTTTAGGGAGAGGTACGCGGTAGTCCATAGGGTACAAATCGAAATATCATGTTCCGGAATAGAATCCAGACGTCTATTCTCCGGCACAAAATATATTCGGGAATCAGAGAGTGAAGGAAATGCCTCAGTAATTTTAGCCAGGAGAAAATTGTCCTTTTTCGGGTTATCTATCAGGAAAGAGCTTCTAATACCCTCTTGATGTAGTTTATCGGCAAGACGCAATATGGTGTGAATACCCCCATAAAAAGGATTATCAATTTCGGGAAGAAACCACAGCGCAGACTGAATTCGTTTTTTTTGCGGCGCTTTTTTTTGAACTGCTTCGTTTTTTGCAATATCTGCAGGACCGAAATCGTATAGCCATACTTGTTCAAAATCAAGGTTATGCATGGTAAGTAGGAGCAATAAGTATTTTTCCCGGGGTGCGTTTTTTTTCCGAGACGGTATATGCAATTTCCGGGTGAAGCATCTTTTCGCATAGTTCCGGAGCACTGCGGTAGATTCCTTCATCTATTTCAGCTGGTTCATTCGCAAAGGAACGGGCTGATTTTTCATCAATACACCTCATACGTGCGAACGGGTTATATACTGCAGTTAGTTCTTTGAACCCCTTTTGTACAAAAACACGAAAATAATCTTCCCAGTTTTTTACTGACACAAAGTGACCGTAAGCATGCTGAGGAATTGCCAGAAAGAGCGGAGCAGGTGCCGCCATCTCCCAGTACCATTCCGATGATCCGATAATCCCGATATACTCATCCGGGTACTTGTCGAATTGATTGATTACTGCCCGCTCCCGAAGCTGGCGTATTGTTCCAAGGATCGTGCCCGAGTTTAGGATGATTTTTCCTGTTGCAGCGCGAAAATCAGGACGTATGCGCAAGAAGCCAATAACCTCGTCAATCCAGTAGGGAGAGTCTGGAACAAGGGTATCGTGCAGTAGTATTGCAAAAGGCGAACCTTCACTGCGTAAATACGAAAAATCCAGAGCCGAATGCCGTGCTGAGGCGGAGTATGATATTCTGGGATGAGTAATTCCGACAACCTCCTCAGAAAGTCCGTGAACCGCTATGGTGAAGTTTCGATAGTTTGAAATGTTGATAATCTTCTGTATTAGTTTTTGTGAATACTTGAGCCTGCTCGTGCGCAGATGAATAGCGACAGGTGCTTCATTTTTCTCCGGAATGAAGGCGATCTTGTTCTTATGACCTTCTAATGCTCCATGAGCAATGTAGCGTTTCGATTCGCAGTACTTTGTTAGTGCACACATCTGATTTTTCTGGGCATATGGTTTTGCATTAATACCGCTAGAAGTTGACGTGGCATGAATCCGCCAGTGATACAGGATTTTCGGTATCCGGTAGAACTTTGCCCCTGTGGCAATAGCCCGTAGATAGTAATCCCAGTCCTGGGCACCATCGGTTTCAGTATCCAGCTCACCGATTGCATCGACTAGTTCTTTCTTGAGCACCGTAAAATGGGTCAGGTAGTTTGCAGAAAGCATCATTACTTCACTCATTTGTGGCTTAAAGAGGGGATTTAATGAAGAACTTGGCGAGTCTTCGAAAAGATCTTTATCTGAAAATGTAAAAGAAACTGAGCCGTCATTCAAAAATGCCGCGGCATTTTCGGCAAGAGCATTGCGATCCAGCATGTCGTCATGATCGAGAAAACAGATGTACGAACCGGTGGCGTGCCGGATACCTTCGTTGGTAGCGCCTGCAATGCCCCTGTTTTTTCTGAGGTGGACTACCCTGATACGCTTGTCTTCTTTCGCAAGTTGGTTGAGTGTGCGGATCGTATCTTCGTTGGTGCTGGCATCATTAACAAGAATGTGCTCCCAATTTTTGTAGGTTTGCTTCCGGACTGAATTGATACACTGTTCAAGATGAGAGGGGTTGGTGTTATACACGGGAGTTACTATGCTAAATAGGGAGTGAAAACCTTTTAAGGGTACAGCCTTTTGATTTTTTTTTCGGAATAGTCTCCAGTTTAAATACTCCTGCCGTTGTCGTTCGTATATTATGCTTGGAGCCTGAGGACCCGTTCCGCCAAAGAAGCTATTTTGAGTATGCATATCTTTACTTGTTAAGGTTATCCTATGGGAAAGCCGTGCCTTGATTGTACGGTACAGCTCATGCAGATAGTAAATGGGGAGCTTTTTTGAGTGCATGACTCGCCAAAGAAAGGTTGACTGAACACGAGCGAGTTGCTGGCGGTAGTTTGCCAGCTCGCTGCGTACTGTGTGCAACTCATATGCTCGATGATTCAGCTGTGCCTCAAGTTCGCTCACTCTTATTTCGTAATCATAAAGCTTCATTTCCTGCGCGGCCAGCAATTGTTCGGTCTTCTCCTGATACTCTGCGGAATACTCGTTTGATTCTATAGTTTTTACCGCGGAGACATAGTCTCGAACAATATCGCCGAAATAAGCTACGTACTTTGCTCGAAACTGCTGTAACTTCTGGGAGGACGTGGATTTTCTGATCTGCTCTACCAGTTCTGTCTTTTGATTTCGTTTTTTGTATATGATAAGCATCTTTCGATACGAAGGGCCCTCAAGATCGCCAACTTCCATAATATTTTCGTTGTAAAAGCGGTTCAGTTGTTCTAGGGCTTCGGTATGTGCAGGGTATTTTTCTTGAATAAAGTTCGCCAGAACAGTAAGAAGCCAATTATCCAGATTATTGGTTCCTAGTATTTCATAGGGATACCCTAATCCATCAAGATACGTAACGATTGTCCTGATGGATGGCTTTTTCATTGCGAAGTGTTCCTTAAGCCATCGGTGATCTCGACCTGTTATGCTTAGATAAAAGTCGTTTGCGAGGTGCTCTGCCTCGTCAACTCGTTTGGAATCGTCGGGAAAGGCAATCACTACTACTTTTGAGGCAACGCGGATACATTCCTGAATAAATAGAATCTTTTTCTCTTCCGGCACGTGCTCAAGTACATCGGTTGAAATTACTGCATCAAATGAGTTTGTATCAAAGATCATCTGGGTACCATCTCCCCGGACGTATCGGTACGGTACATCCTTCGGGGTCGGAAGAGGATCGATTACGGTTAGTTCATAGGGGAGCGAAGCCTCCCGAAACAGCGTATCTAAAAAGGTACCCCTGCCTCCAACGTCGAGAACCGTTTGTTTCTTATCAGCTAGTAATAGCTGAAGCACATGCATGATCCAAAAGTATCGAGAATACCCATCGGGCGAGATGGTGATAAACTTACTGGACATACTCTATGCGTATTATATACCAACTTATCGCTATCTTGCGCTCATACCGACCGTTGAATTTGAATGTACGCCTAATCATTGCACTTCTCAATCGGTAGAAGAGTTTTCGGGATAATTCCCCTCCAACCTGACGACGCCTCCGGCTCAATGATTACCACCACAGAAGAAGTATCACCTGGTACTGACTGAGCCGCACAGAGGCGACTCGAAAACGGGGGAGCATGCAAGAACGGAGTGAAACGAGGGGGGTATATGATGTGAAGAATCCCGATAGCATAGACAAACACGACAAATACACTTCCAGCAATTCCCGGGTACCTGAATTTTTTCTGCGGACTAGATGCTAACTGAGAGAGGGCTATGATCAACACCAGCAGCGCAATTACGTTTACACCCATAAAGTAGCGGTCAGGGAATGTAGTGGTGTATGCATTCAAAAATGAGGTTAATCCCGGGCGCATTACGAGAGTTGCAGTGATCAGAACGAGTAGCGATAACGTTGAGAGTGTTAAGATGTAGCGGGTTCTTGGCCGTAAAGGGGTGAAAAATGACACGAGTACCACAACGCAGAATATGAGTACCCCTGCAATGGTTGTACCATCATTCATGAATCGATACCAGGGAAAGATGAGAGGGTATAAAATCATACGCGCACCGACCGTCTCAAGCACGGAGCTTGCCTTGAATGGTTCTGGAATCCCTCCTGTCCCACCCATACGCGGTAAAAGCACAATTAAGAGAATTGCAAGGGGTACAAGAAGGGATGCTTCGTTTTTAAGCAGAGCAGAGATATTTCGGGTGTGAGTGAGTTCAATACCAAGATATACCGCAACAAGAGCAAATACAACGGGGTTTGTACCTGCCGAGAGTACAATAAGCCCATCGATACCATAGCGAAGTTTTGTTCCGGCATGGAACTTACGCCAGTAAAGGAGCAATAGTACCATAAAAGGAATATGAAAACCGATCTGAACGAGTCTTCCGAAAACCTCTTCCTGAGACAGACCGAGTGGCATAAGGAGGATAAGAAAAAACAATAACAGACAGAAACTGTGAGGAAGAATCCTACACATGGTTTTATATGCTAATACCGCCAGTGACCCGTAAAAAATATAGGAGACAATTGCAATGGTATAGCCTAAATTCCATACCAGGCTTCCGGAGGTTATACCACTTATGAGGGTTGCAAAAAACAAGAGTAGTATGTTAAGCCAAACAAAGTAATCGTCGCGGGCATGAAATAGGGTGTAAGGCCAACCTTCCCGCAAACCCATTGCGATCCATGCGCCGTCTTCGGCATAAACTATTGGATTGGTGATCGGCTCAGGACACCGAATGAACAAAAACACGGCGGCAAAAAGCACCAAAGCTAAAAGGCGCATGGCAGGTAAAACTACCCGAAAAGGAATCGGGAAAAACTTGTTACTCATGCGTTAGACACTTTGGGGGTAAACCCCCCGGTAATGGTAATAAAAAGCGTGCGCAAAAGGTCTAGGTTTCCCCAAAATGCACTGATTTTTGTTGGCACTTTACCTTCCGGGTACGATCGGCTTACGGGAACTTCTGTTACTGCCAAGCCGATTTGCGAGGCTCGTACCGTAAGGTAGGCAAGCAACTCATACCGCGAAAAAACCTCCCGAAACGGTTTAACGCGTGGGTCAAGAAGATACCTGCGGCTATACCCTCGAAATCCATTTGTTGTGTCGGTAAACCAGAAGTAACCAGCGGCAATACTCAGGAGAGGTGCATGGAGGTACCGATTAGCAAAGTGGCGCATTAGCGGCGTGTTACTTGCTTTTCCGCCCGGGCGGAAGCGAGACCCCTGCACATAGTCCCATCCCTCGGAAAGTGCTTTTTTTATAATTGGGATTCCCTCAGGACCGTCTTTGCCGTTCCCGTCCATTGTGATAATCCCGACGTACCCCTGTATGAGTGCATAGGAATATGCCATCCTAAGTTGTGCACTCAGCTTACCCGGACCGGTCTTTGTTAGTAGTGTACGCACCCCGAATTTTTTTAACTGCGAAGGATCGGTTGAGCCATCGGTTGAACCACCGTCGGCAATAATCAGATCAGCTTCATGAACATACGGTTGTAAAATCTCAAGCTGTCTTAAAAACCGTTTCCCCTCGTTAAGTACCGGTATTACCAAGCAATACGAGTGCCTCGGCGGGGCAAGCTCCTTCGTCTCGTATGCCGGTACCTCCCAGTCCGTGGTATCTGGTTGTGTTTTCATATGGCTAATACAGTTTCGCAACCTGCGCAAGAGAACTGCGAATTCTTACAAGCTTACTATCGCTTGGATCGGGGCGCATCTCTATTGAGATCCATTCGGTATAGTTGCCCTCTCGAAGACAAGCTGCTATCTCTTGATGCGGGAGAGCGTGTGTGCCAATCGGATCAAGATCTGGCTCACTCACATGCACGTGTTTAACAAAAGGGAGCGACTGCCGGATTGTTTCTCGGATCGGTTCGTTAGTTAGGTACAGTTCTCCAGTGTCCAGGTGGAGCCGTAAGTAGGGGTGGTTTACACGCTGTACTAAAGCAAGTGCCTCTGCGGTTTTTGTAATATAATTTCCGCCGTACCTTTCCGGATTTGCCTCTATGCAAAGGTAGATGCCGTACGCCCCACTATAGTCCGCAAGTTGAGTAAAAACCTCATATGCCAGAGAATTTGCCTCTTCACGAGACATGCCAAGAGGGATCCTGCGGTTTTTAGGCGAGCCGAAGACGATTTTTTTTACCCCCAGTTCGTGGGCAATTGCAAACACCTTCCGGTGATACGCAATGGTAGCAATGCGAGCTTCCTCGCTCTCAAACAGGGTGAGCTCCGGCTTTCCGTATAGAATGGACTGCATTGCAACAATGCGAAATCCGGCATCTTCCCAACTCTCTCGGCATCGGTCTGCATCAGCGGCAGTAACCTCAGAAAGGTCTGGCCATATTTTTGTCGGTGCAATTTCTATACCATGAAAATCGAATTGTTTTAGTAAATCCTGGATGCGTGTATCGTCCGCCATTTCCCACGCAATATTTGAGATAGCTTTTTTATTCATAGCTTATTCAAGTTTCGTCTTCGGTTCGGTTTTTATAAACGTTTGAATCTCTTTCAGTATCTGATCTTTTCCGTACAAATACCCATTCTTTCCACCAAAAAGTTGCGCATATTTGCTCTTGAGATTGTACTGTACCGGCTTGACACCGTTGCCTGGCTTAAGTTCCAGATGAGCTACAGTTTTTGCGATATCACCGGCCCGCAGGGGTTCGGTTGCCATGGTAATAAGTGGTATATTTTGGGAGAGCACAGTCTGAATATCCTGCCAGATACGGTTCATGTTATAAAACTGAAACATACTGTCGGGATGCGTGTAGTCAAGCATTCGATTATTCAGCAAATCGAAGATAAAGTTTTTTCTCAATCCCGGCCCAAACAATGCCGGAAGTCGGATGATGTGATGGCGCTCGTATCGCTCACGAACATATTCCTCAAGAAGTAATCTGTGTTTGCCATAAGGTTGCAGTGTACTGCTTTCTATACCATGATCCTCATCCACCCCGCTGAGAGTATCATAGACATCTACTGTTGAGATAAGAACAAAACGGTGAATGGTAATTTTTTCTAGTGTGCGACATATTGAATCAATCGCAGCGCGGTCTTCCGCCGGATGCTGGTTCGCGAGCCATTTTTTACCGGGAGCGGCGGCACAAAAGAACAAGTCATATGATTTGCCAGCGCTCTCTGCGCTGTTTTTCGAGTTATAAAGATCGGTAAAGCGGTGTTGCGAGGCGAGTATGCTCCCCACAAACCCGGTATATCCTATTAGTGCATCCATACGAGTTTACACAACATTTAACGGTGAGGCTTTGTCTTCGATGTAAACCGAACTATCATACTCATCGGTGATAAAATATGTTGGATCGTGTCGCGACTCGTTTAGTATCCGCAGAAGATATTCTGATATGATCGTGAGAATAAAAAACGTCACAAAGAACATACTTGAGGTGAGTAGTGAGGTTGTTATCCACCCCTCGGCAACGTCCTTCTTGAGTTGGGCAACGATAAAAACGTAAAGAATATACACCAAATTAATAAACCCCGCTGCCATACCAGCAAATGTTGCTATGCGCAAAGGTCGGGCAGAGTTGGAGATCGCACTGTCGATAACAGAGGAGAGAATTTTTGTTATAGCGAGGTGTTTTTTGTCAATATGGCTGAGATCTGGAACATACGTTATGATCTTCTTGCGAAAACCGATAAATGAATACATGTAACTGAAAGAACGCTGTCTCCGGTTCATACGGGAAATCGCATTAACTACTTTTCTTGAGACCCCACTGCAATAGTTTAAGGAGAAAACAAATCCGCTCCGAGAGAGCCTGCCGATAACATAAAGAATAAACGAGAGGAGCATGCTTTTTTTTCGGAGTTCTCCTTCTTTAAATCGTCCCAGCACAATATCGTACCCTTTCATCAGCTCCGCAACGAGCCGCTCTAGTATTTCCGGAGGATCGGTTTCCAGATTGATCGTTAGGACATAGTCCCCGATAGCGTGATCAAAACCCGCAGATAATGCGTGCTCCGTATCTATATGTCTTGAAAGAACAAGTATCCTGGTTTCCTGAGCCATCTTCTGAAACTTCTGAAGAAGGACTAACGAATTATCGGTGGAGGCATTGTCAACAATGAGCAACTCCTTTCCCGAGAACTGGTTTAATGTATCGCGAATTTTATGGAGCGAGGGAATAACTCGTTCGGCGTTATTTGCAACAAGCGCAATTACGGTTACGAATACACTCCGGGTTTTTTTCTTCATTGATCTTTTCGCCTTCAATGCGTATATTGTATATTACCATATCACAAAAAGTTTGGCGGTATTTGGCGTATATGCATTTTGACGTAATAGTAATCGGCGGAGGATTCTACGGATGCGAACTTGCGCGGCAGTTTCGAGCAAAAGGATATTCGGTTCTCATAGTGGAACGCTCCAACAAACTTTTGACGCGCGCATCGTATGTAAATCAAGCTCGCGTGCATAATGGATACCATTATCCCAGAGACTATATTACGGCAAAACGGTCGCATGTAAACTTCCAAACGTTTGTTCGTGATTACTCATATGCCATAGACTCATCGTTTACCAAGCTATATGCTATTGCAAAACACAACTCCAAGGTGGCCTCTGCTCAGTTTCTTCAGTTTTGTAGGAAGGTGGGATCGCCAATTGCACCTGCCGCACAAAAATACCAAGATTTATTTGACATGAGCAGGATTGATGCAGTTTATGAGGTGCAGGAGTATGCGTTTAATGCGGTTGCTTTGCGCAACCGGCTCGCCTTATTACTTGAAAAAGAGCGCATCCCCGTGACGTATGGCGTTGAGGCAGATAGGATAAGCTGTGAGTCCGGAAAACTTACTGTCTTCTTGAACGATGAAACAACGCATAGTGCAAATCTTGTAATTAACGCAACGTATTCACGTATTAACGATTTTTTACATAAGTCCTCTTTGCCTTTATTGCCATTCAAGCACGAGGTTATTGAGATGGCGGTAATTGAACCACCGTCTGAGCTGCGGTCTTTAGGAGTAACTGTAATGGACGGACCATACTTTTCCACAATGCCGTTTCCTGCTGAGGGGCTTCATTCATTAAGCCATGTCCATTACACACCTGTCGTTTCCTGGTCGGATGATCCAACCCAAAAACCTGTTGATCCTTACCAAAAATTAAATTCTTATCCGAAGGTTTCAAAGGTGGAGTATATGATAAAGGATGGGTCGCGATACCTTCCCTGCCTTCAAAAAGCAACGTACAGGCATTCTCTCTACGAAGTTAAGACTGTCCTTCTTGATAACGAAGACAATGACGGCAGACCGATTCTCTTTAGAAAAGATTATGGACTGAAAGGTTTTTGTGTGGTTATGGGTGGCAAGATTGACAATATTTACGACATTATTCTTGCATTTAAACGAGAGGGACTACTGTAAAGTGTTGCCCACGAGCCCCACTTGTCTTTTTACAGGCAGTGATCATGAGTATGAACTTAAAATATCTTAAAGTAAGTTAAGTATGGTATAAGCAAGTACTCCCATGCCGCAATAAACCAATAAAGAATAAAAATTCCACTCAGAAGATATACACCCTTCTTGCGGAAAAATGTCAAAATAAAATAATACATGAGTATAAGCATAGGAGTAATGTTTAAAAAGAAGTACCGGTCGATAATGGAGGGTATGCGGGTAGAAATAGTAGAGTATGTAAGAAATACGCAACTTCCAAAAATTGCCGCCCAGAAAGCTCCAAGTATTAAAAATCGTTTTTTTAAGGCTACCACCCATAGTGTGCAGAATGCAAGAAATAGCAAGGAAGGAATAAATAAACCCAGGTTTCTTGCCAGATTATTGTGCACTGACTGAAGAAAAATTCCTTTTCTAAATGTTTCAAGTACGAATGTCATTGATCTCATTACATCATATGACTCGTTGTTTGGATTTACTATCGGTAAGACAAAATCAATGTGTTTTCTCGCACCAGTCAAGTCGTGATAATGCACAAAGTTGTAAATAAAAAAGGGTAACGCGAAAAGTGCTACAGTGATACTATAGACAAGAGCTTTTTTAAATCCATACCGCAACCACAACACCAGTGCAGAAATTGGGAAGAAGGAAATAGCAGTAAACCTTGTATAGAAAATAAGCACTGACAGAGTGGTAAAAATAATAAAAATTTTACGGGAAAAAGGCTCTGAAGAGATTCTTGTTAGCAAATACAGCCCCAAACTAAAGAAAAAAACCGCCATGTGTTCGTTGCTTACCGGAATCAGAATTTGAAGCATTCTTTCAGAAAAGAAGCTTATAGTAAGAAGTGAGAAAAAAAGCAGATCAAATCGTGGAATGATTTTTCTGCCCACCAGCAGATAGTATGTCTTAATTACCGTAATCACGGTTGCCGCCAACAACACTACTCCAAGAAGGCGCGCTCCGTGAAAGATAAGTGTAGGGTCCTTAAATATAAGATAGATTGGGCTTAGTAGCAATGCCACCACAAGGTAGTAAAAGGGTGGTTGCACGGCCCCATAGTTTGCATGTGCTGGAATTAGCTTTGCGTGAAAGGACGAATTTTGCTCAAGCAACTGAAAAAGCCAGATATCGTTTTCATGGAGGGTGGGCAAGCGTTTTGCATAGAGAATCCTGAGAATATATTCAAAATGCGCTGCTTCATCAATGACAGAGTAGACAGGGTAGGTGAATGAGATCGTTATTCCAAAAAATATGAGTGGAATAAGGAGCAGGTACAGATTTCTGTATCTTAAAAAAAGCAATAACGTAGCGACAAGTATAAAAATGAAGATCGTGTTCATACAAAGCTGAACCTATAAAGGATAAGTTTTAAGGTTGCGAAGTTGTAGAGCGTTCGGGTACCCGGCTATTTCCTTATTTGTTGCTCTGTCATACATGTATAAGGTTACTGCTGTTCCTAAAGGGGTTTCCTCTAACTGGGTAATGACCCCTTTTGGTCCATTGGTAAACACAACTTCCGGACTACGGTGGAGGAGAGCAAGGTGCCACTTTTGGGTAGTTTCGATGAGTACTTTTGTCATTAACCGGTCTACTCCTTTTACCCAATTATCATCGGTTAGGTTTTTAATCTGAAACGAGGTTGGTATTTCTTGTGTAAAAGGCAACGCGAGCCCGATGGAAAGAGCTAACGCCACAAAGAGTATTTTGATGGGTCTTGCGGTGAGGCTAAAATGCCTAAGTCTATTCATGCAACTTGCGATATTTTTTACCATGATGCTCATTGTAGAGTCTGGGTTACAGGTTGTAAAGGATGAGGTCACAGTACGCGTCGTCTTACTGAATTGCTTTCCATGCTTCACCTTCGTAGCGCCAGTTATTTTGAGGGAAGTTCGCAATAAGCAAGTCTTTCTCTGCCACGTTGGTGGTAAAAAAATGCCGTCTTGTTGCAAGGTTATAAAATCGATATACCGTTATGGTGTCGGGCCCAGAATATTGAACAGGGTAGACGTAAAAACCAATTCCCTCGTAGGTCCAGCCGTCTTTTGCCAGTTGGGTTCGAACTATTTCTTTTTCCGCGGCGTTGATCGTATAAAAATGTGAGCGGGTGTTAGTATTGTAGAACCTGAATACGGGTGAGCTTGCATCCACCTGGTTTGCGTATGCAAAAAAGGCAATCCCCTCAAAACGGTAGATGGATGGCACTAACGTATCCCGCACAACACTTGCCTCTGCGGGATTACCGGTAAAAAAATGAGCTCTCCGTGAATCACTGTAGAAACGCGATACATACAGCCGATTCGTTCCAAAAATACGACCTTCTGCATTCATGACACCCGCAAAGTCCCCGAGATTCAGCAATCGTGAGGAAATGTTAAAGTCTGTTGTAATCCGTTTTGCGGTGTTGCGCATAAAGTTACGCAGTACCGAAACAGGTGGAGTGTAGCCAGGTTTAGTGTAACCAAGTGCAAAACCGATTGCCCCCGAAACGTGTGGGGCAGCAAATGACGTACCTGAAACGTTTACCAGCACTCCATTTGTGTATACGGGAATATTGCTCCCCGGCGCGGCAATTGTGATCACTGGGGTGTCAGCATCATAGTTTGAAAATGATGATCTTTTTCCGGTAGAATCTGTTGCGGCAACTATGAATGTGTTAGGAGCGTTTTTTCCGTCAATGTAGTAGAAAGCCTGATTCCGCTTGTTCGAATTGCAATAGCTGTTTGTCCCGCAAGTTTGAGTGCACTCTTCCTGGGTACGAGCGCCATGGTTTCCCGCAGCTTGTACCCAACTTACTCCGGAATTTGAAGTTGAGACGAGAAGGTCGTTTAGAATGTCTGCAGTTTCATCAAACGGACATGTTGAAGCGTAACTAAAGTTGATTACATCTGCGCCATTATTTGAGGCATAAACTATCGCGTTGATAATATCTATAAGCGAAGCTGAACCCGCATCGTCCACATCGAGCACCATTATCCGACAGTGGGGGCACACACCGGCAATACCCACCGCATTTTCAGTCTTTGCTGCGGCTATCTGCGCAACTTGAGTTCCGTGATTTGAACCGCTCGAGTAAAGGCTAACGTTTTGACAGGAGGCAGCAGATACCAAAGGATCGGTACTCCTCTGCTTTAGAAAGTTGCAGCCATGTACGTCGTCGATATACCCATTTACATCATCATCCACTCCATTTTCCGGAATTTCGCCTGGGTTTGTCCAGAGTTGGCCAGTGATTTCTGGATCTGTTACATTGACCCCGTTGTCCATAACGGCAATAACGGGATTGTAAGTTATAGATCCAATGGTAACGCGCGCTTCCTGATATCTAATAGTGTCCAGATTATACTGAAGTGTAGAAAACGGGTCATTTGAAGAAAAATGCGGAGTATAGACTCTATTCTCGACAACCTTAATTGCATTCGAGTTTTCAAATCGGTCCCGAAGCTCATCTATAGAAAGAGGGCTGGCGTAAGAGACGATGTATATATTCTCTGAGCTTTTCTGGATCACAAACTCCATTGAACCGCCACTTTCTATTGTCTCGGCAACCCCGTCGAGAAGTTCTTTTCTATCTGAATCGGTGAGCTGGGGAAGCGATACTCCAATAATCAGGTCCGGCCCCGTACTTTGCGAAGTCTTCTCTGGAAGATTAATCTCAGCTGAGAGGGAACCTTCGCGGGCGTCATCTTCCGGTAGTAGCGGTACGGCACTGCCAGAGACAGTATCATCCGCTTCGTGCGGGCTGGGAAAAAGCCTAGCGCTGTGTTTGTCTGTGACCGGCACGACACCTCTCTCTTTAAGTTCTGCAACAAGCTCTTTGCCTGAGGATGCTTCTGCCGTAGAGAATGTAAAAAAATAACTACTAATCGCTACCAGAGAAGCGATGGCAAGAAACAGAATACGGTACATAGCCACATTATACCGGCACCGCCGGCATTCGTTATTGGAACGCAAGAACGGTGGTATCAGGCTTTCCGCGCTAGTTTTTTTCCTCGTAGCGTTTAAGATCGGCATCAACCATCATCTTTACGAGTTCCTCGAACGATACCTTAGGCCTCCAGCCGAGCTTTTCTCTGGCCTTTGTGGCACGACCGCGCAGGTGTGGCACCTCGGCGGGGCGTACAAACCGGGGATCGATAGCGACATACTTTTTCCAGTCAGTAATTCCGGCATGTTTAAAGGCAAGAGTGACCAGTTCTTCCACACTGTGGTGTTCACCGGTAGCCACGACATAATCATCGGGAGTATCGGCCTGGAGCATGAGGTACATTGCCTCCACATAGTCACCGGCGAAGCCCCAGTCGCGGGTAGCCTCGAGATTCCCCAGATGGAGCTTTTCCTGCAGGCCGTATTTGATACGGGCCACTCCGTCGGTAACCTTGCGGGTTACAAACTGCTTGCCACGGATCGGAGACTCATGGTTGAAGAGGATACCATTGGCAGTGAACATGCCGTAGGACTCACGGTAATTTACCGTAATCCAGTAGGCATATACCTTTGCCACGCCATACGGGCTACGGGGGTGAAATGCCGTTTTCTCGTCCTGAAAGCCGCCGTCGTTGCCAAGTCCGAACATCTCCGAGGTTGACGCCTGATAGAATCGGGCCGTCGGATTGAACTGCTTTATTGCATTAAGCAGATAGAGCACACCGAGTGAGTTGACCTCGGTTGTTAGTTTTGCCTGCTCAAAGGACGAATGCACAAAGGATTGCGCGCCGAGGTTGTAGACTTCATCCGGACGGATGTTCTTGATAATATTCATCAGCGAGCTTTCGTCGGTTAGATCACCTTCTATGTACTCGATGTCGTCGGCAATGCCGAGATAATTGATGTTCTCGAAGTTCGGATTCGAGTAGCGGCGAATCAGTCCATAGACTTTATAATCTTTTTCGAGGAGTAACTTTGCAAGGTAGGGGCCGTCCTGTCCAAGGATGCCAGTAATGAGGGCTTTTTTCATACGGTGGGAAAAATGCTTAATACATAATAACGGTACGTAGTATAGTACCATACGCAGAGGAATTTGTGAAATCTGTCTTCATTCACTTCATCCTATGCACACAGAAGTTTGCGTGGGGAGGAATGCGGATTATTCTGAGCTGATTAGTCGGAATCCCCGCGTTTTTACCGTTTGGATCTCTTCGTGGACTTTCTGGAGCTTGAGTTTGCCCCGAAGCCGCGAGACCAACCGGTCCAACGCCCAGTCCGAGACACCGATCTCGTTGCACTCGGGCCAGACAGCCTGAATAATATTCTCCCGCTCGCAGATTTCACCGATGTGTTCTTTGAGCGTGTTGTAGAGCATCTGTTCTTTTTTGGTGAGACCCAGATTCACCTTTTCCTTCTTGTGGTTCACTTCCATATTCTGCAGATACATACCGAAAAAAGGGCTGAAAACGTGCTGGGTGCCATTTGTCTGGATGTATCCGGTGTTATATAGGTACCGGGCATTTTGTAGTTCTGTTTCGTGCAGTGTTTCGCCATGAAAGATCTTGAGAAGTGCATGCTGTTCGGCCGCAGTAAGCGTCGCATAGAGTTCTTCGCACTGAAGCACAACCCGTTCTTCATCTGATATGATGCGGATGTAATCTGCAGGTAGCCTCTTTGATTTTTGCAATAGTTCGTTGACGATAATTAGCGAAAGCTGCAACAGCTGAACATGACCGCCACAGTTTTCGACAATTGCTGTGCCCGTTTCTTCATCGATCTGCATGCGGTATTTATCCATGAGGGTCCTTCGGATAATCTGCATGTCGTCTGGCGATGCCGGCTTGAGGTAGATCTTGTGTGCAAAAGCCGCCAGGTCTTGCTTCTGAAAGACCGTTGGCGAGATTGTATGCAGTTCCCGCGACCCGGTAAATACATAACATGTTTTCCGGTTAGTGCTGTCTACAATACCCTGGAGGTTACTGAACAGTTCCGGGGTAACTACTTCCTGCAACCGGTCAAAGCGAATAAAGAAAATAGTCGGCATATAATTGCCGCGGACCATGTCTATCAGGATATGACGCACGGTGTCCACGGTAAAGAACAGATCGGGGATCTGGATGCTTTTCAGAAACTCGTCATTGGCGCGTTTGCGAATAGGCTCCAGATCGTCGTTCATATTGATCACATCAACGATGCGCTTGAGGGTAAGCCGCCAAAAGGGAAACAGCTCGGTCTCGATGAGGTCGTTGAGATCAACCGGAATAAAGATATGCCTTTGTTCTGTGCTAATGTACGTAGCAGTGATATGCGGATGGTGCAAAAAGTAGCGCAGGAAATTACTGATTCCCACACGCTTCATTCCAATAAGCTCAACCGAGTCCCGGGATCGCAGGTGAGCGCCCAGCAGCTTTGTTTCTTCTTCCCGAAACGACACGGGATACGTCTCTTCGTCGCAACCGATGGTCATAGAGAAGCAATTGTACCGCGCCTTGCGTGAATTGACAAGACAATTCCCTGACACTATAATCGCTCTATGCCGATACAAACAATTAATCCCTACACCGGAGAAGTAGAAAAAACCTTGCAGACTGAGTCACTTGCAGACGTCCGTGAAAAGCTGCAGATTGCTGAAGATCGATTTCATACCTGGAAGAAAACTTCATTTTCCGAACGAAAAAAACTGTTTAAAGCACTTATTCGGCACATCGAGGAAAACAAGCAACACTACGCAGAGCTGAATACCCGTGAGATGGGCAAGCCGATAAGGCAGTCAGTAGGCGAGCTGGAAAAATGCGCGAAGGGCTGCGAATTTTATGCGGAGAACGCAGAAAAGATACTGGCTGTTCAGCACGTAAAGACCGAAGCGAAGCACAGTTACATCCGGCATGATCCGCTTGGCGTAATCCTCGCAATTATGCCGTGGAATTTTCCATTCTGGCAAGCGATGCGGGCAGCCGCACCGGCAATCATGGCTGGAAATGTATTCGTCCTTAAGCACGCTTCCAATGTGCCACAGTGTTCCCAAGCGTTGCAGGATATGTTCGAGGCATCAGGCTTTCCGAAGGGGGTTTTTACGAGCATCTTTATCGGCAGTCAAGATATGGAGGAGATTATCGCCGACGACCGCATAGCTGCTGTTACCGTTACCGGGAGCGAAGATGCAGGCCGCCGGATTGCGTCGATTGCCGGTGCGCACCTAAAAAAATGTGTGCTTGAGCTGGGTGGATCTGATCCCTTCATTGTTTTGGAGGACGCGGATATGGATTTGGTAGTAGAGAATGCAGTTCTTTCCCGGGTACGCAACACCGGGCAAAGCTGTACGGCAGCCAAGCGGTTTATCGTGCATAAAGCGGTTGCCGATGAGTTTGTTTCACGACTGACCGATGAGTTCCGTAAGCTAAAAATCGGTGATCCGATGGATCCGTCGGTGGAGGTGGGCCCGATTGCCCGCGAGGATCTGCTAAAACTCCTGGACCACCAGGTGACCCGCTCCGTGGCAAAAGGTGCTACATTGGTAACCGGCGGCAGGATCATCGACCGAAAAGGCTACTTCTACGAACCGACGATCCTGACGAACGTGCGCCGCGGAAATCCCGCTTTCGATGAAGAACTTTTTGGCCCGGTGGCCGCCATTACGACCGTAAGAAACGACGAAGAAGCCATTCGCGTTGCAAACGACACCCACCTCGGGTTGGGTGCCAGCATCTGGACGGAGAACCGGGAACACGCACAGAAGCTGGCCGCACAGATCGAAGCGGGCACCGTATTCATAAACAAAATGGTCACTTCAGATCCGCGTCTTCCCACCGGTGGAATTAAGAAATCCGGCTACGGGCGGGAACTGGGAGAACATGGCATACGGGAATTCGTGAACATCAAGTCGGTGATCGTGGATTGATTCTTTACGGCGATAAGCCAAATGATCGCGAAGTGGTACGAATTCGTGATTTTCAGGTCTGGGCCGTAGAGAAAATCTTCAGTCTACGACTTCGACAATTTCGTGAGAAGCCCCCAAGTTTCGCATGTGCGATTGTGCTTCGCGATAAGTTTTTAGAATTCACCAAGATACCCGCAAGCTATACGTGGGCGCTGTCTTGCTCACGGGGCTTGCGTCGTGCTGGAAGGGAAGATACCGTAGTTATAAGCTCAGCATACGCTAATTTGCTTGACTTTAATCCGAATGATCCTCTGGATAAATTGAGCGAACAACAGGTTGATATATTACGAGAGTCTATCCACGAACACCTCCCCACCCTGCGCGATCACTATTTACCATATCCGTCGGCAAAATTATTACCTATCTCAGAAGCAATGGACGAAATAATTCCGCGATATGTACTTGGACTCCAAGAGCACATGCCAGGGTCGACCCGTTTTCTGGTAGCCATACCGGATGAGCGTTTATTGACAGTTCGTGATTTGTGGATTGGCTTTTCTCGCATAGCTTCTGATCCTGTCAGTAGGAATGTGGCTTATGGATCTGCTTTTTTGTTGGGACTTGGACTTATTAGGCAAATTGAAAAGCTCTTTCGCGTGTGTCCAGAATCTGCAGTGAGTATGTGGCTTGATACAATGTGCAAAGCTGAAACACCAGTCTCTTGCGTTGCCAACCTTGCCTCTTTAGCTGAGATAGAGGAGAGTGGGATATGGTATGAAAGGTCTTTACAACGGAGCGGTCAACAATTTTTGTCGCAAACGCACTAGGTACTTTGCCGCCTCAAGCGCGTTGGGAATACTTAGTCTTCGGTCAAGCTTACTTACCGTTTCATCTTTTTCGATGGTGCCACCACCACAGAATCCCTGCACCTGCACCCACAACCAAAAGAACAAGAACTACAGGAAAATACTCCACCCGTCTTTCTACAATCAGTGTCAGCTCTGGAGCTTGGTCCTCTGCTGAAAGTGCGACTGTCTTGCTTCCAGTAAAACCGTTATCATTCACAGCAAACTCTTCGGTTGTTCCGGTTACTGGCAGGCGGACAATACCCTTATCGTTTGTTGTTCCTTCCGAGCGGCTGGTTGTGGCCCGTACCAAAACTCCCGCAACACCGCTACCCGTTTTGTCTCTAACCCAAATCGTCACGGTGCGTTGTGCCTCTTTTTTTGAGCCTGCATCGTCTTTTGGATTTTTGGGAGCCTTCGTGATCGAGACGAGAGCGGGTTCCTCTGGGGTAGGTGTGGGCGTTGATGGTATCGGTGCCGAGAGCGCCAGGTTTCTGAAAGAAACCAGCGAGACTGTCTTAGCACTTATTTCGTTAGACCACGGACCGCTAGCGCACCCGTTTCCTGCTCGAATACGGAAGTAATACCTAGTGCTTGGCCACAGGTGCTCAACAAGATAGTTTCGGCTGCTTTGTCCTCCAATTGGCTCCGCGCCAAACTCTAGCCCTCCTTCTGTTGTTCCGTATGCGAGCACATAGTGGGTAAGCGGGGGATCTGCTTCTGCAAAGTAGAGCCGGATTGCAGTTGGCGATTCAGAAATAGCGGAGTAAATCCAGGGAGCTTTTGCACCGGGTGCTTGGCGTTGGCAAACGGGTGGCGCTGGCATTTCTGCCGTGCCTGCTCCAGTGCCTATTGACGGAGGCGACGCCCCAATTGTGGGAGTAGCAGATGGTGCAGGTGGAGGAGTTTCTGTGGGAGTTGGTGTGTTCGTTGGTGCTAATGCGGGCTCGTACAATCCAAACGCCGAGAACTCTGTTGTTGCGCACGTTACCGAATTTTGCACTGCATTTACGACACAGTCTGCTAGCTCATTAAAAGCTGAACCGTTCCACCGGTACATGGATAGCTCAGATTCACTAACACCAGCGATATCAGTATCGGAGTACTTGAAGGTGATGCTCACTGGCTGATCGAAGGTGGTAATCTCACTGGTAACACTGAGCTGGGCATTCAAGTTGTAGATGGCAATCCCAACATCCTGAAGTCCAGCCGGCTTACCGATGGCACTGCTGACGGCGGTGCGCGGTCAAGCCGTTGAATCTGAAACTGCGCGGTGCTACCAAAATAGCCAGCTGGAACTGCGAGAGAAATTCCGCGACCTGTTCCATCGAGGAGGGAAATGGTACCGCCTACTGAGGGAAGTATTGTATCGGTCTCTACCTCAAGAGCCGATGAGCTACCAGCACAACCTGTTGTGGTGATCTCGGCAACTGCACCCTGCCCAATGTTATGGGCCAGATCAGTGGTGCTTGGTCGCACCACGTAGGTGGTGCAAGGCAGAAGGCCTAGGATAGAAGCAGTGTGAGCGGTAACTCGCGGATAAAGATTTGTTTCGCTCGTAACGCTGGAGGGCAGGGTTACACCATAGTAAAGACGGCTTGAGCCTGACTCCGTACTGTTCCAGGTTGCGCTGATCGTGGTGTCAGATGGCGTATACAGACTACCAAAGATTCCAGGCGGTGTGGTATCTTCTGTGATCGGCTCATTGAAATGCACTGACCAGTTGTAGAGAGCAGAGCTATAAAGTGATGTGGTGGAATCTGAGTCGCGCAAATTTCCACGAGCAGAATCAACAGAGTCGGCACCGGGGCGTGCGCCGGATACACCGGTATAGGCGTATCTGAGGAGCTGATTACTTCCGCTCGGAGTGCTGTCGAGGGTAATTCGTACAGTATCTTGACCATCCATTGCCACGGAACTGATTGATGCTGTGTTTCCGTCGTCGGCGTATTCAAAGCCCATATGTGTTTGTGCTAAAACCTGTACGGTATCAAAAACCAACGGTGATTCCGGAACTTCGAACCGTACAGAGACAACATCCCCGTTCCGGACTACCTCAGCCGGTATGAGTGCAGTTGTGGTCTGCCCGTTGAGTACCCGACTTATGGCCTTGCCATAGTACTCCCTAAGCCGTCGATAGCCTGAGTTTGTAAGGTAGATGTTATCTGAGGCATACGTAAATTGATAGCGTGGCCCGATCATGTAAATATCCGGGTTGTTTCGTGCGACATTCAGCTGTGCAATAACAAGTGGCGCGGTTGCTAGGTTATAAGCGGTAAAATTACTGCTTTGATCGATAAAAAATGGAACGTTTCCTGTTTGATCCGCTGCGTTGTTTCCGTCGGTTTCGTAATCTTGCTGCCACTGGTTCAAGAAGGTTTCGTAGGCAAGGCCATCGGCAAAGTTAGCTGGGCCGTGAATCATGGCTACACCGGCAAAGCGGTACCCGAACCCGCCGCTTGCTGCGATCGTTCGCGCGTTTGTTATCTGAGTAATGCCGTTTGCAAACGATGTGGTTGTACCTCCTTTGCGTAGCTGATCATATGTGGCTCCGGGAATCCCGTTTCTGGTGACCACCATTCCTAGATTGCCTCCAGTAAGCGCCGTGACCGTGTTCCCGAGGGCTGATGCAGGAGTCTCAACTGCAGTTGCCGGAAGGTTATCGTCTACATCGTCGTTCTCGATCAAGCTCACAAATGCGGTGCCGGTTCCATTGAGCTTTACATTGTTGTATGGCTGTGAGGTAGTAAGAGCAGGCGCACCATCGTAACCGATTGAAAGGCTTTGGCCAGCAAGAAGTATGTGAAAATACCCAGGCTGAACAGGACCGTAACTTACGCTTTGCACGAGCAACCCGTCGGTGGGAGGGGAAGTAGAACGAGGGGTAACCTCGAAGCGCAGGTATCGGCCTTCGTCTGAAGGCGAGACTGTGTACGATTGCGCCGTTGCTCCGGCAATTGCCGTAAATGGACCGCCGGCAGAAAACGATGACATCCAACGGAAAGTGATGCCACTTTCTGGGTCACCGTTTGGATCAAGATACTGATATGAGCCAGTTATCGTTTCCCCAGTTGCGACTGTACCGCTTATTACTACGTTTTGTGCAATGGGGGGAGCGGGGGTTGTAGATATGGGCGTTGCGGATTGAATTGCTGAGGCCGAGCCCATGCCCTGACTGTTTATTGCTGAAACCCAAAACTGATACAGTTGCCCATTTGTAAGTCCGGTTACGATTGCCGAGGTTGCTGTTGATAGGCCATCTGGGAATACGCTAAAGCTACCACTTGTTCCGGGACGGTATTCAATTTGATAGTCGGTAATTGGAAAGCCGTTGTCTCCAGGCTCTGTCCATGACAAAGACACCTGCGCATCCTGAGGAGTTGCGGTAAGGCCGGTTGGAGCATCGGGCACTTGTGCCTGAGACTCCGGGCCGGCTGAGGTTGTTGGTGGGTTTTGGGCAAACTTTCGAACCAAAACCCAGTCGACTGCCAAATCGGAGATATCGGTTGCCCCCGAATTCGACCCACGAAAATACCCTAGCCAAAGGTAAAACGACCCCGACCAGCCTGGGGTATGGGGCGACTCGGTACCTGGTAATTCAGTTCTGTTCCGGTAAAAGTAGACATTTGTACTAGTAATCGCCGTTCCGATTATGTACTTTGTACCGGTTGTCATCGACGCAAGTAAGTTGGCGGGGGAAGCAATGTCGTACGATGCACTTGCTCCTGAGGCCGCAAGCCCATAATGATCTGATGCGCCACTACCGCGCAAGAAATATGCTAGCGAGGCGGCACTGGGGTTGTTTGAGGAATCGGTGTCTGTCCTGTTGGCAATCATAAGACCGGACTGGCTCAGATCGTTATTTATCCAGGTTGCCTGAGCTTCTGCAATCATATTTGGTTGCGTTCCAACGGTTGCATTTGTATACACAGCACCGGATTGAATCGTAATGGTATCCCCGGCAAGCGAATAACCACTTGCCCCATTGGTAGAGGTCCAAACCGAGCCATCAAGAGTAGTAAAGCTGTCGAAGAAATCAAAGGTTGCACTCCCGTTTGTTCCTGCTGAGGCAGAAGGGGAGCCATAGTACAAGTATATTGTTTTATCTGACGATGCCGGAATGGTAGGAACTCGTATCCAGATTCGCGTGGATGCTGTATTGCAACCATTAGTCCCCTCTGTCTCGATCCAATAGAACAAATTCGTAGTCTGATCCGAATCGCGCACCCGCATGTCGTCACAATCTGCTTGGAGCTTTCCAGCGCCAATGAGTCCCGCTGTGTCTATGGTAAGGAGCACCTGAAAATCGGATAGAACAAAGGACTCGTTGTTTGTGATTGTAATCGGAACACGGTATGTCGTACCATCAGGAAAGCTACCTGGAACTATTGTCGGTGTAGGTGTCGGCGTTGGTGTAGGTGTCGGTGTTGGCGTGTCTGTCGGCGTCGGCCCGCTAAACGGCGAGTCTGCCACCCAAGCAGGCCCGGAAGGTGATCCACCTATATTGAGCGTCCCGTTGCTTGGTCCGCCAGACGCCGAGGAGTAATCGCGCAGAATGCTCCCTTCGCCTTCATCGAAGTGGTACAAGGAGGCAGTATTCGCATCAGGAATAAATGGTGCAGACGGAAGCGTGAATGAGGATGTATACCGCAAGTTTGTTGAGATCCGTAACTCATCTAGCTTTCCGTTGTATGACGGGTACGCCGAACCTGCATCATGTTTTTCAGCACCGAGAACAATATAAGGGTCGCGAATGCAGATTCCACCCCAGCTGCCGCCGGGACCCTGACAGTAAGGTGTGCTCTGAATGCTCGCAGGGACTCCATCAGGGTACGACACATCGCCATCCGGGCCATCCTGTTGCTGTTCGAGCACGCCGTCGACAAATATTGACATCTGTCCATCGGAGTAACGGCGCGTTACAGCAATATGATGCCAGTTCGAATCGGTTACGTCGGTTGTACCGCAGATGGTTGTTGCCTCATTGAGATCATTTACCACGCCAAATGCAATTGCACCGTTTTCGGTAGGCGAGATACCGTACTTTCTTCCGTAGTTGAAGCGGTTTTTGTCGTAGATAATGTTTCCGTTAATCCAGTTATTTTGGTTCACATTGCATCCGACGTCTGTTGCACCGGCTCTACTTTGAGTGCCCGCTTTAATCCAAAATTCGATCGTAAAGTCGGTATCCCCGACATCTGCCGGGCGGTGCGGGGAATCGACAGCGATCACCACCCTGTCCTGATCGAGCGCGTTCACGCCATTCCCGTAAAATTGGAGTGAGTACTGAGCATCCGCATCCTGTTCTGCGGATATCGAAATAGCCGGCGGATTGGCTACATATTGACGTGTTAACACCCAGTCTACAGTCATATCGGTAATATCGGTGGTGCCAGCGTTTATACCATTAAAATGGCCCAGCCATCAATAAAACGGATCCGACCAGGTGCCATCATAGGGGCTGGTCGGACCCGTAACGACCGTGCGATCCAGGTAGTAGTAAAGGTTGCTGTTAGTAACTGCCGTTCCGATAATGAACTTTTGGTCGAATGCAATTGCTCCAAGATCGTCAACTGGCGCAATATCGTAGCCTGCCGCGCTACCTGAGGCACCGTTGCCAAACAGATTGTTCACACTGGCACTGCCACCGCGGAGAATAAAAGAAAGTGACGCGGCGGTGCCGTTTCCTGAGGTGATGTTGCGTGTGTCTGCGATGATAAGACTGGCAATACCAGCCTGAGTTGCGCTATTCCAGCTCACCTGAGCCTCAGCTATCGTGTTTGGCTGAGTGCCAACGGTTGTGTTGGTGTAAACCGCTCCAGAGTTTATCGTAAGGGAACTTCCGCTCTAAGAGTATCCCGATACGCCATTAGTCGAGGTCCAAACAGAATTATCAAACGAGGTAAAATCATCGAAGAATGGGAACGTATTTGCTCCGTTTGATGCCGCAGGCAACGCGGAATCTCCGTAGTAGACGTAGATATATCGCGTAGAATTTGCCGGTATCGAGGGTACTTCCACCCAGATTCAGGTAGCAGTTGTGTTGCAGCCTGTGGAGTTATCAGTTTCGATCCAGTAATCAAGGAGAGTGGACTCATCTGCGTCCCGAAAACGCAGATCGTTGCAGTCGCTACGCAACTTGTTTGCTGAGATTAAAGCGGCAGTATCGAGAGTAACGAGAATCTGGTAGTTCGTAAGTGCTGAGTTGCCGGTATTATCGATTGAGATGACACGGCGGTACTGAGTGTTGCCTGGGCCTGAGGCAAAGACCTCTGGTGCTTGGTACGAAAACCTAAGTAGAAGCCGATTACTCCGACTCCCACTGCAAGAAAGAAAGCCCACGAAAATCGTATTAGAGTACTTATTAGCCTCATTATACAAAGTTTTTATACAAAGTTTTTGGCAGTATGTCTTCTGCAAGCTCGTACTAAATCTGCAATAAGTGTTTTTAGTAACATCTACATCAAAGAGTCATTTGGTTTGGCTTAAGCTTCGAATGAAGGCGTAACAAATAGAAACTGTAAGCGATTGCTTAAGAGGCTATTTTTTCCTTAAAGCTCCCACTGCCTCGCCCTCGATTGGAATAACTGGATCTATCAGTGTTTGGGAACTCATCAGCATGCTCCCCAGAAGCATGATAATGCCGACAATCTGGCTCGCGGTAAACGTATTCTGAAAAAACACTACCCCAATTACCAGTGCCGATGCCGGCCAGGCAAGCTCACAAATGGTGGCGACACGAGCTGGAGTGTGTTTTAATCCTCGGTAATAGGGTAATTCGGCCGCCGGATGTAATTCTCTGCTACCGGATATAGTCTTCAAGGAGGTGATAGTATTTATCCTGAATGTCTTTCCGGACCCAGCGTTCGGTGAGGCGTTTTATTGAGCCATTTTCTGCACGGATAGCTGTACAGTTTTCATAATAGAAGCCGGAGCCGGTGGCCAAAAACAGATACGAGGGATCCCAGCGCCGAAGTATTGTATGAATCCTGTCCGCGATCGTCTCACGATCAATACGGCGCATATAGTCTACTTCCACGACCATGACATCGGTTTTATCCTGCGAAATCAATACATAATCCGGTGCGGCGGTAAGATTCTCGAGAATTTTGCGGACATAGGGGTGCCGTTTATGCTCACTAAGCGTCTCGATGGAGTCGGCGTGACCGATCGGGATTACCGTATATCTGCCAGCCTCGCGGAACATTTGTTCAAAAACAGTAGCAGTGATCTTCCGACGAATGAGTCTGTGGAGAGCTCGGGTTTCCATAGCCTCAGTATAGTACTTCCGAATGAAAAAAGTCAGTGTCCCCGCACACGATTTCTTCGATGATCAAGTCTTCATACACTCCTTCCCAATCTCTGTGTGTACGGGTCGGAAAGTTCTTCTTCGGACATGCGATGCCTTAAGAGGGCAAACCGGAAGTGGCCGTACTATATCTTGGGGTTTACTTCAACAACTCGGGAACGCAGATGCCGAGGAGAAACCAGCGAAGCTTGCAACCGTGGAAACTTTCTTTTATACACAACAGAAAAGAAAGAGTATAGGGAGTGCCATCTTTCGAGCGTTGCAGGTTGATTCTTTCGATGCTGTAGCTAAAATTAGTGTCGAATCGCCTCGATTTCTGATTTGGTACTGTTTTCTCACCCAATCAACATCCCGTCCGACACCCACCCCCGCAGCCGCTCCGGCAGTACTTCGTCTATCCTCCGCATATCCTCATCCACAATCTCAATCAGCGTCAGGCCATACTTTTGGTAGATCGCGACCTTCTCCTCCCGCCGTTCCGTGTACACCGGGTTATCCATTCCCCAGGCCTCGATATATACGTTGCCCTTGCCGCAATCGGGGATCCAGAAGTCGCAGAAAAGGCATTCGGCTACCGGAACCCGCCGTTCGTACCCATGGCAGATCCGGTTGCGGAAGAGCCAGTCGTCGATAATCTGCTCCATGCGGCTGCGGACAATGTGCCCGTCGGTACAATAGATGTCCGGGCGGGGAAGTCTGCTAGTGGGGAGGTGCAGATCGCACTCTGTGTTTGTGGTTTCCGGAAGCGGGCGTTGCAGGTGCTGCTGCCGGAACACGGCAAAGAGTTTGGTGCAGGCCTCACCGGAGATCTGAGTATGGGGGTATTCGCCGGTGTCGGTGCGGGTAAAGGGAACGATGTTTTGCAGGTGGTCGCGGTGAATGCGCCGGTACGAGCTGGTAGGCTGTATGCGTACCTGCACGGGAAGCCGGCCGCCCCAGGCATCCGGCTCAAATTCCCACTGTACCCCTGAGGCGGCTACGAAGGGCCCCAGGAACTCGTGGGTGGAGTAGTTGTACAGAAAAAGCGAGTTCCCGGGCTGAACGCCATCAACAAAGTGATAGCTGCAGCCATGCCAAAGAGGTTGCGATCCAGGCATTCCGCCTCGGACTGAGCGTTGCAGCAGAAGATATAGGCATGGTCGGGAAGAGTTTGATCGAGTAGGGGGGCTGTGTCGGCAGCAGCGGGTATCCCGGGAGTGCTCCCTGGGAACTTATCCTGAGAAGTTTGTGCTGGTATTTGCATGATTTATTCTAACGGAAAGGTATGCAGGAGTGTCAAATTCAGTTTGTGCTAGAATACTATAGTCTCTATAGAAACCATGACGTAACTCGCGAAACCGTTCCTCGCCTTTGCTTCAAAAACGCTTTCTGATCCGTCCGTAAGCAAGGGGGTATGAACCTGCTGAATGCATATGAATGGTGAAGCTGGAGCACATACTTTACACTGGGGATTTTTGTCAGAATTTATGTCTAGATGGTATCTGCTTTACAGAGTAGAATTCATGACATTATTTTAGCGTTCACTATGTGCGAGCATCAGAGCATATCAGAGTTGTCGCTAGCACACCAGCGAGCAATAGATTGTATCCAGATTATTCCGAAAGAAAAATTGGAGCAGATTGAAGCAGATTCAGACAGCTCGCCCCCAACTATTCAGGGAACCGGTGATACACTTCTTACTGCCAGCACAGCGGAAACTGGCGCTCCTGAATTTGAACTATATTACGCAGTAGCAACAAACAGAATTGCAATACAGGCCAGAGAACTGCTATTAAAGGGAGTTTCCCGAAAACAGCTCCTCGAGATGCGATCCGAGCTTGCTCGTTTCCAGAGGCACAGTTTAGCCCTCTATCTTGGGGAAACCGAATTGAGATTACCCCGATCAACTCAAGATGTCATGGAGATGGAAGTAAACAATTACGCCACCCTGGTAAATATGGTCAATAGAGCAATCATGCTTCAGATTAGAGACCTGGCAACAACAGATTCTGAGCCAGACATTACCGTGCGGGCTTTAGATCTTGCCCATATGTATCTTGAAATGGAGGAAAAAAACTTGGCGGTAGAAAGACGTATACTGCAAGAAGAAGTTCGCATTAGCGTACATCGTGATGTGATGTGGCAAGCAAGAACATATGCATGCAATGGGTTCATGAACAGTCCGGGCTGGCATAACCTCAGCGATAATGATAGAGAAAGTTTCTTGAAACTGAGCGAACACGACCGGGCTTTTCTACTTGGTCTTGAATTAAAAGCACAACAAGCCGGCATGGCACGAGATCGTATCAAGCTTGTAAGTGTGCACGATATAGATGCAAACATAAAGGATGCAGAAATCGGTCCGTCGAAACCGGGAAATGCCATAGGCACACGGATTGACAAACTCGACAGGATAACCGATATACATCCGAGACAGCGTCTACAACTAACCGACAGTTCTCAAGTTGATCCTGATCCTCAAATTGCCGAAGTTTGCAATGCAATGTACGTCCGATCCGGATTGAGAGATTCAGTAATTTTTAAGGATGCAAGAAATTTTGCAGAGCGCTGCTGTCGTGCACAACTTCCCTTTTATTTACTGACAGCAAATATGTACCTTTTTGGTAAAGGAACTGCTATGGGTCTTGGATTTGATCATGCGGATGTTCAAGGAATGCACCACAATAGCTATGCTTCTCAGGGGAAACCTCACCGGCTGATGGAAATTGCTCTCGAACACTTGGATTATTCAATATTCCTCTTTGTAGATGATCAGGATAGAAGAAGTTGCGAAGCGATAGCCCGTGGCAGTATCTTCGAAGCCGTGCACCTTCCACTGCAAGAGGTCTACTTTTTTTGTGCTCGTGTACAGGGCGAAGGGGAGCAAGGCGGACACCGATTCGCAGAAAGACTTGCGGAAAAAAATATCGCATTTGGGCAAAACAGACGTGAATCACGGGAAGATGGTTTGTATGGATATCAGGGAGCAAACCGGCTCCTGGATCTTTATACTGCATGGCAAGAAGGGAAATTTAAGTATTTGACCCTGTTGTGTTCGTGACAATACCCTGACATTCTGCTGATGCTATTCGTTTGTCAAGATTTTGCAACCCGTGCGAGAAATAATTTCTAATCTACCCGTTATACTTAACGCAACATGCCACTTGAACTAGGGAGCGCAAACCCCGACCCGGAAATCGAGGCGTGCAACGTCGTTTGCTCAGCTCACGCACGTATTAAAGAAATGCTAGAGCAAGTTGAGGAACGCCAACAACAGCTTTTGCTATTACAGGTACAAGCTGCCGGATTTACCCTAAATCGCCTTGCGGAAATCACTAGTCAAGAAGAGTATGAAAAATATATTGCAGAGCGTCTTACCTTGGCACAACAGGTTTCAGTCGCAAGGGAACTGACCGATCTTGAGAGTATGAAAGGAGTGCTTTTAGGGGGTGGCAACCTTGATGTCGAATTAGTAGCGATGACGAATAACATGATACAACGAATCGCAGTAAGCGGCCAACTCGCTGGTACTCCAGAATATATTCGCGCAGTTCTGGAGGGTTTACGTAATACTGCCGCACTCCGGTTACGGCAAAATGCAGAACAGCAAGGAGGTGCCGGGTCGCTGCTCCCGGGGCAAGCGCGAATATTGGAGCGTGGTTTCGAGAGGGTAGCTCAGCTAAATGCGGGAGAGCTGTCCCCAATGCAACTCGAGTGCGTGCTGCAACGACCAGATGTCACCACACTCCTCGAAGCCGCACCCTACCTGTTGCTGCAATACCGAACCCCAGGGGAAGGGGAGCATCGGGAGTTAAGTCTGGTTATCAGTCGAGAACAGGGGGGAGAAAACAAAGCGTATCGTAACGATAGCAAAATTATCCTCGCCGGCCGCGCTATTGAAATTCCTTTCGAAACTGCCCCGACACATGAGCGTCAGCTCGAAGAATTTTCACGGCGCCTCAGGGGCTTTGTTAATGTTGCGCAAGTATATTTCCGTAATGGTTTTGAACCCGCAGGAGGGCTCGAAAAGGTATTACGTGAGCAGGCAAAAATATTGGCTGATTTCGGATACAGTGTTACGTTGATTGGGGGAAATCCACCTAACGAAATGTACGGTCGGGAATTGTTGGAATTATTTCAGCATATTGTAATTGATGGAGCTCATGAACGCCACCCAACTGCACTGGAAATTGCACGAAAAATGGAAAGTGGTAGCGTGCCGGACAAGTATCAGGAGCATTATGACTACCTATTAAATCAACTCAAAGATGCGTTAAAACATATGCATATCTGGATCGCGCACAATCCTCATGTTCCGCGCAACCCGCCTTTTACCGCCGCATTACTCGAACTCTGGCGGAATCGAGAGGCACATAAGCTAAAAAACGCAAGAAAGCTCGCCCTTTGGGTGCATGATGTCGGGCCCGTTATGGAACCCCATAAGTTTCCACCACTAGACGAGTACGGTCGCTATCCCGAACCCTGGGACTCAACTTTCAACCAGAAACTTAAGGGTCCCGATGTAACCTACTTCTGCGTCTCGAAAAAAGTAGCTGATCAGGTGGGGAATATTCCACTTCCTCCCGGAAAAGATGAAGCTACATTCCGTGCCCCAGATATCGTTACGATACATCACGGACACGATGTTGAGGCAATGATTAGTCCATACCATGAACTCGTAAGGAGAATCATACCGTATATCCGTCGTGACCGTTTTAAGAATGTTATCTTGCAAACAGGCCGTATCGGAGATAGGAAGTGCCAGCACCGAAGCATTACAGCATTACGATTTCTGGAAGATACTCAGTTAATTATTACTGGAGCACCAAAGATGACTAATGGCGTCATAGACGACCAATATTGGGATTACATCAAGAAGTTAGCAAAATATTTTGACGTGGAAGACCGGATCGTATTTGTTTACGATATCGTTGGACCAATCCCTGACGGCGGAGTCTATGAAAAAGTGACAGGGCAGCTAGCCCATTTATCCGAAGTCGTAGTAGTACCGTCCAGCTCTGAGGGATTTGGTATCGATGCGGCGAATTTAGCAGGAGTACGTATACCAATTGTCGCAACCGACGATCCTGCCTTGAAAGAGGAAAATCTGGGAGATTATGCAACATACGTTCCTACGACAGCCGATGGCATCGAATTGGCGACAGTGATCGCAACAGTATTGAAAAAACCGGAAGTGAGTCGGCGACGGGAGATTCTTGCGCGGGACTGGAGGGGTCAGATGGAACGTGCGCTCCAGTATCTGGGAGATTCGAATGGACAGGTGTTTGAGCCTAATAGCGAAAGCGGATATAGTTAAAGAATCTATCGTGGCATTCGAGCTGAAAGCCTTGGCAACAGTATGTTGTATCACAAGATACAACAGAACACCGCGGGAACCCGCGACACCACGCGATTATTAGATTACAATTTAAATAATAAATAAATAATGGCTACTATCGCTTTTTTACATAACGCACTAGGTAAAACAGATGGTGTTTCTCTTGAAGTGGATAAATGGCGCTACGTGCTTGAAACAAAGATGAAGCACAACGTGCTCTATTGTGCCGGTAACGATGATGTAAGCCATGTTCATTGTGTACCGGAGTTGTCGTTCATGCATCCCCGATCAGAGAAAATTTTACGCAATGCTACCGTCCAGTTAAAAGACTTTACCGAAACCGAACTGAAAGAGGAGATTTTTAAACTGAAAGATATTATTAAAACAAAGTTGCTCGCATTCATTAGAAAGCATAAGATCGATCTACTCATTCCGAATAACCTCCTTTCGGTCGGCTACCACATTCCTGCCTTAATCGCGCTGCACGAGATTATCACCGAAACCAAGATACCGACGATAGCACATAACCATGATTTTTATTTCGAAGCCAGTGGCGAGGTGAATCCCACCTGTAAGACCGTCTGGAATCTACTTGATTTATACACTCCGGTACGAGGAAAAAATGTGCAGAATATCACTATTAACCGTATCGCCCAAGCGGAGCTTTTTGCACGAACCGGCGTAAAAGCACAAGTCGTTCCAAACGTATTTGATTTCAAGCAACCAGCCTGGAAAGAAGACGCGTACAATGCGGATTTCAGAAAATCTTTTGACATTGGTGAAAACGACATCGTGTTGTTACAAGCAACCCGTATCATGTTGCGCAAAGGCATAGAAAACGCGATTGACATCGTTGCGGAAATGAATACCCCCGAGAATCGGAGGAGACTGCTGGAACGGAAGTTGTACAACGGCAAACAATTCACGAAAGACAGTAGAATAATCCTCCTATGTGCCGGTCGCCGTGAGATTTTCGGCACGACTGATACCTATTACAACGGGTTACTGGATCGTGCAAAAAGACAGAACGTAGCTATCCGGTTTGCGGGTGAATACGTTAAACATAGTCGTGGTAAGAAAAACGGGAAGAAAGTATATTCATTATGGGACAGCTATGTGCACTCAGATTTCGTTTCTTATCCAAGCTGGTGGGAAGGATGGGGTAATCAACTAATTGAAGCAGTCTTTGCACGACTTCCTGTTGTTTTGTATGAATACCCGGTTTATAAATCGGACATTGCCCGTTCACATCTGGAAGTCGTCTCACTCGGTGACAAGATCTCCTCAATTGACAAAAACGGCCTAGTTAGTATAGACCGCGCAATAGTACAGCGTGCTGCCGCGGAGATAGTATCAATCCTTACCGATCCCGCACGATACTCACACATAACAGAGAAAAATTTCCGCATCTGCGCGAAACGGTATTCCTATGAGGTCCTTGAAGCATTGATTCGTAAGATTATGAAGAAAATCGGAATGTAACATGCACTTACGCATCCCCTACCTGGACAAAGCGCCAATGGAGCTTCAGCAGAGGGGTTTTCTCGATAAAATTCCATGGGATTTGTTGCCACCTCACCGGTGTTTGCCATACCATGGAAACAGCCTTACGTATCCAACTTTTTTCAGAATCGGTTATTCGAAATTCGGATTGTTTGTCAAGATAGAATGTATTGACTCGCGAATCTCAACAAATTACATGACTGATTTCAGCGATATATTCCGAGGAGATGTTTTTGAGCTCTTTCTGTGGCCAGACACATCTATTCCTGTGTATTTCGAATATGAGATATCGCCACTTGGTGTAGAGCTACCCCTCCTGGTTGCAAATAACGGCGGTACTTTCATGGGTTGGCTCCCATGGCACTACGAGGAGGACCGCCGGATACACAAGCGAGTTCGTGTTACCGGTGGGTGCGCTGTTGCAGGGGCGAGTATTACCGGGTGGATAGTAGAGTTGCTATTGCCTTTTGCACTCTTGAAAGGGCTGAAAAACGTTCCACCAATGCCGGGAACACAGTGGAAAGGCAACTTTTTCCGAATGGATTACGATGATAGTCAAATTGTGAATAAGTGGGAGTGGGATCCGCGCACGAAAGGGGAGTTTCACCAGTTCCGTAAATTTGGAACTCTGCACTTTGAAGGCAATCTGGCAGTGTAGAGTAATTGGGGACCAGATTAGGACGTACCGGTCATAGACGGTACGAAAATATTCCTGGCACGATACCCTTCGGGGTAAAGCGCCTGGTAATCGGCGTCTCTCTTATTTTTTCCCGATCGCCCCTACTACCTCTCCCTCGACCGGCACTGCTGAGTCTTTCTGTGTCCGTGAGATCACCAGCATACTGCCGAGCAGGATAACGATGCCAATAATCTGACTCACTGTAAACGAATTCTTGAAGAACACGATTCCGATTATTAGCGATGATGCCGGCCAGGCAAGCTCACAAATGGTGGCGACACGAGCTGGAGTGTGTTTTAATCCTCGGTAATACAGAAGCATTGCCGCGGCTCCGGTAATCAGCACAATCATAGCCAGCGCACCCATCTGCTCCGGAGTAAGGGACACAAACTGCGAAAGCTCGTGCGATCTGCCGAATACATCACTGGCACCGGTTAGGGTCTGGAACGCGGAGAAAGTCGCAAACAGGAGGAGCGAGAATACCGCAGCGATTGAAAACCGCAGAAACGCCAGTGTACCAAATGAGACCTTGTGCAAAATCAGCTTCCCGAACGAAGTGGCGGAGCCCCAGCTTGCTGCAGCAAGAAGAGCAAGGAAGCCCGCGAGGGCAGTTCCGGTGCCGGTATCTAGATTAGGGCGCATATCCGGAAAAACGATCAGGTATACACCAGCCATTGCCACTGCGGCGAGCAAAAGAAAATGCCGCGTAATCTTCTCTTTCAGTACCAGACCCGCAATAAGCACCGCCCAGATCGGCTGTGTCTGCTGCAAGAGCACCACAATCGAGAAGTTGATGAAGTTGATCTGGGTAAGCGCATACGTATACAGAATTACGGCTACCGAACTGGCAATTACCCCGATAAAAAAAACCGGCCCCCAATCAGCGTAGGTGAGTTTCTTGAGCTCATGCCGGGTTCTCCAGAAGAAGGGGAGTATAAGACCCAAACCCAGCAGATGCTCCCAGAAAGAAACCAAGATCGGGGGGAGTGTATACAGACTCGTCCGTAAAAAGCCGTCCAGACTCCACAGGATCGCGGTAAGAACAATTAACAACGGACCGAACGGGGAAAGTGATTTTCCCATAGCAAAAAAAAAGACCTACTTATAATAGGCCTTTCAGGGGTGCGGGTCTTGACAACATTTGAATGATATTACCAGACCACAGCACGTACTGCGCATTACACAGAACGCATATACCTTCTTTCATCCGGACTTTACCGTCGGCTCCGGAGTTACCGAAACGTTGCCGTTTCGACGCACCGGATCATGCGTTTGGCATGCAGTGTTCGTCTATTTCGCAATCACGCGACGAGACTTTGCTTCTGCAGACCATCAGCTCGTGGGCTATACCACCGATTCTGAATATCCCTTTAAGGGAATCACAGGACCCTGAAGGCTATTGTTATTGTACCGGATCATATTGTCCTGTCAAGATTACGTTATGAATGCCCGGACAGGAAGACATTCGCGCCGCAGCACGCTGATAGGTATCCGGTATTTTGAATAAAAATTCTAAGGTTATCAGTATGCTACCGGATTACCGGATATGGGACATTTAATTCACCTACATCAAAAACGGGGAAAAGTATGTGTATCCTGCAACTTTCATGGATCTATACACCAGATAGATTGTAGACTGGCATCTGTCTCACCGGCATTCTAGGATGCGGTAGAAAAGAAAAGAACGCCTGCATAAAGATCGTTCGTTCAGATCAGGGCCTAGAATATACAAACGAAACCTACACAAACCTTCTTTCTTAAGCTTGATATACAGATCTCTATGAGGAAAAAAGGCAAGCCCCTGGGAGAATAGAACCCATACAACGCTAAAAAGCCTCCGTACCAACACAGATTACTATATCAAAATCAATTCATGGAAAAAATACTCAAAAAAAACTGAATACTTGATAAGACTGGCTCCCGGTATTGAATGGGGTGATTTTTTAATTAGTATGAGTTTTAGGCAAATATACCTGTCAGGATTCTAATCTTATCGGGGCCTATACTGCCAGCATATGAAACTCATTGTATGTTACGGAGAAGTCCTTATAGATATGATTTCGACCATATCCAGCAGCTTGGTCGACGCGGACGGGTTCCTTTAAGAGGTTCGGGGGTGCGCCCGCAAATACGGCAACAGGAATTGCAAAACAGGGAATTCCGGTTTCGTTCCTGGGTAAAGTCTGGAAAGATCCATTCGCCGCTTACTTGAAAGCGACACTCGAAAGCTATGGCGTAGACATCTCACCTCTGGTAGAAAGCGAAACCGACAAGACGACACTCGCGTTCGTGTTCCTGACCGAGAACGGGGAGCAAGATTTCACATTCTATCGGGATGCCCACGAGTCGATTACCGCGCCCGAGCTATCGTTTCCGAGGGATGCCGCTATTCTGCACTACGTGTGAAAATCAACGAACAAGAAATGCGGCTCCTCGCCGGCACGGATTCGCCAGAAGAAGCGGCGGGAAAGCTCTTCGCAGACCGGACCGTTTCACTCTGCATAACGATGGAAGCGAACGGGTGCTACCACAAGACCAGGAACTCAGCCGGCATGGTACCCGCGATTTCTGTGGACGTGTGCGCGGAAGCTGGAATTCCTTTAACGCTGGTTTTCTGGCCGCGTTAGCCAGCTGTGACGCTAGAGGAGATTGCGGCAAACGTCTGACGCTTCGTTATCGGAGATGATCCAGCCAAGGAATCGAGTCGCCAATTTTGTTTTGTATAGTTACAGTAAACAGCTCGTTCTGTTAATGTTATAGGTTCACATCTCGCGAATCGAACCACCGGTCTTTAATCGCTGGATTGCTTCCGCGATAAGTGGAGCCACCGAAACTACCTGGATTTTATTGTTCATACCCAGATTTTCCCATAACCGCACCGGCTGGGGAATCGTGTCAGTTACCAGGATGCGGTCTATCGCCGGATTCCCATAGAGCAGTTCCAGCCCGCAACCAGCGAATTCGCCATGGGTTGCCACCAGCGAAACGGTCTGCGCGCCGCGACGTTTCAGCATTTTTGCGACACCGGCCATTGTTCCTCCGGTCGAAATAATATCATCCACGATAACAACATCCAGACCGGTGAAATCACGCGGCGTTTCCTGCATGTGTACAACACCCTCAGCCCGCTGGTCGCGTATTTTGTCCAGATTGTCATATGACCAGTTATTAATCATGCCGAACTTTTTCGCCCGTTTCATCGCACCGGCATCAGGTGCCACGACAAACGGGTTTTGGAGGCCCCAGGTAATGACGGTTTCGGCGAGCAGCTTGGTTGCATAGAGTTTATCCCACGGACGGCGTATCGAACCGGTTACCGCGTCGGTATGGAGATCGATTGTGATGAGGCGATCCACGCCGACTTCTGCAAGCAACTGCGCAACAACAGCCGCACTGATCGGCTCGCGCTCACCATCGCTCTGTCGCTCCTGCCGTCCGTAAGCATAGTTCGTGAGGATAGCAGTGACCCCATTAAATCTGGCCGATGAACGCTTTGCCGCATCGGCGAGAAGTATCATTTCCATAATATGCCGGTTTACATCTCTGCCAGACGGTGAAACCACCATCATGACATCCCGTTCCCGCATATTCACCGGTACCCGGAACTGCGCCTCGCCATTCGTGTGAGCTGCTTTATGCGATCCGGCATACTCCATCTGCAACAGTCCGGCAATCGACCGGGTTAATGCGCCGCTCACCCCGCCGTTGAGAGTCCCCTGGTAATAGTCGATCTGCGGGTTACGATCCAATTCAGAATTGAGATAATCTTTAAACATCTGTGCGTCTTTTGGATCAAAGAAATCGGCTTCGGTCAATGCGGGCATGTGGGAATCTTAACTAACAACGGAGGAATTGTACCAGCACATATACGGGAACGAACTGAAAAGATTATGATAGATCACCGAACCCCTGCCGCGGGGACATCGGTGATCAACATTACACGGGGATGCCAGACCAGGTAGGATGCAGGCATCTCCGGTTCCGGTTCGATACACGATCGCAACATCTCGATCACCCGCCGCTTCGCCGCGCCACTGGCTAAAAGGAGAATCTCCCGCGCTTCCAGGACCGTCGCGATGCCCATCGATATCGCCTGCGCCGGCACGCGTGACGTATCACCGCCAAAATATTTCGCGTTATCCTGACGAGTGGATTCGGCAAGCGTGACCACCCGTGTCCGGGAAGTACCGTCCGATCCGGGCTCGTTAAATCCGATATGGCCGTTGGTGCCGATGCCGAGAATTTGAAGATCAATTCCACCTATTGCGGCAATTCGTTCCTCATACGACCTAGCCTCCCCCTCCGGATCGCTGGCGGCACCGTTTGGGATCAGGAACTGGGTTTCCGGACGTACCTCGGGGTGGCTCTCAGTAAGCGGTTTCCAGAAGTGTTCAGTCATGTAGTGGTGGTAACTTTCCGAATCTTTTGCGGTCAAACCTACATACTCATCTAGATTCACGGTGTGGAACCGCGACAGATTTCCCCCGAACCCGCGGAGCGAATCGACGAGCCGTGCGTACATCCCTTCCGGTGTGGCACCGGTCGCCATACCCAGTACGAACGACTTACCGGTATAGGCTGCCCGGGCTATCTGCTCGAAGACGAGAGCTGCGGCTAATCGGGACAGGATATCGTAATCCGGACACACCGTAATAGGCATGGACTGCGGCATGGATTTATGATACCATAACGTTCACTCTCTATTCTGACACGGGAATCGTAATGGAGTGTCAGAATACTGTCAAGAATACTATGGGACTCACTTCTAAACTCTCCTAATGTCAATCTCCGAAATTCGCGGTAAAACGATTGTAGCGATCTTCGCTCATCCGGATGACGAAGCTTTTTGTACGGGCGGTACGCTGGCACTCCTCGCAAAAACCAACATCGTGTATCTAATTACCGCGACTAACGGGGAAGCGGCAACCGATAACTTTAGTCCAGTAAAGGATAAGTCGCTTGCAGAGATCCGTCGCGACGAGGTGCAGACATCTGCCCGGGTGCTTGGTATCCAGGAAGTCTTCTTCCTAAATCTCCCCGATGGCCAGTTGAATAACATGCTCTATGGAACTGCGGTTGCCAAAGCATCAGAAGTCATCAAGCACCTCGACCCGCATATACTAATTACCTTCGAGCACCACGGACTCACCGGACATATAGATCATGTGTTCATAACCCGGGTTGCCAATTCGCTCTACGAATCTACGGAAACAATCGAGCAGATCTGGTACTTCTGCTTCGAGAAACACGTTCGCGAGCATCTGATGCAGTACTATCGCCACAAAAACTTCGACGTTTACTTTCCGAAAGGGTATGCCGAAGACGAAGTTGAGCTTGTTGTAGACGTGTCAAGTACCTGGGAACAGAAGATGCAGTCTATCTACGCCCATGCATCGCAAAAAGCTGATTTGGGAGCGTACCTCAAGTCGTACGAGTATTCAAAGCAGAAGGAATTTTACTTTGTCCGGCGGAAGGGAAGTTGAGAGGCTTAGATATTTTGACAATCCGCTACAATACAACAAATCTATGGCACAACACGAACGTACGGTTGGATTACATACCGGTATTAGGCAGGAAAGCGCAGCCGCATTCCGCGTTCCTCCTGATAAACTGGCCGCGTCCGGCGGCGGCAGTGCCACCGGAGGTGCCGCGCCCGCAACCGTTTCCATGGCGGAAGCATTTGCTCTCCACGCAGAGGAGGTGCTTGCAAATGAAGGATATCACTACGGCGTTGATGTTCTTCTGGATACACCATACCCCTACCGTGGCTACGATCCGGCGGAAGCAGGGTTTCCAGAGAACATGCGGACCTTTATGTACGGACTCCCGCGCCATCGCAACGGAAGCCCCGCTTCCTACGATGATATGATTCGCATGTATAAGCGAAGAGCCGCGCAGATGGCTGCTATGAAAGCGGAATTCCGTGCAATGGTAAGCCGTGGGCCTACCTTCAGCCTGGGGCATTTCTATGTCGATCTCGCCGTCCGGCGTCACGTCCTGGCTGAGCTGGCGCAATACGGACCAGTAATACCGCAGTATGGTGCGTTCCACTCTGCACTTGCCGACCAAATCAAGCTAGAAAGTCCGGGACTCTATGCGGCTCTGGTAGAATCCGGAAATTTAACCAGAAGACGGATTCAGGCAGAGCGAGTCCTAATCGCTTCCAATATTACGATGTTTTCCACTGAAGCGGAGCGCCAGATGACCATCCAGGCACTCACCGGGAAGAAGGTAAACGGAAGGATATTAACAACAGAGTATTTGGAAGCACGAACGCTAGTAGTACCGCTTACCATAGATTCGGATCAGTTTTCACCGGAGGACCCAATGCAGCCAAACCGGAAACGGAACGAACAGCGCAAAGCGTTTCTGGGAGAGTATGGAATTGCCTTAGAAGATTTCGTTATCGGCGGGGTAATGCGACTGGACGCTGAAAAAGGATACGATGAATTTGCCAGGGGATTTATCGAGTTTCTTGAAGAATTTGAAAACCTTTACAGAGATCCAACTTCGCGACCTCGTGTTCCAAAGCTGTTTATCGCCGGAGGAGTTCCGAATAAACCAGGTATGCAGGAAAAGTATGAGGCATTGCTAAAGCGAATCAGAGAGTTCGAAGAATCTCACCCTAAATACCAGGGTCACATTATAATTCCTAATACTGCATTCCATCATGGAAAGATAGCAAATGCCTTTGATTGGTTGGTGGGTCCTTCACTTTCGGAAACGTTTCACCTAGCACCGAAAGAGGCAAATGCCGCAGGAGTTCCTGTTGCTCTTACTAATATCGCTGCCCATCATGAAACCCATGGTCATAGCGCAATATACTTCGATCTTGTGAAGGAGGATCGAAATGGCGTATTCACACCCGATACCCAGTCAATCATTGAGGTTATTCAGCGTATGCTTGATCCGCAGATCAGGGATTACTATGCAAAAGCCGGGATCATCAACTCCCAACGGTTCTCGAAGCACGCTGTAGCGGAACTGCTCGTCAAAGACATGCTTTCCCGGTATCCGCACCAGTTTGAGCATAGTCAGACCTGGCAGTAACCCTGTCTCTCGCTCTGTCCGAACGTTGTCTGGAAATCTGCCGTTTCTTCCGGTAAAGTAGATGAATGTCTCAGCTTATCGATCAGGCATTTCAACTCGCCCTCGAAAATTTACAGAAGAACCGGACCAAATTCGGCCTGGTAGCATCCCGCTCCGTCAACACCGATGATAAGCCGCCATACGATTATCTCTTTCCCCGCGATACCGGGGTAAGCGTATTCGGGCTCATGTTCTCCGATGATCCGGAGATGCTGGAACTGGCCCGCGTATCCATCGAGTCGCTGGCGATTGCGCAATCGGACAAAGGACAGTTTCCACAGAGCTACCGGTTGGACAGCAACCGACCAGAGTGGTGGCATCCGGGTACGGTGGACAGCACGCTCTGGTGGTCTATCGCGCTGCTGAAATACTTCGAGAAAACGGGGGACCGCGCGTTTTTTAATTCGCATCGCGAACGGCTAGAGCGCGCGTTTACCTGGCTCACTTACCAAGACACCAACAACGACAGCCTACTAGAACAAGGCGAAGCCGCTGGCTGGGACGATGAGTTTCCGCGTCATGGGACGGTGCTGTATACCAACGCCTTATGGTACTGGTTGGTTCGACTGCGCGTTGAGGTCGAGGGCAGAGAGGAACTTAAGGTACTTCAGGATAAAATCCGGGAGGGTGTAAATACCTTCTTGTGGGTTCACAAAGGAGACGACCACACCCGTAACTACTTCCCCGAAAACGATTACACCCGCAACACGTTTTTTTCGTTCCGCCTGATGGAATGGGTGAACGCGCAGGCCGTCGTGCTGCCGTATTACCTGGGCTATGTGTCTCACCTCTCGTTCGAGATGCGCTGCGATGTGTACGGGAATATCCTGGCATGCCTTTCTGGGCTTGCTGACGACAAACGCAAACGCCTTATCGTAGACTTTATCTTCCGCGCCGGGATCAACGTGCCGTTCCCAGTGAAGGTGCTGTATCCGCCGATCTACCCAGGTGAAAACGACTGGCGGCCGTATATGAGCAAAGGGCGGCAGAACTACCCGTGGCAGTACCATAACGGCGGTATCTGGCCGTACGTGGGCGGTTTCTGGGTGGTACTGCTGGCGCAGATGGGCCACCCGAAAGCGCATGAAGAGCTGGAAAAGCTGGCAAAAGCAGCTAGTCTGAATGACTGGGAGTTCAACGAGTACCTGCACGGCCAGAACGGTACTCCGATGGGGATGACGTTCCAGACTTGGAATATGGCAATGTACGTGGCGGCGTACAAGGCCGTTTCGCATACCAAAGCCGAGCAGCAGACGGTTCCGGTGGTGTCAATGGACGAGCTTACCGAAATCCGCGACCGCCTGACCGATGCCCTGCGGGCCGGTGCGGAGGGCCGGGAAACCGCACTACCCTTTATCCGCCAGCAGATGCCGGACGGACCGGTGGTGCAGAAGGACGAGACGTTTCAGGTGATCGTGATCGGGGGGAGCGTGTACAAAAACGTGCTGATGCGCAAGCTCGAGGGCTATTCGATGATCGATCATCTGGAGGAGGGGAATCTGCCGACGCTCGATACGAAGGAGGGGTTCCTGGAGTTTGTGGGTAGCCTGGCTGACCGGAACGTAAACGCGATAGCAATCAATTTCGCGCACGCAATCGGGAGTACTCTGCGCAACGGACTGGTAGACGGCAAACTGCTTTTCGGAGCAAAGGAACATACTCTTACCGGATTGGAAGGGAAATTCGTCGGAGAAACCATCGAACAGTACCTGGCGGAAACCCAACACCGCACCGTACGCGTTTCGGTGGCAAATGATACCGTGTGTCTGCTCCTGTCCAGCCTGCGGCGCTACGAGTGGAATCGGTCTGCCTGCGGCATAGTTGGTACCGGATTGAACTTCGCCATGTTTGCCGACGCACAAACAGCGATAAATCTGGAATCGGGGGAGTTCGGCGACTTTCCGCTGTCGGAAGCGGCGAAACTCGTGGATGAACGCTCCGCGAACCCCGGCAGCGGCTTACTTGAGAAAGAAATCGCCGGAGCCTACCTGTATCAGGCATACAACATCTACGCCGAACGGCTGGGTGTTGCCGGAGCACCGCTTACGGCAACCCGCGAGCTGGATAAAATCGCAACTGACCCGAATCATCCCGGACACCAGATTGCGCTGGCACTGCTGGAACGTTCGGCAGCTCTGGTAGCGGCTCAGGTGGCGGCAATCATGGCATACCATGATTGCGATATTGTATTTAACATGCTGGGCAGCCTGTTCTGGAAGGCCTCCGGCTACGAGGCGCACGTGGAAAAGTACACTGCCGCGCTCTCGTCGCACCGCGCCTCTTTCGTGAGCATTATGAACTCGGAGGTATATGGCGCAGCGCAGCTTGTCGCGTAAGGAGACCCACCCTGCAAACAGGGGTACAGGATACAAGAAGTTCGGCATCCTGATTGCATAGGGCGATCCACCTTCCAAACTAAGGGAGCGGAAGAGATGTAAACCAGTACCGGTCTGGTATACTGGTGCCATGTGCGGAATTTTTGCCTACACGGGCCCGGATGCAACCGCCGGTGCAATAGTTCTGGAGGGACTTAAGTCGCTTGAGTACCGGGGCTACGACTCGTGGGGTGTCGCGATCCGCACAGCTGACGGAACGATTTCGGTAATCAAACACACCGGCAAGATAGGGTCCGCCAAGCTCCCGCATATCGTCTCCCATACGGCACTCGGGCATACCCGCTGGGCTACCCACGGCGGCGTCACGCAGGCCAATGCACACCCCCATCTCTCCTCTGACGGAAAAATCGTTCTGGTGCATAACGGCATTGTAGAGAATTACCAGACGCTGAAACGAGAATTGCAGGAGCTCGGCTACGCGTTTCGCTCCGAAACCGACTCCGAAGTAATCGCACATCTGATCGCTGAAACCCGGAAGTCTGTGTCCGACCCGGTCGCTTGTGTGCGCACCGCTTTCGAGCGGTTAATCGGAATGAACGGGGTGGTCTGCTATTTTGCCGACGACGACACCTTTGTAGCGGTAAAGAACGGCTCGCCGCTGGTGTTTGCCCGGGCGGGAAAGGCCCGCCTCCTGGCCTCGGATCCGGCCGCACTGGCACCACATTCCCGCGAAGTACTATTTCTGGAAGACGGTGATTGCATCGCAATCAGCCCTGACGGGGACACCTACTACGGAGCAGATGGTATGAAAAAACAGATGGTATTCCAGCTTCTAGACTTCGATCCGGAGGATGCACAACTGAATGGCTTTCCGCACTTCATGCTCAAAGAAATCCACGAACAGCCTGAATTGATCCGGAGGATTACAGAGGCTCAGGAAGAAGCCGTCAAGAAAGCCGCCGTCATGATCCGGGAATCCTATGGAACTTATCTGGTGGGCTGCGGCACGGCCTCCTATGCAGCACTGGCCGGCACCTACCTGTTCTCAAAAATCGCGGGCCGGCATGTGAACTTCTCGATCGCGTCGGAGTTCGCGTATCTCACGCAGTTTATCAGGGAGCGGTCGCTCGTGGTACCGCTCTCGCAGTCGGGGGAGACCATAGACGTTATCGATGGCGTTCGCGACGCGAAGATGCGAAAAGCACGGATAATGACCATCACGAATGTGCAAGGGTCTTCACTTTTCCGCATGGCAGACTATGCGCTGCTTCTCGGGGCCGGACCGGAAAAAGCGGTCTGTTCCACAAAAGCCTTTACCGCAAAAGTAGCACTGCTCTTGCTGATCGCCCACGAACTTGCCGGCAATCGGGAGAGAGGGCAGGAAACACTAAAGCAGGCTGCGGCCGCTGTTGCCGACGTACTGGACCGCAAAGATGAGCTTCGAGCACTGGCAGAGCGTATGCACCACCGGGACCACCTGTTTGTGCTGGGACGGGGTGTTTCGTATCCGGTGGCACTGGAGTCGGCCCTCAAGATCAAGGAAGTATCGTATATCCACGCCGAGGGATTTGCGGCGGGAGAACTCAAACACGGGGTTATTGCCCTGATCGAACAGGGGACACCGGTACTTATTTACAACCCCGACGACGAAACCTACCATGACACGCTCTCGGCAGCACACGAAGTAAAGGCACGGGGTGCTTATGTGATCGGCGTTTCGAGCAGGAACTCGGATGTCTACGATGCATATTTTCACATAGATGACTGCGCAGATGCAACGATCATTCCCAACGTGGTGGTTGCCCAGTTCTTGGGGTATTATCTGGCCGTCCTGAAAGGCTTTGATCCCGATAAACCACGAAACCTTGCCAAAAGTGTTACGGTAAAATAAGAAATGCCACCTCTTGCTATCCCCGACATTATCCAGATGCGCGATGCGTTCGTTGAAGAAATGAAGCTCGCCGCCAAAGGCCAGAAAACCAGCATTCCGTTCATAAAACAGCGTATCGCCGAACACCCGGCGGTTGCGGAAGGCGAAACGTTCCAGGTGCTCATTATCGGCGGTTCCGTGTACAAATGGTCACTGGCACAACGCAGTGGCAGCACAGTGAGCTTTGATGACCAAACCCAGGGAGCGCTTCCGGCGTTTAACGATCGGACCACCTTTCTTAACTTCATACTGGGGTTGATTTCCCCGGAAGTTTCCTCGGTGGCTATGAATATAGCCTACGCTCTTACGCCGACATTTCGGAACGGGCTCATGGACGGTGTACTGCTCTGGGGGTCCAAAGAGCACTCGTTTACCGGACTTATCGGTGTAGATATCGGGAAAGCAATCGAGGACCATGCCGCGGCCGCAGGTAGAACGATCCGGGTAGCGGTGGCCAACGATACGATCTGCCTCCTACTCTCCGGCCGAGACGAGTATCCGTGGAACGCATTTGCCTGTGGAATCGCCGGCACCGGACTCAACTTTGCGCTTTTTTCCGATCCTGTTACCGCGGTGAATCTACAATCGGGAGAGTTCGATAAACTCGAACTTACCCCGGAGGCTACAGAACTAGATTCCCAAAGCCAGGTGCCCGGGAGCGCCCTCCTGGAAAAGGAAACTGCTGGGGCGTACCTGTTCCGCAAGTATCAGATCGGTCTGAAACAGCGGGGAATCGAGGCGCCGGCGATAAACTCTACAGCTGAACTTGATGGTATCGCAGCTGACGAATCACACCCCGGCAGTGCACTCGCCAGGGAGATCCTGGAATACTCCGCAGCCCTTGTTGCCATGCAGGCGAGTGCCCTTGCCGAGTTCCAGGGGGGCAATCTGACAGTACGAGTGGCCGGAGGCCTGTTCTGGAACGGCTATGGATACCGGGAAACTGCCGAACGTGTGGTACGCCAGCTTTCGCCGCAACGGCAGATCCGGTTCGTCGGAAGTGAATTGGCCGAACGGGTGGGGACGGCAAAACTGGTGTCATAAGGTATAATTACCTCATGGAGATAAGTGAACTTCGGAAAATAACCGATGCGTTTGTTGAAGAACTGGACATGGCACAACGAGGCAATAAAACCAGTTTACCCTTCATTGTAAATCAGTTTCCGGATCATCCGCTCGTTCCCGAACACGATGATTTTCTTGTTCTGGTGATTGGTGGCACCATCTTCCAGGTTGCTCGGTGCCGGAAAGAACATGGCCAGATACTTATTCTCCGGAAACGTGCCGGAGAGCTTGTGGCTTTTTCCAACAAAGATACATTTCTGAGATTTGTGGAGGAACTGATTCCCGATGATGTCAAATATGTCGCAGTAAATTTTGCCTACCCTCTCAGTCCGCTGTTTAAGAAAAACAAGCTCGATGGAATCCTTATCTCCGGCACCAAGGAGCATACGTTTGATGGGCTGGTTGGTTTGGTGGTAGGTGACACAATTGAAGCCTATCTAAAAGAAAAACGTGGCCAGGTAGTCACTGTAAGTACCGCAAATGACACTATTTGTGAGTTACTTTCAGGAGTATCCAAAGCAAGTCGTCCGGAATTTCTTGCATGTGGCATAGTCGGAACCGGCGTAAACTTTGCTTTCTTTATGGATTCACATCATGCGGTGAATCTGGAAGCAGCAAACTTTAACAAGTTTCCTCAAAGTAAATACGGGAAAAAAATTGACGAACACTCCCAGCATCCCAATCAAGCTCTATTTGAAAAAGAAACATCCGGTGGATACTTATTTCAGCATATGAATCTGTTTTCCGAGGAACACGGACTTGATCTGAAACTTAAGTCATCGAAAGAACTGGATGACTATGCCAAGAAATGCGAAGTTGCGACCGAGGGAGATGCTTGTGCCTTTGCCTGGGAATTACTCGACCGCTCAGCCGGACTAGTTGCGTGTCAGATTGCTGGGATAACCAGGTATAAAGCGGCAGACATGATATTTATCATGGCCGGAAGCCTATTTTGGAAAGCCTTTAATTATAAGGAAAGCGTATCTAAGTACGTAAAAATACTTGTGCCTGAGTATAACGTTACGTTTATCACTATAGAGAACTGTGAGATCTATGGTGCTGCCCGACTGGTCGCCTGAGTATCAGGCTCAAAGGATATTTTGTTGTGGTCTTTGTGGTAGTATTACCCTATGCGCAAAGTCCGGGATCTCCTTAAAAGCCCCACCAGTCAGTCTATTGCTGTAAATACACTTGGTAATTATCTTAATGTCGGCTTTACAGCGCTTTTTACCCTGGTCCTTTTTCGTATTCTCTCACCGGCGGAATATGGGGTGTATAGCGTTCTCATAACCGTTTCATATGTTATGGCAACGATACTGGACTTCGGCAGTACCGCAACGATCTACTCATACCTCCCGCCGCTACTGGAAGATAAGGGACGGCCGTTATTCCGGTTCGTCAAGAGTGCCTTCTACTACCAGTCGATCCTTTCGTGTATCGTCGTTCTTGCGTTGCTGATACTTTTCCCTGTAATAGACACACAATTTTTAAAGACCGGCGCGTCGTATCTGGAAATGGCACTTACCGCAATTGCTACCCTCTTTTTTATCTGGCAGAACTTTATTCTTAACCTCTACTTTGCCTCGAAACAGTTTTTCAAGGCAAACCTTTACCTGAATATTGCAAATATTGTCAAGACAATCGCCATTGGCGTTGCCTTTATTACCGGAACGCTGTCTATAGCCTCCCTGATCTTTATTCTGGGTATCTTCGGGTGTGCGGTGTTCTACGGACTGGTGCTCTTCGACCGCCGGAACGATATTCACCGCATTCTTTCCGCTGATGTTAAACGAAAAGAGTTCCGGTTCCGGTATGCGCTCACGTACTTTATTGCGTCGCAGTTTCTTAATATCGGGCTACGAATGGATCTGTTTACCATCTCGTTTTTTAATACCGTCATCTCCCGTCCCGAGGTTGGATATTATGCAGCCGCACAGAAGATTATCCTGACGGTTCTTACCACCGTAATCAGTATTACCCAGGTGTTATCACCGGGCTTTTCAAATATTTCCACCCGTCGTGAAGCACGCAAGCAGCTCCGTCACGGCCTGATATATATGCTTATTCCGAGCGCACTCTTTCTGGGAGTTACACTAACACCCGGGTTTATTTACGAATGGTTCTTTACCAGTACGTTTTCGCCGTCCGCTGATATCGCCCGGGTGCTGAGCGTGCCGTTTGTCATTTATGCTTTGGGTAGCGTACCGATGCTGTTTCTGCTGTATACGGTAAAAAAACCGAACTATATTTTGTTCGCCTATGTAACCTTCTTTGCAATTGTTACGGCGGGATGTCTGCTGCTCATCCCCTCGCTGCGGCTTATGGCACCGGTGGTGTTATTTACCGTGGGCTTCCTGATCTCCAAGGGGATAATCGGGTACGCCTGTTACCGTGAATACCGTCGGTTGCCGCGCTGACTCAGAAGTTCTTCCGTTTTATGAAAGAAACTCGCGTTCGTAAACTCAACAGCCACGCCAGCGGGGGAACTGGTCCGGTGGTGTACCTGATGTCCCGGGATCAGCGGGTGCAGGACAACGCGGCCCTAACGGCTGCACAGGAGTATGCGCTGGAACGGAAGCGCCCACTGCTCGTATTCTTCAGCCTTTTCACGCAGCCGGTAGGCCGCCTGATGCAGCAATACGAGTTTATGCTGACCGGTCTGAAGGAGGTTGAAGAGCAACTGCATGCAAACGGAATCGGGTTTCTGCTGCGTACCGGTACGCCGGAGCAAACCGTACCGGCAGTACTACACGAGTACGACGCATGCGCTCTGTTTCTAGATTTCTCGCCGCTACGGAATGCCACGACAACCCGTGTTACGCTTGCACAAACACTGCAGATCCCGGTTTTCGAGGTCGATGCGACACACGTAGTCCCGCTCTGGGTAGCATCGGACAGAGAAGAATTTGCTGCCCGCACCCTCCGCCCGAAAATTCACCGGGTACTGGAGCGGTATCTTGTTGCACCGGAACCGGTTGTGCGCCATCCGTTCCCGCTAGAAACCCAGCCCGTGGACTGGTCCGCGGCACATGACGCTCTCCGAGCACCCCGGCCTGCGTTCTACGCGCCCCCGTTTGAACCTGGTGAAGCGGCAGCCAGCCGGCTGTTACGGGAGTTTATCAAGGACAGACTGGAGCGCTATGGCGAAGATCGCAACAAGCCCCACCTGAACGGCACTTCTGGACTGAGCCCGTATCTGCATTTCGGACAACTGTCCGCACTGCGTGCGGTTCTAACGGTGCGAGAAGCTGTACGATCCGCACCAAAGGCCGTGCGGGACTCGGCGGAGGCATTTATCGAAGAGCTGGTGGTGCGGCGGGAACTGGCGGCAAACTACTGCTACTACCAAAAGAACTATACCTCCCTCGACGGCGCGAAACCCTGGGCCCGGCAGACGCTATATAAGCACACCAGCGATCCCCGTGAATTCATATATTCCCTCGACGAGTTTGAACAGGCCGCCACGCACGAACCAGCTTGGAATGCCGCTCAGCGGGAACTCCTGACGACCGGTAAGATGCATGGCTATATGCGCATGTACTGGGCAAAGAAGATCCTCGAGTGGACTGCGACTCCGCAGGAAGCAATAGAGATTGCCGTTTACCTGAACGACCGGTACCACCTGGACGGCTTCGAGGCAAACGGCTACGCGGGCATCATGTGGGCCATTGCCGGGGTGCACGACCGACCCTGGTTCGAGCGGCCGGTATATGGGAGCATTCGCTACATGAACGCGAACGGCCTCAGACGCAAGTTTGACCTCGACGCCTACATTCGAGCGTGGTCAGGGGGGCAACTTCGTATATAATCAGCATATGGGACTGAGTTATACCCCGCTGACGCATACGCCCCTCTCGATCCGTGATCTGGCACGTACCTACAGGGCGCGGGAAACTCGTGGAAACCGGATTAAACTGGCTGCCGGCGTGCTCGTTGCCGTGCTGATTATCTCCGGCGGTCTGGGGTATATCTTCCGCGACTCATGGCTTTCGGCGCGGGGAGAAAGGGTGCTAGGGCAGCAGGACCGGCGCCCGACTGCGGGAAGCAGCTCGATTGCCAGACCGGAGTCTGTGGCTCCCTTAGACGACCGAAAACCGACTCGCTATGCCGATGAGTTTATCGAATTTGATCTTCCCGATGGCTGGGCTGCCCGGCGATTCTCCAGCGAACTCGTCCCCAACTTGCTCAGGGTGGTAGAGGTTTATCCCGCAAGCGAATTACCGGTATTTGATTCCAGAGGAAAACTATATAAAAGCCTGATTACGGTGAGTATCACCAAGGAACGTACTGACACCGGTCCGGTACCGTCTAGTGCCCGGATCTCTATGCAGTCAATTGACGGTGTGATGGCAAAGATAATAGAGCAACGACTCGACGAAAACTTTAGCGATACTCTGAATAAACCACTCGAGGGACTTACTTTTATAGTTAATTTCCCACTTGGTAACAATACCGTTGTCATTGTATACCGGACAACCGCTCCCGCAGACGCAATAAATCAACGAAGAGAGATGTTCCTGAAGTTTCTTAAAACAATTGCACTGCCCGGGAAACCGGACGAAACAGAGCAACAGACAGCCGCCTCTGAGGCAGATCCGGAAAGTATACCCGAACCTACGAACATCCCTGAACCCAGTGTGACTCCGCGTGCCGCAAACCCCACAGCACAAACCTCACCGGCAACGCCAGATCGGAGTGAGGGAGAACTGAAGGAATTCCGCATGAAGACACCATAATGCGGTAGTAGCGTTTCTGAAGAACTGGGGCCAACGCAAGAAGCTCAGAACAAAAACACCGTGAAGCAATGGAATTCTCCTGCAGTTCCTTATGAGCGGGGTACGGGATTTGAACCCGTGACCTTCTCTTTGGAAAAGAGACATTCTACCACTGAACTAACCCCGCAACTTTGGGTAGTATACCAGTTTCCCGGGTGCCAGGCAAGTGAGCAACGAAGTCTGGCCGATTTCCGCACGGCTCACCTCCGTACCTGCTTTTCCTTTCCCGAACTCAAGAGAGGATCGGGTATTCCAATAATGAGTGCCGTCATTCCCGCATACAGAAACGGCAACAATAACAGGAAATAGCGCACAAAGGGGGCCTGAACGGAAAGCGACAATAGATACAGCACGGGAAAGATCAATGCCGCAGCGGGCGGTTCTTTAAGCAGGCGGACACCAGAGCGGAGGAGCCGCAGAATAACGGCTGTAAGGACTCCCGCCAGCGATATCGGCCAGAGGAGGGACCAGTGCGGGGAAAACCCGATGGCTTTTTCTCCCCACCACTGCGCCGAGAATCCGGTAAGAAACAGGAACACATTTGCCCCCGGAAGCGCACTTATCGAGTGATGCAGCCAGTATTTGAAGATCTTCGCCTGCAGCAGGATTGGTGTTATGCCACCACTCTCCAGTATCGTACGGAAGTACGAAGCATACAGTACCGCACCGGCAGCTGCGGCGGTGACAATATAGTTACGCCAGTCGAATCGGGAAGTGCGATAGGCATCATAGGCAACTGCTAACACTGCTGTCACAGCTACCGGCGTCCAAAACTTTGAAGCCGCTGCACAGCCAAGCAGGATCCCGTGCACCAATCCAAACCGGGTTCCGTGGAGAACAAGTAGCACGAATGCCAGGAGAAAGGTTGCCTGAGGCAGATCGAGTAGGATTTCACCCAAAAGGTGCGAGAATACCGGATCGGTAAGCACCAGGAGTCCGGCAACCGTTCCTGTAGTACGGGAGTGAAATATGGTGACCCCCAGGAAGTAGGTGAGTGCTATGAAGGTAAGGCCGAAGGTAAACTGCACGGGATACGGGGAACCCGAAATCCGGGAAGAAATACCATAGAGGTACTTTGCCAGGGGTGTATGCTGGAAATTAAACACAGCAGGATCCGCTCCGCCAGCATAGAGTAGCCCAGCGGCGATATGGATCTCCGAATCCGAAAGAAAGGTACGACCGGAGACATCATGCGTGATATCCTGCGACCGGAGGTATCGTTCGGTAAGCGATGGCGCATCGATGCGGTAGAAAACCGCAGCGGGAAGACTCAACAAGAGCACTGCAAGATATGCTGCACTCAAAAGAATAAGGAAAGGAATATGTGCCCGTATTTGTTGCATCCATAATTGCATTGATCAGTACTCCCAGCCATTTGGACGGGCTGTATACCAGGTAACCAGTGACTTCACACTGTCTTCGATCGAATGGACCGGCTTCCAGCCCAGTTTTTTGGTAATCTTTTCGTTAGAGGCAATTGCTTTAGACACATCGCCCTTGCGCCGTTCACCTTCTTTGAGTTCGAGTTTCGTGCCGGTTATCGTTTCCACAGTCCGAATAATTTCTAGAACCGAGTTACCAGTACCCGTGCCCAGATTAAATAGGTCGGCACGCTCGATGGTATCTAGATAATCTACCGCCAGAAGGTGCGCGCGATTGAGATCGACGACATTTACGTAATCCCTGATCGGGGAGCCATCTGCGGTATTTACAGGCGTGTAGTTGAGATAAAAGGGGGCAATTCCCAGTGCACCGCGTACTGCATTCTGCATAAGATGGAACGACGGTTTCTTTGAATCTCCAATTATGCCGTCATCGGTAGCACCGCACACGTTAAAGTACCGGAGTGCGACATACTTAATTCCATGGACCCGCGAGTACCAGTCGATAACGCGCTCAGCCATGTATTTTGATTCGCTGTACGGATGACTTTTTGGATCAACCGGATGGGATTCGTCGAGCGTCTCGTGTTGTGGTTCGCCATACAACGAGCATGTAGAAGAAAATACCAGTTTTCGTACACCGTGTTTGCGCATTGCTTCGAGAAGAGAAAGCGTGCCCGCGATGTTATTATCAAAGTACATTTCCGGGTGTTTTTCGGATTCACCGACATTACAGAATGCTGCGTAGTGAAGTACGGTATCTACGGGCTCCACGTTTTCGAATATCGCGTCACTTCCGGTTTTTACGTCCGTCTCAACAATCCGCACCCTGTCTGCACCATACCGCTCCCGAAGTATATCAAGAGGCTGTCGAAACCCTCGAACAAGGCTGTCAACCGCAGTGACCGTATGGCCCGCCTCCAGAAATAATGAAGTCGCGACCGAACCGATGTATCCGCCGGCACCGGTAATTACCACATGTTTCTTCATGGATAGATTTTATATCGTGATGAAACACAATATGTCATAGGTTGTTCGTAACTAATTAGAGGGAAACACGTTAGTGCCCGACGGAAGCTGAGGCAATATGGAGCAAGCCTGCACAAAGCGGTTTGCTTCCTGTAAACAAGCCCCGGTAGCCGTCGTATTCGTGCCCAGGTTATACACTTTGTGAATACAGGTTCCCGCAGGACGGTCTGCCCTAGCATAGGGTGCCGACAGAATAATCTGCCAACCATCTACTATTACCTGCGTATACACCACCCCCGGCTGTTCGCAACCAATCGCCGGGTTGCTGAACTGGACCGGGGTAAAGCCACTGGCGTATACCTGCGCTATCGCATCACTCGCGAGATTCTCTCGTTCTTCGGTTACAAATCGCTGGCGGAGTGCATCGAAGATGCTACTGCTTATACCCGGAGTAATTGCCGCACTCGGCGCAGTGACCGACGGGGTGGGTATACTGCTGGGTGTTGGCATGGATGTTGGCGTTGATGTGGATATCAGCGTGGGCGAAGCACCCGGAGCTGTTGTCGCAGTTACAGCTGGTGAAGGTACTCCGGTAGGAGTCAGATGCACTCCCCGTTCTCGATTGCGGATAAGAATCTCGAGGTCAAAAGTACATACAAACTTTTCTGCACCTTTATCATCTTTACAGTTTGCTTCCCCGTCGAAATCGGCCCGTTCACGAGGACTGATTTCGAGGAACTCATTTCGCCAGATAGCTTCGTCCTCGGAGTCGAGCTTCCAGTCACAGTTCGCATCACCTTTTGGTCTTAGACCGCAGTCAGGAGTCGGCGTAGCATTGGGAGTGCTCGTGGACACGGGTGTGTTTGTAGGAGCAGGAGTGGCAGTTGGAACCGAGGTATTGGTCGGAATCGGGCTCGGTGCAACACAGCCGTTGTTCACGCAGATATTCCCATCGGTACAATTGGCATTACTTGTACAGTATCCTGCGGGAGTCGGCGTGAGTGTGGGGGTGGGGGTATACGTCGGCGTAGGCGTCGGGGTATGTGTTGGCGTGGGAGACGGTGGAGGACAGCTAAAGGTAGTGCGAATTTCTTGGCTCCAGTTCGGACGGGGTACATCGTGCCGCTGTGAATGAATCCACGCGGTATATGTCTGCCCGGGGATCATTCCGGTATAGGTAAAGGATGTCCCGCTGATCTCCGTACGGCCTAATGCTTCATTATCAATATAAAAACCGCCTTGAATAGTCTCACTTCTTAGGCGCCAGTAATACTGCGAGATTCCTGGTGCACCGGTCCAAGTAAAGGTAGCCGTCGTTCCGCTACAGGTAGCCTGCAGGTTGGAAGGGGGTGGAATTACGCAAGATACCCCGGTTGAACCTCCGGGTCCATACACTCCCCCATATATTCCATGAGCCCACACCGAGTAAGACCGTCCCGGTAACCCCTTATAGGTAGCAGAAGTCGCTGATCCTGGATAGGGTGGACAATGGTTCGTATTTGCACAGTTATCCCATGATACCGAGGTATCATGGAAGCGAAGGGCATATGAGGTTGCACCTGGGAGCGCATTCCAGCGAACAGAAATGTTTCCTTGGTAATCACATGAGGCAGATAGAACCGGTGCTTGCGGAGCTGCACACATCGAAGCGGGCAACTGAAACTGAAAAGAATAACTACCCGAAGCAAGTACTCCAATTGAGGCATTGGCATTCGGCACCTGAGTAGTCCAGTAACGTCCGTACGTCCAGGGGAACGGTGCGTTCCCGGAAAGATCAAACCATGTTGCTCCATCATTCATTCCGAAATATAACCGTGATTGTGGAGAGCGGCTAGTAAAGCTGAATGAGTTGGCCGACCTGCCGTATCCGGTATAAGACCAGACCAGGTCTGCTGAATTCGCGCCCGGCCACTGCGCATACTGTAATCTGACGTCTTTCGTGAGGTACGTACCTGCCGGGCACGCAGGAACACCCGTGATGGTATAGGTACGGGAAAAATTCGGATCTGTTCTTACCACACAGGGATTCGGGCAGGACTGTCCAGAATTCACATTGCCCGTCCAGACCCTTCCAGTAACACTATCCGAATTTACGTTCCTGCACCACTGATTTTGCTCCCACGGGGTATTCGGTTGTACGTAATTCACCCCGAAAACAACACCCTGACTGAAGTCGATGTACTTTCCTGCACAAAATCGTTGTCCATATGAGTCGTTTCGTACCAGTCTGCCGTTCGTCCAGTCAGGAAAAGTGGCTGTACCAGCTGTACCAAATCCATAAAACTGGCAGCCATCATCCGGATTGCTGTTGACCGGAATGGCCCAGTACCCGCCAAGGGTTCCGGTCCCCCTTGAATAAAACGTTATTTTCTCACCCGGCTTCGGATTTCTGCCTATGATATTTGATACGGCATATGATGTTTTTATGTTATTTTGATCCGAGGTACTGGCACTTTTTCCCAATTCTCCAGGATTGCTGTCGAGGCTCACCTGAAAAGAGCTGCATGTTGTATATGCTTGCGCGTCTACGGTTCCGGGCAGGAGACACAAAGCAACGAAAGCGATAAAAACCAATACCGATAAATAATGAAATCGCAATTTGAAAATAACAAGTTTTTTAACGGGCACGCTTATTTTTTGAATATACCATCAATTCAGCTAGAAGACCAGTAGCCGCAATTTGGACTCCGATAATTACGAGCAGCATCCCGAGAAACAGGATAGGCCGCCGGTAGATTTCATGCTGAAAGATGATGCGTTCCACTCCGAGATAGCCGAGAATTGCAGTCCCCGCAAGACCTAGCCAGAACCCGATTGCGCCGAAGAAATGGAGAGGTCGTTCAGCAAACCGGTATAAAAAATATGCGGTTATGGTATCGATCAGCCCGATAAACAGCTTGCCGCTACCGAACTTGGACACGCCGTGCACGCGCCTGGTGTGGCGAACCGGAATCTCGCTTACGCGGAATCCCTCGTAAAACGCCGCCAGCGGAAAAAAACGGAAATTGTTGCCGTAGAGGGGAATCTCTTTAAGAACCACGCGCCGCATGCATTTGTAGCCGCAGTTGATATCCGTAAACGGCGAGTGGAGCGCGTGGTGAATAAAACGGTTGGCAAGCGCGGAGTAGATGCGTATAATGCCGCTGTGTTTCCGCCCCGTTCGGACACCGTTTACCAGATCATTTCCTTCCTCGAGTTTTTCCAGAAATCGCGGGATTTCCCGGGGATCATCTTCTAGATCGCCGTCCATGAAAAAAACGATATCACCCCTCGATTCCGCAACCCCGGCCGCAAGCGCACGTCCCTTTCCCATCTGCCGATTGAGGCGGATTAGGCGGGTATGCTCGTCATGTGGTACCCGACCAGCGCTATTGTCTTGCGACCCGTCGTCAACGAATAGAATCTCGTAGGGGTGACCGGTGCGGTGTAGCACCTCCGTAAGGCGCTGATGCAGTATCGGGATATTCTCTTCTTCGTTATGAAATGGGATAATTACGGATAACATAGGATTATTGTATCAGATAGCGCATTCGGCCTTACTGGAATGTAATAGATCCGCCTATTTCGGACATAATGCTGTCTGCAGCTTGACTGCCGCCACGGAAGGTACCGGTAAAGACATAGGCAGTTCCTTGGTGAAGAGTAGAGTAGACTCGGAACGCCAACCCGGTATTCAGCGTTCCCGATTCGATGCGGAAGGGGCGGTTGTTGAGAATAATATCCCGGCACGATTCGGCTTTCGGTCCGCACGCGGGCAACGAAGAACGCTTCGAGATTTCGATCCGGATTGCCGCAGACTCGGTCGCCGCCGTATCGGATACGAGCCAGGTACCGGACGGCCCTGCAGAAAGCGTCCATCCGGCAGGGTAATCGAAGACGAGCGCCTCATCGGGACGGGAAAAGGTTGCCAGCGGTTCGGTGCGTGTGTCGGCTGCGGATTTGGTAACAGCGTCGTCCCCGGGATCTCCCGTAGGAAGAATGTTCGGCTGACGGGGGGCCTGTGTTGGCCCGGACTTGTATTCGCGGACTCCGGTATCGGACGGGTATGTCGCGAAAAACCGGATGAAAAGAAACAGGACAATGACAAACACGAGAAACAGAACGATCCGTACTTTGGGGAGATGAGAATGTCGGGAATGCCGGGGCATACTTCGATTATACGCGACCTTCGGGAGAAGAAATACCCCCTGTATTGAAGTATTTCAGTCTACCTATGGTTGTTTTCGGTACCGGCATTCGGCTCAGTTATCTTGTTAGTAGGTTAGCCGCTTGAAAACCTGCAGCCCGGGGCGGTTCTCCACCATGTAGTAGCGCGGATCCTGTCGCAGTGCTTCGTACCCGGGGATTGCCCATTCACTGCCATAAGATTCGTACACTTCCTGCGGGTTCACGATCACGTAGTCGGCTTTTTCGTATCGGTCTGACATCAGGTAGAAATAGCGACGCGAGGTAAAATACGGAGCAAACTTGCCGGTGGCGGCAACACTGATTTCATCCGATTCCAGTTTTTGTGCCCACTCGATAAGTGCGTCCCGAGTCGCAGGGCGGTTGCCGAACATATGTACCGCTTCAGTTTTGGAGCCGGGAAGCGGACCAAAGCTCACTGCGGCGATTCCAGTGAACGCAAGCAGTACTGCAACCAGGATTCCTGCGACTGCTCCTGTATGCGCCGGTCTGTGGCGTTCCGCAAACCCAAGCAGGAAGCGCATCCCGTATAAAGTGGCGATAAAAATGAAGGGAATCAGCACTGCAGTATAGTGATAAATTATCATTCGCATATTTCCGTTACTGGAAAGGATATTTATCCCGAATTCTGGCGCCGCAGCTGCAAGGGCAGGAAGTCCCAAAAGCGGCAGGTACGCCACCGGCTGTAAGAGCGTACGGAGGTACTCGATCACGCCGGCATGGGTCAGGTACTCTGCAGCCTGAACCGGATTCAGCAGAAGATTCACCACCACCGCGGCAGAGCTTGAACCGAACTTACCATAGTACTCTAGGGCGAAGTGGGTACCATCCGGCCGGGAGATTGGGATAATCACCTTCATCACCAGGAAAAACCAGGCGATCGAGATGAGAAAGAGCGTTCCAGGAAACACGTAGGCGCGGGCATTCCGCTTTTTTGCGTGGAAAAATGCTGTATAGGCGGCAAACAAGCCAAAGAAACCAACCGTAAGCGCCACCTGTTCTTTGGTAAGCATCGCAAGCACGGCAAACAGAAAACTCAGCCGGTACTTCCCGCAGAGCCAGTAATATACCATAAACGGCAAAAACGCCATGGAAAGCGCTACGCCGTGAAAATCAAAGAGATTGACATAAGCTGTCATAGGGTACAACAGATATGCCGCCGCAACGGCCAGCGATAGCCAGCGGGCGTACTGCTTTCTAGAAAAGAGTCGCGTCCCTACAAGGTAAAGGCTCAAAGCACCAAGCCCTATCGCCACCGTCTGCACCACAAGAAGCGTCTCCGGGCCGTCCCATATAAAGTACAGCGGCGCAATGAGCGCAAGAATCATGTCGTTGTGGATTGCCATACGCTTGATCTGGTAAGGCTCAAATGGATCGGTAAGTTCCAGGAATCGCGACCAGTCGAAAGTGGAGAGGGCTTTGTAGGTATTATACGTCGTCTGGTGCATTATACCAAGATCAAAGTAGTGGGCTACGTACACGTGAATCCGGTAAATAGAGGCAACGGAAAAATAAATAACATAGGCGAGAATCGCGATTCCCAGCAGTACTTCCGGCAGGTGGCTGAGGATCCGGTTGCGCAGGCTGAGGATCCATTCAAGAACCCGGGGAAGTGGTGAACCGGAAGGAGGGAAATGGGTCGACATCCGATAATTATACCGTACCGTATTGCCGAGCCCCGGTATGGCATTCGGTCCCAACCGGCAGTTTGCGATTACCCCTCGCGGTTGCCGGAATGGAACTTCTTATGTACATCGCGGAGCTGCTTACTGGTGACGTGCGTATAAATCTGGGTAGTGGAGATATTCTTATGCCCCAGCATCTCTTGTACCGACCGGATATCGGCTCCGTGAGACAGGAGATCCGTAGCGTACGAGTGCCGGAGGACATGCGGTCCGATCCGGAACGGGATACCGGCCTTAAGGCGATACTTTTCGATCATCCGCTCCACGGAGCGTGCCGAGAGACGGAACTTTTCGTCGGTGATGCCTTCCTCTTTTTCCCTGGGGCCGGAATAACGCAGAAACAGCGGCCGATACGGGTCTTTTCGCTTTTCCAGATACTTTTGCAACCAGTTGCGGGCATTCTTCGAGATGAAAACCACGCGGGCTTTTCCGCCCTTTCCGATTACCCCAAACTCGCCGGTCTTCAGATTGATCTGGTCTTTATTCAGATTTACCAGCTCTGAGACCCGTAAACCAGTCGAAAAGAGCACCTCCATAATCGTCCTGTCCCGCAGCCCGCGGACCCCCACGGCGGGAACAGCATCGAAGAGACGCTTGAGATCTTCCGGAGTGAGGAACTTGATGTTCCGATCCCGTCGCTTACCCAGTTCGATGGTCTCGGGAGAGAGGACGTTCAGCTTGTGTTTTTTTATGAGGAACCGGAAAAGCGACCGCAGAGCTACTAGGAAGTAATTCTGTGTCTGTCGTTTCAGATCCCCCTTATGCGGGTTTTTATAGTGATGTGAGATATAGAGGCGGAACTGGCGTATATCCTCATCGGTAATTTCCAGCACGGAGTAGTCGTCCCGGCCTTTCTGCTTCAATAGCCAGTCGCGGAAGAAGCGAATGTAATAGCTGTACATCCGCACCGTGCGGAGGGTAAGGTTTTTGTCGAGCTCGCAATATTCCAAAAACCGCACACAAGCCTCCTTGATACCCATGCATCTGATATTAAACGACGTGAGGGTAGGGATGCAAGGGGAATACAGGGGTGCCGACCATCTTGGCATGTACCCTGAACCGGGTGGATATCAATGCAGTAATATCCACCCGGTAGCGGGCAATTAGACTCGGATTAAAGGTAGGAAGATCTTTTCGAGTTCGACCGGATCTGGTGGTGGGGGTAATACAACTTCTGCCGGAGCGTGGGTACTGTAGGCAATAACCTTACCATTACCAAACCATGCCCCATTTACATTTCCGGGAGTCTGAAATTGTACCTTTAATCCCCGGGTATATGCTGTCATAGTTTCACCAGTCGTAACCACTGAACCCCTATTATTCGACGAAATTATTACATTATCAGGAATCGTGCCCACGAGTTGAAGAGAGATATCACGCAGATTAACTGCAAACACTTGATTAACCATTCGATTAAACTGAGAAGTACTCCTGACGAAGTGCACTATATCCGGATTATCCGTACCAAATACACCTAGAGGCATTCCGATAAGTGGCTCTTGCAACAGTAGGGAACGTATAAATTGACCATTTATCCCCTGATACATCTCCAGGGAGAATATATGCCCGTACCGTTCGGCGTCATATTGTGAGCTACCAATAATCAGCATACCCGGACCGTTAAAACTGTCGGGAACATGTGATACAAATTGCACACTGCGTTGATTACCGGGCTCGGAAAGAGAAATGATCTGACCGGGATCTTCTGTTGAATTTCCCCGAAATTGAGATGTAAGGTCATATACCCCCGAATACAGTCCTCTTGTTCCATAAACCAGCACTGAATCGCCGTACAGTATAGGAGGTTCAACGATGCTAAAGTCCTGCGGCACCGAAACATTAATCGGCTCCATTCCGAATCCTTCTCCGTTTAATGGGAAGAATCGTAGTCCGCCCCCGGGGATAGGACTTCCCTCAAACACCCCGGAAATGCCCTGTCCGGACATGCCCTCTACGGTACCAAAAGTAGCAATATCCGGATTGATAGCAAGGTTGCCTCCGTCTCTCAAGTTACTGGCATATGATTCCTCAGGTGTCATACTGATAATTCCGCGGAGTGGGCCATTTGGACCATTACCCCGCTCAACGAGATTATAGCCTTGCGACGTTGCTTCGACACGACAGGTTATATCGAGACCAACCCAGATTGCCGCTACTCCTGCTAATTTTAAAAAATCTCTTCGGGAGCTCCTATTACCACCAAGTTTTTCTAGGCTCATAGTCTTTCTATCGGAGGGAATTGTAATGTTTTTCCGATGAATAAATCCGATAGTATAGTAACCGATAAGTAGAGAATTGTAAATAGCGATTATATCTTTTTTGATCTATTTGATCTATTTATATACATTAAATATGTATAAAAATGTATAAAACCACCCTGTTAGCAGGGGTACCACGGGGTAAATACCTCCCCACAGGGTGTAAAGCCTGTTTTCAGCTTGTAAATATGTCCGGCTCGTAAAAAATGATGTGAGATATAGAGGCGGAACTGGCGTATATCCTCATCGGTAATTTCCAGCACGGAGTAGTCGTCCCGGCCTTTCTGCTTCAATAGCCAGTCGCGGAAGAAGCGAATGTAATAGCTATACATCCGCACCGTGCGGAGGGTAAGGTTTTTGTCGAGCTCGCAATACTCCAAAAACCGCACACAAGCCTCCTTGATACCCATACCCCCAATAGCACACGACTAACAAGACGCGGCGCAAGGGGGGGAAGGGACATTCGCCGACTGAAACATGCCAGCAGGCAATGTTTACCTTCCTATGAATGGCAGATAGGTCTTACTTTGTTCTACGCCGCCACCAGGAGTTGGAGTAGGAGGAGGGGGAGGAGGGAGAGGAGGGAGGCCAATGGTAGGTCCAGGGCTCGGAACAACATAGTCATTTCCCTCAATTTCAACCCTGGCCGTTGAAAGTGGTCCAGGGATCGCCCTCCCATCTTGACTTGGTAAAATTCTCACATTGAAGTCTTCGCTATTGACCGGAGCTCCAACTATAAGAGACAGAGAAGCATTCCTATCACGTCCCACATACCATTCCCAATAAAAAGTAACTCTACCCAGTGGTTCTATGGGTTGGCCATCTGGACCAAGCTTCCAGATTTCCACAGTAATAGGCTGTTCGCCCTCGGACATCTCTTCACCAAGAACTACGCGAAGCTCACCCCAAGCATGAGTCGCATTCGGGTGGTTCACCCCGAGCCGGAACACAGGCCATAAAAAAGATACCTCATAAGGAGCTCCGAGAATTTCGCCATTTTCTTGCATGGCAGAAACTGCTCCTGACCCCGTCAAATCAGGAACCCAACCGCTTCGCAATTCTTCTAATTTTTTACGGGGCATATTCTGCACATAAGGGGCCGGCTGGGTATCCCTGATCTCGCCTGAGGGGGAGCTTGGACTAGTAGTAAGAGCAACCGCTGCGGCTAGAACGAAACGAGCACTTCTTTCGATACTTGACATTATTTATACGCTGTAAATTTTAATACAATCGGGCTAAGGCAGTTTCTACTGCAACAAAGCCAATTCAACTGACACGATTGTAGCATTACACGGTGAATCTGTAAAGATTACTTTGATATGTTATTACTTACTTAGTGTGTATTTTTTTACTTTAAAACTCCATCATTCTATCGTATTGTATTCCTTATGCACATCCTCACGAAAGATGGAGTACGGTAAACTCTGCCTGATTAATTGTGACTTTGGATCGCTTTGAAGCTTTCAAGTCCGAAGAGGCTTTTCTAAAAAGCGATGAACCTTCCCTTGCATAGAGACTGCATAGGCATCATACAGCGCCATGGAATGCTCGAAGTCCACAACCCAGCTAGTCTGGCGGATGCTCCGGTAAAAACGGTTCTGGAGCATATTCCCGTGACAGTCGTAAACCTCAGGGTAACCGCGGTACCGGAGCATATTCCGGCGGTAGGCGGCAATCGCAGTACCCGCATCATGCAGGTAAGCCCCGTTTCCCGTGGCGGCATAAAGGAGTGTGAGAATCTTGATGTACTGCTGGCCCAGGTTGCTCCAGATCGCGGAGTCCTGGTAATTCGATACGAAGGTGCGTACCCAGAAGTGATCCTTCTGCTTGACCGGTGAACCAAGCACTTTGAGGGGGAACGGCTCGTCGAGGCGCATCTTCCTAACGTAAGCAACCGTGCGCTCGAAGTATGCCGTTTCCGCTTTCCGGAGCGGGTTCAGGAATCCGGTGGTGAGTATGATCACCCAGTCAGAAGCGTATCGCCTGTCCCGGAGGGTTTCTTCCGAGAGATCATCCAGGAAGTAACCGCCTTCTTCGAACCAAAACGTGTCCACGATCCGTTTCTTGAGTTCCCGGAGCCAGGCGGCATCCAGCTCCACAATTCCGAGTTTGTTCGCCAGCCAGGAGGTGCGCCAAAACACCACGTTATCGTAAAACGCGCTGGAGCGTATCTTGGTGTCCAGGTGGGATGAGAGTTTTAAGCCGGTTCGGATCAGACCGGTCTTTTTGTCATATACCGTGCGTCGGTACCTGGCATAGAGCTGCTTGAGCGAAATGCTGTAGGTTTGCAGCATGTCCTCAGATGCATCCGATGTGTGCAGTGGGTAGTGTTTTTGCGCCTCAAATGGATAGTTTTTGAAAAAAAACTCCGGCGTCTTCATGGTATAGAGCGCATGCAGGATGCCGTAGAGCGTGTCAGATGGATACGCAAAGACGTTGATCATGGTTACCTGATGTCGCCCCGTGGGCACGATCGTAGTAGAGCAATCGCCGGCCTGGGAGAAAGTCTCCAGCGCGTATGCCACACTCTGAAGACACTTCTTTTCGCGGATAACCCAGTCTTCATAATCGAGCGCAGTACGAGGATCCAGGAGACAGAAATAGAAAATCCCCAGATTGCGAGGATAGAACATGCTGAAATGGTCGCCGGAAATCAGGTATGGCTTGTCCGGATCGAAACGGAGCGTGTGAATACTCCGGATAATCTCTTGTACGGTTTTTCCGTTTGCGCCCGGCGCGGGAAAGAGCGCATTCTTAAGAATATGACCGCCTGCTTTTACCCAGCTAAATCCCCGCCAGAGCGGACCATTGTTGACATGTATTCGTCCGTTTTTAAAGAGAAACAAGGTATTGCCGATAAGAGCAGAGGAGAATACGGAACGGACTATGGTGAGCTTCCGGAATGGGTTGCTCAGGTAAATATAAAGAACGGTAATGAAAAGCAACACCAAGAAGATATACAGAAGAATAGTGAAATACAGATTAAAGACAACCGGAAATAATGAGTCCATCGGCATAGTATAGCGGATAGAGCTTACGTAAAAAGCCGGGAATTTGAGGATACCGAATAAATAGCATCATTTTCGTACCCGTTCAAGTATGGGTGCCGGAGAGAGGACTTGAACCCCCACACCTTTCGGTATACGGTCCTAAGCCGTACGCGTCTACCAATTCCGCCACTCCGGCAGTAAGAGAGGGAATACTGGGTTAGAACTGTATTATACCGCCCGATGCGCCTTCCGGGGTAGGGATTTTATCGCTTCGGTATGATTAGCTGTTTTATGGTTGGCGGGAGGAGCTTCACTTGTGGCGGTATCCGATGTGGGCTTAGGAGTTTCCGTGCGTTCCTCACGCGTGATCGCACGAAACATGAGGCCCATTCCCACGCCGAATAAGAGTCCTCCGGCATGGGTATACCAGGCGGTTCCCCCGATATTGTAATCAACGACGCCTAACTTTCCTGCGTGTACCACAAACTGAGTTGCAAACCATAGCAGTATCGCGATCCACGAAGGCGCCAGGTAGGTATTACGGAAGCGCCCCGGAACCGGCAGCCAGATGGCAAGGCGTGAGCGGAACTGGTAGATCAGGTAGGTACCCGCCAGCGCGGTAATCGCCCCGGAGGCGCCGATCAACGGCAGATTGGTGAACCGCACGAGCATCATCTGAAGCATCAGCGCCATAAAACCGGCCATCAGGAAGTACAACAGGAACGCAAGGTGCCCCAGACGATCTTCCACATGGACACCGAACAGCCAGAGGAAATATACACTCGAGAGCACCTGAAATACATTGGCATGCAGGAATAGGGTGGTCACCGTAAGCACGAGCTCACGACCCTCCGGATTGAACAGGAGGGGAATGAGACCCCAGCGGTGAATAAAGTAGTCAAAGTCGGGCTGCGCGAGCTGGATACCGAAGACGACGAGCACAATAAAGATGATGAGCACCGTTACGTACGGAATTCTGCGGATCGGGGTAGTATCGAATAGGGGAAGCATGTGTGGGGTATTATAGCGGAAAAAAGCCTCCAAATAGCGATCAAAACGCAGACTTCCGGAAATCCAACGGGAGATATCCCCGGCAATTTTGCGTTACTCCTGACCAAAGTAAACACCCCTTGCATCCGAGCCGTCTGCCCCGTATCATAGTGGCACTACAAATTATCCTCAAATATTCATGGATAAAGACACTATTCCCGTACTCGCGCTCGTCATTATCGTATTTGCCGTCGGCTTCTTTTTTTTTACCAACGGCCTGAATAAAGCCCGCACGCCGGAGATTCCCGGCGAGGCAGCTTCCGTAGACGGTACCGAACCGACAATTGCGCTGAATCTGGGCGGGAGCGGATCAGCGGGTGCAGCCGGCAGGGGATCCGCGGGGCAAGCACAGGAAGGAGAGGCCGGAGCTGACAACAACGGCGCGGGTCGCCCGGCAGACTCCGCCGATGGCAGCGCATTAGGGGCTGCGGATGGTACAATGCAAGCTATGGCCGACAAGACTAACCGCAAACCAAACTTTACGATCGATACGTCCAAGTCGTATACCGCTGTCCTGAAAACGTCCAAGGGAACAATTCGGATCGCCCTTAATGACGACCAGACCCCCAAGACGGTAGGGAACTTTGTGAACCTGGCAAAAGACAAGTTTTACGACGGAACGATCTTTCACCGCACTATTAAGGGCTTCATGATCCAGGGCGGTGATCCGCTGGGTACCGGCGCAGGCGGTCCAGGCTACAAATTCGAGGACGAGAAGTTCGAGGGGAAGTACGAACGGGGAATCGTTGCCATGGCCAACGCCGGACCGAATACCAACGGCAGCCAGTTCTTTATTATGCATGCCGATTATCCGCTGCCTCCCAACTACACCATTTTCGGCAAGGTGATCGAGGGTTTGGACGTCGTGGATGCGATTGCCACCGCTCCAACGCAACCGGGTGGCGAGGGCTCCAAGCCGGTGAATCCAGTTAAGATAGAGACAGTAGAGATTATCGAGGAGTAATTAATACAGAAAGATAGAGTCCGCAGTCCGGAATGTACATCCGGCAAATGCAGTCTTTTCGCGGCTTTTTCTTCCGTCGTTACTCTTCTAAAGTAGCAGAACCCACTCGATTACCCGAACCGGTACCATTCGATCTCTGTGACGGTTTTCCGGTCACCGGCGGCGTAGCGGACGGGGTTGGCGTAGGTGAGATTCCTTTAATTACATTGTTCGTAATCTGTCGGGTGATACTCCATTTATCCGGACCATCACGGGAAACTACAATTGACTGGCCATCTTTTGAACTTGAAATTTCCAGCGCCTCTTCGGTACTAAAGACGTAGCGGGAGATCACGTAATCATTAGCGTTGGCTGCTTCAGCGATTAAAGCCTGCATCTCGGAGAACGGGATGTCGGTGCGGAAGTTATTAGAGATTGTATCAAGAAAGGGGAGGAGTCTGGTAACGAACCCAACAGACAGGATTTTATCTTTCACTGCTTCTATGACCAATTGCTGACGAGCTGCACGGGCAAAATCGCCACCATCTTGGAATGATTTACGAGAGCGGGCGAACTTAAGAGCGGTAGCACCATCCATAGTTTGCATGCCTGCCTCGAACCGCAGGTGTTCGTAACGGCATGGGTATGCCTTTAGTGGGTCCTCTTCGGCGAGCTTCTGAAACTCTTCCTCGGTGTAGTCTTCTACAGGTCGGCTTTCGTATTCCTTTTTTTCTTCTTCGTTCATGGCATCAAGTTTTTCCTGATAGGATTTGAGCTCGTCAGGGGTCATGGTAGGCTTGGGCTTGCGGCCGCAGAGGTTATCTTCTTCGCCGGCGATGGGGTAGTAATAGTCATCAAAAGCGCGTTGTACATTCACCTCGATTCCACCGAGAGTGTCTATAATCTCGGTAAAGCCATCAAAATCCACCCCGACGAAATAATCAGGGCGAATTCCGGTGATATCCTGCACTTTATCTTTTAGGAGTTCCTGTGCCCGGTCTTTTCCCTGATATTTTTTGGGAAGACTCGGGTAGTTGTTCGGATAGAGGCCTATTTGGTATAGTGCATTGATTTTTGTGAAGTACGTTTCATCGTTGTCCTGGAGCGGCACCCGGACCCAAAGATCGCGGGGAATAGAGAACAGGATTACCTTTTTCTCCTTTTTGTTGATATGCGCCATGATTATAGTATCCGTCAGATATGCACCGTCGTGGCTTGCGCCTCCGTAGCCGGTTATGAGTACATTCAGGGTGTGACGTTCTTCGGGATTTTTTGTATTCAGGACGACGGGGCTTTGTGCATTGGTATCTATTTTGACTTTTTTATAGATAGAAAACAGTTTGATTCCAAAAAAAATTATGCCTACTGCAATGAAAGTTGCTCCAAGGAGTAAAATAAGATTGCGATACGGAAGCCCAAGAAACCGGAAATTTCCGCCACGACCAAAGCTCCCCACACCAGAACGGCCTCCTCCACTGTCTCTACCCCTTCCCGACTCGCCGCCACTAAGGTACCGTAAACGTTTCTGAACCCTACGGGAACTTCGTACAGGCTGATCGTTACGAGTGGTCGCTTTCCGGACGTGGAAGCGAGAAGACCGGACTGGGATTTTCTTGATCGTAAAAGAGTCCATAGCGGATAATTCCCTTGTTGATATGCTACATAATACACACTAAGCTCCATACAATGACAGTCAGATATCCCCGTAGATTATATGGTGCGAGTGTTTATTATACCCGGCGGGACGATGCGTGTGTGATACAATTGAAATTCTGGAAATCAAATAGGAAGTGTGCGAGAGTGGTTGAATCGGCACGCCTGGAAAGCGTGTATATGCCAAAAGCGTATCGAGGGTTCGAATCCCTCCACTTCCGCCCACGCAACCTAGTCAGTGATATACTACATCATATGACCCGCAAATCCACCGTTTCTCCGGTACTGCGCATATTTGCCGCCGGTATTGATCTAGCTCTGATCGTGCTCGCATCGGGTTTAGTATCTTTTGCTGTCATTCTGCAAACCGGGTATAGCACAGATACTGTCCGGTTTTCCGTGTGCCAAGAAGAACGTTCCCGTAGCTTCGTGGGATGCGATGAATACCGTCGCCAGTTTGAATCGGCCAATGCTTATTCCGCGCTGGCTACACTCACTATTGCTTTGCTGTATCTGACCGGTCTTCCGCTCATCTGGGGAAAGACCCTTGGACAGGCTGTAATGGGAATAAGACTACAACCTATACATGGCAAACTTACTTTTTCCCATATGTTGCTGCGGGAAGTACCCCTTATCATATACCTATCGCTTCAGGCACTCCTGGTTCTGCTCTGGATCGAGAGCGATCGAACAATTCGCGAACCGCCTTTTGCCTCAGCATTTCTTCTTTTGGGATATGCTATTGCCGGAACAATATACGCCCTCCGGACTCCTGAGGGGAGTTTTCCGCATGATATCCTGAGCGGTGTAAGGACTGTTAGGATTTCGTCGGCGCAGTAACCCGCAAACCTCACATTATTGTTTAGGACTAATACCTAGTGAGTTCGGTGGCATTGGTTTTGTGAATACTATTTTGATTAATACATATCTTTTATGTATAATTATGTCCTATGTCGGAAGTTCTAAAGATTTATACAGGACACGAACGGTACGAACAGCAGGTGATCCCGTACTGGCTCTATCGGTCAAAACCGAAAAAACCACCGTCGACATCTTTCCCTTACGAAAATCCGGCGGAACCTCCTGACAACGGAATTGTTACTCAACCCTACGGGTTCGAGGCATATCAGAGACGATTTAATCAGGAACTCTCATCTGAACATGCAACGGTTTATAGAGGCTATCTTGCCGAGATGACACAGAATGAAATTGCCGAAAATTACGGATTGCGCCAGGAAAGAGTTGCTGAAATATCTGAAATTCTCAAAGAAAAGGGCTACCTGCCCGATGAAATTGATAATGATTTGACCTTTCTTGATGCCATACGCGCATCGGCTCTCCAGGGCAAAACTCCGATAGAAATTGCAAATGAAATACGACAGCGTCCCGAAACCGTACTTACGGTCCTCTGTAAGCTAGTAAGAACCTGTGCGCTTCGGCGTTCACGCAGTGTAACCGACGAAACGATCATCTGGCTTCGTGCTATCGGCTCAAAAAATGGAGAGATCGAAAATATCCTGAATTTATCAGAATATCAAGTCCACCGATATATCAAACGGTTGCGGAAAGAAGGAAAGCTCCCAAGCGCACGGATTAAGCACGAACCCGACCCTGAATTCTGGAATATGTCCCGTCTGTCCCCCGATAGTGCTTACGTGCTGGGATTATTTATTGCAGATGGTCACCTGTCGATACGGGGGGATGAGATTAATATATGGGGCAGATTAAACGACGATAACCTAAACCTTTTTCGGTATCTAGCTTTTGTATCGGGTGCCGTACTACGGGAGTATAAAGAAAAGAATCCTGTTGTGGGTATATGTGTCTCACGCACTGATGTAGTAAAACGGTTTCGCGAGATGGGATTCGAACATAATAAAGACTTTACTGCCAAGATCCCAGATTGTGTATTCACGGAGGCACCCGAAATGCTGCCGCATGTCATTCGCGGTATTTTTGACGGTGACGGGAGTGTATTTATTCCCAGCCAATATAACAATCTGCGGGCGACGTTTGCGACATGTTCGCCGTCATTGATAAGGCAACTCACATTCCTTCTTAAAGCAATGGGGATAGAATGTAGACTTAGAAAGTCACCCGAGGAAATGGAGGAGGCACTTAAAGCATACCAGATCTTCGGGAAAAAAGAGGCAAAAGCAGCCAGATGGAATGTTCAAAACGCTGTTAGTATCCAATGGTCGTACCTACTTGCATTATACCGTCTTATGTACCAACATCCACGAAGTAGAGTTACATGTTTGCACAGGAAAAGAGCTCTATTTGAGGCAGAATTATTATATGAAGGTGACATTCGCGATATGCGATACACCCGCGGCTTTGAATCACACCTCCACGGGTATATCCGACAAGGTTTTCCGCCGAGTGCAGCGGAAGAACTTCTTAAAATCCGTGCTGCTGTAGGGGAAAGAACACGGTCATCGCGCAGAATAATACAGCTTTCTCTGTGGCCCGATCAGGATCCTCCCAAAAAAAAGGTTCGACGATCTACGCGTAAATACACAGAGCAACCTCTATCTCCTGACCAGGATCGAACGGACTCAGGGAGTCCGGAATTTTCAGCCGAGGTAGGTATCAGAAATAGCGATACGGGGAAAAAGCCGGTGCAAAAAAAATGGGAGCCGGGAACAATACCCGAAGATGTAGATGGCTGGCGTTCCTTGGCAAAATATTATTTGGAATGGAAGGAAACAATAGGTCTTTAAAAAAGGGCGGATTCCGGGAAAGCTATGTGATTGATTTTTCACGCAATGAGTCATGCAAGGGATAGCCGACAGGGAAACACATCCCATATCGAATCGTACAGGCAGAACGTATATAATGATGAAAAACATTGCAGTATGGATTTTGACGTAACTCCTGAAACCAACACTTATCCTTCGTATCCGCGCATGACGGGTTCTTCCGATTTGTCTGGAGGCATGAATTCCGGTTCACTTGATCCAACGGTATATGCCGGTGCCGAAACCGGAACTGATGGCGAAAAAAAGAAAGGGCCAAACCTCTTTTTATTCGGTGCAATCGCAGTGATTGCACTGACGACCATCATCACTATCGGGTTTTTTATGTACCTGAATTCGCAAGGAGCACATGCTGACACCAATGAACAGGACATTACTCTGGGGGAAGAACTGGCAGAATCACGTCCCCGTATACGGGCCACACAGGGACCCTCTCCTACGCTGGTTCTTCCTACAATTCCCCGTTCCCCGACACCAACTCCGATCGGTGTTACAAATATTCCTACCCCGACTATTCATCGCTCAGATCTGAATAACGCTCTTATTGCAATGAGCGGAACCCCCGTGCAGGCACGAAATAAATGGGAAATTATCTTCACAAAAGGAACATACTCCTCACGGGACTTTTCAGGATCTGCCGTGAAGAAAGTTACCGGCACCTTGTTTACCCCTATTGCAAAAGGCAAAATGGTTTGCATTGCAGCTGATCAGACTTTTTTTAACCGCAAGGTAAGCGAAACAACAATTGCACGGCTTTGCGACGAAAACACTCCCACTCCGGTAACACGACGGCTTAATTGTACACCCTATAATCCTGCTACCGGCATCCAGGTTTCTGCCGAACTGTTTCCCGGTGATTCCTGCGATGATCCCAATGCAACAGTTGCCGTAGGAGAAACGTATGTAATGGCGGTCCGGGTTTGGTACAACTGCAAGGGAAATCAGCAGGCATCTACCGTACCTGAATCGTGGTGTGAAGATTCCCGGGAAGTTTTTTCGTATGACCTAACATACACGAATTAATATGGATTTCGACAGCTTAACAGAAATAGAGTCTCAAAAACCGATAGGAACATCTCCCCATGCCCCTGCAGTACTAACCGAGCGGATTTCGGCTCCTAAGAAACCGGAACAACCGGAAAACTCTGAAAATTCCATTTCAGGTCATGCTCCAGCTCTCGCCTCAATAGCAGAATTTACACCACCTCCCGTGCCTATCGACGACTCCAAAACCGTCAAGACATCGAGCCGAATCAGTACTTCGCAGTTTATAGTTACTGTAATTATCTCTGTTGTTGCCACCATAGTGCTGGTAGGCGGGGGAGCATTCGGCATAATTTCCTACCTGAGGCTGGCAAGCCCCGCAAACTCCCAGGATCCATATTCGCGATACCGTAATCTCGCAGTACCCACCGTGGCGCCAGTGCGTCCCGATCGTGTAGCACCGATAGGAGAAACTGCTTCGGAAGAAGCAAAAACTGATGTAGATGAACCGACCTTGGAAGCAAGCCCAGAGGCTGCGATCACACAGCCACCCGTTGACGCACCTGCCTGGAGTCTGGTATTTGAGACCCCCGGTCTGTCCTTATCTGAACTGGAGAGCAACTCGGTGGCAACCATCGCAGCTAGGGTTACCGGCCCGGTGCGAAAGGGAGATATCGTGTGTTACGAAAAAGGCGGAAACACCTATCAGTACTTTTCCAGGAGTATGCCAGGTGCACCGGCAGCGCGTATTTGTAATGAAGTATTATCGCAAGGTATGTTGCCCCTTACCTGTCTTCCCTATGAATCAGGGGGGATTCGGATTCTCGAACCACTGCTACCAGCTACCTCCTGCACCAGTCCTGCATCTGTTATCCAGACCGGTACATATATTCTTACAACACGGATATACACCAGCTGTACCATTGATCCGAACAGTAACTCTGCTTTTCCCAGTGAATGTGAACAGAGTACCGAGGTTGTCTCCACTCCATTTCGGGTAGAATAACGGTATGAACACAATAATGTCCGGTCGTGTAGCCGGAAGAATTTCGGGTACTCAGCACGGAGATATAATCTTCCGCTATTCACGATGGGAAGATCTGGACGAGACACTTCGCTATGCCAATGAACTTTCACGGGAGGATACCTTTGTAACATTATCCGGAGAGACAATCAGCAGAGATGAACAAATGGAGTATCTTGGAAGCTACCTGAAGCTTATAGAAAAAGGCCATGCAGTACAGCTATTTGCTTTTTCCGGTACCCGGATGATCGGGAGCAGTGACATTACAAGACAGTTTACCTCTCGTATGCGCGGTCATCATGTGGGAAAATTTGGCATCTCGATTGCTGCAGATTATCGGGGACTGGGGATCGGGTACTCTCTTGCACGGTGCGTATTGTCCGAAGCCAGAGCTCATATTACAGGTCTCAGGCTCGTCATACTTGACCTTATAGACGGAAATGACAGAGCGTATAATCTGTATAAACGGCTCGGATTTCAGGAATCAGGACGAATTCCCGGTGCTTTCCGCTATCATGATGAATACCGGGATAAAATTATCATGCACCTCGCGGTATGATCGAAACCTCTGTAGCCATTGTTGCCTCTGTTCTTACTGCATTTCAGCTTATTCCCCAAACAATTAAAATAGTGCGAGAAAAAAACAGTAAAGGGATTTCCAGGACAACATTCAGGATGATTACGCTATCATCTTCTCTCTGGCTTATTCACGGAGTAAACCGTCTTGATTTTGCAATAATTTTTGCGAATAGTATAACGTTCATCTGTGCCGTAACTGTCCTCAGTTTGCATTCTAAAAATAAAAAAAAGCCGTCAGGTAATGCCGCAAGGCACTCGAATTGACATGAAACTTCGTACCATCTAAAGTTAATACATGACGGATTTGCCGCCGGTTCGTGAACGCCAAAAACCTATAAAGCTTGCGTATTTCTCCCTCGAGATTATGCTTCGCACACACATCCCCACCTATGCCGGTGGTCTGGGAATCCTAGCTGGAGATCTTCTACGCTCCTGTGCCGACATGCGGATTCCGGCAGTGGGAGTAACACTTGTGTATAACGGACGAAATTTCAACCAGGTGTTTCAACCGGACGGAACACAGACCTATGAAGAAGTCGAGTGGCGCAAAAACGACCAGTTTATCCGCCTTCCGGAAACCATAACCCTGAAGATAGACAATCAGGATGTGAAGGTTGGTGTGTGGCGTTATGATATCGTCGGTTACGATGAGTTTGTTGTGCCGGTTTTTCTGCTGGATACCGATCATATTGACAATGAACCATGGAAAAAACACATCACTGATAATCTTTATGGAGGGGAACACTATGCACGCGTATGCCAGGAGATAGTACTCGGAATTGGCGGTGTAAAAATGTTGCGCGAACTGGGTTACTTCGAAATTGAACAGTACCACATGAATGAAGGGCATGCCTGTTTTGTGCCATTAGGTCTGCTCCCTGAGCATAATTATAATGACGATGAAGTCCGCCGGAAGTGTGTTTTTACCACTCATACTCCAATTCCGGAAGGACACGATATATTTAGCTACGAACATGTTCAGAAGTATGCCCAGGAGTATCTGCCATGGCATATCAAAAAGCTTGCTACCGAAGAGGCTTTTCATACAACACACCTGGCAATGAACATGTCTCATTACACGTTTGGAGTTTCACAAAAACATGGTGAAGTAACGAGACATCTTTTTCCGGGTAAGGATATCCATGCGATAACGAACGGAGTGCATCATCGCACCTGGACCTGTTCGAACATGCAGGATCTCTACAACAAATACATGGAAGAGTGGAACCAGGATCCCAGCCTCTTTACGGAGGTAGTGCATCGGATTCCCGGCGATGAACTGTGGCGGGCTCATCAGGAGGCAAAGAAAATACTGGTAAATTACGTAAATAAACATCTGACCTCGAGTCAGGATGAAGAAGGAAAAGAGCATCCCGTTCCTGAAGAATTGTTTGATACTGATACGTTAACTATTGCACTCGCCCGGAGACCGGTGCCATATAAACGTCCGCTACTGGTATATAGCGATCTAAACCGTCTTATCCGCCTGGGAGCGGGACGATTACAGATAATTCAGTCCGGCAAGTCGCATCCCGACGATAAGAACAGTCAGGCGATTGTGAGCGAAATTCTTAAGATCTCGAAAAAACTTAAGGGAATCCTGCGAATAGTCTATCTTGAAAATTATTCACCGAAGATAGCCCGTCTTCTGACATCGGGGTGTGATGTCTGGCTTAATACACCACGTCGTCCTCTCGAGGCATCGGGGACGAGCGGCATGAAAGCGGCTATGAACGGGGTACTTAATTTCTCGGTACTGGACGGCTGGTGGATTGAGGGTTTTCACATGGCCCCCCAGGCTGGGTGGAGCATAGGACCGCTTGACGATAAACTGCAACCCTCAAACGATGATCAAGTGGATAGTGACGATCTGTACCGGAAACTTGAAAATGAGATTTTGCCTTTATACTACAACAACCGAACTGAATGGATAACCCGGATGAAGCATGCTATTACCCTTGGTGCGTACTTTAATACCCACCGCTGCATGAAGGAATACCAAGAAAAGGCATATAGGCTATAATCACTCGCCTAATTACCACCAATGCAGTAGTATAAGAGTATGTCTAAAAAGACAGTCCTCCCGGGGTTCTTCGCTCTCTGTTTTCTTTTCTCTGCATTATTCTTCTGGTACACCGTTTTTCGTCTGTACCAAAAGCCCTTCTCGTGGACGGACTTTAACTCGGTTTTTAATTCCTCACTCTTATTGACCGGCATGAGCTGGGTCTGTATGCTTACCTGTGCAGCGGTGCTTGCTGTTCTGAAACCGGATCCGGCGCTCACCAAGGTCCTCTTTATTGTCTCAGCCGCTTCGCAATGGACTATGATCCCTTTTTCCGTGTTGGGAGTTATAGCTGCAATTATCTTTTTTGTTGCCTTTGCGGCAGGCGAGCGGAATGCCCGCTGCCTCTTTCACAATAGTATAAAAATAAATTTCTGGGAGCCATTTTCGCGTTCAATCCCTTTGGTGGTATCCCTGCTTTCATGTACAGTTGCATTTGTGGTATATGACGGTTCCCGAAGAAATATTGACAGCTTCCGAATCAGTATCCCGCGCGGTGTTATTGAAAACGCAGTAAATACTGTGCTTTCACCACAGGTAAAAGGACAAATGACAGCCCTGCCGGTAGATGAAATCGCTGAAGAGACTCTGGCTATGGCACGGATCCGGGAACCCGAAACGCCACGGGAACCGGGAGTTTCACTATCTCCAACCCCACTGGCTGTATTGCCGGATGATGAAATATATGCAAGCGGCTTTGACGTTGACCGGTTCATTGCTAATCAGCTGCAACGATTCGGAGTAACCGATCCGGCCCAGCAAGAGTTTGTAAAAGAGATGGTAAAACAGCGAATTGCCGCCACGATCAGGAGCGCATCTGGAGATGTAGTTTCCGAATCACTTCCACAACTGCAAACCACAGGAAACCCTGCTTTACCGATACAACCGCCCTTGGAGAGCATGCTCCCCGGGGATAGCTTAATGGGTACTATTCAATCATTTGATGAAGGTCTGAACGACAGCTATCGGCAATATATGTTCGAGCAGGCACAAACAGTTTTGGAATCACAGTTAAACGGAATGGTACGGCAATATAAACCTGTGATACCGGTCCTCAATACTCTCTCGATTTTTTTCCTTCTCAGTGTGCTGCACTTTCCGGTTCTCTATGGATCACTTTTTTTCCTTACCGGTATTCTCAATTTACTAAGGACATTAAAAGTTTTTACTGTCGTGACAGTTAAAATGGATGTGGAACGACTGGCCTGGTAGCTAATGTCACCAAAAACTGGAATACTGCTGGGTACCATTTTTATTGCAATAGCACTCGCGGGATTTGCGTTCCGGTACCGAGAGGAAACCCGGCGTGTGCCGGTGCCGGTGGTATCGCCGGAGCCACCGACCGCTATTCCTGATCCTGATACGGTTCAGCAGTTTTCAACAGAAGAAGTCCTGCTGGAAGCACTTAACAACGGCACCCCGGGAATTGTGATCGATCGAATGACCGATACAATCACATTTACATTGTACGGAAAAAACTGTTGTGGAACAATCAGGCGAAATCAAGCAGTTCCACATTTCGCAGAACTCACCGGGGCGGAGGGGCCGTGGTCCCGCGCAGAAAACCAGACTATCTACACAATACTTGCAACTGATCCTGATTTTGGAGAGAATAGAGAAGTGTTTGGGTCTGTAAATGACTATGCAGTGGCAATCCGGCTGAATACCTCGGATCGGATAGAGGAGTTTGTTATTTTCACCCCAGAAATTTTTCAGAGACAGCCACAACAATGAAATCAATTCAACTCGTTACTTGGCAGATAGTGGCCATAATTTGCATCCTAATTACCGGACCTTTAGTTCCTTCACGACCAGGTTCGATAGTATTAATAGTCTTTGGAATTCTGATCGGCTCTTGGGGAATAATCGAGATACACCGGCGGTCACGGTTTTCGGTGCTCCCCGAAGTACACCCCGAGGGGAAGCTGGTAACCTCTGGTCCCTTCCGAATTGTGCGGAACCCGATGTACCTGGCGTTACTGGTTGCCGCCGCAGGATACGTACTTGACGAGCTGAATCTGTACCGGATCGGGTTCTTTATCTTTCTGACTGTAATTCTGGTACGAAAAATAGAAATCGAGGAACGGCAGCTTCTGCGTCGCTTCCCGGAATATAAAGACTATGCGAAACGTACCTCGCGACTACTTCCGTTCATCTGGTAACACAGTGCCTGAAACCGGTTGTGGTAGAATACTCTATGGCTAAATCCCATCCAAAACCCAACAACAACACGAACTCAACAAAAAATCAGATACCGGTTGAAGCAACGCAGTCGGATAGATTATTTTCAAGCATTTTCCGTAAGTATGTAGTTGCGGTAGTCCTGGGTATTGGTCTCGCCGCGGTCAGCGCATACTTCTTTAACCGCTGGATGACTGTTGCGACTGTGAATGGTACTGCCATCACTCGGTCCGAGTACACCCGGGAACTCGAGAAGATGTCCGGAAAGCAGGTGCTGGACGGTCTGATCACGAAGAATATCATCCTGCAGGAAGCGGAGGCACGGAACATTTCGGTGAGCAAAGAGGAAGTGGAAACCGAGCTCAAAAAACTTGAAGAACAGTTAAAGTCACAGGGACAGTCGCTGGATCAGATTCTTGCCCTCCAGGGTGGCACGCGCGAAAACATCCGCGAGCAGATTTCCCTCTCGAAGACTCTCGAAAAACTCGTAGGGAATGATGTGCCCGTCTCCACCGAAGAGGTAGCTACATTTATCGAGCAGAACCCCACGCTTGCCGCCGACAAAAACGCCAACCTTGACCAGCTCCGTGCTCAGGCGACCGAGCAGCTGAAAAAGCAGAAAATAGATCAGAAGATCCAGCAACTTATCCAGGATCTGCGACAAAAAGCGAATATCCGGTATTTTAACGAATGAAGGTTACTGTCGTAGTCGTAGCTGATATATAATCTCCTCAATCTGTCCACATCTAGCTGGGTCACCATTGGAGGTGTTTAAGTTATAAAACAGCTCAACAAGTTGAGATGGAAGATAATCTTGATTGTTATATTGGTGGGGCGGGACATTCAAATCGGTGTTTACCCCCTCTTCTTTTAGTTTTTTAAACAGATCACGAACCGCGCAAATCATTTGATACGTGCGACGAATATTTCTTCGCAAAAATCCTGCAAACTCTTCGTTTCTAGTACCATTTAGACGAGCGAGAAGATTGTGAACAGGTGACAGATTTCTCACCTCTTGAATAAAACAGTCGAGAATTTCATTCACTATTTCAGGCTTTTCACTACTGAGAGCTTTAAGCATATTGACCAGAGCTTGGCCATTGACAATTACAGCAGTTTCCGGTTCGTTAGTCTCCGAGTCTTGTATCAAAATGCGTTGAAAGTTTTTAGGATTAGAAAAAAAAACTGATCTTATAGCTTGATCAACTTGATCAAGTAAGTCCTCAAGCGCTTTCGTATGTCCGGGATTGAGTGAAAGCTGACCGGGTTCCAAGTCTATATATTCGAATGACTCATATTTTTTTAGTTCTTCACCTTCAATCAATCCGGCATTCCCTCCGTCATCCTCTAATTCACCAGACTCAGGCTCAAGCGAGGCGCCTCTTGAGCCATGTTTCGGAATAGGAGAATCGGGCTCAAACGATTCTGTTGCATCTATGGTACGCTCGGGAGGGGTTGCTAATCCGCCTACTTTCTGAGCTTGTTCTGCATGAGGCTGACCGTTATCAGGGCCGCCTTGCGCTATTTCCGCCATGTCTTATTATATCAGTAAATCTCATATTGGGCAAGGAGCTTTTTCTTCCCCTCTACCTGGTATTTGAGCAGGTCAGAGTAAATACCAGGGCGTTCCGCCAGCTCCTGTGGAGAACCGACGTCAACGATAGTTCCCTTGTCGAGTACGATAATCTTATGTACGTTCTGAATAGTGGAGAAGCGGTGTGCAATGATCAGGGTCATGCGGTCTTTCATGAGCGCTTCCAGACCTTTCTGGACAGCTAGTTCGGACTTGGCGTCGAGGGAGCTGGTGGCTTCGTCAAGGATTAGTATTGGCGCGTCTTTCATTATTGCACGGGCTATCTGGATACGCTGTTTTTGGCCCCCGGAAAGGCGGACGCCGCGCTCGCCGATTTCGGTATCGATTCCGTGTTTCATTTTACTCACGAAGTCGTATGCATTGGCAAGTTTGAGCGCCCGGACGACCTGTTCATCGGTATATTCTTTCTGGCCGTATGCCACGTTTTCCTTGATGGTGGTGGAGAATAGCTCGTTTTCCTGGAACACCAGTGCGATCTGGTGCCGGATGTATTGATGGGGAAGCTCGGCATAGGACTTGCCGTTTAGGATGATCTGCCCACCGGTTGGTTCGTAGAACTTCATGAGCAGGTTGATGATCGTCGATTTCCCAGCGCCGCTATGTCCCACCAGGGCAATCGATTCGTTGGGATAGAGGGTAAAGTTGATCCCCTTGAGCACCTCTTCGGACTCTTCGTATTTGAAAGTGACGTTCTTGAATTCGATGGTGGGGTGCTCTTCGCGTTCGCATGTATACTCTTGGTCGAAAAACTCCTTCGATTCAAGAGCCATGACCTCGAAGTACTCGCGGGATCCCTGTTCGGCTTCCTGCGTGCGCTCCAGAATAAAGGACATGGCAAAAAGGGGAGCACGTGCCATGTTTATAAGCTGAATCAAGAGCACCATCTCACCAACCGAGAGCTGACCGGTAAACGTGTTATAAAAGGCCACTGCGTAGACGATAGCGATAATGATTTGGAGACTAAGACTCCGCGCCGCATCGTATAGATGGAAAGTCCGGCTCTGACGGGCGTAGATCCTGTTTATTTTGGTAAGGAGCTTCGAGATGAACGCGAATTCCTGTTTTTCGGTGGTAAAGCCCTTCACGAGCTTGATATTACCGATTACCTCGGAAATGCGACCGCGGACAATGTCTTCCAACTTGTTCTTTTTCGCTTCTTCTTTGCCCCACTGCATTGAGGAGTAGTGCGATATCCAGTAGTAAATAGGAAACAGCGCCGCAGTGGCCAGCCCGATCCAAACGTTAAAGAACAGCATGAGCCCGATCGTCAGGAACACCTGGAGAAAGTTCGGCAGGATGAAGTTCGTGGCCATCTGCACAAAGTTATTGATCGTCATAATACCCCGGTTCAGCTGGTTTACGATCTTTCCGGAAATCTGCGAATCGTAATACGATTGCGGAAGTGTGAGTACTTTGTGGTAAAACCGCTCGGTAAGGAACTGTCGCAGACGACCGCCGAGATGATCGCCGATCCGCTCGGAGATCGAGGCTACCAGCACCATGAGAACGTTTACGACGAACAACCCTGCAACTAGCATCCAAAGGCGGTTCAGATTGCCACCGGTACCGCTTAGCTTGGCGGTAATTTCGTCCACAATAAATTTTGAGAACAGGGGAGTGGCCAGGCCAAGGATCGAGACGACAAGAACCAAAACTGCCGCCAGGGCCATTGTTCCATAGAGCGGCTTTGCAAGACGGATAATCTTGAAGATGTTCTTCATAAATTATTGTACCACTCAATCAGGCCGGCGAGGGGCTTGCGAGGAGAATATCCCGGCGCTTGGTGCAATTACGCGGATTACTTCCCGAAGATCAGAAACGCCCCAGAACTGTTTTTAGTGCCTGGATAGCGTCGTAATCGTAGATTGAAACCGTGTGGACAGCAGGATTCTTCTTCTTCATTTTTGTACAGATTTTCTTTAGGGTTGCAGCGTCCGTAAGGTCGGTTTTTGTAACGAGAATGACTTCCGGTTTCCGGGTTAATTCACCGTTGTAGTTTTCCATCTCGGCCCGGATCGTATTGTAATCGGTAACGGGGTCAGTTGACTCCGCGCTAATACAGTGCACGAGCACCTTTACCTTTTCGACATGCTTGAGAAACCGCGAACCTAGGCCTTTTCCAGTCGAGGCGCCCTCGATAAGACCGGGGATATCTGCAACCACGTTCCCAGTTTCAGCAATAACGCCAAGGTTGGGTTCCAGGGTGGTGAAGGGGTAATTTGCCGTTTTAGCGCGGGCTGAGGTAAGTTTGTTTAAGAGGCTGCTTTTTCCGGCGTTGGGGAGTCCGATCAGACCGATATCGGCAATATACCGCATAATCAGCTTGAGCCGCCGTTCCTGCCCTCTTAAGCCGGGCTGGGCCTGGCAGGGTGCCTGGTTTGTGGACGACTTAAAGAAATCGTTGCCTTTACCGCCTTTGCCACCCTCGCAGAGCTTAATCTCCTGACCGTCGCGGAGCAGTTCGAATTCCTCTCCGGATTCGATGTCCCGTAAAAGTGTTCCCACCGGCATGGAAAGGTACAACGGTTCCCCGTCGCGCCCTTTGCGGCGATTGCTGGCTCCGGGAGCACCGTGTTCGGCAACGTACTTCGTCTTGCGGGTATAGGCTTCCAGCGAAGTGTATTGCCGGTTTGCGCGCACAAAGAGATCGCCCCCGCGTCCGCCATCACCGCCATCGGGACCACCACGCATAGGGAAGAAAGAAACTTTACCTGGACCGCCGTTACCGGCGCGAACGGTTATGAAGGCCTCATCGATAAGCATAGGGTATTATACACCGTTACGATGCGTCCCGTTCGCCCGTTTGCAGATCTCCACCGGGAACCGGGTTCTCTGGAATACCGGAACCGGTTTTCGGGGACGGTTCCGCACCAGTCAGTTGCCGTTCCAACCACCAGACGATCGGCTCCACATCGAAAGATGACCAATAACTATCACCGATCTGAAACAGTGTTGCGCCTACCACGTAGGGATCTTCCCGAAGCCGGGCATCAAACCACGCCAGCCATTGAATAAACTGCGACTCGGTTCCCCTCGCTTGCCAGCCGTCCCGCACAGGATCTCCACCCCGGTCTACTCCTGCCTCGGAGAGAATAACCGGAAGCATTTCCAGCGTTGGATCGGCTTTTGTATATGCCATGTGCAGGATCCGATGCCGCAGCGACCACCAGTTTTCGATACCGACATCGGTACCATACTCCGATGTATACGCATGGTAACAGAGCGCCCCTCCGTTATCTCGGGCCGCCTGTAACGCCGGCAGAAACGCCCTCATTTTCTGCTCAATTTCTTCCATTGAGCCACCGGGATTGCCTACCGGAATGCTCCCCACGCAGGTTTTGTAGCCCGCATCCCGGTACAGTTCCACCAGACGCTCCCAGAATCGCCCGTTCCATGTCACCTCTTCTATAGATTCCCAACCTGGCGTATTTTCAACCTCATTCGGACTTTCGATATGCGTAAAGAACCGTTTATACGCTTTCAGATCGTTCAGAGCAGGCTCTATCCGCTCTTTGTAGTACCGTTCTGCCGAACGTTCTGGATCATCCTGAATGGTAAAAGCCGGAGTTCTGCCCGAAATGCGCAAAACAACAGTACCATCCGGTACCGTACTCCGATACTTTACCACTGCATCCAGAAGTGACTGACTGATATGTGGATCCATGACCTTGATTACCCGCGGCTTGTAAGTTGCGAGCCGACGGGCGCCATCGCTAAAGCTTGAAAGGAGAAATATTCCGAGTTTACTCTCCGAGGATGCTACTGCAACACCGGAGTTATCTGTAGGAATTGACGCACCAGGGAGTGAGGTTCCCGGGAGGTGTCCACCCTCCGAGTTGACGGATTGCACCACGATTACACCATCCTTATCCACTGCCGGGAGAGTTGCAATCCTGAGGAGAAAATACGCTGTTATCAAAACCGAACTAAGGCATAGTGCCATGAGTGCAATTAAAACCGGTCGAGGGGGTATGCGTACCGAAAATAGATGGTTTGCTTGCATAGTATCAGTATACACAGTAGAACACTCCAGAATAGAATTTTTACCGTCTCGCGGAAGCAGGTTGCACCTTGACTGACGACCGAAGAAATGTAAATCCCCCTGCTCGGAATAGCCTAAACAATTCCCCATGCCCGCCGGGGATATCTATCTCAGGCAGAGGCGGTACCTCGCTTCCTGCGGGTACCGTACCCCAGGGGACAGACTGCGTTCCGGTTTCTATTGCTCTTTGCATTATTGCTCGCATTGAGAGGGCTGCTAAATCTCTAGGAGTGATCTTATCATTTTTCGCGTACACGACCATCCCACGGTAGTTGCGCAAGGCGTAGAGGGCAGTCGCCGGATCTACTCCTTGATCCTTTCGTAGGGTGTTGCGCTGTAACTTGACTTCCGGGCCATGCAGTAACGATCCTGCATGCGCCTGCGCCGCCGCGGCTTCGCCGCCCATGAGGTGTCCGGCGATCCAGTTTACCAGAGAGGCTATTCCAGGAAGACGATCTAAGCCGCCGCGACCGATTACCATCGTTGTGCGAACAAGGGTGTCACATACCCTTCCCTGAACATGGAAATGAGGGGTTGCACCTCTCGGCACTGCATTTACAAGCGGCGTTGCATCATTTGGTGCAGGTGTCCAATAAAAACAAAAAGATCTTTTTTCTGTTTTGAGCGGCGCACTCGGCGGCAGCAAGCGCGGATCGCCCAGTCTTCTTAGTTCATTTTCTGTATTTTTTGCATTTGCATATAATAACGCAATAGCTCCCATTGACCAGCCAATCTCAGCTATAAACTGATCCGGTTCGGTTGCCGCACGTTCCCGGGCATCTTGTTCATCTGGTGTTAAACCCAGCATTCCCGTCATAGCCCGAACTGCATTTATTGTATTCCCTGTCATCGAATAGGGAATCACTGTTGGATCATGTCCGAATAATATGCGAAGATCGTCTGGAGCAAGGGTATTTCCGGAACCCATCGTTCCAATAGTCCAGCCTACCATAACCCGCCCCTCACGCAGAGCTTGGTACTGCAAAGCCTGAAGAACCGGAACAAACGTGTCCGCCGTGTTTGCAAACCCGGGATACATAAAGATTATATCCGGAGCCGGTTGTGACCGGTCCGGCTGAATGGAGGTGATCTTGGAAAGGTCTGCACCTTCCGGCACAACAGCACGGACCTCTGTACCAAGAGTACCGGTCTGTGCCACATGCCAGAAGCGCATAAGCTCTCTCATATCAGGATCGGCGGACAGGTTCCAGAAATTCGACAGATTGAACTCTACCGTTGCGACTATTCCATCGGATCTGACTTTTTGTGCAACTGCCTTAAGATCAAGCGGCGGGATATCCGACTTTTGTGGTAGTCCCTCAGTATAATTCCTGTTCATAAGATCAATAGCTCCTTTTGCGATCGTTGCGTCATCACCAGTAGCGTCGATACCAAACTGTCTTAAAGCGCGAACTGCTGCTGAAGCCTCCTCCCCGTACTTGGTTCCCTGAAGGTTCCGGAGACAAATGGCAAAATGGGCAAGTTCATCCGGATTCATCCGCAACAAATATTCCAGATACCTGTCTGCGGCACACTTCACACGCTCCGGGCTGTGGAGATGTTCTGTTGCGCTGAGTTTGGCGTAATCTGTTATCGCTTCGATGGACATATTTATTATTATTTACTATGGGTTTTTATCTTTATTATTATGACTGGATCAATCCTGCGCATGCATTAACAATCTAATACCTACCAAGCCCAGTATTACCCACCATGATTGAATAAGGGTAAGAACTATATGAAGGAGTGGTGAGAAATCCTATATAATACTGCCTTGTAACATATATTGCAACCGGATACATTCCAGCCCGGATTGCGTATACTTAAGCAGTATGCGGCGTATTTTTAACGTGTTTTTAATCGCACTGGCGTTCGGGTTTACGATTATGGCTCCGCTTTTCGGGCTTTTTTCGTTCATTGTAGTTCTTATGCTGGTAACGGCCAGTGGCGGTGTTCTGGCAACGGTTACGGGTATAGCAATAGTTGGAGGTTCATCAATAGTATTTCTTATGCTCTTTGTCCTGGGAGCGATAGCAAAACTGGGAAAACAGATACTGACAGTGCTGATTATTTGGATCGCTGTCTGGGGAATCCTGGCAGGTAGTATTGCCTATCTCCTGGCAAAACCGGGTCTGGAAGAACACAGCAAGAGGATGCGAAGTTCTAACTCAGCGGGTATGCAGACTGTCCCTTCTCCTCATCAACCATCGACCGAAACTAAACCACTACTAAAGCAGCAACCGAATGTATTCACTGGGTAACTACCTGACCAAACTGGAAGGTAAGTTCAGAGACAACCGGACCATTTTTGGTCATTGTGGTCTTATACGCTGAGCAATATACATCATTTATTTCATAGAACCCTGCATTCTGCCCAGCAGTGAGCTGAATATTCCAGCGCCTTCTGTAAGCCGGAATGTTCGGTCTGTTACAGTTCGACTCGAGGTAAAACGAGGTGAGTTTCGGGACAAGATCACTTGTATAAACAGAGGGGAGAGTAATATTCGCCTGATCCATGACATTAGCAAGAAGCCTCCATTTGGGAGTAAAATCAATTTTGTAGCAGGGAAGACCCCGGAAGCATTCGGCGAACGCAAATGCAGGATACATATCTTCATGACTGGTGGCATCATAGACTATTGCAAACCACCAGGGCATGGGTCTTGCCTGTGGCTCTACTTCGGTTACCGTAATTTTTACACCATCAATAAGTTTAAGATAGGACGCAAACTCAAGCTCCTTAACCTGTGCGATAGTCTTGAAAGGTACAAACACTGCTATAAGGAGGAGTGCAACCCCGGAGAGTATTACTGAAAGTTTACTTTTCATACCATATTTGTACATGAAAGTTCTGTAAATTTCAAGTGGCATCTCGGGTAAAATTCGGGTAAATTTTTTTACAAATGACAGCAACGCAAAGATAGATTGCGGTAGAGATTGTCTTAAAAAGCTCCTTTTAAAGAAGTGTCCATAGTAGATATTGCAATACACTATATGATTATCATACATAAACATTATGTATTTTTAGAACTTCATAAAAATCAGGAAGTGTAGCACAAAAAACCGATGTCTGAGATAATTCGAGCTATGGCACGGAATACTAAAAGCGATCAGCCAGCATTCGGCTTTCTGGATTTACTTGACGGATCGTCTGACGCATCATCCGCTTCCTATGGCGATAGACCGAATATCTTACCCCCTGCTCAAAAACCAGCGGGTAAGGTCATTCCTGCAATCCGGAGCGGGAAATCACTTCTGGGTGCCGAAGAAGAAAAGGTGACTTCGCATTCGCGTCCTGTCAGCCCGCTCCCGGATATAGAACGCGTTTACCGCGTTGGTGAGTTTCTAGATCTGATAAATGAAGTAATCAAGCCAATTCAGGTACGAATCCGGGGCGAGATTAGCAGTGTGTCGGAACGCGGGAACGCATTCTATCTCAATCTCAGTGACAACACGGAACAAGCGGTGCTCAATTGTGTACTATGGCGCAATAATGGAGCCTTCTATCGGGAAATTCTGAAGGAAGGCGCAGAAGTTGAGGTCACTGGCAGTACAAATATCTACAAGCCGTACGGGAAATTTTCGCTCATGATCAAGAACCTGACTCCGGTGGGGGAGGGGGCACTAAGGCAGGCATTCGAGGCGCTCAAACGCCAGCTGGAAGAAGAGGGTTACTTTTCCCCGGAACGAAAGCGGAGCATCCCTCCGTTCGTACATACGATCGGACTCATCACCTCCGAGTTCGGGGACGCACGCAAGGACTTTATGACCCATCTTGGGGCGAACGGGCTGCGAGTCCTTTTCTATGATGTACGAGTAGAGGGTGTGAACGCAGTCGATTCGATCGTTGAAGCCATTGAGTGGTTCAATATCCACTCACCGGATACCCAGGTACTGGTACTGACCCGAGGCGGAGGTAGTCTGGAAAGCTTACAGGCATTTAACTCGCTGGAAGTTGCCCAAGCGATTTTTTCGTCGCGGATTCCGGTGATATCAGCGGTAGGGCATGAGAACGATGTGAGTATCTCGGACCTGGTGGCCGATCTGCGAGCTTCTACACCGACTCATGCGGGGAAGATTCTCTCGGAACCGTGGAACCGGGCACGGGAGCAGATCGAGTTTTATGAGACAACCATGACCCGGAGTTTCTGGATGACCGCAGAGAAGATACGGGAGACCCTTGAACACAGCTACGAACGTACGCTTTCCGCTTTCTCCAACGCCCTGCAGCGGCATAAAAACACGCTGGCACTCTATGGGACGGGAATGCTTGGGCACTTCCGCGGAGTCTTTCAGTCGTTCGAGCGGATGGAGCGGAAACTTGCGAAAGCAGAGTATGCATTCTCAAACCGTATGCAGGCGAGCACCGCAATTGTGGAAAAACAACAGCAACTGCTGGGCTCCCTGGCACTGGCATTCCTAGAGCGGATCGGACAAAAGCTTCAGTCGGCTGAACAGGTATTGTTGATGTCGGACCCGAAACAAAAGCTTAAGCAGGGCTACTCGATCACGTATAATAGGGACGGACTTGTTGTGAAGTCGGTTGCGGACCTGGCACCCGGTGATACTCTGAAAACCGAGACAGCCAGTGGCTCTATTAACAGTTCTGTTACCGAAGTACATTGCAATGGCAAAACAGAAAAACTTTGATTTCGCTGCAGCAATGCGAGAGCTGGAGGAAATAAACCGCTGGTTTCAGGAGGCGGATATAGACCTCGATCAGGGACTGGAAAAGCTTAAAAAAGGAAAAGAACTGATCGCCGCCTGCCGGGACAGGCTGAAGTCTGTTGAAAACGAGTTCATAAAGATCCGTGAAGACTTTGCCGCGCCTGTGACAGACACCGCAATAACCGGATTCGGCAAAGAGGAGGAACCGGTTGGGGTTGGCACTCCTGTTTCTTTCGAGGTGGATGAACCGACAAGACCACCTGAGAAGTCCCGTATCGCGGCGGCCCGTCCAGACGACGATCTGCCGTTTTAAGTCGGATATACTTGAGCATATGAGCGAAGAGAAGAAATGGTATCAGTCAGATTTAGCCCGAAATTCTGTCGAGACGGTGAAAAGGCTAAGCGACCTGGTGGATGCGGGTGTGGGGCTGGTGGGGATCGTGCTGGGAAGTCCGGCACTGATTGCTCTGGCAGCAGGCACGTTTGCGCTCACTACCGCCGCAAAGAAGTCGTGGGATAGTTATGCAAAAAAATAAGCTGGTACGGCGGTTTCACCTACCGAGAAAACTCTTGCTTATATTCGCTCTTCCGTTTCTGTGGTACCTCGGCACACTTCTGTTTATTATAATCACCGGTCCAGCCGATACCGCAAACCGCGCAGACGTTGCCCTGGTACTGGGAACCGGTATCCTAGCAAACGGTGAACCGAATCCGTGCCTTGCCGCGCGGGTGGAAAAGGGCGTTGAACTATTCAGGAACGGTGCAGTACAGGCTGTGATCCTGAGCGGCGGCAGCGGGGAGCAGAGGAACGCTCGCAAGCGGGGGAACAGCATGAGACAGTCGCAGGCCGATGCAATGCGGGAGATCGCGCTGGCCGCCGGAATGGACGACCGCTACCTGTTTACCGAGCCAAACTCAACCTCTACCTACGAAAACATACTTTTTTCACGAGAAGGACTTGAATATTTCCAGGCTTCATCGGTGATTGTCGTTACCGAGCCCTACCATAGCCCCCGTGCCCGGATGACAGCAGAGCGGCATCTAGAGCAGGACGTTCAGATGGCGCCCGCCTCGGAGAGCCCTTGCTGGAGGGGTGGCGCCTTCGGCGGCTGGTATTTGCTTCGCGAGCCGTTCGCCCTCTGGTACTATGTGATTACCGGCAAGCTCTGATTTTCGGCTGGAAGGTGTTGATTTCTTGGGTTGACATGTCCTTTCCTGAGTAGTATTGTAAGGTTGTGAGCAGTATCACTCTTTCCCGGTCGAGCTTTGTTCTGGTTCTGGTGGTTGTTTGTATGCTCTTGGTTGTCGCGCCTGTCGCTGCTCAGGTTCGCCGGCCTGTGCAGGTAATCCCGACAGCAACGGTACCACCGGTTCCGAACGTCGGAACTACTCAGGCAACCGAGTCCGCGAGGCGTCAACTTACAGCATCTCCCACTCCCACTCCGCCCGTTGCGGCGACCTGGGAATTTATCCACAATCCTGCAAAAAACACCTTTACCCTTAACTTTGACTGGCTTTCCATTCCCGGAACGGCCGGGTATGCAGTTGCAATCACCCAGAACGAAGATGACTGGCATCCGGAGAAGGTCGTTACGATCCGGAGCGGCCGGATATTTCCGAATCTGCGTTCCGGAGTGTACTATGTTCACGTGGCGGCTCTTCTAAAGACCGGTGAATGGTCGCCGATCTATACCTGGCACACTGTTACCCCGATCGTCCTGACCCCGTCCCCAACACCGGTGGTCTCGCCGGACCCGGATCCAGCTGAGGTGCTGGGAATCCGCTCACGGGTAGAGGAGATCATCAACGCTCTCCAGAGTGGGAATATTTCCGCATTTACCGCCGGACCGGGACCGGAGGATGAGCCGTTTGCCGTGCCGGACATTCCGGCCATTCCCGGCATGGGCGGGAGCCGAACCGAGCCAAACCGGACTGAGCTAAACCGCAAACAGCGTTTTACCTGTAACTGCGATAAAACCTGCAAGACGATTTACAGCTGTTCCGAAGCCTACTTCCAGCTGAATGCCTGCAATTGCGCCCATCTGGACGCGGATCAGGACGGCGTTCCCTGCGAGAACAAGTGCGGCGACGAGTAAGCTGTGGTATCATGCCGGTATGGCCGGCGACAAATTTTCCGCATTATGGGTTTCCCACTCTTCTATTTCGGACTTTCTGGAATGTCCGCGAGCGTACTATTTGAAGCACGTCTACCGTGATCCGAAAACCGGTCACAAGATCAAGCTGATGAGCCCGCCACTGGCACTCGGTTCTGCGGTACACGAAGTAATCGAAGCGCTCTCGGTGCTCCCGACCGCTACACGCTTCTCTGAGCCGCTTGCAGTACGCTTCGAGGAAGTCTGGCAACGTGTATCTGGAAAAAAGGGAGGATTTTTTAATGCAGAGGTCGAGGCGTTGTACAAGAACCGGGGACTGGATATGCTTTCGCGGGTAAAGCGCAACCCGGGTCCGCTAACAAATCAGGCAGTCAAGATCCGCGAGCCACTGCCCTGGTACTGGCTCTCGGAAGATAAAAACATCATCCTCTGCGGCAAAGTAGACTGGCTGGAATACCTGCCTGCCACAGACAGTGTACATATTATCGACTTCAAGACCAGTAAGCAGGAAGACCGGGAAGATTCACTTCAGTTACCGATCTACCATCTGCTGGTACACAACACCCAGCGCCGGCCGGTAACCAGAGCAAGTTACTGGTACATTGCCTTCCGGGATGAACTGACACCGAAAGTACTTCCGGACCTCAAGGCAGCGGAACAGCAGATTCTCGAGATTGCAATTCAGATGAAAACCGCCCGTCAGCTGAATATCTTCAAATGCCCGGAAGGGGATGGGTGCCGTGCCTGCAAACCATTCGAGGCAATTCTCCGGGGTGAAGCGGAATATATTGGTTGCGATGCACATAACACTGATGTTTACGTGCTCCGAAACGGACAAGCGGAAGATGAGGATGAGAGCTTTATTTTGTAATGCTATAATACCGTATGAATAGTTCTTTACGCATACGATCCATGCCGGTTTCGGCGGTCCGCAAACTCGCACCGTACGCCACGGCGGCTAAACAGGCCGGCGCGACGGTATTTCACCTGAACATCGGGGACCCGGATGTGAAAACGCCGGAGGCGATGCTGGCGGTTCTGCGGAACTGGGACCGCAATCCGATCGGATACGCGCCGTCGCCGGGGGAGCCGGCTTTTCTGCGCGCGCTGGAGTCCTATTACCACGGGTTGGGCTTCGGGTTCCTTACCGAATCAGACATCGTGGCAACAGTGGGCGGCTCGGAGGCGATTATCATGGCGCTCTTCAGCGTCTGCGAACCGGGCGATGAGGTGCTGGTATTCGAGCCATTCTACAGTAACTATGCCTCGCTGGCGGCAATGGCGGATGTGCGCTTTGTGGCGGTGCCGACTACACTACAAACCGGGTTTCACCTGCCGGAGCGAACGCAGATAGAACAGCGTATTACCGGGAGAACGAAGGCGATCTTGTTCTGCACACCCGGTAATCCCACGGGGACAGTATTTACCCGCACCGAGATGGAAATGCTGGTGACGATCGCAAAGGAACGGAACCTGTTTCTGATATCAGACGAAGTCTACCGGGAATATATCTTTACCGGAGCCCCGAAGCATACTTCGATCCTGCACTTTATGGAATCGCTACCGGACCGGACGATCATGCTGGATAGTCTGTCCAAGCGGTACAGCCTATGCGGTGCACGGCTTGGGGTGTTCGTGTCCAGAAACCCGGAGCTGGTACAGGGTGCGGTTAAGATTGCCCAGAGTCGGCTGTCGGGGGGATTAATCGATCAGCTCGTGGGCGCGGCACTCACAGAAGTTCCACAATCGTTTATTGCGGAGGTGCAACGGGAATACGAATCCCGCCGCGATATACTCTACACTGGCTTGACAGCAATTCCGGGTGTAACAATGACCCGTCCTGAGGGGGCGTTTTACAGTATGGTAGGTCTGCCGGTTCCCGATGCGGAACAGTTCTGCATCTGGCTTTTAGAAAAGTACCGCTCCGAAGGCAACGCGACAGTAATGCTGGCACCCGGTACCGGTTTCTACCTGACCCCCGGGAAAGGAAAAAGCGAGGTGCGGATTGCCTATGTACTCAATACCTCCGATCTGAAAACCTGCATTACGATGCTTGCAGACGCGCTGGAGCAGTATCCGGAAAGGATACGGTAAAAGAGGCTTCTGTATTATTTCCCGGTTCAGGCAGCACGCGTTCGTGGGGCACTCACAACCAACCGTAGTTGCAATCAGTTTCGGCTCGCCCCGAAAACAATCACACGAATTCTGAAAGGGGAATGGCCGGGAAAGACAACGTTCGATCCGCAGGATATATAGTGCACGATCAATGCAAGGTGGCTCGGTAGGTGATAAGCCGGTCAGCCGCCGCGGTGAGATCGGGGACGTACGGATTATGCTGATCGTACCTGACAACCAGATTAACGCGATTTATCAGATTGTCTATCATAGAGCGATGTGTTCCCTGCTTCCCCTCCCGATCCATGTGCTGACCTTCCCGGCCTGCCGCAACATTCCACTCGACTTCCCGCACGATCGAAAGAATGTCTGCGGCTTTAATGAGTTTGCAGTAGAAACTATACGGGGTATTCCTGACGTATTCTGTCGGAAGGCGCTTACGGATATTTCCTCTAGATCCGAATATGCGGAGTACTTCCAGTTCCTTATACTCCAGGTACTTCTCTTCGTATCTTTGCACCAGCTTTTGTAACTCAGGGGGATAGGGAGGCTCGGGAGCATGCTGGAGCGCTGACATCACCTTTTCATGTAAGTTTAGCAGACTTGTCGGTTTCGGATGCGGCATGAGGAACCTGCTGATCTTTGCTACCCGTTGTGCTGCTTTTGGTCTTACGCCGCATGCAATCATACTGCTATAAAACTTTTCGACACTCATAAGCGGTTTTATTTGAGAACGTAATTCGACGACATCGTGCGCGAGGGCTCCTTCAACGGCCCGAACCGCGATACTTGTGATGTGTTCTTCCGATTGCGCAATAATCCCGTTAAACCGCATGTATTGGCCCATACGTTCCGCTAATCCGCCTTCGGGCAGAAGCCGTCCACAATGCAACCCTACCGCAATCGTGTGAAGTTCATACGGGAGACAGGTAGCCTTGCGGGTATCAGTGCCGTGAGCTTCTCCGCAGGCATTCGCGACTGCTTTGATTCGCGGGTCAGTGAAAAAGCGGTCAGGAACCTCACCGATCAGATCGGGAGCCAGGAGAAACTCCTTTACCATCTCTAGTTGATCTTCGGTGAGTGCGCGAAAGCCGTACCGCTCCCGAAGCCAGGTACTTTGCAGGTGAAGACGCTCTGAACTGCCATCGCCGAAACGTGAAATACGCTCTCGCATCGTTTGATTATCTTATAGAAACCGAAAGTATACTTTTATTTGATTAAAATCACAAGCGATTCCAGGTGCATAGTGCCGGGATAGAAATCGAACCCCGTTAGTGACTTTATTGCATATACATCCTGTAGGAGAGCACAGTCGCGAGCCTGGGTAATCGGGTTGCAGGAAAGATAGGCGATCTGCCGGGGTTTGATAGTACGCAACAATTCGATGACCGTTGGATGCAGTCCGGCGCGGGGCGGATCCAGAAGTACGGTGTCCGTTGGCGAAAGCGCATACGCGGAAGTATCTTCAGCGGGAGCTGCCACAACAGTGTAGTTTGTAATACCGTTTACCGCGGCATTCCTGCGTGCATATTCGACGTTCGGCGCGGCAAGCTCCACCCCGATGATCTCCTTCGCCCGGTCATGCAATGCCATGCCGATCGTGCCGACACCCGAATAGAGTTCTACCAGACGCTCCGGGGTACCGATTGCGTCTGCTATGGCATCCAGCGCCTGCGTAAAGACCGGCACATTATTCTGAAAGAACCCGTCAATTGGATACCGGATTGCTACACCGCGAAGTTCTTCCTCAAGATCGCCGTCTCCTTCTGCCAGCAATACGGTGTCGATCCGTGAGGTAGGGGAGCGAGGGTCGGAGTAAGCTATGATTAGCCCCGCACATCGCGGGATATCCGCAAGCCGGAACGGTGGTGAAAACTCCTCTTCCTGGACACAGAGGAGCGCAATCCGGGTGTTCCGAGTTTTGGATTCGCGGATGGTGAGTGTTTTCAGACTTCGCTTTGGTATACCGTGTTTCCGGAGCTGGTCCCGGATTGCCAACGCGACGGCATTCATTGCCGGGCTCGCCAGTATGCAGCCCTCGGGGACAGGGGTGCAGACGAACGGCTTCCCGCGTACATGGAACGCCAGGTGCAGGTCACTGGTGTACCAGAAGCTGTATTCGATCTTGGTGCGGTAGCCGGTGCGTTCTTTAGAATCAACAAAACCGGTTACGGGAATATCCCGGCCGAACGCCTCGCGGAATGCTGCCGCCAGCATCCCTGCTTTCAGTTTCGGATGGAGATCACGCCGTATCCGCTGCCAAGGAGAACAGCTGACGTAGTGGTCTTCTAGCGGCTGCACGATTCGGGGATCCGGAGGCTGGGATAAATCAGGTGCTTCAGATTCCGTGCAGAGGTGCCCCGGAGCGTCCTGATGTGGAGTGTGAGGGCTAGGCGGCTCGGGATCGACTTCGCACCAGAGTCTGCCTTTCCGTTTCTTGAGTACCCGCACACGGACGGTTTCTCCGGGAAGAGCACCATAAATGTATACGGATTTTTGATTACGATATGCAAGACCGAAACCCTCAGGACTCAGAGATTCGACCGTTACGGTGAAGGGGGCGGTCGTAGCCATGTGCCCCCAGTATACCATGCAGTCAGAGCATTCCTGTATAATATTCTGAACGCATGTCCACAGTCCATCTGGACGGAAACGCCGTTCCATACACCATTCAACGTAGCCGCCGCCGGACTATCGCGGCGACTATTAGCGCCGATCTCTCGGTATTGGTAAAAGCACCCTATTTTATCCCGGAGTTTGTTATACGGCGGTTTCTTGAGGAAAAGAAAGACTGGATTGTAAAAAAGCTCCAGGAACGCCAGACCCATGCCGGCCGCACCATGTTCGGTGGCTGGGAAACAGGGGATACTATTCACTTCTTCGACAGACTGTTGACTGTGCAGATTTCCGCCTCGGAACAAGCAACCGCCGCACGATTGTATCAGGTAAACGATACTTTTCAGGTGATTCTTCCGATAGACACCTCTCCCGAAGCCCGGCGCCATGAGGTGAAGCGCCTGATACACGACTGGTACCGTAAGCGGACACTTCCCGAGCTGAAACGCCGGGTGAGCGCTTACGCGAAGATGATGGGGCTAGACTTCGAAACAATCCGGGTCAAGGACGTGAGTTCCCACTGGGGAAGTTGCTCAGTGCGCCGTAACCTGAACTTTAACTACCGCATCGCCATGGTACCTCCAGATCTGGCAGACTATGTTATTATCCACGAACTCTGCCATCTGAAGGAAATGAATCACTCGGCCCGCTTTTGGGCTCTGGTGGCGCAGTATTGTCCGGACTATCGCGAGAAGCGTCGCCGCCTGAAAGTAGATTACGCGATTATGGAGTAGTGTACAATTGGCTATGGAACAGTCGAGACCGCAAAGACCACCCCTGTTGACTTTCCCGGGGTTTCTGATCAGTTTCCTGATTATTCTTGCAGTATATCTGTTCTTTACCTCGATCACGGGAGATCAGCCCCGATCGTCCGCGCCGGTCCGTGCCGGGGTTGACGATTCATACGAGTACGATGTTATCGAGGGTAAGTCAGACGCTGCAGACTCGATCCTGTCTGTACCGGTACAGGGAATTATTCTGACGGAGCCGACCACCGATGCCGGCATCTTCGATTTCCTGAATGAAGAGGGAGTAACCTACGGCTATTCCATAAAAAAGAAGCTGATACGTGCAGCGGAAGATCCGAGGATTAAGGCAGTGATGATGGAGATCAACTCGCCGGGGGGTACTATTCCCGGAGCAATCGCCATTTCCGACGGGATCCGCTACTATCAGGAGACCACTGGCAACCCCGTGTACTCGCACATCACCGATTTGGGCGCGTCCGGAGCCTACTGGGCAGCTGCGGAAACTGATTTCATCTCGGCGGATCCCGGGAGTACTACAGGTAGTATCGGAGTAATCTATGGTCCGTTCCGATACTTCGATGGCGTGATCGCTGAATCAGACTTTCTGAGCGGGATCGAGACAGAAAATGGTATAAGCTACCGCTACTTTACCGCCGGCCAGTACAAAGATTCCGGCTCACCATACCGCCAGCTCAGTGAAGAAGAACAGCGCCACTGGCAGACCTCGGTAAACAACGAATACGAACGCTTCGTTGCGCACGTCAGCAAAGCCCGGAACTTACCCCGCGATCGCATAGTACGCACCATTAAAGCGCTGGCCTACGAAAACACCCGGGCCTTGGAGCTAGGGTTGATCGATGCGGAGGCCAGTCGCGAAGATGCGTATAAACGCTTGGCGGAGAAAGCCGGACTGGTGGAGTATAACGTGTTACAGGAAACCCAGCGCTTCGGGTTCTTCGAGAAGATCTTTGGGCAAGTGCGGCTGCTGGTACCGCAGCCGGCAGTGCAACAGCAAAAGGCGTGCTCGTGGTGCAATGCGCCGCTGTACCTGTATGACCGGACGTTTTCCGTGGGGAAGTAATATATTCTTCATATAAATAGCCTATAATAGATTTTTGTGTTAAAATACTCCTGTTATCCCAATTGTTTTCTTTATGAGCCTTGAAACAGTTGCCACATCGATGCAGGCATACACCGACTATCATCGGTTGCCTAACACTAAAGGGCCAACGCTCCTTTCCCGGAGCGTGCCTGCGTATCTTCCCCGGAGCGATTATGATAAACATGATACCATTATCGCTGAAGGCTTGGCATGTAGCGGTGATCTGGGTACTGGTGAGGTTTGCGCAGTAGTACTTCCGGCCGCTTCACCCCATGCTAATTTTTTCCTGCCGACCGAGGTAATGCGTCAACTGTTCGCCGACCTGCGTCGTGATGGAAACAATGTTGTCTTACCCCACGAAACTCGGAAAATACTCTGTGACAAAGTGCCTCTCCACATGAATCTCTTTTTCCAGGTCGGAACCGGAGAAAATGATCGGGGCGAGGTTATTGACTTTACCCGTATCGCGTTTCTGCCGGAAAAAGAACGCCGTGCATTTGAGAGGGCACTTCATGGTGCAACCGTAGCTGTTAATAGGTTTTTTTATGCTGTTTATTCAAATCCGAAGCTTCGTGAACTGGCAGGACTGCCGAGTATGGATGAGCTAAGCACACAGGCACTCATGCAGAGTACGCCTCAATTTTTTCTCACTGGGTATGTCCCGGAGGACCAGATGCTGCGAGAGGGAGGCGACCGAGGTCCGCAAAGTAACAGAAGACCTCATGCCAACCGGGTTCCACTGTTGCCCAGACATGTCTCGGCGAGTGAAGTACCGGCCACTCCCCGGGATGTATATAAATTGACGTCACCACTCGAGGCCGTGACCTTTCCGTTAACGCGCGCGCTTCTGGAACGGACCGTTGCACGCAACGGAGTAAACTATCGCGGACACGCAGTAATTGATCGCGGAGATTTTCCCCGTGATCCGAACCGGAAGCCCAATTTCTACGGCATCTGGTTTGAACCGGAAAGACCCGTTTCCCACGCCGATGCTATGGAACTGGTATTTGAACTCCTGCGCATTGGAGAACAGATAATGGAGTTCGGTCGCGAGGCAATGGGGCAATGGTACAAGTATGGGGGAAGCTCAACTCTTGATTTGTTTCGTAAGCACTGGCAGGAAAGGCTTCAGTCTATTACCGGAGAGTGGTATTCGCCGTATGCCGCTCATCTATTTGAAGAACTTATTATCAAAGAACTCAAGCCAACCTACCGGATGCTTTATAGGTGGCAGGAGGAATTTATACAAGCGCATGGTAAACGTTCAGATAGACTGAATTCTCTGCTTGAGCGGTACTCCCGTGCAAGAAAAAATATTACTGACCCCAATTTTGTAAAAAAATTCCGCAGACTAATGGCAATGAAGCAAAATCTTGATCCGGTCCTTGCCGATACGTTGTTGCTCATGCTGGAAGATACCTACAAGGATACCCTTAATGAGGGTGCCCGACCTAACGGGGAGGGACTACTTATTATGCCGCTCCGGTTTGGTGCATCGGTGCATCTTGGGTTAGAAGACGATACAAATGGCATTGCTCTCCGCGGTAACGAAATCCTTGTAAAGAGTATCTGGCTCAACGTCGGAAACTCCCGTCGGGGCTTTTACGAAAGCTGGATGGGATCGGAGGTACGACGCGAGATGGGGAAGTAACTGGCTTTGGCTATACTCAGCCCCGAAAACAGAATCTTTCCGGTGAGGACTGCGCCCGCGAGCTGATCGCCACCAAGGCCATCTAGGATATCTGGCGAAAGTACCTAAGCGTTGAAACAGCGATCTGACCGGGATTTCTTCCCGCCACCCCTTCTTAACCAGACCTTAATACTCCCTGAGGTATTCTTGGTATCGAAATGATTGATAAATCGATGTTCAATCACATTATCGGGCTAAACTCTCCGCACCGGCGGCTGGCTCGAAACCTGGTATTCGGCTTCGCGATCTTCGCGACCGTCTCTTTCGCGTTTATTGCCATAGCAGCCGTAGCTATCTCCGGGCTTTTCTTCCAGCCCCTGCTCGCACTCGCGAGCCAGCTGCCGAACCTTCTTTCCGGATCATCTTCTCAGGTTTGGCTTCCGGTGTCCGCACTAGAGGCTTTGAACAACGCCGCTATTCTTACCAACCTGAACAGTGCTATTGACCTTTTTCAACAGCAGTACCTGAGCGGCGAAGCCGGTGAGGGAGAACCCGGTGGGCAAGACGCCACGGAAGCCGCAGAATCCGGTGAGGTTGCCGGGGAATCCGTCCAGGAACTATAATGAATCGGCATGAACATCTTCAACCACGGGAAAGACCTACTGCGTGATATCTTTTATTCCGATATCCGGCGCTTTGAAACATTCAGTTACCTGAAGTCCGTCTTTACCGAAAAGTGGTATAACCTAATCGAGCCGACCGTGCCGCCGAATAATCTTGACTGGTACACCGTGTATTCTATCCTGGATCGCGAAACCCGGGCGCGTGTAGGGGTGTCGTATTATGTTCCGCACCATTTATATGCCGCATACAAGCCTTTTCTCCAGCGGAAAGGTTACACTCTGGCCTGGGACGATACCTACTTGCGTAAAACGCTCCTGAAAACCGAACACCTACCTGACGGGGTATTCCGGGACATCGACGAAAGGACTCTAGAAGAATACCTCCGTATCTCGGGAGTGTGTTTTCCGGATTTTTCCAATAACGCCGAATATGGCGGGATGTGTGTGGAGTTCGCCCGGCGCGGGAGGCCGGAGGACGATAAAGTGATGCGGAATATCATGCTCTTCGATGCCGGACAACCGGTTGCATTCGGATCGGTCCTGTATTCGCGCTCTCTCAGGTTAGCCTACATACACAATGTGGGAACCCATCCGGAGCACCGGCGGAAAGGGCACTTTGCCCGGCTCATACAGTTCCTGTGTCACGAGGCCGCGCTTGATGACGTTAGCGAGATCTACGCGAACGCCAAGACGGACGGACCGTCCTATCATGGGTTTCTGAGCTGCGGTTTTCAGGAGAATATCCGGTATCATCTGTTTACAAGCTAACTCGGCAAACGCAACCTCGCAATTTGACGCGATCATTTCGGCTTAAACCTGATCATACACTGGTAAACGTTACACCTTGATTGCTGGTATACTTGGAATGAGAAACAATATGTCCACCTACCAAACACCACCGATACCCATTCACGTTCCTACAGACCCCCGGACTATACTGGCTCAGGCGCTGGAGCGGGTAAATAAAAATGTCGAGTTACAGACGCTCTGGCGTATTCTGAACGTACACGCTATGGACCGGCTAGGAATGAGCGATCATGGCCCGGTACATTTTCAGATTGTAGCTAATATTGGAATAAAGCTTCTTCGTATGCTACATAAGCATAAGGTTTCGACCGCTGCGGAAACTGATTTCGGGCTTACCTTTCGTCACGCAGAACTGATTGTTCTGCTAGGCAGCCTACTGCACGACCTGGGAATGTCGGTTGACCGTGAGGATCATGAGCTGCATAGTATTTTTCTTGCTCACGAAGTAATGAAGGATATTCTTGCATTTCTGCCTGTTGATGAACAGGTTATTGTCCGCTCCGAGACACTTCATGCTATTTATGCACATCGCAAGGGGGGAACCCCGTTAACTACAGAAGCAGGAGTGGTCCGTGTTGCAGACGCTCTCGATATGAGTCAAGGCCGTTCACGGATACCCTATGAGAACGGGAAAATAAATATTCACTCCCTTTCCGCCTATGCCATTGATGGAGTCGAGATCCGGGAAGGGGAGAGTAAGCCCATCCGGATAGAGATTGTAATGAATAACTCATCGGGGATTTTCCAAGTCGATGAACTCCTGAAGAAAAAACTGAAAAACTCGGGGATCGAGCAGTACATCGAGGTGAAGGCCTACATAAAAGATGAGCGGGAGAAACTGCTCCTAAAGGAATTCGTACTGGAACATATTTGAGCCGGATCGAAGGAATAAGCCGAATTGCTCTCAGCAGACCCCTTGCGTGTGCACTATCGCCTGAACGGGCCTACCTGTTTGCGGTCATGGCTTGCAAACGGAAGAATAACCGGGTACCATGTACCGCATGGATAAAAATAAGATTTTCATAACTATTGCTTCCGTTGCAGGCCTCTTTGTATTTATGGTCGCCGCATATTTAATGACAAGCCGTTCACAACAACCTGAAGAGGCTGTTGCCCTTCTTCAGACTATTCCGGCTGGTGCTCAGACCAAGTGGGCAAAAGACGGAAAACACACCCTGATTAAGTTCAGTGACTACCAATGCCCGGCCTGCGCGTTTGCCCACGATTTTGTTAAGGGTCTGGACTCCGATCCAGATATTACCGGAAATATTAAATTTGTGTATATGCACTTTCCACTCATTGGCATTCACCCATTTGCGAATGATGCCGCTTTTGCAGCAGAAGCCGCTGGAAAGCAGGGGAAGTTTTTTGAGATGTCCGATATGATTTTCGAAAACCAGCAAACCTGGAGCAGTGGAGGTGACGCGAAGGGAACCTTCCGAAAGTACGCCGAAGACCTGGGCTTAAATATGGAACAGTACGATACCGATGTCGCCTCGAATGAAATTAAAACGAAGGTCGCCGAAGATGCCGCAAGGGGTGCCCAGGCCGGTGTAAACGGAACGCCGACATTTTTTCTTGATGGCCGTCGCGTGAACGTCAGATCATATGACGCCTTCCGTAAGCTCCTAAAAGAAACAGCTGCACAGAAATAACTTTTGCCGGCAAAGCCGGAGGGTTATAGCAACGGCTGAATCTCTGCTATTCGTTCTACCACATGATCCGGCCCGGAGGCTTCCATCTGTTCGGGGTGGAGCCCAGTTCGCACCCCGATCGTTTTTACCTGAGCTGCCTTCCCGGCAAGGATATCGAATTCCGAATCGCCGATCATAACAACCTCACCCGGTTCCAGGCCGAAATAGAGGAGTGCTTTCAGGATTCCTTCCGGGTGGGGTTTCGGGTTTTTCACATCTTCAAATCCTATAATCAGATCAATTTCTTCATGAATACCCGATTCGGTCAAAATCGCAATTGTTGAGGGTCTGGCCCGGTTGGTTACTGTTGCAACCTTGAGCCCGTTTTTCTTGAGAGATTGTACTGTTTCGGCAACGGTAGGAAATGCCCCCACCATGTGCAGGTTTTCTGCCTGCCACTGGTTGTGAATGGCAGAGAGACGGGCAACATCATGATCGGGAGCAAGTATTCGGTAGCAGTCCAGAAGTGGCATACCGAAAAGCTCTTTCATTTTTTTCCGGACCCCGGGAACGTGTATATTCTCAGAATCAAGAGTGTATTCGTATGCCTGGAGTATAAACTCGGTGGTATCGATGAGGGTGCCATCTACATCGAAGAGTACCGCCTTGACCGGCTTGTCGCAGTGCTGCATAGGGCGATTATACCAAGGTTCATGCTGATACTCATCATTGCATTTATCGTTTGGTATACACACCTTTATGCGTGAATACGAATCAATGCCAGGCCAGTCAGCTCCTCTGAAATAACAAATTACACGGTACCGGTATGCTATACTATCCCGATGCCGGAAACTGCCCTATTGCAACAATCTGAAAAGTATGAGTACCCTCTCGAAGATATAAACCGTGATGGCAAACCGTATTTCTCGCGGCTGTATCTTCCGGATCAGAGTATCCTGGACCAGTTTGGCGAGGATTTCCTGCAAATGTGCGAAAAGGAAGAAAGTCTGCGTGGAAGGTCGATCCTGAAAATTCGTCAACTCCTGCTCGATTCAAACGGTCCGATATGCGTGTATGTTGCAGGACACCATCTGGGCGACCGACTGCTGGGACTTCCATACAAGCTCCACCTGGCCCGCAGGCTGGCAGGGCGGGAAGTGCTTATCGGAAATGACCGCCACGAAGAACTCACCCTTCCCTACCTCGACCTGCCGCCAAACGCCCAGATAGCGACTAAGCCTGAAGATAGACTTAAAGATAATGAATATCATCAGATAGATATGATTGCCTCTGGTCTGCATACCATTGATGTCTTACCAGTTGTACAAGCTAGACGGTATCGGGAGCCGGATCTTCGCATGGCCATTCAAATGGCCGTTTTGGGTTTCCCTATGTCAGAAGCGGACCTGCGGCGACCGGGGTTTCGGATCCCTGAAGAGATACTGGAACAGTTTCCGCAGGATACGGATCTTCTGATCGTTCCGGATGCAATGACATATCCGTATCTTAATGGTAGGTTTTATCAATCAATGAAATCACTTACGGCCCAACAGTGGAAAGAAGTTTTTGTTGCATTACCTGCTGGTATCAGAATCGGCATGATCCATGGAGTGAGTCATCCGGAATACTGTAATGCTGTTTTTCATGCGGCATGGCAGACGGGGAAAAAGGTAGAACATCGCCAGACCCCGCGTTTAATTGACTTCTTTCACGAGGTCTTGCGTGCCCGGGTATTTTTTGGAATGGATACCGGCACCACACATATGGCAAGCATGATTAGTCGCGATCTTGCTGTCGAAGGACGTAGAGAAATCGCTATTCGATCGCTGTTCAACGCCCGTCTTGTTAAACTCTACCAATTCGGGCTTGTGGGGCATCCTGATCCTGATACTACTTTGGTATTTCCGCACGCACCAGGGGAGGCTGGTTATCCAATGGAGAGACTGATGGACGATGCGAACCCCGGGCAGATTGCGTCCTGGCTTACCCGGGCGGTGCAAAAGCAGCAAGGTCTGTAGAAGCTTCTCCTATCCCGCGGATGCACCAGCAGGTGCTGTTAGCTAAGAAAGTACCGTTCAATAGCAATCCTCTTGCCATCTTGCTCCACTGGCGGGAGGACTGCATTATCCCTGCCAGTCACCACAAAAATTACCATAGTCTGCTACAATTGGGAGGCATGTTTACCACCGCCCGCGGAAAACGCATCTATTATGAATGCTACGGCAAAGGGCCGAAAACGATTCTCTTTGTACACGGCTGGGGCGGGACGCATAAAAGTCTGAAAAGACTGGCGATAAAGCCGGTAAAAAAATTCCGGACCGTGGTGATCGACTTGCCGGGCTTCGGTAAAAGTCAAAATCCGGATCCATCGTGGGGGGTAGAGGAGTATGCAGAGTGTGTGGTTGATTTTTTAAAAAAACAGGAGATCCAGAATCCGGTCTACTTCGGCCATTCGTTCGGCGGAAGTCTGGGTATTTATATTGCCGCAAAGGGGCTCTATCCACTGGCAAAGCTAGTATTGTGTGCGAGTGCTTTTAAGCGAACGGGTAAGAAATCCCGGCTGGCAAGCGGAGTGAATTCTGTGGTAAATTCCTACGTGCCATTTTTACGAAGCATTGTCTCCCGGGTCAAGCCGTTTTTTTATAAAATTTTCTTCCCCGATTCTGACCTCGCCAGATTTCCTCATCTGGAAAGCAACTTCCGGAAGATTATTACCCGGGATCTCTCGGATTTACCCGAAAAAATCACTATTCCAACGCTCATTTTATGGGGCGGACGGGACACCTATACACCGCCGGCTCTTGCTGACGAGCTGGAAGAAAAGATCCCCGGCTCGTGCAAGATTCTTTTTCCGTACAAGAGCCATAATCTGCCGATCCGGTACCCGGATGAGGTGTGGAACAAGATGCGGGGGTTTATTGCCTGAGCTCCATTGGTTTCCTTTTTATCGTCGGGTATAATGAATCGTAGTAAACCCGCATCCGATGATCGCGCTCAAGTTTATTCTTATCGTTCTCGGACTTTTTATCTACCTGTCCAAGGTTGCCGAGTTTTTGTACCGGTTTCAGATTAAGGAGTATCGCTTCGATCGCTTTCGCTCCGGAGTACGCGACTGGGGGTGGGGAAGTCTGCTTTTTGCGCCACGTCTTGTACTTCCGGCCGCCTCGGTGCGGAATCTGGGGATTGGAGGGTTCCTGGGATTCTTTGGAGTTGTTTTTACCTGCTTCCTTTACTACTATTCTCTCCCGGTCCTAATCGGCTTCGTCTTGCTTGCGCCGGTGGTAGCGCTCCTAGATGTTGCAGTGCTGGTTGCACTTACCGGTATTCCGGTAGCCTGGCATCGGGAACGCATGATCAAACGGGCGGAACGCAAACTGGCAGGAAGCCAGGCACAAGTGATCGCCGTAACAGGCTCGTTTGGAAAGACAAGCGTAAAGGAGTTTCTGTACACGCTGCTTATTGCAGACCGGAAAGTGGCAAAAACCGACAAGAACCGGAATACGGATGTGGGAGTGGCACTCTCGATTCTAAAAAACCTGAAACCCTACACTGAATACTTTATTGCCGAGATGGGTGCATACCGGATCGGGGAGATCGCGAAAATATGCCGGAGTTTTCCGCCGCGGATGGTGGTTGTAACCGCATTCGGCAATCAGCACCTTGATTTATATGGCTCGAAGGAAAATCTGGTAGCTGCGGAATCCGAGCCGCTGGCGTTTCTGGGAAAGGGGGATACCGCCTATCTGAATGCGGATATTCCGGAATACCGTGACCTGACAAAGTTGGGTCCGTACCGGGTGGTATCGTATTCGATGAAAGACTCCCGGGCGGATATATGGGCCGAGGATTTAACGACGTCTTATAGAGGAACAACGGCAACAATACATACGCCGAAGGGGAGCATCCATCTAAAAACAAAACTCCTGGGCAGACATACTGTACAAAATCTTTTGCCCGCTATTGCGGTTGCATTGGATACCGGACTGGGGGTAGAGGAGATCCGGGAGGGGATTGGGCAACTGGTGGCTATTCCGGATAAAGGCTCACTTCACGTAAACGCTCAAAAAACCACGATTTACAGTGATGCCAGCAACTCAAATGTAGATGGCTTTATCGAGCTGCTGCGGATCGCCGGAACATTTCCTCAGAAAAACAGACTTGTAGTGAGCAAAGGGATTATCGAACTTGGGAATGAAAAACTGCCATCGTATAGGCGCATTCTAAAGGAGCTTGCCGGTTCGGGCTGTTCGCTCTTGACCACGGACCGTGATTTCGAGCGAGCGGGAATGCGGCGACATGATGTTACGGTATTCCCTGATGAAGAGGCAATTCGTACCGCTTTGGAGCCAATGCAAGGAAAGGATACACTTATTTGCATTGAAGGCAGGTTTACTCCGGGGTTTATACGTTCTCTCCACTAAAAAATATGAAAGCGGTTATCTTTGCCGGTGCCATTCTTGCCGGCTTTGCTATTCCCCAGGCTGCGGAGTTCCTGTGGCTCCTCAAACCGCTCCTAATGGGGCTGCTGTTTTATGCTTTCCTGGATATTCACCTTGACCGGTCACTCTTTCATAAACAGATACCCCTGGTGTTTGCGGGAAACGTCGGATTATCTCTTGTGTTATATTTTGCGGTAGCTCCATTCGATAGGACGCTTGCCCTGGCGCTGTTTTCCATAGCCTTTGCCCCGACTGCCACTGCAGCGCCGGCGATCATGTTCTTTCTTAGGGGGAAAGTTGAGTTTGTAATAGCCTCGGTGGTGTTTACCAACTTTGCGGCTGCGTTGTTACTACCGTTCGTGTTTACCGGAATCCTGGTACCGGGAGCAAGTATATCTACACTCAGTATTCTGCGGGATACCGCGATTGTGATCCTGGTGCCGTTTGTACTCGTGCAAGTGACTAAACTTAGTTTACCTCCGGTATACCGGTTCTTTGACAAGCACAAAGAGATTGCCCTCTGGATACTGGCTGCTATTATCTTCCTTGCGGTTTCCAATGCCGGAGCGTTTTTGCACAAAGAGGAAGGGGTATCATTCGCATATGTTTTCCAGATCGGGTTTGCCTGTATGGCATTGTGTCTGGGCTTATTTACCCTGGGACGCCGGTTTGGAGGAGGGGAGTTCCGTCGCGAGGTGGCGCAGAGTCTGGCACACAAGAACACGATGTTCATGGCCTGGTTTGCTACCACCTATCTGTCCCCGGCGGTTGCCATGGGTCCGATCTTTTATCTGATCTGCGATACGCTCTACAATACCTGGCAGATCTCTCGAACCGGTGAATGGAGCAGCAAAGCCGCCGCGCCGCGAAAAAAACCGGCCCGTTCCCGTCGAAAAACACGGTAGCCTGGGAGAACACATTTACCCTTATCCTGCCAGCTCTTGAGCCCGTTCTTTTGCTTTCTGGATGGCGTTGGCGAAAATATGATCGAACTGGCGCTCGCGGAGGTGCTTGAGTGCTGCCTCGGTGGTACCGCCTTTCGAGGTAACCGCCTGTTTCCACTCTTTGGCCGTCTTCGTCTTGGAGGCAAGCACTGCAGCAGCTCCCTGTATCGTCTGCTGCGCAATCGTTTCTGCGTCTGCGGGGGAGAACCCCATGGCACGGGCTTTTTCTTCGAGAAGCTGGGTCAGATAAAAATAATACGCCGGTCCAGAACCGGAGAGGGCGGTGATACTGTTGATGTCCGCTTCTGTAGCAAGCTCGACTTCGATCCCGAAGGAGCGGAAGAGCGAACGGGCAGCTGCTTTATCTGCCGCAGTAGCTGCCGGGCTGGCTATCCAGCCGGTAAGACTTTTTCCTACTATCGCTGCCAGGTTGGGCATAGAACGGATAATCCGCTCCGAACGGGTTTCCCGGGAGAGCCTCTCTATAGGAATTCCCGCCATGATCGAGATGACAAGCGTATTCGTGAGGCCGGCATCGATCGCGGCTGCCAGTTGTTCGAACGACTGCGGTTTTACTGCAAGCAGAACAGCATTCGGCCGCAATTCGGAAAAGAGGTCGTTCACCCGCGAAAACCTCCGGTTACTGGGAACCTTGAGGGCTGTTAATTTACCGGTTTCCGGATCACAGACCGCGACATCGAGATCGGGGAGTGCGGTCCGAACTGCAGTGTAAATGGCACCGCCCATGTTGCCGGCACCGATGATTGCTAGTGATTTCATGCCCCTATTGTATCCTAGATTCCACTGGAAGTCCGGGGAAGTGTCTGTACGTTCAAAAACAAAGTATCCCACCTATTTACACTTACACCCCTTAACAGGAGCAAGTGGTGTACTTCTGCTTTGAACTCAGCCTTAGATCAAGTTAAAATCAAGTTAGGACTTTTGCGATGCGTTCCAGTGCCCAGTCAAGCTCGTCCTTTGTTATTGTGAGAGGCGGGGAAAATCGCATTGTGGATTTCCGCGTATCTTTGCAGAGAATGCCCTGTTTCATAAGCTTCTTGCAAAAATCCATCGCCACCCCGGATTCTGGTTTTATATCTACCCCTATCAGAAGGCCTTTCCCACGGACTTCTGCAACGTGCGGCGAGTTCAAATTCCGCAAGGCATTTATAAAGTAAATACCCATACGTTCTGCATTTTCCGCGAGGTGCTCCTCGATGATGACATCCAGCGCAGTACTTCCGATTGCCGCTGCAAGCGGGTTGCCTCCAAAAGTCGAGCCATGATCTCCAGGTGTTATCACCTGCATGATATCGTCGTCTGCTGCAACCGCACTAATGGGATAGAAACCGCCGGAGAGCGCCTTGCCCAGAACATACATATCAGGCTCGACATCTTCATAATCACACGCGAACATGCGCCCGGTCCGCGCCAGACCAGTCTGGACCTCATCGGCAATCATCAGAATCTGTTTCTTTGTGCAGAGTCTGCGCATCTGTCTCAGGTAGCCATCGGGAGGAATAATAACACCTCCTTCTCCCTGGACGGGTTCCACGAGGACGGCTACAGTACGCGATGTGATAGCTTGTTCCAGTGCATCGATATTACCAAAGGGTACCCGAACGAAGCCCGGGGTAAACGGGCCGAAGCCGCGCCGGTACTGGACTTCGGTGGAGAAGGAGATTACCGAAATCGTGCGTCCATGGAAATTATTCTCGAAGGTAATAATTTCTGCAGTATTTTCCAGAACACCTTTTACCGTATGTCCCCATTTCCGGGCGATTTTTAACGACGTCTCGACAGCTTCGGTCCCGGTGTTCATGGGGAGGATTTTATCTTTCCGGGTTATTGTACAAAGCTTTTCCGCAAACTCACCGAGCCTGTCATTGTAGAATGCCCGGGAGGTTAGGGGAACACGACCAAGCTGGTCTATTGCAGCAGCACGGATCCGCGGGTGGTTGTGCCCCTGGTTTACGGCACTGTACGAACTGAGCATATCCAGGTATCGGTGGCCTTCCGGATTCCAGACCCAGACACCCTCAGCTTTCGAGACCACAACAGGGAGAGGGTGGTAATTGTGAGCACAATAAGTCTCGGTTCGGGAGATCGCAATTTTGGATTGTTGCATCTTGACGGATTCTAATGCAAAGTAGAAAAAATGTCAACGTTCTGCTTAGAACTTCCCGTTTGACGGTAGAGTATAATGGGAGCATGCTTTCGGTTGAGTTTGCTCCCAATGAAGGAATCGATGACGCACTATTGTCTTTATCTCTTTTAATGCAGCCCTGGCGCTGGTACAAAGGTGAAGAAAAAGAAACTCTCCGGAAAAAAATCGGATTGATGCTGCAAGCTAAAAAGGAGGACGTCCATTTTTTCCTGTCAGGACGAGCGGGTTTATTTCATTTACTGAAATGTCTGGATGTGCCGGAGGGATCTGAGGTTATTGTGACAGGCTATACCTGTGAGGCGGTTGTTCTTCCCGTTCTTGCCCTAGGACTGATTCCGATTTATAACGACGTGTCGTTTTTGGATTGTTCCAGCAATCCAGAAAAAACACCCTCTTTAATTAGCAAACGAACACGTGTTCTGATAATACAGCATACGTACGGGATCCCCCCCAGGAGGACTGCGCTCCTGAAAATAGCGGCGGAACATGGTTTAGTAGTAATTGAAGATCTTGCTCATGGCTTCGAAAAAGATGTCTTTCTGAAGGATTCTGTAAAAACATATAAGCTGCTATCGTTCGGCAGGTCTAAAAGTATGTCCTCAGTTTTCGGAGGGGCTGTCATTACCCATGGTGGTCCAGTACGGGACGGAATGGCAACCGCCGAGAGGGGAGTGAAGCAGGTCGCAGCAGGCGAATTGGTAAAGCTACTGAACTATAAACCATTTAGTTTACTTATCAAATACACTTATTCAATTCTAGGAACCGGAAAACTTCTACATAAGGCTTTAACGACGTCTGGAGTGCTGGTGCCGGAGATAAGCAGCCGTGAGAAGCGGGGTGAATATGACCCTTATTTCGATAAAGATTATCCCAACGCACTTGCAATACTTTTATCGCACCAGTTGGAGAAATATGAATCAACACGACGGAGAAGGGGAGAGGTAGTTCGTGAATATCGGAAGGCCTTAAAAGGCGTTTTAACCGATGATTTTAGTTTGGCGCGTTATCCCGTGCTGGTTAAGGATAGAGAAAAATTTCTCCGCGAGGCAAAAGGGTACGGATTTTATCCGGGAACGTGGTACACTCAACCGGTTGCACCCGAAGGTCTTGAACTCGGGAAAGTAGGATATCGCAAAGGAGATTGTCCGGAAGCTGAGTTTATAAGTAAGCACATTGTAAACCTGCCGACAAATATTCACCTGGAAACGGCACGTGATATCGTAGAGCTGGTTAAGCCGCATCTCCTGATCAGATCATGAGACTACGATGGGGGAGGGTGTGCTACAATGCGATATGATCCGGGAAATAACCGACCGCAGTGAATGGGTTTCGTTTCAGAATGCAACTGGCTCACCATCTTTTTTGCAATCATGGGAATGGGGTGATCTGAACGCCCGAAACAGCAACTATGGTGTTCTTCGTCTGGGTTGTTATAACGCCTCGGGTGACCTTTCAGCTACTGCACAGGTTCTCAAGATTTCCGCGAAGAGAGGATCGTTTCTCTTTGTTCCCCATGGACCGACATTTGGCGATTTAGAAAATTGGAACAGCCTTCTTAGTGAATTTCGAGATTACCTGACTGATATCGCCCGGAAAGAAGGCTACGCATTCATACGGATTTCTCCGGTACAGGAGTATCAGAAGGCAACGATCGACTGCTACCGGGATCTAGGATTCCGGAAAGCGCCGATTTATATGCACGCCGAGCGGATTTGGGTGTTGCCCCTCGATAAAACCGAGGATGAATTACTTGCAAACATGCGAAAAACGACCCGGTATCTGATTAGGAGAGCGCCAAGGGACGGTGTGAAAATAGAGCGTCGTAACGATCCTGAATCTATTGAAGTCTTCTGGGAACTTTACTCTCACACTGCTGAACGTGAGAGCTTTACTCCGTTCTCGAAGACCTTCGTTGACAATGAGTTCAAGACCTTTCACGAATCCGGTAATGCAGACTACTTCTTCGGCAAAGTCGGTGAAGATTACCTCGCCGGTGCGCTTATAGTTTATACTGAATCCACTGCTTTTTATCACCAGGGAGCTTCAAGACACACCAAATATCCGGTACCCTACGCCTTACAATGGGAGGCGATAAAGTCTGCAAAGGCTCGAGGATGCAAGTACTACAACTTCTGGGGGATCCTTCAGGAAGGTAGAACTCCGAAAGCATGGGCCGGTCTGACACTCTTTAAGAAGGGTTTTGGAGGAAAACAGATTGACTATGTACCGACTATGGATTACGTGGTAGAGCCGTTTGCGTATGCAGTTTCGTGGCTTTTGGAATCACTCCTGCAATGGAAACGGGGGGTATAGCCTCAATATACGGATTGTTCTAAAGGTCCCCTTTTGCGTTAGCAGCGACGGGGGATAAGCGCCAGCACGGGCTGAGTAGTGTTTAGTTTGTCAGACAGCCATTTTAACACGTGAATCTGTTAGTGTTTCTTCATGTTTGCCAACATTAGCCTCAAGTTCAACTGAGTTGTCTCCTGCATTATTACATTAAACGACGTTCACTCCCCCCGCGGGGTTTGCCAGTGAGAGAACCGGAAAATATATTATTTCCAAAAATCACATATCAAATACACATGGCTTCCGGAAGGCCCGGGCAGGTTTCGGGTGTGTATGTCTTTTATAGTCACTTTTAAACTGTCTGATTTTAAGCTTGTTATCCTGTTTACGCACTCTGTGTTACGAGTATGAGCGAATGCACACCTTCACCTATTGTGCATACTATCGACTTGCGACTCGCGACGCGCTCGGTGTCACGGGTATGTTTAAACGAGAGAGTCGGAAATGTGAAAGGCTCAAAGACTTCGTAGGCTGTTACTACCCGTTGACCCATGTTTAGGATGACTAAAGTACACATTAATAAATTTAGAAACCCCTTAAATCGCATTTTATTGGATGTAATAGGTTTTTGTGCTTTCTAACGCTCTTATGAAACGTTTTTTTGCTATTTTGCTTATTGCCGGCAGCTTTTTTTATTTTTACTGTTTATAAAGTGGCAGATCGAAAGTGGCACTAGCGCATTACCAGGTCGACTTCTCCAGTTTTTTTACCGGCGGGGGAGAGGGAGAGCTTTCTGAGGCTCTGTAGTAATTATAACCCAGTTACATGTAAGAAGAGCAACAAAAGGGAAGAAGAGCTATAGAACAGGATAAAATAACGAAAAACGGTAAAATTGTCAGAAAAAAATAATGGGAAAAATGCCACTTCCCTGCTGATTTTCTGCCTTTACGTCGTAAAAGATATAATTTACGACGTTATGGTAGTTCTATTCTCCGGGTGTATTCTACGGTTTTTTTAATAATTTCATGGGACATGCCATCTTGGGAATAAGGAGGCACTGTTTAGATTTTTTTAGAGTTCGTATTTTTCTTTTTTTTACGATAAAGATCGGCATTATTTTCCACCACATTGCACCTCCTTCTATGATTCCTATCCCGACTTCGCAGCCATTCGCCCGGCAACCATTGTCCGAATTGCTAGTCTTGTACTGGAACTGATAAAAATCTGATTTTTTGTGATTATTATCGTAATTTAGCCTCAAAAATCACTAAAACTGTAAAAGTTATCCACATTTTGATATAGTTTGATATAAATAACAGGCAAGGAAGGTGTACTCCTCTCTTCTCCGGAGGAGTAAAGGTATTAGCAGGTTTTTAGCCTCAAATTGAGCGTGTTTTTTTATTGCAAGGCAACCCCAAAACAGGGAGTGTTTATTTATAAAATACACGGACGTACGTTTTATGTACATTTGAAGTTTAATGTCCTATAGTAATAAAGCCTGCTCAATTATTTACTAAAGGTCACTAATTACTATAGGTTATTTTTACTATAGGACTATTTTTACACGTCCGTTTCTGATTGCCTCTCCCCTCTCCTCCACACCGGGATCTGGTTTTTTTATCAGTCACTATGTATGAAAGATAACTACCAGGGTATTGTCAAAAGGATAATTACGAAAACAAATACCATCACAAAAACATATTCGCGTATGGTTTGCTTAAAGAGCTTGTTATCAAGGGCGTGGTAGAGTAGCCCACCCAAGCAATAATAGCTTGCTGTGACAAGCAAACTAAACATTGTTGTGCGTAAAGGTAGAAACATGTACGGAATACTGATCTGAACCACCAAAATTGCCAGAATAAACGCCCTGAACAACACTGTTTTCTCTAGGTGCGGCTGCGGCCGGACACTCCAGAGTAACTGAAGCGCCAGCGGATACAATATAAAAAATATGCTAAGGGCCATGAGGTAAAACGGTAGTCGAAACGACATAAGGACTTCGGTGCCGAGAAAAACTACAAAAGTCTGGTATAGGTAATTTACCGAAAATGCAGCCCGATAGAGTTGAATGTTCTTCTCTACTCCGACGTTAAAGATGTTTGAAGTCAGTAGTATCGCGTAAATCGATGAGCCGTAGATTACAATGAGTGGTAAACGCGTAAGCCAGCGTACCGGAAATAAAAAGTAAAAAAAGTATGCAAAAAGCGTAAAAAAAATCGGCATGATAAAGAGGACGAGGAGTTCAGTCTTGTTTATCCCCTCGAGAATTGCAAACCAGGTAAAGAAATACACTGCGATTAGCAATGCCGGAAGAACATACCCGACCTGAGCAAAGTCAATAAAGGTTGCCAGGATAAGTAAAATTGTGAGTGATACCGAGCTGATCACAAATCTGAAACGACGAGGCATCCGAAGCGCCAGATTGTACATAAATGTTGGTCGGATGGCGAGTTTCATAAAAACGAGTTTCATAAAAAGCGGAACGACACATTGGTAAACACTGCTTGAACATCCTCATGTTCTTCCAGCCGCTCGATTACACGAGCGAGCTCTTGCTCTGCAGCACTGTCAGGAAGCACTATACTAAGGTGAGGACGATACGTTTCCTCGACGGGATACTCCTTCATTATTGTACCCATTCGTTCGAAAGGAAAGTAGAGCGAAATCGAGCTGTCATCCTGTTCATACTCCTCTGCTCCGGTACGTTCGAGCAGTTCCAGAATACTATCTTCGCTTTGCTCAGTTTGCTCAGGTAGATCAACCACTACCAGTGCCATGTGGCGAAACTGATGAGATACCGCACCAGGAACAGCTAGCTTGCCGCCATTCCGGTCCAGAATCAGTCGTACGTCTGCATAGGTACGGTTGGGATTATCAGTAGCGACTTTAATAAGCATAAGCGTTCCTGATGGGCCAAAAGCCTCATATACGATGCTACTTATCACCGTTGCATCGGATCCACTCCCCTTCTCTATTGCACGCCGTATGTTTTCTTTGGGCATATTTTCACTTCGTGCGCGTTCGATTGCAATCCGCAGCATGGGATTGAACTCGGGGTTCGCACCTCCTCCCCGCTGAACGGCCATGGTAATGGCTCTTGAGAGTTTAGTAAACAACGATGCACGAGCGGCGTCATTTAACCCTTTTTTTCGCTTTATATTAGCCCATTTCGAATGTCCCGCCATAGGTTTGAATCACCAATTGTAACATACTTGACAATGTCCGAAAATAACATATACTGATTGAATTTATGGATCAGCTTTCCGTATTGGAGACGCGTGCTATTGATGCCGCAATCGCCAACGACTGGCAAAATGCTATCGAACTTAATCGGGCAATTCTCGAGCTGGAGAGCACGAATATCGGAGCACTACTTCGTCTTGGCTTCGCCTATATGCAGATAAACCGCAACGACGATGCTGCAAATTTCTACCGTGCCGCTCTCAAGATACAGCCAAAAAACCAGCTTGCACTGGATAATCTTGAGAAAATTGAGATCCTCGAAAAAACAAACGGAAACGGCAAACGGTCTGAGAGAAAAAAACTTGACCCAAACCTTTTTCTTGACGTTCCGGGAAAGACCAGAGCAGTTCAGCTTACAAACCTCGGACAGAAACAGCACCTTGCGGATTTGTATGTGGGCCAGGAACTTGAATTAAGGAATAAAAAACGACGGCTTGAGGTGCGTACTATTGAGGGTAATTATGTTGGAACGCTTCCGGACGATATTTCGAAACGGCTCGGCTTTTTCCTTGAACATAACAGCGTGTATAATGTGTATATAAAAGAGGCTTCCCTAAGCCGTGTTCTCGTGTTTATCAAGGAAGTATCCAAGGGTCAGGCAGTTGATGGATATGTTTCATTTCCGAACAGCAATACACTAATGCACCATCCACTCCATAACCCGGACAGTGAAGGTGCAGAAGACTTGGAAGACGATGACCCCAAGCATGAAGAGCATGACGACGTCTGGGAAGATGACTCCGGTATGAGTTCTGATGATGATGACGAGAAGACAGAACTACTCCATATTCGCCCTGTTCATGACGATGATGATTCAGATGAGTAGTGAATAGATTTCTTCCCGAAAAGCACAATTGTACCACGTTTCCCTCTCCCCTTTTCTGAATGACTTAATGAATGTTTTTTGCGATAGTCCCGCATTGAATGCAGGGCTACGAGAAGCGATACAATAAATAAGCCGACAAAGATGATGACTGTTTGCATAAGACTTATTGCCGAATACTCCAGCGATCTTCAAGATCTCCCATAATAAGCAGTATATCGTAAATGTCGGTATCTCCGGAAGTATGTTCACAATCAAAGAAAGTAGCTAGTTTTTCGCCAGTAATGGTGCGTGTACCTTCGGGTTCTACAACCTTGCAGCGCCCGGCATTCATTTCAGTTCTCGAGATGTCTCCGACTACGATTCCGTTCCCGTTAAGTATGTTTGAAAGGGTTTCTGCAGTAATATAACTCGATTTATCCGTGTATAATATTTGTACATTGCTATTTTCTCTTCTATAGGTTTTATTATAGAATAATCCGATGTACCGCTTAAGAAAATTATCCTTTTGGAGAATGGTGTCATCTTTCAATCGTTCAAAAGGCAGATTCTTAATGTCATGGATAGTACTGGGTTGTATCCGGTTAAAAAGGAGTGCGAGATACACTCTATCAAAGAAACTGGCATTTCCTTCGAGAGTGAATAACTGGATTGTTTTTGGCTTTGAGATGCTACTTACCTCCTGCGGACCCCCATAAAAAACGCCGACGCCTTTTTGATAAAAATAATAGTCTGTAAATGTCGAGGTGATTGCCGAAAAGGCCCGAAGATATATTTCAGGATCCTTTTCAAGCTCGGCAAGTCTTCCAAGCGCTCCAATACGGTAATAACCGTATCCTCCAGGCACATTCGTTTTCAGATCCGGATAAAAGGTGATCGCATAGTTTCCAGCTTCTGTTGCTCCAAGCGAGTAGAATACGGGACGAGAATCATAGAAAACAAGGTTAATACGGTCCACATTTCTGAAAAAGAGAGACCGGGAGAGATCTATCCCAAGCATTATCAGGCTACAAACCAAAATGAAGGCAAAAGCAACAACTGTGAGCACTTGGCTCCGTGTGAAGTGCGTACCCGCCTTGGGAGCGCCCTTCTTGCGGCTCATGACGTTGATACATTAAAACGCGCCTCCGGCACAAGCTCGAGGCGGGATTGCGGTATCGGTTCGTTTGTCTTTTCGTCAAACCCGTATGTGCCCTTTTCAATTTTTTGCAGGGCAATTGTTATGTCCTTCAGGCGGGACTCAAGTTGTTTTATTTCTGATTCTATGGTGAGGTGGCCGGTCTGCTCGCGGACGTCGTTATCCACCGCAGCGTTGTCGTCTGCATATCCCGGATCGGAAAACGGATCGTCTTCACGGAGCATCTCAATACTTTTTTTTGTCTTAATATATTCGCTCTCGAGACGTTCTTTTTGTTTCTGAATAAATTCAGGACTGAGATGGCTTGCCATTTGTTTTATTTTGATTTTTTTTGGAACTTTCCAATCGTATTCTGAAGGATCGGACCTCTGAAATAATAGATCATGTATAGTGTTAAAGTCAAGAGAATCATACCTGAAAGCACACCGTACACACTGTAGCCCATGAGAATTGTCCGCTCCCCCCGAATCCAGTCTAATGACAGATACACAAGCGAGACAGACCAGAAAAAGAAGAGTAGGAGGAATCCGCGGGAAAGCACATCACGCCGAATCGCAAAGAGAATCCGGTGAGCAAAAAATACTGCCAGAAAGAGCATCAAGGATTCGTAGAGGGGGGTTAAGTGCCGGGTACCTTCCGCTACGGCAAAGGTTAGAGCGAGTGGAAAGGATGTTTGGCTTCCTACCTCTACACCGGCAAAAAAAGCCCCCAGTTTTCCGATCGCCATGCCCAGCAAAACGGGCGGGATAAAGTAATCAACAATCTCTGCGTATTCTATCTTCCTGCTTTTTGCAAAGAAAAACAGGAAAATGAAAAATCCTATGATTCCACCCCATAGCGAAAAACCGGGGAATCCATTTATCAAAATGATCTTTAGAAAGCTAAAACCGAAATCTTGAAAATGAAAAAAAACATGAAAAAGCCGTCCGACTATAATCGCTCCGATCAATGCGATAAATAATCCGTCGAATACTTCCTCCTCTTTGAATGCGGTAAGCTGGATATTACGCCAAAGGTAATACATTGCCCAGAAGAATGCCAGTACCAGGAATACCCCAAATGTATATATTTTCAAAAAACCGAATTCAAGCAGTATCGGTAGCATTTTTGTATTATAGCTGATTTTCCGGACATCAGTGTATAATGAGGAGAATGAAACAAGCTCCTTTACGCGTCGGTTTTGATCTTGATGGCGTAATACTTTATAATCCGGCGCGAATTATTCGTCCAATCGTCGCTGCAGTCAAACGAAAACTTCTCAAAAAAAAGAAGTTGAAATTTTATGTTCCACAATCACCACAGGAGCGATTCATCTGGCGTCTGTTTCATAAGTCCTCGCTGTTTATCGCTCCCGGATTTTCCGAAATCCGGCCGCTTGTTGACTCCCGAAAGATCGAAGCGTATATCGTGACTGCCCGATATGACTTTTTAAAAGAAGATTTTCATTCATGGCTACGCAAAAGTGGCTGTCAGGAATATTTTCACGGCTGGTTTCATAACAAGGACGATGAACAGCCGCACCTGTATAAGGAGGCAATGGTACGTAAACTGGGTCTGGATATATTTATCGAGGATAATCTTGATATCGTACGGCACCTTGCCAAATCATTTCCAGACAAACATATTATCTGGATCTATAACCTTCTCGATAGTGCTGTGGATTATCCACATCGTTTTCCACACTTAAGGCGTGCAATGGAGTTTGTAAAAAAGATAGCTAATGAGCGCTAAAAAGAAGATTGTACTTGCCACTGATTTTTTTTATCCACACTGGACCGGCATATCAAAGGCGATCTGGAATATGACCCGTGTACTTGCGGATCGGTTCGACTTTACTGTGCTGACTGTGCGGTATGACCGCAGCCTGAAACCTTATGAAGAATACGGATCGGTGCGTGTATTCCGTGATGAGCCTCTTTTTACTCTAAGCCGGGCTTACTACTCTGCTTCCCTGGTTCACCGTGCCATCAGCGAGATTGCCAGAGCAGATACTGTCTTCATCAATTGTCCCAATACTAATATACTCCCTCTTGCCATCGCCGCCAAGATTTCAGGGAAACGGCTCCTCTGTTTTCACCAGGGTGATCTAATACTACCTTCGGGGCTTTCCAATGCCTTAATACAATCATTATACGACGGTATGAACTATATCGGATTCTCTCTAGCCGATGCGGTTGCTTCATACACTAGGGATTATGCCGAGCATTCTCGAGTACTTAAACCGCACCTTCATAAATTTCAATCTTTCCTTATGCCGGTTTTAACCGGCAAACCGCATGCACACGCTTCCGCTGCTATTGAAGCCTTACGAGAACTCCGGAAAAAAGGTGTTACCATATTTGGTATAGCCGGGCGGTTTGTACAGGAGAAGGGATTCGATGTGCTGTTTCGTGCTATTCCTCGTATGAAGACACGGAAGTCTTTTATTTTTGCGTTCGCAGGCGCGATCCGTATGTCTTACGAAAACACCTTCGATGAGATTCGCAACTTAAGCGCCCCTATCGAGGACAAGATCCGCTATCTGGGGCTATTAAACGATGAAGAGTTGCCTGATTTCTACTCTTCGATCGACTACTTTGTACTTCCCTCGCGGTCAGAATGCTTTGGACTGGTGCAAGCTGAAGCAGCTCTCGCAGGCATACCAGTGCTCGCAGCTGACATTCCCGGGGCACGTATGCTCGTAAAAACTACCGGGTTTGGAGCATTATTTGAGTCGGAAAATCCGGATGAACTTGCCCGTGTACTTGATTCTGTAATGGAATCCGGTGATCGATTCTCTGAAAAGTACAGCAATGTGTTACAAATGCTTGATCCCACCACCAATGCTGAAAAAATTGCAACCTTTCTTGGATAGTGAAGTAGACCCAGCATTTCGCCTGCGGGCTATGCATATTTTCCGAGAAATCAGTGAAAAAAAACCAAAACGTGTTCTGGAAGCAGGATGTGGCCGCGGTTTTTACATGCACGCTCTCACGTTTTTTGATGATATCCAGGAGATCCACGGTATTGATGTAATAGACGAGTATCTAGAGGTTGCACGCTCTCACATTAGTGACACGCGGGTGCATTTGCAGAACGCGAACATTTATTCGCTCCCCTTCCCCGACGGTCACTTTGATGCAGTCATCTGCAGCGAGGTTCTCGAGCATCTGGAAGACGATCTTAAAGCGCTGAAGGAACTAAAACGCGTGCTTGCGAAAGATGGGACACTGCTGGTTTCGGTACCTTGTAAAGACTACCCGTTTCTCTGGGATCCGTTGAACTGGATCCTGGAACGTTTATTTGGCACGCATGTGCCTAAAGATATCTGGTGGCTAGCAGGAATCTGGGCAGATCATGAGCGGCTGTATACCAGGTCTCAGCTCGAGGAACTGGCCAGGAAAGCGGAACTAAAACCGGCCCGTACGGAAATGCTCGTATCAAGCAGCTGGCCGTTTTCTCACTTTCTGCTCTACGGCATTGGCAAGAACATCGTAACCAGACTCGGGGTAAAACAGTTCGACCGTTTTCACTTTGAACCGAAACCGGTATCTGCCGCGCTTGCCTGGTTGATGCGACTTCCCACAACCTGGCGACGCAGTGAAAAGGTGGCGGTGGATATCTTTATGAAGCTGATCAGGTGAAGACCCAGAAGATTGTCGCCGTAAAGAATATCTATTATTGCGACAATGGGCTAAAAGCCGGCTTCTTGCGACGCATCTATGCCAGGGACGTCAGGAATAGGCTTCTCACGCAGTTTTTTAGCGGTGTTTTCCATGATGATTACTCGCGGATGGTCATATACCGAAAATGCCTCGTCTGCCCAGTCATCAGGAAAAGTCAGCGGAATGCCAAGCCATTCAAGCGACGGATATCGGGTGATCTCATGTATGATGGTATATCCCTTCTCTCCTCGAAAGAGGGCAGGGTACCATTGCGACATTTGCGGATATTTTTCCGGGGCAGACTGAATACTCCCCCACGCCCGGTTGGAACTGAGTATGTAGTAGTCCCCCCGGGCCATCTGCTCTTCTATTTTTGCAAATTTCTCCGGTGAGTCAGGATAAAACACCTCCAGTTGCTCGCCGGGAAAAGACTTACTTGCGCCGGGGATAAGAAGCGGAAGACCATCATCCCAGTGTTCTGAGAGAATAAGGCTTCCATCGGGAAGGTTAGCATGAATCCACTCGGATGCTTCGACACGGGTATGGGGTTTTGTATAGATATTGAAGAACATCAGAGGCCAAATAACTACCGCCAACGTTACCAGTCCATAGAGAAAGGGACTGCGCTTTTTGAGAAAATGAACCGTTGCAAGCGCAGCCAGTAGCGCAAATACCGGGTACAGAAAAATCGTGTAACGCATAACCTTGACAAACAGAAATGATTGATAGGTAAAGTAGGCAACACACCAGGCGGCAATCATGCAGAAAGCTAGCGACCGGTAGCGACTAAAAACAAGGTACAATCCGGCAAAAACCAGAAGAGCATACGGCACCCCCAAACCGAAAACAACCGTGTTCTGTAAGCTGAACCATGGTTGCTTGGTCATCCATTGAATGGCCGGCGGAAAGTATCCGTCCCGACTGTCAAAGCTTTTCAGCTGCTCAATGTTAGACATGAAGAGAGTGCTCGGACTAAAATCGAAGACCGAGGCAGTTTCAAAATAATACGGTGCCGACAGCCGGACAGTGGCCAATGCAACCACGCCAAATACCAGGACATACAGAACTGTCTTTTCGATCGTTGGCAGGGCGAACGCTCGATGCAGCAATTCCCTCCAGTAGTCTTTTTTAGCCCCCAGCGGGCTTGTGTCGAGTGCTGCCAGATACAGGAGAAGACCCAGAAGCGGAGCGATGTATACGCCCGAAATTTTCGACGCCACAGCCAATCCAAATGCAAAACCAGCCAGAGGGATAAGCCAGATGCGGCGGGAATACGAAAAATGCAATGAAAGATACAAGGCAAGCACCATAAAAAACGTTAGAAATATATCACTGGTAAAAAAGTGCGAAAGCTGGATAGGAAGAACCGCAATTGCATAGAAACCTGCTGCTGCAAGGGCGAATGGCCCTGGTATCCCCTGCTTCCTGGCCAGTAACGATGCAATTTTATATACCAGGAATATGGTAATTGTATCTAGAACAGCAGAAAATACCCTGCCGAGTTGTCCGTATGCGCCGTAATGATCATTTGCCGTCCAGATTGCCAGAAATTTGGTGAGTACCAGCGGAAGTGTTCCGTAGACATAAAAACTGTAGTTAAGGTTATTTGGGTTAAGTGTGGAGACTGCCGGATCAAGATATTCCTGAAATGTTACCGGAATTCTCATGGCGGTGCCAACCATGGTCAGGAACCGCTCATCGGGATGCAGGTAATGGCCGCCATCCCAGGAAGTATTGTACAAACGAAGCGTTGCACCAATCAAAAGTATAAATACCAACGCAACAGTTTTTAGCGCGTGCTGTTTCATAGGATCAGATCAGTATAGCGGATCTTCCTTCGTTTGCTCAGCCGATTTTTGCTTCGGTCCGTTCGATTGGATTATGGCGTTTATTGATTTTTTTTAAAACGCTAAGCAGATCCTTGCCCTCGGCTGTGAAAATTGTTGACTTACCCGCTTTGGGTATCAAGGTGATTTTTGCCTGAAATAATCCTCCATTCTTTTCTTCCTTGACAAGCAAATGTGCACGGGATAGATTAGGAATTTTTCGTACCCAGCGGTCAAGGTGTACACCGTAATCCTGTACAACCTGCATATTCCCCGGTGAGAGATCATTGGTTGTTAGTTCAATTATGGATTCTGGTACGGTGCCGCTGCACATAAACCGGAGAAAATCACGAACCGTTACAATTCCGCTTGGAACGCCTTCTGCATTCACGATCACCACGCTTCCGATATCACGAGTTACAATATCGTGCAAGCAATCTCCCAACGTCGCTTCAGAGGTACGTGTATGCACAAGACGCCGCATTACGTTTTTTACTTTTAGGTTTGCAAATGCATCAAGATTCGTCCAGGTGAGGTCATACGGTTTCGTCGTTTTCCGGACGGGTGCTAAGAGGTGTGGCACCAGGTCGTGGTAGCTCATTATTCCCTGTAGCTTCATTGCTTTATCAATCACAACTAGCTTGGAAACATCCTCTGTTTCGAAGAGGTGTACGACTTTTGAGATCAGATCATCGGCGTATACAGTTACTAGTGCCTTGTTTTTCTGTTGCAAGGCGGTAAGCACCGGCGTGCGGAAGATTTTTTCGTCTGCTATTTTTCCAAGCATTCGCTTGGCAGAGACGATGCCCAGGAATTTTTTTCCTTCACAGACAGGAAGGTAGTGCAGCCGTGAGTGGACCATCAGATCGGTTATCCGTTGTGGAGTATCGTCAGGTGAAAGCCGCGGCGGATGGAAAATAGCCTGACGCACCAGCGATTTTCCGGTATGAGCCGAGTTCCGTATGAGAGCATAATACGGATTTACTACCCCGATATATCTTTCACCTTCGAATACAAAGGCGGCATCATGTGACGATTTTAGAGCCGAAATAGCTGTAGCAAGAGTGTCATCGGGAGCTACCCGAATAATTCCATCGGTTTTTAAGAGAGTGCGGGCATTCATACTGTTTTTGTGAGAACGGATAACAACGTACGTACCCCCCACGCGGTAGCACCGGTACCGGTGATTCCCCGCGGTGGATCATCAGTGTAGCATGACCCTGCAATATCAACATGAATCCATTTCATTTCATCAACAAATTCTTCCAGGAAGAGTGCGGCGGTAATTGCTCCACCGTAGCGGTCCTTTTTGCCAAGGTTTGCCAGGTCCGCGATAGTGCCCTTTATGTGATCTCGATAGCGTTCGGAAAGCGGCAGCTGCCATGCTTCTTCGCCATGGAGTTGAGCAGCGGAAAGAAATTCCCTGGTAAACGCATCGTCATTTCCAAAAACTCCCGCGATATCATTTCCCAGAGCCACCATGACCGCTCCGGTGAGCGTCGCAATATCAATGGCATACTCACACTTGAGCTCGCGACTTGCATACGCGAGTGCATCAGCCAGTGTCAGGCGGCCTTCAGCGTCGGTGTGCTTCACCTCGATCGTTTTCCCGTTCATAGCAGTGAGGACATCGCCGGGACGGAAGGCACGTCCGGAGATCATGTTTTCACAAGCCGGAAGTATTCCGAAGACTTCATCATACGCAATCGCTCCGAATCGTTCCTCATTCCACTGTGAAAGAATTGAGAATACCCCAAGCACCGCAGCCCCTCCGGCCATATCTATCTTCATATCGTTCATGTATTCACCGGGCTTGACCTGGTAACCGCCTGTATCGAAGGTGACAGATTTTCCTATCAGTGCAATCCGTTTCATTCTCTTCGGCTTTTTACGCGCAAAGTGAAGGATGATAAATTTCGGCGGGTTATCACTCCCCTGCCCTACAGCCAGATAAGAGCCCATCCCCAGCTGTTCACACTCGGAAGCCTCGAGCACCTTTATTGACACCGTTCCCTTGGAGTTATTGGCAATCCGGTAAGCCTGTTCCGCGAGTGTTTCCGGATAGATTGCGCTCGCCGGCTCATTTACCAGATCCCGGGTCAGGTACATTCCCTCACTTATGAGTACACCAAGCGCGATTCCCTCTTTTAATTCCCCGCGAATCTGTGCCGTGTCCAGGGAGGCTTCCAGACAGATTCTTAGTTCGGAAAGATACGATGGCCCCTCGGTTTTCTCATGCGATTTGTACCGTACAAAAGAATAATTAGCAAGATTGGCAGCTGTGGCAAAGAGACGACCTATTTCACGGTAATCCTGCTTCCAGACCGGGTCCAGGTAAACATCCAGCCGGGTAGCCCGGACAGAGTTGGCATGCCGGACAGCATCTGCGACCGTATTTTCGAGCAAAGGAAAGGAAAACTGCTCCTGTTTCCCCATGCCCACCAGAATAATCCGTGTATATCCGCAGTCTGAATCGAAGGCAAGGAGCTGACCACGCTTGCCAGTAAATGCTTCCTGTTTTATCCGTTCAAGGAGCTGACCTTTGGTTATAGTATTTAACTCTGCAATACGGGGGCTTGTTTTGCCGTTTTCAGAGAAGACGGGTAGGGCAAGCAGTTCGCCGGTAGAGGGAAAAGGGGCGTTATGAAGGGTTACATTGCATTTCATAGAACAGAATTAAAAAGTACTTGTATTACCTTATGTTAGCACTCTTCCCCTCTGATTGCAATATTACAAACTAAAGTACTACCGAAGTCCGGCCACTCTCAGAAGCTCAAGAACTATTGTTGCCCCCAGAAATAGCTGGACAAAATAGTTTTCGTAAACGTATTTATCGGGGTATAGTACCCGGTACGACCGGCAAAGAAGAATTCCGGTTCCACTCAGGAACACTCCCCCCGTAAATCCTAGTACTCCGATAAATGTGCCAAACTGGCTTACTACAGCAAGAAAAGGAACACCGATCGTGAGACCGGTTGCCAGTTTTGTGTTCAGTCTCAGATCTTCTTCAAGGGTATCTTTGCAAACCCAGGCAAGGATTAGATATGCGGTAAAAACGGAGACAAAACCAGTAATAGTAAAAACAGCGGTTGCCGTTGGTGTAGGAAAAAGGTAGCCGGATCCGTTTACAAAACCATATAGTGCAACACCAAATACGAGATACAAAACAGTAATCAGCACCTGCGCAGTCAAGAGACTATGGGAGCGCTTACCTTTTTCCCGGATCAATTCGGGAATGATAGTGAAGCCAGCAGATGCAAAGAGAAACACGCCGATGTATTTCAGCGGAAAACTTTCAAATGCGGGAATTGCTTCAAAGTGATTGCTAGCCGGAAGTGACATTGCAGCAATTACGACAAGAATAAACATGATAAACTTCACCACCGAAAACAACATGTCGAAACTGGCGATTTTTTTTCCTGCAAAAAAAATCACACTACCGGCCAGAAGAAAGAACAACTGACTGCCAAGGGACTGTGGTATTCCGAAAAAAGTACCAAGAAAGGTTCCTCCAATGATTGTATACGCAATCAGGGCGCCGAATGTCGAAAAAATGTGAAGAAAAAGTGAGATCCTCCCCCATCCCGCTCCCAGTACTTTTTCTATATACCCTGACAACTGGTGAGTACCCGTTACCTCGCGGATCACCGCCATAAGAAAATAGTTAAGCCGGAAGCAAATATAACCCGCCAGAGCAAGCAAAACAAGAAATGGGACAACTCCGGTTTCCCGAAGTGCATGGGGTAATGAAAAAATTCCTGCCCCGACTGTAGCACCCGTAATAAGTAGAATATTGCGCCAGGATGGGGACATAAGCTAATTGTAACAGAGGGATGAAACGGGTTGTTTCCGTTAGCCGGTTTGCTGCAGGAGCGCATTTCTCTGGCTTGCTGGAAGTCTCGGGATACGAGTAGCTAACGATAATCCATTTGCATGCAAAGCATTTACTGTACTCGGGATGAGTAATCGTGCAACCGCAGCTGCAGCTACAAATTCTGGTCTCCGGAAATACAGACCAACCGACTGCCCGCCTGTATTTGGTGAACCTTTCAGGAGATATCCGTCTGCAACGGCTTGAATAAGCGGAGTGCATGACGGTTCTACTTTTCTGCGCGGCCCAATCTCATAACGTGTCTCAAAATCCAATCCGAGATGACGATGATCAGGAAATGCCATAAGATATTCTTGAACCGACTCCAAGCCTGGCCATGGTGAATCTATGGTTAAACCGAAACCCACTGGCGCGTTGCTGAAAGGTACCTCGATACCTACCTGTGGCTTTCCATCGGTGCCGAAGGTTACCCCGTACAGGGCGTATAAATGTTCTTTTGACCGATAATTCCGGCCCTCGGGATAGCCATCACGAAAAATTGGGGGTACCGTGTCCAGTCTCGTTTTCATCCGCAATGCCACATGCTCGACCAACATCTCTGGACTACCCCGCAAAAGCAGATCCTCTGCACTTCTACCGATATCGGAGACCATAAATCTGGTGAGTTTATCGAACGGATTCTCGATTCTGCGGTTTTGTGCTGCCGCAAGTCGTATTAGGCGTTCACCCAGCTTCAGAAGCTCATATACGCCATCTGCCTGTTCCGGAAAAATCTTGTAAACGATCTCTACGATCTCACGAACAAGATCTCGTCTTCGCGTGTATATTTCCAATATCTCGGTGTCCTGGATCGGTTCCTGTGGTATAAACCCGTTGTTCCTCCAGGTCTGCAAACCGGGAAGAGGTAAGCCTCGACCTGAACGCTCCTGCAGATGACTCATGATTTATTTTCTTACAATATTTTTATATTTTCAATAAGTAAATTGCCAATTATAGTTGTCTTTGCGCGTTCTTACGTATTTACATTTTTTTGATCTTTTTGCATTTTCAGCACAATAACAATACATATCGCTGTAAACAAAGAATCATTCTTCGCAAGTTAGGCGTATGGGGTAAGTTTTTTAAGAGGAAAGAAGCCAATTCCGGAACGCTTCCGGGGACCTGGTGTTTATGATATGTTTTGGCTCGAGCCAGCCGCGACGGGCTACAGATACTCCGTAGCGCATAAAGTCCATGTGAGTGATATCGTGAGCGTCGGTATTAACCATAAAGGACGCTCCCCGGGTCATCGCCTCGCGTACCAGCATCTCGGGCAGATCAAGACGCAACGGATGGGAGTTGATCTCAAGAGCGACATTTCGCTCGACTGCTTCTGCAATAATAGCATTCCAGTCGGCATGTATTCCTTCGCGTTTATTAATGAGACGTCCAGTCGGATGACCCAGTACCCGTACTTTCCTATGTGAGAACGCCCTTGTGATACGTGCTGTCTGTGCGGCACGATCAAGAGCAAAGCCACTATGAATCGAGGCGATAATATAATCAAGAAACTCTCCCGCCTCCTCCGGTATCGCCAGCGAACCATCGCCAAGAATATCAACCTCAAGTCCGATGTAATACGGAATAGGACTCCCTTTCAAAACTGTATCAATATGCGCCTTCCGTTTCTGCAGGATCGATATAATATCGGCGTCGGTATGTCCGCTCATACGCGGATTATGATCTGCAAACCCGATGTACGAATACCCCAGAGCTACTGCTTTTTCAACAATCTCTTCGTAGGTATGTTGACCAAGATCATGAGAGGTGGAAATGTTGTAGGAAGAGTGGATGTGAAAATCTCCCCGAATATCCGTTTCGGCAACCAGAGAAGGAAGCTTATTTTGCTGCGCCAGATCGATTTCAGTGGTCCCTTCCCGGATTTCCGGTGGTATCCAGGCAAGACCCAAAAAACGGTAAAACTCCTCTTCAGATGAAAATTTGTGCAGTTTTTTGGTGCTGATGTCTTTGATCCCGTACTCATTCAGTGAGTATCCTTTTTTCAGCGCGAACTCCCGCAGGGCGATATTGTGCTGTTTACTTCCGGTGAAGTATTGAAGCATCGAGCCGTACTGCGCGCCGTCCGTTACCCGCAGATCAACGCGAACATTGGGCGGGTAGATAATCGACGCCTTTTTATCACCCGCATTGTCTACCGCAAGCATCCCAGGCGACTGGAGAAAGTGCGCAATTACCTCCTCTGCTTTGTCGTCCGGAGCTACCACGGCAATATCTACATCGCCGATTGTTGCAAGCTGCCGGCGAAGTGAGCCCATCGGATCAATCCTGCGGATGCAAGCAAGCGTTGACAGGTAAGCCGCTATCTGATCATAGATTGCCCGGGCAACGGGAAGTGGCATACGCTGCTTCCGGATACTGCCCGATCGAAACAGCTCAATGGACTCTACAAGATCCTGCTGAGATTTTTTCCCAAACCCTTCAAGTTTTTCAATCCTGCCTGCCTTTGCCAAAGACACGATATCGTCCAATACGGTTTTTTCATCGAAAAGCTTAAACTCGTGAATGAGCCTGATTGCCTTTTTCGGCCCGATACCCGGAACGTCCATAAGCACCGGTAATGTCGCCGGGACCCCAGCAAGCACAGCAGAAAAGTGCTTCGACTCACCGGTTCGAAAGAGCTCGTCTATGCTCTTTCCTATTGACCCACCAAACCCGGGAATATCTGCAAGAGTTCCTTCTTCCCAGATGGTATACAGTTCACGGGATAACTGCTCGACAGAATCGGCTGCTTTCTGGTAAGCAACTGACTTGAAACGGTTTTCCCCTTTAAGCTGGTACACAGCAGCAATTAAATGCAGGAGTTTTGCGATTTTCTTATTGGAGAACGCTTCGGAAAATGCCATACAAGCGTATTATACTAATCCCTATGCACCCGATGCCTGACTTCCGCACCGAGGATCAGTACACCGCTTCCGGAACCTATGTAATTGGTATTGACGAAGTGGGGCGAGGCAGTCTAGCCGGACCGGTAATGGTGGGCGCTGTCTGCTTTCCGCTCCCTCCAGATCGCGCTTCTGATCTGCTTGCGTTAGGAATCAATGACTCCAAGCTAAAAACTGCCACAGCACGCCAACTTCTAGTACCCCGGATCAGAGAGCGTGCAATGGCCTGGAGTATAGCTTCATCTGACAGTGAATGTATAGACAGGTACGGCATTACAGACGCCTTCGAAGATGCCGCCTTTCAGGCAGTGACTGCGGTATCCCGCATGCTTCCACGCCACACACCGTGGGTAGTGCTTACCGATACACTCACCGTAAAACGTTTCCGGCAAACCGGAATATCCCAGCATGCTGTACTCCATGGTGATCGCAACTCGATTACGATTGCAGCTGCCTCTATTCTTGCAAAGGTTGAGCGTGATGAGTATATGACTACTCTCCATCAGGAATTTTCGGCATACAACTGGATTAAGAACAAGGGATACGGAACCAGCGATCATCGCGAAGCACTCCGGTTATATGGCCCCACACCACATCACCGCAAGCTTTTTATTCGAAATGTTCTTCTGGAACGGTCTGCTGTCGGTAAGTGGCAAAAGTAAACAGCTCGCATTATTGTCCGCTTGACTTTTACTATAAGTTATTATATAATTGCCGGTGTGACGCGACAAGCAAGCGTCAGCAGAACATTTATACAAAGCAAAGTGTCGCCAGCAAGACACGTAGCGGGAAATCAGATCGGATACAAGCAGAGGTCTGCAACGCATCCCGTTGTGGCTCTATGATTGTAGCTGAACTTACCTTTTTACTAGTGCTTCGGAACGTACTCGAACCAAGCCTTGACCTCCATTTTTTCTTCTTCGTAGCGGTGGAGCGCACGAATAAAGACGTTTGCATTCAAAATGTTCGTAATAAGCGGAATATTCGCATCAACAGCGGCTCTGCGAATGCGGAATCCATCCGTCTGGTGCTCGCCAATATGCTCCGTCTCTTTTACGTCATCAATATCGCTGATGTTGACCACAAGCCCCACAACTTTATCGCGGATCAGATCCACGACATTCGGGCTCTTACCCTCGTACATCTTGAAAACCGGAGTGCAGGGAATCCCTCGTGATGACAGAAAAACCTGCGTTTTCCCCGTTGCATACAACGCGTAGCCCATCTCTTTAAGAAGGCGGGCGGAGTCAAAAAACAGGTCTTTGTTCAATCCCCCACCAATGGAAAGGAGCGCCGCTTTCTTTTTTACGGACACTCCGGTAGAGAGCATGGATTTAAGGAACGCTTCTTCCAGGGTATCACCAAAACAAGCTACCTCCCCAGTACTGGACATCTCGACGCGAAGTATCGGATCAGCTCCTTCCAGCCGGGAAAACGAGAACTGCGGCACCTTGACCAGTACGGACTCCGGGTAGTCGTACTCCTCTACGGTTGCCTTGCCAAACATCGCATCGACAATCTTCTGAGCAAAATTGATCCGGAGGGCTTTCGAGATCATCGGGAAGGTGCGGGAGGCACGAAGATTCACCTCGATCACCCGCACTTTGTTGTCTTTAGCTAGGAACTGGATGTTAAACGGCCCGGTAATCCTGAGCGCCTTTGCCAACTTGCGCCCAATATCCAGTATCTTGCGCTCGGTGATTACAAAAACACGCTGTGGCGGAAAGACGATTGTAGCATCACCGGAATGCACCCCGGCATGTTCCACGTGTTCCGATATTGCCTGACAGACGATCTCGCCGTTCTGGGCAACTGCGTCCAGTTCGAGCTCCTTGCTTTCCGTGTAGAACTTGGAAATGATCACCGGATGCTCACGACTGATCGCGGTTGCCTTACGGGTGTACTTTTCCAACGCGCTTGGATTATAGCAAACCGCCATTGCTGCACCGGAAAGAACATAGGACGGGCGCACCAGAACCGGATACCCCACCTCTTCTGCAAATTTTTTTGCATCCGCAATCGTGGTCAGCTTACTCCACCGCGGCTGGGCAATCTCCAACTCATCCAGAAGAGCGGAAAACTTGGTGCGATCTTCGCAGCGGTCAATATCTTCCGCACTGGTGCCCATCAGACGAAAGCCGTAATGGGAAAGCGAGAAAGCCAGATTATTCGGGCGCTGCCCCCCAACCGAAACGATCACTCCTTCCGGGTTCTCGTATTCGTAAATATCGGCAACACGCTCAAAGGTAAGCTCCTCGAAGTACAGACGGTCCGATATATCATAATCCGTGGAAACTGTTTCCGGATTACAGTTGACGACGATCGACTTTCTGCCATGTTTTGCAAGATGCATGACAGCGTTAACACAGGTCCAGTCGAACTCGACAGATGACCCGATATGGTACGGGCCGGACCCAAGCACCATGACCCCGCTCTTTCCCACCGGCTCCACATCGTAATGACTGCCATGGTAGGTGACATAAAGATAATTTGCCTGCGCCGGAAACTCGCCGGCAAGCGTATCGATCTTGAAAATGGCCGGAGTAACACCGAGCTTTTTGCGAATCTTCCGGATCTCGAGACCTTTCTTGCCGCCGACCATCTTGCCGATATACTTGTCGGAAAAGCCGTTTTCTTTAAGCTCGCGGAGAGTCGGTTCATCAAGCACGGGGTTGTCGCGAAAGGTTTTTTCGTTTCTGACGATCGCCTCCAGCCGGAATAGAAACCAGGGATCGATCCCGGTACGCTTGTAAAGCGAATCCACGGTCTCCCCATCCATAAGAGCCCTGCAGAGAGCAAAGATACGCCGCGGGGTAGGACGCTCAATATGATTCCTATAATCATCCCCTTCAGCAAATTGGTAGTCGGTAACGCCCTCTACCTCGACATCGAGCATACGAACAGCCTTTTGTATTGCTTCCTCGAACGAGCGACCGATCGACATAACCTCCCCCACCGATTTCATCCCGCTCCCGATGCGCTGATCCACTCCGATGAATTTGTCCAGATCCCAGCGAGGAAACTTAACGACCAGATAATCAAGTGCTGGCTCGAAGCACGACTGGGTAACCTGCGTCATCTGATTTTTGACCTCGGTCAGGGCTTTCCCCAACATCAGCTTGGCGGCGACGTAGGCCAGCGGGTAGCCGGTAGCTTTAGATGCCAGCGCCGAGGAACGGGACAACCGGGGGTTTAGCTCGATAATGTAGTACTCTATTTCGCCGTCGGGTTTGGGGTTGAGCGCAAACTGTACGTTACACTCACCAACAATTTTTAGGCTGCGGACCAGCTGCATAGCGACCTGGCGTAGGTAATGGTACTCGAAATTGGTGAGCGTCTGGCTGGGCGCCACTACGATCGACTCGCCGGTGTGGATCCCCAGCGGATCGAAGTTTTCCATGTTACAAACGGTAACGCAGTTGTCGTGCCGGTCGCGGACCACCTCGTACTCTACTTCCTTGTAGTGGTGCAGATACTGCTCTACCAGTACCTGGGAGGTAAAGGCGAACGCGTCCTTCATCCGGTCTTTCATGGTCTTCTCGTCGAAGATGATCCCCGAACTCTGTCCGCCGAGTGCGAAGGCGGCACGGGTCATGACAGGATACCCAAGCTCTGCAGCATATTTGAGTGCTTCCTCTGCGGAATATGCGGCAAAGCTGGCGGGGGTTGAGAGTCCCTGTTCGCGGACATGCTTTGCGAACAGCTCGCGATCTTCTGCAATTTCGATTGAAGTTACGGGGGTTCCGAGAACCTGAACACCGTATTTGTCCAAAATACCCTTTTTAAACAGGCCTAATCCGGCGTTGAGCGCAGTCTGTCCGCCAAAGGAGAGCGCGATGGCATCAGGCTTCTCTTTTTTAATGACCTCTTCAATGAAATACTCGGTTACCGGAAGAAAGTACACTTCGTCTGCAAGGTGTTCAGATGTTTGGATTGTAGCGATATTTGGGTTTATCAGGACGGTCCGGATACCCTCTTCCTTGAACGCCTTGATTGCCTGGGAACCGGAGTAGTCGAACTCCCCTGCCTGCCCGATTTTAAGGGCACCCGAACCGAGAACTAGGATTGTCTTCGGCTTTGGTACGGGTACGTTTTGAGTCATGCTAGCTTGATTATATAGGGCAACGTGTTTTTTTCAACCTAAGTTCATTCGATACGCGGCGGCAAACGTTACAGCTTCTCCACAAAATAATCGAAGAGCCACTCCGTATCCGATGGACCGGGCGTAGCCTCCGGGTGAAACTGCACCGAAAAAAATGGTTTGGATACGTGATGAATGCCCTCGTTCGTACCATCGTTGGCATTGGTGAACCAGGGCTTGAAATCTTTCGGTATCTCCCCCACCGCAAACCCGTGATTCTGGGTCGTCAGATAACACCGGCCTGTTCCCTCCTGGATACAAGGCTGGTTTTGGCTGCGGTGGCCGAATTTAAGCTTATAGGTGTCTCCTCCTGCGGCCAGTGCCAAAATCTGATTGCCCAGACAGATGCCAAAGATAGGGATATCCCTCTCCATTGCCTGGCGTGCGATTTCAATCGTTTTCACCGCTGTTTTGGGATCGCCGGGGCCGTTGGAAAGAAGTACGCCGTCGTACTTCTCGTCCAGTGTGAAGATGTCGTAATCCCACGGTACCCGTACCACCCGGATGTTGCGGTCCACGAGGTTCTTGATGATATTGTTCTTAACACCGCAGTCGAAGACGGCAACGGTTTTGGTCCCTTTCTCGTTAATGATCCGCACGCCTTCGAGTGAGGCTTGGGCGGCAAGGTTTTCGGCGTTCACGTCCACGATGCCAGGGTCTACCCCATCGATTATGATTCTCCCCAGCTGTACACCCTCGTCACGGATTTTCTTGGCCAGGAAGCGAGTGTCTTTGATCTCGAGTGCGGGTACCCTGTACTCTTTTAGCCAGGTAGCAAGCGTCTTGGTGCTCTGGAAATGATTGGGGGTATCGATATACGAGCTGACCACCAGTCCGGCGATCTGGATCTTCTCGGACTCCCAGTATTTCGCCTCAGGAATCCCGTAATTCCCCACGAGCGGGTAGGTCATCACCAGGATCTGACCGGAATAGGACGGATCGGTAAAGCTCTCCGGATAACCAACCATCCCGGTGGAAAACACGATCTCGCCGGGACTTGAGCGGTCAGCGCCGAACGATCGGCCTTCGATGGTGGTTCCGTCCGCAAAAACAAGCTGTCCTGATTTCGCCATGGGTATATTGTAGCTTATAATGCGCCAAGCACCATAGTCAGAAGCGCCATACGGGTATACATGCCGTTTTTGACCTGCCGAGTAAAGTACACCGCCCGTGGATCGTCATCTACGGCTGGCTCGATTTCTCCTACTCGTGGCAATGGGTGCATAAGAATAAGCGTATCGCTCCCCTTTTGTTTCACAAGTTCCGGGGTAAGGATGAAGGCGTTTTTAATGCGTTCGTACTCGGCCAGATCGTCGAATCGCTCTTTCTGAACGCGGGTCCAGTACCAGACATCACAGTCTGCGGGAATGTCGGATTCGGAGTGGATTTCGGTGATGGTAATGCCGCGTGAGCGATAGGTGTCTATTAGCATAGCAGGCAGCCGAAGCCGCTCCGGTGACAGCAACGTAACGCGAACGCCGGAAAACAAAGACAACCCAAAAAGTAGCGAATGAACCGTACGCCCGTACAAGAGGTCGCCGGAGATCAGGACCCGAATGCCATCCAAGCTTTTGCGGTGCTCTAACATCGTAAACATATCCATAAGCCCCTGCGTAGGGTGTTCGCCGGAGCCATCGCCGGCATTCAGAACCGGAATGGACACGGCACGAGCAACCTTTTCTACCGATCCCACTTCGGGGTGCCGCATGATAATAGCATCCAGGTAATTTTCCATGACGCGTCCCATGTCTTCCAAGGTCTCCCCTTTCACCGAAGACGATGCCTTGCCCGCCTCCTGCATTTCCAGGGTATTCCCCCCCAGACGTTTTACGGCAACACTGAACGAGGAAAACGTCCGCGACGAGGGCTCAAAGAAAAACAGACCAACTATGTGTTTTTTTAGCAGCGAGAGCATCCGTTCCGTTTCCACACGTTTTTTAAGCTGAGTGATCGTATCGAACAAAAGCTCCACGGATGGACGATCAAACTGGGTAAGGGAGACGATATCTTTGCCGGTATAACGCGATGCTATGGGTTCTAGAGGCGTTTTGGCGGTCATCTGTAGGGAGTATAGCGGAGCGGACGGGCGATGTCAATCAAGAGTGCGCGCGAAAAATGAGCTTGTCTCACCATTGCTGTCCCCCTCATCGCTTAGACGCAAGTGGCTCGTCGCCGGTGCGGGTAAAGATATTAAGTACTACAGGTATTTTTACATACCAAATACATACTGCATTACAAAATACTCTTGACTTTTATTATTTAGTCCTATAGTCTTAATTATAGTTACAAGTTCCTTGAAAATACACGGAGCAAAATTTTGAAACCGATCCGGTTTCGGAGGTTTTCTAGAAACCCCCTTCTCAAAGTTTTCAAAAAACCAAAATCACATATGGGCTCTGCTCGACGGTGTCCCCCGAAGAGTTGGCCCCTACTAGCCCCTCGAGCTCAGTTTCGCGGGGCTTTTTTTGTGGCCGGAAGTACGTTGGCGGCTCACCGAGTGCATCCCGCTGTGTGGAGCTGCATGCGCAACCGCATGAGGCAGGCGATGATGATGTACCGATGAAGGTATGGGTACAGCGGGTATTTCTTTTCCATGGATTCGGCGGTGTATTTCCATAGCGGTACGCAGAGTAAGCACTACCAGTCCGCCGGTAAAAAGAAGCAACCCAAGCGGGGGCAGAAGCGCCTCGCTGTCACCGGTAAGCCACGCCCACCAGGAAACGCCGTCGGTCATAGCAATCCGGGCCATGGCAAACATAAGCGCCAGATACCCCAGCCTTAGCAGAACGCGCCACATCTCTTCCCCCAGGTTTCTTATGGCCAGGCGGTGCGAGATTACCGTCATAAATGTAAGAATTAGCAGTGTGGTGAGCGATGCATAGAGCGGTCCGGCAGTACGGGGATCGGAAACATACGTTTCCAGCCCAACGCGATACTCTGCATGAACAAGCATCAGGCCGAAATGCATGCTGGCATACAGCCACGCCAGCACGCCGAAATGCTTCCGGTAACCCATATACCGGTCCGCGAAATCCCAGAAATAACAGATCGAGCTCATTCCCATCGCACACAGGAGCAGAACAAGAGATGTGTACCCCAGAGCAATCTCAACAAACTGCGGCAGAAGCAACCCCCGGATCCCGCCGATGTAGAGTGCAGTTAGAATGTAGATATAGACGGCAAACACGATCGCCTGAAACCACATGGCGTCTTCATGAGTAATTCCCTTCATATCCCGCCACTCACGATAGGCTTTGATGATGTCCATGAAACTAGTTTAGAAGAAGCGTGAGGGCATTGCAAGCGACGCCTGACCGGGGCAGTTGCGATGTGCTACAATAGGTATTCTCCCCTACTCAGGAAACCGTTTGCTTTAGCCGGGGTGGCGGAATTGGCAGACGCGCAGGTCTCAAAAACCTGTGGTGGCAACATCATGAGGGTTCGAGCCCCTCCCCCGGCACTTCCTTTCCACCGTTATTATTGAACAAACGTTCACTTGCGATGCGGTAGTTAAGAGCATATACTATGCAATATATATTTAATATATTAGCAAATGCATATATTATGCAAACTGTATCTACCAAGCGTGTACAAAAACTGATAACGTTCTCTCCACAACTATATACGCATCTGGAGGCGAAGGCGCGACGACTGGGAGTAACGTTTCCCGAATATATCCGCAGTCTGGCACTGGAAGATATCAAAGGTGAAGTCAACGACATTATAATAGCTAGTCGCGAGATGGAAGAAGCGATTGGTGCAAGTCTGGATGATTATCAAACTGGCAGATTCTCCGAATTCGATCCAACGGATACGGACCAGTTGAAGGCGCTGTTTGAGGAAAAGTAAGCCTATGGTCAAACTGGAAAAGTCGGCGTCATTTGTCCAGATGACACGGGCATTCGGTAAGTTCTATCCTGCTTTCCGTCCGCTTATTGCTTCCCGTCTCCTTCTGCTGGCCAAAAATCCGTTTGATCCGGCTCTCAAAACCCGGCAGGTGTATACAAAGCGCTATGGCACTATGTTGAGCTCGGAGATTAAGAACGACATCCGCATAATCTGGGACTTTGCGGGAAGCAAGAAAACGAGAATTCGTTTACTGGCTATCGGCAGTCACAAGGAGCCGCTGAAGGTGTACTCAAGGCGAGGTGGATAAATTATCGCAAATGCCCTGCGTCGAGGCAGGCGTGGTTTTCTATTACCCTCCCTCCACTACCCGGATCTTTCCCTGGTATTTACCCATGCTGCACGAGAATCCGATCTCCCCTGTCTCCTGCGGCAGAAACGAGATCACATTCTCCCCGTTTTTAAGAACTGTCTCCACATTGATCTTAGGCGCCATCAGATGGGACTGGCAACCGTAAACGTCTTTTCCCTCCAGTATCCACTTGACTGGCTTTCCCTGCTCGACAATGTAAACAAGGGGGTAATAGCCTCGATTGGTAACGGTGGTCCGGATAATCTGCATGCCGGGTTGCTGTTCGGCACGAACGGGTGCTGCCGGATCGGAGGCGTTCCAGCTACTGAGCCGATCGAGCGGATTGATACCATATACCGTAAGAAACGCCAGGATATAGCTTATTCCAACAAGGGTTATCAACACCGCCACGCCCTTAACGAACCAGCCATACCACGACGAGCGCATCATCGAGCTTGCAAATCCGATCGCCAGCATGGCGGGGGTAGCTCCCAGAGCAAAGAATGTCATAATAAGCATACTCTGCACCGGGTCGGCAACGGAGAGGGCATATAGCTGCACAGACTGGGTAAAGCCGCATGGGAGCCAGTAGGTTATGGCCCCAAGTGCGAAGGCCGTCCGGCGAGGGTTTGTAAGCAGGCGGCGTTCGACGGCCAGAATAAAACGCTTAAGCCAGCTGTTTGGCACGATCCGGTTCAGCGGCAGGATCCGCAACATATCGAGCCCGATGAAAACTAAAAGAACCCCCACCACCACATTCAACGTGACTCCCATATTCAGCTCCACAGTAACAAATCGCCCTACATAGCCGTTCACTGCGCCCATAAGTGCATATGCACCGATCCGTCCCAAGTTAAAACTGACCGACGGGACAATCCGCTCACGCAAGGGATGCGATGTGACGTGCAGTTTGCCAATGGTAGCAAGGTACAACCCCCCAGTGGTGGCCATACAGGTGGAGACCGATGCCACCATCCCCAGCAGGAACGCCGATCCCAATGAGAGCTCCGATATACTCTTAGCCGGAACAATCGCAAACTCCCCGGCGATAAAATACAGCAGCATAAGAATCATGGCTATGACCGCGGCCTCCAGGAGTCGGCTTGCACGTGTATCCCGAACTGGGATACCGCAAGACGCACAGTGTGTATTTTCGATGCAGAAATTCGCTTTTTTCGCATTTTTCATACGATTATGGTATAGTATATAGTCTTATGAGAATCATTATTTTAGCTCCACAAACTGAAGCGAGTCAACTCAAGCGTGATACCAAGCCGCTCATCGACTTCATAACGGAAAAAGGCCATAAAGCCGATATTGTCAGTATAACAGCAAAAAAGTCTTTGAAAGCTGGTGAGGATCAGGATTACGCGTTTTCTATCTCGAACGAGATCAAGAATGCGGATGCAATCATTATCATTCCCGGACTAGGCGGTATTGAACTGGGCATCTGCATGAGCCTCTGCCTCCAGCACCGGAAAACCACACTAGTAGGATACGACCGTGTAAAACCAGAATCTCCCCTGATTGCGGCAACCAACATGATCAGCTTCTTCAAATACAACGAAAAGTCACTTGGCGAGCTTGAGCAGGTTATGAAGCCGTTTTTTACCGATATCCGAAAGAAAAAGCTCCTCTACCGGTTTAACCTCATGTTAAGCCGCGAGATGAATCTATTCCTGGGCAAGCGATCCCGTGAAAACGCAGTCAGCAAAGCCGACTATGTTCGTACGCTGATTCTGAAAGACATGGGTATGGCAGAAGAGTGATCCTGTCTTGTTCCTAGAGCGTTATATTCTGTGCCACGTCGTAGAACTTGACACGATCGCCACGAAACATCATCTCTATTTCCCCGGTTGGGCCATGACGATGCTTTGCCACGTCAACCTTGATTATTTTTTTACCGCTATCCAGAAGATCGTTTGCATCATCATCACGGTAAATAAACACGACCGCATCCGCGTCCTGCTCGATCGAGCCTGACTCGCGCAGGTCAGAAAGCACCGGTTTTTTATCGCCGCGCTGTTCTACCGAACGGGAAAGCTGTGATAATGCGAGCACCGGAATCTGCAGTTCACGGGCAAGATTCTTCAGTCCAAGAGAGATATATGAAACTTCTTGGGTGCGGGATTCAAACTTCCGCCCGGGATCTGCCAGCTGGAGATAATCTACAATCAGTAACCCCAGGTTCCGCTCGGACTTGAGCCGCCGAGCTTTTGTGCGCATCTCGAGAATCGAAGCTCCGGGAGTGTCGTCGATAAAGATATTTGCTTCAGATAACTCCCCCATCGCCTCGACAAGCCTCCGATTGTCTTCGTCGGTAAGGCGGCCTGTCTTGAGCCGCCAGGCATCAATGTCGGCGTGGTTTACCAGTATCCGATCTACCATTTCCTCTTTGCTCATTTCCAGAGAAAAAAATCCGACGGTCGTTTTTGCCACAAAGGCCGCATGAAGGGCGATATTCAAGGCGAAACTCGTCTTTCCGACTCCCGGGCGGGCGGCCAGGATTATTAAATTCGACTTATTCAGCCCGGATAGCTTATTATCTAGTCCCGCAAAGCCTGTCGGCACTCCCCGGATACCATCACGGTTTTTTTGCATCTCTTCGAGTCGTTCAAAACTTTCGGTCAGAATATCCTTAAGCGGGATAAATTCCCGATGGTGTTGTTGTTGGGCAAGGCCATAAATCTCGCTCTCAACCTCATCCATAATCGACTTAATATCGCCGGTGTCGTGAAAGGACTTTTCCACTGCCCGGGATGAGATCTCTATCAGCTTTCGTTTCAGGTAGTGGTCTTTCACGATCCGGCCATAGTACTCAACGTACGCACTGGTGGGGACTGCCTCCACAAGTTCAGAGAGATAGGCCTGACCACCGGATATTTTCACCGTACCTTCGCGCTTGAGTTCGTCCCGCAGAGTTACGATATCTATAGGCATCTGCTTTTCGAAGAGAGCAATCATGCCCTCGTAGATTGCCTGATGGGCCTTGCTGTAAAAGTGTTCCGGCTTCAGGAACTCACTCACGTTGTAAATTGCGGATGCATCGAGAAGAATCGCGCCAAGCACAGACCTTTCTGCCTGATCATCATGGGGAGGAACCTTAAAGGCATCTGATGCAGGAGTCATAGCCTTCTCATTCTAGCGGAAAATCGCAGAAATGCAAACACCCATAACCGTGCCTGTTTATACTTAGAAGCTCATCGGGACTATCTTGAGTTCCAGCTCTGCCAGATCTTCTTTTTTCAGCGAGAGTTTCCCCACCGGTTCAACTGCTTCCGCACCCATCGCGCTCATGAACTGATCAAGCGGAGCAAGTTTTCCGGCAAGTGACGGCGGTAGCTTGTCGTGCGCGTACCGCATGGGAATAATAATCGAAGGATCAAGTTTTTTAGCCATCGCGGCTGCTTCCTTCACATCTATGGTGCCGTAGCCGCCTACAGGTATCATAAGAATATCAACCTCACCAATCTCTTCAAGCAGCCTGGTATCTGCAATTGAACCAAGTTCGCCGCAGTGAACTGTCTGGATGCCCTCAATATCAAACTTGAAAATGACATTTTCAACACGCGCTTCCCCTTGGTTTTTGTCCCCACGGGACTGAATTCCGAAGATCCGGACGCCGTTTTTTTCGAACTCACCCGGCCAGTCAAAAACCATCGGCGATCCTTCGACGGAAGCGGCGGAGACGGTGCTGTCATGGCCATTTCCATGGGAGATAGTCACGATATCCGCCTGTACCTTTGGCATCGGGATTCCGGCGGTTTTGGGATCAAAAGGATCAGTTACAATACGGCAATCGCGGGTTTTTATAAGGAAGGACGAATGTCCGAAGTACGTTATTTCCATAGGAACCCATCATAGCAGACGCAGGCGAGATGCTCAAGACAGATCAGTATAGCGCTCCAGTATCTCTAAATTGCTTCGCTCACAAAAAAGGCCGGCTACCCGGCCTTTTTATGTACTCCAGCACCTTGTTACGCGGCTTTGACTGCGATCTTTTTGGCCTTCGCCTCCTCGGCAATCTTGGCGGTTACGGTTACGATACCGTCCCGTACGGTTGCCTGGATCGACGCCGCATCGATTGGACGCGGGAACGTGGTGCTGTAATCAAAAGAGGAAACGCGATCGGCGCGGTATACAACCGTCTTCCGCTTCTTCTCCTCCTCCGATTCCTCGTGCCTGGCGTTGATGCGCAAAACGCCATCTTCGTAGGTAACCTCGACCTTATCGGCCGGAATCCCCGGGACGGCGGCCTTTACGTGTACGCTGTCCCCTTCTTCGTAGACATCCAGACCGGAGTTCCAGGTTACCTGGGGCCAGTCCATGTCCTCGAATAACTCCCACGGACTTCTGCTCATCCAGCGGGCGAGCGGTGTGATAGTTCGTATTTTCATACGTGTGTGCACCTAAACTTATAACGAACTTCTAATGGGCGGGCGGATGCTGCAGCTTTCTGCCCTCATTCTCATTTAGCAGTTTAGACAATTTTCTGCTAATTGTCAAGGGGGAATATTTTGCCACGACGATACGGAGGCTAGCTCGCTTGATGCTCCAGGAGCTTACCCTCCCGCTTGCCTTAAAAGGAGGGAACGCTCGCCCCGGCTGTCGGTGTAGGTGTGGGTGGTGGCGGCACTGCCGGCGTCTGTGCCTGCTCGGGTATATTTTCTTTATGGAGCTTTCTTATAAGTTCTTTACGCGAGTCTTCGGGTAATTGATCCAAAAGCATCTGGATTATCCTGCCGACGGTTTCTTTGTATATCGTCTTCTGAAGCTGTGATGCCGATTCCGAGGCGGTTTTCTGTACCTGCTCCACCGAAACGCCCAGCACACTCTCCCCTACTTCCTGCGCCTGCCGGAATCCCGCATCCACGAGTTTCACCCCTTCGGTCTGGAGGCGCGCAAAGGTACTTGTGGCAGTGGGCTCGAAACCGGACTCATGAGCACTCCCCGTGGATTCCCCGGTTGCGGCCGGTTCTGGCGTATGGGTTGACTGGCTGGAAATGCTACGCTCCCCTGCCTGACCGGCAGTTCCCCGGTTTGCACCGGTCGGAGTGGCTAGGGCCGGTGCAGTCTGTTCCAGGATCAGTCCGAGCGTGGGCCGGGGGCGGGCATTCGCGGCTGCAATCTTCCGCTCGACTTCTGCACGGTTTAATTCCGAAAAATAGTAGGTGAACGATCCAGCAAGAATTAGCGCCAACAGAAAAAGCGCTTTTGGAAGGGCGTTTGTAACCACCGGCCGCGGCTGGTTGCCGGCTTCGTCTTCTTTCGTATCGCGTGGTTCTCTCCTTCGCCCACGCGCCAATTCCTCCAGTTCTCGGTCGAGCGGTTTAATACCCATACAGTACACAGTATACACGCGCAAAACGGTCGAAACGGCCTGTTACGGGCGCTGGACGCTCCTTATCTGAGCCCAAGGCGGGAATCGAACCCGCGACCTCCTTCTTACCAAGAAGACGCTCTACCACTGAGCCACTTGGGCAAACCGTTGTGAACACCGGCGTATAAATTTCTCACCGGCAATAGAATTTGAATTATACGAAACAGAGAGCGGAACGTCTACCTTTTGAGGGCTAGTTTAGGAGTACAAATATACCCCTCGATCGCGCGGTAGCCAACAATGGCAAGGGCAACGATAACATTTAGCGATTTATTCACTCCCCACATGGGAATCTCAAGCACACTATCGCAAAGGGCACGTGTCTCGGGAAGTACACCGAACGTTTCGTTGCCGGCAACAAGACAGATCGGGCGGGGTGCAGGTGCGGGCGCCTGCTGGTCTTTTCGGATGGCACGCCATTCCCGATCCGCGTAATCGTAGCCCCGGTAGTCCACTGCCCGGGCATCCTGCTCTACTGCCACGACTCGGATTCCTTCCGGGTGCCTCCTGCGCAAAGCGGCAATGGCGGCGGTGGCAGAGGGGTGGTACTCCCACGGCACAATTTTATAGGTCCCGATAGATGCCTTCATGATCCGGCTATTTGGAGGGGTCTCCATCTCCCCTGCCAAGAGAAGCTGTTGCACGTTTAAGGCATCCGATAGTCTAAAAATACCGCCGATGTTGTATGTGTCGTACACGTTTTCTAAAAGAATATACAGCGGATTCCGTTCACGTTGTGTGAACTGTCCGATAGCATCTTCGTCCCGCAGATCGCGGAGCTGTTTTGCATTTAGCCGCATAATTTTATGTGTATAGGATATATTTTTGAAACAGGTATGGTTTCCGGCGCAGGTATACGCTCGAGAACACAGGATGCTTGCGTTTGTGGCTTTCCCCTACGCTCAGTTGCCCTATAGCCCGGGCAAAACGGATTGTCTTTACAAGCTATCCACAAAATAGCATGCAACGTGCAAACGACTTTAGGTACGCTCACCTGCCTCGGTACCCCCTAAAAAGGGTCTGACTCGACTTTAGAAGATTATTATAACAGCCCCAGCGCACTTGCAGGCAGGAGTAGCAAAGTCCCGGTACATATGATAAAATAAAGTTATCCACAAAAGTGTGGATAAATGATTTGTGGCGTTCTGGCGCTACGTAATAGATCATATAACCTATAGTTGACAAATACAATATCCTGTAGTATAATGCTTCAATATGAAAAACATAAACCGTTTTATCGGAACGCTTGCACTTGCGATAGCCCTTGTGGCTTCTGCGGCCTCCGTTTCGGCTCAACAATATGGTTCAGGTCAGTATGGCACAGGGCCATACAGCACCGGATCATATGGTCAACAGCCAACTCAACCAGAGCAACGTATTCTAGTCGATAAGCAGGTTGCCACCCCCGGTTCCGCAACCGGAAGTGCCGGCGAAACGGCCGGAGTGTATAGAGACAATCTGCCACTATCTTATGAACGGTATCAGCCGGGTCAGGAGGTAGTGTTTCGCATTATTGTAAGGAATATCTCGAATGTCACCGTACAAAACGTGGTTGTGCGCGATACCATCCCATCGTATGCTGAGCCGATGGTGGGACCAGGTATCTACGATGCCGCAACACGGACCGTAACGTACACGATTTCCCAGCTTCAGCCAAATGAGGAAAACGTCCAGTACGTGAAAATGAAAATCTTTGCTCAATCTCGGTTGCCTGCCAACGAAACAATCATTCGGCAGGTAAACACCGTAGAGGCACGGCTGGGCACTGAGCAGGATATCGATACCGCCCAGTACTTTATCGAGAAGCAGGTTGTTGGAGTTTCCAAAGTACCCGACACCGGTCCGGAGCTTGGATTGGCATTCCTCGCCCTTCAGGGCATTGGTCTTACCGTCGGGCTTAAACTGCGCCAGCACAGGGTTAATAGCCGACTTCAATTCTAGATAGCGTTTCTCGACAATATCTATCCGCTATACTGTTACTGCTATAAAATATGTCAGAAAGACTTCGATGCTATCTTCAGCAACCGGTTTCCCGTCGTGATGCACTGAGTATTTTGGGTAATGTCGCACTCATAACTGCCGCAGGAGTCGCCCTCGGCGGTTCGGGGAGAATTGATAAGGGTTTTGATCGGCTCGTCGAACTTGCGGATTTTGTCCCACTGCAAAAACTGCGCGCTAGGTTCCGGGAAGTTACCGGCGTCGAGCTTCCAGCATACACTGGACTGGGTTTCAAGCTCGATGGCATATTCGCCACCGGAGTGCGAACGCCGTCCGCGGAGCAAGATGCCCGGTATCTTGCAACAGCATGGGCAACCCGCATACCGGAACTGCAGACCACCAGCCGGTCGATCGACATGTCCGGTCTGCCTCCCGAAAACCAGCAGATCGCGCTTGCATTTCTTGAAGAAATGTATCGCCTCTTTCCGGTATTGAACGTTACGTCGCCGCCGAAAATACTGATCCAATCCGATACCGACTGGTACTGCGGCGCACCGACCATCGGCTGTACCGACGGGAGCGTTATGGCTATTGATTATTTGTCGGATCGCCGTTCGACGGTGTTCGTGTTTCTGCACGAGCAGGCCCACGAGCTAGACTGGGATATGGACAACATTGTCCCTTATGTCCATCGCGAACATGCGGTCCAGCATGTGGGCGATATGTTTCAGTTTTTCCATGATTTAGTCAACGAGGTGCAAACTGCTCACCCGTTCGATCTGATGGATTGCGGTTTGTTTTACTTCGCCTACCCTGAGGCGAGAATCGATGAGGATGGCAAACCGGTGGGATCTATGAGTAGAGCGTTCTATCCCTGCTTGGATCTACTGCAACCGTTCCTCGGACCGAACGACATCCCGGCAGAAGTGTCATCCGAACGCCATCCCAAAACCTTCTTTCACCGCATGCGCCTGCCGCTTTTCCGAAAAGCACTGCAGATGGCAGCAAATGGCACACTGATAGACGGCGTCCCCGCCCGGGAACACCCGGCAGTGCAGGCATACCTTGATGCTGGATTCCGGTACTTTCACCATATCATGAGCGATCCCCAGCTTGCCAAACAGCCGGACCCTTTTACCCAGGAAAATCCCTTTAGCAATCGGCTCTTTGAATGGAAAACCCGGATTTCGATGTCAAGACTCCAGATGTGGTCGCTCGGCAAAATCCCCGCGTCCACCCCAATTGCCGATGTTTGGAGGCTCCTCAAACTCTCCTAATGATTCTTCCCTGACGTCTGTAGTTTACTATTACCTATAGCATTATTACAAAGGTATTGACATTTTATAGGTTATTTGATACAATAGCCTGGGTCATGATAAGCTACGCTTACATGACGCACCATAACAACCGAGCGAAAAAGGAAGGAAAAGTGGATGTGGAAGCACGTATGCACTTGCCCACCCCCTTATGGGTATATACCAAAAAAAGTATGTGCCTATAAGGGGGTATGGGCGAGTGCAACTGGTGCACTGCCCCGCTGCCCCGGAACAGGAGGATTCCGTGAGCATACTGAAAGGTCTGTTGTACGCTGTGTTCTACTTCGTGGGGATTACCATCCTCACGATGATGGGGCTCCTCGCCATCGGCGCGGGGGCCTGGATGGCGGCCTCGGTGTTGACACCGAGACCGACCATTACGCCGTCCGATACACCAACCCCTACAGCAACCCCGACACCAACCACGATGACGACCGCACCGAGGGCAATGACGACCGAGGAGGCCAAGAGCCTGATCGGGGTGGACGTCCAACGGCTAGCAACTGAGCCAAACGCCTGGGTCTTCCGGGACCCAGAGGGTGCGGTGCGGAGGGTGCGGTGTCCGAGAGAATTTGTTTGTACGCTGGACACCGGCGAAGCTGGAATCTTCGTGTACATCGGAGATTCCACCCTGAACGTCCCTGCGCGTGCAGGGACGTTCAGGTTCAGGCTGGATGTCGACTCCTGCACCCTGCTCCGTAAGGAGCAGGAAAACGGCAGGAGGGAGCGGCCTGCATTCGAAGTTGCCCCTGGCAACTTCGAATGCCCCCCCCAATAGCTCGGTAGGGGGGGGGCGCGCCCAAAGCGCGCCGCCCCCCCCACCCCCTTACACCTAAACACTTCTTTCAATAGGCGCATTTTCAGGCACCTTTTACCCCCGCGCTCTCCTTGTGCCTGATTCCTCTTAATATGAAGGGTATCTCCCTTTCTCCTCGAATACCCCTTGACAACTATGTAATAATAATATATACTATGGGATATGAAACGAATGCAAGTAAACGTTACGAAAGGCAAACCTCTCATAAGCGTCAGTTTCGTTATCCCGGTGTATAACGAAGAAGATCGTATCGGCACAACCTTAACCGCACTCAAGCAATTGCGCATGCCGGCCGGACTTACGCTTAAGGAAGTGATCTTCATAAACGACGGTAGTAAAGACAAAACGACTGCGGCAATCAATAAAGCAAAAGCTGGTCTCAAGAAAAAACTGAAGGCTCGCATTACCCTAGTTTCTTACGATCACAACCGTGGTAAGGGCTATGCGGTCCGGGTTGGTATGCTTACCTCGGATGCCGATTACACTCTGTTTTTCGATGCCGATATATCCACCCCGCTGGACCAGCTCCGGAAATTCGCCGCGCCAATGCGTCACGGAGCGGATGTTATTATTGGTACCCGGAAAAACGGAAAATCTACGGTGCTGGTGCACCAACCCTGGTATCGGCAATTGCTGGGTAAGGGGTTTACACTGCTATCTAATATTGTTATGAACGTATGGGTAAACGACTTTACCTGTGGCTTTAAAGCGTTTTCACGCGAGGCACTGTATCAGGTGTTTACCCATGCGCGTATCAATCGCTGGGGCTATGATTCGGAGATCCTGTTTTTGGCAAAGAAATTCGGCTATACCATCTGTCAGATTCCCGTTACCTGGTCAAACGACGAGCGTACTAAGGTGGATCTATCGAAAGCGGTGTTCTCTACCCTGCACGAGCTATATACGATTCGCAGAAACGATGCAAACGGGCTGTATAGTCGTAGGTGTAGTACCCGAATAAAGAAGTTTACCCCTATTGTCGCTTAAAAAAAAGGATTCTTCCTGTTTGCACTGTTCTATTTACCTACTTTTATCTGCTAGAATGGAATCGTGCATATTGTTGTTCTGTCAACTTACCCGGAAAAGGATGAGATTCACGGAAAACAAACTGTCGGGTCGGCCTCTTACACAAAAAACACTCTCCTTCATCTAACGAAACACTATCCGGAATATACCTTCTCCGTTTATGCAGAACATTTCATAGATAAAAACACAGAGGCTACCAGTCACTCCACATATACACAAGGAAATACCACCATTCGCAGGAGCTGGGTAAGGAACAATCCCCTTAGTGTTTTAGGTAGCCTTTTTACTGCGATTGGAGAGGCTAAAAAGCGCCAGACAATTCTCCTTCTTCCGTTTGAGGCATATACGTTCGGTGGCATACTTACTACAGGCCTTCTCCTGGTTACTATTGCCGTTTTACGGCATATGTTCAGCATTCGGATTATTACCGTTATCCATCAGGTTGTGAGTGATTTCTCCACTCTCGAAAAAAATAGAATAAAAAGGGCTTTGTTAAGTGCTGGAAACACCGTTCTCCAGTACCTGTTGCTCGCAGGTTCGACACAGTATGTGGTTTTTGAGGAGTTTTTACTGACGCAGTTACCAGACAAAGGCAAACGGGGAACTGTTATCCCCCATGCGGTGGAGTCACTTCCGCACATTACACAATTGAAAGCGCGAAACAAGTTAAAACTGGATGCAAATACCACGTACGTCCTCTACTTCGGGTATATATCCCCCTATAAGGGCGTTGCCGATTTGTTGAAACAATGGAGTCCCACGCCAGGATATCAGCTCATAATTGCCGGCGCTGCTAATCCGAACCATGCAAGTAACAAAGAGTACATGTCCTATGTCGAGAACGTCCAGCGCCTTGCATCAGAGAAAAACGTCATAACCACCGGTTTCCTTGAGGAAAACGAGATACCACTCTACTTTGCGGCAGTAAACTACCTTATCCTCCCCTACAAGCTGTTCATGTCATCTTCCGGACCGTTGTCACTGGCTTTCTCTATGGGGCTCCCGGTTTTGTTATCTCAGCCACTTTCTGTTTACGCTAAATCTAAGGACATACGGGAAGCATTACAGCAGGAATCCATAGATGAAAACGCTCTTACAATAGACATGCGTTTGCAATGTATACCACAGTTAGAAGCAAAAAATGGCATATATAGCCGTCTCAAAAGTTTTTCCAGCAGGATGCAAACGTCACGTTCCTGGGACGTTGTTGCCAAGCAGTATCACAAGTTGTTTTCTGCCGTAGGGAGGGTATGAAAAAAGTAGTGGAAAAGGTAACTTTGTACGGTAGGCTCGAAAAATATCATCCTTTTTTCGGGTTGATCATACAGTTTGTTTTCCAGTATCCATATGAACTCATAATCAGTGCTATCCTCCTGATGCTTTTTATTGCCAACTACACAGTAGGTACGTTTCTTACCGGTTGGGATAATCTGCATACGGAGTTTAATTACTGGCTAAATATTAAACGCTCTCTTATAACAACCTGGCAGGAGTACCAAGGGCTTGGGTTACTTGCAGGTATGGGCCACGGCGCCAATCTTGTCCGGGAGGTTTTTTTACTGATTTTGTCCCCGTTCCTCCCGATGAGTTTTGTCCGGTACTTTTATCACTTTCTCATGATGGCAACTGGAACCTTTGGCATGTACTTTTTGTTAAAGAAGGTATTTCTGGAGGGGAGGCCGGGCTGGGGTCCTTTTTTGGGTGCGTTGTTTTACCTGCTTAACTTTGGTTCTGTCCAGTATTTTCATGTACCATTTGAACCATATAGCACAGCCTGGGGTCTTTTTCCGTGGGCTACTTTGAGTTTTTTCCTGTATTTGCGCAAGCCGGATATCCGTACTGTCGGCCTCTTTGCTTTTATAAATCTGTTTATCACACCTCAGGCGCTTGTTCAGACAGTTGCATTGGTATATTCTATGGTTCTTGGTATTTTTTCGATTGGATATTTTGCTCTTCACAGGACAAAAAAAACCCTCTTTCGTGTATTAACTGCAATGGGTATTGTACTGGCAGTAAACAGCTTCTGGCTTCTTCCAAATATCTACTTTGCCGCTACCGATATAGCGGTCACACAAAACGCAATGCAGAACCGGATCGTAACCGACCGTTTCTTTGAGATGAGTAAAAACAGAGGAAACTTACTGGATTTTGCCCTTCTTCGCCAGCTTTACTACGATGTAGAAGAGTATGAACATTCAAAAGACGCTATAGGGTTCCTCATGCAAACCTGGAGAGATTATCAGGGTAATACCGCTGTAGTAGTCGTGGGTATTCTTCTTTTTATAACGGCCGTAACGGGTTTTTTTGTTAGCAAGCATGGCCGTGTATTCTTGTTACCGGTATTTGTACTCAGTATGACTGTCTTTTTATCGGCAACACCGGGGATTTCCTTGCTTAACGATCTTTTTCGAGAAATACCTGTGGTAAATCAGATATTTCGTAATCCGTTTACCAAATTTATTACCCCTACTGTAGCAGTTCTGTCGATCGGTTTTGCTTTTGGTTCGGTTTTTATCGTTGAACAGCTCACAAGACACATTAAGACACCTCAACCAGCCTATATTGCACCTGCGGTTACAGGCATATTCACCTTGCTTCTTGTCATTGTTTCTTATCCTTCGTTTACCGGCAACTACATCTCTCCGACAATGCGTGTATCTATCCCTCCAGAGTACTTTCAGCTATTCGATTATTTCCGTGAACAAGACAAGGACGCTCGTATTATGAATCTTCCACAACACGAATACTGGGGATGGTACCGTTACAGTTGGGGTGCTAAAGGATCGGGTTTCCTGTGGTATGGTATCGAGCAACCTATTCTTGACCGGGCATTTGATGTTTGGAGTGACGAATTGGAGGGGTACTTCTGGGAAGTATCTGCCGCCCTTAAATCCGGCAAAGTGGACCGATTTAATGAGGTAATTGCCAAATACGATATTGACTTTATAATCTTCGATAAAAACCTCATATATTCTGAGACGGCTATACCTCACACTTTTCTTCTAGACCAGAAACGGATGCTGGAAAACAATCCAGCCGTGCGTCATGCGGTAACATATGGAGACATCACTGTCTACAGAACTAATTTGTCAGAGCAATCCAAATCTTTTGTTACTCCTTACAATTATCTCCCAAAAATATATAGTCCAGAACAGTATATGCACCAAGACCCAATGTTTGCAAAGTATGGAAGTTATATACGTTCAGTAATGCAAGATGCCGATATAGTATACCCGTTTGGATCGTTGTTTAGTTTTCGTTTCCAGGATGAAATCCCCTTTCGAGCTTCTATAAAAGACGATGAAGTTACCGTAGAAACAGTAGCGCAACTTACGGGAAGATATGAGATAAAAACTGTGGACACCAAAGACTCATTACTGCCAACTTCTGTATCTGCACAATTGGTCGGAGATAATCTTGAAGTAACAGTACAAACATATCCGTTTTCTCTATCTATTGGAGATTTTAATATATCAACAGAGGTGCGTAATACTTCACTTTCTATTCCGGTCGGAACTGCAAGTTCTTTTCTCCTTGCTTTTAATGAAGAAACAATCCTGCCAATCTCCACAGCCGAAGCCCGAATGGGTTATGCTACCGATCTCTATGTTCGACCCGGCGTAAATACTATACGATTATATGACGCAGATGAACGCACCTCACGAAAGCTCGATATCTCTGCTTTTGAAGCGCCGCGAATTTGTGGACTTAATAATCCCGATGCAGTCGTCTATGGCGAATCAACGGATACCAAACTCTCAATAATCGGTAGGAATACCGGTATTTGCAGTCGCTATGGTGCCGCAACATTTGACATACAAAAGGATACACTACTGGGAGTTTCATTTTATTATGAATCGTATACAGACGAGAAGCCTTCGTACTGTCTCTTCAGCTACAACCGGGGCACATGCATAAACAATAAAGATGCGCTCCCGTGGCAATTTAGCTCCAATAAAACAATGTTTACAGATTTTTCTGTCATAAACGAGGATGTAGATGGTGTGTTCTTTGATCTTATCCTGGAAGCAACAAACTCCTCTACTTCACGTGATAATAAAAAGATTACTTATAGTGACGTGACACTGAGTAGCTACGAACTACTCGGTAGTAAGACATTGCGTATTGAACCTTATAAATTCACACAAGGAAATAATATTGTCAACTTGAGCGGGGAGACCGTAGTCTCTGTCCGCAGTCCGGTACTTAAGGCAAAGGAGAGCATTACGAACATCTATGAGAACAATACATACTCAAGAACTGCCTTTGATCTCAATCCGCGATCTCAAGGGAGCATCTCACTGGAACAGCAATCAAACGGTACGTTACGTGCAACTGGACAGAACGCTGGATCTTTCATAGAGTTTCGAAATGGTTATGCCGACCCACGCTATGGTTCGATAGGAGTTTTACGAACAGCAAATATCGAAGGATTTCCGTTTTTTGTTTCTATGAGGACTATAGATAGATCTATGCCATACACCGGAACGTACTTATGGCAGGATTCCGCGTCTGAGTTTATAGACAATATTTTTGTTTTCCCGCCGGTGGCGGTAGATAGGCCTGGAACCGTGTATTTACTGGAAAGCAGATCGTTTAACAATACCATGTCCATAAACGACCTTATTGGATTAAAGGTTGTGCCATTTCCGGTAGATGCAGTAAGCGGGCTACATTTCGTGAAAAACAATCTTGAAGAAGCCAATCCCCCTGGCTTGCCGGAGGCAGTAATAAAGCATTCATATACATTTTATAGCGTGGTACCTGGGGATAGTGATGTTGGATTTGTTGTGCTTAATCAAAGTTTTGATAAAGGTTGGCGCGCATTTACCGTTGCTGATACACAGGGCTGGCTGGTAGATACTGCTTTAGGGCGCCTTATTGCACCTTTTGTGCTACAGGGACAAGCAATAGAAGAGCATGTAAAGGTAAATGGATGGGCAAACGGCTGGAAGTTACCAGGAGCGGCAGACCGCACTGGGCAGGAAGTGATTTTAGTGTTTCTCCCACAGTACATACAGTATATCGGGCTCTTTGTAACAGTTACGACTCTACTCGTAATTGGAGTTATGTATATGCGTAGCGCGAAAAGGTATTACACACAATTACCGCAAGAGTTCTTCAAAAAAAAATCTGCCCTAATTTCCCCCTTGACAAACTATAGGACATATAACTATAAATAAATACATGTCAGACAGCATCAAACAACGGTTTAACACTCGCGAAAGCTTTATATCTGTGTGCAACTATCCAGATCCGCAGTATGGCATACGGGAGCTAAACGCGGTAGCATGGCATTCAGAGCGTACTCTCAAACCACTTGCTCACGGCAACCGGATGGTAGTGGTTATCGCAGAAAAAATCCCTAACCATACCCAATATCTTGAGGGAAAAAATATGCTGATTCTTCGCTCTTGGAAAAAAGGCAGTCCATTTGCTCTTTTCACCATCCTAAAGCGTATTCTTGAGTTTTCCAAGATCAAGACGGTGCTATTTCAGTTTGAGTTTAATATGTTTGGAGGTATGACACCACTCGTTTTTGCGCCTCTTGTACTGGCACTGGTCAAAATGTCAGGGAAACGAATCGTGTTTGAGCTTCATCAGGTTGTTCTGGATATTAAGGAACTTGCAAATCACGTGAACGTAAAAAATCCTTTCTTGCAATGGGCATTTAATCTTGGCCTTCACTTGTTCTATTTTTCGGTTGGCCTGTTTGCAGACGAGGTGCTGGTTCTGGAAGAGGATCTTAAAAAGCGACTCCACAACCTCGTATACGAAGACAAGATTGTCTTTGTACCAATTGCGATAGAAACGAAACGCAATCTTCCCCAACAGCAAGCGAAACAAAAGTTAGGGATATCTCCGGATGATTTCTGTATCTTGGTGTTTGGTTTTATAAACTGGTACAAAGGGAGCGACTGGATAGTGAAGGCAATCCGGGGATCCCACCAAAAGCATGTGCGACTACTTATGGCTGGTGGTGAAAGCCCTACCCTCAAAGACAAATCCTACTACCAACGTTTCTATAAAAAGATCGAGGCCGCCGCTCGAGCGAGCAATAAAGTTATTTTGACCGGATTTGTGCCTGATGATTCGATAAAATTGTACTTTAGTGCCGCCGATCTGGTAGTTCTTCCCTATCGGGTCTTTATGTCGGCCTCTGGACCATTTTCGCTGGCACTTTCGTATCGAAAACCGGTGCTCCTGTCCAATCGGCTTTACGATTACACCCATAGTCAGGATTTCTCCGACTCAATGGAGTACGCAGGCCTTACAAAAACAGACCTGTTCTTTCCGTTTCACGCTGGCAAGTTCGACGAGATTATCAAACACATCCGCAAACAGGAAGACTACAAGGCCCAACTAACTACCTTTTCCCGCAAGCTGGCTGGAAAAAGGAGCACCGAGGCCATGGTGGAACGGCTCAAGGAAATTCTTGTGCCAACCTACGTGATTAAGGGTCATGTGAGCTTTAGACATGGAGGAGACAGACGGCTGTACGCACTAAAAAACATCTAGTCAGGCAGGCGCTCTTGACAAATGACGTACCAATGCTCTAGAGTTAATCATGTTAACAGTTTTGGCTTTAGACCTGTGAATAGTACTCCTCAAAATACCAGTGTTGTTTCCGCGATTATCATTGCCGTGGGCATTGTTGGCGCGGCCTTCCTTATTTCTTCACCGCTAGGCGCAGTCGGAAATAACTTAAAAAAACTAAACGCACTCGTTGAAAAAGCTGTGCGGAATGAAGCTCTGGATGGATGCTACCAAGCCGCCCGTGTGTCAAGCGTTAGTACCGAATCTGCGTCGATTGTGATCCCAGAGTCCTCGTGGCTGGAGATCTGTCTCAAGGAAAAGGGATACAGATAACTGTACGCGGCTAAACTTAACACCATGCACCCTGCGAGTCAGAATCAGGCCAACCAACTGCAAGGGGCAAGATTCTCTCTGGAGCTTGCCGCTCTTGTTGCTGGCCTACTTCTCGTTGCCATTCCGACGGCACAATTGCTGCTTTTTAAAGATGATCATGTGCATATCTTTCCAGCACTGCTTAAAGACTACGCGAGCCACTTTTCCCAGTTTACCTATGATTATGGCCTTACTCGTCCGCTTGGTCTTCTCTACTTTTATGCTATTTACACGCTCTCCCTTGCTTCACTTCCAGTGGCACATCTTGTGCAGTATGCGCTACATGCCACAGCCGCAATCATTTTATTTCTTATTTTCAGCAAACATCTTGAGAAATTGACTGCTGCTCTTATTGCTCTTCTTGTTGTAGTATTACCGTTTTTTAGTGAGCAGTATGGCTGGTTTGCCGCAGGAAATGCCTCTTTAGCTCTGCTTATTCTTATATGCCAGATTGTAGTATTGGATTCAAAAAAACTCGGTATTCCTGCAAAAATGGTGGCATTGGTAGCGTTGCAGTTTGCTGGCGTTTTGTTGTACGAAATCTTGTTCTTTACCTTCATTCCACTCGTGTTCGCACTCCTCATCTCCACCAAACCGACCATAAAGGGTTCAAAGATTTTCTCTGCAATACTGCTTTTTATTCCGTCACTCACCTATTACATCTTGCGCACCGTTATTTTTCCCTCTCATAGTGGGCTTGCCAGGGAAATGCCAATAAATGCTAACATTATTGCGACGGCACTTTCCAATCTGGCAACCATGGCTAACAACTTGTTTTTTTTATTTTTTGCCCGAGGTTCGATAGAGTTTTTTTGGGCGTACAATTTATCTAACGGTGTCTTGCTTATTATCTCGAATGGCCTCCTTTTACTTACTGCCTTGGCTGTCGCTGGTCTTTCCGTTTTAGCAATGTACAAATCCCATCTCGATTATCAACCGGCGTCAAAAGTGCATCAATCTGAAAGCGTCGTGCTTAACCCGGTATTTTGGATATTTTTATCCGTGACCTCAATTCTCCCTGCGCTACTGCTTATCAATCCCGCGTTGCCCTTTCGGGTAATTGCCTTACCTCTTTATGCGGCTATAATTGCTGTTGTGATTATGGTGTACAAATACTCCCGGTCGGTAGCACTGGGAATTGTTGCTTTTCTTGTGGTGTTTTTCACACCAGTTTCCATAAGCATTTTAGATCAGATGCGGCTTGTCGCTTTAGACGATGAGCGACACTTTATCCAAATTGTCGAGGGTGTCAACAAAATCATTGACGAAGACGAGCTTGTGGCAGTACAGCTTGTAAACATGCCCAGTAGCACTCGGACTAATTTTACCTATGGGGAATACCTAAGCGCTTGTGCGTCTTCGTACTGGTGCCTGCAAGCTGGAGTTAATCGGCGCAGTGGCTCTATTGGGCGCGTGTATGTTGGCAAGATTGATCAGGAGCCAGAGTTAAGAGTCATACCCTTTAAATATGACCCTCAAACGCGGAGTTTGGTGCTCAGTAGCAACACCGGCAAGGAAGGTGACAATAGTGTTCATTGATGCAAAAGATATAAATGGCAGTAAGCCCAGTAGCTTAGGAAAGCCAGCTTACAGAAGAACTGGATGCCAGCAGAAAAAATAATTCTGCCCAAGCAGTAAATACCTCTCTAGCTACAAACACGTATAATAGCACTATGCGATTTCCTACGAGGTTTCTTACTGCCCACATTCGTCCACACTTTCATAGTATCGCTCTTTTTCTCCTCGTATTCCTCCTTTTTGTTACCAACTACAAATCTGACACGTATCTGAGTGGCTGGGACAACCTCCAAACTGAGCTCTATCCGTGGCTTGCGGTAAAACGGGCATTTTTTGCTTCCTGGCAGGAATATCAAAGTTTTGGTTTGGCATCAGGGTTAGCGCATGCTTCAGACATTCTGAGAGCCCTGATAATGTGGGTGTTATCATTTGTGCTCCCAGAACAGCTTCTTCGCTATCTATTTCATTTTGGCATGGTGTTTTTGGCGGCATTGGGAATGTTCAAACTGCTGGAGATGAAGACGCCCCGTACTTATGCCTTTACTGGTTCGGTTTTTTATATTCTCAACATAGGTACCATACAGTACATGGCTTTGCCACTAGAGTCGTTTTCTGCGTTTCTGGCAGCGCTTCCATGGCTACTCTACACGTATATACGCCTCATAGACATCCATACTCTACCTTTTACGAGGCGTGTGTTTCAGTTTTTTCTCGCAAACATCTTGGCAACTCCTGCTTTTTATATCCAAACCACGTTTCTGGTATATGGTGCCACATTAGTTCTGGTAACAATTGGTGTGCTACTGGTAAATAGCCCATTCATACGAAACTGGCTGAAAATCGGAGCTGTTGGTAGTCTTGCGGCAATTTTAGTACTCGTTAGCAATCTCTTTTGGCTTGCTCCGCAAATCTACTTTCTTGCTACAGACGGGAATGTTGTCAAGGAAGCAAAGTCTAACTCCTTAAGTACTGACGACTTGTTCTATCTCAACCAGGAAAAAGGGACCGTGCGTGATTTTGCGCTACTTGAAGGCTTTTACTTTGATTTGAATTCACCGACTCGTGGACCATTGTTTCAAGAATTCAAAATGTATTTTACTGCGTCACCAGTCGCGGTGCTCAGAATTGTAATAGTGGGAATTTGTGTCGTTGGCATCCCCTTCTTCCGGCGTTACCACCCTGCTATGATAGGTATCCTGCTTATGTGTGCTATAGCTCTCCTCTCTATTACACCACCGTTTTCCAACATGAATGAACTTATTAGACGTAACGAAACCTTAAATCAAATCTTTCGAGCCCCATTTACAAAATTTGTTGTGCCATATGTATTAGTAGCCTCTTATTTTTTTACACATGGTCTTCTGCTTATTAGCACACTGGCACGAAGATTTGGTAAGCATCACAAACTATTATTACGCTTCGTAGGGATACATCCAGGCCAGCCACAGCTTCCGACCCACAGGCACGATGCACTCAACACACGCAGACATAATTTTTACCCGACCAAGATTTTGCCCGCAACGATGGAGCGCACTCCTGCTATTTTTGGCTTGATTGCTGTCCTAATCATATCGTTTCCAGCGTTTCTCGGAAATTACATAAATAAAGAGATGCGAGTCAGGATTCCCGATGAATACAAAGCTGTAATGGCATATCTGAAAGATCAGGATCCGAGTTTACGGATTGGTTTGTTGCCAGAGTATACCCATTGGGGGTGGTATCTTCACCGTTGGGGCTATAACGGTTCTGGATTTTTGTGGTACGGTATAGAGCAACCGATCGTTTCACGCACGTTTGACGTATGGTCGGACAAGAGTGAAAGTTATTACTGGGAGATTAAGGCAGCAATAGACGCCGAAGATCCAGAGCACTTCGCGCGGATTTTGGAAAAGTACAGTATCTCTTTTTTGCTTTTAGATAAAACTCTTATTCCGGTTTCTTCTTCAATAAAAGGGCTTCAGTACGATCGCATAGAGATACTTTTGAAAAGAGTGCCAGAGATAGAGCAGGTTATAGCCGGGGAGCAGTTACAATTATATCGCTTTAACGCTCGAGTTCGTCCCAACACTTTTGTAACGCTATACGAGGGGATTCTGCCAAACATCGGCCCGCCCATAAAAATTACTAACTACGATCCGGCCTACCATTTATATGGAACTTACAAAACTGATCCTGAAAACTTGTACTATGCCTACTTCCCCTACGCTGACTTTACCACTCAGACGACTATCCCAAACTCACGTTGGAAGATCACAAAAAAGCAAAATCAAATAGAAATAGCCTCCTCCCTACCTCGCACAGTTGCCAAAAACCCCATACTGTACAAGGTAGTAGGCGAAGACTCCTTTAACACGCTCCTTTTTGACGATACAAGACCAGCAACCATCTCGGGCAAAATTCGAAATGAACTAGTAACAACCCCACCCGAATATCCCTCCCCAGCACCGCTAAACGCACCGTACTTTAATCTCATATTCCCAGCCAAGACCTTAGTACACAATGCGCTAACAAAAGCAGAAGTGGTACCCTGTGGGCCAAGCGTCGACGCAACATGGGTAACCAGAGCAAGAAATGGGCTCAGCGTACGCTCTGCGAGAGGAGGATCTGGATGCGTTCAGATTGTATTAGACAATCTAGAGCAGCGCAACGGATACCTTGTGCACATTAAAAGTCTAAATCAAACCGGAAGACCGTTTTACTTTTATGCATTGGACCGCACTAAATCGCAAGGCTATATAGAAGATCGTCTCAAAAATAGCAGTTCGTACTATGTCTTTCCACCACTTTACCGATACGGCGTGGGTTATAACCTCACTTTCCAGAACACTTCGTATAGCCACGCCGATGCAGTAAACACATTGGAAAAGGTTACCGTCTACTACCTTCCATATACCCAAATAGCTAATACCCGCTTTGTTCTTGGAGGATCTGAACCAAAAAAAACAGAGCTTGCGACAATACCAGTTGCCGTTGAGAAACCAAACTACTATACGTTTATTATACAAACGGAGCAACAGAAAGGCCAAGATACTCAGCAGAATTATACTTTAGTACTGCATCAACAGTTTCAGAAAGGCTGGAAGGCATATGCTGTTGAAAATTACCAAAAGCTAAATAGTTTCGGACGATTCTTGGCTACCATATTCCCGTGGACACATGGCAAGGAAATAACAAGTCATATCTTGGTAAATAACTGGGCAAACGGGTGGGAAGTTCAAAATAGCAATAAACAGAACTTGCAAAATACAACTATTATCATCTCGTTTGTGCCCCAGCACTTACAGTACGCAGGGTATGGAGCGCTTATTGGGACGGTAGTTGTTTTTTTAGTTGGGAATGTTATTTTTTCATGCAAAAACGGCTATTTGGGTAAGTAACAGTAGAAAAGCAAACCGTAGAGACCTCTTCACCCTCCATAGCGCAATATTAAGTTGAATTAATGATCTATATTCCCGGACGGTAGTGGTGAATCCGGATTTTCGTACACTACCCCTTGACAACTATAATTCTATAGGATATATTATGTCCAGAACTACCGCACAAGGGGACGCGGAATTACTAGCTATTCCAATGCGAATGGGAATAAAAAAGCTCCACCTCGGGTGGAGTTTTTTGTGGGAAATTTCTTCCTCTCTTGCCCACCACCTCCTCCCCTGCCCTGCTTCCTTTATAATGAACTATGCATCGAGAGGTTTCCGCTTCCGGCATACGCCATGTAGCAAAACAGGCAGTACGTGCTGACCGGTATGTGGCCCTTCGCGAGTTCATTGCCCGATTTCTTTCCCGGTTTTCTCTGCCGTTCTGGCGTTCTAGCGGGGTGGCGTATTCCGTGGTGCTTCTTTCGGTGATAGGGAGTCTTTTTGTAGCAAACTACACTCCGTCTACGATCTTTTCAAATTACGGCACCTTTTTTTCTACCCTTGAACACCTGCCACTTTTTGTAAAACTACCACTTCTCTCCTACCTTTTTGCCTTTGGTGCACTATTTGTGGGCGCGCTGGGCGTTATGGTTTTTCTGGAGCAGTTCCCACCGCATCAAGCTAAACGGCTCTTTGCCACGCTCGGTGGAATTGCGTACGTGGTAAACCCGGTTACACTGGCAACCTTCCGAGAACCAAGTTTTGCAGGGCTAATCCTGACAGCACTGTTCCCGTGGCTCATTTTAAGTTGGATTATGTTCTTGGACGGGAAATCGAGGCCTCTCGGCCCTCGTCTGATGTTTCTTTTGGGGGTGAACATGCTCGCCTTCCCAGCATTTCCGACGGTGCTGCAGTTTCTTGTGTATATCGCGTTTCTGTTGCTCCTTGGAATCGGACTGTTTTTCACCAAGTACCTGTACCGGATTTTCTGGGTGTCACCGTGGCTTCTGGTGCTGGTGCTCCTGGTACACACACACTGGCTGGCACCGCAGATAGCAGGATCGTCGGAGTCGTGGCGCTCTTTGTTCGATATCACTCCGCTTTCCCCGCTTCCTGTAGTCTGGTCTGCATTGCCGCAATCAGGAGTAGGTGCGATTGCGGTATTGATTGCCGCGAGCATAGCCGTACTCGGATTTTTTCGGCTGCGCTGGCTGCATATCGGATTTGCAGTGGCAACTGCAGGGTTTCTTGCCCCATTTTTACCGGTGAACACGCTAATTACCACTGCCTTGCAACCGTACCAGGGCTTGCTACTTGTGCCGCTGGGTTTTTGTTTCGCCTATTTTTTTACCTATGGCGGAGCCGCCCTGACCTGGATTACCGGGAAGCTGATATTTCGAAACCATGGGAGAAGCTCAGAGCACAGGGACGATTACAGGCAGCCACACGGGCATGATCCCTTTTATGGGAAAACTCCATATGACCTGTACGAAGAGATGGTACAGGCAACTCACGCCGGCCATGGGGGGAAACAGTTCGCGGAGCTCACCTTCACCACCTTGCAGTTTACCGAGCATCTGGTACAGCACCTGCTGGAACAGAAACACGCGCACTATATGCGGACTACCCGGAAAAAACGGCTGGTGCCGCGACTCGTGGTGCTGGCACTGGTGCTACTGCTCGTGGTCGGATCATTCGGGCTTTTTGGCGGTATGATTCTCCAGAAACACAAAGTATCCTACACGCCGGAACTTCGGTCACTTGTTGAGCACATTTCAGCACTCCCCAGCGATACCCCTGCCACCTTTGTGCATGCCAGCCAGCCCGTGAATTTCCGCGACCGTGAGCTAAAGTATGCCCTGCAAAGCGAAAATCCCGACCGCATTGCGGCAGTTCTGGACAAGTACTCCATAAAGTGCCTGGTGCTGGACCGGGATCAGCTTCCAGCGCGGGTGCAGCAGGCGGTAAATAAAGTAAAGGGCCTACAGCAGGAGAAATCCGCTAGCGGCGTCACGGTGTATAAAGTGAATATCGTTTCCTTGCCGGCACGACTTTCTCTAGTTACGGGACTGCCGAATGTGGGGCCCGTGGTGGAAAAAACAATTCATGACGTGGCGTTCGAGACATACGGGGATTACCTGACCTCCGATGCTAGCCGGTATACTGCATTTTATCCGTTTCTGGATATCGAGGGTTCGGATATCCGGATGAACGCCGAAGAAACCGTGTTTCGGCAGAAGCTGGATCAGACCCTCATGAAGCATCTGGGAGAGTATGAGCTCGAAACCGGAACCGAAGCGGCGGAACTTATCGTCACCGCGGAAGACGGCTCTACCCGGACGATTTCGTACTCGTTGTATAGCGAGATTGTTGCCGATAGGCTTTCGCTGATTATGCAAACGGAGCCGGTGCGCGAGTTTTCCTTCAATGCTAAAGATGCCGGGCGCGTGGTAACCAACCTGACTCAACAACGCGGGTACCTGGCGTCGGTTGATTCCGGCGGTGGTGCATCCCTAAACTACGTAGTTGATGTGTCTCCCCGGGATCAGCCAACAAGCTATTACAGCGTCCAGACCCGAAGCGGTTCACTGTTTATAATACCTCCGATCTCTGCATCCGCGGATGGCTACCGGTTTGCAATATCGCCCGCGCAGTATGAATCGCTATCGATATTTTATATCCCGTTCGATGATATTATTCGCACGCGGTTCGCCAGCCGTGAGCTTCCAAGGAAACCTGCCGTGCCACGCGGGGTTACCTATTCGTACAGGCTCGGGCGGGCGTTGATCGAGGTCCAACCTCCACCTGAGCTTGCGGGTCCCAACCAGTCGGTTCTGGTATTCCCCGAGCCTTTCGACAGTAACTGGCGGCTACTTACCCTAGACGACACCCTGATCACCTCCGAATTCCACGCATTTCTTGCCAGCTGGTTCCCCTTCCAATACGGTGTGCAAACCGGCACCCATGCCCGGTTGAACGGCTGGGCAAATGCCTGGGAGCTTCACTCCCTTTCCCCCAACCGGTCGCTGTATCTGGTTTACTGGCCGCTCTACGTAACCTATGCCGGATGGGTGCTAAACGCGCTGTTTCTTGCGATAGCAGGAGGCGCGTGGTTGCTGGGAAGGAAACAGGCAGAGAAAAAGAAAGATAGTTGATGGAGTCGTTAACGCCAGATTCTAACCGGTATTCTCGGTCTGAACTGCGTGCTATACTTATCTTTGTTCCCATGGCTAATCTTTCGTATCTCCAGATCCGCAATCCCAAAGACGACGAGTCCAGCATCGAGGCGGCGACGCAGATCTTTTCGTCGCTGATGACCAGCGACTATGCGGGGTTTTTCTCGCAGCTTTTTACCCGGCCGCCGTGCTTTTCGTTCGAGCTTTTTTTGCTAAATCAGACGATTTATTTCTACGCGACCGTTCCGCGGGAGACGGATGCATTTTTAATGTCACTCGTAGCATCTTCGTATCCTAAAAGCGCCGTAACAAAGACTACCGATCCGGTGGATATTCTCCTGAAAGCCAAAAAGGCTCTGATCGGAGAAGTTGCGCTTGCGGCGCCATACTATTATCCGATCAAGACGTATGTCGAGTTCGCGGACGTGGATCCGTTGTCCCCAATTATCGGGTACATGGCAAAGGTGAATCCAAACGTAAAAATGGGTATTCAGATTCTGCTGACACATACCACGTTTCCCTGGCAACAAAACGCGATCAACCTTACCAAACCCAAGCCGCCCAAAAAAACGGCTACCGGCGAGACGATTCCCGCTCCCCCCGGTCCGAACGCGGCATTAATTGCCAGGAAAATCGGTTTTATGGGGGCGAAGGCGCTCATACGCCTGGTGGTGGCCACCAACAACGACACATTAGATCTGAATCCGTACCTTACCAATCTGGCTGGCACCTTCGGCGGCTTCTCGCTGGGCGAAGGGAACCGGTTCGGCTTTGCCAGGGCAGGCTGGAACAAAGAGAAACTCTTTAGGCGTTTTAAGCATCGGGAAACAAGTTACTGGGAACGCAGCAACCAGGTTCTTAACGCGCAGGAGCTGGCCACAATCTGGCACTTACCTGGTAGGTCTCTGGCTGGGATTAAAAATATTGCCTGGGGCAAGACTCTCGCCGGTGAGCCGCCAGAAAACCTGCCTATCGCCGATGGTCTTTCGGAAGAGCAACAGCGCGATATAAACTTTTTTGCCCGGACCGAGTTCAAGAACAAGGAAACCATCTTTGGCCTTAAGACCCTGGATCGTCGCCGGCATGTTTACATTATTGGAAAGACGGGTGCTGGGAAGTCAACACTTATTGCTAACATGGCCATCGACGATATCCGCAAGGGTCGTGGCGTGGGCATCGTGGATCCGCATGGAGATCTTTGCGATACCATTCTCGATTATATTCCCAAAAAGCGTATCAACGACGTTATTTATCTGGAACCGTTCGATACGGAACGCCCCTTTGCCCTGAATGTTCTTGAGACCAAAAACATGCAGAACAAACACCTCATCAGTTCGGGGATCGTCGGAATATTTGCCAAACTGTATGCTGATAGCTGGGGCCCGCGTCTGGAGTACATACTCCGCAATGTCATCCTAACCCTGGTAGAGATACCGGGATCAACGCTTGTAGATATTCTGGCGCTTCTTGCAAATGAAAAGTACCGAAAAAAAATAGTAGCTCAGATTCAGGATCCAGTTATCAAGGCATTCTGGGAAAAAGAGTTCGAAAAGATGCCGGATAAAATGAAAGCGGAGGCGATCTCGCCCATTCAGAATAAGGTGGGACAGTTTGTATCCGCGCGGATGATTCGCAACATTATCGGCCACCCCAAGTCTACGATTGATCTTGAGGAAATTATGAACAACGGGAAGATTCTCATCCTTAATTTATCGCAGGGAAAGCTTGGTGAAGACAACGCATCGCTTCTGGGCGCGATGATCATTACGCAGATCCAGCTCGCAGCTATGCAACGAGCATTCATGCCGGAAGAGGATCGTCGCGATTTTATGCTCTACGTAGATGAATTCCAGAACTTTGCCACAAGCTCATTTATTAAGATTCTTTCCGAAGCACGAAAATACCGGCTGTGTCTGAACCTTACCAACCAGTACATAGACCAGCTGGACGAAACGATGCGGAGTGCAATCTTCGGCAATGTGGGTACACTAATCTCGTTTGTTGTCGGTGCCTCAGACGCGGAAATATTTTCGAAAGAGTACGGCGGTCTGTATACACCAGCCGATCTGGTAGCACTCGGACGACATGAGGTTGTCATGAAGATCTCGATAGACAACATGATGAGTGCACCATTCCCGGCAAAAACACTGCCACTTCCCGCTCTTAAAAACGGAAACCGCGAAAAGATCATCAAGTTCTCAAAGGAACGCTACGGCCGCAGTATGGTAGCCGAGGATATAGCAACTCCGCTCCCGGATACCGTACTGAAGCCATCAGAAACCGGCCAGACGACCCAATCACCTGCTGTCAGTCCCGTTCCACAGGATTCGGCCTGCTATACTACCCTCGATCTGATTCGTGCCCGTGATCAGACTCCGGATAAACCACCGATTCAGGGGGCTGCAAGCGAGAATCGTGAACCCTCAGTATCGGTACCGCCGGATGCCCCTCCGGTGAACACAGATCAGGGTGCGCCGCCGCCGGCATCGCCGGATGCTCCAAAGAAGAAGAAAAAAAGAAAAAAAGAAAAAAACAGCTCAATCCGTACCACTCACCGGTTGACCCACAGCACCCAAAAGACCCCAAATACCACTCACCCTTAAGAAGTCGTGACGCCGGTTAAATAACGCCAAGGAACACTATGACCGCTTTTTTCCGAACAGTTTGTTCTTTACGGCATTTAAGAGAAATCCGGCGGCACCCATGCCAAGAGCAGTAATCACTTTGCCGCTCCCGTCATCGAGTAAGCCTTGAACTCTGTTTACAGCTCCCTGCTTAAGATCGTTGATCATAGCCCGGGCAGAATCAACTGCTTCACGCACGGTTTTGTTAATCTCGATCAGAACGAAGATCAGCACTCCCACCAGAGCAATCAATGAGAGCATAAAAACAATGCCCAAGATATAAAAGACGAGTTGTACGGTATATAGATCCATAAAGATCATTTAGTTACCACCGGATTCCCCGGTTTCTTTTTTACCCGCGGGTTTCTGCTCCGCTTCGACAGCTTCGTGCTTTGATTTGCTGCTTTTGACGGCCCTTTTTTGCGTGCTTCCATCTTTAAATAACTGTGTACCGTCATCTCTCCCGGTTTTTATGTATCCCATGAGATGTTTCTGAGCTTTCTCGAGCAATTCCGTTGCACCACCTTCTTTGCGAAGCTGATCAATTATCCCAGCTACCTGCTTTTTGTATTTTTCGGTATCCAGTTCCTCTATCGCGGCTCGCAGTTCCTCCAGTCGCGCCCTAGTTTCCTTTTGCATTGAGTTATAGAGCTTTTTCGACTGTGTTGTAAACTCACCGAAAAGCTTCCGTGCTTCTGTATCAATGTCTTTTTCTTCAATGAATGCCCGAAGATTGCGGATTTGCTTTTGTATCATCTCACGGTTTTCTTTACCGGATTTGGGCGCAAAGAAAAAAGCTGCCAGTGCGCCGATTGCTGCGCCGAGCAGTATGCCGGTACCAAAGCGGGATTTTGTGTGTGCCATAATAATGTAAAAATACTAATTTACTATCTTCATGGTACCACATAACCAGTCACAAGTCAAAAATGAAATTGCCGGTAATCGCGATAAAGAAAAATCACCGGTGCGGTACAAGGTGTGTCTGCAGCCCTCTTCTTACGGAAGAAACCGTGCAATCAGCTTTATCAGACGCTCCTTGATGCCGGAAGGCGGGCTGGGATTTTCTTCTGCTGCAATACCGGGAAGCTTATAGATTTCAAATACCACCTCGGGGTTGTGTGCGTGCACACTTTTTTCCAATTTCTCAAAGAAACTCAGATCTCCTAACCTGTCCCCCAGACAGACTACCAGTGCGGAGCCTCCATTCAACCCGGCTCCACCACTCTCCACCGGTGCAACAAGCCAGCTCCTGAGTGCGTATACCGCATTATCTGTCTCCTTATACTTTTCGACCATAAAAAACGGGCCACCACCGAATACTTCCACTCCTTTTTTTTCCAGGGCTTCGGGATACACATTATAGTTACCACGCAACTTGGCCCATTTTTTTGCGAGATATATTCCTTCATCGGGACGGTTGGTCGCAACGGCAACCTGAACTCCCATTGCTACCAAACGGTCCAGTAAGTACATTGTTTCATCGGGGATGGCTTCGGGCCGGAGATCAAGCAGGTTACGGGCTTCTTCTCCGAACGAGACAAGCGTATTATCAAAGTCGGTTATTACTACCGTACCCGCCCGGAGTTTACCGGCACCGGCAAGCAGGTCGATTGCCTCGTCCAGACTTGTAACGTGTTGAACTGTTGCCATATGATAGTATAGCGCTGTTTTTTGCGTTTGCGAACCCGTTCCCGAACCCGCTAGAATGAAGCATGTCCACCACAGAGCGGTTCGGGTTTACCCACTATTTCCAGGCTCCACGTGTGTCGGGTGCCCCGGTCTTTATGGTGTTGCATGGTCTTGGCGGTACTGAACATGATTTTATCCCCCTGGTTGCAGAAACTAACATGGATGCAGGCATCATCAGTCTTCGTGGCGGGGCTTCCTGCGGGGGAAAAACCTGTTTTTTTACTAGCAATAAAGATGGAACATATGATCCAGAATACCTTCAGGAACACGCAAAGACCATGGTGCAATTCGTGAACCGTGCTGCCGAAGCCTATCGGTTCGACCGGAGCCAGGTTATCTGGCTGGGATATGGTAATGGCGCAGATTCAATTGCGAATACGATGTTTACATATCCCACAGTGGTGAACAGGGCAATTCTTCTACGGCCTTCTGTTACCCGTATTCCGGAAAAGCTCCCGGTCTTTGCTGATGTATCTGTTCTGATTGCCGCCGGAAGGCAGGACGAAATAATACCAATCGAAGATACCGAAAAACTTATCAGAGCTTTCCAGCACAGCGGGGCTGTTGTTGAGCTGTTTCTGCACGATGCGACACACCTTGTGACCCCCGCAGACGCACTGCATATAAGACAATGGTACACACGTCATGCCGAGTGGTAGTGATCCCCCAAACTCCTGAACTTTACACAAGCTTTTTGACAGTATCCACGATGTCCTGGATATTAAAGGGCTTGCTTATATGACCGTCGGCATGAACCCCTTCAGCAACAGCGGCAAGATCATTGCTCGCTGATACGATTATCACTGGTGTAGTACTTAGCTCCGGGTCACTTTTTACCAAACTGCAGATTGTGGCTCCTCCAAGTTCCTGAAACCAGAGGTCAACTAGAAGCAGGTCCGGCCGGGCGTTACGGATTGTTTCAAAGTCATTACAATAACTCCATGCGGTCACACGGTACCCCTGGTCTTCAAGTATTATCTTCAGGACTTCGAGTATTGATTCATCGTCTTCACATACCAGTATGTGCTTCATATCGATCTGCTCTAGTATAATCTACGTGTGTAGCAAAATGCCTGCTACATGGATAACTCCGTTTTCGGAGCTTTCTGGAAAGTAGCTTTCCGGGAAGCCGCATATGCAAGAGAGAGCAATTCAAGCGCGGCAATGATGAAGATTAAGATACTCCAGAATCCGACACCTGAAAACAGGACAACATGCCCGAAAATCAGCCAGACGATTATATATACCAGCCGGTGCAATCGCGTCCAGTTTTTTCCCATGCGTCGCTGGAAATAATCATTGGAGGTTACGGCAAGAGGTAACGTTGCCATAAATGCCAGCATTCCCAGTACCTGGTAAACCGGAATGGATTCCGGCAGCTTTCCATAAAGAATATTCGGAACCAGCCCCACGAACAGATAGTGTGCTAGGGCAAAAACGAACATGAGCACTCCCAGTTGTCGCCGGAAAAGCATGACCACCGTTGCCGGCTCCCAGCGGACTCCAAAACGGCGAAGGATACTCGGAAGAATTACGATAACAAACAGAACGAGCGACACTTGACCTACGAGCCTCCCGCTTTTAAGAAAAAACAGCGAACCGGGAAGATCTGCTAGTATTGCTACGGAACCATATGCCGCAAAGAGAGTTGTTGCCCAGGAAAGAGCATTGATAATCCGGATTATCGTTATTCGGTTTGCAACTGCAGTTTTCAACATACCGAGAAAAGTATACCGTCTCAGGTAATGAAAAACTAGTAAAGCTTCCCCCTCTGTTATTTGCGGACATTTACAGAACCAGAGCTCACCACCGGGAGCTTTCCGTAAAAGCGTTTTGCACCGAGTGCATCGAGGATAAAGCGGGCTACGTCCTCGCGGGGTATTCGCAGCGACATACCGGAGTAGCCAACCATGCCTACCTGATACTTCCCGGTTCCCGGTGAGGAGGTAAGGAGCGGGACGCGAACTATTGTCCAATCCAGACCGCTCTCCTGGATAGCATTTGCTGCAGTAGTCGCGTCGAAGATCATTGAAGATGCAAAAACCCGCATAATCGCATTAAGGAGCTTGTCAAGAATTTTTGGCGTATCTTCTTTTGCCGGAATGCCTACGCCGGTCAACCAGACCAGTCTGCGGATTCTGCATTGCCGCATCGCGGAAATTATGTTTTGTGCGGCAGAAGTGAACATTCCGGGTGGAGTACCCTGTCCGTACCCGAGTGTGGATAGTACCGCATTTGCCCCGGTGATTGCAGTGCATACATCATGAGGATGTGTTGCATCACCTTCTAGAATATGTACCTGCTCCCGGTACTCCCCGAGTTTTCCGGGAGTACGGACTAGAACGGTGACATCGTAGCCCCGCTCCAGAGCCTGACGGACAACGTGAAGGCCGGTTTTCCCGGTAGCGCCAAGTATAGTAAGTTTCATAAGATGTTATACCACACGAGGTACTGCAAGAGAGAGTCTAATGTGGCCGTTGCACATTAAACAATGCGGCGGGTAGAACTGTCGTTCTGATACAATACGCTATGGCAAACCTCTCGCTTGGTATTGTGGGCCTGCCGAACGTCGGCAAGTCCACGCTTTTTAACTCACTTCTCAAGAAACAGGTCGCACTGGCGGCCAACTACCCGTTTGCAACGATTGAACCCAACGTGGGTATTGTCGAGGTGCCGGATGACCGGCTTTCTGTGTTGCAGAAACTGGTAAACGCCCAAAAGACCGTTCCTGCAGTGGTAGAGTTTTATGATATTGCCGGCCTAGTACGCGGCGCCTCCACGGGGGAAGGCTTGGGCAATAAGTTTCTGAGCCATATCCGCGAGGTCGCAGCTATTGTGCACGTAACTAGGCTTTTCGAGGATTCCGAGATCATCCATGTAGCAAACAAGGTCGATCCGGTAGAAGATATTAAAACCATTGAAACCGAACTTATTTTCGCAGATCTTGCTACTCTGGAAAAGCAAAGACGCCCCGGTTCCGGAAAGCTTTCCAAGGAACAGGAGCTCTTTTTCCTGGCCGTTGACAAGCTGAAGGATGCGCTGGACCGGGGTATCCCAGCCCGGAACGTGAAACTGAGCGAAGATGAACGGCTGGCCGTCCGCCAGCTCAGCCTGCTCACCGCCAAACCGGTCCTGTTTGTCTTTAACGTCTCCGAATCGCAGCTGGAACACGCGGAAGAGACAAAGAAGCAGATCGCGGAAATTCTTTCCATGATAGGCTCCCCCGATGCTACGCATCTGTACCTGTCAGCAAAACTGGAGAACGATGTGCTGGGATTTAGCGAAGAAGAACAAAAAGAGTATCTTCAACAGTATAATCTCGAAGAAACCGGTTTGAACCGGCTGATCCGCACGGCATACGCCACACTGAACCTCATTTCCTACCTGACCGCCGGCGAAAAAGAGGTTCGGGCATGGACTATTAAAACCGGCACACTGGCACCGGATGCCGCCGGGGTTATTCATACCGACTTTAGTAAGCACTTTATTAAGGCCGATGTAATCCCCTTCCCCGACTTCGTGTCCCACGGTGGCTGGGTAAAAGCGCGCGAGGCCGGCAAAGTGCTTTCGGCAGGCCGCGACTATGTGATAAAAGACGGCGATGTGGTTGAGTTCAAGGTGGGTGTGTAAACCGGGTTGTTGAAGAAAGCTCAATCCGTAACCGTCACCCTTCCGGAAAATACGGATTTGCTGTTGGCACAGGAGCTTGTGGACGGATTTAAAAGTGCGGACTGGCTACAGTTGTAGAAGACTTTGACATACATGATATATGAACCCGGGTCGGTCTGCAGATAGCACTTATCGATCGTATCTTTTGCTGTCGGATACACAAGCTCAGAGATGGCAACCCCGCTTTCGGTATATGAAAAACAGGAATATTGCGGCAATTCAAGCGGTTTTGTAAAGAGATCACACAAGCGTTCTACCTGCGTGTCATCAACTTCCCGGGTGAAGTACTTCTGCGACTCGTCAAAACAAACTACGTCGCCACTTTTCACTGGACCGGTAAGGGTTGCGCTCAGTTTCGCAAGGGGCGCGGGAGTATACGGTGTGGGAGCCGGTGTGGCGGTTACTCCGGGAGAGGGCGTAGTAGAGCCCTCAGCCTGGTACACCGGCAGGGTGGCACCCGTGGTTTTACTATACGATCCAGCTGAAAACTTCAACTCCCACATCGGGGTGGCAGTGGGTGCAATGGTAACCGGTAAAAACCCCGATGTGGGAGACGCAGCAGTAAGAGAGCCTGTTTTCTTCGGAGAGGGAGATATGGGTCCGGGCGTGGGTGAAGCCAATCCGAACCGGGGAGTTGGGGTAATCGTTGCCAGCGGTTTGTTGCGCAGTGTGGGAGTAGGGCTTCGAGGAATGGGTGAAACCCGGGTCTTTCCCCCGGGGGAGGGTGACAAGGCCTCCGATAGCCTTGGAGAAATCTCAGGCTGTCTATCCGGATTTTCCGTCGGCTCGAGCCCTGCAATGGTCGGTATCACGTAGGGTGTGGCCCGCACTGCGCTACGTCCGGCATTCGATGCATCGGAGTCATCACCTGTCCGGGCCCGGTTCGTACCAGCTCCGGGAGAACCGGCATCTGCAATTTCACTCGCGGCTGCATCGTTGCTGTTGGCTACTATATACCATCCAAGCGCACCAACAGCTCCTACCCCGAATAGAATGAGAACTACGATCGAAATTATCTTAACGGTCTTTTTCGAGATGCCTTTGCGTCTAGAAGAGGGACCGTCTTCCCGGATACTGGCAAGGGCCGCACTGGAAAGTGATCCGGAAAGTGGAGGTAAATCGGAGTCCATTCCCCATTATTGCAGATCAAGGACTTTTTTTCCCGTGATTATGCCATGTTTTGACGTAGATTACCCAGAAACGGATCGCCGAAAAAAGTGAAAAAACAAAGCCCGGAAACCCATCCATAAATCCCTTATGGCGAATATATGTCAGCAAAAACCACCGGACTGGCTGCACCAGGAAATAATTCAGAAAATCAGGTATCCCCAGTTTCTTACCGCGGGCTTGAAGCTCTTTTCTCAGGACCATCGCGTCCATGCTGGTATACCGGTTCCAGCGCATAAGATACCGTTCAAAGCCAGGATCGGCATAATGGAGAAGATCATGTTTTAGAGTACCGATACGTTCTTCTCCCCCGGCAACCGCAACCTGTTCATGGACCGACTCGCAGGGAAAATACGCGCTACCGCGTTTATATAGTCGAATCGTATAGTCAGGATACTGTCCGCCTTTTCTAAGAAATCGTCCAAGAAAGTAGTTCAGGCGTGGAATACGGTAGGCATCGAGCGAATCCGGAGACCCGATCACCTGCCGGATTTCCTCTTTAAGTCCTTCACTCACGGCCTCATCTGCGTCTAGTTGCAGGATCCACTCCCCCTTTGCCGCATCAAGAGCCTTCTGCTTGTTTTTATGAAACATTGGCGGGTTGTCGGCATGAAGTATCCGGACCCGTTTACCATAGCGTTCCAGAGCCGCAATTGTTCCGTCATCGGATCCTCCATCAACTACAACCACTTCGTCCCCGAAGTCACGTACTGAATCCATAGCATAATGAAGGTTTTCCACTTCGTTGTATACAGCCAGACAGATCGAGAGTTTCATACTGGTATTGTAACAGAGCGGGTATAATGGAAAACATGGTCCAGGCAGGTTACTGGTTTTTCGCAACCGCAACGCTGGCCGCGCATGCGGCACTGGCTGGACTGCTGATTCTGTATTTTTTCAGAAAAAGACTAGCCTCGTTTCGTGCACTATACCGGCAAGTACAAATTCTTGCTCCGGTTCTTGTCTTTCTCGCGGCTTTTGCAGCACTTCTCGGTTCGTTGTTTTTTTCGGAAATTGCCGGCTTTCCACCCTGCACATTATGCTGGTGGCAACGGATGTTCATCTACCCGCAGGTGCTTCTCTCCTATCTTAGTATCATGCGTGATGAAGCCCCGGTAATACGACCGTACCTTATCGCACTCAGCCTGGGAGGGCTGGCAGTTTCAACGTATCATAACTTCATTCTCTGGTTCCCGCAGTTCGGCGCAGTGCTTAGCTGTGCTTCGAAGGGGGGATCATCCTGTATCGAAGGCTACGAGTACTACTATGGCTACATCACTATTCCTCTCATGGCATTAACGGTTCTTCTTTGGAACCTGGTTTTACTCTTCCTTTTTTACCGGAAACCATCGCAAAAAACCTGACCGATAGCTTTCTGGACGCGCCTCGGCCGGGGGTTGTCGGATAGCTTTCTTTTTCAGACAATCTTATTTGCATTTTTACCCGAATTTGGGTATAATACTACAGGATAATATGACCCTCTCCGAGCTGAAATCGATGGTGTCCCGAGTGTGGCTGCCGTCAATGGCAGTACTCCTTGTAGTGGTATCAGTACTGGCCGTCTGGGAAGTGCAGGCCACTGTACTGCCCTCCCTGGCGGGAATGCCGTGGCAAAGTAAGAAAGATGCGCCTGTTTCGAAACCGGAGCGTACCAGTACCCCCACCCCGAGCGCGACACCGGCTCCGACCTTCACTCCTACACCGACACCCTTTTTTATCCGACCGACGGCCACTCCCGAACCTCGGTTCGAGCCAGTCCGTCTGCGAATACCGAAACTTGGAATCGACACTACTGTGGAACATGTCGGATTGACTTCTGATAACGCCATGGACACCCCCAAAGACCCTTGGAATGTATCCTGGCTCTCCACCAGCTATGCTCCCGGCCAAACCGGGAGTGCCGTGCTTGCCGGGCATGTGGATACCCCGACCGGGCCTGCCATATTTCAGAATCTGGGCGCTCTCGCCCCGGGAGATACTATCGAAGTACTTGATGCTTCCGGAGTGAGCCTGACCTTTACTGTTTCCCGCGTGGAAAACTATCCTGCGGATGCCTTTCCGTTTACGGAGGTCTTTGATGCCAATGACACCCGGCGATTGAATCTGATAACCTGTGCGGGAACGTTCAATACGATCGGGCCGGGATATTCCCACCGTCTTGTTGTTTACAGCGAGTTATAATAAGCGCATGAAGATCGTTACTATCCCCCACCCTGCTCTTAAGAAAGTGGCAAAGCCCGTATCTAATATAGACAAGCGTGTCGTACGGCTTATCCGGGAGATGGAGGAAACCCTCGACCGTCAGAGAAATCCCGAAGGGGTAGGTTTGTCCGCTCCCCAGGTAAATGTGAACCAGCGGATTTTCATCATCAAAAATCCCGAAGACCGGAAGTTGCAGGTCTTTATCAATCCGGAGTTTACCGCAATGGAATATTCTAAAACCGCTTCCAGTGCCGGCGCCGCCCATGGCGAAATGAAAGACGGCATAGAGAGCATGGAGGGATGTCTCTCGATTCCCGGAATCTGGGCAAATGTCCGGCGGTATGACAAGGTAAAACTTACGTTCCAGGACCTAAATGGCGCTTATCATGAGGAAGAATATACCGGATTTATGAGTATTGTTGTCCAGCATGAATACGATCACCTCAACGGAATTCTTTTTACCGAGCGTGCGCTGGAACAGGGAAACCCGCTGTACAAGGAAGTAAACGGAAAGCTACGAGAGATCAGCTTCTTATAATGTGGGGTGCTCTTTGACGGATACTACTAGCCCGCAAAATTGCCGTAGTATGAAATTTTCGGGAAGCAAAGAAAAGGGGTTACGCCGCAGCAGCCGCTGCCATGACCTTCTGCCGCCGGGCTTCCGGCATCAGCTTGACGATCTCGATTTTAGGGCGCTTGCCGTTGGCAAGATCGAATTTAACGCGCTTAATGACCTTGGTGGTGACGTATACGTTTTTGAGCACACCGTCCTCCCAGATGAGCACACGCTGAAGGTTGGGCTTGAAGATACGCTGGGTTTTCTGAGCACGCTTCTTCCAGCGTCCGCCGGCAACACCTCGATGATGAGTGTGGGAACGACCATACATCCTGCCGACGCCGGTTACATAGCATCTTTTCATACGAGTGTTCGAAGAAAAAATCAAGAACTACCATTATACCCGAGGGTACTGGTTTCCGCAAGAGTATAAATACAGCTCACTCTGGATTCCCCGCCGAGGATGTGCGATAATAGAGCTGGCGTATGATAAATCTTCTCTTCGAAAATCCGATCTTGTTTGCGGTAACCGCCGTTGGACTGGTTCTCGCAATCGGGATTCATGAGTTTGCCCATGCATACGTGGCAGACCGGCTTGGCGACCCCACTCCCCGCCTGCAGGGACGGGTTACACTGAACCCGATAAAGCACCTGGATCTCTTCGGTTCGTTATTTATTCTGTTCGTAGGCTTCGGCTGGGGGAAACCGGTACAGTTTGATCCGTTTAACCTACGCGATCCCCGCCGCGACGGGGCGATTATTGCACTCGCTGGACCGGTGTCAAATGTCATTCTGGCGGCGGTAACGGGGCTTGTTACGCTCGGATTTCAGATGGCGGGCATGCTGCCCAGTATTGCTTCTGCAATTGCCTATCTGTTTATATATACCAACCTTGGTCTGGCGGTGTTCAACATGATTCCTATTCATCCGCTTGACGGGTTTAAGATAGTTGGAGGTATTCTGCCACCGGAGAAAGCACACGAGTGGTATGCTCTGGAGCGTTATGGCATGATCTTTCTGATTCTCCTCATCGTTCCGCTGGGAAACAGCACGATGGTCAGTACCATTGTCCGTCCGATAGTGCAGTTTCTGGCAGGCATCTTTGCGGGACACCTGATGTAAAATCACCTGTAAATATTCACGGTTTTCAGCGTATGGTATCCGGCGGGACGTAGGTGGGGGTGCCCTTGGACGGAGGCCGCGGAGAGACAGGCACGGCACGGTCTTTTGCAGTGGCATCTATCTTCCGGACCGGAGTAGGGCTCGGAAATGCATCTCGGGTATTCCGCTGCGTACTTGCACCCTGAACAGCACCATTCAAACGCTGACACTGTACAAAGTCCTGGGTTGTGCAGCCGCTTCCGATGAGTTCACGAATCGAAGCACAATCATCGGTCTTTGGACATACACCGCCGCCACGTGGTGTGGGAACGCGTAGTTTTTTTTCCTGCACAACTTCTACGGTCGGCTCGGTAGCACTCTCTCCCGGTCCTTTTGTGGTGAATTTCCAGGGCACTCCTTCGTCTGTATAAACGCGATTATTAATTCGAATGACAAAATAATACGTCGTCCGCGGGTCAAGGAGTGAGAGTTCAACCAGATGGGTTGACTTCATGGATGCCTCGGGGGCAAAACTACCCAGCTGTTCCGGTGATGTGCCATATTCAACGGTTCCCATCGTTTCTTGATCGGTAACCCACGAAATAACCGCCGTTGTATCGGTAATCTCGGAAACCCGCACTTGTACCGGTTCTTCACTGCTGGCACGGGTCATGACTTCCTGGAATAGGAAAAATGCAGCAAAGGCCAGCGGTACAGATAATAATATACCGATGATTATTGGCAGAAACTGCTTAATTGAGCCTACTCGTGAGTGCCTCATAGATTATTGCTTTTTTTGGAGACACTGGACATAATCTGTAACAGTACAGCCTTCGCCAAGAAGCTCCTGGATCTGTTTGCAGTCATCTGTTCTGGGACAGCGTGAACCTGGAGGCGGTGTCGGCGACACCCGCATCGTACTGCCTTTGGTAGTAAACTCCCATGGGGCGCCACCATTGGTAAAGACTTCGGTACCGATGCGTATTACGAAGTAATACTTCGTATCCGGTGCCAACAGCTGTATGGTGAGCGTATGGTCCTTCACTGGCGCAAGCTCCGGACTCAGGAACCGCAGTTCTGCAGGATCTGTACCATACAGAATCGTCCCCTGGGTCTCTTGGTCGGTGTACCAGTGTACTGTGGCAGTTGATTCTGTAACTTCAGTAATTACCACATCACGGGGAACAGAGTCACTGGCACGGGTAAGAAAAGCGTTTTGGAACCGGATAAAGCCTACAAGCATGAGTGGTAATCCAATTGCTGTTCCGATAGCGATCGCAATAATCCGGGAAACAGGAAAGCGGTGCTTTTTTTTCTCGTCAAAACCCGGAAGCGATTCCGCAACAACAGGGTGTGCTTTTGGTTGCAGCGGCGGGGAAGGTGTCGCCGACGGTACAGGTGAAAAATGCGCGGTATCCATCGTATGGATTAGTGTACCCCGAAGAGCGGTCAGTCGCAAGCGGAAGCAGGTACAAACCGGGAAAATTTAAGGCTGGGTAGTTACAATAGCATTATTGGAATAACCCGAAGAACCATTTCCGGAGATAATAAAGGCACGTATTCGATAGACGTAGGTAGTGTTTGGTTGTAAACCCGTATTGGAATACATCTGGAGATTGGCACTTAAGGTTGCGATTACATCAAATGACGGATTGCTACTGAAAAGCGCCCGTTCTATTTCGAATCCGTCTTCATTGTTGCTTGTGTCGGTCCAAGTCAGGCTAACTTGCGAGTTCGAACTAGCAGTCGCTGCAAGATTTGCAGGTGCCAGAATCGTCGGGCTGGGTGATATGGTGGGAGTCGCAGTAACATCCGGTGTTGGTGAGGGGGTAACATTACGACGTAAACATCGCTGATAATCTGCGGAGGTACATTTCCCCGGCCCAAGATTCATGAGTATCCGAGAACAATCCAGAGTATTACAATTTGTACGCGGCGTTGGAGTCCCACTGGGTGTGGGTATAACTGAAGGCCCATTTGGTGAACGTGTCGGATTCAGCGCCGCACTACGAGTGCCATTCGGGGTATTTTCATCATCTTCCCCAGAGTCTTCACCTGGTGTCACCGTGGGAGTCAGAGGTGCGGAACTGGTTGCTTCCGGGACAGTGGCAAAGCCTGCGGATGGTGTAGCCTCTTTATCCTTTGTCGAAGCCTTGGTAGTAAAACTCCAGGGGACCCCCCCGTTATCATAAACCGAATCACCTACCCGAACTACAAAATGATACGTAGTTGCCGGCGAGAGAAATACAAGTTCTACCTTATGATTTGTAGTAGCTCCCGGTTCTATTGTTACCTGATCCATCCGCGCGGGTGTGGTTCCATATTCGATGATTCCCTGTGATTCGGAGTCGGTAGTCCAGGTGATAACAGCAGTTGAGGTGGTTATTGAAGAGATAGTGAGGTCTTTTGGAGCTGAATAGCTTGCCCGGGATATTACACCGAAGTAAGACAACAACCCCCCGACTATCAGCGGGATAGCAATCAGCACGCCGGTCAGCACAGCGGTGAAGCGCGTGAGCTTAAGCTTTTTCATCACTGCATTCAGTGTACCGGATCAGATGAGGATTTTCAAAATGATTCCTACTGCCAGGAGGATGATTCCCGGCACTGCTGCACCAATCACATTCTCGAAGATACCGGCTTCCATGAGCTGTTGCGGAGCCTGTTGCTGCTGCTGGACCACAACCTGTTGCCCCCCCCCGCCGGTTCCCGGAAGTGAGCCAACCGGGTCCACTGTCGGAATAGTAGTTGACCCAGTTTGCATTTGATTTCTGGTACCACCATTCAAACTGAAAGCAGTAAGATCTGCACACTCGATAATATTCTCCCCATTAATATCCGCAGCAACGATCTTTGAAGTATCATTCTGAGTTTTGTCGCAGTAGAACTGAATGGTACCTGGGCTGGCCGTATTGAGTGTAAACTTAATTGTCGCCATCTCCGATGCTTGTGTTAAAGATTTTGTCGGTGTATCAAAGATTCCGCTTAAGTAAACTTGACCATCATCAACGGTTACCCGGTATTCATCAAAGGTATCTGCCGACGTGGTCACATTTTCCTGGGTGGTGGAAATCTGAGAACTGTCGTAGATTATATAGACATCACTGCCCCCTACTGCTTCTCCCTGTGGGTCCACGATTATACGGACATCAAATGTATCACCTGGATTACCGGAAAAGCTTGTAGGTTCAAATCGCAAGACAGCGGCCTGAACACCTCCGGATGCGCTCAAAAACAGAAGGGTGCTCAGCAAAAACGGTAGCAGACGGGAAATACGGTTCATTAGTTCATTATGCGGAATTCATTACCGAAATTCAAGCTTTATCGGCTGAAATTGCGGATTTATAACAGTGATATCTTTATCTACGAACTTTGATGTTTCTTTCCCGATTCTCGGAGCTACCTCGAGATAGAATGTACCCGGCTTGTTTGCTTTTACCTTCAGCTCCAGAACCGGTGATTCTGGTGAAAAAGGCGTCGCATCCCGAACGTTTATATCTTTGATTCCGGTAATTGAAAAATAAGTTTTGCGATCATGTTTATAGATGCGGAATGCCTTGTTTATCGAGACTGCATCAACAATCTCGAATGCCTCCTTATCGTAGGGAAAAAGGAGGTCAAAACCATTCACGTCTGCTCCATTTGAATTTGCAACTACACGAATTACAACTTCCTGCCCCACCGGGAATGATCCTTCTTGAGTAGCTGCAAAAACAACAGAGGGCTGTGTTGGATCTATCGTCGGTATAGTACGTGTTGCAGGAGTGCCAGGTGTTCCCCCGCTCCCGGCTGTGCCGCTTGCAACAGTATTATCTCCTCGGCGACCAAGAATCATGATAGCAATGGTAATAACAAGGAGCACACCCACACCGATTGCAATAATTTTCACCTGAGGGCGTTTTTTCGAAGTGTCAGAAAACTGCGGGCTCAGAGATGCAGATTGTCCGGATTGCGGTTTTTCTTCACCTCCCGCACGGCCGAACGAGGTCGGCATCCCGTCTGCTTCTTTGGCTGCAGAAGGTGGCATGGTGAGTTTAGGATTGGTGTTGTCCATAGCTGAATACCTTTTTTAAAAAATTATATAGTACCGTTATTCTAGGCCGGTAACCTCCTCGTCGTACTTGAACTCGAGGGCAGCCATAATCAGGCGGAAATCTTGGGCATCTACGATACCGTCAAGATTAAGATCTGCCACATCGAGAATGTTCTGTTCCTTGCTACCAAGATTGGAACGCACCACAGTTGCATCGATCGAATCTATAAACCCATCTTGCACATTTCCCACGGGAAGGTCGCCCGCGAGCATATAAATCTTGGTGAAATCAAAGGTGTTTTCTCCTTCCTGAATGGTTATCTTACCCAGCGTACAGTAATATCTGCCGTCAACCACTTCGGTCGGAGCGTTATCACAGATCCGTTTCTGGAGGTGATGATCACCCTTTACAAAGATTGAGTACTCATTTCCGAAAGGTATATTAGAAAAATCAGCAGATCCCTGATATGTCATTATATTTCGATCTCCGCGACCCGCCTCGACAAAGTCAACGGTCTGATACACCGGCCTGGTGAGATACCTGTTTGCCAGCCCGATTTTAACTCTGATCGAAGGTTTGACTGGAGGGACATTTACCCCGATTCCATTAAATTTAACTTTCAGAGTTACCCGGGCAGCACCACTGCCTTGACAGGGAGTTGAGGCTTCACAACCGTTTGCCCAGTCACGATCACAGTTATACGTACCGGTTTTACAGAAACACTGTCCGTTAATACATTGTCCATTTGCTTTACAATCGGCTTCGTTCCGGCACGACCCCTGACCATCATTCTTTTTACACCTTCCGTCGGTGTCGCAATAGTATCCAGGGGCACATGGAGTGTCTGCACGACAGGAACCTACTGGCTGACAGACTCTAGTAGCAGCATCGCAGGTATAACCGCTTGGACACCGTGCATCGGTGTCGTTACACTGGGGAGGGAAACAGACTCCCTGCTTGCAGCTGTACCCTTCGGGGCATGGTCTGTTTGCATCGCAGTAGACCGGAAAACAACGATTATTCTGGCAGATGTAGCCGTTCTGACATTGCTCGTTGTCCTGGCAGCTACCACCTGCGGGTACGCGTGTGGGCTCGGCATTACCAACGCAGATTCTGTCTCTACAGATACCGCTCTGGCACTGAGAGCCCGATGTACAAACACCCCCCGCCTGACATCTCCCCTGAACTTCACAGCCATTTGCCCAGTTATTGTCGCAGTTATTGTACCCGGTGTTACAGCTGCAGATATTCCCGGCATTACAGCTTGAATTAGCAGGACAATTCCCGGCTGCTGGAGCTTGTGTAACTGTAACTATTGGATTGGTTGGATCGGTGCACTGGAAGTTCTCTGAACATACCTTTCCCCCGGTGCAGTCCGCATTAGAAGTACACTGTACACTCGATGCATCTACAGTAAATTGAACCACACAGCGCGCCTCAGGAAGGGAAAACTGCTTGGTAGATGAATTTCCGAAGTATCCGTTTACCTGGATTCGAGTAGCAATCTGATTTACCTTTTGGTTCGCATTATTCACATTCTGGTCTTTGACAATAAAGAACTCCCAGGGAATCTCAAGAGTATGAGAGGATTTTGCACTCACGGTCCCGCTTGAGTAAATCAAATGATAATTTCCATCCTGCTGACGAACGCCTGCCGGCTGTCCGAACTTATCTAAGTGAGCTTTGGGAACACGAATTTCTTTCGGGTTCGAATCCGGGGGGGTAGGATACGGGTTCCCAATGTTATACATGGCTGCAATAAACTCTGTTACGTTGGTATTTGAGTTTAAAGTAATCCGCGCTTTCTGCCCTGGTCTCAGAACGTTTGAATTGGTTGCTTTACCATCGGCATCAACTATCACTACACTTGATGCAGAACACCAGGTGTTGCGACAGTTTTTCCCTCCGGAATACCCGCTAGAAACGAATCCCAGCGGACTCTGCACACAGACTCCCCCGGGACCAAGGCACTGTGCATCTGCGGTGCAGGATTTATCCACCTGGGCAGCAACCGGGCGGGGAGCAAATACAAGCTGAAATGCGAAAACTGATAAGAGTGCAATTCTGTATAGATATAGATATTTCATAATCAGGAAACCGGCATTTCCCTGCCGGGGAGAACTGATACCGGTACCGGTGCCGTATCGGGCAGGCACGTCGAGGTGTTGCTACAGGTCGGATTTGGTGCAATCGTTATTGTCGGTGACGGGCCGACATCCGTCGCCGGAGTCGGAGTAGGCTGTGTGGTAGGAGACGGGCCGTCCGTTGGGGACGGTCTGGCTGCTTCGCCGATCTGCACCAATGCTTGCGTCGATGAACCGGCTCCGATGGAATAGGAAACCGGCTCGCCTGTAGTACCTCCGGGTCCGACTATCTCCATCGTATTGGGAGTCAGATTAAATGCCACACTCCCGTCGGCTGCTGCTCTAAACTTCACTTTCACCAGTACCCGCTGGGCCAGCTGCGACTCCGGTTTTAGTGAAGATAGAACCAGCCGGTATTGCCCTGCTGTAGAACCGGTCTGTGCTGTGTAGGTTTCCAGTACCTTTGTATCGAAGTAGTTTGTCTCAGACTTCCCTACCTCGGCACTTTCGAAGCCGTTTGTTACGTATTCGACAACGTTTTTTCCCGCTGTAACAGGCGTTTCCCGGATTGTCATCCTCAGATCGAGTTGAGATACTTTTTTCCCGGCGGGTGCAGAAAAGAGGACATTGACCGTAAACTCTTCCCCGCTGGCAACCCTATCTTTTGATGCACCGGTGGTGACAGTTATAGTCTCGGTGCTTGCCCGGGTCCCGACCAAGTACTGGCCGACAAAGCTGTAGATTACACCGAGAGTTATCGATGCTACAGCCGAGAACATAAAGATGCGTACAAGGTGCGAACCGGGATCAAATTGCTGCTTTATACCATCAGAGGAGAGAGCTTCACGAAGAAAAGTTTTCCACTGTTTCATTGAATAGGATTTCATGCCTGTATACGTTAATTGTAGTTTGTTCTTTCAAGAACTACAAGTGCATTTTAAATGCCTTATCTTACCCGCATAAATACGCTTTTTTCATGATTCTCTTGGTTCAATTTCCTTATACAGTAGTTCCGGATGGACAAAGGAGAACCGGATCGCAGGGAGCTTGATTGCACCATTGTTTTTAACACGGAAGAATCCTGCCTGAACCATTTCATATAACTTTAAGAAACCGGAAAAGAATGAAACTGATGAAAAAGAATAATATGACCTGAAAAATGGGGAGATATAAACTGAGAAACAGCGTGACCAGGGCGAGTACAAAGAATGATTCATTATGAATTGCAGGCAACAGTCCTTTTGTAATAAGGATTAGGACTATCAAGGTAAGGAGCGTTTTGGGATCAAACCACCATATTTCCCACCCGAAAAAAAGTGCTACTCCAAGGAGGAGCGCTGCAAGGATTAAAAAGATTTCTTTGGTGTTGAAATAAAAAGGTCCGAGATACATAGGGTGATTGTACTAATTTTCTACTGTTTGTCGCAATATTTCATCAATAATGTCCGGTGATGGCTCTCCCTGATCTACGGGAATACTTATCGTTACTTCTTTCCCGTCTACAATACCTGAATATTCTTTCCACCGGATCTGATCATGTGCCGCCTCCATGTACCTAACTTGCTCTGTTTCCCGGACATACATACCTGGTGCGATTTCCTGGACCGGTGCATCTTTCAGCTCGGGATCCTGTTTAAGCAGAGCGTCAGCAGCACGGGAACTGTTCCACTGCAAAATTTCCCCCACCACAGGAAGCGCATCGACGATTTGAGCCGGATCATTTCGTAATCCTTGCAGGCGCTCGGCCATATAGTTTCCCAGGTTGCGCCGTACTGTCGGGTTCTCGTATGGGTAAAGTTCATTTATCGCTATAGTCGATAGCCAGAATGCGATGCTCATACCAGCAAGTATTTTCACTGCAGTGCGGATCTGATGTGGTTTCAGGGATATTCGAGGAATCATCGAGTGTCTTTGGTTATATTTCCAACGTATAATGGCCACTTTTTGGAACAATCTACCGAAAACTTATACGTATACTGGTTACTCCATGGGAACGATACGTTGACAAGAACATTTCGAGTAGTGTGGCGATTTTCTGGCGCGGAGCAGAAGTTTTTTACAATGCGGGAATCGGTATATGAGTCGCCAACTTCAAGGCGTCTGTTAATGTTGGACGCTCGGTACTGTGTACTACCATGGCACAAAAAGCCGGTTCTATCAGCTATACACATCCATTCCAGCGTAAATGGTGTAAAGTTATTCTGCACTTTGAAACCTACCGAAGATGGAGGCGGCGGTGCTTTCATATCAATCTCGGCAGTACAGGTTCCGGGTCCGGCTATGACTACATTTTCCTCTACAGTCAACCCGTCCTTGGCAGCTTTTATCCGAATGCTTCCTGCCGGACGGCTTCCTTCCCAGGTTTTTGACCCGCTCACATCGGTCGTTCCGTAGGCTACAAGCGATCCTTGAGTTACAACCAGCCGGGCACCTTCCACCGCGTCTGATCCGTTCTTAACGCGAATAGTTAGCGAGTTGCATGAGCTAGTATTCGTACTGCCAGTACCACCGCCACCCGTTGCCTTGGGCACGCACTTGAAACAGCCATTTCCCTGGTTTTCACAGGAATGGGTATCCTTAGCACAATTTGAATCACAGAATTCGCGGGAAACAGTACCGTTCCCGCATTGTTGTTGTTGGCCCGAGTTGTTGCCGTTGTTCTCCCGAAGCATGCGGATATCGAAATTACAGATTCGACCTGTCACATCATCAAAAGAATATTGGGGAGTAAACGTGCTATCAAACCGCTGATATCCGGCCGATGAAGCTTGCACGCGCACAGTGGAGCCCTCATCGTAAAGCAGCGTCGAGCGTTTCGCGTTTCCAACTATCGTGTCCGCATCTTGCATTACATCACCACCTCTCCCCTGCTGCTGGAATGCTATGTTCACTTTTTGAATATCAATTTTTGCTGATGAGGCATTATCCGTCGCGGTGGCAAGAATGCGACACTGTTTTGCGGGAGGTCCAGAAGAACCTGTTCCTCCCTCGTTCCCCCCCCTTGACGCTAGGGTAACCGTTGCACTACACTGCGTTGGTCCACTGATCTGGCGGGTGAACGATTCACTGTCGCTTCCGCTGGTAACTACAATCTGGATATTTCCTGCCTTCCAACCCTCCGATAGAGTTACGATGACTTTTCCATCGCTACCCGTTTGACCACGCCGGGTAGATCCAGACTGGGTTACCGCAACATTTACCTGGGGAACGGCCTTACCGTCCCTGTTTACTGTGACTGATATCCGCGAACAGGAGGTGTTCGTGCCTGCACCGGTATCGTTTCCCCCGGTGCTTGGCGTTGGGTTATTGTTCCCGGTATTGCTCGGAGTTGGGTTTGTATTTCCCCCGGTATTTGGCGGTGGGTTATTGCTCCCGCCACTCCTCGGAGTTGGGTTTGTATTCCCTCCGGTGCTTGGCGTTGGGTTATTGTTCCCGGTATTGCCAGAGTTACCTCCGCTGTCGCCATCGCAGGGTTTCTGGCGGTTATATGTTTCGTACCGGTCGGAACAATCATCGTTGTAATATATATCTACTTTGAACCGGCGAGGCTTTTCGGTAAAGTCGTCACAGTAGCTTCCCTTGAAGGCTCCCGGGGTACAGCTTGCACGAGAGCCGCCCCCTGCAGGTGGCTGGTTTCCGCCGCTGGTGGTGTTGCCGCTGCCTCCGCCGGTACCGATATACTGCAACATCATGCACCGTGGTTTTGTATAGTTTTCAAACCCGTAACACCAGGCGCTCGTCTCCGCCTGAACGTATCTGTCGGTACTCCGGGGACAGGAATTTGCCCGAGCGCCGCTGCAATCATTCGCACAATCCGCCCTCCAGCGGTAGCCGGCAGGCGCATTCACAGGCGGATACTCTTGGCATGGCCCCAAATATTCAGCCGCGCGTGTGGCACTGGAGGTTCGCATCGTCTGGGTCATGCCCGCAACGGCAAGGATAAGAAGCGAAAGAAGAAGGAACACGGTCACTGCAGCATACACGGACAGATGTCGTCTTGCATGACGTTTTGCATGATGTTTGATCATGATTGTCCTACTATACACTTTTCTCCGTTTTAGTTACAAGTCGAAACAGTGTATGCTCTATCCGGGGACAGCCCGGAGTGGGTTTTAGTCTTCAATCCGCCATAATTCCCGTATTTGTATATCGTCCGTTGACATTACCCCTAAACAGCTCTATAATACAGACCATGCCAAAGATAAGCAAACAGGAGCAAACACTAACGATCGACACTTTACCTGATCTTCTTACGATAGGAGAGGTTGCCCAGCTTCTGCGTGTATCGCCCCTTACGATTAAACGCTGGGGAAAGAAAGGCAAGCTTCCTGCGATCCGGATTAACTCCCGGGGTGATCGCCGCTACAAAAAGGAGGTAGTGTTGCGTCTTATCGGGGTTGAAGAATCGGAGGAATAACGGGTAGCATGTACTCATGCTCCCCTGGCTTCCCATCGTCTTCCTGGCTCTAGTAACGCTCCAGTTTTTTCTGGTCTCGCGTTCCGTGAACGCATTATACCGCCTTCTCGCGTTCTTCCTCCCGCATCCACTCCCCTATGTTGCCATCGCGATTCTGTTTTTTCCCGGGACTGTGGTGCACGAATTCGCGCATTTTGCTACCGCGGCGGTCTTGTTTTTACCGCTTGGCGGGATACACTTTCTGCCCTCTTGGAACCATGGGAGCTTGACGCTTGGCTACGTAACCTACGGGAGGAAAGATTTCGTGCGCGGGTTCCTGGTCGGGGCAGCGCCCCTGCCTACCGGACTGGGCACGCTGTGGGTACTCTTTACCAACTACACTTGGTTCGCGTCCAGCTGGTGGGGTCTGCTGCTGGTCGGATACCTCACGTTCGCAATAACCTCTACCATGTTCTACTCCGCGAGCGACATGAAGGATGCGGGCGCATTCACCCTACTCGCGGTTCTCCTGTACGGATTACTCCGTCTCGTGGGAATTGCACCTGAAGCGTATCTTGCCGGTGCGGCCGGCGGGCTTGGGATCGCGGCACTCGCGAGCAGTGTCCTGATCGGGATTTCGGTCTTCCTGGGGATTTCGGCAGTCATCCACCTGACACTCATCGCGGTGGGACGAATGGTGCTGGGGAGCTAAATTGGCATATCGTTATCATCCCGGCTCCTCAGGCATTCCTTTAACCTTCAGACAAAACTATGTCATTATTGTCCCTGTTATATCTAATCTCTTGGTAACTTCGCACCTTGTGCTCTCTAGTAGTGATACGCGAAGTTAATGTATAGCAGGTTTGCTTTTCTATTTTTGTTATGTTACATTTTCGTATATGTCTGCGACTCCCCTCGACACTCAAAAGCTTGAGGAGCTTTACAACAAAATCTCCAACTACGAAAAGCTGGTGGCGGAGCGCTTAATAACGGCCTACGAATCGAAAGAAATCGATTACGATGAAATGAAGCGTCTAGCGAACTACTTGTTCAAGCGCATGCCGAAAGTAAAAAATCATGACGACTTCGTGGCCGTTCTCGAGTACATGTCGATACACAACCCCATCTTCCGGCAGATCCTAGTTATGGAGAGCACGGACAACTACCAGCAAGACGAGAAGGAAATGATCGAGAAGCTAGAATCCATTATTTCTCAATTTAAATAATATGTCGTCAACACCTTCATCAGAAATACACGCCGTACTCGAACACGTGACCGACGACAAAATACCTGGCTCACAAACTGAGTTCTTTGGCCAACTCGCCATGGAGCGGGCGCGCAAGAACATGGCCAATGGCCGGATGCAGGATGCTTTAGATAACCTCCGCAATCCATCTGCTCAACTTTCCCCCGCCGAAGCCCGTGCAGAAGTTGAAAGGCAGGTCGAGGGATACATGTCGGGTGGTAGGGATGGTCCCGAACAGGCCGCAAATCGACAAGCAGTAGGAACACATGTTGAGCTCTATCAGAAGCTTTGCCAGGAGGGGTTCGCCAGGCTGACCTCTAAAGAGAAAGTAGAACTCGCTACCATCCTGGGTGAAGACCTGGCTGCGAATCCGAATTTTATGTTGTTGTACCCGCAGTTTAATCCAACTTCGAAAGAAGGGCAAAAATTAGTGCAACGGCTTATGCAGCAGGATTTCTTTATCGATAAACTCCGTGGAAGTATCGATTCTTTCATCGCGGAGGGCGGTTTGGACTATACGAGGCTAAAGGCCTTGAATGAAGAATTAGCGACCGTTCAGACGAGGATTGCGGAATTGGGAGACTCTACAAACGCAGTTAGTAAGCTCGGTCAGAACAAAGCTAGGATAGACGACCTTCAGGCGAAACTGAACGACTATCGCGTAGAGTACAAAAAAGATGCCGCAGGAAACATCGAAATCGATCCCACAACGGGTTTGCCGGAAGAAGATTTCGGACCACGTGCACTGGAGATACATAATTTTCGTCAGCAGGAAAAGGCGAAAAATAAAACAAAAACAGCATACATCAATGGTGTACTGGCACTGCAGATGATTAGTAATGGCGAGACAGGACTTCCACCGGGCTTCGTATACAATGAAAACAGTAAGGAAATCCACATTTCGGATCCGGAGCTTCTCGCGGCTGGCGTTGTAAGCCCGGTTCGGTTTGATGACATACAAACCACGCTCAACAAGTTTAGAACAAAAGCAAACGCCCTCGAGGCAGAAGCCGCAAAGTTCAAGGCCGCAGCTGATCATGTAGAAAATCAGAAGAATACTCTCGAAGCGGAGTTAAAAACCGCCCAAGAAGAAAAAGCGAGACTAGAGCAGGAGCTTAAACAGAATAAGGATCGTGAGGCTACATTGATCAAAGAGATCGGTGAAGAGGAAGAGCGTGTCAAAGACGAGGAAAAACAAAAGGCAGATAGAGCAAGAGGTATCCTCAGAGATGCGGCGACTGATGCGCTAGTGGATGCGAAACACGCCCAAGACGAAGCACGGCCACAAATCGAAGATGAAATAAAACAGGCGGCAAAAGACAAAGTAAGGGACCTATTGCGAAACGGGCTAATGATGACTTTGGGTAAGAATCGAGTTGTCGACGCCAACGCTGTCCGAGACTACATAACCCTAATGAAGGATGCTCCTTACGGAAAAGGTGGGGAAGCCATAGGTTTAGCAATAATCAAAAAAATGACCGATAGCACGTATACAGGAAATGTTCCGGGTTTTGCCCTCGAAACCGATCCTGGAATTATTGCCGCCTTGAAAGCGATTGAAGAAGATCCTGCGGAGCTTAAGGCTTTTTCCTCTGAGTTAACCACACAGGTACTAAAAATTGCTGCTTTTAAAGACCAGAGTAGAGGCGTCTGGGAAAAAAGTATTCTAGGAGATTTATTTAGCAAAGATGAAGCTGCCCTGCGCACCATAATGGAGGATGCTCTTCCGGATATGATAGTTAAGGCAAAAGGCGATACCACAGTTCGGGAGAAAGTAAAAGAACTAGCCAATCTTGACATCACCGATGGAAACTTTGCCGATAGGCTGAGGTCCATGTCGAAAAATCCCGTCTTAAAGGCTGTTGCGATTGCGGTGCTACTTGCTCTTTCGATCAGCGGCGGGCTTGCTTTTAATGCCCTTTTTTTAGGTAAGTGATATATTGTTCCCTAGTGCACCCCAAATTACTATACCTATGTACCTCCTTGTTGGACTTGGTAATCCCGGCAGCGAATACGCAAGCAACCGGCATAACGTCGGTTTTCATTTCGTGGATTTTGTCCTGTCACAGCCGGGTATTGCCGAAAAAGCGAAGAAACTGGGAAACTCCTGTAACGGCGAGGCGTTCCGGGTGGGCAATACAGTGTTTTTAAAACCGGACACTTTTATGAACCGCTCCGGGCATGCGGTAGCAAAGGCGATGCGGTACTTTAAAATTCGGCCGGACCGGGTCTTTGTTGCGCTCGACGATCTGGACATTCCCCTGGGTATGAGTAAAGTAACCTTCAAAGGACCCAAAATTCACAATGGCCTGTCTTCGATACGCGATACCATCGGGGATGCGTTTATGAAGATCCGTATCGGGATCGAAAATCGGCCGTCGGAGTTCCGGATTCCGGGGGAATCATATGTCTTGCAGAACTTTACTGCAGAAGAACGAAAAGCCCTAGAGCCGGTTTTTGCCAAACTGTGGGCCCAGCTGAGCCGTGCTATACTGTAACAAATGATTTTTACGTACCGGCATCGTGGTTCACCTGTGAGTATCGATTTCCCCTTCTGGTTAGCGTGGTCCTAGCATCTATGAAAGACACCAGTATGAAATCAATCGCCGACATCCTAAAGAACTTCAATCCGAGGGAAGATAGATACGTGTCACGCGAGTTCCAGACATTCGGGGTGTTTCTTTCGGAAAAGCTCGGCGATCCTCGCCGAAAAGCGCTCTACATTAAGTACGCAAAGGAAATTCCCCGTCCCATTTTGGAAGAAGCGTACCGCTTTGTGGTAGATGCCAATGCGCGGAATAAAGGCGCGCTCTTTATGTGGAAGCTCCGCGATCTGGGAGTGTTCGAGAAGTTCAAGCTGGAACCGCCGAAGCGGAAAAAAAACGTTCCGATCCCGAACAAGGTACGTTCCGGTCTGGCGAGGGAAAACCCGCCGAAACGTCGCTCCCGAAAGCACCGCGACCTGGAAGACGAGCTGTTTTAGGCTAACGGAGTTCCTGTAATCTCTGCAGTAACCGTTAGAGCTTATCTCCCACCTCGTTCCAGACGATTACGAACATGGCATGGCTCCAAACGAGCGGGTTTACGGGATAGCAGACCCCGTATTTCGTGTCCATCACGCCGCCGATGTTCTTTTCGTATTCCTTCTTCCGCTCTTCCCGGCCGATGACGTCGAAGGTGCGCATGAGTACGTTGTATTCCTTTACCATTTCTTCCCGCGGTACCACGTGTTCCGGTAGCCCCAACGGGACTTCTTCGTTCAGAAGTGCCACGTGGAGGCACCAGTCCAGACATTCACGCGCCTGTTCACTATCGCCGATCCGGGCAAAGTACCAGGCCTGCCGGAGCATCTCACGCGGCCAGGGACCGTTGCCGAAATTATGCCGGCCGATCGAGGCGGCATAGCGGTTGTACCCGGCCATCAGCTCATTCTTTGTACCAGCAAGATGAAACGCCATACTGGTGCGAATGCGCTCGTCGTCCAGGGGAAAGACAACGAAGTCCGTGAGTGCCTGGAAGGCGGTCAGATTGGCTACCTCTACCACGGAAGGGTTCGGCTCGCGGCGGATAAGCGGCACAAACCCGCCGTATTCGGGAATATACAGATAGTTCGCCATGCCATCGCGAAGACGGTTGGCAGTTCTCGAGCAGTTCTCACCGTACGTGGCGTCATTTAGTATCCCGGAAAAAAGCTCGCCTGCATCGCGGAATGCAGCGACTGCACAGGCGTTGGTATATAACTCGAATCCCTCTTCGTATGGAGCAAACTCGATGTTGCCGTTTATCCCGAATATCAGATCTCCCTTCGGAAACGTATTAAGGCTGTGGGAAAGTCCGGAAAGCAGTTGCTCCAGGTCGCTTCGGTGTCGTTTTGCGAACTCGGTGTCGCCGGTTTTCCGCACATAGTCTGCCAATGCCAACACCGTCAGAGCATTGCCATCGATCTGCGGGGGTTTGTTCGAGCTTGATTTCTGATCCTGCCCGTACCGCTGAAACAGAACCTCGTTCGCTGAACGTTCTGCGGTAAGAATAAACGTGAGTGCCTTTTTTGCCTCTACGTAAAGCCCTGCAGAGGTATAGGCAAGAATTGCATAGGCATGATCGCGGGGATAGATGTTTCCTGCATACCGGCTCCCCTCGAAAGAGGGACTCGTTCCTCCTTCGGGGTACTGTGCTTCCCGAAGAACTTCCAGACTTTTCCGGTAAACCCGGGCACCAATGTCAGCTCGGTTTTCGATTCGACCGGTAAAGAGAGATGTTATTGTGTTCATGTTTTCTGCAGAAACTGTTCATATTCCTGTAATCGAGACCGGTCGGCACGGACAGCAGCAATCCAGTCGGCTACTCCCTCACGCGCTGCAACTATGGAAAGCTTGTTGTGGAGCGCTGAGTAGTACTGAGCAAGTACATCATCAAAGTACTCCGCCTCCAGAATCACACAGGGACTCTGCTCCACGTTCCGGAGGATAACCTCGCGAATATGAGCTACGTTGTCGATGTACCGGTCGATCTGTTGGCGGTTTTCCTCGATATATTTTTTCCCGAGCTCACTCATCCAGCGGATGATGTAACGCTCTTTGATCTGCTCGAACGGTGGGATCAGAAACACCGGAAAAATGTCAATATCGGCATATTCAGTCTCTAGCCGTATTAGGATATCTGCCGTAAAGTAGATTCCTTCCCAGAAGTAGGTCCATTTTCTTTTGTCAAAATACTCCTGAAGATTTTCGTCAATTCTTTTTTTCATCACTGGATAGTAGTCTTCCAAAGTTTTATCGAAGACATCCGGCTCTTCGTAAGTGGATTTAAAAAGGTGGGTCCGCTCCGGATGCTCGCGGCGCATGGCATACTTCTCATCATCAAGCGCCGTAACCCGGTTAATCCCCAAATGCTGCTGTACATACGAAGTGAGGAACGTTTTTCCGGTGAAGCCGCCGAGAAACATAAAAAGCGGTGATTTGCTTCGGGGGCTTACCAGAAACTTTTTCATCAGATCCAGTGTCAAAAAGCGGGTTTTGCCTTCGTCCGGAAGATACGACATCACAAGATCTGCGAATTCCGGCTCGCTGACACCTTCGGGAGGAATATCGTCGATGATATAGGTGGCAATAATTCCCGCTTTTTCCGAGGTCAGGCCGGAAGCGATGAGGTTGCCGGTGATAAACATCGGCGAAATAGACTTGCGAAACCCGAACGGAAGTCGAATGAATTTGGTTTTGAACCCGCTGGTATTCATTTCAATGCAAAAACGGATAACACGTGTGCCTTGAGCTGGGTGTTCGTATCGTAGTGTTTTGCGCCGATTGCGAAGTTCGTGTCGGTCTGTTCCCGGTAACGATCTGGATTCGTAAGGGTGGCCAGAATCTCCGTTGCCGCCGCAGCTACTTTTTCCTGGGGAACCATGATCAACCCGTCGCTGCCGGTTTGGTAGCAAGATCCCAAACTCGCCACCCGGAAGCCCTGAGTGGCGATATCGCTAACGAATACCGGATATTCGAACACGGCGATCGGTTTCCGGGCAAAGACCGCCTCGATGAACTGGTTCCCCCACCCCTCCCAATGACTGGTGTAGAGCACGTAGTCGGACCACACGTAGCAGTCCCAGAGGTTGTACTTCCGCTCCCCTTTCGCTTTCTGATCTTCCGATCCAACCAGATCCGCGATCCACCGCACCTCCACGCCCTGCTCCTTCGCGCGTCGTTTGAGAGCGTCTACGTACGGTTTTTCCTTGGACGTGTACTCACCGGGTATCAGGAATACAACCCTGCTGTCTGGCGGTATCGGCGTGCCGTCATATTTCGTTTTTCCGACCAGCTCCGCTTTCCGGCGAGTTACTTCGGCGACCGTATCGATTGCTAGCTCGACCGCCTTCCGCTTACGAACGCGGACTCCGGTCATAAAAACAATATCTCCCGCGGAAATCTTCACGTCTTCGCGGAACGCTGACGGATGCGATTCCCGGGTCCACCCCGGCTGAGAAAAGTCGAAGGTATCGGTCACAATTTCGGCTTCGATTCCATTCTTCTCCCGTAAGTCTTTTTGCGCCAGCGAGTTTATTGTGACATGCCGCAGATTTGGCAGATCCGGCGGGAAACATTGGCGCAGCAACTCCTGTGCATATGGATTTGTAAATGCAAAGCGTTGCTCGCGAGGAGGCTCCCAATAGAAATCATGATGCGTGGCGATGCACTTCACTTCCGGATGCGCTTCCAGAAACTCTTTGAAAACAAGGCTTCCGGGCAGGCAGACCGGCAAACAGAAGAGGTTGTGCAGAAATAAGACTCCAAAGCGGTGCTTCGCGTAAAAAGCTTCGAGATTCGTACGCATGGTACCGGCCATTTCGGCTACCTTTGCACGCAACTGCGTTCCGGCATCGGGAATGAAGGCAAGGCGGTCCACCTCGGCGACATCTGGATCGGATTTGTACTCGAACGCGGGAATATGCAGATCAATCGGACCGGCATGAGATCCTGCGATTAGCAGCACTTTGTGCCCGAGCGACTCTACCAATGCTTTCCGCTTGTCGATCTCGAACGATACCCCATCCGTTAACCCAACTCGGAAATGGACGAATGCGACTTTCATAAGTGAGAAGTATCCACTACGTACATTAAGTGTAATGACCAATTATAGCAAAGGAAGGGGGTATGGGAATGGGTACCGGTTGCTCTAGTAATACCCGTATGCCCAATACGCCAGATTCTCCACCCCTGCGGCTTCCATGACCACGCGCTTACGCCGTACCGACTCGTCATCTTCGTACCAGACTACCAGCGTTCGCCCGTTTTCCGTCTTAGTGCGGGCTTCGACCTCTGCACTTATGGGATCGCGCCGGACCGTGCATAATGACTGAGAACACGCTCTGGGCGACTCCCCCGGCGGGTTCGTGCCCGTGCCAAACCGGCGCTTCGCCTGTACCAGAGTAAGTGCTTCGGCTGACTTGCTTGGCCTATCCTGATCATCTACATACCACTCGTACCCGTACATGCCGAAGATGACGGTGATCTTTTCTGGTGGTACTGCCCGGGTGAAGTCGCCGATCATGGTGGTAAAGTCATAGCCGTATTCCTCACGTCCGTTTAATGGAAAGTTGGGACCCGGAGTGCCGAATGATTTATGGAAATCGTACGCCATAATTAGGACTTCGTCGGCTAACTTCCCTAGCGCCTTGATATCGTAGGGGCGTTTCCGGTAAAACGTATCGCCGTATAGGGTCATTGCGAAGTGCAAATTTTCCCGCTGCAGCGACTCCCCCACCGTTTCGGCAAACGCAGTAATACTGGCAGGTGCGATATGAAACGAAACCAGCCCGACCTCCAGATCTAGCACCACGCCGTCGAAGCCGTACTGCAAAGCGGTCGCGGCAATGGAATCTGCTATACGTTCATGGGAATCCGAATTCTGGAGAATTTCTGCATTCATGTCCCGGTCCAGCATGCGAACGGTAAGGTGCCGTCGCCGGTTCCCTGCCGCGCTTACGAAGGCATCCAGTTTTGCAAACCCCGGCTCATCGGTAACCACGCCGGCGGTGTTTACTGTAATGCCAAAATAGTACAGGACATCGGCAGGGTCGGCGGAGAGGGATTCCAGACCAGACCAGTACGGGACGAAGGTGCCGATGGTGCGAACAGGGGGCATTACCCCACGTCGCGGAAGTTCGATAGTTGGGGATGCACCAGCAAGTGAATCAGCAGTGCCACCGGATGCTGAATCGCGAGGGGTACCCGCTCCGGGGGCGGCAACATCTGTCTTTGAACCGGTCTGCGATATGAAAGAGGGTACAGTCCATACAACCAGTGCCAGGATCAGGGTGCCAAGGCCAACAACGAGCGGTTTCATAAGGACAGAGTTATCATTATACCCGAGCGAGGTCTCCAGAGCACGAACGATCGCAGTATAAGCAAAAACACTGGCAGGGACGGAGTTAATTGCCCGGGCATGCCCTCGAGCGCTACCCCGACAACTCCGCCACCAGGCGCGCCCGGGCCTGCTCGATATACTCGTCCGTGAAGTTTGACAGATCGTCGGCAGCGGAGTAGCAGATCCCGATAAGGAAATCCCAACTGCCACAAAGCAGAGCGGTCTTGGCCCTAAAGCGTTCGTAGTTGTTGATCGGAAACGCATTGCACAGGTTTTCTCCCGTATCCAGATGCGTTTCTGAGTAACCGACGCAATCTACCACCAGCAGTCGCTTCGCGCCTTCCATGAGGCTTTCGTGTTCCTCCTGGAACCGACGGTAGCCTTTCCCCCAGAAGATTGGCTCATCGTAGGAGATCTCTTCGTTGCCGGTGATCACGAACAGATTCTCTCTCAGGAGCCGGGGTTCCGTAATCACCACATCGAGCACGGTAGCCGTACCAGACGCGTTGTCGATGGCGCCGGTTTCCCAGCAATCGTAATGGGTGAAAACGATTGTTTTTGGATTCGTGAGGTTCCCGACCAAAAGGTTATGCGACTGGAAGTTATAGGGCTCAACGACGACTTCTCCCCGCACGTCCGTCGCGGCCAGGATCTTCGACAGGTCGTATTTGTTAATCGCAATTGCGGTATGTTTGAAGAAGGTCGCCATCGAAACCGTTTTCTCGCACCGCGGGTCGAAGTTGATGTTTGCAGGGTGATAGAAATCGTCGTTCCCCCACATGAGACTGCTTATTAGGTGATCCTTCCCCTCGATAACGCCGCTTTCTCGTCCGACGCCACGGCAGTCGATCGATTCGCCGTCGGCGACGAGCTCGACTTTCTTGGTAAGCGGGACGGTGATATCGACTACCTGGTCCACGAACGGAACCTTAGCATCATTAAGCCTTTTCTTGAGGTACTCGTAGGTAGCCAGCTCCCCCGGTCCGATGCGGGGCGAGAATCCGACGATGTCTTTGATATAACCGCGGATGGTGGGTGCACGCGCCATGATTCACACTATAACAGCTCAAGGGCATGCCCGCATGAATTCGAGAGTAGCCATGATCGCGGCTTCGTGAACTCGGACGAATTGCGCGCTCGAAGAGTCCTCATGGAATATTCTGTCGAGATGATTCATTACGAAAGCCCTGCAGACATCTCGTTTCTGGGGATCGAAAACGAACCCCGGTATTGCTACTGAGGTCACACTATTTTGGAAGTCCGTCATTGGCATCCCTACTTGCACTTGTTCCGGTTTCAGCATTCCCGAAGCGCGCGCTTGGTCCAGGATCTGCCGGAAACACCCTAACGATTCAATTCTCGGCGAGTCCAGGATTCGATAATTATTCCCAGCCGGGTTTACAAGCCGGGCTTTCGAGAGGGTGAACCCTCCGTCCGAGGAGACGGTCACCAAGACCGGCTCCAGCAGCGTATTCTTGACCCCGTCGGGATCCAGCACATACTGGTCCCGCCTCATCTCGACTATACCGCCAAGCTGAATCGGAATCCCGCGACTGCCAAGGTAGTAAAGCGCCAGGACCGTGGTGAGGGTATGTATGTTCGACACTGCGACCTGCGGCGCAATAACCACTTTCACCACTTTTCGTTTGTCGTCGGCAACAGTCTGCTGACGAGCTCCGTAAAGCTGAATTTTTGGTTGCCTACCAGTGCGGCGAACATAGCGTTAATACGTGCGTCTACTTCAACATCATCTATTCGCTTCAATACCTCCTCACGAAGTTCGCGCACTGATCCGCGGAAATACGGAAACTCCGATTCTCTTTCCGCACTTTCGATACGACCATCCGGATATTTCGAGCTGGTTTCGAATCCTGGGGGGACATTACCACGATCAAATCTGGTTTCTGCCATACAAATGACTGCGCAAACTTGTTTTCCGGCGGTTATACACATCAGCTACCCATTTTGCAAGCATTTATAAGGACAATACGCTGTTTTCGACGACGCTTCGCATATTTTTGCCCTCCAATCGGGGCAACTCGCTCCCCACCTCTCCCTTGCCGCCCCCCCGCTTTTTGCTATACTAACCTCATATGACGATAAAACTCCCCAAAATCTTTCTCGACTCCGGTGATCCGGCGGAAACAGTTCGTGCCAAGGGCCTGATCGGCCATCTCGACGGGCAGACGACTAATCCAAGCCTTGTAGCCAAGAATCCGGAGGTGCAAGCGTACATCACCTCGGGCAAAAAGCTGACCGAGGCCGATCTGCTGGTCAAGTACAAGGAAATGATCCAGGGTATCGAAAAAGAAATTGCCGGGCCGATTTCCGTGGAAGTCTATGCAGACTGGGACTCCACCCCTACCGACATGCTGAAACAGGCGGAAACCATGTACACCTGGGGCAGGAACGTATACATAAAGTTCCCCACCATTCCGGCGGGATTGCAGGCGGCGCACGAGTTTACCAAAAACGGCGGTCGTGTGAACATGACCCTGGTCTTTACCCAGATGCAGGCGGCAGCCGTGTACGAAGCAACGCGCCCCACATCGCAGCCGGCGTTCATCTCGCCGTTTATAGGCCGCTGGGACGACCGCGGGATGAACGGTGTGGATCTGGTGAAGAATATCCTCAAGCAGTATCGCTGGTACGAAAAGACCGAGCACCGTGAAAGCCATGTAAAAGTACTCGCCGCCTCGATCCGCACGCTTGACCACCTGTATGCCAGTATGTTCATGGACGCGGACATTGTTACCATGCCGCTCAAGATAATACAGGAATGGGTACTCGACGAAAAGTGGGTTCCAGACGAACGCTACCGCTACGAGCCTGATCTCAAGGGTATCGTCTACGAGGAGATAGCACCGGGCAAGCCGCTCGCGGAGTACCCCGTGGAACGCGTCGAGGGCGATTTGCTGGACGAAGGTGTAGGCAAGTTCGTTGCTGACTGGAAGAACCTGATTGGCTGAACTTACTAGCGACCCCGACGTGCATGTTGGAAACACCCGGTAAAGCTCGGAAACATACTAAATAAAAGCGAACGTGAATAAAAAGATAGTACGCCTAAAAAACTGGATTACAACCAATCCGTTATACGCGTTTCTTGCGGTGGCGGGTTTTGTTACTGTGGTCTTCGGCGTCATCGCCTTCCTGCCGAAAGGAACTTCAGCCGATAAAAACCTTTTGGCAACGCAAGAATCGGAGACGGGAAACGACACCGGTTTAAAAGCCCCTACTCGGAAACCCGATAGAGTGACACTAGATAAAGAATTCGATACCGACGAAAGTGCTAATACCCTGACTGATAAAAAATCCCTGAATCCGACGAAGCGGCCGACAAAAGAACCCAGCCCGTCTCCTACCAGGGTTTTTTCTCCGACTCCAACCACGGAACCGACACTGCCACCTTCCACCGATTACAGTTACAACTACCTCGGCGATATATTTGCCGATCTCAACTGCAACGGAATGCGAGACGCTGGAGAAAATCCTGTCCCAGATATTACCGTAAATCTTTTCAGAATGCCAGATGAATCCGCACTTGCTACAGTAAAAACAGATGTAAACGGTCATTACTCCTACTCGGGGAAACACCCGAAGGGTGAATCGCTGACGGTGAAAATTAGGCCGGTTGAAACAGAAGCTTATAAACTTGTTGCCCCGGTTATCCACGCAACGGATACCGTAAGCGATTCAGCTCCTTCACGTCGCCACGATATTCGAATGGTGCCCGCAGAAAATCTGGCATCTTGTGCCGAAAGCACTTCGGAATAGGCTGTATCTCCTCGTATTCTCGGCTTTTTGGGCATCTAGACTAATACGGGTTGACATCCTTCCCATGATCTTTCATAATAAAAACATCTATGAAAATTACTGTCTATACTATTTCCGATTGCAAATTTTCAGCACAGGAGAAGGAATATCTCAAATCTCTTAATCTGCAGTTTGAAGAACGGAATCTCGAGACGAATAAGGATTTCCTGACAGAAATGTTGACAGTTTCGAATAATTTTGCCGGTACCCCGGTGACAGTAATTGAAAAAGACGACGGTTCGAAGGTCGTCATGAAAGGTTTTACGAAAGAAGAGTTCGATAAGGAGCTAAATACAACTGCAGGCACGGCAACAGCTCCGGCGGTTACGGCGGCAGCAGCCGCACCAGTAGCACCGGCCGTACCTGAAGCTCCTGCAGCGGTAGCTCCGGCCGTACCTGAAGCTCTCGCACCAGCAGCGCCAGCGACACCTCAAGCGCCCACTCCGGTAGCACCAGCGGTACCCGCGGCTGGTGCAGGTCCGGCAGCGGTTCCCGAGCCTGCTTTGGAGACAAATGTGCCGTCTATGCCTGAAGCTCCAAGTCCGGCAGTACCTGCGGCCCCGCCGGCACAGGAGCCTGCGATGCCAACTATGCCTACTATGCCTGTAGTGCCGCCTCAACCGGTAGCACCGGCCGGAGTTCCGGACCTCTCAGCCGGAATGCCCGTGGCACAGCCGCCTTCGATGCCTTCGATTCCGGATGTCTCTGTACCTGCGCCGGCGGCTCCGGTGCCCGCTGAACCGACCTCGGCACCTGTTATACCTGCAACGCCCGAGGCACCTGTTCCTACTGCTCCTGTGACTGCAATGCCGTCGCCGGTTGCTCCGGTATCGGAGCAAGCTGCACCAGCCACGGTGGAATCACCTGTTAACGATGACGCTTTGAACGCAATCCTGAATAATCTTCAGGCGAAGGTAAGCCAGGAACCCGGAAATACCGGTCAGACACAGTAGATACTTCCTTCACATGTTCTTCGCGTAGTGATAACGTTTTGTATTTTGTTGTTTTAATTTATTATCATGGTGTATACTCTTATGGTATGAAACCAACAACCAGTGCCATCCATGCGGGTGTTCACGAATCTGATCCCCATTTCGGTTCTGTTGTTCCGCCGATCTATCCTTCCTCCACTTTTATTTTTCCCAATGCTCAGGAAGGTGCAAGACGATTTGCCGGAGAATCTGCCGGAATGATCTATTCCCGGTTGACAAATCCTACTGTTTCGGCGCTTGAAACACGGATTGCGGCGGTAGAGGGTGCAGAAATGTGTATTACCACCGCTTCCGGCATGGCAGCTGTAACCCTACCTCTTTTTCATTTTCTGAAATCCGGAGACCGTATTCTTGCTCACAAATGTCTCTATGGATCAAGCTTTGATCTCGTAAACCGCATTCTTCCCCGCTATGGCATCGCTTGCGATCTCATCGACTTCAAGGACACGAAAGCTGTTAAGGATGCTCTCAAAAAAAACACGAAGGTGCTCTACTTCGAAACACCAACGAATCCCATGATGGAGATTATTGATATGGAAGCGATCGCTGAAATTGCGCGGAATGCTGGTGTGATCTCGATTGTAGATGCTACATTCGGGCCTGCAATAATGCAGGAACCCTTCAAAGCAGGAATTGATGTTGTAGTTCACAGCCTTACCAAGTACATGGGCGGCCACTCTGATCTGATTGCCGGCGCAGTTCTGGGGAGCACACAATTGCTCAAACCCATGTTTAAGGATCTGTTTCCGGTTTTTGGACCGACCATTTCTCCTTTTACAGCCTATCTTGTAATGCGGGGAATCGCTACCATGGGAGTCCGGATCAAACAAATTAATGAAAACGCACAGATAGTAGCAGAATATCTGGAAAGTCATCCGAAAATAGCCCGTGTATACTATCCGGGCCTGGACAGTCATCCTCAGCGGGCGCTTGCAAAAAAACAGATGCCGGGAGGTTACGGTGCTGTTATGTCTTTTGAGATGAAGGGTGGGTATACCGCTGCAGAAAAGCTTGTAAATACTGTTTCATTATTCTCTCTCGCAGTGTCTCTGGGTGGAGTCGAAAGTCTCATTGAGCATCCCGCCTCTATGACGCACTCTAAATTGACCGAAAAGGAACAGCTGGAGGCAGGAGTGTTACCCGGACTTGTCCGTATTTCCGTGGGAATCGAAAGTAGTGAAGATCAGATTAAAGCACTCGATACTGCACTTAATTCACTGTAGCAAAGTCATGTACTACGGAAGCGAAGTTGAAAAAAATCCGCAGACCTTTTGGTTTAGAGCTTTTAGCTGTTCATCAGTATAAAGAGAAGGCTCAACCTTCCCCGGTATTTCGAGTATGTTCTTTGGTTGCGGCGCATTTTCGTATACCTGCAAGGATAATTGCAACGGAACCTCCGCATCTTCGGTCCCAACGATACTCAGAAAAGGGCATTTTAGGGCTTTTGAACTATCTGAAGCATCATAGCATCTGGCGTCCTTGATAAACGAAAACGGAACTGAAACAGAGGTCTTTCCGACCTGGAATGAATACGATTTCTCCTTTTCCCAGCGTGACAAAACCTCTTTTTTCCATATTACTCCAGCCATCGAGTCCGGTACCGATACTGTAGCAACCGCACCGATACGTGACGGGTACTCGGCTGCAAAACACAGTGCTGCTACTCCTCCCATCTGATACCCCCATAGACCGAAAACTTCTTTTTTAACGAACTGCTGATGCGCAAGGTAAGTAATCATACTATCAATATCGTTCATATAGTTTGACATTAAATAGTCTTCTTCTATGGTACCTTCGCTCCCTCCTGATCCCGCGGTATCAAAGCGCAGTGCAACCATACCTTCGGAAGCTAGAGACTCTGCCAGGGTAACGATATGCATCTCGTCTTTATGTCCCAGAAAACCCGGTAATAAAATCACAGCGGGAAACGGACCGGTACCTTTCGGACAGTGTACAGTGGTTGCCAGCACGTAACGGTCTACCGAATATAGTTTGGGGGTGAGTATTTTCATGTGATTCCATTCTGCAACCGGTTTCCGATCCGGGTAACTGCCGCTTCGGGGGTAGGAGTAAAGTCACAGAGCGAATCCAGCGGAATAGAGAGAAATCCTTCGGGAATAACCATTTCGATAAATTCCTTTATTGGCTGGTAAAAACGGTCTCCTACAAACACGACCGGTTTCATCAGTTGCCGGTCTATCAGGTTATTAAACGTCTCGAACTCGGTAAAAAACGGAGACTGAATCCCCTCGTTAAAGCAGTACCGGATTGACACAACACGTTTTGCTCCGGCATGTACAGCACCCTTGTTAACATCGGACATCATCCCTAGGCCACCTCCCGTCACCACATCGTATCCCCTTTCCGCAAGTAACCGGCCTGTGGAAAAAGCAATGTCGGCATAGAGTGCGCGGTTGGGGCAATAATCGCTCCCGCAAAAGACAGCGACAGTTTTGCGCGTAGGCTCAGTCATTAACTCATTATAGCAGGTGGTACAATACCGTATGCCCACACTAAAGCATGGTGACAGAATTATGATCGTCTGTGACACCACAGATGGAAAACCTGCGGACCAGAAGGACCGGGGAAGTTACGTACAGGGTGTTGATCGCACGGCAATGAATATGGTGGCAACTCTATCTGCACGCGGGTACCGGGTAAAGCTGCTTCATCCGTATCTTCCGCAGTTCATCCGCTTTCGTGTCCCGCTCTATTCCGATGTCGAAATCGCAATAAATCCGTTCGGAATCGTTCGACGTATGCTCCTTTCGTTCAAACCAAATGCAATTTTTACGATGACTGCCGAAGCACCGCTCGGACTATATATGTCACATCTCTGCCGAACTCTTCCTCTAGAGGGTGACTCGCCTCCCCTCCCATTTACGGCACAGTTTCACACAAATTATGACGAGTATGCCTCGATCTATCTAAACCGGCTTACTGGTGGCGCCCTTAACCTGCCGCCGGAGTGGTTTCGACCGTTACTGGAGTATGTGTATCGTGACGCACACCTTGTGTTGGTGCCGACAAAAACAATGGAGGAAAAAGTGCACGCCATGGGCCTTGGTAAAACCCGTATCTGGCCGCGTGGGGTAGATACCGGGTTATTCCGTCCGCGCTTGCCAGATGAGGAAAATCCGTATGCAAACCTGACCTGGTTCAGGAAAGATCCGAAACCGATACTCCTGTACTTTGGACGGGTTGCCGAAGAAAAAGGGATTGACCTGTTTCTTGGGGAAGCTCCGCGGTCACGCGCATACCACCGAGTGGTAATTGGCGATGGGCCATTCCGGGAAACTCTGGAACGCCGTTTCGGAAACCGCCCAGACGTGCATTTCCTGGGGAAGAAACTAGGGAGCGAACTAGCAATGTTTGTGCGCTTTGCCGATGTGCATGTGTTTCCAAGTGTAACCGATACCTTCGGGAATACCGTGATCGAGGCGGGTGCTTCCGGTGTTCCCACGGTAGCGTTCGATGCACCCGGACCACATGATACCGTGGTACCCGGCATAAATGGAGTTCTGGTACAGCGCGGCGCTTCCCTGATAGCAGCAGTACCGGAAGCACGCAAACTGAGTCCAAAAAAATGCCGCGAGCATATCGTGCAGTCCTACTCCCTGGATGCCGCAGCGGATACCCTTTTGAAAGCACTCACGCGCATCGACTGGACGGGGTATGGTCCGAAGTGATTAACTTGTCGAGCAGGCCCGGAGGGAATCGAACCCCCATCGAAGGTTTTGGAGACCTTAGTCCTACCGTTGAACGACGGGCCCTGATTGTACACATCCGATCTGTAACTCCGTTGCAAAGGGGTACGCGGTATCAGGTGTACATTATAAATCATGCCGCCGGCACGGGCAATACCAGAAGGGTGGCATGTGTCCAAGGCCCAATCTCGCCGACGTGGACCGTATACGGTATACGGTACGTTGCAGTCATTACTTCGTTATCTTCGGCGATTTGCATGATTTCTTCTCCGCACATAACACCTTCTACACGACGATGCAGCTCGACACCAACCCGTTTTCTTTCAAGTGCCGCTGTAATCTCCTCTTCGGAATAAAACCGCAGGGTATTTTCTGCTTCAGGTTGCCGTGTAATACTGGTGAGGGGTAGAAAGCTTTGCTCCTGCGCACCGTGTTCAGACAGGTTAATACGTCAAAATGGAAATCGAGCGTTATAAGAAACATGCGAAAAATAAGTTAGTCACGGAGTTATTTTCTCGATCGAAGTTATCTGTGCGTGCCCGGCGGGACTTGAACCTGCAACCTACAGCTCCGCAAGCTGTTGCTCTATCCAATTAAGCTACGGGCACTTTCAGAACTTCTATTGTACCATACCCGTTGGACCGCACACCGGTAAAGTGCTTACCAGCTCCCTCCACCGCCACCGCCACCGCCGCCTCCTGAGAAACCACCCGAGAATCCGGAAGAATGCCCGGTAGACGAGACTACCGGCGTAGCTGCGGAAGCAAAACTGTTTACCGATGAGTGAATACTCTGAGAAAAAACCCGCGCATTGAAACCGTCCGCGTAATATCCGCTATACCAGTCCGGCTGTACCAGTGCGATATCCCCAAAGCGCTCCGCCCATTCTCTTTCTACTCCGAAAGCGACTGCATAAGGAAGTAATTTTTCGAAGAGGAGCTGCCGTTCTCCCTGGAACTGAATCTGCCGTTCTTGTGACTTGAGGAAATTGCGAAGCGAACGGACATGACTCGCTGCACGGGCACCCTCATACGTTTTCCGTACCATATTCATTCCGAACAATGCACTAGAGGCCAGAAGCGGCAGATTAAATGTGGTTGCTGCCAATCCCATAATTACTCCATAGTACAGCCGAATCGCTTTGGGATTAGACGGGAAAAACCCCTGTTTGACCAGGTATTTGTACATTACATCTTCAATCTTTGCTACGGTACCTGCCAGTTTGCGATCTTTCAGACGGACTTCTGTCTGCGTACCGAATAATCCATGCAGGAATAATCGTTCAAACTCGAGCAAAGAATCGTCGGGCTCTTTTTTCCGGACAAAATAAAAATCATTCGGTTGTCGCTCATCTATTGTATAGTAACCGCGCCTTGCCAGATCGACCATCATTGCCGCGACATCGCGGGTATGAACCCGTTCATCAATCAGAGTACCTGTCTCCGCAGGGGTAAGTGGTCTGCCCGAACGAGTCTTGGGAGGCTCATACGCTGCAGTCAGATCACGGCCGGTGCGTGGATCACGCCCGAATAGGTACCACTTAAAGCCTATCCAGACAGGATAAATTAGATACCATCCCACCAGGGCAATTCCAATTACGACTGCCAGGATTCGCCCCGCAGTTGATTCCCAGAAAGTTTGGTATACCCGTGCCTCTACCACGGAAACTTTTCCTTTCGGAAATGCCACCGCTACGGTAAAGCCTTCCCCGGCCTGCAGTGTTCGCCCTTCTGCAAGTGCAGCCGTTGCGCTTGTCTCGGATATGTTGGTAATGCAAGCAGACTCCTCGCTACCGGAACTTCCAGTGTAACAGACCGCCCGCGCATCTTCTCCGAGGCCAAAACCGGATTCCAGAGTAAAAGAAGCTTTTTCTATGGGGACCTCCCACCTGTTTCCGGTCAGATTCCAGTAAAACTCATCATGATCGGGAAAGTAGCGGATACCACCAGTGACCCGGTACGCTATCGTGTAAACTTGCTCACCGGTGACGGTAACATCGAGATCTCCGATCTTAATCCGCACATTCCCGTTTTCTTCTGTAACTGAATACGGACGGGCTACCCCCGCCGCATCGGTAACCTGTTCAACGGTTATATCAAGCCGCCTCCGTGGCCCTGTTGCTTCTTTTTCCAGCACGAACGGAATTTCGCGGTAAATGCCATGCCGCTGTTTTTTCCCGAAGTTGTAGGTAATCGTTTCGGTTACGGTAAAGCTTCCATCAGTAGAGAGTTCGGCACGGACATCAAACGATGAAATACGCTCTTCTGCATTGCTATACGGGCCCTCGTTGCTGTTTGCAACAAGTACTGCTGGAAAGGCAAGAAACATCATCGCAAAAGTAACAATCAGCAGTTTCTTCATAGGTTTCAGTATACTCCAATCATGCAATGGTATAGTATGAAAATGGTCACCATTAATTGCAGGCCTGCAGCTTCTAAGATCACCGCAAGAATGGGATCCGGAAAAACGAAAGATATCTCCGACGCGATTCTGAAGGTTCTGGATTATTATGCGGTCTTTGCCTATCCTCCTCTTGAAAGCGAGCTGTATCGCTTCCTGGGAGTAAAAACCACGCGAGAAAGATTTACTAAAACGTTACATAAAATGCGACGGTTACAACTTATTGCGGCTTCTCAAAAGGAAGAAAATAGATACTGCCATTTTGGTTCAAAGAAAATATTTGAGCATTTCTATGAAAGAAAGCTCCTATCTCAAGCTAAGCTTGATCGTTCGAGAACCTTTTTTCAACTAATCCGCAGATTCCCGGTGATCCGGTATGCGGCCATTTCGGGATCCTTATCTATGTTGAACGGCCACCCTGAAGACGACGTTGATGTGTTTCTTGTTACCGCGCGGGGGCGGATGTGGTCCGGACGACTGGTATCACTTCTTAGTGCACTTGCGCTTGGAAAAAAAAGGCCACGGGGAGTGAAACACGCACCGGATGCTCTTTGCCTCAATCTCTACTTCGATGCCAGGAACCTTACTATACCCCGTGATAAACAAAACGAGTATATCGGACATGAACTATTACAACTGCGACCGGTTTTTGACCTGGACGGCATAGGGCAGGCTCTACTACAGAGCAATTCATGGATCTATACGTTGTTCCCGAATGCAGCACAACCGCATAATTCAAAGGAGCACTCTCCCGACAATATCAAAAACGACGGCGGGAAGGTAAGTCCCGTACTTGTGCACCACGAGGTAGCCCGCCCAGGCGACGCGCGCAGAACACGCTTCTCTTTTACGGGAATCGGCGACTTCGTTGAACGTCTAGCACGCGCACTGCAACTTCCACGGATTCAGCGGCATACAACTCGGGAACGCATAACCGATACGCAGCTTTGGTTCTTTCCGGATGATTTTCAGGATAAGCTTTCCGAGCGTATTGTGTTGCGGCATCTTTCATGAACGTCCTTCATGAACGCCACAATCTGAAAATGCTCCCCGCCATCAGAAAAATACGGTATAATCAGAACTTGGTTCGGTTCTGAAGTGTCCAGTTAACCCTAGAGGCGCAAAACCCCAAAGGGGGGGCGCCATAGGTTCGCTTTCCAGATATCATACAGCCGAAGTGGCGGAATTGGCAGACGCGCTACGTTCAGGGCGTAGTTCCCGCAAGGGAGTGGAGGTTCAAGTCCTCTCTTCGGCACCAGTAGCATATCAGGAGCGGTTAGTATTTTCAAAAAAGGGTTGATAAAACAAACTCTGGTTTTTTGCACCGATTAAAAACTAATCTTCTCTAAAATTCCGGTTCAAAACAAGTTACCTTCCCTGTTGTTCTTGGCTTAGAGATGAACGCTTCGCGGGCAAATAAAGGATGTGTACCGAAATTATCCACTCCAGCTGATCGATGACTGCTGAACTCTCCTTGTAATAGCCGAATGTACCGGGTACAATTTCCGGTATCCGCTGGAGGTATCGCATAGAGGCCCAGTGCACAGGTTTGCTAAACCTGCGAGCTCAAAAAGCTCACGTGGGTTCGAATCCCACTACCTCCGCCAGTGGAAACCCACACTGTACTTACACCGTCTGAAAACGGTCACCTTACAATTTGACAGACTAAACCCTTCTCTGATATAAATAGTTGTGCTTGACATGACCTTATGTTATTATACAATTGCGTAACATTTACTATTTTTTATTCCTTCCTATGTCACTGTTCGATCTGAATCGGGCAACCCTTATCGGGAACGTTACCAAAGACCCTCAACTGAAATACACCAGTAAAGGGACCGCAGTTATTACTTTCGGTATCGCTACCAACCGGAGTGTGCAGAACGAAGACGGGAGCTACAAAGATTTACCGACCTACCACAACATTGTCGCCTGGAGCCGGCTGGCTGAACGGCTGGGCAAGGTTGTCACAAAAGGCAAAAAAGTCTATGTAGAAGGACGCATCGAGAATCGCAACTACGAAAAGGATGGCCAGACCCGGTATGTTTCGGAAATTGTAGCGGATAATGTGATTGTGTTTGATCGAAGCACACGCGCTACCGCTGAAGTATCCAGCTCCGAAGAATTCGGCACTGCACCGAGTAGCAGCCGAAAATCTTCATCGAAGAAACATCAGGATGATCTTGACACCGGAACTGAAGCTGGTGCGGAAGACATTAACCCGGATGATATTCCCTTCTAAGAGGACTTTTACATAGAAGCCCCGTGGATCCGGTAGAGCTAATACCTAAAATGCTCTACCGGATCATAAGGTGGCTTACTGCTCTTTTCTCGCGCTTTATAAAAACTTCTTTGTTCTGATTATCTTGAACAGAATTGCCTGATTACGTTTCTGGAACGTTACATTCCGCTTTATATCTTGTAGTATGGTCAATATGAATTGTTATAAGTCTATATTTATTTGAAGATAAAAAAGACCTATAAGTATATGTCGAGCTGTAAAAACCCTATGTGTCTCAATTTGCGAATGGTATACCTTTGTAAGCCTCGAGAACTACGTAAACATGACAGCAAAAATTCGGCGTTGGCAGGAGTATCTTATCCCTGATACGTTACTATTCTTCAGGGGATTTCAATCAGTTCTTTATTGCTGGAATGGGAAAGCACCTCTGCGCCGGTGTCTGTCAGGAGTACAAAATCTTCGATACGTATTCCATATTTCCCCGGAAAGTAGATTCCCGGTTCTATCGTAACCGCCATCCCCGACTCGAGTAGAACTGGTCGTGTCTTTCGGAAGAATGGTTCTTCGTGGATCTCAAGTCCGACACCATGCCCGAGACCATGTATAAAATATTCTGACAGACCCTCTTTGGCAAAAAAATCGACGGCACGTGAATGGAGCTCACCTGCAGATATTCCGCCGGCACGGCAAGACTGAATTGCCCTTTTATTACACTCTAGTACAACTCTGTAGTGTTTCCTGAATTCAGGTGTTGTTGTCCCAAGGAAGATAGTTCGGGTAAGATCTGAGTGATACCCGTTTTTGGTAAATCCAAAGTCAATTAAAAGCGGCATTCCGGCTTCAAGTTTTGTTAGTCCGGTACGATAGTGCGGTTCACTAGAACCGGTACCAGCCGCTACAATCGGATCAAAAGAAAAAGTTGTCAGCTCCTGGTCTCTCCCGAGTTTCCGGAGGAGTTCTACAATATCGCATTCTGTCTTTCCTTCATACCCTTCTTTTGCAAGATACGCAACCAGACCGGTAAATACTGCGTCTGTACGGGCCACCACATCCTTAAGAATCTTGCGTTCCCCGGCGTCTTTCTTCATTCTCATGCTGGAAAATAATCTACCGGCAGGTTTCCAGCGGTGCTCTTTATAAGAAGATAGCAGACGGTATTCAGCAACACTCAGGTTATCTTCTTCGAAGATAAGCGCGGCACTTTCCGGAACCCGTGACCGGAACATAGTCAGTAACCCGTCACGTTCCTGATCAACGAGACAAGTAACTATGCCGTCACGCACGGTATTTATGCGATTCCCCTGCTCCTGGTACATAGCAGGTAGAAACAGGAACACATCGCGGTGAGTAACCATAGCGACTGCTTCACGTTCATGGGGCGAGAGACCATGAAATCCTGTTACATATGCAATATTTGCCGCAGATGTTATCAGAACAGCCTCCACACCTCTTTTTTCAAGATGCTCCCGGATCTTTCGATGTCTAGATCTATATATATCTAAAGATATCATTTTCCGAGAATAACATACAAAAGAAAGCGGATCAACCTCAATTGACGCCGCCATCGCCATGGTTGCCTCACCAGCCGGTATGCCCATTCCAGTCCGAGTCTTCGCAACAGCTTTGGCGCACGGGGAATATCCCCCACTAGAAAATCAAATGCGCCTCCCACTCCCGCACAAATGCATCCCCGGAGTGAAAGCCTGTTATTCCAGATCCATTTCTCCTGAAAGGGTGACCCGTATGACACAAATAACATATGCGGCCGAAACTCCGCAATCTCGCGGAGAATGAGCTTATCCTCATGACCAGCCTCATACCGGCTGATGTCGGAAATACCGGTCATCCCCCTGAATTCAGACTGCGGATAGCGTCTGGCGTAGCACTTAGCCAGCTTTTCTGCTATTCCCGGCCTGCCTCCCAAAAACTGCACCCGGATGCGCTTATGCTTGAGTCTATCAAGGGTATCCTGCAAAAAATCTACGCCCGTCAATCTCTCACCGGCAGGAATACCGCGAAGCAAACAGGCTGTCAGAACGCCCACCCCGTCGATAAGTCGTATGTCTGCAGACTGTAGTACCGCTCTAAACTCTGGATCGTCCTGTGCTATTATCATTGTTTCAGGATTGAGTGAAACCACATGGATCATGTTGATCTGTTGTGATACAGTTTTCGAAATATCCTCCAGGATAGTTTCTTTAGAATCAGTTGGAATTGGAATGGAAAGGAGTTTATTAGTGTAATTATTCATATTTATTGGCAATTTTCTTCTTTATTGATCGAAAACAGGGTGGCATTTCAGCCTTTTTGTTCAACTAATTTTACGGTTTAATTAACTGCTATGAAAGGAATTATTCATTTTCTTTCTACATTTTGATACGCTGGTTTTAAAAAGGTTCGATACGAGCCGGTCATCTGTGTAAAAAGCATGATTTTTAGGAAATTTGCACTTATTTTTCCCGTATAATTGTCTATAGTATTTTTCTACTTTACTATCTAATCGCCTGTTTAAAGCTGTCCAGATTCTCAATTGCCATGCCCACGCCGCGAATGACACAAAACAACGAATCGTCCACAACAAAAGCAGGAACACCGGTATAGTAGGTAATGTATTTATCAAGATTGGTAAGAAGTGAGCTTCCGCCTGACAGAACAATTCCCTTGTCCACAATATCCGCTGCGAGCTCAGGAGGACTTAATGAGAGCACTTCCTTCACACCTTCCAGAATAGATTTAAGCGGCTTCTGAAGACATTCATTGATACTCTTCTCCCCGATCTCCATTATCTTGGGAAGTCCGGTCTGATGGTCGCGCCCTTTTACCTCAATAATCCGTTCCTCACGTTCGTCCTGATCCTGTATAAAGGCATTTCCGATCTTCATCTTGATATCCTCCGCGGTGCGTTCACCGACTATCAGGTTGTGTTTCTTCTTCAGATGCTGCTGAATAGCTTCATCAAACTTCGTGCCGGCAGTACGAACCGTTCGGTAAACAACCAGCTGTCCAAGCGAAATTATTCCTATTTCTGCCGTACCACCGCCAATGTTCACGATCATGTGTCCTGAGGGTTGCGAGATCGGAATTCTCGCTCCGATAGCAGCTGCAAGCGGTTCTTCGATCAGATATACTTCAGATGCCCCAGCCTGTTTACATGCGGCCACTACCGCACGCCGTTCGACCTGCGATGAACCGCCAGGGATAGATATCATTACCTCCGGCCAGAGAACCTGACCGCGTAGTGCTTTCTTTAGAAAGTAGGTAATCATGGCAGATGTGGTAGTATAATCTGCTATTACCCCCTCACGCATAGGACGTGCAGCAATAATCGAATTTGGTGTACGTCCGAGCATTTCCCGGGCATCATCCCCCACCGCAAGAATCCGTTTATCTTCTACCGAGTAAGCAACAACCGTGGGTTCATTCAGGACAGTTCCCTCTTTTTCTACGTATACCAAACTATTCGCGGTGCCCAGATCGATGCCGACTTTTTTTTTGAACCTGAAGAACATATCCTTCTATTGTATAATATAAGAGGTCTTATTTACATTACCTTTGTGGGCTTCCTGTATGGCTATCCTGCGCAACATCCTGGGGAAAATTATTCTTATCGTAATCTTTTCAGTAATTCTATTTCTTATTGTCGCAACAGCGCGTGGATATCGTTTTAACTTTAAAGACCGAACCATCACGTCTACGGGAATTATCAGCGTGAACTCAGCACCCGAAGCGGCAAAAATTCTGGTAAACGGCGAGCTAAAGGGCGTTACGAACCAGAATATTACATTACCTCCCGGTAATTACGATGTCCGTATCTCAAAAGAAGGATTTACTGAATGGCATAAGAACATTACAGTACGGGGTGAAGTTGTAGTCAGCATAGATGCCGTGCTCTTTCCGCGAAACCCGTCTCTGTCCCCGCTTACCAATCTTGGTGTGAGCAAAGCAATGCCGGTCGGAGAATCCGGTCGTGTTCTCGTTTTTGCCCAAAATAACGACCCACTAAAAGACGGGATCTATCTCCTTGAAGCTCAGAGCCGGCGGCTCTCTCCTTTTTCACCACTGAAACTCCTCATGCTTTCAAGCCTCCTCCCTCCCGGCACGAATCTTGCATCTACAGAAGCGGAATTTTCCGCCGATTTCGGTCAGGGACTTTTCACGTTTGTCAACGAGGACACTACGAAGTATACCTATTTGCTCTCGCTCGAGGGGAATAACACTGAGCCACTCGACGTTACTGCATCAAAAGCTGCAATCTCCGCCGCATGGAATCGTCAAAAACAGAAGAATCTATTAAAGATTCTTGAAACATTTCCGCGGCCCATCCGAAATGTAGCAACAGATTCCTTCCGGATCATTGCATTCTCCCCAGACGAGACGAAAATACTTTACCAGTCTCTCCGAAATATCGAACTTCCGCTCTCAATTAAGCCCCGGCTTATTGGTACAAACCAATCTCCAGAACAGCGTGAGTTGAAAACGGGTGAAGTCTATGTGTACGACCGGAAGGAGGACCGGAACTATCAAATGCCGTTAAACCTGGAACGGATTACACCCCCGGAAACTAAAGATTCATCTCTTGATGAACTTACAACCGAAGAAGTCCCGTTGACACCCGAACCTGAATCAACACTATCTGCACAGTTGGAGATCTCCGGATTCAATAACCTCACTATCGCCGATTATGTTCAATGGTATCCGAGTTCACAGCATCTGGTAATAAATGAAAACTCCATGATTTCGATTATTCAATATGACGGGACCAATAAACAACCGGTATATGCCGGTCCGTATGACCCTACTTTCTTTGCAACGAACCCGGACTGGAAGCTGATTGTGCTTTCCAACCTTAATCCACAAGTAAACCGGTACGGTGATATATACGAAATCGGAATCCGCTGACTCCTGTTGCTTGCTCTCAATTATTCAGTGGTCATAGCGTCTGCATGCACAATGAGCCGCTTCAGTGTAGTACCCGGCGGCCAGCAGGTCTGGAGTGAAAGTGTTTCTCTTTCCGTTTTTCTTGTCAAATAGTGCACGTCCGAGGGTTCTATGATCTTTTTTTCCCGAACAGTATACCGGTGTCTCTTCCCGCGATAAAACACGTTTACTTCATCACCTGGCTCCAACTTGTACAAGAGATAAAACACGGCATTGTACGAACCGATATTCCAGATGTAATCTGTTGAATGTGCGAACAGGAATATATGTCCACCTTCTCCAGGAAATGCTGTTCCGGCAGCATGCGCAATGCCTCTCTTAAGTGCCTCCTGGTAGGCCTCTTCACTCCCTGCATTTACGTTGGGCACTATCCGGGCATTTGCCCCTATTTTCGGGATTACCAGACTATACTCCGGGTCCTCAGGTACCAGCAACTCCAGTCTCCCCTCACCGAACATGCGGGCAAATCGTCCTGGCTCTGGCTCTGTTCCAGGCGGCGGAGCTTCTACAGTGTACCGGGTACGGGTAATGTCGTTTATAAAAAACCTGATTTCTTCGAATACTGGCTGGTAAAGCGTTTTCCCGATCAGATACAAGGATGTTAGCACCATAAAGTTCCCGATCGTGCGAAAAGATAGTGTTGTCAAGTAATCTTTTTCCGGCAATTGAATGCTTCGGATACTGAACATACGGGCGCCATCGGGAGGAATCGAACCTCCAACCTTACCCTTAGGACGGGTCTGCTCTATCCAATTAAGCTACGACGGCAGAATATAATTATACCACCGTATTCGACGAAGAATCGGTTGTAGCTGCAAGACCGGGCATCGCTTCGGTAATAAAATCTGCCCGCTCGATTCCCAGGAAGACTACTACCTCGTTATCCAAGACTTTCATAACTGCAATCTCTATGGGAAACTCTTTTTTCGACCCGTCACGATCGTGAACTGCTACATTTTGAATGACGATAGAAATAAAATTCGCATGAAAGGGTAATACGTCGAACTTGCCTGTTTCATTTACCGAAGAAACAGCTTTAGCCTCCGAGTCGTAAAGCGACTGTTCGGCGCTCATTATACGGACCAGAAGCAATTCAGGATTACGCGGTGCCCGATGTGCCGTTGCTGGTGCCGCCTGTGGCGGATTGGTTTGCTGAGGTTCCATTGGCTGTGGGTGGCGGAGCTGCTACAGTAGGTAATGGTACTGCAGGGGTGGCCGATGATGGTGGTGCGGATGCTACAGGCCCACCTGCCACTGCTCCTGCCGTAGCTGCTGTTTCGGGTGTGCCCGTTGATCCGGATCCAAAAAGTACCGATGTCTGCGTTTTAGGAAATGTATCGGCTACACTCCGTATATCCCCTATATACAGAAACTGTTCCGGTTCTACCCTGTCGTACTTTCCATCAAGAATATCGGTCACATCCTGTACTGTTTTTTCGATTGGCACAAAGTCACCTTTTTTTCCGGTCTGAATCTCTACTACAAAGAAATTCTGTGTCATATAATTTCGCAGAATCTTTGACCGATGGTACACCGCCTGATCCGATTGTGATAGTTCTGATTCACCGACAAGTGATACGATACGCTCAAGTGCTTCAGCTTCTTTCAAAAGGTTCTGAGCTCCAATCGCTGCTTTATAATGGTCTTCACCGACGATTTCTATCGAAAGCCCGGAAGACTGGGTTGAAAGTAAATCAATTGCGGGATATCTGCCCTGCTGGTAAACATCGCGCGAGAGGACGGTTACCGAGTCGAAGTACGGGAAGATCGATTGTACTGCATAATCAGTAATATCGTCTGCAGGAACGTAAACTGCTTCGAACGAAGTTATGTTTCCATTATCATTTGATATCAGGCGCTCATGGAATGCAGCCATCTCGGAGGCCATTGTAGCCTGGTATCCCGCTTCGGAAGGAATAGTGTTCATAAGAGTTGATAACTCATTTCCTGCCTGCGCATACCGGAATACATTATCAATAAAGAACAGCACGTCACGGTTCATCCCGTCACGGAAATATTCAGCAAGGGTTGCTCCTACCGCAGCGGTCCGAAAACGGACGGCTGGATTCTCTCCCATCAGGCCATACACCAGTGCTACCGACCGAAGAACTCCGGATTGTTCCAGAGATTCAAAAAGCTCTTGACCCTCGCGAGTGCGCTCGCCAACTCCGGTAAATACCGAAACGTTCTTATCCTTGTTGAGGATAACTACGTTATGAATAATTTCAGTCAGAAGAATAGTTTTACCGACGCCTGCTCCTCCGAATAATCCGACTTTTCCTCCCAATAGAAGTGGTGAAAAAAAGTCCAGAGCTTTTATTCCGGTGGCAAGCATTTTTGTCGGTGGAATAACATCCTCGAATGGGGTAGCCTGACTGAAAATAGGCATCGTTATTTCGCGGCTGATCTCCCCGAGACCATCCTGTTGATAGCCAAAAATATCTATAATTCTGCCCAGTACCGCTTCACCAACAGGAATTTCAATTGGTCGGCCGGTATTAATCACACCAGCGCCACGATACATCTTTTGCGGATTAGAATAGGTGAAACAGTAAAAAGTTGTCGCCGACGTAGAAGCGTATACTTCAAGCTTTATCTCCCGATCCTCCTCAAGAACGAGGATATCGTGTATCTTCGGTGTATGCTCCGCAAACTCAACTTCTACAATCTGCCCGTTGATACTGATGATTTTACCTTTATTTTTCATAATTACCGTCGCTTAAACAATAATTGTCTAGACCTGTTTGCAATGTCAAAGGCAATTCTCTGACTATGCCGCGCATTTCCCGATTTTATGAGGAGTATCGCTTTTGAGGCGGTCTCCAGCTGCTTTTTATTCAATAACAGCTGACGGATTTTCCGTTTATTCCGCTCGAGAGTTGTCTTAGTTTTATCAATATGATTCGTAGCCTCCTCCATAGCCCGGATCCGGGAAGCATATCGGGCAAGTTCAGATTCGTTAAATGTCTGCTTTACCAGTGATGAGAATATTTGTGTTTCAAAAAACTGGAGAATTTTTTCAATGGAGGGCTCAAACATATATGGTGTAACCTTGTTTTCCTTCTCGGATTTTTTCGTCGAATCGTCTCCCGAGAGGTTTTCTTGAACCGGAGACTGAAATACCAGACTTTCAAACTTTCCAAAAAACGCCTCAACCTCTTCGTATGGGTACATGGCTAAAATAATTTCTTTCAACGACTCAACCGAGATATTTTTCTCATCAAACTCAAAAAATTTATACTCTCTTCCCAGTCTGAGTGACTCAAACATCTGCTTTCCCTGTCGGCCGACAATGATAATATCCACTTCAGGGTGCTGCTGCACATAATTAGCAAAGTGCTTAAAAGTCAGTCCTACTATCTCACCGGAGAGCTTGGCGTTGGTTGAAATAAGCACTGCAACCGTTCTCCCGTTCTTATTGATGTTTAGCACTTTCTGAACATCTTTTTTCTTGCCGGTCAAAATTGTCATGATTGATTCCCGGTAATTACCCTTAATGTCTGTGTACACATCCGAGAGCTGATCAAGAAAATTACGGGTATTTATCACAGACGTACGTATTTTTTGCATGCGCATAACCGATATTTCTTCGTATGCCTGAGTAATCATGCGAAAAATCCGCATCAGTTCAATTTCTTCGGATAGTCCGTTTACGTTTTGCATAAGGCTATAAGCTCATCTTTTGCGGCTACAACACGCTCGACAAGCTCCTGAAACGTATCAACACCGCTAATTTCCTGCAACCGTTTCTGTACTGTCGCATCTTCATATTTCTGTACCATTTTCCGCTTCATCTCATTTAGTTCATCCTTCGTAGTAGCATCAAGAGTTCCGTTCCAGATCAGGCCAAGCATGCACAACTGTACCTCTACTGGCATTGCCAGATCAAAATGTTGCTCAAAGAATTCGTAAAGCTTTTTTCCGCGATTTAGGTTTTTTACCATGTCCGATGATAGTTCCGCTCCAAAATGGGAAAAACTCTGCATCTTTTCGTAGCTTGCCAGAAACGCCGTTAACTCCGAAGATATTTGCTTTTTAAGTTTTGATTGAGTCTGCTTTCCTACACGGGTTACCGACAATCCCACGTTCACCGCAGGTCTCCGGCCATTTGCAAATACGTTTGAATCAAAAAAAATATGCCCATCGGTAATACCCATCAGGTTAGTCTGAATGTACCCTGTCAAGTCAGCAAGAATGGTCTCAACTACCGGAAGACAGGTGATCGAAGCAGATTTTGACCCGTCTCCGATTTTACACTTCCCGGATCTTTCCAGTAGTTTCGCGTGTGTGAAGAAAATATCACCTGGATATGAGTCGCGCCCAGGAAACCGGTTAGAAAGAAGTGAAACCTCACGATAAAACTTTGCGTGAGTGGTTAGATCGTCAAAAAGAACCAGAACATCTATGCCTTTATCCCTGAAATACTCGGCAATGGTCATCGCTGAAAACGGTGTTAAGAATATTGAAGTAGAAGCATCTTGGGAATCGGTTGCCACGAAAATCATTTGCTTCAGCATGCCAGATGTCTGGAAGTATTCCACTAATCGTTTAATTTCACCCTTCTTTTTACCAATGGCAGCATATATCACTAGCGCCCCTTCGCGAATTTGCTGCTTGATGATAGTATTGAAAAAGGCGGTTTTTCCAGTCTTACGGTCTCCGATTACCAATTCCCGCTGACCCTTCCCCAGGGGAATAAGTAAGTCTATAATAGCAACACCGGTATTCAGAGGCTCGTCTATTCTCACTCGCTGATCAACGCGTTTTACCGCCTGATCTATCTCCCGCATAGTGGTAGGAGCCTTAAAATTAGCACGGTTTAGTATTGGCTCTCCTAGTGGTGTAATAACCTGCCCGATGAGCTCTTCCCCGACTGGAATACTTAATATCTGATCTGTTCGGGTTACTCTGGTTCCAACCCGTACCGGCCGGTTCGAGAAAATCATGACTTTAACACTGTCACGATCTACCACAAATACTTCTCCAATTTCACCCGTCTCAAGGAGAATGATTTCGTTTGGCTTTGCCTTCGGCAATCCGGATAAGGTAGCAATGGGATGTTTAATTTCCTCTACTACCCCATACTCACCTACTTTTTCCAGAAAGGTTTCGAAAACCGAGTTTACGTTCATTGTGCGACGGGTAATTGAGATGGTGATGGAACCGCCACCCGCCCTGGGGCAGGTGACGTTGCTACAGTTTGCTGCGGTGGCGCAGTTGGCACAGGTGGTGTTTGCTGCGGTGGTTCAGATGCCTCCTGAAGTGCTGATACCGAGTGTCCATCAGCTTGCAAGGAACCCGGTAATTTATTTTGACGTACTGATTCTTCCTTTAGTATATGCAACAGGGAATTCTGTTGAATTTTACCTTTCCAGCTGATCACAGCGCCTCCAATAAGCTCTGGCACAACCCGCACATCCAGAATGACTTTTTCATTTGTGTTTTGCTCAACCCAGTCCTCTACCATCGACATCAAATTGTCACTCGGTTCAACCGCTATCTGCAACTCAAGCACGGGCAAAGCCGCTATTGCCTCACGGAGTGCAACTAGATAGCGTTGCACGCGGGCTACATCGGTATACTCAATTTGGTCCTGATCAAGTAGCGCCAATATGATTTCTTTCTTCTCACGGGACAGGTGTCTAGAGAGAATAGCACCAAAGTCTTCTTTTCGGCTGAAAACAGAACTTATTATTTCTGAAAGCTGCTGTGACATCAGGACCACATCATCACGAGTAACAAGCAAACTAAAAAGTCGATCGATAGCATTGGCAGGATCAAATGTAATCATGACCGAAAAAATGAATTCTCTTTTGCTTTCTCAAGTGCATCCATTATCAGCTTATCATGCTGGTCCGTAGGAATACTGAGACGAAGAACATCGCGGGTTATGCGGGTGACCTGTTCACGAATCTGAGCACTGACACGCTGAAACTCCTGTTGCTTGAAGGCTGTAATTTCTTTTCTTGCAAGCTCGAATTCCGCATCTATTTTCTGTTTCAAATATTGCTCGATCAGCGCGTTCTTTTTTTCTGCGTCATCCTTTAGCTCTGAAATTTCTGTCTTGGCAAACTTCTCAAAATCAGCAACACTAGTGTCAACTTCTTTTTCCATGGATCTTTTCATGGTTTCGAACTCATGCTTGTATTGAGAAAAAATCTGTTGAAACATCTCATTAAATGCCTGCCGATGCTTCTCAAGCGAATCATCGAGCATGTGAGCAGCTCTCTCTTCAATTTTATCTTTTAGCAACTTTGTTTCATGAATAAACCCCTCCGCTTTGTCTACCGCACCTTCGAGGATTTCGCCAGCCTTTGCATTCGCCCTATCAACTACATAGGTAAACGCTTTACTATGATCATACTCCGCAGACTCAAGTGTGCGTGTTTTTTTATCGTAGTAATAAGCCAAAACTGCAATAGTAATAAACTGGAACACAATAATTCCAAATAGCAGGTAAAGGGCCACTGATGATTGGATCTCCATATCAGTAAGTCTAGAGTCTTAAAATGACAATTGCAATAACAAGCCCTGCTGCAATGGTAACCACCGTCAGAAAAACATTGAATATTATTCCCAGCTGAATCATGCGGCCGGCTAACGGGTTTCTTCCGATAGCCTCAACTCCTTTTGCAGCCACTTTTCCGAAGAAATAAAAACCAAGTAATATTGCACCCAGTACAGAAAATGATGCCGTTGTATATTTAAAAAATATCGGCGGCTGTTCACTTGCAGCAGTCAAGAGTGAGAGTTTAAATAAGTCAAATACACTGCGGTCGCCTACTTCCTCGGACCAGAAGCGAATATCCACGGTAATAAATAGTTTTTTAATTTCCTCAGGGTTTGTGCTTTCAAAGTCTTCAAGGGCGGTTCCAATAATATTGCCTGGTCTGTCCGCTTTTACCGCTACTCCAGGAATTTCTGATGAGGTGAGCGCATCTCCCTGTTTTATTACACCGTTACGGGTAGATGCCAGTACATACGCATTGCCCGATGAAACAATCGGTGTCTTGCCTCCCGTATCAGAGTCAATAAACGATATCGCGGGCCTGCTCGTTACTACACCAACAATATTCTGATCGTAAGGAATGTTTGATATGCGAAATTTATTGTTTACAGCTGATACGATACTACCGTCCTGGGGATTCTCATCTGCAATCAGTACGTAATTCGCAACCGAATAAGAGACATTTGCTTGTGCGTACACAAATCCGTCGATGAAAATAATTCCTGTACACAACAGGAAAAATACCGCGAATCCCATGCCCACGCGGATAAAGTAATTTAGAGAAGGCATGTATTTAGTTTAGTTTCCGAAAAACTGAAATGCAATCCTGATAAGCAACGTCGTCCATAAGCAAATCCGAGAAATAAAAACTGTAAGACTTTCTCACAAACTCTTGAATTATTAACGTAGACGAAAATCAATAATTCCGTATTTTCTAAAGCTTTGTAAAGCCTTAAATAATTTAGGGCTCTATAGTTGTTAACATTATGAAGACTGCCTTTGAGCCCTAATAAATAAAATAATTACAATTTAGGTTCAAAAACAGTAATTCCGCATAAGTACATCGAGTTTTGATAAATATACGTATGCTATATGTATGTTATCTGCGCAATAAAATGTGGATAAAATCATTAATTCACGTTCAGAAAAATATAAATTTCGTGCTATCCGGTGATTTTGTTCAATATTTTTCAATCTTTTAAGATTGTCTTGTAGCGCTAAATACTTTTTTGTCCGTAACTATTTGTATTTATGAGTAATGATATATAAAATATTCTCTCGCTCAAAGCCAAAAGTGCTCGTATAAATAGATCAAATAACATCATGTAATCGTCAATGTGTGTTTATATGGCATTCCTACAACAAGATACGCTTTCAGGTTCATAAACGTAACATAGACACTCGCATTTTTTAACCGTATATAGGCTGTATTTAGCCTTAAAAAGTGATGTAATATTAGTGTAGGTTTCTCTCCGAAAGCGAGTTCAGTCGCTAGGGGGGTTAGTTTCCAAGCAATGCGAAGCGACGAGCATACCAATTTGCAGCCTCGCCGATACCCCGCTCACGGGAGGGGGCTTGTTCGCTTTATATATGAAATCGCAGCTCACCTCTCCAACAGGATCTCTCACGTGATCGCAATCCATTCGGATTCTCCTGTACTGCCTGGAGACAAGAGACTCAAGATGACGTTTAGGCATCAGGCACTGATATCCCTGCAGATCTTAATTTTGCTGGTGCTCCTGCCTGTGGTATTCGCAGTTCCTCTGGTTACCGAGATGTCATCCGGCCTCGGTCTAATTGACAGAAACGGGGTGCGGCCAGATACTTCGTTGTCCGGACGTGATATACCTCAGGTTCTCGCAGAGTTTGATGAAAACTCTCTCTCCGCTACTATTTCCCCCAAGGTTGCATTCAACATTGCGACTGCATTTGCCGACAACATATATGCAGAGTCGGAACTGTATGTTGGCGGGAGATCATTCTTTTTGGACAATATATCAGCGCCAAACGTGGTTTATTCCGTCCAGGTTGGCACCGGGTTAGCGCTTGAGGGAACCCAGGATGTCACTATCACGAATACCGGTGTGCTCAGTATTCAGGGAGAAGCCGGCGATGTTGAATTTACCGCAGGGGAAGGAATTGAGATTAACGGAACCGAGATCAGAAATACCGGTGTTACTTCACTCCAGGGACAAACCGGTCCGGTTCAATTTACCGCAGGTGAGGGTATTGTTATCTCGGGCACAACAATCTCTGTTGAGAACGAAATTATTACTCAGGCATTGATCTCGCTTGCCTTCGACAATACAAAGCTTCTTGCGGGCGGAACGCAAGGTTCTGTGTCATTCGTTAGTGGAGACGGAATTACACTTGTCCCCGATGCTGCAACAAATACTGTGGTTATCAACAGTCAAAATCCCGCTCCGGGCTTCAAAGATACCGGAAGTGTGGTGCAGCTCATAAACACAACAGATTCTCTCACGATCGGATCAGAATCCGCCCCTTCCCGGTTTAATGTCGGAAGTACGAATGGCTTTCAAGTAAGTGATTCAGGTGCGATTGTCGCTGCTACCGGTATAAATACCAGCGGGAATATTCGCTTCTCTGACATTACCAACGGTCTATTACGCGTAGATATCGATGGGAACGTTGGTATTGCAACCGCATTTACTGACTTCGAGGTTCCCCTGATCTTTGGAAACGGTTTTAGCCGGGTTGTGGATACGATAACACTCGGAAACTTTACCGCCGACTGGATCCAGAGCGGACAGTACGATATTATCCTCGCAAATGACTCTTCGGAGCTACTCATTCAGGGAAATGGATCAAGCTTCTATGGTCGTTTCGATGTGGGCACACTCACCGCAAACAGAACCTATACCTTTCCGGATGATAGCGGCGAGGTGTGCTTGATTACTGGAAACTGTGCCGGTGCCGGCGGCGGGGTTACAACGACTGGCGGTTCTCTGGGGAGGGTTCCCCGGTTTAACACCACACAGGAAATTGGAGACGGTTCCATTCAAGACGAGTACCCGAGTGGAGTTCGGGTAACTATTGATAATGCGGGTCTTGTCGGTATTGGAACAACCACTCCGGCATATACACTGGATGTCGGAGGTGATATCCGGGTGGCAGACGGATCGCTGATGTTACTTGGCTCGCAAGCTGTAGAACCGGGTACTGCTCCAAATGGAGCCATGTACTACAACACCTCAACCGGAACACTGCGGTGCCGTGTTGCCGGCACATGGGCGAACTGTGACACAAGCCTTGATGATTCGATCACCGGAACTGCATTCGAAGGCCAGATTGCATTCTTTAGCAGTTCTGAAACTCTCTCCGGATCATATAATCTCTTCTGGGATAGTGTTACGAACCGGCTCGGCATTGGAACCAGTACTCCCGGAGCCACGTTTACTGTTGGCTCCTCCAACGAGTTCCAAATAACTTCCGCAGGAACTATTTCGGCCGCAACCGGCATAACATCCAGCGGGATAATAACCTTTTCGGGGCTCAGCACCGGACCGGTACGTTCCAGTGGCGGCGTACTTGGTGTCGGCGACATAACGCTTGGAATCGAGACAGCCGGTAATTTTGTTGAGACCTTAACAGCCGGAAACGGTATCGCTATAACAGGTGCCGGTGTTGAAAGTGCGAATCCGACTGTCGCTCTGGGACCACTTACCGGTGATTGGAACCAGACTGGGGCACTCGATATCATCCTGAATAATGCTGATTCCGAGCTGCGTTTCAGAAGTGCCGACGGAGCTACATTTTACGGAACCCTGGATGTCGGCACCCTCACATCAAGCGCTACCTACACATTTCCACCCATAACCGCAGCATCTGCCGAGGTGTGTCTCTCTACCGGTAACTGTCTCTCGGTTGGTGGCACGGTAACTTCACCTGGTGGTACCACAAATCGTATCGCGAAGTTTACCGGGGCAAATACGATTGATGACTCACTGATTTCAGATAATGGTACTATTGTGACGGTAAACGGTGATTTTGCAGTAACGGGTATCTCCAGTTTCGCAGGAAACGTTGACGGAGGCGGTACTGCTGCGATCAGTAATTTTACGACTATAAATGGTGCAAACATTAGCGGGGGTACATTAAGTGGCGGTAATGTATCCGATGGAACTCTCTCAGGTGGCGATTACTCAGCTGGAGGACTCGTTGCGCCGGGGGCGTATGCTATTAGAATCGGAGACGGGACAAGCTTAAGTCTCTTCGATGGAACTCAGACAATTTTCTCCGTTAGTGATGATGGTTTAACCGGCACGTTAGTAGTAAATACCATAACCACATCTAATATCAGTGCTTTTACGGCCCTTGGTGACATTACGGGAACCGCTTCGTCCGATATTTCGGGATTCCAGACCATCAACGGAGCAACGATTAGTGGTGGTAGTCTGGAGGGTGGAACACTCACGGGAGGTACTTACGCAGATACCGGAGCTACCGTCTCCGGGGCTTTCGATCTTACTATCGGCAATGGTGATGCCTTCCGGATTTCAGACGGAACGAACACAATACTGAATATCACCGACGCCGGCACCACCACCAATATTTCCCGAATAAATACTCTGGTATTTGGATCAACACTTACAGGCACCATCGACCTAGCTGTGCTCGGTCAGAATCGTGTCTACACCTTGCCGGATTCAGACGGAGTTATTTGTCTTGACAGCGGTAACTGTACGAGCGTGGGCGGAACAGTTACGGTCAGCACCCCCGGTACGACTAACCGCATTCCTCGATTCACTGGTGCCCAGACGATCGCAGATGGCTCAATCCAAGACGAATATGCTTCAGGTGCCCGGGTATTTATCGACGCATCGGGTAATGTGAGCGTCGGCGATCCAACTCCTGATGCACTCTTTACCGTCGGAGTATCCAGCCAGTTCCAAGTGAATGGTACTGGAGATATTACCGCCCGAAATTTTACCACTTCCGGCGATATTACCGGAACGTCAGGATCTGAAATAAGCGGATTTGACACCATTAATGGCGCAGTAATTACCGGAGGTGTGCTATCCGGCGGAACATACACCAATACCGGGCTCCAGGTGACCGGAAGCTATCAGGTACAGATTCCTGATTCAAACAGCTTCACAATCTTCGACGGAACCCAGGATATTTTCACACTTACGGATGGCGGCTCCGGAGGCGATCTGTCAGCACTCAGAAACCTCACTGCAAGCGGTGTTATAACATTTTCAGGTCTCTCCAGCGGTCCCCTACGTTCAAATGCCGGTCTGCTCGAAACCGGTGACACCGCGCTTGGATCTGAAACGACCGGAAACTATGTCGCAACAATTACCGCTGGCAATGGAATATCACAAAGCGGAAGCGGCTTTGAAAATGCGAACGTGACTGTTTCGTTAGGCAACCTTGCCACAGACTGGGTTCAATCCGGAGCTGGTGACCTCGTTCTTTCAAACGCCAACTCTCAATTAGTAATTATGGGAGAAGATGGAACAAACCTTGCAACCTTCAACGTTGCTTCCCTATCGGGTCCCCAGTCATATACGTTCCCCAACGAGAGCGGAGAGGTCTGTCTCTCCACAGGAAACTGTCTTACTGCAACAAATACGGTAACTTCGCCCGGCGGGACAGTAAACCGTCTCGCACGTTTTTCTAACACACTGGAAATAAGCGACTCAGCGATCACTGATACCGGATCACTGGTAACCATAGCATCTAATGTGGATATCACAGGCACCTCAGTACAACTTTCCGGATTTACTACCGGGGTATTGCAACTTGATATAAATGGGAATATTAGCTCTAACCCGGTGAATCTCGGTGGAGGTCCATCATTCATTACCGGGACTCTCGGAGTAGCAAACGGGGGTACCGGTGCAACAACTTTTACACCAAATGCGGTTCTTTTCGGCAATGGAACTGCGGCACTTCAAACTACAGTAGCACCAACAGGCGGCCAGGTATTACTCGGAAATGCAAGTGGCATACCAACATTCACTACACTGTCCGGAGATATACTGGTTAACTCTAGCGGCGTTACCACCGTGCAACCGAATTCCGTCACTCTGGGAACAGATACAACCGGTAATTACGTTTTGGGGCTTACAGACGGTAGTGGTATTACCTCGACAGGCACACCGGGTGAGGGCTGGTCACCTACGCTGAATTTGGGAAATCTTACAGCAGACTGGCAGCAATCAGGAGCATTTGACATTGTATTGAATAATGCAGATTCTGAACTGCGCATCGAGAGCTCAAATGGCAACGACTTCTTCGGCACAATAGATGTGGGTATTCTTACCGGTGACCGCACCTATACATTTCCGGACGATAGCGGTGAAATCTGTCTTGATTCCGGTAATTGTCTCACATCAACAAACTCGGTGACTTCGCCAGGTGGTGACGTCGGACGACTTGCAAGGTTTACCGCTGCACGGGAAATCGATGATTCTTCCATTCTCGACACCGGTGGCACAGTCACTATCGAGGCGAGTCTTACTGTAACCGGAAGCGCAATCGATTTTTCCGGCTACACTGCAGGAGTATTGCAGACTGATGCTGATGGTGACGTAACTGCAGCCCCTCTTAATCTGGCAAGTGGAACAACCTACGTAACGGGTATTCTTCCCGTAGAAAACGGAGGAACCGGTTTAGGGACAGTTACCGGAAATGGTGTCCTTTACGGAGCAGGTACTGGAGCCTTACAGGTTACAGCAGCACCTACCGGAGGGCAGGTACTCCTGGGCAATAGCTCCGGTGTCCCCACGTTCACCACGCTTACCGGCGATGTATTTGTAAGCGATTCAGGAGTCACTACAATTCAGGCCAATTCAGTTGCACTTGGGACTGACACTACCGGGAACTATGTAGGGAACGTGGCTGCAGGGAGCGGTATTTCCGTAAGTGGTACTCCAGGTGAAGCATTCACACCTTCAGTGGCATTAGGGAGCCTTACCGCTAACTGGATTCAGTCAGGCGCATGGGATATCCGGCTGGAGAATGCCGACTCGGAATTGCAGATTATGAGTGCCGACGGAGCTTCGTTTTTCGGCACCATAGATGTCACTACACTCACGACAGACCAGGTTTACACATTCCCGGATGCCTCTGGAGAAGTCTGTTTAACTACCGGCAACTGTCTTGACGATACCAACAGTGTCACTTCACCAGGAGGGATTGTCGGAAACCTTGCACGATTTACGGGAACCCGCGAAATAGACGACTCAATAATCTCTGATTCAGGCTCTCTTATCACCGTTGGAGGTGACCTTACCGTTACAGGGACAAATATTACATTCTCCGGATTCGGCGTAGGCATCCTACAAACAAATACTTCTGGCGTGGTTACAGCCGGACCGGTAAATCTGGCAGGAGGGGCCTCTATTATAACGGGCACTCTTCCTGTTGGGAACGGAGGTACCGGACGTTCTACAATTACACCGAATACGGTACTCTTCGGAAACGGTTCGGGGACAGTAAGCCTGACTGCAGCACCCACCGGTGGACAGGTACTTATGGGAAATGCAGGTGGTGTTCCCACTTTTACTTCACTAAGTGGCGATGTTACAGTATCGGATTCGGGTGTGACCACGATTGGAGCAAATGCAGTAACACTTGGTACAGATACTGTTGGTAATTACGTAACCAGCATTACGAACGGAAACGGAATCAGTTCGTCCGGTACTCCTGGAGAAGGCTGGTCACCCCAGCTTGATCTTGCCCCTCTGACCGCGAACTGGGTACAGGGTGGAGCATATGATGTCATCTTCGATAACCAGGATGCCGAGCTTCTGATCCGATCTGCAGATGGTGCATCCTTCTACGGTACATTCGATACAACCACACTCACTGCCGATCGCACGTACACGTTCCCCGATGCCTCCGGTACGGTAGCAGTATCGGCAAGCAGCCCCATTGCCCTGAGTGCATCCGGAGATATCTCCTGTCCAACCTGTGTAACGAGTGT
>JAOAFZ010000003.1 GCA_026415975.1 Patescibacteria group bacterium
GGGGATATGCTTGCGGAAACGGGGAGGATATTCGGGGAAGAGACGGTGGCGCTCGGGGGGAAGCTGAAGGCAGAGGTGATGGGAATGTTCGGGGGAGGTGGGGGGAGTGCTACTACGCCTCTTGGGCATATCGATACAGATATTCCTGCTTTCACATCAGAAGCTCAGTTTAGACATTCTATGGGTGGAGAAATAAAAGCTGGAAAACTAAAAGGTCTCCACCATGTGCCAAGTAATTCAAATATAGCTCATTTATCTGTTCAGCCTAACTACCGGTCAAATTCACTTGGGTTTTATGAAGCTAATGTAGAAATAGTAGAAAATGGGATAAAATACACAAAAATGCGGACAACTATGTGGCCAGATAGCTTGAGTCAAGAAAAAATAGCAAACGAAGTTGAATATGCATTCAAAAATAAAGTACCACGCAATGATGGAGGGTTTGAAGGAACAACAAATCAAGGAATTAAAGTTAGATTTTATGACAGAGATGGTACTGGTTATAACTTTTTCCCTATAATACAATGAATTATCTTAAATACTCTATAGAGTTTAAGGTTATAGAACCAAGATTTGGTGAACGTCTTATTATTACCGATCTAGAGAACAAAAGAAGTCTTCATAATTTAAGTTCAATTTTAGACCATGATGATATAAGCGTGGACGAAGAATTACTGAGGAATGTGGAGGGAGTACTTATGGGAAATCCATTAGGAATTCATTATCAGGTTGAAAACGATTATGAAGCTGATGTGAAACGAGATCTCACTCGAATCATAAATGGTAACCTAGACGATGAAAAAATTAATACCGATATAGTCCCTACAACAGATCTTCGTGATCTTCTTAAAGAGGTAATTGAGATAAAGAAAAAGCGAAGTCAACGAAGCTGAAACAAAACGCAAAGGTTGAAAAAGAGGTACACAAAATTACAGCTCGATTCACCAATGCAGTAAGACCGGAAGAAGCTGCGCTACTATATGCCGCGATAGGAAACTATAAAGGCCCGGAGGAAAAACTACTGCCACTTTTAAATAAAATCACTTCAGAGACTGATATAAAGTCATTTTTTACTATCACCAATAATAAGAACATGGCATTCATAACGGAAAAAGCTACCAACAAAGAACTGTCAATAATAATGAACAGAATGAAAAAGAATAATGGCCAACCACTATACAGTGAGTTCGCTTCTGGAAGTATTAGACATTTCGTCGAGGGTGAAGTGAAAAACGGGAGGGCAAGCGGGTTTCATCATCAAGGTTTGAGCGAGAGAGGAAATGCGGTCGCCCCGGGAAGAGCCAATAAACACGGTATTCTGGAAAGCGGAGTTCTGATTGATGGAATAAAAAAATCAGGAAACAGTGGTATGTCAACTCTGTTCCCCGAGGACTGGGGTATAATCAAAACACTGGATGCGGTAAGTGAGGCGTACCATGATCCGGGGAGAAGACTTGTTCCAGGAACGAGTAACTTGTATGAAGGTTATACAGGAAAAATTAAAATAGGGATGTATATTGATCAAAACGGAAAGATTAAGTCGGCCTTCCCAATTCTCTAGTAATAATTATGAAGTATCACTATTCTTTTACAACTTATGGACCAACAAACAGGCCTAAATCATTAGGAATTTTACTCGAGGATCGGATTAAGAATATATCTGGCTTATTTTACGAAATTCGCTCAGAATACCTCAAAATCTGGTATCTCGAAGGAATCGACGCGGTTTTGTCTGGGAAATCAGAAGAGGAGGTTAGAGAAGGCGAAGGGTATGGAGTCAGAATTAGAAAAGATACTTCATATGTTTACTTTATCTTCGATGAATCAATCAACTGCACGATCGAAACCTCCGAGCTTCGGGAGCTTATCGAAATCTGGTGGAAAGAATATGTGGAATTCAACAAGGACAGAGCAGATGTTATTTTACTTTCACCTCGTGGTTTGGTCTGGAAAGTTGTGTATGCCCAGATGGGCGAAGAAAGTATGCGCATGGGTGAAGGGCACAAACTTGATCCGGATAAATACAAGGAGCTTAATCAACGACTTTTGAACGATCCGATTGTTTCACATCTAGAAAAAGAAATGAAAAAAGATCGTGAAGATGGCACCTATCCGCAGTACGAAAAATACGAACGCCTGCTTTTTGAGCTGAAAAAGAAATACTCTCTCACGTAAGAAACCTCCTTTTTGTAATTAGCCTGCGAGGCTAGTGGAGACGAACTTGCTGCAGTAGAAAAGGTGTGGAGTACAAAGACAACAAAGTTGGATGCAAAGATGATGGGTCAAAGATGGCGCTAACTACGTGGTACGCATTCCCCTTGGGAAAACCGATACTCCACCACCTGCGTTTACGAAGTTGTAAAAGTTGAGTCACTTCCTGAATCTATCCGTTTCACACTCTCTGCAATAAGATGAAGCCCGCATGCTCCAGCTGTAGCAAAAAGAGAGTATCTAAGTTGTAATAGCTTGTTCCCCACAAGCTCATCCGTTTTCCTCGGGTACTTGTAACTACGATTCTTTCGGCACGCTGCAATATCGTAAATGTGTCATCGAGCTCGTACCGCGCTTGCCTTCCACAATGGCAAGTGCCGGATTTTTGCGTTCTGACCTTGTCAGTCCCAAACGCTTAAGGCTTTTTTTTAGAATATCGTTCTCCACGGTTAGACTCCTGATTACCTTCTTCAGATAATTCGGGTCTTCCTGTAATTCTGTTTTAACACTCTTTGTAGCACTCTCAAATGCAAGGTGTACGTTTGCTTTAAACTGAACCCACCATATGTGAATGAGTGATGAATGTATGCCATACTTAATCGGTACTTGCTCTATGTGCGGTCCGGGCGCATGGAGTCCAATATAACCTGAAGTTTAAAATGCCGAGTCGTAACTCTTTCGTTTTCCCATCCGAGATGGGTAGGTGAGTGCCCGTCCGGTGGTATACTATACCCATATGCTACCCTCCAATATCCGCAATCGCTTCCCGATTTTCGCAAAAATCCCCGGCCTGGTCTATTTGGATTCGGCTGCCACGTCTCTCAAGGTGCAGGAGGTTTTGGACGCCGAAATGACCTACTACACTGAGTATTCCGCCAACGTGCACCGCGGCATTTACCGCCTCGCCGAGCAAGCTACAGCTGCCTACGAAGACGCCCGGCATGCGGTTGCGGAGCTGATCTCGGCATCGTCGCATGAGGAGATCGTAATTACCTCCGGCACCACGGGGGGTATCAATCTAGTGGCCAACGCTTTGGTGCCAAAGATAAGGATGTCGGAACGCATCGTGACAACCATCATGGAGCACCACTCGAACTTCGTTCCCTGGCAGCAGGCCGCCAAACGGGCGCAGTGCGAGTTCGCGGTGATCCCTGTGCGGGTGGATGGTTTCCTAGACGTATTTTCGGCGGACGGAACCGCGGTTGACGAGGGAAAGCTCTCGGAATACGTCACAACGCGTACGCGGGTATTTGCGGTAACGGCACTCTCCAATACGCTGGGGACGCTCCAGCCGATACGACAGCTCGTGAAAGCGATAAAGCGCATCGCTCCAAACTGCACCGTAGTAGTAGACGCCGCGCAAGCAGTGCCGTTTACCGGCATCAATGTCCAGCAGCTCGGTGCTGATTTTGTAGCATTCTCGGCGCACAAGATCTTCGGTCCCACCGGTGTTGGCGTGTTGTGGGGAGATCGCTATGCCCTGGACCTTCTTCCACCGTCTCAGTTCGGCGGGGAGATGGTGGCGCATGTTGCGGTAGAGGAGACTACGTACAAGAAGCCCCCGCTCAAATTTGAGGCCGGGACGCCAAATATTGCCGGTGCAATCGGAATGGCGGTTGCGGCGCGGTTTCTGGGGGAGTTTTCCGCTCATGACATCCGTAAGCACGAATCAGAGCTAGTGTCGTATTGCATAGATGGACTCCGTGATGCGTTCGCCAACGAGATAACCATCATGGGAACGCCGGACGTGGCTAAGCGGGCCGGTTTGGTGAGCTTTTTTTTCCGTAATGCTCATGCCCACGACGTTGCACAGATTCTGGATGAGGACCATATTTGTGTGCGGGCAGGGCATCACTGCGCGATGCCTTTGCATAACCGGTTCAGTATTCCGGCATCGGTACGGGCTTCCTTTTCGATATATAATACCCGCGAGGACGTAGACCGGCTGCTTGCCGGGCTCAGAAAAGTCCGCGAAGTGCTCTGATATGCTGTGTTACAATGAGCCCATGTCGATTTACCAGGAAATTATCCTTGACCACTACCGGAATCCGCGAAACCAGACTCCCGTCGAGAACCCGACAGGTACGGTTACCGTAGATAATCCACTCTGTGGGGATAAAATCACGATGAGTATTCGGGAAAAGGATGGTGTAATAGAGGCAATTTCCTTTACTGCCAGCGGCTGTGCAATCTCGATTGCTTCTGCTTCGATACTCTCAGAATACGCCCTGGGAAAGTCGAAGGAAACCTTGCGAAAACTCGACAAAACCAGTATGATTGAGATGATCGGCGTTGAGCTCAGCATGAATCGTGTTAAGTGTGCTCTGTTGCCTTTGGAAGCATTGTCAAAAATTATTTTATCCTCGCATGTCTGACCTCCCAAAAGATCCCGCCAAGCCCCATGGCCCCGTAGCTGTGGGCGAACTTAGCATTCACGTTGATCCCGATATCTGTATCGGCGCCGCGACGTGTATTGCCATTGCTCCAAACACCTTCCTGCTCGACTCGGAGGCAAAGGCCATCATTCTGGATACTGCCGATGCTGACGAGGAAAATACGATCATCGACGCCGCCCGCGGTTGCCCGGTCGCAGCAATTTACATCGAGAAAAATGGACAGCGAATATACCCCGCCTGAGGAACCTGTCGCCAAATCAGAGTGTGCCTGTGCCGGTGGTTGTCCCTGTCAAAACGGTGATGAACTTTCGTTCGAGGCGCGCACGTGCCCGTCCTGTGGCATGAGGACCATTCACGGCATGCGGGGCAGTCCTGGTTCGATCTGTAAAAATTGCGGTTATAAGGATCCTTGCTGTTACGACTAACATATGAAGTATCTCTGGAAGATCGGCGGTGAGGCGGGCTTCGGCATAATGACAACCGGCCTGATGTTTACCACGCTCGCGGCTCGGTCCGGTTACCATGTTTTCGATTATACTGAGTACCCGTCGCTGATCCGCGGCGGGCATAATACCACCGATGTGGTGTTCTCCGATGAGCCGGTGTATGCCAATAAGCATGGTGTTGATATGCTGGTGTGTCTGAACGCTGACACCTTTCGCAATCACAAACACCGCCTGCACGATGACTCGATCGTTATCTACGATGACAACGACCTCCAGCCCGAGGGCCGCGGTAAGTTTTTAATGATCCCGTTTCGGAGATTCAAACGCGAGCAGAAGGTAATGCAGACCATGGTGAATATGATCGCTATGGGTGCCAGTCTAGCCCTCCTGGATGCCGATATGTCGAAGTTTCAGCAGTTGCTGGAGGAGCAATTTGCACGGAAAGGTCAGGATATTGTTGACTTTAACCGCAAGCTGGCCGATCTGGGGTACAACTACGTAAAAGAGCACTACGCGGAGTATGTCCGCCCGGTGCTCCAGCCGCGTGAGGGCGAGGCCAAGCTGATCCTCACTGGAAACGACGCGTTTTCGCTTGCGACAACCGCCGCAGATTGCCGTTTTTATGCAGCTTACCCGATGACTCCGTCATCTACTGTGCTCAGTACGCTTGCCGGCTGGGAGAAGAGGACGGGAATGGTGGTGCGCCATGCCGAGGATGAGATTTCTGTAATTACCACCGCTCTGGGTGCGAGTGCTATGGGCGTGCGTAGTGCTGTGGGAACATCCGGCGGGGGCTTTGCGCTTATGGTCGAGAACATCTCGTATGCCGGAGTTGCTGAGGTGCCGATCGTAATTTTCCTGGGTCAGCGACCCGGTCCAGCAACGGGTATCCCCACCTGGACAGAGCAGGGAGACCTTCTGTTTGCAGTGCACGCCGGACATGGCGAGTTCCCCAAGATCGTGCTGGCTCCCGGCGATATCGAGGAGATGATCGAGATAGGCATGGAGGCCTTCAATCTTGCCGACATTTACCAGACTCCAGTGATTGTTATGTCCGATAAGCTTCTTTCCGAGTCGCACTGGTCGGATTCCAAGGAAAAGCTGATGACTATACTTAAGACATTCCCCATTGACCGCGGAAAACTGGTTCGCGAAACCCGCCAAGAGCCGTATCTGCGCTATAAAATCACCGACGACGGTATCTCCGAGCGCCTGATCCCCGGGCAGAAGGGAAAGTTCTACCAGTCCAACTCGTACGAGCATACCGAAGACAGCCATACCACAGAGCATGCTGCGCCCCGTATAGCCCAGGTGAACAAGCGTGCCCGGAAAACAATAACGTACCTGAACATGCACTTCAAGCCGCCTACGGTGTTGGGAAACTTTGAGGCAGCGGAGTTCGTGTTTGTGTCATGGGGTGGCAACAAGGGAATTATTCGCGAGGCGATGCGAATCCTGGATCACGATGGTGTGCACACAGCGTTCATTCATTTTCACCATGTTTTTCCGCTTAAGGCGGATACCTTTCAATGGATGTTCGAAAAGGGGAAGCACATGGTGCTTGTCGAGAACAATTCGCATGCTCAGTTCGGTCGTCTCTTGCGGCAAGAGACGGGGATTTATATCGAAGATCAGCTCTTACGCTACGATGGAAGTCCGCATACACCGGAAGACATTGCCGCATATATCCGTTCCAAAAAACTGTAACTATGCCGTATAGTGAAGATTTTAGCGGACAAACCCCTACCTGGTGTCCCGGCTGTGGCGACTGGGCTATTTATCTGGCCATCAAAAAGACGCTGGCGGCAAAAGGCCTCTCGCCCTCGGATGTTTTTATCTCCTTTGATATCGGGTGTTCCGGCAATATGAATGATTTCCTGAATGCGTACGCAGTTCACGGCCTTCATGGACGCTCTGTACCCACGGCTATCGGTGCCAAGATTGCCAACCATAAAATGCAGGTCTTTGTGATTGGCGGCGATGGGGGTATCTACGGCGAAGGCGGAAATCATTTTCTGCACGCGGTGCGCGGGAATCACGACATTACCCACTTTGTGCATGATAACAATGTGTACGGTCTTACAACCGGCCAGGTGGCACCGACTGCCGAAACCGGCTACAAGTCCAAGTCCACGCCGGAAGGGATAATAGAACAACCAGTAAATCCACTCGCACTGGCAATTTCGCAGGGTGCAACTTTTGTGGCGCAGACCTTTGCGGGGAATTTTGACCACATGCAGGAGATGATGAAGCAGGCAATTGAGCATAAGGGATACTCGGTGGTGAATATCCTTCAGCCGTGTGTAACCTTCAACAAGGTAGATACATATAGCTATTACATTGAAAAAAGCTACCTCCTGGAGGCGGATCACGACCCTACGGACTACCATGCGGCAATGAAAAAGGCCCGGGAAATCCTGGAGGAACGGTTTCCACTCGGCGTATTGTATCGCGTCCAGCGACCTGTTTTTCACGAGCAGATTACTGGCTTTCCGTTGGAGTCTTCTCTGGTCGAGCGACCCCGGTACACCGACTTCGATGCTCTGGTGCGCGGATTTGAATAATCAACCGCTTTTAGCAGGTTGACAATTAGCAATCTTGATATTATACTGCTAAACATGTCATTTTTAGGCCCACATCAAACCCAGAATTACCCGATCGTTCCGGTTCGCGAAGGAATCATCTTCCCCTCGACAGAAAATGTACTCGTGTTTGGACGGGAGAAAAGTGTCCTAGCAATTAACGAAGGACTTGCACGTGGCACCAAAGTAGTACTGGTAATGCAGAAAAATCCCAACATCGACGATCCAAAGATGGATGATCTGTATACCGTTGGTGTGCTTGCGAGTGTCGAGAAAACAGTCGTTGGCGAGAAGGGAGAGATAAACGCCCTCGTCAAAGGTGAACGGCGCGTATGCTTGCATGCGATTGTCAAAGATATTCCCTTTCTGGAGGGTTCGGTCGAGCTCCTCGAAGATGAAGTAGTGGATGACGAAGAAGTTCAGGCAATGGTGAAGTACATTTCCTCACAGATAAAGAAAGCCATTAACCTGGGTAAAACCGTGGACTTTGTGTTCCTCATGAATATTTTGAACGTCTCGAACGCTCTCAATTTCTCGAATCAGGTGGCGATGGTGCTTGATATCAAGAGTAAAGAACAGCAGGAACTCCTGGAAGAAAACGACCTCAAAAAACGCCTCAAGAAACAAGTTGAATATATCAACCGCGAGCTTAAGATTCTGGAGATCGAGCAAAATATAAGCAACAAAACCCAGAAGAAGTTCGAGAAGAACATGAAGGAGACGATTCTTCGCGAAAAGATGAAGACAATCGAGGAAGAACTCGGCACAAAGAGCGACGACCGTGACGTCTACGAGTATCGCGAGAAGATAAAAAAAGCTCGGATGCCCAAGAGTGTCGAAGAAAAAGCTCTGAAAGAACTGAAGCGTCTTGCGCAGATGTCCCAGTTCAACCCGGAGAGCTCGTACATCCGCAGCTATCTGGATTGGCTTGTTGAGCTTCCCTGGAGCAAAGAGTCGCAGACGGAGATTGACATCAAAAAAGCAGAGAAGGTGCTTGATGAAGACCACTACGGTCTTACCAAAGTGAAGGAACGCATTTTAGAGTTCCTTGCCGTTCTGGAGCTCCGCAAGCGCAACGAAGCAGAATTCGCCGCCGCCAAACAAAAAAAAGGTAGCAAGAAAGCCGCTGCTGGAGACTCCACCGATATGTCCGAAGGTATCCGAACCGAGAAGGCACAGCAGCCTACCATCCTCTGTTTCGTGGGACCGCCCGGTGTGGGAAAAACCTCATTGGGAAGGTCCATTGCCCGCTCGTTGGGTCGCAAGTTCGTCAAAGTCAGTCTGGGTGGTATCCGTGACGAGGCGGAGATCCGCGGTCATCGCCGCACCTACGTTGGTGCGCTCCCAGGCCGCATGATCCAGGGCATTAAGCAGGCCGGTACCAAAAATCCTGTCTTTATGCTCGACGAAATCGACAAGGTAGGCCGTGATTACCGTGGTGATCCCTCCGCAGCCCTCCTAGAGGCGCTGGATCCAGAGCAGAACCATGAGTTTTCGGATAACTACCTGGAGGTTCCCTTCGATATGTCCGATGTGTTCTTTATCGCAACGGCCAACATGCTGGACACTATCCCGGATGCGCTTCTGGATCGTTTGGAAGTAATCCACTTCCCCGGCTACACCGAAGACGAAAAGTTCCACATCGCCAAGAATTACCTCGTGGAAAAACAGAGGGAAGTTCATGGTCTCCGCAAAAATGAAGTCGAGATTAAAGATGCCACTCTCCGACTCGTGATCCGCCGATATACTCGTGAAGCCGGCGTGCGCGAACTGGAGCGCCAGATAGCTCGGATTTTCCGCAAGCTCGCCCGTGAGATCGTGGAAAGCGACAACAATGAAAAGCGTATCGTTAACGCCGACAACCTGTCAAAGTACCTGGGTCCGTACAAGTATTCGTCCCAGATGATCGAAGACACCGACACCATTGGCATTGCCACCGGGCTGGCCTGGACAAGTGCTGGTGGAGACATTCTCTTTATCGAGGTATCTATCATGCCCGGTAAAGGCAACCTGACCCTCACCGGCCAGCTCGGCGACGTCATGAAGGAATCCTGTCAGGCTGCGTTGACATATATCCGTTCGCGCTGGAAGATGTTCGGCCTCAAGAAAAACCTCTTCGAAACCACCGACATCCACATCCACGTGCCCGAAGGTGCCGTTCCTAAAGATGGACCGTCCGCTGGAGTAGCCATTACCACCGCCATGGTATCCGCCCTCACCGGCCACGCCGTCAAGCGTGATGTTGCCATGACCGGTGAGATCACCCTTCGCGGACGGGTGACGGAGATTGGTGGCGTAAAAGAAAAGACCATTGCCGCGCACCGCGCCAAAATCAAGACTGTAATCATGCCCAAAGCGAACGAAAAAGACCTCGACGAAATCCCGGAAACCGTCAAGAAAGATCTGCGGTTTGTTTTCGTCGATCGCATTGAGGATGCCCTAAAGGTTGCGTTTTACAACACCGAATGGACAAAACCGGAGCGGCGGAAAAATATTGTGCGTGCATGAGGACGGGCTTACGTGCGTATGATACTAATTGTGCCATCTCTTCCTTTTGCTACTATTCCGTGGTGAAGTCTTTTCCGAATTCCGGTGTCTGCTACGTGGTTTACGCTTGTAACACCATACCACACTCCTTTACTTTCAAATTTTAACGGAAATCTGTCCTCGTCAGTATTCAGAAGCATACATGCGGCACCATTGTTTGTTTCACCTTGTTGAATACGTTGATGTAGGCGAAGTGCGGTATAAAATGCTGGTATAGCTCCCATGGCATCGACTCTGTCGCAATTCGACTCAATTGAAATAAGCCGGTACGGATTTGTGCCAGTTTTATTGCCACAACCATAACCACCTGAATACCCGTAGGCGATAGTACCCACACCAACGAGATACTCATGTTCACTGAAACTCGGTATGCGCATTATACCCCGTAATACACCATTTGCATCAGGCCCGATTAGGTCACCTCGTAAACGCATCAGGTTTATAAGTCCGGCGATCTTACGCGCAGTTACCCCCGGATCTTCGTTTGGCCTTTGTTTTGGGGTCATTACAAAGGGAATCCAGTCGGTTTTCGGAAAGGTTGTCACGGTAGTTCTATCGTGACATTCTTCAAATAAACGTTGCACACTGCTCCGGTTGTGGTCGATGTTCTGTGATTCCCTGCAAAAGTGATTTTCAGCAGACATAGAGGCACGATTATACGTATTGAATAGTGAATATAAGGTCAGAATTGTAACAAAATTTCACTGCCGTAATGCCACGTGCAGATAGGGGGGTGGGAATGCGAATGCGTATAGGTATCGGATTGTGAATGGGAAGCGAGTTTTATATGATATAATTACCCCCATTAAAATACCATAACATAGTATAGCCCAAGGAGGAAGCGCAGGTACTGCGTGCGAGCGACATATGCTTTTGAGTAAAGAAGATACCCTACCTTGTGTATCACCAGATCCCAGCTGCCTATTTTCTCAACAAAGCGTGCCCCATACCCTGCCTTAAACTTTGTAAATCCGCTATAAGGATCATCGTCTCTGGCATCCGGTGCACTGGAACCCCACATGTCGAACTTCGTACACCCGTGCCTCTTCCCGAACCGGATCGCCTCCCACATGATGGCGTTGGCACCCATGAGGTTCCTTTTTTCGTCAGAAGAGCCGCCATAGGGGTAGTACAGCGTGTTCTTAAAGCGAAACAGCTCGTACGCCGCAAGCGGCGTGCCTTCATGCTCGGCAAGCAAGATAGAAGCAATCGACGGGGAGAGCGTTTCCCAGACGATGCGGTGGTATGTCTCGTCGTGGCCGTAGTACTTCTGGCGGGCGGTGGTGGCAAAGTAGAGTTTGGAAAACTGCGCAAAGGCGTCGAGGCCAGTGGCCTCGCGGACTGTTACACCCTTCTTCTGCGCCAGGCGGATGTTATAGCGGGTTTTCTGCTTGAAGGAGGCCAAGAGTTTATCCTCGGAAGGGGAGATATCAAGTTCCATGGTCCAGTCGGGGAAGAGCTGGTGCGGGGAACGGACGAGCGGGAACTCGGTTCGGAGCGCGGCCACCGCATCACGAGCAGACTGGTCGGCATTGGTGTCGGGTTCAAGCTTGATGAAGATGAGTCTGTTTTTCCGGCCGTAGTCCTGCAGGAAGGATAGCTCGGCGGCATTCGGCAAAAGAGATCGCTGGATGTAGCCCAGGGAGTATGGAGTGTGCGGGATGGAGTGGAGGGTCATAAGGAAGCTTCGTACTAGGGTGCCGCCGTCGAAGGAGCCGAAGCGAACCACGGTTTTGCCCATACGGGCGCGGGCATCGCCCCATTCGCGGCTCTGGAGGGGGTGGTTGGCAACTTCGTTGATCTGCGGCAGGAGCGCGTTTGGGATGAGTTTTACGTCCATAGGGTTTCGGGTGCCCGACGGGTTATGCGGGGTTTTTGACGCCCGCGGCGGCGGTGCCACTTGCACCTGCGACCGCCGTAAGAACTGCTAACGTTTCTTCGGCGCAACGGGCCCAAGAGAAGTTTTTTACGCGGCGGCGCCCGCTGGTTACCAGCTCTTTTCGTAAGCCCGCATCGTCGCTGATACGCTCCAGTTTGTCGGCGATGTCAGCAGGGTCTTCGGGATTAAAGTACAGACAGGCATCAGCACCAATCTCGGGGAGGCTGGCAGTTTGAGAGGCGATTACGGGACAGCCCTGGGCCATGGCTTCGAGCATGGGAATACCAAAGCCCTCGTACAGGGAGGGCAGTACAAAGGCGAGTGCGTTGCGGTACAGGGCCACGACCTGCTCATCGGGAAGAAAGCCAGTAAAGACGATGCTATTGCCGTCTTCCGGCGTTACGGTTGCTACGATGTCCTCGAAGAGCCAGCCCTTTTTGCCGGTGATCACAAGGTGCATGTCGGGGCGGGTGGTGCGGTAGCGGCGGAATGCCTCGATGAGCCGGACGATGTTCTTGCGGGGCTGGACGGTGCCTACGCACAGAAAGTACTTGCGGCGGGTGAGCGCAAATTCCCGCAAGACCCTAGTATCGGGTCTGTCGTCGAGCTCTTTCTCGAAGCCGTTGTACACTACCGTCACGGCTTCGGAGGGCACGCCGTAATAGTGCATGACGTCTTTTTTAGTGGTTTTGGAAACGGTAATGATCCTTTGTGCCGCGCGGATCGAGGCTTCGGTCCATCGGGTGAGTTTGTACAGATCTTTCTTAAGGAACTCGGCGGGGTAATAAAAGTACGAGAGGTCGTGGATGGTTACCACGAGCTTCTGTTGAATGCCGGCGGGGCTGTAGTGGGCGGGTGCAAAAAGGACGTCCAGATCGCGTTCGGCGCGGAGGGCGAGCGGAAAAAAGATCCGGCTCCAGAGCACGGGGCCGGGGACCACGCGATAGCAGAAGTGCTCCGTAGCCGGAGGCATATGCGGGAGGGGTCGGTGCTTGAGGTATACGGTAAAACGGAGATCGGCCGTAGCTTTCTTGCTGAAGGCGGTCAGGAGCTTGTGGGTGTACACAGATACACCCACCAGTGTTTCTACGTTTGCCTCGTTGCCGTCTATGCCAATATGCATAGCCTATTATAGTTCACGCGGCGGCCTGGAGTGTGGAAACGAGGGTGTTGGCGTATCTCTGCCACGAGAATTCGGCGGCACGTTTGGGGCCTGCCGTGGCAAGACGTTTGCGGATGATCGGGTCTTGCAGTTGCCTCAGAGCATCGGCGATGGCGTCAACGGAGTACGGATCAAACTTCAGCGCGATATTAGCGCCGATCTCGGCAAGGGAAGAGGTATCGGAGAGTGCTACGGGGACGCCCAGTGACATTGCCTCTACGGCCGGATAGCCAAAACCCTCATATAGCGATGGAAACACCAGCCCCAGCGAGCCGCGGTAGAGCGCAGTCAGGTCTTCGTCTGGCACGAAGCCGAGGAAGTGAATATCTGGGGGCAGGTTCACCTGCTCTTTGCCCCAGCCGTTATCGCCGGCGATTACTAGCTGGGTGCTACGAGACCCGGGCGGCCCGTTCACTGGATCCAGCTTTTCATACGCCGCAACGAGTCGTTCCAGATTCTTTCTCGGCTCCCGTTTTCCTACTGCTAGATAGTACGGGGGTGTCAGATTATAGGCTTTCAGGACTGCCTCCAGCGATTGCTTGGGTTCCGGCAGGGGCGTGAGACCGGGAAAGTTGACGATGGTTTTTTCGGGTGTTATGGTGTAGTGTTTGTGCAGGTCGGTGCGGGTGGTTTCCGAGTCACAGAAGATGATGTCTGATTCGTGAGCAACCAGCGCTAGGCGGCGTTTCATGACAGCCCGAATTTTCGTGTTCACAGTTTCCGGATAGCGCTTGAAAACCAGATCATGCACGATGGTGGCCTTCCGGCAGGCGGCAGGAGGCTCGGTCCAGTCCGAGGTAAGAAACCAGTCCAGCCCCGGTACCAGAGCGGTAACAGCCGGTATGCGGAGGCGGTTCCAGGCAATCTCCATTATCGTGGGCGGCAAGGGGATGGCAGTAACCCCGTACCCGGCACTGCGGATGGCACCAATCAGTGCCGGATCGGGCTGGCGGCGGAATGCGTAGTACACGAAGTGCCAGTGGTGTCCACGGCCATCGCGGAGGATTTCACGAACCAAGCCGTCCGTAAAGCGCGCAACGCCGGTGCCAGTATAAACGATCTGGGATATGTCGATACCTATGGTCATGGCTTGGGTCGAGTGATTCTAGTGCTGACCTCGTAAAGATTTTCCAGCTTTTTGGCAATCCGGCTCCAGCTATAGTTTTTGGTGACGAGTGCGAAGGCGTTCTTCCGGAGCTTTTCGGAGAGCTGATGATCCCGGGCCAGCTTGCCAACCTGCTCGACGAATTCATCGGGTTCCTTGGCGATCAGAAAATGGGTGCCATTTTCCGCTTCAAGACCTTCGATTCCGGTTTTCGTTGATACGACAGGAAGCCCTGATGCCATCGCCGCCAAAATCTTGAGCCGGGTGCCGCCGGGACCGAATATCGGGGCGATAAAGATCGTTGCCTTGCGGTACATCTCCTTGATTACTTCCGCGTTATCCGCAGGCAGGTCTACGATTTTCACACCGTCGTTTGTGCCGGGCTGGAGCTTGGAGTGTACGTTTTGGCCGGCGATTATTAGGGTTGCACCGGGGAACTGCTCCCGGATTTTCGGGAAGATCCGCTCACGCAGGTACTCAGCTGCCTCGGTGTTTTGGAGCCAGAAGAAGTTGCCCACGAAAAGCAGTACCGGCGGACCGGGCTTTTTCGCGGGGAGGGTTTTTACGAACATCTCGTCACCGGCTCCGTTCGGGATTACGTAGGTATCGTTGCCGGGAACGTGAGACTCTATAATCTGCCTGTCTGCCTGCGAGACAGTAGCCACAAGATTCGCCTTTTTCCAGTAGAAGATTTCCCAGAACTTAAGTTTGAGAATATCCAGTGATAATGCCCAGCGCACGGGGAGTATGAGAGCGGACACAAAGTGCTGGTAAACCTTGAACTCGATTGTCTGCTCGACTAGCAGGGTCGGGACATTCGTTGGGGGAATATGAGGCATGATGTAAAACGTTTCCGCGTGAATCACATCGAACTTTTCCTCGTTCAGAAGCCGCGAAATAACAGTGTGCGCCTCACTCGAGTAGTTTCGGACAATCAGAAACGGCAGCGCACTAAAGACAGAGCGTAAAATGAGAGAGAGTTGCCAAGGTTTTTCGGCCCGCTTACACACGAAAATACGATTACAATACGTCTCAAGCCTGGAAGCGTAGTTTTTTTCTGCTTCGTTTTTATATAGGGAGACAAGTGTTATATCGTGGTTTTTGCTCAGATATTTTAACAGATTTAGTGTTCTGATCTGCCCGCCGGAGGCCGGCGGATACGGAAGGTACGGAGTAAGCATCAGAATCTTCATAGCTTAAAGAGAGAGAACTTTTCGGTTTTCATAATTTCCCGATAGTTCCGCTCTCTCCGTATGGTCTCTATGGTTTCTCTGTTCTGAACCACCAGGTATGCATAGCCGTCTTTACGCATCTCGTCAAGATCTTTATAAATAGCAGGAGAGCCGCGACGATCCATAAGATACAGAAGCGTAGTATCACCCATTCTATCGGTAATTATTGTATCTTCGGGTCGGGTAACGGTTTTAATGAGATTGGCAATCTGCACCAGATCACCCGAAATTCCATAAAAATCCTTTACTTTGTAGTACGAAAAAAATATCGAGAGACCAATTGTGGCAATTACAACCGGTATTGTTACAATAGGGTGAATAAGAATTTTCCGGTGTCTGAACAGGAACTCAATTCCCAGGCCGCAGAGAACGGCTAGTGCAGGAAACAGGATAATCTGATAATACTCGTGTTGAATATTACCTCCCTGAAATACTAGAAGATAAATCAGAGCTGACAGACCGAGCGTATGCAATAGATAGCTCCGTTGTTTTGCGAGAATTCCCATGATGAGAAAAAATACCGCAAATCCTCCCAGCATCTGAGTTGCAATTCGTTCATAAAAAACCCACCGGAAAAAAGCAGGGCGGAAGAAAATATTCCGTTCACCCTCAAAAGTCTGTACCCTGGTAATAAGCCAGCCGGCCGACGGAATCCCTTCCGGAAACTGCATTATATAGATCCGCCAGCCAATCAGCGGGAGCAGAGCCATTATAAAATAGAGATGGGCAGGAGGAGCCTTGAATACTCGGAGACCATATTTTCTCAGAAAAAGAATCGCCAGCACAAGCCCGTAAAATATCGCGGTGGGTTTTACCAGGATGGCCAAGGCAAATGAAATTGAAGAGAGGGCAACTAACAGGGAGAAAATTCTTCGCTTTTCCGAGGCGAGCCCGGCACGGAGAAGTACAATGGAAAGGATAGCGAAACCGACCGCTGTTGTTTCTGGCAAAACCGTGCGTGAGAAAAAAACCATATACGGAAAAACTGCATAGATACCAGCCGTTGCTACTGCCGCCACGCGATTTATTTCCTTGTAGACAAGATAGTACAGCGCGACAAGTGTCAGCAGCGACATGATGATGGATACGATACGCCCCCAGACTTCTACCGGCAGCACGGGGAATAAGACATAAAGACCCGCAAACATAGCGTTATAAAGTGGAAACTCCACAAAACGGAGCCCTTCCGGGTTATCTAGGCCTGACTGGATAGATGTCAGATCGTCATATCGGGGATGGAGTAGATCAAATCCGTAACGACTGAAGTTTCGTGCTACAGCAGCGGTATCCGCCTGTCTCCAGGAATGAAAATCCGCAAGCGGGGCATCTACCCGGTACAATCGGAGGGCTGTAGCGATCAGAACCAGCACAGTAATGAGAACCAAATCCAATCTCCGGAGCGGGCGGTGCTTGTCCTTTTGCATAGCTATGACCTATTTTTTGCTTAAATAAGGTAACGCTCCCATGTATAGACCCGCAAGGAGCCAGAGGGTATATGCTACCTTTGAGGCCTCAAAAACGTCAATGTAGGTCCCGTTGATCCCCAGGGCCACGAGCCCGAAGATAAAACCGTATAGTAGTGCCTGCTCCGGCTTTCCGGCATTGCGTGCACTCTGTATTATGGTAAACGCTAATGCTGCAAGGATTGCCACAAAAAGCGATGATCCAAGCAGTCCGAGTTCCCCCAGCCAGCGCAGCACGCTTCCGTCAGTTGCTTCGCCAAGTGATGACGGACCGGACCCCAGAAACGGATTTTTTCTGTAGGCCTCGATTGCTCGTGGCCAGCTTGCCTGCAAGCGAGTGGCAAATGAAATGTCCGCGGTTACTCCGACAACCGGGGTAAAAGTTGTAAAGCGCTGTGCCAAGAGCTTCAACTCTTCTTCAGGGCTCAGGACTTTTCCCTCAATAGTCGCCTGTGCTCTGATTTCGTTAAGGAACTGTTTGCGGAGGAGAGCTTCGCTGGAAGCTATTTCTGCATCTGATTTTTTCCCTGCAACCGGAACAAATGACGTGCCGGCGGGGAGCTCTTCGGTGGTAATTTCCTGTGGAACAAAGACTTCTCCGGTCTGTTCATTTATAAAGAGCTGTTTAACGCGAAATGTTTGGGCAAAGCGCTCGGTCATCGTATCATTTGTGAGCGTAAAGATTGCAGTTATTGCGAGAACAACAATAAACAGTTTCCAGTTTCGCAGAAAGATCAGGAGTCCAAATACGCCAACAAGGTAAGCCCCGTAAGATGAGCGGGAAGCAGTCATAATCAGAATCAGCACACCCAGTACAAAGACAAGAAAAATCCACTTACTCTTCCGGAAAAGAAAGTACCCGAGCATCATCGGCGCAAGAAGAATAAAGTAGGCTGCAAGATCATAATGTCCGGCAAAGGTAGACGAAACACGTGCTTCGGGTGTCAAAAACAGGGTGATACCTTTCGCGAACTCTTTGTTCATGGTCTGAATTGCTGGCAGTCCGATGAACTTTTGTCCGAAACCATACAGAAAAACGAGCAGTGCCGCAATTAGCACGTGCCGCATATAAAAAATAAAATCCTCTTTACTTCGTATCATTGCAGCGGCAATAAAGAAGATGCACATGTATTCTACCCTTCTTGCAGCGTGAAGGAATCCAAGGTAGTCAAACAGGATCGTATTCTGCACAAAAGCACCCCAGAAAAATGAGAGGAACAGGGCAGACCAGTAAGCGCCGAATAGTACCAAAAACATCCTGTTTATTGTAACTTTCTTCCGGAGAAGCTGAACCAAAAATACGCCAAGAAACACGAGCATGAAAATATCCTCCAGCCTGATTGCGATATAGGTGTCGCGGAGCATCTGGAGGGGGAATTTGGGATAGAGCGGAATGAGGTAGATAAAGATTACCGTGAGTACCTTAAGAATGTTTAAGTCAATCCATGCGAGTAATCCTGAATGCTTCTTCATAAGTTTTTTTGAGATAGGTATTTCCGGTCAGGAAACCAATTCCCCAGCCGAGTAACGACTTTAATTGTAACATACGTTTCAGCAGGAGAAGAGAGATGGGTCCATAGTGTTTTCGATAGAAGTACAGAAGCCCTCGGAATGCCTGGAGTACCGGATAGGTTTTATTGCTGGAAGCCGATCCAATATGGATAAATGAAGCATCAGGAAAAAAACCGGTCCGATAGCCTTTTTTCGCAGCCCGATAGAGTAGATCAACCTCTTCCATATACATGAAAATACCTTCATCAAACCCTCCGACAGCTTGGTAGTAACGGGTGTGTGTCATGATACATGCACCCGAGACCCAGTCAGTTTGCACCGTCCTCATAGGGGACGAGCGAGTAATTCCCAGGCGATCACCGAAGAGCAACAGAAAGGCAAAGGCAACCGGTAAGGTAAAAAACCTCCCTGCCGATGATTGAGGCGTCATATCGGTATTAAAAAGCTTGCCACCAACAAACTGGTATTCCGCTTCATGCGCGCGATAGAATCTGTAAAGCTTTTCCACAGCATTTTCCAGCACGATAACATCCGAGTTTAGGAGGAGAAGATAGCCCGAGGATACGTGCCGTACTCCCAGATTGTTCGCTTTTCCGAAGCCGAGATTACTGCCGGCCTCAATCAACCTGATCTCGGGATAAAGTACCTTAAGCCGTTTAATCTCCTCGATTGAACCATCGGTAGAGCCATTGTCCACAACGACAGTCTCTACATGAAGGTTACGACCTTGTAAGGATTCGTAAAGTGAGGTAATACAATCAACAGTAATCCGTGCCGTGTTATATGACACAATCACAACAGAGAGGTCTGGGGCGGGGCGCTTACCGTTTCTTTTTTGCATCCGATTTATTATAATCAATTGTTCGAGGTACCGGCTCGATAGCTCAGCGGTAGAGCACTCGTTTCATAAGCGATAGGTCCCGAGTTCGAATCTCGGTCGAGCCACCATGAATCTTCCTCTCTCGATCTCGGGCACAGTAAGAAAAAATCTCGGGCGCGGCACCGATCTGGGCTATCCAACGCTGAATATTCCCTACGATGGTGAGGCAGTTGACGGAGTATATTTCGGGCGGGTAACTGTTCCGGGAAAAAACTATCAGAATCTGCCCTCGGCGATCTTCGTGGGGAGTGCAGTCACATTCGGAGAAACGACCCGCTGGGTTGAAGCATTTTTGCTTGATTTTTCCGGTGATCTTTCAGGTTTGCCGATTATCGTTACTCTCGAAAAGTATTCCCGTGAAAACCGTAAGTTCGATTCGGCTGAGGCACTCGTGGCGCAGATGAAGCGGGACGAAGAACTCGCTCGGGCGTACTTTAGTCTCCCTGATAAAAATAGCCTCCGGGAAAAGTAAAAGAGCTATTCACACCATTTTTGAATGAAGATGCGACGGGGAAATTAACCGTTCGTTTTCTCTTGTTTCTTTTCAGAATAAGCTTCCGGACGATAATACCGCCTCCCGGCAAGGTTGGCGGGCAGATATTCCTGCTCCTGGTGCTCGGCTCCGGTATCTTTCAGATACGGGTAACGCACATGCCCTTTTCCGTATCCTTCCTGCTTCATGACTTTATTTGCGGCGTTCCGCAGGTGCAGGGGAATAGCTCCCAGCGCGGTTTCGTCTATATCGCGCAGTGCCTCGCCGATAGCGACTGTTGACGCGACCGATTTACGGGCAGTAGCCAGATAGGTGGCAGTCTGCGCCAGGATGAGCTGTGCTTCTGGCATTCCGATCATATGAACGGCCTGCATTGCGGAGGTAGCAAGCACCAGCGCTGTCGGTTGGGCATTGCCCACGTCCTCGGAGGCGAAGATTACCATCCGTCGGGCGATAAACATGGGGTCTTCGCCTGCTTTGATCATCCGTGCAAGGTAGTGAAGTGCCGCATCGGGCTTACCGCCGCGCATGCTCTTGATGAAAGCGGAGATCGTATCGAAGTGCGCATCACCCTTTTTATCGTAGAAAATCGATTTTCGTTGCAGTGCAGATTCGATAGTCTTGCGGGTGATCTTTTTCTGGAGAGTAGTGGCAATCTCTATTGCGTTGAGGGCAACCCGTGCGTCTCCATTGGCATGCACTATTAGCGCGTCAAGAGCATCGTCTGTGAAGGTATGATGCGGGAATTCCACGATTGCCCGCGCGAGTATTTTCTGCATGTCTGCGGTCGACAGGGGATAGAGGACGTAAACGTGCGCACGCGAGATAAGCGGGGCATTTACTTCGAAGCCAGGATTTTCGGTGGTAGCTCCGATAAGTGTTACGGAGCCACGTTCCACGGCGGGTAGAAATGCATCCTGCTGTGAGCGGCTGAAGCGGTGTATCTCGTCAACAAAGAGAATTGTATTCCTGCTGAATAGTGAGCGTCTTTCCTCTGCATTTTTTATAATTTGACGAATCTCGGCAACATTTCCGGTAATAGCTGAAAAAGGTACAAAATCTGCTTCAACTGACTGTGCTATAAGCCGGGCAAGAGTGGTTTTACCGCATCCTGGCGGACCCCACAGAATCATAGAAGAAATCCGTCCAGACTTAATCATTGCCCGGATCGGCTTACCGTTTTTTAATAAATGTTCTTGCCCGGCAAATTCGGCAAGAGTCTGAGGACGAAGCCTCTCAGCAAGAGGTATATGCATCGGGCCAGTATAGCATAGATCAGAAATGAGTAAGAAATCAGATTTACCCTCAATGCTTTGCTATAATGGTTCGCAAATGCACTATGAGAAGTAAACCCTTTTTCCAAACTACAACAAAAAATTATAAACCACGGACGCGACTAGAAAAACAGTTGGTACAGTCATTCGTAGTACTTAAAAGTGCCACTGAGACAGCAAATTTTCTCCGCGATCTCCTTACCCCAGCAGAAATAGAGGAGTTCTCGAATCGCCTGGAGATAGCCTTTTTGCTCCGTGAACGGAAATTATCATACGTTGAGATTGCAGAACGGGTAGGAACTTCTACCACGACGGTAACCCGTGTGGCACAGTGGCTATTCAGAGGTTGCGGAGGATATCAGACGGTTCTGGATCGAATGAAGCCTGCAGAATAACAGCAACTCTGGAGACTTGAACAAAATGCGCTGTACTAATGGTCTTACTAATTCGGTGGTGGCTGCCTGGCGCAGTCCAGACAAACGCTGGAAAACTTGTCACGGAGCACGGTTTTTTCCTTCATTTCCACATTGGGATCACCTGGTGCGGCGGCCACGTCTGTATCGCGAGTAACGGGTACCGAAGCTCGCCCCACATTAAGCAGTGACACCGCTTCAGTTCCCTCGAGTAAATATTCAAACCGAGTAGCACATCCCGGAGAGACACTGGCAGCAACCCCCGTGGTTGTGCAGACTCTGGTACCAATTACACCATCCGGCTTTACCGGAGGGAGATCGGGCTGATTTTCCAATACCATAGTCATAACTCGGTTCCAGATGGGTGCGGCACCCGTAACACCTGAAACCAGGTTCTGGTTCATCGGGGTGTTATCATTGTTACCTACCCAGACTACGGTGAGAAAGTTTGGAGTAAAGCCTATTGTCCAGTTGTCTTTCAAACTATCTGTGGTTCCGGTTTTAACCGAGACTGTTTTCCCCTTGATTACAAGTTCCGAATTTGTTCCAAACGCAGCTGAGCGTGCTTGATTGTCCTGAAGGATATGAGAGATGATAAATGCAGTGCCCTCTTTGATAGCCCGCGGCCCGCGCATTGCGAAGAAGTTAGGTGACTTCAGCGGCTTTTTAACGTCGGCAACAAAGTTGGGATCAACAAATGTAGCCAGTGTCTTGCCTGTTTTATCTTCAATCTTGAGAATGCTTTGTAGCTTTTTCGGTCGGCCCCGGTTGGGAAATGCAGAAAATGCTTGTGCCATCTCGGTCATCTTCATCTCTCCACCTCCCAGTGTCAGTGAGAGCCCGTACCTAGAGGGATCCTGAAAGGAGTTGATCATAAATGCCTCTGCCGAGGCAATAAAATCAGATACGCCATTGTATGCCATCATCTTGACTGCAGGTATGTTATATGAGTTTGCAAGCGCATACCGGAGACCGACCGGGCCATGGAACTTTCCATCGTAGTTCCTGGGACAATATTTCTGCACCTGGCCTGGAACATCAAAACATGTCTGAACATCCAGAAAAACAGAGCTTGCTGTGACAATCTTCCGGTCTATGCCTATAGCGTAGTTTATCGGTTTTATAGTAGAGCCCGGCTGACGATTGGCGGTTGTAACATTAAACGCTCCGGATGGCGTGGCAAAGTAGTCTACTGAGCCTACCATAGCCAGAATCTCGCCAGTAGGCGGGCGGGTAACAAGAAGAGCCCCGTTGGTTACATTCAGGTTTTTCAGCTGAGCAATCTCCTCGCGCAGAATTGCCTCGGCACTTGCCTGTATATCAAGGTCAAGGGTCGTAGTAACGCGGAGGCCACCCTCTTCTACAAGCTCTTTCCCGTAGAGTTCTTCAAGCTCTTTTTTAACGTAAAATACAAAGTGTGGTGCTTTAATATCAACTTTTGGCAGTTGGACTTCTATTGGTGATGCTTTTGCACGCTCACCTTCATCGGCGGTGATATAACCTTCCTGTACCATTCGGTCGAGCACATCGTTACGGCGGCTTTTTGCAAGCTCAGGGTTCAGATAGGGAGAATACAGAGAGGGAGCCTGGGGCAATCCTGCAAGCAGAGCGGCTTCGGGAAGCGTAATTTCCGTTGCGGATTTTCCAAAAAATTTCTTCGATGCCTCTTCCACTCCATATGCCTCGCCGCCGTACGGCACCTGGTTCAGATAGAGCTCGAGAATCTCATCTTTAGAAAATATACGCTCTGCCCAAAGAGCAAGTACAATCTCCTTTGCCTTGCGTTGTACGGTACGTTCCGGGGACAGTAATGCCGATTTAACCAGCTGCTGAGTGAGCGTTGATCCCCCTTGGAGCTGGTTGGTCAGATAGGTGTCTTTTATAGCCCGGAGCACCCCGCTTATTATCGAAACCCCGCTATGACGGTAAAAATCTTTATCTTCTACGGCGATAGTTGCCTGGGCAACATACTTCGGCAGACTTTCGAGCCGTACCGGAGTACGATTCTGTTCGCTGAATATTTCATAGAGCAGCTTTCCGTTCCTGTCGTAAATGTGTGTCGAGATGGGAATTGCCTTGAAATCACGGAGTGAGTTCGGGTTTGGAAGATCTCTAAAAATAAAAAAGTACAGAAACACCGAAAGTGACATTAAGCCGATTACCACCACTGCTAGAAAAGCCGTTAGAAGGAATTTAGGCACCGCTTTTTTATGGGGCATAAATGAACGCTTCTTTTTCGGTTTCTGTTCAGGCGTATCCGGGTGATGCTGAGGGTGGCTTTTTTCAGTCATAGAGATTCACGCCGCACCTTAGGAAAGAGCGGTGGGCATTTCCTAATTGTACCAGAACAGGAGGCTGCAATCGTTGCACCGGTTGCGGGGAGAAAGGGCATGAGAGCTCTGCCAACCGCGCCTACCCGTCTCAGATATTCCTGCAGAAAATCACTTCGCTCTTCTCGCGACTTTCGCCAGGGTTCATAATCGTTTACACCCTTATTTAACGACTTTACCTCCCGCCATAATGTTTCAAGTGCGGTATTGAACTGAAAAGCTTCAATTGCTCCCGTACCATCCGGACCTGAAAACCCCGGTGGGAGTGATTGTTCCCATAAGCCATTGGATTCCTCGGTTAGCGTCAGTCCGTCTTTCTCTGCTAGGTTGGTAATCCGGGTTACCAGATTACCGAGTTCGTTGGCAAGGTCTGATTCGTATATATCATTCATGCGAGATAAGGAGAAATCCCCATCATCGAGAGAGGGTATTTCGCGTAAAAGATAGTATCGAACGGCATCTGTTCCAAAAGTAGAAACAATATCAAAAGGATGAACAACGTTTCCCAGCGATTTGCTCATCTTCTGGCCATCAACAGTAATGAAGCCATGAATGTATATTCCTTTCGATGGAGGTAATCCGGCTGACATAAGCATAGCCTGCCACATCGCAGACTGCTGGCGAAGATTATCTTTTCCCGCTACCTGGAAACCCGGCCACCAGCGCTCAAAAGCTGCTTGATCTTCTGGCCATCCGATAGTAGAGATGTAATTTACCAGCGCGTCAAACCAGACGTACATCACATGTTCATGATCTTCCGGGACCGGGACTCCCCAGGGCATCTTGCTTCTCAGGCGGGAAATACTGAAATCCTGTAATCCGGATTCCACAAAGTTTCGTATCTCTGCCAGTTTCGAGGCAGGGCGGACAAATTCAGGGTTTTTGGCATACAGATCAAGGAGCGGCTGTTGATAGCGCGACCAACGGAAGAAATAATTTTCTTCCTGTATTATTTCAAGTTCCAGGTTTGGATGAACCGGACATCTACCATTTACCAGTTCGGAGTCGGTTTTCTCCATCTCACAACCGACACAGTATTTGACTGAGTAGTCTTTTTTGTAGATATCACCATTTGCCTCACAGCGCTTCCAGAAAGCTTGTGCTGCCATGATATGCCGGGAATCCGTAGTGCGTATGAAGTGGTTATAAGAGAGATTCAGTTTATCTTTCAGTTCGCTAAACCGTTTTGCATAATAGTCGCAGTATTCCTGTACACTCATTCCTTTTTCACCGGCCTTCCGGTATATTTTTAGACCATGCTCATCGGTCCCTGTATTAAAAAAAACCTCGAAGCCGCGAAGCGAGTAATACCTGGCAAGAGTATCTGCCTGAATTATCTCCATAGCAAAACCGATATGCGGTTCTGCATTTACATAGGGAAGTGTTGTTGTGATATAGAATGATTTCATACTATCCAGCTTCACGAAAGCAAGCGGTCAACGCCTATTATAAAACATAAGAGGATGGCTGTGTTCAAGAGATCAAACCCGATGAACGCATTCATTCCCAAAAAAATCAGTATGAACAATGCTAAAAGAAGCGCCTTTTGAAGCGGTAGAATCAATGCAGTTCCAGAAAAAACAAAGACAGCTGAAAGTGCAATCGTTACAGCGATAATCCCGGAAACAGGAGGTATCACCAGAAATATTCCTGCCAGGGAGAGTGCCGAAAATCCGCTGATGGACAATAAAATCACGCGTTTCATACCCTCTTGCAACTTTCTATTCCTTCTATTATAATCACTGACTATGATCCAACTACCAGACAATAAAAAGGAGATAATTGATTTATTTGCCCAGCATGAGGGAGACACTGGCTCACCAGAAGTTCAGGTTGCTCTGCTTTCTTACAAAATCCAGCGTTTGTCTTCTCATTTGGAAGAGAACAAAAAAGACAACCACTCCCGTCGGGGTCTACTCAAGGTAATTGCAAAGCGCCGGCGCATTATCAACTATCTTCAGAAGCTCGATGAAAAGCGCTATGCGGCCCTTATTTCCAAGCTTGGCCTGAAACGCTAATAGCTGGTATACTAGTTATCATTTACCATTTAGCGGTTCGAGTGTATAGCGAAGTGTTTTCTAGAAACGGTCGTACCGATGTTTTGCGTGTACTGAATTATACGAACGTTTCTACAAGATTCTTCGCTATTCAGTCTCCGCATATTTCTACTATATGAAACAGCCTCACAAAGGTGTGTATGAAGCGTCGATTATGGTCGACGATTCCGAATTAAAACTCCAGTTTGGGAAACTTGCCCAGCAAGCAACCTCGTCCGTACTTGCCACACTTGGTGAAACAACCGTCCTTGTGACCGTTGTAGCGGGGAAATTGCGTGACGATCTCGATTACTTTCCGTTGTCGGTGGAGTATGTCGAGAAACTGTATGCAGGAGGGCGCATCAAGGGCTCCCGCTGGGTAAAGAAAGAAGGCAAGCCGACCGATGATGCTATTCTCAAAGGTCGCCTGATCGATCGTTCGATCCGCCCCCTCTTCCCGAAAAATTACAAGCGCGATGTCCAGGTTGTTATTACGACTTTGTCAGTTGACGGTGTGCACCCGGCGGAAATCGTTGGTGCAATTGCGGTATCCGCCGCACTGCATGTGTCGTCGATCCCGTTCATGACCCCGATCGGCACGATGCGCATTGGCTACATCCGGCACGAATCCGGTGATGCCGCCTTTGTGGTGCACCCAACCTTCGAAGAAGACGCGATGTCCGATCTAGACCTAATCGTTTCGTCCTCGAAAGATAAGGTGCTCATGATTGAGACTCAAGCAAGCGAGTTGCCTCATACGGTAATCCAGGAAGCTATCAAGCTAGCAAAGGCCGAGAACCGGAAGATCATCGACTTTATCGAGTCTCTCCGTGCCGAGATCGGGGTAGAAAAGGAAGAAGTTGAGCCCGACGAACTCAACGAAGTTCTTATGCAGTTCATTAAGGACAACTTTCTGGCGGAAATGACCGATCTCATCGAAAAGAACTCCCTCAAGGAGTCCTCCGATGCCTCTGCCGCAGAAAAGCTTGCTGATGCTATCATTGAAAAGGCCGGTGAAGGAGTCTACGACAAAACAAAAGTCCTGGGTGTCATTGATGCGCTGGGCAAGAAAATGATCAAGGAGCGGATTCTGGATACGAAAGTACGTATGGACGGCCGCGATCCGTTTACCGTTCGCCCGCTGAGCATAGAAGTCGGAGTGCTGCCGCGCGTCCATGGTAGCGCGCTGTTTCAGCGGGGTGATACCCAGGTGATGTCGATTGCCACTCTGGGTGCTCCAAGCATGACACAGCTTGTGGAAAGCCCCGAAGGCGAGGAAGAGCGTCATTACATGCACCACTACAACATGCCTCCTTACACGGTTGGTGAGACCGGCCGGATAGGCTTTGCTTCCCGTCGCGAGATCGGCCATGGTGCACTTGCAGAAAAGGCTCTTGTGCCGGTACTGCCGAAGCCGTCCGACTTTCCGTATGCCGTCCGCGTTGTATCGGAGGTTTTGTCGTCGAACGGCTCTACGTCAATGGCCTCTACATGTGGATCCTCGCTGGCGCTGATGGATGCCGGTGTGCCGATCAAGGCGCCGGTGTCAGGAATTGCCATGGGACTCGTATCCCGATCTGACGATGACTACGTTATTCTGACCGATATTATGGGCCACGAAGACTTCGCCGGTGAAATGGACTTTAAGGTTGCCGGCACCCGGGAGGGGGTTACCGCGATGCAGCTGGATGTAAAGAATGCCGGGCTCACCGACAAAATGATCTCCGAGATATTCGAGCAGGCCGAGAAGGGTCGCCTGCATATACTGGATGCAATGGATGCGGTTATCAGCAAACCCCGCACCGAGCTTTCAAGCCATGCACCGAAGATCGTGGTCATCAAGATCCCGACCGACAAGATCGGCGAGGTTATCGGCCCCGGCGGCAAGAATATTCGCGCTATGATTGCTAAGTCAAACACCGATATCAGCATTGAAGATGATGGTGCGGTGACAATCACAGGTGTTGATATGAATGGCATCAACCTTGCTGTGGGAATGATCCAGTCAATCGCAAAAGAACCGGAGGTCGGGGAAGAATATATCGGCACCGTAGAACGTATTCTGCCATTCGGCGCATTCGTCGAGATAATGCCGGGGAGGGATGGATTGATCCATGTATCCAAAATGGGAAGAGGGTTTGTCAGGCGACCGGAAGACGTGCTCAAGATCGGTCAAGAGGTAAAAGTGAAGGTTATTCAGATTGACCCGCAAGGTCGTATTAACCTTGAGTTGGTGTCCTGACTACAGTATACTGACCTATCAGTATATGGGTCGAAGAAAAAAACGCTCATCTAGATCGAGATCAGCCCCCGCCGTAAATGGGAGGACAATCACGACCATAGTCGGGTTGCTCCTCTTTGCGGCAGGGGTAATTTCGTTGCTTGCGCTGGTCTTCACCATGACCGGATCGCCCGACGGAAACGGGAGACTACTCCTTGTTGTCAACAACTACATTACCGGATACTTCGGATGGGTGGGCATTTTTCTCCCGTTTCTTTTCATTATTGCTTCGGGTCATTTTTTCAGTTCACCCCGTCTTCATTTGGTTAAGCCGTCAATGACCGTGGGCATGGCGTTTATACTACTTGCTCTAATAACTTACTCTGGCTCAGGAAGCCTAGGTCAGCTGATAAAGGTAAACCTGATGATGGACTTCCAGGCTGTAGGCACATATTTTATCGCAACAGTTGTACTGCTGATTGGTTGCGTACTTTTTTTCGATACATCACTGGATGTTGCCTTCGAGATGATTCGCGATAAGATTGCCGAGATGAGACAGAAGAGTGATGAATCCGGAAAGGTAAAAGTGAAGCATAAGGAAGCAGATGCCGAAAAGGGAAAAAGGACGTTCATAAGTGACGAACTCCCGCCATGGGATCTGGAACAAAAGACCAGTCTAGAGCCGATTGTGGTCCTTCCGAAGAAAGATGTTGAGATCAAACCAGTTGCCGTGAGCAACTCTTCAACGTGGGTCTATCCACCATTAACTCTGTTACACGACGTAAAACAGGCAGGAGCAGATCGCGGTGATGTCAAATGGAATGCGGACAAGATTGAAGAAACACTTGATTTGTTTGGTATCGGTGCCAAAGTCGTTGAGATAAATAAAGGACCAACAGTTACCCAGTATGCTCTGAAAATTAATCCCGGCACAAAGCTTTCCAAGATAACGTCTCTGGCGAATGACCTAGCCCTTGCGCTAGCCGCGCGGACCGGTGCAGTCCGGATAGAAGCACCAATTCCAGGAAGGTCTCTCGTTGGTATCGAGATACCAAATGTCCGGTCACAGGTAGTAACACTCAAGATGATGCTCGAGTCTCCGGTCTTCGATACAAATGATCCCTTGGTAGTTCCGCTTGGTCTTGATGTGACTGGACAGGTAGTAGCCACGAGTATTGCGAAAATGCCACATGTGCTTATTGCTGGTACCACCGGCTCAGGTAAATCAGTGATGCTCAATGCCTGGCTTGCAACTTTTCTGTTCCGGACCAGACCCGACGAGGTGCGGCTCATATTGGTAGATCCAAAACGTGTTGAACTCTCACTCTACAATGGCATACCGCACCTGATTCACGAAGTTATTGTAGAGCCGCAGAAGATATTAAATTCACTTAGATGGACTATTGCGGAAATGGATGCCCGCTATAAAAAATTTGCTGAGGTGGGTACCCGAAACATAGAAGGATATAACAAGCTTCCTGATGTCGAAAAGATACCATATCTTATTTATGTCATAGATGAACTTGCCGATCTGATGATGGTTGCGCCCAAGGATGCCGAGGAGTGTATCACCCGTATTGCCCAGATGGCCCGTGCAACCGGAATTCACCTGGTTCTTGCAACGCAGCGACCTTCGGTTGATGTTATCACCGGCCTGATGAAGGCTAACATACCAACAAGACTTGCCTTTAATGTCTCTTCGCGAGTAGATTCACAGGTAATCATCGATTCACCCGGTGCAGAGAAGTTGCTTGGCAAAGGAGATATGATGTATCTTCCTCCGGATCAGGCAAAACCACGACGTATCCAAGGCCCATATGTGGATGAAAAAGAGATTAGTTCTGTTGTCAATTTTCTTAAGTCCCAGGTACCGAGTGTTCAATATATGAATGATGTTACTTCCGGTGCAGGACTTGTCGCTGCCGGGGGTCGTGGGGGTGCTCAGGGCGGAGGAAGCGAGGAAACTGATCCGTTGCTTCAGAATGCGATTGAGATTATTTCCAGTTTCGATAAAGCTTCTGCTTCGTTGCTACAAAGACGTTTAAGTGTCGGATACTCACGGGCGGCCCGGATCCTTGACCAATTGGAAGCTGCAGGCTATGTTGGACCGGCTGAGGGTTCAAAACCCCGCGAGGTCATCAAACGGAGTGGCGGAATATAGAAGGTAACTTTACTTTTTCGCATCGGTCTGCTATAATGCGCCGATATGGCGGTGACCTATATAAATGGTAACACGTTTACAGTTGATTTTGTTCTCTGGAAACGGGATATTTCCTCCTACGTCCGCCATGCGTTTTTTCAGCTTGCCCCCGAGATCATTTTGCGCACCAGAACAGTAAGGTTTATTCATTCTCTATTGTTCGCCGTACTGGTAACCGGATCAGTTCTTTTTGCTTCAGAACTTCTCGGGATTAGTAATCTTCTTTTTTTGAGTATATACTTCCCCGTGTTTCTTGCATTCGTGGTTGTAACTCAATACCGACGGCTGTACACTGCAAAATCAGCGATGCAAGGGGAACAGCTTATTTTCTGTCTTGAACCGGGTAAAATGACATTCAGGCGAGTAGGAGAACGGCACAGGACGGTGCTTACTGCCGCCGATATCATTGCAGTAGTCCATAAGGATGATATGATAATAATCACAACTCGGGACGATGAATATATGCTTCCGACCCGAGCTCTCTCTGTTGGGCAGATTGAATCGATAAAGGCTTTTGCCGGGTAAAAATCACTCCCCGAGGCATCTTACTCGTCGTATTTCTCTCTTATGCACTGTGCCGAGTAAAAATCATTCGCTTGGAACCCAAGGAAAAAGCGAGTATCGTTTCTAACGAAGGTATTTGCGAATATTTTCCTGATGTTTTTCGTAGGTCTCAGCATAATACATCTTGTTATCGTTACCGGTAATATAGTAAAGGTACGGGGTATCCATATCGGCTTCGGCAACTGCGATTATTGAGAGCAGACTCGGACTTGCAATCGGGCCGGGTGGTAAACCAGTGTTTTTGTAGGTGTTATAGGGGTGATCTATCTTCAGATCATCCAGGGTAAGTCTTTTCCGCCACCATGATTTCTCAGCGGTGCTGTAGCCAAGTGCATACTGCACCGTAGCATCAATTTGGAGCGGCATGTTTTCGCGCAACCGGCGGAGCATTATTGCCGCCACTGCACGGCGTGCTGCCTCGGAGCGGGCTTCACGCTCTACCAGAGATGCGAGGATAATCAGTTCTTCTTCGCTGAGTCCGCGTTCCCGGGCCGAGGCAATGATCGCCGGAGTAACTTTGGTTTCGTAGTTTTCACTCATTTCTCGCAACAGACCTTCTGCCGTAATTCCGGCGGGTACAAGGTAGGTATCCGGAAATAAATATCCCTCTCGGGCTCTACTCGTGATTTCTATTACAGGAATCCCCAGGTGTTCTTTTATTTCCTCTGCTACTTCTTCTTTCCGGAGACCTTCAATTATCGTTATCCAAGTATCGTTAGTGCCATGTGTCAGCTCCTCTGCAAGGGTCTTAGCATCCATTGAAGGAGAAAGACGGAACTTACCTGCCTGGATTCGTTTTTCAATACCGCTGATACGTACGACGGTATAGAATACAAGCCGGTTCCGAATTAAACCTTCACTTTTTAGTCTCCGGATTATTGAGTTTATTGATTCGCCCGGCTCAATTGTAAAGATCACCGAGGTTGTATTTTGAGCATTAACGGGGAGTGTCCCTTCACGGAACACGAGATAACCGGAAATAACTAAGACTACAAAAAGTACACCAAATATAAGAAAGCGCACTGAGATACGTTTTTTCTGTTTCTTATCCGGTCTTGATGAGTGAATCATTTATTGTAATAAAACACGGGAAAATGATCGATCATGTCTTCTGCCTCCTGCAACAGTTTCCGTGTTGAACTGTACAGTGTCAAGGATATATCATGTCGGGTAACCCTTTCACCTATACGCGAATGCAAACGCACACCGGCATATCTATCCGCAGGAGCCCCGAGCGTTTTTGCAATAGCATTTAGGTTATAGTTATTTATTTCATTTATTGTACCAGATTCCGCATGCGGAATCTCTATGCGGTATTTTGGTTTTTTTAATGAGTCAGAAGAAACTAAGGGCGAACCACCTTGAGCTGCAACTATCTGTCGGAATTTTGCGAGCGCTTTCCCTGAAGAAAGAATCTCCTGCGCTACCACTAAACCGTCCAGGTTTTTTTTCTCCGTTCGGTAGATTGCCTGAAGAAGAGTACCAGCTATCGTCACCGCCTTTTTTTCCAGCTCTACTGCACGGTCAGGAGAATTCTCAAGCACCTTCAGTACATCTACTGCTTCCAGATAAGGCCCCACACCGAATCCGGCCGGTCCCTTTGCACGATTGATATACGGGACGATCTCCATGTGAAAATATCTCCCGATACGCATAAACTTCTGTGCAACCAGTTGCGCATCTCTTCGGTGACGGATCTTCATAGTTTTTCCAAATGGAAGGTCAAGAATCAGGTGATTTGTGCCGACGGCGATCTTTTTAGCCATTATCGAGACGATAATTTTATCAAAGGATTCAAAGGACAATGGTTCTTCGACATGAATAATAACGTCATCTGCAGGGGCGATACCAAGTTTTCCTCCCCAGACAATACACCCTCCGACCTCTTCTACAATCTGTTTAATTTTTTCCGGTGGAAAGGTGACTTCAGAGAGTAGCTCCATTACATCGGCTGTTCCGGCAGGGGTGGTAATTGCTCTCGATGATGTCTTTGGAATTTTATAGCCTGCAGCAGCAATTATCGGTACAACGATCATTGTGGTGCGAGTTCCTGCAAGTCCACCAGTTGAATGTTTATCTGCAACGATGCCCTCAAATTGCAGGCGGGTACCGGTATCTACCATCGCCTTTGTCATGTAGTAGAGTTCTACCGGTGAAAACCCCTCCTTAAATCCTGCTGCGACAAAATATGTGGTAAGTACGTCCCCCAGCCGTTCACTTGAAATTTCGTCCATGATGGTAAAGATTTCATCGTATGAGAGCCTCTTTCCCAGAAGCTTTTTTTGAATTGCTTTTACGGCGGCAAGTCTGCGGGACGTGTCTTCCATAGAGTAAAGGTTATTGGATTCCCTGATACATTTCAACTATCTTCCGTTGATATTCCTTGATTTTGAGGACCATACGGGTAAGTAAGTACAGTTCTTTTACACCAACAAGCCAGGTCATGGACATATACAAGGCAACAAACAATATCCCATTCGTCGCCAGAAGCAGGAAAACGTTTATCGTGCGCGTTGTGTCAAAAAACAGGCCATCAAGCAAACGTTGCGAAAAAAAACTAAACGAAGCGGCAATAATTGCTGCAGTCAGCATTTTTATTAGTTCAATGAAAAAGGGTTTCCAATCGAAGCCTTTAAGTTTCCGTACCAAAAGAAAAAACAGGATCGTTACGTTTATATTCATTGCTATAGAAAACGATATGGCCAGCGACCATACCGGCAATTCCAGTACCGAGATAAAGTAGACACTCAGGGCAGCGTTTACAGAGATAGAGACGAGGCTGATATAAAATGGCGTCTTCGAGTCAAAAAGTGCATAGTAACACCTGGTGAGAAAATAATAAACTGCATGAAAAGGGAGAGACAATGCAAAATAAGACAGTGTTTTGGCAGTGAGAACCGTAGCGTTCCAGTCGAACATATCACCACCATAAAACAAACGTATTATAGGTGTGCGAGAGACTACCATAAAGGTCATTACCGGGATCATGAGATACATTAGATTCAGTAAAGACTCAAATACTACCCGCCGGAACTCGTCGATACGCTTTTGCTGGTAAAGGTCAGTCAGATATGGTAACGAGGCTTGACCGAAGGCGATTCCAATGAGTGATATTGGGAGCAACTGCAAATGTTGTGCAAAATAAAACATCGTATATGCTCCTGCGCCTACAAGTGTTGTCAAGGTTAAGTCAATGGTCGCGTCAATCTGTGCAACAATCGAAGTCATGATCCGGGGTATTGCCATCCGGAAAAACTCATACGCCTCGCGGGTTCGGCAGAGAATAGCTTTATACCTGAACTCGGTATGACGGAGAACCGGCAATTGAACCAAAAGAAAACCGACAGCTCCACCGACCACACCTACTACCGGAGCCATAAGATGCAGAGTTTCATAAAACATCAGGGTAGCGGCGATAATACCTACGTTGTAGATCACCGGCGCTAAGGCCGGAATTACAAATGCCCGTTGTGATTGCGCAATTCCGGTAAGGAAATTTCCAATAACGAGAAAGGGTAATTGACCAAGAAGCAAAATGCGGGAAATTTCTACGATCTGGCGAATTTTTCCTTCGTCATAGCCAGGCATAAAAAACGGCGCAAGGAAGGGCAGTGCAAAATACAAGACAACAATCATAAAACCAATTGCGATTAGCACCAAGTTGATTATTGACGAAATGTGGCGTGACAGTTTTTCCTGATCGTTCCTGAACTTTACGAAAAACGGAATAAAGGTAGTTGTTAGCGCTCCAGTGATAAGAATCTCGAATAAGAGGTCAGGTATGCGGAAGGATGCAAAGAAGATATCAAGTTCTTGAGCTGAGAACACTCCGGTTAACACCCGATACCGCAAGAAACCGAACGCTCGTGCCACCAGCATCATCGACGCAATAATGAGTGTTGAGGACAGCATGCTGGTTTGGCTTGCAAAAATAAGCTCCCGGGTCTTTGATAACAAGCGGTTCATGATCAGAATTATACCAGTCAAACCTCTGGTGAATTCCGGCTAAATGCCCCTTGACGTTTTGGATTAAATGGCGGATAATGGTTCTATATGGTGTTTTTTGGTGAATATTCGGTCAGCTTCACGGGACAGGGCCGGATCGTTCTCCCAAAAAAAATCAGAGAACTTTTAAAAGGTAATACATTCGTAATCACGACCGGGTTCGACTCCTGTCTTGCCGGCTTTGACCGGGATGACTGGGAGACGCGAGCAAAAGAGCTACTCTCGGTTTCGTTGCTTGACAAAGAGAACATCTATAAGCGCCGGCAATTGTTTTCATCTGCGGCGTACGTGGACATAGATGAACAGGGTCGTTTTGTTGTTCCGAAGAATCTGATGAAGATGCTCACAGCTGGTAGCAGAGCAGTCATCATTGGAGTAGGTGATCACTTTGAGGTCTGGGATGAAGAAAAATGGAGCGAATACAAAAGCCGGGCAGGTGAAGAATAAGATGCACACACCGGTATTTTTACAAACAGTTCTGGAGGCTCTTGCGGTACGTCCGGACGGCAAATATATCGACGGGACGGCAGGCGAGGGCGGGCACCTTGGCAAAATCGCAGAGCAGGGCGCAACGGTTCTTGGGATCGATTACGACCGCGATCAGATTGAGCGTCTGATCACCGGAGGATTCGGGAACAAGGTCACGCTTGTACATGGCAATTTCCGGGATATCGCCCGGATTGCACAAACGCATGGTTTTACAGCGGTTGACGGGATACTCCTGGATCTCGGATTATCCTACCGGCAACTTCGAGATAAGGGTATAGGGCTATCGTACCGGAATGCAGATGAGCCGTTACTCATGCGTTTATACGATGATAACGGGACAACAGCAGCCCAGGTTCTTAATCATGAGAGTGCTGGCGACCTGATCCGTATGCTGGTCAAAAATGCGGAAGAGCCGTATGCAGCGGAAATAGTAGAAGAAGTACTCATCCGCCGGCGGCAAGCCCCTCTAAAAACAGTCGGTGATTTATTGGAAATCATCACTAGTGTTTCACGACGGAATAGGGTAAATGCAGAAGCTACCGCGGCCCGTGTTTTTCAGGCACTCCGGATGCGGGTGAATGAAGAGATGGAGAATCTCGAGTGCGCAATGCATGATGCGGTGGAGCTTCTTAGGCCAGGGGGAAGACTGGTGGTGATCACGTTTCATTCCCTTGAAGACCGGTACGTCAAGCTCTTTGGTAAAAACACCCCGGGTCTGAAGGCGATCCGGTTTCAGGTTCGGAGCAAGGATCGGGCACGATTTGAACGGTCTGCACAGTTACGAGTTTTTGAAAAACAAAAATGACGAAAACAATTATGAAGTTTAGTATATGGATTCTTTTTTTCTCTCTAATGATGGGTAATGTATACGTATTCGTCAAGGGAGTCGAGCTCAGCGACCGCATTCACACCTTCGAATCAGAGATAAATATGCTCAAACAGCAGAACTCTGAGCTGGAGACGAAAATTTATAAGGCAGAATCAATTACCTACGCTGCATCATTAGCAGCTGAGCTTGATTATGGTAAAAAATCGGAACCGGTCTTCTTCGGAGAGAAGAAGTATGCCTTAAAATAAGGTATGTGGCGAGCGCGTGTTCTTTTTATTTTCTTCATCGCCTGCTTTTTTGCTATCCTAGCAAGGCTATTTATTATTCAGGTTATTGATCCCGGCCGGTATACATCGGACTACCTTCAATCACGAAGAATCGCGGCCGAACGAGGTAAGATATACGATCGTAACGGAGAGCCTCTTGCCGTAAATCAGACCCGTTTTGTGCTGTTTGCCGAACCGAAGATTATCGAGGATAAGGCTGAACTGGTCGAGAAAATCGATTCGGTGCTCGGGATAGGGCAAGCCACCATTGATGCACGAATCGATTCGTCGAAGGTCTGGGTTGCGGTTCACCGTGGGCTGACGATGCAACAGCGTGATGCTCTTCAGAAACTGAAGCTAAAAGGGATCGGATTTGATCCGGAGCCCCGGCGATTCTATCCTGAATCGTCCCTTTCGGCACATATTCTCGGATTTGTAGGGAAAAACAAGGATGGTGAGGATACCGGTTACTTCGGTATCGAAGGGTACTATGAAAAAGAACTCGTCGGACTGCCGGGATTTATTAAATCGGAACGTGATGTGTTCGGCAAGCCGATATTTGTCGGGACCCAGCAACGGGTTGAGCCGGAGGACGGTCGCGATCTGGTCTTAACCATCGATGCAAGCGTACAGAACATCGTAAAGACCAAGCTTGTTGAGGCAGTGGAAAACTTCCATGCGGCACAGGCATGTGCCACAGTTGCTGATCCGTATACGATGGAGCTGCTTGCCCAGGCCTGTGTGCCCGATTTCGATCCGGATCGTTTCTACGAGGCTAGTCCGGAGGCGTATGTGAATACAACGATATCCAGCCTCTATGAGCCAGGTTCAACATTTAAGCCATTGATAGTAGCTGCTGCCATCGAAGAAAAAGCGATCCGTCCGCAGGATACCATGGTGGAAGCCGGGCCCGTCGAGATCGGTGGCTTTACGATACGGAACTGGAACAATAAATATGCCGGTAAATTAAGCATGACAAATATTCTGGAAAAATCTTCGAATATCGGCATGACCTGGATCGGGAAACAGCTGGGAGAGGAGCAGCTGTATCGGTATCTAAACGAGTACGGGTTCGGTCATCCGACCGGAATCGATCTCCAAGGGGAAATTGGGGGCCTGCTTCGTCCACGTGAACGGTGGCACCCCGTCGATTATGCAACTGTTACCTTCGGACAGGGGATTGCTGTGACGCAGATTCAACTGGTCCGTGCGTTTTCAAGTCTTATAAATGGCGGATATCTAATGAAACCGTATGTTGTGAAAGAAATCCGGCAGGGCGATAAGGTACGTGTCCGGGAGCCAAAAGTGCAAAAACGGCTTTTCAGTGAGCGTACTTCCGAGATTATGAAAAAGATACTTGAGTCTTCTGTCGCGAAAGCGGAAGCAAAGTTCACCTTTCCTAAAGAGTATAAGATTGGGGGCAAAACCGGAACCGCACAGGTTGCTGTACAAGGAAAGTATGATACATCGAAAACAATTGCTTCGTTTATTGGTTTTGCTCCTGTGGAAAATCCGCGTTTTGTTGCACTTGTGGTAGTGCGCGAGCCAAAGACCTCGATCTGGGGCTCGGAAACGGCTGCCCCGGTTTTTTTCGATATTGCAAAGGATCTCTTTGTGTACTACAACATTGTGCCGGAGGGCCTGGACTGAGCAGTTCTGGCAGTGTGGTATCATAAGAACAATGATTCGTGCGCTGAAAAACCTCTATCACTTGATTGTGGCGTATATCGCGAATGTGATCTACCGCTGGCCGTCACACTCGATCCGGGTCATCGGCGTTACGGGGACTGATGGTAAAACTACAACGACTTCTCTTATCTACCACATATTACGCGAAAACGGGAGAACTGCTTCGATGGTCTCAACGGTATATGCAAAAGTCGGAGATTCGGTCTACGATACCGGTTTTCACGTAAGTACGCCCCACAGTTTTACCGTGCAACGGTTTCTGCGCGAGGCGGTTGCGAACGGGGACGAGTTTTTCGTAATGGAGTCCACATCACATGCGCTAGACCAGAACAGAGTCTGGGGAGTCCGCTATTCGACATCGGTAATAACCAATATCACGCACGAACATCTGGACTACCATAAAACGTACGAAAATTACGTAAAGGCCAAGACGAAGCTCCTACTGATGTCGAATACCCGCATCGTGAATCGGGAGGACAAGTCATACCCACATATCCTGAAAATCATCGGCGATACCGTGATCACCTACGGGCTACAGGAAGGTGATGTTGTTATGGATATTGCAAAACGTCTTGGGCGTCCTCTTGCACATTTCAGCAAGTACAACTTCCTCGCTGCCTATTGCGTGTGTAAAGCAGAAGGATTAACTGAAGAGCAGATCTTTGCAGCAATGAAAACCTTTGTTATGCCACCCGGGCGGATGGAAGTTATTTCCGAAAAGCCATTTACCGTGATTGTGGACTTTGCGCACACACCAAATTCTATAAAAGAAGCTCTCGAGGCAGTTCAGGAAACTTACATGGAGGAAGGTAAAAGACTCATTCATGTCTTTGGTTGTGCGGCAAGGCGAGACAGTTCAAAGCGTCCACTGATGGGCCGGGAAAGTGCATTGCGCGCTGACTTCGTGATTATTACTGAGGAAGACTATCGCGATGAAGATCCTGAAAAGATCGCACAGGAGATAGGAGCCGGTCTGGAGTCGGTCGGATTTACCCGGGTCGAACCGGAAGCATTCGGACATAAAAGGCGCACCTATACCGTTATTCACAATCGGCATGACGCGCTGGAAAAAGCAATACAAATCGCCGAGCCGGGCGACGTGGTAATCAGCACGGGAAAAGGACACGAGAGAAGCCTGTGCCGCGGGAGCACCGAGTTCCCGTGGGACGAGCAAGATACGCTTCGTAGATTAATAGCTGCATCATCCTGAGTATGTTCGATCTTGCATCATTTTCTTTATCGCTCCCACTGGAACGGGAAGAAGGGCGGTTCCGGTTCGGGTTTACCACAAAAGCATTTGGAGACGGTCGGGATCAGGATGTACGCGCGAAGCTACTGGCGCAAACCGGTGCAACAACACTGGTTGCGCCAAAACAAACACACGGGAGTGATGTTTGTGTTGTTGATACCGACGGCAATATCCCCGAAAACGGATGCGATGCACTGGTGACAAACCGTTCTGGTCTTCTTTTGACCGTGCTTACCGCGGACTGCGTCCCGATTATATACCTTGATCGCACCACGGGCGTTATTGGTGTTTCCCACCAAGGGTGGAGAGGTTCGCTTGCGCGGATGGCGCAGAAAACGGTAGAGGCCATGGTAAAAGCAGGGGCATCTGTCGCTGCAATAGAAGCATTTATTGGCCCGGCGATATCCGGCGAGGTGTACGACGTTACAAAAGACCGTTATACCACATTCCGTAATGAATTTTTTCCCTATGCGCATCTTTTTGCCAAACACCGAGACGGGAAGTATTTCCTTGACCTTCCTGAACTGAATGTTCAGCAGTTACTCGAATCCGGACTCGGGGTGACGAATATTACAAGCTATCGCCGGTGCACCTATTCCGAACCGGATCAGTTTTTTTCCTACCGTCGTGATGCAAAAACAGAATTTGGAGAGATGCTGGCGTATGTGTGCATGAAAGCTGACACTACTTCTTAATCCCGGGTTAATTTTCGGGAGCGTATAGTAAGTGAAGCTGCTTGTTCGTATAGGGGAGATAGTTTTTTGAGCAGGAAATTCAAGGGATGTGCAATGGTACAATAGGGGCATATGCTGGAGTGTTCCCGGTTTTTCCTCATGGGCATCAAAGGTGCGGCAATGGCAAATATTGCGCTCCTACTCCATCAGATGGGGAAAAATGTATCCGGTATAGATGTCGGCGAAGTGTTCCCTACTGATGCCGTCCTAACTGACGCAGGAATACCTTGGTACCGGTTCGGTGAACTAAGAGTAATTCCACCGGATGTTGAGGTGATAGTATTCGCCGCAGCACATCAGGCGGATTCGCATGAACTGGTCCGTCAGGCACAAGCATCGGGTATCCGGGTGGTACACCAAGCAGCTCTACTCGGGGAACTGATTGCCCGGTTTCCGCGGTCTATCGCAGTCGCGGGCTGTCATGGTAAAACCACCACATCCTCGATGCTCGCCTGTGCGCTCCTTAAACTAAATGTCGACCCGAGTTACATGGTAGGAGCACCATCATTTCGTGTCGGTTCAGGAACTGTGCATCCTGGCGGACGGGTAGGGCACTCGGAATACTTTGTTATAGAGGCAGATGAGTATGCACTGCATCCACCGGTGAATAGGACACCCAAGTTCCATTTGCTCAAACCGGCGTACGCGATCATCACCAACATAGATTATGATCACCCGGACGTATATGCCTCATTCGCGGAAACGAAAGAGGCTTTCCTCACATTCGCGAAGCGTACTGGCGCGGCCAACGGGAAGAAAAGATTGTTTCTCTGCGCCGATGATGATCCGCTCCGCGAAGTAACAAAGGGGCTTGCGACTGAGGCCTACCAGACATACGGATTTTCATCCGATGCCGACTACCGGATCCAGGAGAGTGCTCCGGAGAAGGGAGGTATGACTTTTACGTTGAGTGGACCAGAGAATCTGTACCACCGGTTTTCGATTGCTCTTCCCGGCGAAAAGAACGTACTCAATGCCGCAGCTGTGATCGGAGTTCTGCATCGGATGGGTTTCTCTCCGGATGCTATCGCAACGGCGATTGGTAGTTTTCGGGGAGCAAAACGCCGCTTTGAGCTTGTTAGTTCGGGACCAGGTTATGTAATCTACGACGACTACGCCCATCATCCGGCAGAGCTGCGGGCAGTAATTAGCGCGGCAAAAATACGCCACCCGCACGCCAGAATTCGTGTGGTCTTCCAACCGCATACCTTTAGCCGCACCAAATCGTTACTCGAGGACTTCGTAGATGCACTCGCGCTTGCCGAAGAGGCGATCGTGCTCCCGATCTTCGCATCGGCACGGGAACGCGCTGATGGCATCGTGAGTTCAAAGCTGCTGATCGAGCACGCAACCCGAAAAGGGATCACTACAATGTGCGACATCTCGGATGCGAGTGCTTTGCGGAAGGTACTTGCGAATGGTCGATCGAACGACGATGTCGTGATTATGGCCGGCGCCGGTGATGTATACGCTTTACAACCCGATGTGTTATTAGTGTACTCTGCACAGAAATGACAAAAGCACAAGACCAGCTTATCAATGCCTTTGGCCCGGACCGGGTGTTTGATAACAAGGATATTTCTCCCTATTTGACGCTCCGAACCAAGGTTACCGCCGAATTATATCTTGAATTACGTACCCGAGAAGAGTGCCTTTCTTTTGCACGACTTCGAAATTCTCTCGGGATTCCGATTTTATTCCTGGGTGGAGGATCGAACGTCGCGATTGTTTCACCGAGGTTCCCGGGATTGATAGTGCGAAACCAGTATCAGCGCAAGGAAATCGTCTCAGAAAGTCCTACTGACGTCTTACTGCTTGTTTCATCAGGGTATATAGTAACCCAGTTGGCAAAAGAAACCGTCGAAGCTGGCTATGAAGGCTTCGAGTACCAGTTTGGCCTGCCGGGAACGATGGGGGGCGGAATATATATGAACTCGAAGTGGACGAAACCCGACTCGTGGCTGGGAGACCGCCTGGAATCGGCGGTGCTTCTTGACGCGAATGGGAATGAACGCAGTGTAACTCGAGAGTATTTCGAGTTCGATTACGGATATAGCAAACTACAGGATACCGGTGAATTATTTCTTGAAGGTTTTTTCCGTCTTCCCAAAGCGGATCCGGAGGTACTTAAACAACGACTCACTGCGACAAAGAAGCACCGTGATGCCACTCAGCCGAAAGGAGCAATGACGAGCGGGTGTTTCTTTAAAAACATCAGCGAAGAAGAGCGTCTGTTGCACAATCTCCCGACGAAATCTGCAGGATATCTGATTGATCAGGCCGGCCTAAAAAATTACGCAGTTGGTGATTTTTATGTTTCCGATATTCATGCGAACTTTATTATCAATCGTGGAAATGGCAAGCCGGAAGATCTGGAAAGGCTAACTTCCCATATTCGCACCACTGTCAAAAACCGTTTCGGCATAGATCTCCGGAATGAAGTGATTGTGTTGTAAACTGGTATTTTCTGCCGTTCTTGTGCTTTCATCGAGTACAATAAGGGACGTATGGAAGATTCTTTGGTTATTACCGGTGGCACCCCCCTTTCCGGTGAAGTCCGGGTTTCGGGAGCAAAAAATATTGCTCTGAAAGTACTCACCGCAGCGCTTCTCTTTGATGGTGAGGTGATCCTGGAAAATATCCCCCGTATCGGCGATGTGGCTGAACTGATGAACCTGATCACAGTCATGGGAGCGCAAGCTGAGTTCACCGGGCACAACATCGTTCGCATCAATCCCGCCCCCTTGACTGCTTCTACCCTTGATCTTCTTTATGCATCCCGGATACGGACCTCGTTTATGTTCTTTGCGCCGCTACTGCACCGCTTCCGTGAAGCTCATATTCCCAATCCCGGTGGCTGCCGACTGGGTGCCCGGCCGATAGATCGAATCATCGATGGCATGCGAGCGCTGGGCGTAGAAGTTGAGTACGATTCCGGAAGCGGCTATTTTCATGCTACCATGCATCGCGATCCTGCGGGTTCCTTTCGTTTTCCCAAGGTGTCGCACACCGGAACGGAGTTGCTGATCATGCTCGCGGCGATCTCCTCGAAAACTACCATTATAGAAAATGCCGCGCTTGAGCCGGAAATAGATGATTTGATTGCGTTTTTGAACCAGGGCGGAGCACGGATTGTCCGGAATGGCTCAACGGTAACCGTTACGGGTGTTTCCTCGCTAAAACAAAAGCATTCCTTTGGCATTGCCAATGATCGGAATGAAGCTTCGACCTATGCGGTTATGGCACTTGCTACCAAGGGTTCCATTGTCGTTCGAGGCGTGAATGTTTCCCAGCTTGAATCGTTTGATGATTACATGCGCCGGATTGGCGGGCAGGTGGATCGGGTAGATGAAGAATCCATTCGCTACTCGTATACCGCCCCTTTACGACCGATCGAGATAGAAACGGGACCCCACCCCGGTTTTATGACGGACTGGCAGCCGCCGGTAGCGGTGGCACTTACCCAGGCGCATGGCACCTCTACAATACACGAACGGATGTTCGAGAATCGCTTCAGCTACGTCGGTGAACTGCACAAACTGGGTGCGGATATTGAGTATTACACCCCCGAAATAAGCGATCCTGCGGCTTTCTACGCATTCAACTACTCGCCAGGCGGTGAGTACCGGCAAGCAATTAGAATTAACGGTCCCTCAGAACTGCACAATGCTGTACTCTCAATTGCAGATCTTCGGGCTGGAGCAACTCTTGCAATCGGTGCACTGATCGCGTCCGGTGAATCTGTAATTCGAGGGGCGGCACACCTTGAGCGTGGTTATGAGGACTTTGTAGGGAAAGTGCGATCGCTTGGTGGAAACATAAAAAAAGTTTGAGAGATTTGTACTTCAAATGAAAAAAGTAACTGTTATTGGTGGAGGAACAGGAACATTCGTTGTCCTCTCCGGTTTAAAGAAGTTTGATCTCGATCTCGGGGTAATCGTTACAATGATGGATTCGGGTGGTTCGACCGGACGCCTGCGCGATCAGCTTGGCGTGCTTCCTCCCGGCGATCTCAGGCAATGTCTGGTTGCACTTTCAGAAGCACCTGCACTTTGGCGAAAGCTATTCCTGTATCGTTTCGAAAACGGTGACCTGAAGGGTCACAACTTTGGCAATATTTTTCTATCCGCGCTGGAAAAGGTAAGTGACGACTATTCGCAGGTAATTGATTCCGCAGAATACGTCCTCAAGACCAAAGGTGAAGTCGTCCCGGTGACCTTCGAGAAAGCTCACCTCTGTGTCGAGTACGAAAGCGGAAAAAAACTCTGTGGCGAGGGATATATAGATGAGAATAATCACGAGACTTCTCGTATAGTGAATGCGTATGTTGAACCGGACGTTGCCGTGAACCCGCGCGCCAGGGAACGCATTGCCGAAAGCGATTATGTTGTTATAGGACCCGGTGATTTATACACGAGCATTATCCCGGTACTTGTAATTGATGGCATTGCAGAGGTTCTTCGGAAAAGCAAGGCTACAATCATTTACAATATGAATTTGATGACAAAAATGGGGCAAACGTATCATTATACTGCTGCTGAACATGTCCGCGATCTTGAAAGATACATTGGCCGGCAGCCGGATGTAGTTATTTGTAACTCCGGTAGTATCGACCCTGCGACTCTGGAGTGGTACAATAAACACAACGAGATACCGGTTTCAAATAACCTATCGGGGAATTTTACGGGGAAGATAATCGAAGCTGATCTTATCGACCGAAACACTATCGAAAAACAGGAATCGGATGAACTTACCCGTAGTATCCTCCGTCATGACAGTTGGAAGCTTGCGGAAGTTCTTAAAAAAATACTAGTATGATACATCGCATTCGCCACAGGGCTGTCAAACATGCCAGATCGTTCGGGTATGCATTCGAAGGCATCAGTTGGGCTTTACGAACACAGCCGAACTATCAAATACACGTATTTCTCGCCGTTCTTTCCCTCGTTGCCGGATACGTTCTCGGAATATCATATGCCGAGTTTCTCTTTATACTCGCTATGATATTTATCGGCTTGGCAATAGAGACAGTAAATACTGCAATAGAACAGCTTGCCGATGCAATTGATAAGAACTACAATAAACACATCAAAATTGCGAAAGATGTCGCTGCCGGTGCGATGCTATTCTTCTCCATCGGAGCTGCAATAACCGCAGGTATTATTTTTCTTCCAAAACTGTTCTAAAAGTCTATGGAACTGCACCTTCTGGTAACCTTGCTTTCTTTCGCTGTCCATTTTTTTCTGATAGTACCCTTTATTAATATCCTGTACCGGATAAAGTTCCAGCGCGCAAAACAGGAAACCCGCGATGTGTTTGACAACCCTACACCGATATTTGACCGGTTTCACCAGCACAAGCATGGCACCCCTGTTGGTGGTGGAATTCTTATCGTAGCCCTGAGCACCATCCTGTTTGCTTTGAGCTTGACTACTTTCTCCATGATGGGCACACACATTACTTCAAACTATAATAATGTCCCCGGTGAGGTCTTTATTATATTTTTTACCTTTATCAGCTTTGCCCTGCTTGGTGTCTACGACGATCTTCATAAGATTCTCTTTTTGAAACGCACAAAATTCTTTGGTATGCGCATGCGTCATAAACTTATCATTATGACTGCTCTGGCTCTGGCTATCGGATACTGGCTCTACTCAACCCTGGGGATATCAATTCTGTACGTACCGTTATTGGGGGTTTTTGATATTGGAGTATGGTATGTTCTTTTCGCAGCGTTTGTCATTGTCGCCTTTGCCAATGCGGTAAACATTACCGATGGCCTTGATGGTCTTGCAAGCAGTTTGCTCATAGTTGCGCTTGCAGGATTCTGGGTAATCGCACGATCGATCATCGATGTTCCCACTTCGTTGTTTATCGCTATCTGGTTAGGAGGAATGCTTGCTTTTATGTACTTTAATGTGTATCCGGCACGGATCTTTATGGGAGATACCGGTGCATTGTCGTTTGGTGCGACGTTTGCAGTAATCGGTCTCATTCTGGGAAAACCATTTGCGCTCCCTATCATCGGTGGAGTATTTGTCGTGGAAATTACCACATCGCTTTTGCAGTTATTGTATAAAAAATTTTACCGCAAAAAACTTTTCCCCGTTGCGCCCCTTCATCTCTGGCTTCAGTTGCGAGGATGGGAGGAGCCGAAAATTGTGATGCGGCTTCTTGTCTTTGCAATACTGTTTTCCCTTCTCGGTCTCATGATGGCCTTTACCCGGTAAATGGTATACTAGCGCTATGCAGGCTAACCGCTTTTGCTTTTTGTCTAGCTCGGCTGATCAGAGTACCCGCACGATGCGGTTTGTCTATGAAACAGTTTTTTCGGATAATCCTCCGATTCAATTTACCGAGAGTATCCGTTTTCCCGAAAATGTTTCATTTGAAAAACTTCCCCCTCCGCTTCTCTCGAAACTTCGTTCTTCACTTCATCTAATGCTTGGAGTAAGTTATTGGAAAGCATTTGCAGCTCATGAAATCGACACGGGTGAGATCCAGCTTACCCCTGAGGAAGCAGACTTCTGGACTACACTGTATACCCGTGGTATGGGCGAATTTTATTATCAAAATGAACTGGATTTCCGTGATTACTTACAGTTTCCATCTGTCCGAAGTGGCGGGAGGAATTATTACGAGCATACCCTTCAGAATCGTGCGCTAATCGGAATTGGTGGAGGAAAAGACTCGATTGTAGCTGCAGAATTACTTCGGGCCGGGGGAATATCCCAAAGCGGACTCCAGATTGAAAATCATGGTCAGAGAAGCTCAACCGACGCAGTTATTGATGCCCTTGGTATCCCCGCAATAAAACTAGTTCGCACCCTGGATCCCCAGCTTAGCCGGTTGCCTGGAGCATATACTGGACATGTTCCCGTTTCGGCGATATACGCACTACTTGGTGTAACTACTGCGCTTTTGATGGATTACCGGTGGGTAATTGTTGCCAATGAACAGAGTGCTAACGAGGGTACTGCCCGCTACCTTGGAGAGACGGTAAATCATCAGTGGAGTAAAAGCATCATCTTTGAAAGATTGTTTCGGACATATGTGAAGAACTTTCTCAGTCCGGATGTAGAGTATTTTTCGCTGCTTCGCCCATATAGTGAACTCTCTATTGTTTCAATGTTTGTGCGCTTCCCGCGTTATTTTCATGTTTTTACCAGCTGTAATCGAAATTTTCGCATGCATTGTAGTACCGGTTCGGATTCCGGTGCGTTGTGGTGCGGGACGTGCGCAAAGTGTGCTTTCGCGTATCTCGTGCTGGCTGCATTTCTCGACAGAGAGACAGTCCGGAGCATATTTGGGAAGAATCTCCTGGCTGACGAAGCACTTGTGCCGTTATACCGTGAGCTTCTAGGACTCACCGAAAGAAAGCCCTTTGACTGCGTCGGTACTATTGATGAAGTTAAAGCGGCGTTTGCACTGGTTCTCCGGCGTGGAGAACATGATGATGCAAGTGGTATGAAGCTTTATAAAAACGAAGTTCTCGAGAAGGGCTTTGAACCCTCCCTGGCAATTCACCGGGCACTGCAGTGGCGTGATGACCATTGCATTCCGGAGATGTTACTTCGATTGCTTCCCCGTACATGAAGCTGGAAGATCTTCGAGGAAAAAAAATCCTTATTGTCGGTTATGGCCGTGAAGGTCAGGCTACCGAAGTATTTCTTCGCGAGTACGTGCCGGATTGCACCATAGGCATTGCTGATGCTACCAGAGATCCTGATTACCTTAAGATGCAAGATAGCTATGATGTGGCAATACGCTCCCCGGGTGTACCAAAACGTCTTATGCGAATACGATACACAACCGCGACGAATATTTTCTTTGCTTTGGAACCCGGATTTACCATCGGGATAACCGGAACCAAAGGGAAGAGCACTACAGCATCTCTGGTACACCACTTTTTAAGGGCAGGAGGAGTAGATTCAGTTCTCGCAGGAAACATAGGAAAGCCGGTACTTGAAGCGTGGATGGAACACCGGAATAAGCGTGTACAATATGTACTCGAACTATCCAGCTATATGCTTGATGACTTTGAGCACGCACCGGATGCAGCATTGACCGTTTCGCTCTATCAGGATCATATTGATTATCACGGCTCATGTGAAGCCTACTACGAAGCAAAACACAACCTAGTACGTTTTATGAAGAGGGGATTATATGTATATAACCCGCGCTTTCCGGAATTCGTGAGATGGGCGCAAGAAGTACAGTGCCGGGCGCTCCCTTACGATGATTCGATAGAAATCGGGATGAGCGGGAATCCGCTTCTGGGAGAACATAATCTGGAGAATATACGCGGAGCGGCGACGCTGGCAGTACACCAGGGTATTCCTGCGGAAACTATCCGCAATTCACTGAAAACATTTCGCCCACTCCCGCACCGACTACAGAATATTGGTACGTATCAGGGAATAACATTCTACGATGATGCAATCTCTACCACTCCCGAGTCCACCATAGCGGCATTACGATCGCTGAAAAGAGTAGACTGTTTGTTTCTTGGCGGCGCCGATCGCGGATATGACTTCAGGCCTCTGGTAGAAGAGATCTGTAAGCGGAATATCAGCATTCTTGTCTTCTTCCCCGACACCGGAACCAGAATCCATGCTATGCTGAAAGGACGGGGATTCGCCTTCCGGTCAATATTGACCAGTGGAATGGAGGAAGCAGTCCGGTTCGCCTATGATACCTGTGAACCAGGCTCCGTTGTTCTTCTCTCAACCGCATCCCCCAGTTACAGCCTCTGGAAAAATTTTGAGGAGAAAGGCACAGAATACCAGAGATTGGTCCGTGCATATGATCAGAAAACCAAAGTCGCTCCGGAAGACGCCGAAAACAAGAATTCCCCCGGGTGATCCAGCATCCCTTTCTCCGGTATCGGGAAAGCGGTCAGAGCAGGTTCGCCACACGGGCAGTTTCAGCGGTCTTTTTATTATCCCGCTTCTTGTTTCGATTGTGGGACTTTTTTTTGTCTACGAGGCTTCGTCTATACTCAGTCTTGATAAAACAGGAGATTCTTTCCATTATCTTAAGCTCCAGTTGGTCTGGATAACAGCCGGATTTGTATTTATGATTATCGTTTCTTTCCTGGATTATCATTTCTGGTCCAGAATAGCATTTTTTCTTATGGTCCTCTCTATAGTCCTTCTGGTGATCGTACTCATTCCTGCTATCGGAAAAGTAGGGGGCGGTGCGCGGAGCTGGATTGATCTGGGACCCTTTAACCTGCAGCCAACAGAACTTGCCAAGTTCGCAACAATTCTCTATCTTGCATCTTGGCTGGTTCAGCGTGAAGTTAAGAAGTTCTCCACATTTCTTATTCTTTTGAGCCTATTGTTGTTTTTAATTATTCTCCAACCCGATATTGGGACTGCGATAGTCATCTTCAGTCTCGGAGTTATGATCTATTTTCTCGCAGGCAAGGATATCTATAAACTTCTCATTTTTGTTCCCCTGGGAATTGCGGCATTTGTCGGGCTCATTACCGCGGCTCCATACCGTTTTAACCGGCTAATTGCATTTATGAACCCGCAGATAGATCCGCAAGGAATATCGTTTCATATCAACCAGATTCTAATTTCTCTCTCCAGTGGAAACGTCTTTGGTAAGGGGTTCGGCGCATCGCGTCAGAAATACCTGTTCCTCCCGGAGGCACACACCGATTCAGTTTTTGCAATTATCGGCGAAGAGCTTGGCTTCGTGGGTGCAGCTACACTGGTGATAATTTATATGATGCTTATGTATCTTCTGTACCGACTCTATTGTTCTACGAATGATCGTTTCGGAAGAGCGCTCGCAGGGGGTGTTTTCGTATATTTCGGTTTGCAGATTATTGTAAATCTGGGGGGGATGGTCGCCCTTATGCCGCTCACCGGCGTTCCACTGCCTTTTATTTCCTACGGAGGGTCTCATATAGTCATCTCTTTTATCCTCATGGGAATTGCCCTGAACATCGCACGGCAGAATGCCCGGGAGGGGTAGTACAATAGGGCTATGAAGATACTTCTTACCGGCGGCCACCCTGCCCCCGCACTTGCCTTTATCGACTATGTCCGGAATCATCCGCCGGCAGAAACCGTTTCGTTTATTTTTGTAGGGAGAAAATTCAACAACAACCGGGAGCAGTCCGAGTCGTATGAGTACCGTGAGGTGACTTCCCGCGGTATTCCGTTTATTCACCTTACGACCGGCAGGCTGACCAGGGTGTTCACCCCGGAAGCACTGCGTGATACACTTAGGATTCCTGCGGGTTTTCTTGAGGCAGACGGCATCGTACAGACTGTTAAACCCGACCGTGTACTTGTATTTGGAGGATATCTGGCATTGCCTGTTGCCCTGGCGGCATATCGAAGGGGCATCCCCGTGTTCATACACGAGCAGACTATGGCAGCAGGAATTGCATCCCGAATAATAGGTCGTTTTGCCAAACGGGTGTTTCTCTCTTTTCCGGACCATTCGCATTCTTTTCAGAAAACAAAAACGATCGTGACAGGTAATCTGCTCCGCCACAGTATTTTTACGGAAAAAACACTCCCGTTTTCGCTACAGGAAAACGTCCCGGTGATCTATGTTACCGGTGGTTCATTGGGATCACATAGTCTGAACATTTTGGTAGAAGCCACTCTGGAAAAGCTTCTTAAGCACTTTACGATAATTCACCAAATAGGGAACATGCATGAGTTTAATGATTTCAACAGACTATCACGTAGACATGCACAGCTGCCTCCGGAGTTGCAGGCACGGTATTTTCCCGTGGAGCATATTCCGGATGAGGCTATAGGTGCAGTGTATGCCCGTGCTATGATTTTGGTCGGGCGATCTGGCGCGAACACGATATCTGAGCTTATTGCACTCCGGAAACCTTCTTTGCTGGTGCCGTTGCCATGGTCTGCACGGGATGAACAGCGCATTCAGGCAAGGATGATGGAAGAAGCCCGGGTAGCAATGGTATTCGAACAGAACGGAACACCTGATGAATTTTTCCGAGCTGTCATGAAAGTGTATTCAAATGCATCTGCTATGGTAAGTAGATTTGACTCGTTATCAGGATTCTTTCATCCCCATGCAGCAGGAATTGTCCGGGATGCAGTTATGGAAGGGTAGTGTATCGTACATCGTATTTATCCTGGCTGTTGTAGCTGGGTTTTTTTCCCTCTATGCGATCGATTCCTATTTTCGCATCAGCACGATAACCGTGTATCAGTCAACCAAGTCCGGTATCCCCCGGGGCATAGAGGCATTTTATAATAGTTTCAGCCTGATCATGAATCCCGCGCAGATCGCTCGTGAGATTGAACAGCAGAACCCATCCATACGAAAAGCTCGTGTTGATCTTCAGCTCCCAGATCGCCTGGATCTCTTTCTGGAGTTTCACACGCCTGCGGTTGCAATCCGGGGTTTTCAGGGGGATATTATACTGGCTGATGATGGTACGATTATCGAAAAAAAACGTGAAGAAGAAAAAACACTCCCCCGGATACTCCACTACCAGACACCGGATTTTTTTAGTTATCAAGCTGGTCAAAAATATGATTACACTGATATTCTTTCTACAATTTACTTTATCCGGAAGCTCGGATCGCTTGGCATCAAGGTTACCCGTGCGGAGATAACTGACGTTACGCGGATAGAGCTATATGCAGGAGAGCAGGTATTCCGGTTTACAATGGAAAAAGAACGTGAATTACAGGCTTACCAGGTGGAGCGTTTGATTAAGGAGCTTGCGATTTCCGGTCAAAAATACAGCACTATAGATCTCAGATTTGAAAAGCCGGTATTCGAGCCTTTACCGTAGTTTCTGTTGATACACTTTCCGGTATGCGTTATGGTATTCTTTGTATTATGCGTGAACAAATTCTTGCTGGGATTGATATTGGCAGCTCGAAGATTGCGACAATTGTAGGCATCATTTCAGAAGATTCAGGAGAGATTCGGGTTATCGGTTTCAATATCTCGCCTTCCCGCGGAGTCAAGAAAGGTCTGATCACCGATATAGAACAGGTCACCGCAGCTGTTGAAGAGAGTGTCGAAAAAGCGGAGCGGATGGCGGGACATAAAATAAACCAGGCGTTTGTCTCGGTTGGCGGTCCGCATATCTCATCACTGAACTCACATGGAATTGTTGCAGTTTCCACGCAGAATCATGAAATTACTCACGAGGATGTTGACCGGGTAATCGATGCTGCCCGTGCAATCTCGCTCTCTACAACCCGCCAGATAATCGAGGTATCACCGCGGGAGTACAGCGTAGATGGTCAGTCAGGGATAAACAATCCGGTAGGTATGAGCGGTGTCCGGCTCGAGGTGGATACCCACATAATCACCGCCTCAACAACAAATCTTAAAAACATAGATCGCTGCCTGGAAGATCTCGGGATTGCAAATGCAGGTTATATATTCAGCGGGGTTGCATCGTCTGAAGCCGTTCTGACTGATACCGAAAAAGATCTGGGGGTGGTGGTGGTGGATATCGGAGGGGGTAAAATCGACATGTGCATTTATGTCGAAGGAGCTCTCTCGTATTCAGCCTCAATTCCGATAGGTGCAAAACATATCACAAATGATATTGCAGTCGGGCTACGGGTTTCACTTGAATCTGCTGAAAAGATAAAACTCTATCTAAGCAAACACGCAAAGGCTATTCAGGAGTCACTTAAGAAGCGGAACCCTGAGCATAAGTTTACCCTTGACCAGCTGAACCTTCCCGAACAGGTTAGCGATGTTACCCCGAAGACGATTCTGAGTGGTATTATTGCACCGCGACTGGAGGAGATTTTTAGTTTTATTGGAGAAGAAATAGACAGGAGTAATTTTGGTAAACAGATTCCGTCAGGGCTGGTTATTACCGGAGGAGGTGCGCAGACAATTGGCATGATCGAGATGGGGAGGAAGATACTTGGCCTCCCGATCCGGATAGGAATCTCGAATAAACTAACTGGACTTACGGATGAGGTGACTGATCCCCAGTTCGCCACGACCGGTGGTCTTATATTTTATGGCGGGAAGTATTCCTACGGTGATGGCGCCGGCGAGAAAGATTTTAAACAGGTTTTGAAAGGAGTAAGTCTTGGGGGTTCGATAGGGAAACTGAAAGACTTTTTAAAACAATTTTTACCGTAATCGTCTGATATACTACCTGTACCTATGCTTGTAAAACCGAACGCCGGACAACCAGCCAGAATCAAAGTAATCGGTGTCGGCGGGGGCGGTGGGAACGCTATTTCCTCGATGATCGCCGAAGGAGGAATTCCGGGAGTAGAGTTCGTGGCCGTCAACACCGATGCTCAGGCTCTCCTTGCAAACAAGGCAGAAATAAAGATCCAGATCGGCGAGGCTCTTACCCGTGGACTTGGCTCCGGAGGCGACCCCGAGGTTGGGCGCCAGGCAGCTGAGGAATCCCGCGAGGCTCTCAAGGAAGAACTTGAAGGCTCCGATATGGTCTTTATTACCTGTGGCGCAGGTGGGGGTACCGGAACCGGTGCAGCTCCTGTTGTCGCAGAGGTAGTAAAAGAGTCGGGTGCACTTACTGTAGCGGTGGTAACTAAACCCTTCGACTTTGAGGGTGCCAAACGTCGTATGAATGCAGAAGACGGCATTGCCCGACTCAAGGAGAAAGTAGACACCCTCATCGTTGTTCCTAACCAGCGGGTTCTCCAGATCATTGACAAGAAAACCAGCATTATTGAAGCGTTCAAGAAGATAGACAGCGTTCTGTACCAGGGAGTGCGTGGTATCGCGGAGTTAATTACCCTCCCTGGACTCATCAACGTGGATTTTGCCGATGTCAAGACCGTCATGCAGAATGCGGGAACAGCACTGATGGGAATCGGTATCGGATCCGGCGAAAAGCGATCGATTACCGCAATCAAGCAGGCCATCTCTTCACCGCTTCTTGACACTACGATCGAGGGAGCCAAGGGAATTCTCTTTAATGTTGTCGGAGGCCCGGATATGTCCATGAGCGAAATCGACGAGGCTGCGTCTATTATTCAAAAGACTGTGGATCCCGACGCAGAGATAATCTTCGGTTCGGCCATCGATGAAAAACTGGTAGATCAGATAAAAATTACCGTTGTGGCAACCCGTTTCGATGAAGATAAGCTGAAAATTTTTCGCTTTAAACGCCAGCCCACGCGCTTTGAGGACCAGGCTGAAGATACTGACCCGGTAGAGGATTTGTATCCGAAAGAAGAGCGTGTCCAGGAAAAGTCGCAGGATTCATTTATCGTTCATGGCCATAATGCACCACAACGGCAACCCTCCAGAACGTCACCGGATCCGATAGAGGACGATAATGAGTTCGATATTCCGGCTTTTCTCCGGCGTAAGTAAGTTGCTCCACCTTGCCAAACGCGCTTGCGGACGCTAGAATACCACTATGCAGAATACCCCTTCCCAACCATCCGCGAATCCTGTAAACCCGAATCAGAGCTTTATAGACATGGAACACAAATGGCTGGTTCACTGGTATAAGACCGGCATTATCGGAAAGTATCTTTATAAAAATGATGCCTCCAAAGAAGTATTTTCCTTCATGGATGGTCCTATTACCGCCAATAATCCGATGGGAGTACACCATGCCTGGGGGCGAAGCTATAAAGATATGTTCCAGAAGTTTAACAACCTTCTTGGTAAGAGGCAGCGATTTCAAAACGGTTTCGACTGTCAGGGGCTCTGGGTCGAAGTCGAAGTCGAGAAAGAGCTGGGACTAAAAAATAAAAAAGACATAGAAAATCTGATCCCCGGTGACAAAAAGGCGTCCATTGCGAAGTTTGTACAGTTGTGTAAAGAGCGTGTGCATAAATTCTCGAAAATCCAGACAGAGCAGTCAAAGCGCCTCGGATACTTCATGGACTGGGACAATTCGTACTTTACCATGAGCGATGCCAATAACTATATGATCTGGCATTTTCTTAAAAAGTGCGCTGATTTTGGATGGATTTACAAAGGCCGCGATTCGGTACCGTGGTGTCCACGCTGTGGTACCGCGATTTCACAGCACGAGATGCTGACCGAAGATTACGCGGAGGTTGTGCATGAAACCGTGTTTTTCAAGTTAAGGATTATCGAGGCTCCGGAAGGAAAAACCACGGACTTCCGCACAGGACGGCAGGTGTACTTCCTTGCATGGACTACCACTCCCTGGACGCTTCCGGGAAACGTGGTATTGGCAGTCAATCCCAGAATACAGTATGTACTGGTACACGCAAAAAAAGCGGATACTCTTCTCATCATGGCTGAAAGCCGGGTGAAAGACACCATTAAAGAGGAATTCCAGATAATCACCCAAATGCTCGGCAGCGAGTTGATCGGTTACCGATACGAAGCACCGTTCGACACGCTAGAACGTGTCAGGAATGCTCGGAAAGAAAACCCCGCTTCATTTCATACCGTTCTGAGTGGATCGGATCTCGTTTCTGAAAGCGAGGGCACCGGCATTTTGCATGTGGCACCGGGTCAGGGTAAGGAAGACTTCGAGCTAGGGAGAAAAGAAAATCTCCCGATTATCGAACTTATCGAAGAAGATGCGTCGTACTACACCGGTATGGGCGCTTTCACCGGCTTGAATGCCAAGGAACGGCCGGGGGTAATCTTCAACCACCTTAAGACATATCGGGAAGGTGAGTTTTTCTATAAAACAACTTCCTACAAACACCGGTATCCCCGTTGCTGGCGCTGTAAGACGGAGCTTGTCTGGAGGGTGGTGGATGAGTGGTACATCGGCATGGACATCAAACCGGTTTCCGGTGACGACAGGCGTACCCTGCGCGAGCGCATGATAAAGGTGGCAAAAAAGATCAACTGGATCCCCTCATTCGGGCTGGATCGCGAGCTTGACTGGCTCACGAATATGCATGACTGGCTTATCTCAAAAAAACGCTTTTGGGGGCTATCCCTGCCAATCTGGGTAACCGAGGACGGTTCAGAGTTCGAAGTTATCGGGAGTAAAGAGGAGCTGAAAGCCCGTGCAGTAGAAGGCTGGGAGCAGTTTGAGGGAAATTCACCCCATCGTCCTTACACAGACAGTATCGTAATCAAGTCAAAACAATCCGGCAAAAAAATGTATCGCATTCCCGATGTCGGAAATCCATGGCTGGATGCGGGAATTGTACCGTATTCGACGATTACGGATCCGGAGACAGGGGAGTTGTCTTATATAAAAAACCAGGACTACTTCTGGCAGTGGTTTCCTGTTGATTTTATTACTGAGTCATTCCCTGGTCAGTTCAAGAACTGGTTTTACGCAATGATTGCAATGTCAACAGTTCTTGAAGATATCAATCCGTATAAGACTGTGCTTGGATTTGCAACGTTGAAGGGTGAGGATGGACGGGCCATGCATAAAAGCTGGGGGAACTCGATCGAGTTTAATGAGGGCGCGGATACTATCGGTGTTGATGTAATGCGCTGGATGTATGCCAGGCAGAATCCAGCGGATGATATGCTTTTCGGATACCGCAAAGGTGACGAGGTGCGTCGTCAGGTTTACCTGCCGCTTTGGAATGTATACAAGTTCTGTATCGATTATGCGGCGCTCGATGGGATAAAGCTGCAGTCTCTTTCGCGTGATATTGCCGATGTAACAAGCACCAATGTACTTGATATCTGGATTCTGGCCCGACTTACCCAGGTAATAGAAAATAACAAAAGGTATCTGGAGGCCTATAATCCCCGTGATATGGCTGTCGGGACTGAGAAGTTTATTGAAGATCTTTCTACCTGGTATCTCCGCCGCAGCCGGGATCGAGTCTGGACCTCGGCTAGATCCGAAGAAGATAAACATGCGTTTTACTCGACACTCTATGCTGTATTGGTTAATCTCGCAATCATACTCTCTCCGGTCATGCCGTTTCTGACAGAAGAGATCTATACCGCACTCACCGGGGAAGAGTCGGTCCATCTGGCAAATTGGCCGGTACTCCCGAAGAGCAGAACCGATGAAGATATTATTGCCGATATGCAGCTGATTCGGGAAGTGGTAGAGGTAGGTCATCGGGTCCGGAAAGAAAAGAAACTCAAGGTTCGTCAGCCGCTTGCGAGCGCGACTTTTACGCTGCCCGCTGACCGGCAGCTCAAATTACGCAAGTATAGTCAGGCGTACCGGGAGCTGATCCGGGCTGAACTTAATATTAAACAGGATATTCCCGGCCCCGACGGGGAGGCCGGCTCGGAAATAGAAGTTTCCTACGATACCAGGCTAACAGATGAACTTGTGAAAGAAGGCAAGGTACGGGAACTTATTCGTTCTATTCAGGGAGAACGCAAGAAACTGGGGCTCAAGCAGAATCAGACTATTTCACTAACCATCCCGAACGAGTTTAAAGGATTCGAGAAAATGATCGCAACTGCGGTGAATGCAAAAGAAATCACACTTGGCAAGGAGCTTCAGGTAGCGTAAGATAGATACACCTATGTGGCGCTTTCTTATACCCACATTCCTTCTGTTGGTGTTCGGGCTCTTTAATCTTGCCGGCATTAAGCCATACCTGCTTCAGTCTCAGGTGATTTATGCTGTGGTTGCTCTGGGAGTGTTTCTGCTTATCAAAAAAATCGGGATAGTATTTTTTCGCATTAACACACCTGTATGGTACGCAATTTTTTTTATTCTGCTTCTTCTTACTCTCTTTGTGGGTGAGGATATTAATGGTTCACGTCGCTGGATAAACCTGTTTTTCTTTAACTTTCAACCATCGGAATTTTTCAAAGTATTCGCGATTCTTATCATTAGCGATTTTCTTGCGAAAAATCAGCGTATTCTCAAAGAGTTTCCGGTATTTCTTGCGATTGTCGCGAGCTTTACTATTCCGGCAATTCTGATTTTTCTTCAGCCCGATCTTGAAACTGCAGTAATGATCTCGGCAATCTTTCTCACTATTGCATTATTCTCTGAAGTACCAAAAAAATATATCATCACTCTGATCGTTATTGCGGTACTTATGATTCCTCTGGCATGGCCATTTCTTGCTGACTACCAGAAAAACAGAGTACTGAGTTTTATCGATCCCAGTGTTGATCCGACAGGAACGTCATATAACATGACACAGTCTATAATTACAGTTGGTTCCGGGCAGCTCACTGGTCGCGGACTTGGGTTGGGAAAACAATCAACACTTTTTTTCCTCCCTGAAAACCATACTGACTTTGCCTTCGCCTCACTAGTTGAACAGTTCGGGTTTATTGGTGGACTTACCGTAATAACACTCTATCTTCTGTTTGCACTGGTACTTATCCGGACAATAGTTATGAATATGGGAAAGAAAGGTGAACATAACCGGTTTCAGTATTTTTTTGCGACCGGATTCTTTGTGTACTTTATATTTCAGGTATTTATTAATATTGGAATGAATCTGGGACTGCTTCCGGTATCCGGGACGGCACTCCCCCTTATTTCCTACGGCGGGTCATCGCTTGTTACGTGGATGATTGGACTTGCTTTTTTAACGGAACAATCGTAAAATATACACTCTATGGCAAAGCATGCGGTTATTCGTACTGGTGGAAAGCAGTATCTTGTGCGGGAAAACCAAACAATCGTAGTCGACAAACTCGACCAGGACATCAATTCCAGAATCGAACTAGAAACGCTCTGCGTTTTCGATGAAGACGCCGATTCAGTCGATCTTGGGACGCCAGCACTGAAGAAAGGCGTGCAGGCTGAAGTAGTTGAACACGGCCGTGGTGAAAAGATCGCAGTCCGTAAATTCAAGGCGAAAGTACGCTACCGACGGAATACCGGTTTTCGTGCCGAAGTAACAAAATTGAAAATCTTATCCATCTAAATATTCATGGCACATACGAAAGCACAACGAGCAGTACGTGGAAACCGTGACTCTATTGCAAAGCGTCGCGGAGTCAAAAAGTATGGTGGTATGACCGTAAAAAACGGAAATATCCTCGTTCGCCAGAAAGGAACTAAATTTTTCCCCGGCATGAACACTACTATGGGCTCTGAGTTCACCATAGCTGCAACTGCAGATGGTATTGTGTCATTTACGCAAAAGAACGGAAAGAAATTCATAAATGTAGTACCTCTGGAGGTGCCGAAAAAAGCCGCAAAGAAACCTGCCTCGAAAGCGGTAGTGGCAGACAAAGAGTCTAAAGTAGCGGATAGCCCGGCAGCTGCCTGAAGGGTAGCGGTTCAGAACTTTGTTTCTTAATTCTCAATCTACCGTAATTAAACGTCGTATCGTATACTATGCGCATGGACCATCTTGCGCAATTTGCCGATACTCTTGATCGGATCAGGAAATCTAATGACATCTTCGAGAAGGCAAAACTGATCAAATACCTGAAAGACCTCGATGTAAAACTCAGCCACATCGCAAAAGCGCTCGGTATGAAACCATCGTACGTTGCACATTATTTAAGGCTGAATAAGCTTCCCGATATTATTGTAGACGGATATTATTCAAAGCTCGTTAGCTCTACCCATCTTTTTATCCTTTCCCGGCTTAAAAATGATGCGCAGATGATTAAGGTATATGACACTGTTCTATCAGAGAGTTTAACCGCGCTGCAGACAGAAGAGCTTGTCAGAGAAGAGCTGTATCAAACTAAAACGGAGGGTGAACGGTATCTGCCCGAGGAGGCTGCCAGACTCGAACGGTTTCTGGAGCGGGCCATCGACGAAAAACTACGGCTAAAAGTAATCCAGACGCGGATTAGAGCAAAATTTATCATTGAGGTGAAAGGGAGCCTCGCCCGAACCACTCCGTTGCTCAGAAAACTTCAAAAACTCTTGAGTGATAAGTAATTGGGCACATTAGGATTGTTTGAAAGAGATCTTCTAATATCTTCAGGGAAGGGATTCTCAATAAAGCCCTGTTTAGTAATAGGAAGATATCGGTAAAACACCTGCCCGATAACACTTTCTATCGGAATCGGTCCGAACTCACGCGAGTCTGACGAACGGGGGCGGTTATCGCCCATCACATAGAGGTGCCCTTCCGGTATTGTGTATGGAATCCCGTCTTTAGTAAATCCATTCTCCCACAATACCGTTTTTGAAGCAATGTACGGCTCGTCGAGCTTTCGGTTATTTACATACACTTCCTGGGCTGCCACGGTAACCGTGTCTCCCGGCAGGCCAATGATCCGCTTTATGTATTCAATGTCCGGGTTTTTCGGTGAGCGAAAAACAATCACATCACCACGCTGGAAGTCCCGGAACTTGTAAGTTATCTTGCTGGTAAAAATATAATCACCGGAGGCAAAAGTATAGTCCATTGAGACACCTTTTACCTGATTCGGTTGCACTATGAAAAGGTAGAGTACGATAAAAAGCGATCCTATAAATACTATCGTCTCGAGGATTTCCATGACGAAGAAGAAAACCGCCTTGACGAATGCCCATATCATGACGTGATTATAGGGAAGCGACGGTATGAATTCAAGCGGGTGGGGTTTGAGGATGTGGCTACTGCAAAAATATCCTGGAGAGGAGAGAAGAAATGAGGTCGCGAGTTTCTCTATGTTGCGGATTATCAAACAGGAGATTTTTACAAGTCCGCTCTGGTATCCCGGTTCGAGACATTGGTCCAATAATCTATCTATCCTACCTTTTACACCGGAAATCCGCTTTAATCGGAGAATCCAGCCAGAGGGGCGGCATTAAAGCCGCTTCATGGGGATGAAGAAAACGGGATAAGATGCTCTCTAAAAGATTGATGGGAATATATACACAATATAACCTATTCCATTCAACTCTTTTCTCAGGTATGCTATACTCTACCTCACCAGGTCGCGTAGCTCAGCTGGTAGAGCGTTGCATTCACATTGCAAATGTCGGGGGTTCAAGTCCCTCCGCGACCACACCAGACCCTTCCTCGAGTATACTATCCTCATGAACACCCAGGATTGTGTCAGCCTCGTGCTTATTACAAAAAATGCTTCTTCGACGCTCGCCCGCACCCTCGAATCAGCGGCTTCGCTGGTACAGGAGATCGTTGTTATTGACGATATGTCCACCGATGACACACCTGCAATTGCCGGCCGTTTCGGTGCTAAGGTATACCGTATTCCCGAATCGCACGAGGGTCGCCAACGAGCGCTATCCCTGAAGTATGCAACCTATGACTGGATTCTTTCCCTGGACTCGGATGAGGTTGTTTCTCCGGAACTTGCCGCGGAGATCAAAGATGTACTTGGCCACGCCGGATCGGGACATGATGGATACAAAATGGTCTTCCGCAATCATTTTCTTGGCAAGCCCGTAACCCGAGGAGGGGAAACATATTCTATGCTCCGGCTTTTTCGGAAGTCGAAGGTTCGGGTTGACGATACGCCAATTCACTCCCAGTTTCATCTGAAACGGGGTGAGCCGGGAACACTCCGGAACCGGCTGGACCACTACTCGTACCGCTCGATCGGTCAGGTACTCCGGAAGTTTACCGCGTACGCACGTCGCGAAGCACGGAAAAAAGCCGCATTAGGAGAGCAGACTGACCTGAAACGACTCACCATGTATCCGCTCCATATGTTCTGGGCCAGATTTGTTGAAGATAATGGCTATCGCGATGGTTTCCACCGGATTCCGCTGGATATGGCATTTGCCTATATGGAGTTTATGACTTATTGGTACCTACTATGGGAACGGAAACGCAACTGAGAACACCGAAAGCAGCTCTTCTTTCGGTACTCTACGAAACGCCGCCTGAATACCGGCTGCACCTGGAAGAACAAACATACCGGCTCGGAATCTCACTCTACCTTGTGGATCATACCGGTACCGGGTTTGGCTATGCCAAAGGGCTGAACAGCCTTCTGGTGCCTTTATTGAACCAATATGACGTGTTCTTTTTGGCGAATCCCGATATACGGCTCGAGACGATCTCCCGCCGGAAGGTCTTTGATGCAATGGAAGTCTTTGATGTATGGGGGTATGCCATGGACCAGAACGGAAGTACGTACTACGGTGGATTGCTAGACCCGAATCGCCTAAGCGGGGGATTGATCTCCCAAAAACCGAAGCAGCGGTTTGCCACAGTTGATTTTGTATCGGGATCTCTTATGGGTGTGCGGCGCGAAGTATTTCTCAAGACCGGAATTCTTGAGGAATCGTATGGTATGTACTATGAAGATGTGGATTTTTGCATGCGCGCTCGGCGGGACGGTTTCTTGGTCGGTATCGATTCAGCACAGCACTACCAACACCTCGAACGATCCGATAGCAATCCCAACAAAAAGCGCTGGCTGAGCCGCAGCCGGTTCCGTTTTCTTCTGAAGTTTGGTACTCCGCAACAGAAGCTTTACGAGCTGCTGCGGCTCCCGAAAACCTGGTGGGAGGAGGGTTTTAGTTTCCTATGAAGATTGGACTGGATGCCGGTGCGCTCTGTGCAGATTCTACTGGCCAGTTTGGAACCTACCGGTATACACAAGAGCTTTTGTGGGCGCTTGAAACCTATGGTTCGCCAGTTCACAGTTACCAGGCATTTGCATTTTGTGATTTACACTATGACAGTTCTATTCCTGTCCATTCTGCCAAACCTTCGATCGGCTGGACAAAACTGGCGCTTCCTGCTGCACTTTTGATAAAGGGGATTGATGTGTATATTGCGGTTAACCAGGAACTCCCGGGATTTTTTGCAGGAAAAAAAATTGCGATATCTCACGGGCTTTCTTTTCTTTTTCACCGGCACATGTACTACTATGATTATCATCGGTTGCATGCACAGCTGGAGCGATATACCAATAAATCTGACTATATCATTGTGTCTTCGGAGCGAGTACGGAACGAGATGATACGCTACCGTCCGGATACCGAAGCAAGAATTCGGGTGCTACCGTTTGGGATCCGTGCATACGGGCCGGCAGAAGCGGAGTTAACGGCTAGACCTTATTTTCTCTTCGCTGGATCTGACCAACCGGTAAAAAATTTACCCTTTTTATTGTCCGCATTTAAATCGTTCCGGAATGAGCATGGATATCAGGATGTTGAACTGATTCTTGCCGGACCGAATCTAAGCTCCGTTCCGGACGGTGTACGTCAGGTTGGTCATCTTAATAGAGAGAAACTTCAGAAGCTGTATAGCGGCGCGTTGGCTTATGTAACTGCTTCTGTTTATGAAAGTTTTAACTATCCTGTGCTGGAGGCATTGACTGCCGGTTGTCCGGTTATCGGCACTTCATCTGCAGTAATACCTGAAATGCAGGATGCAGTCACGTTGGCAGATTCAAAAAAGGCCTTTACTGCCGCGTTACGCGATGCGTATGCGGGTCGACTTCCCAAACCCGATCGGGTAGCTATTGCTGAACGCTTCAGCTGGCGTAAGTATGTACGCTCTCTTGAAGAGCTCTTTGTATAATGTCTGCATGCGCATCTCCTCAGTCGTTCTTACCCGAAACTCCGCAAAAACGCTGCCGCAATGTCTGAAAAGTCTATCATGGTGCGATGAATGTGTAATTATCGACGACGAATCAACGGATGATACGCTTAAACATGCAGCGAAAGCAGGGGCACGGGTGATCTCTCGGCCTTTGAATGGTGATTTCGCTGCACAGCGCAACGCGGCACTGGAGTACGTTAAAAACGACTGGGTACTGTATGTGGATAGTGATGAAGTGGTTTCACCTGAAACGAGAGATGCTATCCGGAATGCTGAAGAAACGTTTCCCCCGGATTGTACCCATGCTCGGATACGGCGACGGGATCATTTTCTGGGTGCAGTTGTCTGTCGAGGCGAAGTGGCGGATGCTGCTTTTACCGGAATTGTGCGGCTGGTGAAACGGGGTACTGGCAACTGGGTTGGTACAGTGCACGAGACATGGCATGCAGCTTACGGTGCGCAGGCGACACTTTCGGGATTTCTGGAACATTTTCCGCACCAGACGCTTACCGAGTTTATTCTCGAGGTTAACCACTATAGTACCCTTCGTGCCGGAGAGCTCTTTCGTGAGGGAAAACAATTCCGGCTTGGAGAGTGCATTTTATATCCTGCGGGAAAATTTTGCTATACATATTTGATCCGTGGCGGCTTCCGTGATGGAGTTGCAGGTTTTATTTACAGTTTCCTTATGTCTTTCCACTCGTTTCTTGTACGTGCAAAACTGTATCAGTTGCATTTCTATGCACAAACCCGATGCTGAGCCGGTGTCGCCACTAGTACGCTTTATAAATGCACTCCTTATCGGGGTAATTCTTCTTCTTCCTGCCGGCCAGTTTTTGAGAATTGGGAATTCAGGCATATATCTGCTTGATCCGGTGCTTGCCATAATCACTGTTCTCCTTGTATTCTACTATCGGCTTTCGCCGTTTCACCGGTTGCGGACTGCACCACTGGCACAGGCAGTTTTATGGTTTCTCGGATGGAACGTGATTTCTTTTATCGCGGGATTCCGGCTCCCAGGGATTCCAGAGCATCTAACAGCGGCTGCATACCTTCTCCGCTTATCGGTGTACCTGGTTTTTATGCTGTATCTGCTTTTGCACTGTTCACGTCGAGGCATTAGACGGGCCCTACTTGATGCTGCAGTCCTGACTTCCGGTGCTTTTATTGTTCTGGGAGCTGGTGTGCAGTATTTTTTCTATCCAGATCTGCGCCCGCTTATGTATGCTGGCTGGGATCCTCATTTTGCCCGTGCATTCGGTACCTTTCTGGAGCCGGTTGTACTTGCTGCAATGCTGGGGATTTTCGGTATAGGGCTGTGTCATTCCGGCTCCCGGGGAAGTGCCGCAATAGTTCCGTTTGTCCTTGTTTCATTCCTTGCCACATTCAGTAGGGGAGCGTGGATTGCACTCACCGGTGCTTTAGCAGCAGGCATACCCCGTAAATACCGGCTAACGGCCCTTGTAATAACACTGCTAATCGGTATCCTGGCTATATTCCTGCTTCCAAAACCAGGGGGTGAGGGCGTAAACCTTTTACGAACCAGCACAATCATTTCCCGTGAAGCAGATTACCAGCAGGGAATTGCTCTCTGGCTCGCACACCCGATAGCCGGTGTCGGGTATAACCGGATCGGGTCATTCAAAACTACCGAGTCTGCACCAGGGAGCCAGCGTAATAATGCAGCAAACTCGTTTCATGCTACTTATCTGACAGTTTTGGCAACATCGGGAATAGTGGGCTTACTCCTTTTCGCGAACCTGCTCCTAACTCTCGCGCGGCTGCATGGTTACACAAACACTGTGGTAATTTTTCTGGGGATTCTTTCCTTATTTGATAATATGCTGCTTCACCCGTTTGTGCTAATTGGACTTGCTATCGGTTCGGGGAGATTCCTTACTCCTCCTTCTTATAAATTAGGGTAAACTCCTGTTTAGTCTCGTTTGTTGCTTCGTCTATCGCAAGAACGGTGATTTTATTCTCACCTTCGGAGAGTCGTACTGTTTTTTCGAATGAGCCATTAGCAGTCACTACTACCGGTGCTCCGTCAATCTCGAGGGTGACATCCTGATCGGTAGTTCCTTTAAAAGTCACTTCTCTGGAATTCACCGTTGCGCCATCCTGTGGCTCGCTTACCTCAAGTCTCGGCTTGTTGTTTTTGTAGACAACGGTTATTGGCTTAGTTGATTTCCGCTCCTTGTGTTTTGCCGAGATACCGATAATTTCAATGGTATTTGGCCCTTCTCTCAGCGAGCCGACAGTCTCTGAAAAGAGATCCTGGGAAAGAACTTTTGCTGTTTTTACAAGCGTACCGTTTAGGTAAATCTGTACTGATTCAAAGTTTGCCGCACTTCCCGAAACGAGTATTCTGGCACTGTTGGTGGCCGGTGGCAAATCATCTACAAATACAGTGCCAAAAAACTCTTCGTTTTGCTCCTGAAGTGCAGAATTTCTTCCCGAAATTTTATCACCTATCCATGAGCTTACTGCAATAACTGAGTTCAGCCCGAAAACTGCAAGAAATAGCAAGAGAAGAAGGAGGCCGGCTCCGAGTGCATACATTTGCTTCCGGAAGTGAGCCTGTTTGTGCGAAAAGGAGCGACGTCGCATGCCTATATTGTACAGGAATTAGTCGAAACAGTGAGCCTATGAGAGGAGTCGAACCTCCGACCTTTCCCTTACGAAGGGACTGCTCTACCACTGAGCTACACAGGCAAGCTCGGAGCGGGATACGAGAATCGAACTCGCGTCTCCTGCTTGGGAAGCAGGCATATTGCCACTATACGAATCCCGCGGATTCCGTCAAGTGAAAATTATACACGTATTCCTGTTGAAAGTGCGATGCTGAGTACGCATGCTGTATATAGCAGCACTCTGCCCAGCGAACCGGGGGTTACCGGATACCGGGCATAGTAAGCTTCATTCCCGGATAGACAGCATTTGGGTCTGTAAGACCATTTTCCTTGGCAATATGCACCCAGACGTTACCATCGCCGTATATTTTTTCGGCAATTTGCCAAAGCCCTTCACCTTCCTGCACCGTATATTCACTCACGTCAGGCCGTGCCCTGCCAGTCATTCCGCCATCAATCTGGCCTCCGGTATCCAAAGCGGGAGCAGGAGACGCAGTCGGTGCCATAGTCCCTACTGAAGGGATAATCAGTACCATTCCCGGAGCTATAGTATCGGGATTGACGATATTATTTGCTTCTGCGATCTGCACCCAGTTAAAACCGCTCCCTGTTGTTTTCTCCGCTATCTGCCAAAGTCCCTCTCCTTCCTGCACGGTGTAACGTCGTTCTGTAACCGGTGAAGGGTTCAGAAACGCGTCTCGCTTGTCAGAATCAATTTCGGTAACCTGAAGATTACGTGTATCAGCGATAAGATATGCGCCGATTATTATCACCAGGAGTGTGAAAACTCCAATCGAGAACTGCGAGCCCTGGTTCTTGAGAAGCACTTTTAGTTTTTCACGATATGTCATACAGGTATAGCCTCAAAAAATTGCCTTTTATACTGTAAAAAACGGGCGTAAAATCAGTTTTTGCTGGTTTATTCCAGCGAGGGGATTATAGTCGGATATGAGCTAAAATGCAACCGACGTATGAAAACCACCGGAACAGGTATATATTCAACCGTTCCCGGTAAAATCTACCGGATGTTTTTTATTCTAACGGTACCTGTGATACAATTACTTGTAAAAGGACTCTGTTTTTATCAATGCTTTCCATACTCATATGAATGCTTATCTAATCGGGGGTATATTACTTGCAATTCTAGCGGTATTTGTAATTGCTACCTACAACGCGCTTGTATCTCTTCGTGCACGCATCCAGGAGGCACTGTCGGGAATTGATGTCCAGCTGAAGCGACGCGCCGACCTGATTCCGAATCTGGTAGAGACCGTTAAAGGATATGCAAAGCATGAAAAAGAAGTCTTCGAGAATGTTACCAAGGCACGTTCTGCGTTAATGTCTGCTAATTCGGTGCATGATAAAGCCGCTGCGGATGATATGCTTACCGGAGCGCTGAAGAGTCTTTTTGCCGTAGCAGAAGCGTATCCTGAGTTGAAAGCGAATACTAACTTTCAGGATCTGCAACGTCAGCTAGAAGATACCGAGGATAAAGTGGCATATTCCCGCCAGTTTTATAATGCGAATGTTCTTGACTTCAACACAAAGGTACAGATGTTTCCGAGTAATATAATCGCAGCTCTGTTTTCATTCAAGGAATTCGAGTTTTACAAAGCAGGAGAAGAAGACAGGAAAAGAGTGGATGTGAAGTTTTAATCTACGATTTCAGTCTATTTCCGCATTGCGGCGACAGACGCGGGTCATGCCCTTGCAAGCACTTTTTATTGCTATATGCACTTCGCCTTGTACCGCTTTACAGGCAGCGTAAATGGGGACTCGAATTGTTACCGCTTTCGTGACAGGAGTAGCTTAAGAAAGGAGGCAAGAAGGTAAAATCCCACTAATACCAGACTCAGAAGGATTGCCATATAAACGATAATATACCGTATAGTATCACGAAGTGTCGGCGGCATACCATAGTATACTCTGTATCCCTTTTGTTGCACAGGTGCGATCTCGTCTTTTCGGGTGAAAGAGTACAATCATTTGACAATTGCGGCATTTTTTTGTACAGTACTATGTTGGATGAGGCAATGACGGGATTGGCACCCCTGAGCCTTTCGATAAAAGAGGACAGATTTACTGGATATCATTATCTGTCAACCAGGGTGGAACCGCGGGCGCTTGCTCGTCCCTGACTGTTTATCAGTTCAGGAGACCACCATGCAGTATTCTTCACCTAACAATAACAAATTTCCCCCTCTCTCTTCTGTGTATCGTTTGCTTGCCCGTGCAGAGGAACACGAATTGTACAGAAGCAATTGTCTAAATATGATAGCGTCTGAAAATCTTATTTCGCCGTTAGCACGGCGTATGCTATCAGCAGATTTCGGAAACAGGTACTCCTACGGCGCACAAGGAGAAAAATTATTCCCCGGGACCGGAATAATGGATGAGATAGAAGGTATCGCGGCTGCACTTGCTGCTAACCTGTTTCACGCAGGGTATGTGAATGTGCAGCCAGTTTCCGGCATGGTCGCAAACATGGTTGTATATGAAGCGGTACTTAAGCCAGGGGCTACTGTTCTTGCTGCATCCACAAGACACGGGGGGCACTATAGCCATCACAGCGGTTTGCTGGATCGATGGAATGCCAGGGTGTCGTACCTTCCCTTTGATTCAAGAAAGTATCAGCTGGATATTCCAGCCTGTATCAAGGCGATCTTCCGGGAAAAACCCCAACTTGTGATTGTTGGAGGATCGGAGATGCTCTTTCCGGTCCCGCTTCAACCCTTGCGCCAGGCGTGTGACCGGATTGGTGCAGTTCTGCTTTATGATGCTGCCCATGTTGCCGGATTGATCGCCGGAGGAGAGTTTCAGCAGCCCCTTGCGGAGGGAGCACACATACTGACTTTGAGTACAAACAAGTCGATGGCTGGACCGGATCATGGACTGGTAGCAACCGCTGATCCGCATCGCTTTCGTCATGCAATCGAACGCGCTGTCCAGAAGGTCTTTGTTTCGAACAATCATATGCATCATATTGCAGCTTTGGCTATAACTCTCGCGGAAAACAAGGTATTCGGCCGGCAATATGCTCATCAGGTGCTTAGAAACTCGCGTGCTCTGGGAGAGGCGCTTGATAAGAAGGGAATAACTGTAGTTGCTGCAGAAAACGGATGGAGCAAAAGCCACATGGTTCTTGTTGACACCGGAGAAGATGCAACCCCGAAGATGCGAGCTCTGGAACGGGCAAATATCATCACTAGCACCTGCTCACTTCCTAAGGATCGGAACGGAACGGAGTCGGGTCTTCGGCTGGGTACAGCTGAACTGACACGTATCGGGATGAGAGAGCAGGAAATGGAAATGGTTGCGGAATGTATTTCCTCCGTGCTTCACGACTCTCACGATACAGAGAGAACAAAGAAAAAAGTAACTTCATTCCGCTCGTCCTATCGCACAATTTCATTCTGCTTTTCAGGGATAATAGACTATAATTAGACCACCATTCTTTATTGTTTATGTGCGGTATCGGCGGGTTATGCGGGTTTCGGGATGATCGAATCATCAAAAAAATGTCGCAGCTCATGCGGCATCGCGGACCTGATGGCGAGGGTATATTTTCAAACGATAAGGTATCTCTCTTAAACCGCCGGCTGGCAATTATCGATCGTGCAGGAGGTGATCAGCCGATCTGGAACGAAGACAAGACTGTAGTCGTCGTATTCAACGGTGAAATATATAATTACCGAGAGCTGAGGGTCGAGCTTGAGTCACGCGGACATTATTTTTCTACGCACTCCGACACTGAGGTAATTGTACACAGCTATGAAGAGTGGGGCGACACCTGCTTTGACCGCTTTAACGGGATGTTTGGAATCGCACTCTATGACATCAAACGCGAACGGCTTCTGCTGGCGCGAGATCACTTTGGCATTAAGCCTGTCTATTACGCATATGACCGTGAAAATAATAACCGGATCCTTTTTGCATCGGAAATTAGGCCCATTCTGGAAAGCGGGCTTGTAGATAAAAAGCCGAATGAACGAATTCTCTATCGCTACCTTGTTTATCGGATTCACGATGAAAATGAAGAGACGTTCTTTGCAGGTGTGCGACGACTGCTACCGGGGCAGATGATGCTTATCGAGAATGGAAAAGTAAACATTCGATACTATACTCAATTCCAGAGAAAACTGAAAGAAATTACTCCGAAAAAAACCCTTTCACCACACGACGTTACAGAGTTTCGGGAAAAAGTTATCACGGCTATTCACCGGCGGCTGGTTTCAGAGGTCCCGGTCGGGAGCGCACTCTCGGGTGGGCTGGATTCTTCAACGGTAGTTTCCGTAATAAACATGCTATTACGAAAACGCAATAAAGATCTCCAAGCTATAGGAAAAACACAAAAAACATATTCTGCCGTTTTCCCTGGTTCAAGTAATAACGAGGAGCAATACATTGATAGTCTTGTTACTAGTCTGGAACATGTTGATTCTATCAAGGTAAAACCCACCCCTGAGGAGTTTTTCTCTGATTTGGAGGACTTTGTTCGATCTCAGGAGGAGCCTACAATTAGCACCGGGCCGTATGCGCAGTATCAGGTAATGCGTCGGGCCAGCAAGGACGTAACGGTCCTCCTGGACGGCCAGGGGATTGATGAGATGATGGCAGGGTATCTGCCGTATTACCTGGTATATATGCGGGACCTTCTCAATTCACGCTCATATCAAAAACTGATGATGGAGTTATGGGCTTCACGAGACATAATCACCGGACTTCTTTTGAGAAAACTAAGCGCAGTTATCGGCTTACGAAAGGATATTTCAGTAAAAAATCTGTTACACAGCCGGTTTGCAGATCAATATAAAAATGAGTCGTTTTGTGCCTGTGCAACAAATCTCCGGCAGAGGCTCATAGAAGACGTGTTCGGAAACAGTTTGCAAGCCCTGCTCAGATATGAGGATAAAAACTCTATGAGGTTTTCGGTAGAGGGTCGCGTTCCCTTTCTCGACCGAGAGTTGACTGAATACATTTTTTCACTTCCCGACGAAGCAATTATTCATAAGGGCTGGAATAAGGCGATTCTCCGTGATGCCATGCAAGGACTGATTCCCGATACAATAGTACGTCGTCGCAATAAAATCGGCTTTACCACACCCGAAAGGGAATGGTTCCTCCGGATGAAAAACAGGATCTATGGTATTTTTCTGAGTGAGTCATTTGCCAGCAGACCCTATTTTAATCAGGCAGCGGTCTTGAAAGCCTTCGAGGCATTTATCGAGGGCAAAAACGACGATACCATGCTCTTCTGGCGCCTTTTGAACGTGGAGCTTTGGATGCGGATTTATTTTGATGAAAAACCGTTGCAGAAAGAAGCCAAACCGCGTAAATTGTTCGAACCGAATGAGGGAAAGCAGCTGGAAATAGAGGTAGAAGGTAAGCGTTATGCCCGGTACCCGGTGCGGACTGAGCTATTTGCCAAGGGAGATGACTATGCCGCAAAGCTGGCTGCAGAAGTGGATTCCTTCCGCAAAAAACTCCTCACTGCCCCGGCAGGGAAGAAACTCCGAAATCGAGACTGGGTTGCGATTATCTCCGAGAAGGTCGTCGCGATTTCACAGGGACGATCGTACTTTATCTGGGACATACATCCGAGCTGGTGGGCAAAAACCCTTTCTTCCTTTGTTAAAAAGACCCCCTACGGGATTGGTCTGGGCAGCCCATGGACGATGCAGCTTGCTATCAATGAAGTGGGCTTAAGCCGAATCCTGTTTGCCTCGTTTGCAGCAGCGGTTACCAAGCCGCTTGGAATAAAAGGACTCTTTTACCATATAGTAGGCAGAACAGTAGCCAGTATAGATGGCCCCACCGAGTATTCGCTGTATCCCTCGAACGTTTCCGCAAAGCTCGGTCCTCGCGAGCCGGACAAGGCTGCCGAGGCTATCTCGACCGCGATCCGGAAAAAGCTTACCAGTGATGAACGGAAGCACTTCATGGGTGCGGTGGTAATTGACGCGAACGATCTGGGGAGGGATATCTTGGGAAATGCCTCGGTACTCACAGATTCGGAAGTGGCAGCTATCATGCGTGATAATCCGATGGGGCAGGGGAGCGAGCAGACCCCGCTGGTGCTAGCGTATTTAATCTGATATCTCGAGAACGCGCCGCAATTCTAGGAATTGCGATATGCTCCGATTATCCTCTGGAAAAACCAGTTATGCGGTATATAATAACTCCATGACTCAAAAGCAAATCACCCGCGATGACATTCTTCACCTGGCGAAGCTCGCCAATCTCCAGCTCACTGAAGCGGAGATAAAAAAGTATATGAGTCAGTTGGAGGAGACAATCGAGTACGTGGAAAACCTCTCGGAACTGAATACGGTAGGCGTTCCACCCACCTCCCACGCGACACGGGTAGAAAACGTATATTTTGAGGACGGCACCCCGAACCAACGGGGACTGGACTTCTCGAAAGAGAACTACAAAGTTCCGCGCATACTCTAATATGAATCTTGCCGCCGCAACACTAGCCGAACTGCGCACACTACTGGATACCAAAAAGATCAGCTCCTCTGAGCTTGTCGATTTTTTCCGTGCGCGAATCGAAAAACACAATCCGAAACTAAATGTGTACCTGACCGTCTGCGATCCGGAATCGGCGGCCGGAACAGGACCCCTCGCCGGAATACCCCTCGCAATCAAGGATAACTTCTGCACCAAGGGCATCCGCACGACTGCATCGGCGAAGTTGCTGGATTCGTTTATTTCTCCCTATGACGCTACGGTTATCTCCCGGCTCAAAGAAGCGGGAGCGCTTGTCCAGGGGAAAACGAATATGGACGCATGGGCGCACGGTTCCTCCACGGAAACCTCCGACTACGGACCCACCTTAAACCCGTGGGATACCACCCGCGTTCCCGGTGGTTCATCGGGTGGTTCGGCTGCGGCTACCGCTGCGGCCCTTGCCCCTGCGGCGATCGGCTCGGAGACGGCCGGTTCTATCCGCGGTCCGGCTTCCTGGTGCGGTGTGATAGGAGTAAAGCCCACCTATGGACGTGTTTCACGCTACGGCGTCATTGCCATGGGTTCTTCGCTGGATTGTCCGGGACCCTTCTCGAGAACGATTGAAGATTCCGCACTCCTGCTGCAGATTATCGCCGGGAAAGACCCTTTCGACGCAACCAGCGCCGAAGAGGCAGTTCCCGATTACACTGCCGAGATGAAGAAAAAGCGAACCTTTACCATCGGTATTGCCGATGAGTACCTGGAAGGAGTACAAGAAGACGTGCGGAAAAACTTCGATCAAACGAAGAAGGAGCTTGAAAAAATGGGCCACACCTTTAAAAAAATATCGCTGATTCCCCCGAAATATTCCATATCGGTGTACACTATTTTGCAGCGCGCCGAAGTATCTTCGAACCTGAGCCGGTACGACGGTATCCGGTATGGCGAAAAGCGCACCGCATTTACGGCGGAGGCAAAGCGACGCATTATGTTGGGAACCTATACTCTCTCGCACGGGTACTACGATGCCTACTATAAAAAGGCTCAACAGGTACGGACACTCCTCATAGAAGACTTCAGACGGGTATTTAGGGATGTAGACCTGATCATGGCGCCTTCCGGACCGGTAACCGCGCTCAAGCTGGGTGAGTTTGAAAAGTATCCTTTCTTCGGGGAGATCATGGATGTATTATACGAACCCGGAGCAATTGCCGGGCTCCCTGCAATTAGTATCCCCACCGGTCTTGACTCGAATTCTCTGCCGATCGGTATGCAGTTCATGGCCAACTATTTTTCTGAAGGAGCGCTTCTAGATATCGGATACCAGTACGAACAGGAGACCGGCTTTCATGGCATTAGCAAGCAGTTAATCGATCGTTACGCCTGATATGAAATACCCATACCCGATAATCGGACTCGAAATCCACGTAGAACTAAAAACGAAATCAAAGATGTTCTGTCAGTGCTCTGCTGATTACTTCGGGAAGGCACCAAATTCGCAGGTCTGCCCGGTGTGTTTAGGTCTTCCGGGTGCGCTTCCAGTGCCAAATAAAACGGCAGTGGAGTGGACGATTCGGATCGCACAGGCTCTCGGTTGCACAGTGCCGGAACGGTCCAAATTCGACCGGAAACACTATTTTTATCCTGATCTTCCGAAAGGATATCAGATCAGCCAATACGATGAGCCAATCGGTATCAACGGGCGTGTTGCAATTTCCGACGGAATCGAGAGGAAAGAATTCCGCATCCGCCGTGTTCACATCGAAGAAGACACCGGCAAGCTTATCCATAAAGGTGGTGAGACACTCATCGACTTTAACCGCTCTTCTGTACCGCTCGTTGAGATTGTTACCGAAGCCGACTTTCACAACTCCGGAGACGTAAAACGCTTCCTTGAAGAGCTCCAAGTGATTATAAGGACACTTGATGTTGCAAATGCGGACATGGAAAAAGGAGACATGCGGCTCGAGCCAAATATTTCGGTTCTATATCTGGAAAAAGGGCAAAAATGGGACGGAAAGACGTTTCCGAAGTATAAAGTCGAGGTCAAGAACATCAACTCATTCCGCTTTGCCAAAATGGCTATTGATTACGAGCTGGAACGCCAGACCAAACTCCTGGAAAACGGAGAAACACCGGTGCAGGAAACACGCGGCTTTAATGAGAAAACTAATGCCACCGTAAGCCAGCGCACCAAGGAAGATGCGCACGATTACCGGTATTTTCCGGAACCGGATATCCCGGTCATGGTATTCGGGAAGTCGTATCTGGAACGGATTCGTCAATCGCTTCCCGAATTGCCGACTCCACGTGCAGAGCGATTGGTTGCAGAGCTTGGCCTTCGATTCCAGGATGCGTTTCTAATCACCCGGGTAAAGTCAACAGCAGACCTCTATGAAATGCTGGTTGCAAAAATGGGAAAGGACAAGTCTCAGAAAATCGCAAATCACATCGTCAACCGGAAAGTAGATGTTACCGCACCCGTAGAAGAGGTAGTCTCCGCAATGGAGGCGCTCTTTGCCGAAAAGAATGCTGATCCTGCATTACTCGAAAAAGCGGTTGCGGATGTATGCGCGGCTAACGGAAAAGTGGTCACCGACTATAAAAACGGCAAGCAGCAGGCTCTGATGTTTCTTGTGGGGCAGGTCATGCGACAGATGCGTGGCCAGGCGGATGCAGCAGATGTTACCGCTGCCCTTAGGAAATACCTCGACTGAAGCCGCCATTTACGCTCAAAACCAAGGCACTACCCGCTATAATAAGACATGTCCTTCGTGCATCTTCACCTGCATACCGAGTACTCACTCCTGTCGAGTCTGGCACGGATGGAGTTGGTACTGGCGCGGGCGCGGGAGTATGGTATGCCCGCAGTTGCGATTACCGACAATGGTGCCACCTATGGTATGTTCCATTTTGCAATGAAAGCAAAATCTGCGGGAATCAAGCCAATTTTCGGTGTAGATTGCTATAAAGCCCGTGGTTCACGCAACGACCAGCCGAAAGGACCATACGACGATATTGACCGGGTAGTTGTTATTGCCAAGAATTTCCAAGGATATCAGAATATCATGCGCCTTATCACCGAAGCAAATCTCAGCAACAAGTTCCCCGCGTACAAGGCGCGTATCGATTTTGAACTTCTGGAAAAGTATCACGAAAATCTACTGATACTAAGCGGTTCGATAAACGGCGAGATTCCACGACTAATACTTGAAAACAACGCAGAAGCTGCTGAAAAGCTGTGTCTGCGTTACTACGAGGTATTCGGGAAGGATTTTTATCTGGAGCTTCAAAGGCATGCTGGATTGGATGATCAGGAAATAGTAAACCGCGAGCTTCTTAGGATATCCCGAAAACACGGCATCCCTGTTGTGGCGACAAATGATGTTCACTATGTGGACCCTGATGACGCCTACGCGCAGGAAGTTCTCCTGTGTATCCAGACTGGGAATGCTATTTTTGAACGAAACCGCCCGCTTTCACTGATTGATTACCCAGATCACTATTTTAAGTCTGCGGATGAGATGAAAGCACTGTTCGCCGACCTTCCGGAAGCAATAGACAACACTGTCAGGATTGCTGAGGAGTGTTGTGTGGAAATTCCCTATGGAAAACTCATTCAGCCTGTTTATCCCTATACAGAAGGCCTTTCTGCTGACGAATATCTGCGAAAATTCGTATTTGAGAAAAGTAATCGTGTAAAAGGATTTCCACCGGAACTAGTTCGGAAGCGCCTTGAGTACGAACTGGACGTAATTATCAGCAAAGGGTACGCGAACTACTTTCTGATCACACAGGACTTTGTGAACTGGGCGAAAAATGCGGGTATCGCCGTCGGACCTGGTCGTGGATCAGCAGCTGGTGCATTGCTGTCGTATGTATTACGTATTACTGATGTTAATCCACTTGAGCAGAACCTCCCTTTTGAGCGTTTTCTCAATCCGGAAAGGCCTTCGCCTCCTGATATTGACATCGACTTCGCTGACTCACGTCGGGATGAGGTTCTAAAGTACGTAAGTGCGACGTACGGTTCTGATCATGTGGCTCATGTGGTTACGTTTGGGAAGATGGAGCCCAAAATGGCCGTAAGGGACGTAGCACGGGCACTGGGTTTAACCTACGCTCAGGGGGATCGTATTTCTAAGATGATCCCGATTCCGAAGCAAGGCGGCAAGATTACGATAGATGAAGCACTGGAACAATCTGAAATGCTTAGAGCAGCCTACGCCTCGGAAGAGGAGACCCGCCAGGTAATCGACATTACGAGAAAGATTCAAAAACTGCCGCGACATACCTCTGTGCATGCTTCGGCCGTAATCATTGCACCCGAACCGCTTACCAACTATATCGCACTCCAACGTGACGAGCGGGACGGGAGAATCGTCACCCAATATGATATGTACTGCCTTGATTTGAATGCTGTATCAGAAAACAAAGCACTTGGTCTGATTAAATTTGACTTTCTAGGCTTACGAAACTTAACCATTCTGGAGAATGCTCTTAATTTTGTTAAGAAAGAGAAGGGAGTGAGGATTACCATCTCTGAGGTGCCACTCGATGACAAAAAGACATTTGAGCTTATCGGCCGAGGAGAAACTATCGGGGTATTTCAGCTGGAGTCCGCTGGTATGCGCCGGCTGGCAAAAGATCTTCAGCCCTCAGTTCTTACGGATATTACTGCAATGGTGGCGCTGTACCGGCCGGGACCGATGGATCTTATACCCATGTTTATTAAGGGCAAGAAAGATCCAAAGACAATTCGGTACCTCGATCCTTCTCTAAAGCCAATTTTGGAGGAAACATACGGGATTCTGGTGTATCAGGAACAAGTCATGAACATTGCGCATGATTTAGCCGGCTACACCATGGGAGAAGCAGACAATCTGCGTCGTGCAATGGGTAAGAAACAGCCCGAATACATGACAAAAGAAAAAAAGAAGTTTGTGCAGGGCTGTGTACAGCACGGTATACGAAAGCAGGTCGCAGAAGAAATCTTCGGATTTATGGAGAAATTTGCCGCATATGGTTTTAACAAGCCGCACTCGGCGTGCTACGCGCTAATTGCTTACTGGACCGCTTATGTAAAAGCAAATTATCCGGTTGAGTTTATGACAGCGCTTCTCTCCGCAGAACTTCAGGGAGCCGCCGGCCCGGCAAAGGAACAAAAAATGGCTCAGGCAATCGATGAATGTAAAAATATGGGGATAAAAGTATTACCCCCGGATATAAATAAATCACAGGAGGACTTCAGTATCGAAGGAGATAACATTCGTTTTGGTCTTTCTGCCATAAAGAATGTTGGCTCCGCTGCAATTCAGTCCATTCTGGAGGCCCGGGCGGAAAACGAGTTTATAGGTTTTTCGGACTTTCTCTCCCGCGTAGATCTTCGAAAAGTGAACAAAAAGACGGTAGAAAGCCTAGTCAAGGCAGGCGCATTTGTTGCGTTTGGAACCAGGGCGACTCATCTGAAATACTACCCTCAGCTTGCAAAGGATATCGGCGATAGAAAAGAACATACCGACAAAGGACAGTTCGGACTTTTCTTTGATGAACAGTCGGCTGACCGGAGGCCCGATAACTTTCCCCGTGAATATGAGTATTCTGAAACAGAAATTATACGGTTCGAGAAAGAGGTGCTGGGTTTCTTGCTAACCCGCAATCCTCTTGATCGCTTTCGTGAGGCGATTGAAGCAAAGGTAACGAAACGAATAGGTGAGATTACCGAGGCTGATAATGGTCAGTATGTGGTAATTGCGGGTATTATCAACGCAGTGAAGGTGGTGAAAACGAAGAAAGATAATTCGGACATGGCATTTTTGAATCTGTATGATGATTCCGGCGCAATCGAAATCACCGTTTTCCCGAAAGCTTATGCCAAATTCCAGGAGCTTCTTGGAATGAACAAAGTAATCATGATGAAAGGAAAAGTGATTTTACGAAATGACACGGTTTCGGTAATGATGGATAATGCGGTAGATCTTGAAAAAGCTCTAGGTTGAGCCTGTAGATACATTTCCAATATGATTGACTATGGAAAAATCCGATGATACAATTGGTCGCGTACAGTATGTCAGCGTTGATGGTACTGTGCGTACCCTGAAAAAAAAGCGAGAAAACGGTAAACCGGTCTCAAAGTTTCCATTCGAGTATACGGATTTTGGCACATACATACTTATACCGATACTCTGCGGAACAGGAGCGGGAATTATGCTTGACCGGTTTTTCGATATCGCGCCACTGTTTACTCTCGGACTGATTGTAGCAGGAGGTACTTTGGCAGTTTATAATTTGTTTGCGATACTAAATAAAGATGGCAGCAGCCGGACCGCACGTAGTTCTGAAGGGTGAAACTGTGGTTTCGATCTATGGTTTTAATGTAACCAATTCCCTCATTTCCTCGTTAATTGTGACTGCTTTTTTTGCAATAATTGCGTATGCTTATTATTCCGAATCTCAGAAAAAAGAAAAAAGCGTCTTCTTTTACACCATTCACGGGGTGATCTCCGCGTTATACGCCTTGTTTGAGTCGATTCTAAAAAAAAACGTAAAAATCTTTTTCCCTCTTCTTTCCTCATTCTTCTTTTTCATAATACTGAATAATTGGTTTGGGCTCTTTCCGCTTGTAAACAGCTATTATGTAACCCCGATTACTATCGGCGCAGAGGCACCGAAAATGCAAACAAACGGAAGCACAGAAAAACCAGAGAAGGCAAAAGAGACGACATCTCATAGCGCCAAGACCAATTCGGAGAAGGAATCCAGCGACAGCGATAAACCGCATAAAGTGCCGTTGCTCCGGGGAGCAACCGCCGATTTGAATACTACAATTGCCCTCGCACTTATTTCCGTAGTATTGACACAGATATTTGGTTTTCGTTTTATCGGTGCAGCTGAACATCTAAAAAAATATGCGAGCCCGATCGGGATCCTCGAAGGCTTTTCGGAAATCTCGAGATTACTTTCATTTTCTTTCCGGTTGTTCGGAAATATCTTTGCAGGAGAGGTTATGATAGGAGTGATTGCCTTCCTTGCGTTCTTTCTAACCCCTCCGTTCTTTCTCCTGGAGGTGTTTGTCGGTTTCATCCAGGCAGTAGTATTTTCTATGTTAACTGCTGTATTTATTAACATGGCAATTCAAAAACATCATTAACAGTCATTACACGTTAGTATTTATTATATTTATCTTAAAATTATTATGGACGCAGAAGCAACACGCTTGATCGGAACGGCTTTAGCAATTGGTCTGGGTGCGATAGGTCCGGGTATAGGTATTGGTATCATCGGCGGAAAAGCAGTCGAAGCAATGGGGCGAAATCCGGAAGCTGAAGGAATTATCCGCAATACGATGATCCTAGCAATTGCACTTGCAGAGTCGCTTGCGATTCTGGCATTAGTCATAGCGCTGATTATCCGGTTCGTGTAAACAAAATTACGAAATTAATTCGGCGACTATGGAAAATCTCGGGCTCGACCCAAAACTGATAGCGGCGCAAATCATCAACTTCGTCGTGTTCTTCATTATTTTTACGAAGTTCATGGCAAAGCCGTTTGCAGAGTATGTTAAAAAACAAAAGGAAACTGAAAAAGAGCGTGAGCTTTTAACCGAAGGTCTCCGAAAACGGGAAGCAGCTATCGCTGAAGAAAAAGAAGCGATGCTTCAAAAGGCCCGCGAAGAAGTAAACGCTATGCTTGCCTCTGCAAAAGAGGACGGTGAAAAAATTATTGCAGATGCTCGTGAACGTGCTCAAGCCGAAGCCGACAGCATACTTGCAAAGGCAAAAGCAGACATTGAACAGATTAAGCTAGATGCACAGAAAGATATGCAGCAACGTATCGTAGATATGAGCTTGCTCCTTTTGAACAAAGGACTTTCGGATTATCTCACCGAAGATGCACGCAAGTCGATAACCAGATATATTCTTGACAATTCAGCCAAGGCAGTAAAGTATGAAGCTTGACCCGCGTATAAAACAGGAATTGCGGAAGGCATATGCCGGTATTCGTGAGCACGGCGGCATGGTAGAGATTATCTCAGCCTATGCACTCTCGGATCAAGAAAAGCAGAAACTAGAAACACAGTTCAAATTTCTGAAAGGTGCTCAGGTGTCCTATCAGACGGATCCGGATTTGCTTGCGGGGGTAGTAATCAAGTACGGGTCCAAGATGATCGATCTGTCTCTTCGTAATGAGTTATTGAATTTGAAACATTTTGTATATGAGCGTCTTTGATCAGTACATCAAGGATCTGGAACAGGAACTGTCCCAGTCCAAAACGCAGAAACGTGCTGAGGAAATCGGCTATGTTGAAGAAGTAAAAGACGGCGTTGCATTGATTCATGGTCTTGATCAGGCTTTCTTCGGCGAAATTGTGCAGTTCGAATCTGGTGTAAAGGGTACCGTCATCGATCTCCTTCCAGAAATGGTTGGAGTAATCGTCCTCGGCGACTACCTGACAATCCGCTCCGGTGAGGTGGTCAAAGCAACCGGTAACATCCTCTCCGTGCCCATTAGTGACGAAATTCTAGGACGGGTAGTAAACCCACTTGGCGAGGTATTAGACGGTGGCAACCAACTGAAAGCCGATGTTCGCTATCCCGTGGAAAAAATCGCACCGGGAGTTGTTGAGCGTAAATCGGTGGGAGTACCGGTACAGACAGGTATTATTGCAATCGATGCACTCACCCCGATCGGTCGGGGGCAACGGCAGCTTATTATCGGTGATCGTGGAACAGGAAAGACCACCGTTGCCATAGATACGATCTTGAACCAGAAGAACGAAAACATGATCTGTATATACTGTGCAATTGGCCAAAAGAATTCTAAGGTTACGGCAACGATTGAGCTTCTGAAGGCAAGAGGTGCAATGGAGTATACGATTGTAGTGAATGCTTCGGCGGCGGATCCGGCTACCTTACAGTATATTGCACCTTATTCCGCATGTGCCATCGGAGAGTATTTTATGGACAAGGGCAAAGACGTTCTGGTGATCTATGACGACTTGACTAAACACGCATATGCCTACCGGGAGGTATCACTGATTCTGCGACGTCCGGCAGGTCGTGAAGCATACCCTGGCGATGTCTTTTATCTGCATTCCCGCTTGCTTGAGCGGGCAGCCCGTTTGTCAGATGCAAAAGGCGGCGGTTCTTTGACTGCTTTACCGTTTATCGAGACTCAGGCAAATGACGTTTCGGCGTATATTCCGACAAATGTAATCTCGATCACTGATGGACAGATCTTTCTTGAATCGGACCTATTCAACGCCGGAGTCCGGCCTGCGATTAACGTCGGGCTCTCGGTTTCGCGGGTCGGTGGTGCAGCACAGACTAAGGCAATGAAGCAAGTTGCAGGACGCCTTAAACTTGATCTTGCGCAATATCGCTCAATGGCAGCCTTTGCACAGTTCGAGTCGGAGCTTGATGAGGAGACAAAGAAGTTTCTTGCTCGAGGAGCCCGGGCAACCGAAATCCTTAAGCAGAACAAATATGCGCCGTACTCTCTCGGCGAGCAGGCTATTATGATCTCTGCAGTTACCAAAGGATTTCTAGATGAGCTAGCGATGGATAAGATACCGGCTTTCAAAGAAAAACTACGTGACGCATTTACAACTCGTGGAAAGAAAACCGTGGACACCATCAATGCCAAGAAAGTTATTGATGAAGACACTGAGAAAGAAATTGAAAAGTTGATTAAAGACACGATCGCACTCGTATGAACCTCAGAGAGGTCCGCAAAAAAATCAAGTCGGTAAATAACGTAAAGAAAATTACGAAGGCTATGCAACTTGTTTCATCGGTGAAGATGCGAAAAGCGCAGAAAACCGCACTCGATGGAAGAGCATACCGTGAAGCGCTTGAAGTCATGATAAGGCGCGTCGCCGGCGCTACCGAAATGAAGGAATCAGTGTTTACTTCTCCCGCCAAAGATTCGAAAAGGCGGGAACTCGTAATCTTTATAAGTTCGAATAAAGGGCTTTGCGGTTCATTCCTGACCTCTCTTGACCGACACCTTCTGAAGAAAGTCGACTACGAAAATACTGACTTTCTTACCGTTGGCAAAAAAGGAGCACATTTTCTCGGAATTACACGGGGTACGATCGTTGCTGACTTTTCATCAACGCATCCGCTGAACGAGGTGGGTGCATTATTCTCTATGGTAAAGCAGGCCTGGATTGCCGGAAAGTACAACCGGGTAAGTGTAGTTTACAATAAATTCATCAACACCCTCCGCTTTGATACTGTTCAGGAGCAGGTTCTCCCGGTAAGACTGGATGAGTTTGTAGGTGAGGGTACAAAGGCGGCCCCGAAAGATCATGCATGTGGAATTTACACGATCGAGCCTCTTACAACGGAGATCGTGAATGCTCTGCTTGAGTCAAATGTTGAAGAAAAGATACGCGGCTCAATAATCAATTCCGAGGCTGCGGAGCATTCAGCCCGGATGATAGCAATGAAGAATGCTACCGAGAACGCGACTGAGGTTGTTTACAATCTGACACTTGAAGGGAACAAGTTGCGCCAGGAGAAAATTACCAGCGAGCTCCTGGACATGATTACGGCAAAGGAGTCCGTAGAGAGCTGATCATCATTACTATTTTACGATAGATACTATGGAAGGTACGATAATTTCGGTGCGCGGCGTTGTCGTCGATGTGCAGTTTAAGGAGGGTGAATTGCCGCTTGTGTACGAAGCACTAACAGTTGAAACAAAAGAAGGAGGCACATTATTTCTCGAGGTTCAGGCGCTTCTTGCCGATAATACGGTCCGCACCATTGCGATGGGAAGCACGTACGGATTAACTCGGGGGATGAAGGCCAGCTCAACGGGGAAGACCATTGAAGTACCAGTAGGTGAAGCAACCCTTGGCCGCATGTTTAATGTTATTGGCGAACCGATCGACGATATGGGGGCTGTTAAGAATGAGAAGACGTACTCTATTCACCGCCCCGCCCCCGCACTGGAGGACCAGGCGACCAAGCAGGAAATCTTTGAGACCGGTATAAAAGTTATCGACTTGGTAACGCCGTTTATTAAAGGAGGAAAAGCTGCTATTTTCGGAGGAGCAGGGGTAGGTAAAACCGTACTTATACAGGAAATGATCCACAATGTTGCAAATGAACATGCTGGTGTGTCAGTATTTGCTGGAGTCGGTGAACGAACCCGTGAAGGGAATGATCTCTATCACGAAATGAAGGATTCAGGCGTTCTTGATAAGACAGTTCTCGTTTTCGGACAGATGAACGAACCACCGGGTAACCGTCTCCGGGTAGCACTTACCGGAGTTACCATGGCAGAGTACTTCCGCGAGGAAAAAGGCATGGACACCTTGCTGTTTATTGATAATATCTTCCGATTTGCCCAGGCAGGTTCTGAGGTTTCCGCATTGCTTGGCCGTATCCCATCCGCAGTAGGCTACCAGCCGACACTTGCTTCGGAAATGGCAGCACTACAGGAGCGTATTACCTCGACTAAGCGGGGATCTATTACCTCGATGCAGGCAGTGTACGTTCCCGCGGACGACTATACCGATCCGGCGCCGGTGGTAACCTTTGCGCATCTTGACGCTTCGATATCGCTGGAACGCTCTCTTGCCGAGCAGGCGCTCTTCCCAGCAATCGATCCGCTTGCATCCACCTCGCGGGCACTCGACCCGGAGATAGTCGGAACAGAACACTACGATGTAGCACAGCGCGTTGTAAAGACTCTCCAGCGTTACAAGGATCTTCAGGATATTATTGCGATTCTCGGAATGGATGAGCTTTCTGAAGAAGATAAGATGACGGTATCCCGTGCACGCAAGATTCAGCGCTTCCTAACCCAGCCGATGCATGTTGCCGAGGCATTTACAGGACAACCGGGGAAGTATGTCTCTGTTGCTGAGACTGTACGAGGATTCAAGGAGATTCTTGAGGGTGTGCATGATGAAAAGCCGGAAATCGCTTTTTACATGAAGGGGACTATTGACGAAGTTAAGTAATACTGCACGACTTATGGCAACAACAGCCCAGCTCAAAGTAATTACTCCGGCAAAGGTAGTGATAGATACAGAGATTGTATCTGTTACCGTTCCCTCGGCAGTAGGCGAATTGACAATCATGCCCAGACATGAGCATTATTTCACCCTTCTTGAGGAAGGAATCGTAACAATTCGAGTACCCGGAAAAGAAGAAGATTTACTTGCTATCGGCGGTGGCTACCTTGAAACCGACGGCAAGCAGATTACGATTCTAGTTTCCCGCGCATACGGACAGGATGAAATAAACAAAACCCTCACCGAAAGAGCAATCGAAGAGGCTAAAAAAATTCTTGAGAACACAAAGGATCAACAAGAGCGTGCGAAAGCGTTGGTACAGCTCCGACGGGCAGAGCTTGATCTTAAAGTTACCGGACGCAGGCGCCGAAAAGTTCCAGCCGGTAGTGTCTCAGGTCAGGAAGAATAAAATCGCGTAAAAGGTAATTTATTATTGTAGATACGCGTAAAAACGTCCGGTGTGTTCATTTTACCCCTTTTTACCCCCTTATATTTCAACCGAGTCCATTGTGGTACAATAGCCTGGTATGTCTCTGATAATCGTTGAATCACCAACCAAAGCCCGCACATTTAACCGTATCCTTAAAGCAAAGGGGAAGGATGGTGAGTATACGGTCTTTGCTACCATGGGACATTTTCGAGATCTTCCTGCTACATCGATGGCTATCGATTTTGACCATAAATTCAAGCCGCAGTACGAGATAATGGAAGGAAAGGTCAAGGTTTATAATCAGTTACAAAAACTTAAGAAAGAACATAAAGAAGTTATTTTCGCCACAGATCCTGATCGTGAAGGTGAGTCAATCTCTTATCATGCCGCACTAATACTTGGATACCTTGAAGAGGAATGGCCAGAGATCAGAAAACGTGAAGGGATAGACCTGAAACGGATAGTTTTTCATGAAATCACCCCCAAGGCACTTGAGGACGCTCTTGCCCATCCGGAAGAGCTTCGGATCAATCTGGTAAAAGCCCAGCAGGCGCGAAGAATTCTCGACCGGATAGTCGGCTATGAACTGTCTCCTCTTTTATGGAAGAAAACCGGTAAAAACTGGCTGTCTGCAGGACGTGTCCAAACTGTCGCACTACGACTAGTTGTTGAACGGGAAAAAGAAGTAAAGGCTTTCGAAACCGAGAGCTATTATCAAATATATGGTGAATTCATAGATAATTCCTTGCCCTTTACCGCAAAACTGATCCGGTATCAGGGTAAACCTTTCGAAATCAAAACTAAAATAAATCTTTTTGACGGTGAGTATGAATATACCCGGACTAGCATTACCGGCAGCAACGTAAAAGAAATTGAGACTGCATTGAAGACCGACACATATCATGTGTCAGATCTTTTGGAAGAAACTATAGAACGATTTCCACCTCCGCCGTTGACAACCTCCCTGTTGCAACAAGATTCCTATCAACGCTTCGGTTTTCCCTCAAAGTTAACTATGAAGATTGCCCAGCAACTGTATGAGAAAGGGCTTATTACGTATCATCGTACCGACTCGTTTAATCTATCTGCTCAGTTTGTGTTTCGTGCAAAAGATTACATTACCGAAAACTATGGACCTGAATATGCACTCGAAAAGCCACGAGGGTATAAGACGAAGTCCAGGCTCGCCCAGGAAGCTCACGAGGCAATACGCCCGACCCGGCTTGATCAGGACAAAGAAAAAATCAAAAAACTGGCATCAAACCAGCTAAAAGTATATCAGCTAATCTTTGAACGCGCACTCGCTACTCAGATGAAGGAAGCCAGTATCAAAAAGACCACTGTTACTATCGCGGGAACCAAAGGATATGAGTTTCAAGCCGAGCACCAGCAGGTTATATTCGATGGATTTCTGAAAATACTACAACCCGGATTCATCGAAAAAAATTCTTCTCCTGCAACTTTTAGAAACGGTGTTGCTATCTCACTTAATTCTCTCGACGTTCAGGAAAATCAGACTAAACATCCCCCACGTTACAATGAGGCATCCCTCATAAAAACACTTGAGGAAAAGGGGATTGGCCGTCCTTCCACTTACGCATCAATTCTTTCACTTATTATTGATAAGCATTATATCGAGCGCGAAGGTCGCTATCTGATTCCTACCAAGGTAGGGGAAGGAATATCCGATTATCTGGCTAAGTCTTTCCCTGATCTCTTTGATTTAAGCTTCACGGCGCAGATGGAGGAGAATCTCGATCAAATCGCTGATGGTAGCATGGATATGATTAGAGTGCTTACTGATTTTTATGAGCCGTTTAAATCTGAGTTGGAGCTCAGGAAAAAAGACACCAGCAAAATTGATGTTGATGAAAAAATCTCTGATCCCTGCCCTGAGTGTGGAGGAGAACTAACCATAAAGTACTCGAAATGGGGCAAGTTTTACGCGTGTGCTAACTATCCGAAATGCCGGTATATCAGGTCGATACCCAAGTACGTTCCCAACTCCAAATGCGGAAAATGCGGCAGTCTCATGGTTTCGAGATACTCAAAATCCGGAAAAAAATTTTTCGGCTGTGCGAATTATCCCGAGTGTGATTATGTCGCATGGAGTCTTGCACAGGCACGCAATCCTGAAAAATTTACCGAGCAGATTGCTGCGGCTGAGGCAAAAAAAGCCGAGATGAAAGCAAACGGTACGTTCGAACTGAAAAAGCCGGTCAAAAAAACAAGTGCTTCAAAGGCTACCACTAAAAAAAGAACCACCAAGAAGCATGCCTCTAAGCGAAGCACAACCCGCAAAGCGTCAGCAGCAAAAACAAGCAGTAAGAGCCGGACTACGGATAAACGAATTACATGAAAAACATCGCCGTACTTGCTGATTTCTTATTCCTTTAATATTGAATAATAAGCAGAGAATTCATATAATGCCGTATGCCGAAAAAATACATCTTTATATCGGGTGGTGTAATTTCCGGAATCGGGAAAGGGATTACTTCGGCATCTATCGCGCTTATTCTTAAATCTGCGGGTTTTCGCGTCTCACCAATTAAATTTGAAGGATATCTAAATATTGATGCCGGAACGATCAATCCGATCGAGCATGGTGACCCGTTTCTTTGCGAGGACGGCACAGAGAGTGATATGGACATCGGGACCTATGAAAAGTTTCTTGATCAGGAGATGGGCAAAGAAAACTTTGTCACCATGGGTCAGATCTATCAGAAGATAATTGAAAAAGAGCGGCGCTTTGAATATAACGGTGAAGATGTCGAAGCGGTACATATCACCGAAGAGATTATAAACCGTATTCATCACGTTGCAGAGAAGAATGATGCCGAGATTGTAATTATCGAACTTGGGGGGACTGCCGGTGAGTATTGGAATGTGTTTTATTACGAGGCCGCACGACTTCTTGCATTCCGCCATCCCGGCGATGTGATCCACATTCACGTCAGCTATGTGCCTACACCGCATCACCTTGGTGAACCAAAAACAAAACCGACTCAGCTTTCAGTACGCACATTGAACTCCCTCGGGATTCAACCGGATATCGTCGTTGCCCGCACCGACCGAAGGCTTGATGATAGAAGAAAAGAACGTCTTGCCACCTTTTGTAATGTTCACCCTGCAGATATTATTTCTAATCCCGATGTAGAAACGCCCTACGAGATACCGCTCATTCTGCACGATCAGGGAATCGAGAAACGTATTCTTGCCAAGCTCGGTCTCCCTGATCGTAAACCAGATCTTTCTGCCTGGGAGAAGTTTATTGCCAGTGTAAAAGCCCCGAAAGAAAAGACTATCGAGATAGCAATTATCGGTAAATACTTTGGTACCGGTGACTATCAGCTACGCGATTCATACGCCGCACTCTTTGATGCAATCGATCATGCCTGCTGGAAGGCAAATGTAGGTTTGAAAACTGTTTGGGTAGACGCAGAACGGGTCGAAAAGGAAGGAACAGGGATAATCGGTCAGCCCGACGGTATTATTGTCCCGATTGGATGGGGTGAGCGAGGTGCCGAGGGAATGATTGCTGCAGCAACCTATGCCCGAGAAAAGAAGATTCCGTATCTCGGGCTCTGCTATGGAATGCAACTCGCGGCTGTCGCCTTTGCTCGCAGTGTGCTGGGTTATAGTGACGCAAATACTACAGAAAATAATCCGAAGACGAAACATCCAGTTATTCACCTGATAGAATCACAGAAAGAGCTTATGGAGCGTCGTGCCTACGGCGGCACCATGCGACTGGGGGGCTGGGTGGCGGCTGTTCGAACGGGAACCCGCGCGTGGAAGCTATATAACGCAGCAAATGCCTTCATTGACAAAGAAAAAAATCTAACAAGTGAACGTCACCGGCACCGGTATGAATTTAATAATGAGTATGCTGATGAATTCGAAAAAAACGGCTTCATTATATCTGCCCGTTCCCCGGTGGAAAATCTATGTGAAATCATCGAACTGAGGGAAGATCTTCACCCGTTCTATCTTGGCACGCAGGGACATCCGGAATACAAGAGCAGGCCACTTGCGCCAAATCCTATATTTATCGGCTTTATTGACGCTTGTAAATCACAAAGATAATTTGTATAATTGGACTTTCTATGGCTAACACCATTCCCTACAAGAACACGCTTTTGTCTGTCGGAGACACAATCGCAGTTGATTATAAAATCAAAGAAGGCGAAAAGTTCCGTATTCAGCAGTTTACGGGAGTCCTTATAAAGGTCCGTGGAGCATCAGAACAAACCCGCATGATTACTGTGCGCAAGGTGTCAAAGTCGGGAATCGGGGTAGAGCGCATTATTCCGCTCAGTTCTCCATTTATAAACTCGATCAGTGTCATAAAACAATCAAACAACACACGCGCAAAGATCTATTACGTCCGCAATCTGTCCGATAAGAAGCTCCGCCGCAAGCTTTATCATAACGTTTCTCAGACCGATCGCACCCTCAAACAGCAGGCCGCTCCCGCAGCCTCAGAACAGTCCGCTGAAGCAACCAAACCGGCTGAGTCAGCTAAGTCGGCAGAAACTACAGCCCCGGAAGCAAACCAGGAATAAAATTCTCGGATACCGGGGAGAAGCGATTGCTTCTCTATATCTCCAAAAAAAAGGGTTTGTGATATTACATCGTAACTATACAATGCGCTGGGGAGAAATTGATATCATTGCCAGAAAAGGTGAAGTACTTGTTTTTGTCGAAGTAAAACCCCGAACCGGGCATACTCATGGAACCCCCGCCAATGCGATCGGCTCAAAAAAGCTCCTTAGCCTTATCCGATCCTGCACTCACTATGCCAGTTCGAGGGGGTATCGCAATACAGCCTTGCAAATTGACGCTATCTCAGTTTATCTGAATCCTGATGGCTCAGTACGAAACCTGGTACACTACGAAAATATCGTACGTTGATGTATAATCATCAATATGATTGAACCCGTAGCTTCTATAGTAGTCGCGTTTATGAGACGCTTAACCGAGTTTCTTCCCAATTTTGTCGGAGGACTAGCAATTTTTCTTATAGGTATTTTATCTGCAAGTCTTTTACGGAGGTTTTTTATTACCTTCTTCAGATTTTTCCGCTTTAGTGCAATCCTGGAACGGATGAGACTGATGCAAAAATCCGAGGTGTATCTCTGGGAACAGATTATTTCTGAAATAATACGCTGGACCGTAGTTATACTCTTTCTAATACCGACCCTTGAGGCATGGGGATTATCGCGAGCAACTGTAGTGCTCAATCAACTACTGTTGTATATACCAAATGTGATCATTGCAGTTATTATTTCCTTCGTCGGAATTGTTGCTGCAAACCTGGTATCTGATCTTGTGCACCAAAGCATTAAATCAATCGGGAAAACTTCAGCTCAGACTCTCGCATTTCTTACGAAAAGCGTCGTGATCTTTTTTACGATCCTTGTCGTCCTGAATCAACTCGGGGTAGCTCAGGATCTTATTCGCATATTATTCACCGGGATCATCGCAATGTTTGCTATTGCCGGAGGCCTTGCATTCGGACTTGGAGGACAGGATAGTGCCCGGGAGCTACTAAACCATATGAAAAAAGTACTCAAACAGCAAGAAGAGGAAAGTTGATGGAATGCTTCAATGATTGAGCTCCGTAAGTTTAAGGAAATACGTTGATCCAAAGTACCTTCTCCATAAGTATAACAAACGATACGGAGACAAAAAAGTGAGAAATTATATACCCCGGGGAGATCAATTACAGCGGATGTCATATTGGAATTATGATATAATGTTCCTTCATCCTGGTTGGCCCCATCGTCTAGAGGCCTAGGACGTCAGGCTTTCATCCTGATAACACGGGTTCGAATCCCGTTGGGGTCACTAGCCTTACTTTTTCTGTGCCGCCTCTTTGTCGGTAACTTTATAAACGTTGATCTTGTTCTACTCGAGTGCGGATATTTCCTGTAATAACTCTTCTTTATACGTTCCTGGATCTCATGCATAACCTCAGGTGATATGTATCCCATACACGGTAGTAAATCGATTGCCAGAAAGTGCTAGCGAATAATGTGCATACCTGTCAATTGAGATTTACATAGAGGAATAATTAATATATACTATAAGTCTATATGAATGAACGACGACATGCGGTATTCGTGGATACGGTTTCTCTGGTCGAACGGTTAAAAATCGAGCTTGGACAAACTGTATTTGCAGATCAACGCCTCAGAGAAGTTCCCAAGGCATTTTTTGCTTATTTATTAAACAGGGAAACCCGAGCTATCCTGCCGGATATTGAACGACACCTTCAACTGATTTCTGCATACCCCATAGAACAGCAGACACAACTGCGCAAGTTTATGATGCTTGCCGTTGTGGGTCATCAGTTTAACTCCATAGAAAAAGCAAGACTGCGCAAGGAGAAAGACGCGGAAGGTAATAATTACCCTTATGCGAAACATGTCCTAGACGTTGCTGGTTATCTGTTAGAGCAAAAGATGGATTATCGGAGTGTAATGGCTGCCTACGGTCATGATCTGGGTGAAGATTCTGAACTTGAGCCTGGTCATACAACCGGTGCAGGCCTCACAGCTGAAATATCTGTCGACCTTCATGAATGGCCGGTAGTATTTGCCACAGAAGCATACTTGAGAGGTACCGATGACCATTTCCTCGTACCACACCTTATTGACGCAGTAACAGAAGCAACTGGATCAGAATCAGAATCAGAGAATGAGGATGCTCTAAAGCTGAAGGATAGCCCCATCTGTCAAACGATCATTAAAACCGTGGCATATGGTGGTTTACGTATTCTACAGTCGCATGAGGCACTATCGCCAGAAGACGAAAGCGAGCTGAAAAAGCTATCCTTTCAATGCTCAGATTACTGGAGGCTATCTATGTCGATCCCCGTGCTATTCTGGCCATTCCGGTCAAGCTATCTGATATACGGAATAATCTCAACACACCAGAGTATGTTCGTATGGAAAAAATACTTAGGGCATTTATCGGGATGAAGTTTGCAGAGTTAATGCACTGGTACGAGATGTCCCGCGATCTACACTCTCGCCTTGCTGGAGTCTGTGATGTTGACCGGGCTTTTGCTCCATTCAGTGACAAGAAGCATCGAGCTACTAGTGAAGGCGATCAGGTTGTAAATGAGTGCCTCGATCAGATAGTTGCAGATCAGTATCATGAAATAGAAGTACTATTAAGTAAACTGGTAGAACGTCATGCCATCGAAACAATGGATCGTACCCGCGATAGACTGACGACTGAAGTCTCATTTGCAACAGGACAGAATGAAAAAAACAGTATGGTTATCCCTGGGGCAACAAACGGGTCCGTGCCGGATATGAAAAACTGGTATGTACAGTTAACTCTTCATCATTTCCAAAAGAACCGCTTCCGTTTTCTTTGTGCTACAGTGATAAGATGAAGCGAGAGGATGGAAGCAAGCACTCTGTCACCATCATAGCGCGCAGGGTGTTAAGTACGCTTGAATTCTTAAACGTACTCCTCGGAAGGCGTTCCGCAACGTACGTTGTAACATTTCGAGGAAAACACAATCTAATGATACAATTGAAAGACAATAATCCCACTATCCGCGACTACCTGACGAACAATCCAGATAAACCTGATCTAGAAGCTATACCTGAATTCGCATTTTTCCGTCCGGTTTCCAAAAACAGGCGGACTAATCTAACAAATGGCCTGCTTTTATTAGGTCTATTGTACAATCCTGCTACCATACGGTCCATGGGTGGTGGCGGTATTTCAACGTATATTCACACTACAAGCAAGAGAATCATTTTCTACCCTGATAGTAAACCGTTACAAGGCCTGGTTGATAGATTTGGACTATCAGAAAATGAAGTTATTTCACTCTTGAGAGAAAGAGGTCAAGAATTTAGATTGCCATCCCAGAAACATCCGCTCAGTTTTTCAATGAGACAACTGCGGTCATATGCTGCCATGAGTTTTAACGGGTCGGTATACGCTGTACGAGATACCGGTACTTGACAACATCCGGGTCATCGCAGGTTCCGGTATTTGTTCCGTGAGTTCCAAAATGATGTGTCCCACCATCGTAACCATCAAATTTTCCAATGGAAAATATCCTATTGAATTTTCCCGTGGGTTATACATAATAATCTATTAAAGATGCAGGATCAATGGTGAATTCGGTGTCGTATTTATAGACTGGTTTAAGCAAGTAAAGAATTTTGAATTATTCCTTCAAGGAAAATTTGGTATAAGATACCGGAAACTGCTGAGAGAAGCAGAACAAAGCAGTGAACAAGTCTTGTAAGCATCCGGGAACATGCAGTTATATTCAAGATTAACCATCCCGGATCACCGGTTTGCGCGGGGTATCGCTACTGCGATACAACTGAGCCCGAAACCGAAGTTTACTCGGTTCTCGACATATCTCACCCATAGCTGCATGAGTGAATGAAAGAAGTTACCGATAACACTCTTCTGCTTTGTGCGCAACCCGTGGGGTGCACGCCGCTTAAGAATTTTCTCGAAAAATCCGTAAACCAGGAAACCGATCATATTCCAGTAAAAGATCCGCTCAACCGTATACCCGGAGTCTTCCAGAGTTTTTTGTAAACGACTTTGGCTATAGCGGCGGAAATGTCCTATACTCGCATCACGCTCGCTGTACAGAAACTGGAACGCGGGAACCAGGATAATAAGTTTACCACCGGGAGCTATCAGTCGTTTTATTTCCTTTAAGGCGCGGTGATCATCCTCGATGTGCTCTAAAACGTCGATCATCGTGATAGAGTCGTACTTCTTGCGGATATTCGAGAGCTGAAGGATGTCCAGGGAATGTATTTTCCCGACATTTCCGTACAGTTTGCGACCAAAGGAAACTAGTTTCTCGTCAGGTTCAAGCCCCTCAACAGTCATACCGTTTTCCTTGGCTTTCTGCAAAAAGTGCAGTGCGCCGCAACCGATGTCAAGGAGTGTTTTACCGGTTACTAGTGAAAGTACCAGTTCGTACATATTTCGGTTTCTTACGTCGGTCCGGGTATCACCAAGTGATGAATAGAGTTTTTGAAGGTTTTTCGCGGCGTTTTCCATTGGCTCTATTGTAGTTTATCAGGATTATATTTGCGAATGGTTTACTATACCTTTGCGACTCGAGCAAACGCCCACTTTACGCGAAGTGATGGAACGGAAGACGGCTACCAGCTATGGCCGGAAACCGGGACGGCATATGGTCCGGGATGCATCAGTAATCCGATTAGTACCCTGCTACAGGGAATTCTCGTCGGACCATGCGGCAATCTGTCTTACCAGATCGGACTCGGAAGACCGTACCGCAATTTCAGCAGTTCCCAGCATTACACCGGTGTCCACCAGATTGTGAGATCCGAAGAGAACGCTGCTATTATCCACGATAAGCACTTTCGCATGTACCCGGTTACTCTGGTGTCTCAGCTGGATATTCGGTTCACCGGAGACCGCGGTGCAGAAACGATCATACGGTATCCGAAACGGCCACCGCGTAAATAGCGCGTCTGAACGTTGCGAAGTTATAACATCTACCGACACGCCTTCACGTGCCCGGGAGAGAAGCGTTTTAAGCAATTTTCCCTCGGGAACCATCTGTGAGATATACCTGACATCGTGAGTTGCGTTCTTCACCATCGAAACAGCCTCTTCGTAGATGATTGAGTTTCCCGCGATTCCGGCATCGATGAATAGAGTATCGGTCAGGTTCAGGGGTATCCGGGTATTTTCGGTACGAGCCGCATCATTCACGCGACGGAACTGATCCGCGAGCGTATCGGCGATACGCGGATCGTCATACCGAACCATAACATCTACACACTCGAACGCGGCATCGTAGAGGTTCAATCCACCAAGCCAGACGCAGTCGTCAACCAGATAAATCTTGATGTGATTCCGGCCAATAATCGGAAATACTTGTTCCAAGAGGCCTGGATGGTTTATCATGGTTACCGTTATTCCCGCGTCGAGAAAGCGGGAAAACATTTTTCGTGTATCTCTGCGTAACTCACCGAAGCCGGGGAGCCGGTGGAAACTGAACGCCGGCCAGAACACGATCCTCTCCTGAAAATGCCGGGCGGTTATCCAGTCGAACTGTACACGCACATCTACACCGAGGGAAGGTAAAGGGGCAAGTACCGCCTCGAATTCCCGCATCACTCTTCCGGACAAAATTACCATTGCTTGAATAAATACCCGGTGCTTTGCTGATACGGCACGACTGAGAAAATCGGTTTTGAACTCTGCGGGCGATTGTACTGTTGGCATAGGGGAATGATACAATACAGAGATGAAACCCACAAAACCGGTTATTCTGGCATCTACGTCTCCACGCCGGCGCGAATTGCTTGCCGCCACGGGACTTATGTTTACCGCTGTGGCTTCTCCATACAAAGAAGTAATGCCTCAATCGGCAGATCCGGAAGAGCTGGTTATCCGATTTTCCCGGGAAAAAGCCCGAGCCGTCCGGGATGCCTTTCGGAATAGTATTATAATCGGCGCTGATACGGTTGTTGCGCTGGGAAACCGGGTTTTTGGTAAACCAGAAAATCCAGAAGATGCTACAGATATGCTCTATAGTCTGCAGGGAAGGACCCATGCGGTATATACCGGCATTACTGTACTCGACACGACTGATGGCAAAGAACGATCCGATGTGAGTAGAACAAACGTAACTTTCGCGCCGCTTACCCGAGAACAGATCCGAGCATATCACCGTAAAGTAAGCCCCTTCGATAAAGCAGGTTCGTATGCGATACAGGAGCATGCAGCTGCATTTACCGAACGTATCGACGGAGAGTTTTATACGATTGTCGGATTGCCGGTATGCCGGTTACGGGAAGTGCTAGAGAATTTCGGGATTTTCCTTATGTAACGGAGGGCGAGGCTTACTCGAGCACAATCGTCAGCTCTCCCCGATACTCAGCACCACGGAGCTCCGCGGGAGTGCCACGAACTACCGACTCATGCGTCTTGGTGAGCTCTCGGCAGATTGCTAGTCTGCGCTCGGGAAGTATGGACTCCAGGATAGTAAGGGTTTCTCCGATGCGATGAGTGGTCTCGAAAAAGACAATTAGCATATCCGGATCCAGGCGCTTCATTTCCACCCACGACTTGACCATTTTTATAGCGGCAGAATTTTTTTTCGGTAAAAAACCGGCGAAATAAAAGGTCTTGAGCTGAAATCCGGCATGTATAAGCGCTGTAGTAACCGACGACGGCCCCGGAATCACGGTGAACGTCATATCCCGTTTGATCACCTGCTGGACTAGCAAATACCCCGGATCGGATACCAAGGGAGTACCCGCATCGGAGATAAGCGCAACCCTTTTCCCTTCGGTCAGCCATCTGAGGACGTCGGGAATCTTTTCGAACTCTACTTCTTTGTAGTAGGAAACCAGTTTTTGCTCTTCATTCCGTTCCAGATCAAGCAATTGCGCGATATCCGAGAGAAGCCGTCCGGCACGCCGGGTATCCTCGGCGAGGATGATATCCGCCGAAAACAGCGCATGCGCCTGGCGAATTGAGATGTCGGTTACGTTACCGATGGGGGTACAGACGATTGAGAGCATGAGACAATTATACGCGAGAAATGCAGGTATACTATGTGACCCCAAGCACTATGTAAATTTTTATCAGGGTATTTACGAAATCATTGCAAGAGATACCCACCTCACGTTTCTGCCTGTAATGCTTTGCTATTTCAGTGTCATGGTGAGCGGATATTCGATATACTATCCGGTACCGTATGTTCGAACTCAAAAGCTCCTTTTCCCCCATGGGGGATCAGCCGCAAGCAATCGCCAAACTCCAGTCGGGAATTCAGGCCGGGCTTAAAAATCAGGTTCTCCTGGGTGTAACCGGTTCGGGTAAAACGTTTACGATGGCCAATATTATCCGGAATCTGCAGATGCCGGCACTGATCATCTCACATAATAAAACCCTTGCCGGTCAGTTATATCAAGAATTCCGTGACTTTTTCCCGACGAATGCGGTATCGTACTTTGTATCGTATTACGACTACTACCAGCCGGAAGCATATATCCCCGCCACCGATACGTATATCGAGAAGGAAGCGGATATCAACGAGGTTATCGATAAGCTCCGGCTGCAATCAACCGCCAATATTCTGTCCCGGAAAGATGTCATTGTGGTAGCCTCGGTATCCTGCATCTATAACATCGGTTCTTCGGAAGAGTATTCCAACAAAGTCTTGCCGGTACATGTGGGGGAGTATTTCGACTGGAAAGGCATGAGTGCCAAACTTGCAACGATGCAGTACGAGCGCTCCGAATTCGACTTCAAGCGGGGTACGTTCCGAATTCGCGGAAGCGATATTGATGTGTATCCGGCATACGAAGACTGGGCATATCGCATAGCGTCCGACGATATGAAGATCACTTCGCTTTCCAAGATTGATCCGCTATCCGGAAAGGAATTCGACAAAGTATCAGATAGTATGCGATCGATCTATATCTATCCTGCTAAGCATTACATAACCAACCGGGAGGGAATCGATGCGGCGCTGAAGCAGATCAGGGAAGACATGCAGGTACAGTACGAGCTGTTCAAATCACAGGGGAAGCTGGTCGAGGCGGAACGGATTCTCCGGAAAGTTACGTACGACCTGGAAATGCTGAAAGAAGTCGGGTACGTGAACGGTATCGAAAATTATTCCCGCTACTTCGACGGTCGCAAGCCAGGTGATCCGCCGTATACGTTGATCGACTATTTCCGATCCGCCTACGGTGACCAGTTTATCACGTTTATCGACGAGTCACATATCACGGTGCCGCAGATTAGTGGTATGTTCAACGGCGACCGGGCCAGGAAGAATACACTGATCGAATTCGGATTCCGGTTGCCCTCCGCACTGGATAACCGTCCCATGAAGTTTGATGAGTTCTATAAATCAACCTCGTATCTTGTCTATGTGTCGGCTACTCCCGATGAGTGGGAGGTCAAGATGGCGCATCAGGAGGCCAAAGCAAAGAATTTCACCACCCACACGGGTGTAGTGGAGCAGCTGATCCGTCCGACCGGTATCATTGATCCCGAGGTCATAATACGACCGGCAAAAACGGAAATCCCCGATTTGATCAAAGAAGTGGTGAAACGGGTGGCAAATGGGGAGAAAATTCTGGTTACTACCCTGACCAAGAAAACCGCCGAAGACCTGACCACGTACCTTAAGGAGCGGGAAATCCGGGCAGAATATCTGCATTCCGATATCCACACGCTGGAACGCTCCGATATTCTGGATAACCTTCGCAAGGGGAATTTCGACGTTCTGATCGGAGTAAATCTGCTCCGGGAAGGTCTGGATTTGCCCGAAGTGACACTTGTTGCCATACTGGACGCGGACAAGGAAGGGTTCCTACGCTCACGCACCTCGCTGATTCAGACGATGGGTCGCGCGGCGCGAAACATCAATGGCGTGGTAATCCTGTACGCCGATACCGTAACAAACTCCATGAAGCAGGCAGTTGATGAAATTACGCGACGGCGGGCACGCCAAAGAAAGTACAACGAAGACCATGGTATTAACCCGAAGAATGTGTATAAGCCGATCCGGGAACGGATCGTAGAGCTGGAAGAAGAGCAGATGGTCTTCGATGCCAACCGCTCGATCAATATTACCGCCTCTCATGTAAAAACGATTACTGCGGATGCGCTTACCCCATACGACCGAAAGAGAGTTATAAAGAAGCTTGAGCGCGAGATGAAAAAGCAGGCTGAAGCAATGAACTTTGAGCTGGCAATAGAGATGCGGGATAAGATTCGCGAACTGAAGTCAGCTGTATAAAAACGCCCGTTCGTACTCCACCTTATGTACTTAGTATACATTGGCTTATCAATACAAGACGGGCTGAAACTTGCATTCTGTTCACAAAGAAGGTACAATACGCGGATATGCTAAAGAGAGTAACGTCAGTTTACTCAATGACCCTGATTATAGCGATGACGATACTCCAAGTGTCTGCATCGCGTCCGGTTTCTGCCCAATCGCCGTTTCCTTCTCCCTCGGCAATACCCGGGTGCCTCGTCAAATACGACTCCGTATCTTCCCTCGTTTGCGAAAATCCTTCGAGTTCTCTTATCCTTTCGCAGTTACGGGAGATCTCAGAAACAACCGCACAAGCCAGACTAGAGCGCTCCCATGTAACTACAGAATCAACCGATAAGGCAACTCGAACCGAATCTCCCATCCGAGAAATGAAAGGAATAAAAAAACAGTACCTGTATACCGACCGTGTTACCAAGGATAAAACGGGCTGGTACACTCGAATGCGCGAAGAACCAAACGAAAAAAGCAAACGGGGAGAGTTATTGCGTCCAGGAGATAAAATCCGCGTCATTGACTCAAAAGAAAAGGACGCGAAAAACTGGTACTTTGTCGAAATATTCAACAGCCACGATAAGGAACTGGAAGGCAAGCGAGGATGGATAGAGAAATGGCTAGTAGACGATACAAATGTGCCGGTAGAACCGTCACCCACTCCAAGTCCGACAAGAACACCCCCGATGGCCGATACGCCGTCCGGGGAAGGCGCCACTGAAAGCAAGTCCAGTGGATCAGAGAGTGATTCAGCTACAATATCAGCAGATGCCGAAGCGCTGTTCGGCATGATAAATGATTATCGTGAAAAAAACGGACTGGACCGGTTCGAACGCTCGGAACGCCTATGTTCCATTGCCCGCGAACGGGCTCCAGAAATTCGTGCCGAGGCGATGGGCGGCACTATTCACGCCGGGTTCGTTGCACGGGGGTACGGCTATCCGACTGCAGTAGAAAACGCTGCCGCGTACGGAAATATTCATGCAAACTTCAACTGGTGGATCAATTCCGGTCTGCATAGGGGATCCATCCTCGGTCCCGAGCTCAAATACAGCTGCGTGGAGTGTTCCGCAGGCAACTGCGTGCAGATCTTTTCTCCAAATCCGTAATTCCCGACTCGAACGTATCACGGAACCTGTCCCATGATTGGTGGGATAATTGTTGCCTACTTGCAATCCGGTCATTTGTACGCTACACTTGTACTCTATTGAACAATCGTTTACCTATGCTTCATACGATACGGATACGAGGCGCCCGACAGCATAATCTCCAGAACGTAAACGTGGATATACCCAAGAATAAATTCGTGGTTTTCACAGGGGTATCCGGGTCCGGAAAGTCGTCCCTGGCATTTGACACGATCTATGCCGAAGGCCAGCGCCGATATGTCGAGTCCCTGTCTGCGTACGCACGGCAGTTTCTGGGTGTAATGGATAAACCGGATGTTGATTTGATCGAAGGGCTCTCGCCGGCGATCTCGATCGACCAGAAAACTGTGTCGCACAATCCGCGCTCTACCGTGGGTACAATTACCGAGATCTACGATTATCTCCGGTTGCTTTTTGCTCGGATCGGTCATCCAACCTGTCCCAAAGATGGAACCGAGATCACGAAGCTGACTGTAGACGAGATTACCCAGCGAATGCTGGACCGGATGGGAGAACAGGCTGCAGCCGAACCGGTGGTGCCTAAAAGGTACCGGGTACTCTCGCCGATTGTACGTTCCCGAAAAGGGGAGTTTAAGGACTTGTTCGCCAACCTTCAGGCAAAAGGGTACTCGAAGTATCGGGTGGACGGCAGGGAAATCGATGCGAATGATGATATCCAGCTCATCAAGACTAATAAGCACAGTATCGAGGTAGTTATGGATACATTTTCCTTTACACACGCAGACTTTACGAATGAAATCTATCAGTCAAATCTCCGATCACGGCTTACCAATCTGGTGGAGCAGAGCGTTCAGCTTGCCGAAGGGCTGGTGATTCTGGAAGGGCAGGACGGTGAGCATCTTTATTCTGAAAACTTCACCTGCCCGCTCTGTGGATTTACACTTCCTGAGATAGAACCGAGAATGTTTTCCTTTAACTCTCCACTAGGAGCCTGCGAAACGTGTAAGGGCATCGGAACTGTCTACAAAGTTGATCCGGAACTTGTTATCAACCCGAACCTAAGTATAAATGAAGGCGGGCTCATGCCGTTTACCAAGTTTTTCTTTCAGGATACCTGGTACAACCGCCTCATCAAAGAAGTTGCCGACCAGGAGGACATAGATTTAAACCAGCCATTGGGAAAGATGCCGAAAGAAAAGATAGATATTATCCTCTATGGAACGCAGAAACAGTACTATGTCCGGGGTACAAATCGCGAAGGACGGATGACCGGGATAACCGAAAATTTTGATGGCATTGTAAACAAGCTCCAACGAAACTACTTTGGCTCTGACACAGCCGAAGGCGGCGGAGAAGAGGTGAGGCGGTACATGCGGGAAGAAATCTGCGATGCCTGTAATGGACAAAAACTGAAACCTGAGGTGCTTTCCATTCGGATTGACGGGCAGAATATTGCCGAAGTGTGCAGTTTTTCCGTCACGGACCTTCTTGAGTATTATGAACAGCAACTCCCGAAAAAACTCAGCGGCTATGAACTTCAAATTGCAAAGCCGATTCTCAAGGAGATCTGTTCACGTATGAAATTTTTAAAAAACGTCGGTCTTGGATATCTCACGATTTCACGCACTGCGAAGACACTTTCGGGTGGGGAGTTGCAACGCATACGCCTGGCATCGCAGATCGGAACCGGGCTTTCCGGGGTGCTCTACGTGCTCGATGAGCCATCTATCGGGCTCCATCCGCGTGATGTCAGCGCCCTTATAAAAACGCTACATGACCTGAAGAAACTCGGAAACACCCTCATTGTGGTGGAACATGATCAAGAAACCATAGAATCTGCAGATTATGTGGTTGAGCTCGGTCCCAAAGCAGGGAAACACGGTGGTACTGTAATCTTTACCGGGACAATCGACGAGATCAAAACCTCGGACACCTCGATGACGGGCCCTTATCTGGCCGGAAAACAGGTCATAGACCTTGCACCACGTCCAATAGAGCTAAAACGGGGAAGCATCATTCTTCATAAAGCTTCTGAACATAATCTGAAAGACGTTAGCGTAGAATTCCCTCTGGGAAACCTTATCGCAGTTACCGGAGTGTCCGGCTCGGGGAAATCGACACTTATCACGGAAACGCTGTATCCGGCGCTTAAACAGCATATTGACGGATATTATAATGACCATATCGGTCACTATCAACGCCTGGAGGGTCAGCAGTACCTTGACCGAGTGTATCTGGTTGATCAGTCGCCGATTGGCCGTACTCCACGCTCAAACCCGGCAACATACGTCGGGTTCTTCGACGACATCCGCGAGATATTCGCCAACACAGTCGATGCAAAAGCACGCGGCTTCCAGAAAGGACGATTCTCGTTTAATGTGAAAGGGGGAAGGTGTGAGAAATGTCAGGGAGCAGGGGTGATCAAGATCGAGATGCAGTTTATGGCGGATATGTACATCACCTGTGATGTGTGTAAAGGAAGGCGATACAATAAAGAAACGCTGGAAGTATCATTTAAGGGAAAGAGTATCGACGAAATACTAGCTATGACCGTAGATGAAGCAGCGGAATTTTTTGCTGCACATCCTTCAATCTATTCGAAATTATCGTTCTTGCAACATGTCGGACTCGGATACATTACATTGGGTCAGCAGGCCCCAACATTCTCCGGCGGGGAAGCGCAGCGGATAAAGCTTGCGAACGAGCTATCCCGACGAGCGACCGGAAAAACGATCTACATTCTGGATGAACCAACTACCGGACTTCACTTTTATGATATAGAAAAACTCCTTGCAACGCTCTTGGAACTGGTGGAACGGGGAAATACTGTAGTTGTTATTGAGCATAACCTCGATGTCATCCGGCATGCCCAGTATATTATAGATATGGGACCGGAGGGTGGCAGTGGCGGAGGGTATGTGATGTATCAGGGTCCTCTCGAGGGTATTACCAGGATAGCAAATTCCTATACCGGTCAGTACCTAAAAAAACACCGGTAATTTCCTTTCAAATGAGCGATTACAGCCAACGAACGCGTAATTTACTCGTTATCCACTCGAATGATAGAACCAGAGTTCATATCCATTCCACTTGAGCGCAGCAAGCTAAATGCCGGTCTCCCCGCCTCGAATGGTGTGTATCGCTTCAAGCGCGATAACGAGGTACTATACGTCGGCAAATCTGTAAATCTCAAGGCCCGGGTAATCTCGCATATAGAGTCAGCAAAGTTGGACCGGAAAGAGGCCGCTATCGTGAGCAACTCGAATGCAGTGGATTATTTTGTGACCGATACCGAATTCAAAGCATTACTGCTAGAGGCAGAGCTCATACGTTCCCTGCGCCCGCCATATAATGTTCGTTGGCGTGATGATAAAAGTTACCTCTATATCAAGGTAACATGGAATGAACTCTACCCGAAGATTATGCTTTCACGGCGGGAAGACGATAAAAAATCCCGCTACTTCGGTCCTTTCCCCTCCTCACGAATCGCGCAGGAAATGATACGGCAGATCAGGAGGGTCTTCCCCTTTTGCACTCAGAAGCAAGTAGGAAAGCGGGCCTGTTTTTACCAAAAAATAGGTTTGTGTAATCCCTGTCCAAGTATGATAGAACATCTTGCGGACCAGTCGGAAAAGTCCCGCCTTACAACGCTCTACCGACAGCAGGTGCGGCAGGTGATGAAGGTCCTGGAAGGGAATACCGCGCCTATTCTGAAAGATCTCTATGAGGCAATGAACAGATACGCTCAGGCGGAGAAGTTTGAGGACGCGATCGTTGTACGCGATAAAATCCTTCGGTTGGAGACGTTTCTGCATGGGCGGAACCTGGATAAGCGTCTAGAAGAGGTGTACAACCGGTCAGAAGAAAACATGATTAGTTTACAGCAACTCCTCTCAAAATATTTCCCAGAATTACCAATACCGCGACGAATTGAGTGTTTTGATGTCTCGAACACTTCGCAACAACAAAGCACCGCATCAATGGTAGTAATGACTGATGGAATTATTAATAAGAAAGAATACCGAAAGTTCCGGATAAAGAACGAATTATTACAGTCGGATTTTGATATGTTAGTGGAGGTAATAACCCGCCGGATCAATCAAAAAAAATGGCCAGTTCCTGATCTGCTGGTAATAGACGGCGGAAAGCCGCAGCTGCGTGTTGTGCAACGTGTTATGGCAGAACAGGGTTTTAAGGTTCCCGTAATCGGTATCGCCAAAAATCCCGATCGAATTGTGATCGGACAGCAGGAAATGACCACATTACGTCCCACACTTCAGCACCCCGGCTTCACACTCCTGAGGGCACTTCGAGATGAATCGCACCGCTTTGCTAAAAAATATCATGTGCTGTTGCGAAACAAGCAACAGCTTGTATAACGTGCTATAATACCACTATGAAAGAAGTTTTGCTGGTGTTGAACATAATCATCTCATTGCTTGTCGTTGTGTTTATTTTGATGCAAGGTCGGGGGGCCGGTCTCGGCGGAGCATGGGGTGGTGGTGGAGAAACGTACCAGACGCGACGCGGCGTTGAGCTCCTGACTATGCGTCTCACGGTATTTTTCATTATTGCTTTCTTTGTTGTTTCAGCGATAAACTTTTTCCTCTAAATCGTACATGGCCTTAAACCGGAAATCGGTACGGTATTTTTACTGGATGGCCGTGGCATTCTTGAAAAAAAATGCCCAGCCGATCCTTATTTCTTTTCTTGCCGGAGTAATAGGGGTCATTACCGTCGTCTCACTCTCTCCTTATTTCGTTGAACTCATGACAAAAAAGAAGGAGATCGTTGGTATCGCGGGTTCGTACCGGATAAACCAGGTACCGGAGGAGATACTGTCGAAAATATCAAACAGTCTTGTGTTCGTAAACGAAAAAGGAGAGATAATTCCCCTTCTTGCCGAGTCATGGGAACAGCTTGATAATGGCAAAGAATATCGCTTCTACCTGAAAAATGACTTAACCTGGGGAGATGGTACGGAGTTTACTTCTGCCGACATCTCCTACTCATTCAAAGACGTTACCATAGAAAAACCGGACGACTCAGTAATCGTATTTAAACTTACCAAACCTCTTCCTATCTTTCCTACGTACCTTACCCAATATGTAGTGAAGTACCCTTTACAAGGTGTGGCCGGCTTGTATAGTGTAGAACGTGTCAAATCAAAATTCGGATATATCCAGGAGATACATCTTACCCCCAACCGTCCAGGTTACCCGATTTATATATACAAGTTTTATGACACTGAAACAAAGTTAATAAATGCATATAAACTGGGTGAAATTACCCAGATGAAAACCACCAGTAAAAATATCGCAGACCTTTTCGTGAACTGGAACAACACTACAATCGAAAAAACCGTTGACTATACACAGTTACTTACCCTGTTTTTTAACATGAACAACCCGCTGCTACAGGAAAAAGACGTCCGAAAGGCTATTGCCCAGTCCATATCGAGAGAGATGATGGAAGATCTTGGTGAACCGGCATACGGCCCTGTTCCCCCGACATCCTGGGCATACAACACGCAATTAAGACAGCTGCAGTATAACCCGGACGTGGCTAAAAAAGTTCTTGAGAAATATCAGTCCGGCACCGAGTCTGCAAAATTGACTATTAGCACATTCTATGATTATCTGAGGACTGCAGACCAGATAAAAGAGTCACTTGACAGCATAGGCCTGAACACGGATGTGAAGATATTCTCCTCTCGAAACGGATCCGACTTTGATATGCTTTTGGCATTCTGGAAGGTACCACAGGATCCCGATCAATACTTTTACTGGCATTCAACCCAGAAAACCGGAAACATCTCAAATTACAAGAACGTAAGGATTGATAAACTTTTGGAAGACGGTAGAAACACACTTGATCAGAATCAACGCAAAGAAATTTACGATACATTTCAAAAACTTATCGCTGATGACCTCCCTGCATACTTCCTGTACTACCCATATGTTTACACGATCTCCCGAAAATGATATAATGGTGATCCTGATTTGCAACGCACCTTTAATATCGAGTGCATGCCCGGGTGGCGGAACTGGCAGACGCGCACGCTTGAGGGGCGTGTGAGATTTTCTCGTGGAGGTTCAAGTCCTCTCTCGGGCACACTCTATTCCTTTTTCTTTCAAGATGAAGCGGGCCCGGCACCCTCTGGATCTGATTGTTGTAGCGGGGTAGCATTCGATTCCCGTATCGCTTGATGTCGAAGCCAGTCTAAATCATACATTGCATACCTTCCGTCAAAGGGCTCGTATATTGAATCATTCCGGGCGAAGGTATAAATTGTACCAGTAGCAGCCGAGAGAAAGATTGGGTATACAGATCCATCAACCAATTTCACTTTTCCTTCAAGAGCTCGCTCGACCAATTTCTGTTTTCGGGGATACACAGGAACTTTCATTTCGCGGCTCCTGAGAATTCGTTCCAGCGGCGTGAATATTGGGTTCATCATGGTCATGAGAGCAACCCCGTCAGGACTTAGAATCGCTGCTATATTTTTCAATGCCTCCTCCAAGGCTTTTTCGTCGAGAAATTGCATAATGTGATCAAGTACTATGAGATCTACGGATTCATTGGGGAAATATGAAGCAATATTTTCAAGTTTTGCCTGTCGAAACCTCTTTTGCTCATCCGTGGTGAGCACGCTAGCAGGCTGCGGATTCATATCTACATAATATGATCTCTCAGGCCCATGTTTCGGATCAAGTACGCAAGTAAGTTCATGAAAAGCATCGATATTATCGCGAGCCGGAAAAAAACCGCCGAGAACATACAAACCTCGATCGGGTTTATCCCTGAGCCTCGGATTCTGCTTCACTGCCCCCTGCAATTCGTTTTTATATACAACCAGCTGACCTGCGAACGTATGAGGTATGTTTTCAAGGTTGAAATAATGCTCCCATTCTGGTCTCGCTGGGGATAGCTCACCCATTTGTACTAGTATACTAAGTTTTAGAATCGAAACTACCGTTTTTCGCTAGCAATTGTTTGAGCAAGCGTGGGAGGCCGCATCGGTGGTTTTTGCAGTGTTCCTTGCGGTAATGGCTCATACTGGAGCGGTAATGCAAAGGTAACATTTTGAAGTGGAGCGTCGAAATTGCCCTGCGCAAATTCGAGTGCTCGTGATCCTAAATACCGGATTGTGCTTCCCTTATTCATCACGTAGAGCGTATCAGCTCCGTTATTCACTAGTTGTTCAGCCATCCATATTCGCGCAGCAATATCGTATTTCAGATCTTGATACCCGGCAAGCTTTTCTGCCACGAGCGCAACAGTTGGCTTCTCCCATGGCTGCAAAAGATCTGAGAGGCGCACAGGATACAGACTACGTGACTGACTACCCATTACATCCAGGGGAATTACCGGTGGAATTCCCGTGATAAGTGCCGGATTGTGGCCATCAACGCGCGGAAGATGTCCAGCGTCGTCGAGTAGTCGTATTGAATCTGCTAGCAGTTCTTGATTGACTGCGATTACGACAATCTGGTCGGCAGCCAGAGGAATTTTATCAAGTAATCCTTTTGCGGGATTCTCATCCTGAATAACCTGTGTCCATGTAGGCTCACCCTGAACATCACGCATCGAAATGCCCGGAATCGCCGAGTCATTAACTCCTCGATGGACAAACTCATCAGGTGATACGGGAAATAACACTGGGATAATGGCCTCGACATATTTACCGTCTACTAGTACTGTTGCGCGTCCATTCATGCGTGGTTTACCCGAAATGGGTACCGGCTCCTGATATATTTTCTCGAGAGGAGTAGCATTAATCGAATCGGCACTGGCTACCGCCGCTCCTATGAATGCCAACCGAATAAGCGCTTGCATTACCTGTTGGCGAAGTACTCGCCTTCTTTCAGCTTCGGCCCGAACGTCTTCGCGTTCTGCATTTACATCTGCTTCCGAACCAAGTTTAGCAAGCCTTCTTAGAGTACCAGCGGCATCATAGTGACCAGGGATATCCGGACGAAAAAGTTGTTTTAAAAACGCGACTGGACCACCTGATTGTGTAGCTTGCGGTTCCGATGAACCAACTGGTGGATCCTCAGGTGTAGAAATCTCACTCATATTCTAAGCATATCTTATTTATCCTTCATGTTCAAATACCCGTTTGATGATCAGCTCGGTAAACGGGGTAAGCGGGAGAGTAGGATAGTCCTTCCGAGAAACCCAGCGGTACTCGGTTGATTCATCATTCAGTACAATCTCCTGTTCAGGAAACCTGCGGCTGCAGCGATAGGGAAGCAAAATACCTTGCCAGTTTCCGCGTACAGTAGTATAAATATAGGGTAGCACATAGTCTACTTGCACCTCGATGCCGAGTTCCTCCCGGGCTTCCCGCATCGCAGTCTGCTCCGGGGTTTCCGCAAATTCAAGACCGCCTCCGGGAATCTGCCAAACATTATTGAATGCGGCATCTTCCGGATGCTTTTCGGATCGTTTGGTGAGGAGTATTTTCCCGCTCTCAAGGAGAACAGTGAGGACAACGGGTTGAATGGTATAAGACATAGATGCGATCCCGGCGTGATTCGAACACGCAACCTACTCCTTAGAAGGGAGTTGCTCTATCCAGTTGAGCTACGGGACCAGAGAAACCGTTGCGGGATTACCGTGCGTATGAGCCACCTGTCGGATTTGAACCGACGACCGCCCGCTTACAAAGCGGATGCTCTACCGCTGAGCTAAGGTGGCTGGGGTGCCGGGAGTGGGGGTCGAACCCACACACCGTTGCCGGTACGGGATTTTAAGTCCCGCGCGTCTGCCATTCCGCCATCCCGGCGGCACCCCCCTCAGACACCAGAAAAACTCCCCATCTCCAGAGGATGATTATAGCAGATGGCGAGGCAAGGCGTTCACTACTCAGGCGATTTTATTCTAACACGCCAGGAGAAACTGCCGATGCTGGTATCTTCATGTGTGACAGGGCATTCCTCGTAAGAACTCGGCCCCGGGGTGTCTTTTTTACAAAGCCGATCTGAAGTAAGTATGGCTCTATAAACTCCTCTATTGTTCGTTTGTCTTCTGATAAGGTTGAAGAAAGGGTCTCGATACCGATTGGCTCATTCCGGAATCGCCTTCCGATGACGTTCAGATACTGGATATCAATGTCAGTTAAACCAAATTCATCTATATCCAGAAGTTCAAACAGTTTTTCTACCACCTCCATGGTAATCGCCGAATGGCCATTTACCTCAACAATGTCCCGGGCCCGCTTGAGAATTCTATTTGCAATACGAGGTGTTTTTCTAGCACGCCGTGCTATTGCACGCGCAGCTTCAGGCGCAATTGCAAGACCAAGCATCTGCGCCGATTGGGTAACTATCGTGACCATTTCATCCTCAGTGTAATAATCCAGTCGGAGTAACAGGCCGAATCTGTCCCGGAGCGGAGCAGTAAGATTTGCAAGCCGGGTTGTCGAACCCACAATAGTTATCTTAGGGACCGGTAACCGGACTGTCCGTGCCGATGGTCCCTTCCCGATAATAATATCCAGACAGTAATCCTCCATAACAGGATAGAGCATTTCTTCCACGGTGCGTGGCAAACGATGAATCTCATCTATAAAGAACACATCATTGTCTTTAAGACCTGTTAGTATTGCGGCAATATCACCGCCTTTTTGTAATGCAGCACCAGTCGTGATACGAATTTCACCTTGTAACTCATTGGCTATGATAGTAGAGAGCGTTGTTTTGCCAATCCCGGGAGGTCCGTAAAAGAGAATATGTTCGGATGCATACCCACGGTTTTTTACTGCCTCAATGAACATCCGTAATGTTTTCACAGCCTGCTCCTGCCCGATATAGGCATCCAGCGAGGTTGGTCGTAAACTCATGTTATCGTTCATAGAGTAGTTTATTCATACTAATACTATCATGCTTTCCCGGTGATAGCACGGATTGCCAATCTGATACGCTCCTCGTATGGTAGTTTCCGGTCTATACCAGGCACAATCCTCTCACCATCTTGCCGGGAAAATCCCAGCGCCAAGAGTGCCTGAAGTACCGCTTCATCATCCTGATCAAGATGTAGTCTTCCAAGCTGGACATCAGAGTCAAGTTTCGAGCTGAGCTCTAAAATAAGTTTCATGGCCATTTTTTTCCCGAGTCCGGGAATGCCCTGAAAATATGCAGTATCGTTTGCACGCACCGCTTGAGTGAGTCTTTCAGGTGAACCATAGGAAACCACTGCGAAAGCAGTTTTGGGACCAATCCCGCTTACTCCGAGTACGGTTGAAAATAACGTAAGATGAGAGGTAGTTGTGAAACCATATAACACTAGTGCATCCTCGCGAACATGGAGATATGTATACAGTTGCACTTCTGCCGGCAGTTTCATACTGTGAATCTCTGCGGGCAGATACACCAGATATCCCACACCCGAGGACGTCATCAGCAATCCTTGATTCTGTATTATTTCGGTGACCGTACCCTGGATAAACCCTATCATATTATTTTTTTATCTGATCAAGAAACTTTTTCGGAATTGGTGTAGCATGAAGTGCCTGTTGGCGGATTGCTCTGGCAGCGGCTGCCTGCATTGCAGCCATCTGCTCAATTTTCAACAGCCGGTTATATTTTGCAATTCGTTCTCCCTGTGCCGGTGCTCCAAACTTAATAAAATCCGCCTGTACACCCATGGCAAAATCTGCAATAAAATCATCATCGGTATCATTTTTGTCACCGGAAATCATACAGCTTATTTCATGTTTTTTGGCACTGTAAATAATCTTGAGTGTATCGGTGATGGTTCCGAAATAACTTGGTTTTAAGACGATCGAAGTGTACATTTTATGAGTTTCCATTTGATTCAAATAGTCCAGATTGTCGCCAATAAACTTATGCGCAACAATATAAATCTGTTCCCCGAAGTTTACAAAAAGTTTTCTCCAGCCATCCAAATCATCACTGGCAAAGGGATCTTCAACAAGCAGTACCGAATGCTTTCCAATAAGGTCAGCAACGAAATCATAGTATTCCGCGGTTGAAAGCGCATTCGGACGATCTTTAAGAGTATATTTTCCTCTCATGAAGTAGTTGTTCGCGACAAAGTTTAACCCTAGGAATACATGCCTTCCTGGTTTTAGATTTTTTCGCTGTAGAACATCGAAAATGATGTCAACCATCTCCATATTTGTGTTCCTCATCGGGATCAGTTCTCCGTGGAGACTACGGGCAAATGCAATGTTGAGCTGATCCAATAAAACCTGTAGAGAGTGGAAAATGTCCACCGCCATTTCGTATGATTGAGTAAAGGTAAGCGAAGATGACGGAATGATATGAAACTCGTGCATGTCAACCTGTTTCCCACCGGCGAGCATTCCGAATACCGGTGTAGGCACTTTTTCCAGAACCAATTCACTGCGAAACATGTTCCGGTAAAGGTCATTTACATATTTAAAAACCGGTACACCAGCACAATATGCACCTGCTTTTGTGAAAACCTGGGAAAGAACCAGCGTAGTATTTACCCCCCACTTTCCTTTTTCAGGGCTCGGATCAGCTCGATTCAACCAGTTGTCGAATGCGACCTGATCTTTTGGATTCATCCCTATGAGTCGGGGAGCAATGACAGTGTTTATAAGTGCTATCGCATTTTTCACCCCAAGTCCCATGTAATGAGACATGTCATTATCGCGAAGCTCGCGCTTGCCATACGTGTTGATTACATTGTCGGAGGAAACAGAGGAGATAATTTTGAATCCGTTCGAGAGCAGCATCTCGACTTCGATCGTAGGGTAGCCGTTGGAGTCTGATATTTCGTATGCAACCACACGCTTGACCGTTATCGACATATAGGCTTCATTATGCGACACCGGCACGGGAAATGCAAGCGCGGGGAACTTTCGTTCACCTGCGCGCACCTACAAGCCATCTACTCCTTCTCCATTTCGGACTCGATCTTGTGGATCATGTCTCTCGTCTTATCGGCAACGTCCGCATTAACAGAGACGCTGGTGATTCCGGTGCGGACTAGTTTTTCTACTAAATCGGGATAATTTGAGGCCGCCTCTCCACAGATAGAACATGTTACTCCGTGCTTTTTACAGGTCTTCACAATATGTACAAGTGTTTGCACAACTGCCGGATTTCTTTCGTCGTACAAACCGGATACTTTTTCACTGTCGCGGTCTACTCCCAGTAGCATCATAGTCAGATCGTTCGTGCCGATTGATACTCCGTCAAACCCGATCTTGATAAGTTCTTCCAGCATAATGGCTGCCGCTGGAACCTCTACCATTATCCAGAGCTTGAATTCAGGATAATCGAATAGTCCATGCTGCTGAATCATTTCTTTAATCTGGATCAACTCGTAAGGTACCCGCACAAACGGAATCATGAGGTGCAGGTTCTTATAGCCCTTTCCCCATATCTTCTGGAAAGCCTGAAGCTCGAGAGAAAAAACATCCTTATCAACAATATACCGTGACGCTCCACGATACCCGATCATTGGGTTCTCTTCCTTGGGCTCGTACTTTTCACCACCTTTTAGATTGCGGTATTCGTTCGACTTAAAATCTGTCGCCCGGTACACTACCGGACGGGGATTGAATGCCGATGTAAACTTTTCAAGATTTTTTGCCAGCCTGTCAACGAACTGCTTTTCATTTTTTTGGCGGATGTATTCCTTCGGATGCACTCCACCTGCGGCAATCATAAACTCCGCACGGAGGAGTCCCACACCGTCAACATTCATCTCCGATAATCGTTTTGCAGCTTCCGGCTCTGCGGTATTCAGATAAACATGCACTTTAGTAGACTGGGTACTCTTTTCAACTTTTTTATGTACATTCGCGCCATCCAGTTTCCCTTCAAAGATTTCTCCGGTACTACCGACAACCGATACTACCATCCCGTTCTTGAGAACTTTTGTTGCATTCTCGGTGCCTACGACCGCAGGTATTCCTAGTTCGCGTGAAACGATTGCTGCATGAGAGGTCCGTCCGCCTTTATCGGTAACAATTGCTGCTGCCCGTTTCATGGCAGGAACGTAGTCAGGGTTCGTCTGCGGTGCAACAAGCACATCACCTTTCTTAATCTCATCAATCTGATCCGGCGAAAATATTACTTTTACAACCCCCGATCCAATCCCCGGAGACGCCGGAGCACCGCTTACCAGAAGCTTGTGGCCTGCTGAGTTTATAACCCCTTCCGACTTGTTGGCCGAATCGGTTGCCGCTATAGTGGTAATCGGACGTGACTGCACAATGAAGACACGATCGCCCTCGATTGCCCACTCGATGTCCTGGGGGAAGAAATAGTGCTTCTCGATATCTTTTACCAGGAGGGCCACTTTAATCACCTCTTCCTCGGTTAATTTTTGTACCGATCCCTCCGCCTTTGAGAGCTTTACCTCGGTATTTCCTCGGCCTGACTTCACCAACTTCAGGTTCTGATAGTTCACCTGGCTGTTCAGAATTACAAACGAGTTTTTATCTACCTCGTAGTGGTCTGGTGTAACCTTTCCCTGTACGATATATTCTCCAAGACCGAAGATTGCTTCAATTACAATTTTCTTCTTATCATTGGTTACCGGATCAATCGAAAATGCGATGCCGGACTTGGTAGACTGTACCATCCGCTGTATAACTGCGGCCAGGCCTACCTGAAAATGATCAAAACCTTTTTGTTCACGATAATAAATTGCCCGCTCAGTAAAGAGCGACGCCCAGCATTCCTTAACTTTTTTTAGGAGAGCAGCCTCACCCTGAACATTTAGGTATGTTTCCTGCTGACCCGCAAAAGATGCATCTGGAAGATCCTCGGCAGTGGCAGATGAACGAACTGCAACTAATGGTTGCTTGTATAGACCCCGGATGGCGTGCATTGTCCGGCTCATAAACGATAGCTCCTTGCGGAAGTATGCCTCTTCTTTTTCCGGTAATTTTTCGTAGTATTCGACAATTTTCCGTGAAATCTCTGTTGGAACCTCGCCCCCGAGAATGATGCGCTGAACCTGTTGTGAAGCACTGTGTAGTTCCGCCTGAGAATCAACATTTGTGATCGAAAGTATATCCTTGATCCGGGATTGGAGCCTCGCGTGCTCGATATAGTCAAAATAGGCTTGAGAGGTTACGACAAACCCGTAGGGAATTGGAAGATGTGCATTGGTCATCTCCCCGAGATTTGCACCTTTGCCGCCGACTAAACCGACGTCCTCTTTTGTAACCTGCTCGAACCAAACAAGCTGCGGTTTACTACTCATAGAATCATGATAGACACCTAGATATTGGAATGCAACTCGAAATAGCTGAAAGCGCCTATCGGGCTTTTCCAAATACTTTTACCAATCTTGAATAGAGAAGGTTACTTGACATTTTACAAATTCATTTTACAATTTAAGCTGATGAATCAAATAAAATATGTATCATAGAGAGCTTGGGGGAGCTGAATGTGCACGAGATATTCCCCCTCTCTCTGAGAGGATAGCGGGAGCTCGTCTCTGGGTTCCTGAAAGTCACTGGGATATGGTTTGTGCTTGTTTTTTAACCCAAGGGACCGAACTCCCCTATATTAATTACAGCCACGGACTACAAGAATACCGAAAAGAGTATGAAGAAGCTGATCCCGACAAAAAGTTTGCATTACTGCTTGAAATACAACTCCAACACAACTCATGGATATATCTCCATGCAATTCACACGGGATATATAGCTCAAAGATTTGCTGCTTTGCTCTCCCTCTCCAGTGAATATTCCGAACTGCGCATTCCGAAAATCCTGAGACTACTGGGACACGGGGGGAATCTCCATGATCTTGGAAAGACTATTATTTCAAATAAAGTGTGGGATTATCCCAGCCGCCACCCGGAAGAAATGGTTACGATCCGTAAGTTACATGCGGAATTTGGAGTTATGGTTGCTGCTGCAGCTGGACTTTCAGAACTTTACGATATGATAGCGTATCATCATGAATCACTTGACGGTTCGGGATATCCGTTCGGAATGAGAGGCAACGAAATACCATTATATGCTCAAATTATCAAAGTTGCAGATGTGGCGCAGGCATTACACGGAGGGCGTCCATATGGCAACTCGCGGCGAACTACTCAAGAAATAGGCGCGGCTATGCGTATAAATTTTTGGGGTCGAGAGGTGCGGGAATCATGGGCAAATCCTTTTGAGGAACTTCTCCAAGGGAACGTAGGCCATCCGCTAATCCGGGATGGCAATGCGTTCCCGACCCCCGATCAGGCAGTACAATTTACTAATCTCGCTGCAGAGGAGCTTGTTACAAATCCTTACTGTGATTTTTGAGTAAAATTATTGGGGAGTTGTGGTAGGAGAACTGCAGGAGAGTTAAAGTTGTTTTTCCGTATGGAGTAATATATAATAAAGTTCTGTCATTCCGGCAGTGGATCCACAATAGAGTTCCTATCAGCCGCGGCTTGCGATTCCCTGATTTACCCCTTGCATTCCGACGTGGGGTGGATTACAATCATATCCTTGATCACACGGTGGCGTGTCGTGTGTGCAAGAAGCACTTTAAGTATGAAGAGCAACGCAGGGGCTATAGCTCAACTGGCTTGAGCACCCGCCTTGCACGCGGGAGGCTGTGGGTTCGAATCCCACTAGCTCCACAAAGTGCAAGTAACATTTTTCGAACGAGAATTCCGGTTCCAACGAAACACGTGGGTGCCGGAACTGTTCATTCGAATAGTTATGTACTTTGACAACTCGAGGTAGGCAATTTTACACATCCAAGTAAGTATTAAAGGACCATTGACCACCGTAAGAGGTGGGAGAATTACTGGCTAATGGCGGATGCCTTGGCAGTTAACGCCGAAGAAGGACGGGTGCACGAACCCGAAAACATCGATGAGCTTTCTAGCAAGCGTTCAATCGGTGGTTTCCGAATGGGGTAACCTCCCTTATTGAAAGGTAAGGGGTCCATCGCAAGATGAGACGGGCACTCGGGGAACTGAAACATCTCAGTACCCGATGGAAAAGAAATCATATGAGATTCCGTTAGTAGCGGCGAGCGAAAGCGGAAGAGCCTAAACTACGAATACGTTCGTAGGGTTGCGGGAGCTCCATAACGCTTCTGTTCTGTATAGGAGAAGGATCTGGAAAGGTCCACCAGAGAAGGTGACAGTCCTGTAAACGAAATGCATGAACAGCGGCAAGGAGATTTCCCAAGTACCACGGGGCACGGCAAACCTTGTGGGAATCCGGGTCGGTCACGATCCAAGGCTAAATACGTTAACTGACCGATAGTGAACTAGTACTGTGAAGGAAAGGTGAAAAGAACCCACGTGATGGGAGTGAAATAGAACCTGAAACCATTAGCTTACAATCAGACGAAGGGGTGCTTGCACCCTGACGTCGTGCCTATTGAAGAATGAGTCAGCGAGTTAACGCATAAGCGCTTGTCTAAGCAACTCTGTTGCGGAGGCGAAGGGAAACCGAGTCTGAATAGGGCGAATTATGGCGTTGTGCGTTAGACCCGAAACCAGGTGAGCTTACCATGAGCAGGGTGAACTTTGTCGAGAGACAGGGGGAGGCCCGAACCCGTTAGCGGCGAAATGCTATGGGATGACTTGTGGTAAGGGGTTATATGCCAATCGAACCTGGAGATAGCTGGTTCTCCCCGAGATATATTTAGGTATAGCCCATGAGTGTTCCTTCCGGGGGTAGAGCTACTGGATAGAACCTGCGCGAGAAATCGTGTTGGTTTTAACCAAACTCCGAATACCGGAAGTTAAAGCCATGGAGTCAGTCTTGCTCGGATAATCGAGTATGGACGAGAGGGAAACAACCCAGACTCACAGCTAAGGTTCCTAAATCAATGCTCAGTTGTAAAGGTCGTTTGAACTCCAACACAGCAGGGAGGTTGGCTCAGAAGCAGCCATCCTTTAAAGAGTGCGTAACAGCTCACCTGAATATGCCCTTCGGGGCTGGAGTTCATGCGCCGAAAATGAACGGAGATAAGCATTGTACCGAAGCTTGAGGTTGTACTTCGACTTGATCGAAGTGCAGCGGTAGGGGAGCGTTGTAGTTGCAGTGAAGCTCAAGGCGGAAGCCAGGGTGGAGCGGCTACAAGTGAGAATGCTGACGCAAGTAGTGATTCTCTTGGTGAAAACCCAAGATGCCGAATGTTCAAGGTTTCCTCAGCAACGTCAATCGACTGAGGGTGAGTCGGATCTAACCGGCGTATCGGAAGGTGCGTCGGGATGTACAAGCAGTTAATATTCTGCTACTTGGTAGTGCGCGTTATTATCTAGCTGATGACGAGGTTTGTTAACCGGGGCCAACTATATGTGGGTCCAAGCGTCAAGTCTTGCCGCAAGGCATTGCGAGGCGTGATGGCGATTTCCCGCAAGGGAGAGAGCCCGGCGACATAAGCGTCCGGGAAAAGTCAGTTTAGAGAGTTCACTATCAATCCGTACCGCAAACCGACACAGGTGAACTGGTCGAGAAGACCGAGGCAGACGGGTAAGGTTCGTTCAAGGAACTAGGCAAAAAAGCGAGCGTAAGTTTTGCGATATGCTCTGCCATAGGTAACACTATGGCCGCAGCCAACGATTATCAACCGACTGTTTATCAAAAACACAGGCCGATGCAAACCAGAAAATGGGAAGTATATCGGCTGAGACCTGTCCGGTACTGGTAAGTTAAGCATCGGGGTTGAAGCAGGCGATTTATCTCCTGAACAGGCTCTGGTGTAAGCTCCAGTGAACGACAGCTCTAACCCTGAGAGTTCTAAGGTAGCGTAGCCCCTTGCCGGGTAAGTTCCGGCCCGCATGAAAGGTATAACGAGTTGATAACTGTCTTGAACGAATGCCCGACGAACATGAATTGGCTGTGAAGATGCGGCCTACCTGCACATGGACAAAAAGACCCCAGAAGCTTTACTGAAGATTGTCATTGGTAGGAGGGAAGAAACTGTTTAGCGTAGGAGGGAGGGCTTGCCCGACAATGAAACACCTCTCTTTTCTTTTCTTCTACCTCAATCTGCAACTGCGGAAACAGTGATAGTCGGTCAGTTTAACTGGGGCGGTTTCCTCCAAAAAAGTAACGGAGGAGCGCAAAGGTTAGCTTGATCCGGATGGAAATCGGATTGGACGTGCAATCGCATAAGCTAGCTTGACTGCGAGAGTGACTACTCGAGCAGAAGGGAAACCTGGCGATAGTGATCCCCGATACCGCCGTGATTGCGGTACGGGCTTAACGGATAAAAGCTACTCTGGGGATAACAGGCTAGTCACGCCCAAGAGTTCTTATCGACGGCGTGGTTCGGCACCTCGATGTCGGCTCATCACATCCTGGGGCTGTAGTAGGTCCCAAGGGTTGGGCTGTTCGCCCATTAAAGTGGTACGCGAGCTGGGTTCAGAACGTCGTGAGACAGTTCGGACTCTATCCTGTGCAGGCGTTGGAAGATTGAGGGGACACTTCCCTAGTACGAGAGGACCGGGAATGTGGAAATCCCTGGTGTACCGGTTGTCACACAATGGCATCGCCGGGTAGCTATATTTCCAGTCGATAAACACTGAAAGCATCTCAAGTGTGAAGCGCACCTCAAGATTAATCTTCCCCATGGAGCCCCCCCGAAGATGACGGGTTTGATAGGCTACAGGTGTAAGTACAGTAATGTATTCAGCCGAGTAGTACTAACAGGGCCATCTCCCATCTCTTCAGCTGGTCAATGGAAGAGAATCCATTGCCTATCCACCGGGATTGTTATTACAGAAAGAAGCCCGCTTTGGCAGAAATGCCGGAGCGGGCTTTTTTCGTGGGGGAAGGTTGCGTTTATAAGAACTGATTCGCAACCGATACTCCCTTTTACGATCTACAAACTCATGTGAAATGAATGTATATACTATCCCTATGAAAATCTTAGCCTTCGACCCGGGATACGAAAAACTCGGATACGCTCTCTTTGTAAAAAAAAGCAATCCGGAATATATAACATCGGGGCTCATCAAGACAATCCGCACAAAGACCGAAGGAGAACGGCTTCTGGATATTTATATCGCGGTTACACAGATTATCCTGCGCGAACAGCCGGACCAGGTTGCTATTGAAAAGCTCTTTTTTTCAAAAAATGTTCGCACAGCACTGGGGGTTAGTCAGGTTATCGGGATCATCTTACTCCTCGCCGCACAAAACAATCTCAAGGTCTTGGAACTTACTCCTAAACAGATAAAGGAGACAATAACGGGCTATGGAGCGGCAGATAAAAAGGCATTGCAAAAAATGCTCTGGCTACAGATAGGCCGCCAGATAGTGGTAGCAGATGATGATGAATCGGATGCAATTGCGTGCGGACTTGCTGCCTGTCTTCGAAATTCGCTCCTTATGCCCTAAGTACGCCCGTTTTCCCGCGGGGAACGGTGTGAGTTTAGTTGGAGCCGACAACACCAATTATCTTTGCGGCGTACTCCGCCCCGGCTGCCATTGCAGCTGCTGCGTCTCTTGTCTGGTTATAGGTGGCAATAAATCCCGCGGTAAAAGCATCACCGGCACCGGTAGCATCTACAACTTCTTTTGGCTCTATTGCTTTCTGGTGGTGCACTTTCCCGTCATAATACCCATAACTCCCGTTTTTTCCATCGGTAAGAATTAGGACCAGGTTCTCAAACTCACCGAGATACGTATCCTTAACGTAATCACTATAGTCTATTCGTTCATAAGGAGTTCGCACCATCTCTGAGAACTCGTGAGCATTTATTATAAGAACATCCACGGAACGCAGGAAGTGCCTGATATCGGCAAACGACTTACGGCAATCAGCCACACCAAGATTGGAGTATGTGGTGATTTTATGGTCTTTGAAGAACTTAAGCATGTTTGCCTTGCGCTCCAGGCTGAAATTTGGAAGATTTGCGAGATAAATTGAACGTGTTTTCAGGAGTTCATCCATACTACCTTCGTCATCGTAAAAGGCCTGGCGTCTGGAGCGATAGTTAATAATACTACGGTCGCCTGTGGGAGCTACCAGAACAGCCGAGATATTATAGTAGTCTTCCTGATAGATACACAGATCGTGTTTGAGTTGGAGTTCACTCAATTTATGTGAAATAACTTTTCTAAAAACGTTATCGCCGATAGTGGCTGCGAGCCCCACATGAAGACCCTGCTTTTTTGCCCCGATAGCCACATTGGTTGCGCCACCGCCAAGACCTTCATAAAAGGTATCAGCAAAGTATTTCCCGCCAATAGCAAGCTGAAAGCGATCATCCTCGAAGGTAAGGCTATCGCCCTTAAAGTACAAATCAACAGCAACAGTACCCATTGATATCAGGTCGTACATATGGTAAGTATACCTCCTGATTCCTAGTGGTACAATAGGGCATGTTCAGGCTCGTTTGCGGAGAGGACACTGGCGCTGCTCGTTCTCATATTCACGATCTGAAAGCTGAATACCGGAGAAAACATGCACAAGTAGTCGAGGTTCCTCCGGCAGAACTCGAAGACCTCCTGAATGCAGAGCAGGACACAACGCTGTTTGGTGAACCAATTGTTTATATTACCCAGGGGCTACTGGGCTACTGGGGCAAGCGCAAGAAAAAAGCTGCTGAACAGATCGTCCTTCTCCAGAAAAACGAGGAGGTTACGGTGATCGACTGGGAACCGGACAAATCCCTCTACGACCTAAAACTGAAATCAGCTCCGTTTGCAAAAGAGTTCAAACCGGCCGCATCATTATTCGATATTCAGGATCTCTGTTATCCCGGTAACCGAGAGCGCTTTATCAGAGCGCTGAGAGTGCTGGAGGCTATCCATGATCCGTTTCTTATCTTTTCATTGCTTCACAAGCGGATCCGTTTGCTGATGCTTCTGAAAACAGGCCAGCCAACTGGTACTATTTCCCCGTATGTAAAAACGAAAGCAACTTCGCAGGCAAGCCGCTGGGAGTTATCGAAACTGGCTGCGTTCTATACGGGCCTAGCCAGAATAGATCAGTCCGTCAAATCAAGTGGTACTCCACTATCGCTGCCGCGTTCGCTCGAGGTACTGGCATGTTATTACCTGTGATACAATATCGCTTATGCAGAAGCTACCCGTAATTCTTCTCGCGGCCGGAAAGGGAACCCGCCTTGCGCCGCTGACCGATACTATCCCGAAACCGCTTCTTCGTATTGCCGGTGTGCCAATAATCGGGCATACCCTCCGCCAGATTCAACCCTACGCCAGCGAGGCGATTATCGTAATCGGACATAAGAAAGAAGCATTTGAACAGACAATCGGAACGCAATTCGAAGGACTCCCCCTCCGGTATGTTGAACAGACCAGGCAACAGGGAACCGGACATGCGGCGGTACAGGTACGGGGAATATTGGACTCGGATTATTGCTATCTGCTGTATGGAGATGATTACTATGGAAGTGATCTTCTGAAGGAACTTGCAGGGACAGAAGGAAATAGCATCATCGGGGTGCGGAAAACGGACTGGCAGCGTTATGGTGTGCTAGTTCCGGGCGAAGACGGTATGCTTGCCGATCTTGTGGAAAAACCGGAGGAGTTTATTAGCGACCTGGTAAATACAGGAGCTTACAAACTAAATACCGCTTTTCTGGAAGAATTTGAGCGCGTGCAGGAATCGCCACGCGGCGAGTTAGAGCTGACCGATATGGTGCGTGCCTATGCCAAACACTCGCCGGTGCGAGTGGTGAAATCTCGGGGAACGTGGATACCGGTGGGGTACCCGTGGGATCTTCTGACCCTTGCTGAGTATCTTCTATCGCGAATGGATAGCGATATCAAGGGTGTAATTGAGGTGGGCGCAGTGGTGAAAGGCAAACTGCGTCTGGGCGCAGGATCAGTCATAAAGGCCGGTGCCTATCTGGACGGGAATATTGCTATCGGCGAAAATTGTACTATCGGCCCGAACTGCTACATCCGGAACTTTGCATCAATCGGAGATGGTTGTATCGTTGGTGCGTCCACGGAGATAAAGGGTTCAATACTCGGGAACGGAACGAAAGCACCTCATCTGGCATATATCCCCGATAGTGTGCTGGGCAACAATGTGAACTATGCAGCAGGTTGTGTTACCGCAAACCTTAAGCATGACGATTCAAACGTACGTGCCATGATAAAAGGGGAACTTATTGACACTGGACGCAGAAAATTTGGAACGGTTATCGGTGATAACGCACGACTGGGAATCAATACGTCTATCTATCCCGGAAGAATGATCGGATATGCTGGGAGAACATTACCCGGTTCAGTAGTAACAGAAAATGTGCAGGGTGAAACAGCAACAGTTCACGACGAATTACAGTAACCCCGCGACAGGTTTTTAGCAACATTATTTATTTATTATTATTTATAACCATGCCTAACTTTGATCTTTCTTCATTTCATGATTATGATGTGCGCGGTATTTATCCTACCGCAATAGACGAAGATTTTTTCTATCATCTGGGTAAGTCTTTTGCATTATATTTCAAAAATGGCCCAATAGGTGTCGGGCACGATACCCGGGTTCATTCTCCCGCTCTTGCCAAAGCATTTATCGAGGGTATGACCGACTACGGCGTTGATGTGGTTGATCTTGGAAACATCTCGACCGAGATGCACAACTACTCACTGGGAAAACACCCTTTTTTCGCGAATGTGATGATCACAGCCAGTCACAATCCGCCTGAGTATAACGGCGTTAAGAGCGCTTTGCATGGAGTGATTCCACTTCATGGTGGATTCGGTCTTCCCGAAGTAAAGGCATTCATGAATCAGGATATTCCAAAAGCACAAAAAAAAGGCACAATAACCCGTATGGATATTTTTGATGAATGGATTGCTCATGTTCAATCGGTGGTGGATATGAACCGGATGAGTAAATCTATGAAGGTTGTCGTAGATGCCGGAAACGGAATGGGCGGCCCGGCATGGGAACGAATGCGTTCACTGGTACCCTTCGAGATTGTACCTTTGTATCTTGAGCCCGACGGCACCTTCCCCAATCATGTAGCTGACCCATCAAAAGATGTGAATTTACGGGACTTAATCGCAAAGGTAAAGGAAACCGGTGCCGACCTGGGAATCGCACTGGACGGAGATGCTGACCGGGCAGTCTTTGTGGATGATCAGGGAGTCAAGCTCTCCGGAACTGTTGCAACAGCGCTCTTTGCCGAGCATTTTCTTGCTGTTGAAAAAGGTACCATTCTCTATGATGCAACCGTAGGGCAGATCGTAAAGGACGTGGTAGAACAGGTCGGAGGCACACCGGTGCGTACACGGGTAGGTCACTCGTTTATTAAAACGCTAATGCGTGAAAAACATGCGATTTTTGCCGGTGAAGAATCGGGCCACTACTACTTTGCCAAAAATTATAACGCTGAATCCTCACTCATGGCCGGTTTACTGATGGTGGAAATTCTGACTGAAAAAGGAAAGAAACTCTCCGAACTCCGCAAAGAGTACGACCGGTATGCTCGCTCCGGAGAGACAAACTTTCAAGTACCCGATAGCGCAGCAATGATCGCCAAGCTGCGTGAATCATTTGAAGGAAAAGCCAGATCAATTGATGAAATTGACGGTATAACATTCTGGTTTGAGGATTTCTGGTTTATTGTCAGGCCTTCCAAGACCGAGCCGCTGTTACGTCTTTTTATGGAGGCAAACTCCCCTGAACTGCTGGAAACACATATGAGGGAAGTAGTCTCCGTATTGAAAGCCAACGGTGCAACTCAGAAGTAAGCCATCTGCCGCCACTATCAGCCTGTCTCCGGTCACCGGTGCACTTCTTGCGTCATTGAGTAGTAACCGGTTGCGTGAATCCCCGGATGAGTACACGAAACTAAATGTATCCCGCGCTGTGTCTTTCCTGGCGCTCATGTACGAAAAACTTCGTAACTCTGTCGAGTATCGTGAATCCCATTTACTCCGACGGGCCGCGATAGAACGGATTCTCAGACGGAGACTCGCACTGAATCCGGGCGCCCGCAACAAAGCTGAGCAAATAGTACGAGAGCTTTTGTGGGCCCGTTACTTCCCAAAAAACTCACTTGGCACTGACGATGTAGATTCAGTACAGCACCTGCTTGATCGGTATACCCGGATCCGCGACTACGTCTGCAAAGGGAAAAAGGAGGAAACACGGAATGCTCTGTCATCATTTCTTATCGAGATGCTCTCCTGCGAGATCGAGGAAACACTCGCGCCGGTGGATGCAGGCCGGGAACGGCTTTACACGTATTATTTATTCCAGACCTTGCGAGACAGGGTGGCACTGGAGGGAGTAGACACTGAACTGAAAGATGTATGCCTCTTCATTGCACTGGAAAAAGCCTACCGGAAAAGTGATCGTGCATATCTTCGTTATCATCTCTACGAATTGCTCGCCGAACCGGTTTCTCAGCATACGGATGCTCTGCTTGAAAAACTTCTGCCTTCTATGGAATCTACCTTCCGGCGTATAGACGGCTATATCAGGGAGCCTATTGTGGACAAACTGGTACGGTATGGCAAACGTCAACTTCCGCCGTATCTCATTCTCTTCGATATACTCAATGACAACCTGACCGGTGCAGAAGAGATTCTTTCGGAGACAACAACACTATGGAAAGAGGTTGAAAAGCGATGTATAGAACGCTACGCAGAGCTGAAGAAACAAGTCCGGACAATGACAATACGTTCAATTATCTACATCCTTGTACTAAAGCTGATATTTGCAGTTCTGGTAGAGTACCCGATATCACTGGTAATTGGAGATGATGGTACGATCATTCCCATAATCCTGAACATATTAATTGCCCCAATATTGCTTGTTTTAATCGTTGCAACTTTCCGAATGCCTGATTCCGATAATACCAGGCGCATGTATGACCGGATTATTCAGATAATTCAGCGGGATCCGCATAATGAAAAGCGCATAGCCCTGGTTCACCGGCATTACCCTGGTAAAAATCGAGTGCTTTATAACATTTTTACTGTACTCTACATCGTTGCATTCGGGCTCATTCTGTACGGGATTCATCTGTTACTCTCGTTTCTGGAATTTTCGTACATAAGTCAGGCGGTTTTCGTTTTATTTCTTTCTGTGGCGGTATTTTTCTCCCACAGGATTAAGCTTCAGATAAATGAGTTGATGGTCGTGGAACGTGAAGGTATCATGCGTCCGCTCTTTGACTTTTTTGTAATACCCCTGGTACGAGTCGGAAAATTCTTTGACGAAACAATGAGCCGGTTTAACTTTTTGGCTATTATATTTGACTTTATCATTGAAGCACCCTTTAAGCTTATTATCGACATAATCGAGGAGTGGATATCGTTTATCCGGAAAAAACGTGAGGATATAGTTTGACTGCTATAAGAAGTTAGACGATAATTATTTTTGCAGTATGTATCTTTCAGAATCTTTAAGAAATTGTATGTAATTATTTGCGTGGTTTTATTGTAGAAAGATATCCTCGCATATGGTAGAATACCCCATCATTGTATTCAGCGGACATATACTATGATGCAGATTTTACACCGTTTCCGTTCTACGATAACAAACACCTGGTTTTTTCAAGCCCCGAAACCGTATATGCGGTATTTGCTGGTTTTTGTACAGGGTGATTCACTGGTAATTATCCCGTTTTTCTTTCTCGTACTCCTTTTTGGATTTTTTTCCATTGATTTCATGCTTGTTTTGGTCGGGCTTTTTGTAACCGTCCGCAGTTTTGGTGAGATGCTCTTCTGGATGCTCCAGCAATTTGGACCCCATAGTTACCGCCCATATGATTTCGGCCTATCAAAACTGGATAACAACGCAATTTATATTCTATATCAGCTCCTGGGCCTCTCGGGAACAGTACTAGGCGCCGCGCTGGTGATTCTGGTTCTCTATTTCTAACGTATCTTTACTGCAAACGGCGAAGCAACGGCTACTACAAGTATAATACGGTATATGAAGCGAAAACCACCTGTTGTATTTACGCCGGAAGGACTTGCCAAAAAGCTCCAGGAACAGGTCCTGCTGGAGAAACAGCGCGAGGAAGCAGTACGGGAGTTGAACGAAGCGCGTGAGCTGGGTGACCGAAGCGAGAACGGTTACTATAAAGCCGCCCGCTGGAAGCTTTCGGGAATTGACAGCCGGTTACGGAGACTCCGCGATGTAATTGGCAGAGCTCAGGTACAGGAACACCGGAATACCGGGGTGGTTGAGATCGGAGCACAAGTTGAGTTGGAAATTGCCGGAAAGACACACCACTATCGCATGGTAGGGCCCGAGGAGTCGAGTATCGATGAAGGGAAATTATCTATTTTCTCTCCGGTCGGCAAAGCTATAGCAAACCGGAAAGCTGGAGAGACTTGTACCGCACAAACTCCCGGTGGAGCGCTCACCGTGAGGATTGTCTCGGTCGAATGAAATGATTTTTTTCAAGGTAACCCGGATTTACCGGATTCTTCTTTTTGCACTTTCGGGCACGTTTCTTGTAACTCTTGCCATGATCTGGCTGGCAATAACTGTCGATCGCATCAGGCTGGAAAAGAAACATGATATGCTCGATACGGCAATTCAGTATGCGCTGACACGCGCTGATGCTCATGTGACACTCTTTGCCCGTCTGCTGAATATGAAATCGACACCCGAACAGGAGACTGACACCTCGAGCATCCGTGAGTCTTATCAACAGAGTGACTCCCGAATCGTCGCCGCAGGGACAGCACAACGGATTTTTTTCTTCGATCAAGACTACGAAGCTCGTAATCGAGATCAAGTTCTAAGCTATGCGGCAACAATAACAGAGGCTATTGCCCCGCTCCCGGAGGATACCCTGTTTATTCGGGGGAGAGAGGGATTTTTGATTGTACGATCGTCATTTATTGCCGGAAACCTTGATCAGATTGAACAAGATTCTGTCGGTTTTGATATCTCACTTGTCAAGACGGATGCCACGGTAGTTCCACTCTATACGAAAATTGCAGAACCCATTAGTTTCGGTCGTTTTGTTCCGTTTCAAGTTGAATCTACGCGAGAATTCGAGACTCATGCTTCAACAATCCGTACGAGCCTGACGTATTATCCTGAGGAGATTGCGCTATTCCAGCTTATGGCTGTCTCACTGACATTCTTTTTCGGAATCACTTTCAGTGTTACCCTGTTTCTTTTTGCCAGACGCCATAATCAAACCGAGCAGAATCTGTATAACCTGGAACGACAAAAAGATGAGTTTATAGCTATTGCTTCGCATGAACTCAAAACTCCACTTACGAGCATAAAGGCACTCAGCCAAATCCTTGCACAGCGGATGAAAAGCGAGAACAATCAGTTATACGAAAGTTTCTTTCGTAAAATGGATGGCCAGATGCGCCGAATGGAAATTCTGATTAATGATTTACTCGATGTTTCACGGATACGATCCGGCAAACTCGTATATAAAATGGACTACTTCGATCTTGAAGGGGTAGTTCGGCAGATCTGCGAAGACCTTACGACAATAAGCAGAACTCATCAGGTGACTATAACTGGTACCATCAAAAAACCTGTTTTTGGCGACCGGGAACGAATAACCCAGGTGGTTACCAATCTTATGATAAATGCGACAAAGTACTCTCCCCAGGCAAACCTGATTCTGGTTCACTTACGCGAGACTGAGCGTGAAGCATTAGTTTCCATTCAGGACTTTGGAATAGGAATTGCCAAAGAAAACCAGCGTCGAATATTCGACCGTTTTTATCGCGTTAGTACAAGCGAGCAACAATTCCGTGGACTGGGAATAGGTCTTTTCATTTCCTCCGAGATCGTAAGACACCATGGAGGTAAAATCTGGGTAAAAAGTACCAGGGGTAAGGGCTCTACTTTTTCATTCTCAATTCCATATCCTAAAAGAGAAAAAAGCGCTGTATAATCCGGCACCTGTGTAAAAAGCATCGTTTAGTTTGGCAAGCTTAGCTTTTGTTGTGGGAAACTTCTATCGGAAGATTACATGCGTTACAGAAGCTTTCCCAGGCACCGGCCCGTGCGCTTTGTTCCCAGTTGCCAGCAAGCATCATAAAGGCCAGCCAGCCGCTCTTAATACCCGCATACACCTGGGGAAACCGATAAGGGGAGACATCAAAGTACCGGTTGCGCGGGTGGGTAATCGGCACGCGGTAGTCCCGATAGAACTCGAGATATTTACGAAGCGTACCATCATCTTCCAGTTCGAGCGCCTTAAACGAGTTTTCCCACTTATTCTTAAACGACAGATCACGAACTCTCTTTTGGTGGTACTCCCTTTCACGGCGTACACTGACGAGTTTGCTATTGGTACTGATCTCTTCGTTGATGATTGCCTCCATGCCCGACTGAAAGAGAAGAATGGCCTCGATGCAGGATTCGGCCTCCCGGGTTCGCAGGATAACTGCCTTCCGGTCTGGAATTCCCGGAACAGAGGCTTCCCAGAAATGCGAATAGGCATCACCCAGGCGCATCCCTGCCCTCCGGATAAGCAGTTCTGCTACGTCAACCTGTTCTGTTGGCATAACTGGGCCCATTATATCAAGTATACTAGGAACTCGTTATGGCATCAAAACTCCGGTTTGTTATTGCTCATGTTTTCCCGCCACATATCCGCCGGGAGGAATCAGAAGAAAATCTGACCGAACTCATGAATCTGATCGATACGTTCGGCGGCGCCACCGTGGTCAAAATTATTCAGCGGCGCGCTAACCCGGATACACATACGTATATCGGCTCCGGAAAAGCATCAGAACTTGCCGATATTGTCCGTGATGAAAAGATAGACGTCGTGGTAGTAAATGATATTGTCAAGCCCGGGCAACTCTACAACCTCCAGAAGATGCTCTGGGGAATCAATCCGAGGATCCAGGTCTGGGACCGGGTAGATCTGATTATCGGAATCTTCGATGAACACGCCAATACTGCAGAGGCGAAGCTCCAGATCAGGCTTGCGAGAATGCGCCATATGGGGCCGCGAATCTACGGAATGGGCATGGCTCTGTCGCGGCAGGGTGGTGGTATTGGTACCCGCGGACTCGGCGAGACCAACACCGAGCTCATGAAGCGTCACTGGCGTACCGAGATAAAAAAAGTGGAAGAAGAATTGGACCGCCTGGCTACAAATCGCGGAAAACAGCTTCAGCGACGGCGGGACCTCGGATTCCGAACAATCTCGATTGTCGGCTACACCAACGCTGGAAAGTCAACACTCTTTAACACCCTCACTGGAAAAAACAAGAAATCCGAAGACGCACTGTTTGCAACCCTCGATAGTGCGGTAGGAAAGTTATTTCTCCCCGGTTCCCGTACTGGCGTTCTTGTATCCGACACCATCGGCTTTATCAGCAACCTGCCCACCACTTTAGTACAGGCCTTTCAGAGTACCCTAATGGAGTCTGTGGACGCAGACATCCTGATACACGTGATAGATGCCTCCGACCCCCGGATGTACGACAAGATAACTGTAGTAGAAAAAGTTCTGGAAGACTTAGGAATCCGTAATAAACCTACAATCCATGTCTTTCATAAAATCGACCGGCTCACCCGTCAGCAGATGCTTGCACTCCTTAAGCAGTACAAACCGTACGCTCCGCAGCTTGCGTCTGCCAAAACCGGTCTGGGGATTCCCGAGCTTATAGAGAGAATAGAGAGTGTCGTAGCAGAGTTTGCGATACACGAAGAAAGAAAGGGAAGGCCCTTGTCCCCGATTGCGAATAGGAATGTATGATAGGTATTCGGTATTTTGAATAAAGATTATAAGCTTATCAGTAGCTACCGGATGAAAGTACCCACGATCCGATTCATTTCGGAGCTTTTGCGGGACGTAATCGTCTATTCGTATAGGTAATTATGCAGTACTCGTCTGCGTACCGGTTTCGTAAATACGACTCAAGGGGAACAGAAGCTTACTCGAAAGTTTTGGTATTCTGATCTGTGAACGTTTTTGAAAAAATACGAACGTATTTCAAAGAATCGTGCTAGCTCGCCTCGCTCTGCTCGGCTCGCAAGGTGAGCGCGGCGGCCCTACCCGCCGCGTTTCCATTTTTTTGCGCGCGCGATTTTTTCTCTCGCTTCGCTCGAGCAAAGTAAGGATTTTATAGTATCCTTGCCCCACCCGCCCGTGCGCGGACACTATTCTCCCGAATTTTGAATGTTCAAAGAATTATACATCTCTTCCATTTCTGTCTGTTCAATTTCTAGCGTGGTTAGAAGTTGACTTAGAAATTTTGAAACTTTTGCACCCTGTAGTAAGTTATCAAAATTCTCGCCCTCACTTAAATCAATCGCGGTTCTCAGAGAATTCCCTAAAACTCTTGCCCATATTTCTTCTTCGTTCATTCCTATTGATTGCATTATTTTAACTAGCGACGCCCAATATTTAGCTCCCGCCACAAATACTGTTTCACCTCTTGCCGATGTCTCTGGACAAGGGTCTTTTAATAATTGTTCAAGGGATATTTTTGTGTGTTTTGATTCTCTCCCGTCCTTGCCTAATGCTCCCGGTATGCCTTCATAAATCGGATTGTCGGATCCTATTTTTAATAGGTGTATTAAAAGTGCATCTGTAATCGAATGGCTTCCTTCATGTTGTCCAGTTAAAACTAATTTATCATCCATTTGTGGAGTGTCTCCTGTTCTTACAGCACGTGCTGCGTACGAGAAATAATCATGTCCCCTTGGTTTGCCATCTCTATGCAGTCTTGATCCTAGAACAACACCTGATTCGTGTATTTTAGCCCAAGACGGTATTCTCTCTAAAAGTCCATATGAAAATCCAAAATCGCTCCAAAGTTGCGGGTTGTCAAATTGTGATGGAATTGCAACTATTACCATATCTTCGGTAGCTGATTGTAGTAAGTGAGGAAATTGTTTTTGGGCAATGTCTAATACTTTCTCTCTTGTGTTCTCGTCAAGAAACGTGAGCGCCTGATTAAAATAACTAATATGTCTTTGCCTAAAATTAACAACTGTGCCTATGTATTTTTCGAATGCTTCCAAGCATAAAGTCTCGTTCCACGGGGGATTGTTGCCATTTGATTTTTCTAATTCTAAAAATTGATTTTGAATATCTAAAAAATCCTGATGTGCAACAATCAGACCTCCATTAACTGAAACAATTCTCCATCCCTCAGTCAATTTACCAGCCTTCGCTTGTGCTGCTACATGTCCATGAATAATCCCAAAAAGTGGATTGTCTGAAATATCACCTTCATTTATGCGCTGAAAAGACCGCTTTACTTCATCGTAAAACGGTACGATATTTGGTGTCCTTTCTAAAGTTCCTGAGATAGAACCTAATTCTATTGATTGTGCCATATTTATCTTATTTGATATTATACTATTTTTCCCTACAGCGCGTTATTCACGGGAAACGCTTGTTTCTTTATATGAATTTTTGTATATTAAAGAAGTACTCAACAAATTCATCGCTTTTTTGATGGCCGCTTTGGGCAATTTGAGGGATCAAGTTGAGTACAACCAGAGCGGCCATTTGAGTTAAAAAAAGTTCTTTAAAATTTTTGCATTTATCTTTTTGACAAAAATCAATATTGATTTTTGTCCTGTTCAAGCCGACTTTTTCGGAAGCGCGGCGGGTGGGGGCGCCGCGCTCACCTTGCGCGCCGAGCAGAGCGAGGCGAGCTAGCACGATTCTTTGAAATACGTTCGTATTTTTTCAAAAACGTTCACTAAAAAGGAAATCGAGTCTGAAGTGGGGGCAGCGCTGGCTGCGCCCGCCTCCGCAGACAGCGCTGCAAAGGGAAAATTCAAATTTGCCGAGAGCCGCCGTAAAAAAGAATGAAGAAAAACGCAAAAATTGGGTTTCTTGGAAGAAACCCTGCTCGCTATCGCGAGCTTAAAGAACTTTTAATAAAACAAACCATGATCAAATACATAGCTTATTGCCGAAAATCAACCGACGAGAAAGACAAACAAGTTTTGTCTATTGAAGCGCAAATTGCTGAATTAAAAGAATTTGCCAAAAGAGAAAATTTAACTATTTCTGAGTTTATAACCGAAGCCAAAACCGCTAAAATCCCCGGAAGAGAGTAATTTGCGCTAGCGTTAAAGAAAATTGAAAAAGGAGAAGCGAACGGAATTCTTTCGTGGCACCCAGATCGTTTGGCCAGGAATTCCATTGATGGTGGAAAAATCATTTATCTTTTGGATACGGGAAAACTCCTTGATTTAAAATTTCCCTCATTTTGGTTTGAAAGCACACCGCAAGGTAAATTTATGCTTTCAATTGCGTTTGGCCAGTCTAAATATTATGTGGACAATTTAAGCGAGAATGTTAAAAGAGGAAACAGGCAGAAATTAAGAAATGGTGATTGGCCAAGTAAAGCACCGTATGGCTACATCAACAACCCCAAAACGAGAGGAATAGATGTTGACGGAGAAAAATCAAAAGTAGTAAAGAAAGCATTTCAGCTTTTTGCTGATGGCGGTATTTCCTTTACACGTATTTCTCAATTTTTGTATAAATTTGGTATCAGGCGGGAAGGAGAAAAACCAGTCAAAGTCGGCCAAGTCAAAAATATGTTAGCAAACAAATTTTATATTGGAATTCTCCGTTACGATGGAGAATACTATCAAGGTTCCCATAAAACTTTTATCAACAAAAAGCTGTATGACAAAGTTCAAAAACAAATCGAGAAAATCGAAAGGCCAAGGCAGAAAGGCCACGATTTTGCTTTTACCGGATTAGCAATTTGCGGTGAATGTGGTGCCGCAATCACGGGAGAACAGCACATCAAGAAATATAAAAATGGTACTAATCAAACTTTTATTTACTACCGTTGTACTAAAAAGTTAAAGCCTAGTAATCAAAAATATCTTCCTGAGCCACAAGCAGAAGAACAATTAAGACAAATTGTCCGTGATTGCGGCTTGCATGAAGATTGGGAACCATATTTTGAAAAATGGATTTCAGAAGCGGAAGAAAAAGACAGCCAGCAAAGCGAAAGTGAAACTCAAAAAGTTGAGTCTCAAATTCAGGAAACCGAAGTAAGACTCAATCGGCTACTTGACGGCTATCTTAACCAAGTTATCGAACCGGAAATTTACAAGCAAAAGAAAAATGAATTATTTGAAGTAAAACTAAAATTGAAAGAGAAAAAATCGCAAATTGCTAAAAACGGAAGTTGTTGGCTCGAACCTATGAGAGAATTCGTAAATTGCGCCTTGCAGGCGCAAAAAATCGCGCGCGCAAAAAATAATTGCCATGATTTATCAATCATGGCAAAAAAAGTCGGCTCGAACTTCTTTTTAAAAGATCGTCGGCTCTCGGCGAATTTGAATTTTCCCTTTGCAGCGCTGTCTGCGGAGGCTGGCGCAGCCAGCGCTGCCCCCACTTCAGACTCGATTTCCTTTTTAGTGAACGCGGAGGGAGTCGAACCCACAACCAACTCCTTAAGAGGGAGCTGCTCTACCATTGAGCTACGCGTCCATGACGAGTGTACAGTATACACCAGAAATCTAATATATAAAAGAAGGAAAGGCGGTGTTGCCGGCAGTAAGACTCCCGTTCAGCTGGAAAGCGCATCTACCATCCACACAACCGCCATTGCTACCGCTTGCCCACGATACCGGAGACTGGTAAGATCAAGCTTTTATTAAGGAGAGCTCGAATAGTGACCGAGTGCAATGGCTTACCAAACCGCGTGCCGCAAGGTACCGAGGGTTCGAATCATACCCTGTCTGCCAAGTTTTATATTCAGCGAACTTTATGGCCCTCTACTGGTTTGCTCCTTATCCGTGCTTGATTCGAGAGGTTTCGGGTCATAATAGACTCCAATCTTTTTTAACCGTTCAACTTCGACTTTCTGTTGCCCGATTTGCTTGTATAGCTCTGAAATGAGCTTCTTGTGCTCTTGCCTTATATCCTTCTCGAAAAATAACCGAGTTAATCTGAAAATAATTGGCGGTAACGCAAGAACACTGGATGCACATATTGTCCTTTTTCAAGTTGACGGTCATCAGTTTTATTATACATATGGTGCAATTGGGTTCGAGGAAAAACACGGGCTTACACCTCGTGAACAGTGGCTGAGAAAACACGATGGGCCGGTTTTTGTCACTGAAGAAATGAATTTTATGCCGACAAACCCACCGCATCACGGATATTTTCAGTGGCGAATGTATTGCGAACAACTGGTTCGCTTGCCAGATACAAAGGCTGGGAGGGATGGAGAAATTGTTATCCAAACAGACCATAATGTTGAGACCATTGTGTTTGATACAAAACCCCTCAATAGGGGAGAGTTTGGAAGCATGCTTACGATTGTTGAAAATAATCTTGTAAATGCATTTACCCGTGCAAGGCTTCTGCGCTAACTTTCCGAGCACGCTGTATTATGCTATAGGTTTTTTTACACCAAAGAGAGGCTCCTCTGAATCTTCTTCGTGCGTCCGGCTGGCTGATTCGAGAAACCTAAGGACAAAAATTATCTACGCGAATCCGCATTCCGATCCCTGGTCTCCGACTCACCTTCGAAAAAACCACAAGATCACGGAGAGCAGAAAACTCAGCAGAATGGATGTCGTAAGTGGAAAATAAAACGAAAAGCCCTCCCGCTCTATGCGAATATCTCCGGGGAGCTTCCCCAGAAAAGGGATCTGCGGTCCGAATTGGATCATAAGCCCGACTATAACGAGCACTGTGCCGGCAAGTATTATGAGCTTTCCAGTTTCCATAGAAATACTACATTTTACACCACCGACAGCACCCCCGAAATCAACAACAAGACACAAATAGCCCGGTTAAAAAGCTGCTCCGATACGGCTGGGTGGGGTATGCAGTTGTAATTCTGGCAGGACCTGGACGGAAATTACTTCGTGTGACGAGACCTACTTCCAGCTCAATACCTGCGGATGTAGAATGTGCGATGGGAGTGATGCTGGCATGCTGTGTGAAGATTTGTGCGGGTGAAAACCGAGAACATGCTGAGACATTGTATAATAGGGGTACATGAGCACTCTATCCGAAAATATACTCCAGAAAATAAAAACGTTTCGTGATGAACGTAACTGGATGCAGTTTCACGATCCGAAAAATATGGCCATCGCCGTCTCCATTGAATCAGCAGAACTTTTAGAACATTTTCTGTGGAAATCACCGGAAGAAGTAGAGAATTATCTGAAAGATCCCAAAAACAAACAGGAAGTATCAGATGAAATTGCAGATATAATGTGCTTTCTCCTCGAACTCGCAGATAATCTTGAGATTGATATTGAGCAGGCAATTGAGAATAAAATGATCCATAACGCCCGTAAGTACCCGGTAGAGAAGGCACGAGGGAGGGCCACAAAATACACAAAATTGTAACTATGCTTGTTTATACAGCACTCAAGAAGGACTTTGTGCAAGATGTTTTTCAGAATAGGATTGCAGATAAAGTACTGGAGTCTTATGTGCGAGAAACAGAAAGCGGAACAACTCAAAATGAGGTGCGTTCGTGGGAAAACTCACTCCGTTACATGAAGGATATTGTTGATACAAGCTCAATTCCAGACACCGCAGGCATTGCGATAGAATACCGACTCCCTCAAACATCAAAACGAATTGACTTTATCATTTCCGGAATGGACCAATCTGAGCGCAAGACTGCGGTGATCGTCGAACTTAAACAATGGGAAGATTCTGAAAAAACAGATCTTGATGGAATTGTCCGTACTTTTGTAGGCAAGGGCAAGCGAGAGGTAAGCCACCCATCCTACCAGGTATGGTCGTATGCGGCATTCCTGGAAGACTTTAATTGTAGTGTACAAGATGAAAATATAGCTATTAAACCCTGTGCATACCTTCATAACTACAAAAAAGGAAATGGTATCCTGAGCTCTTTTTATGCTGTATATATACATAAGGCTCCACTATTCCTGAAGTATGATGCTCAAAAACTCCGAGACTTTATCAAAAAGTACATATCTTATGGTGACAACAAGCAGACGTTGTACCTTATTGAAAATGGGAAGATCAAACCTTCAAAACAACTTGCCGATAGCGTCGCCTCTATGCTCTACGGTAATAAAGAGTTCGTGATGATCGACGATCAGAAAATCGTGTACGAAAAAGCTTTAAAACTTGCCAAGGAGTCGAGCGAGGCAAAAAAGAATGTGTTTATTGTATCCGGTGGCCCAGGGACAGGAAAATCAGTCGTAGCCATTAATCTACTGGCCGAACTCACCAGATGCTCATTAAATACAAAATATGTTACGCAAAACTCAGCACCACGAAAAGTATACGAAATAAAATTGACCGGAAAATTTACTAAAACGCGAATTACTAATCTGTTCGGTTCGGCCGGATCGTTTCATGATGCAGAAGCTAATACCTTTGATGCACTGATAGTAGATGAAGCGCACCGACTGAACAGTAAGTCAGGGATGTTTTCTCACCTGGGAGAGAATCAGGTGAAAGAAATTATTAACGCAAGTAAGTTTTCTATCTTTTTCATCGATGAGGACCAGCAAGTGACATTTAAGGATATTGGACATGTTAAAGAGATTGAAAAATGGGCAAAACTTTATGGAGCATCCGTTAGTTACGAAGAGCTTGCGTCACAGTTTAGATGCAGCGGATCTGATGGGTATATTGCCTGGCTGGACCATGTACTTCAACTGCACGAGACAGCCAACTCGAAGCTCGATACAGAAGAGTATGACTTTAAGGTATTTGATGATCCGGCACAACTCCATGAAGAAATTAGAAAAAAAAATGGAAATAATAAATCCCGTGTCGTGGCCGGATACTGCTGGAAATGGGTAAGTAAAAAAGACCCGCGGGCATACGATATTATCATTGGCGACTACAAAGCACGATGGAATCTGGAGAAACATGGACAGGCATGGATTGTTCATAAGGAATCTGTATCTGAGGTGGGTTGTATTCACACCTGTCAGGGCTTGGAGCTGGATTATGTTGGAGTAATCATTGGACCGGATCTGATAGTACGGGATGGAAAAATCGTAACCGATGTAACAAAACGGGACGGGGGAGACAAAACTGTACACGGATACAAAAAAATGCTGAAGGAAGACAAAGAAGCGACACTTGAACTGGCAGACCGAATTATTAAAAACACCTACAGAACCCTCATGACACGGGGAATCAAGGGATGTTACGTGTTTAGCGAGGATAAAGAGACGAGTGAGTATTTTAAAGAGAGGGTGAATAATAAAAAGTATCCTATTCTGGAAGAAAAGCTATATATACCGTAGCCTTCACCCGACCGCCAAAGGGTAGATGGCAACAAGCCGCTAAAACTCATGTACCAGTATGGTTTAGGCCTGTAGCTACACAACCGACTCGAAGTAAAGGCGGTGCGTGAAGATTACTGTAAGGAGGGGTAGGTTTATCTTATCCGAGCAGTTTATCAAGCAGCTCGGCAATAGTGTGTGCGTGGTGCCAGGTGTGGCCGAATGCTTGTATCAGTGCCTGTTGCTTTCCCTTTTCGATAGTGGCCGTTACAAGCTCCAGAAAACCCCGGTAGGCAGTTAGCATGGTCTGTGCTTTTGCACGCGGCGTGTCTGGAATGGGACCCGTTTTTGCAGCATGGAGTATTTCCATAAGCCGTTGTGCCTCGGCAGGGACAGAACCATGGCGCCTGAGATGTTCTATCAAGTTCAAGCATGGTATACAGCGACATACTGGACAGTGCCTGATGTTCTTCTTTCGGGGGTATATGGTAGGCGCGAATTCGCTGGTCATCGTGTGAAGTAGCCTCCGAAGTAAAGTCAAAGTAACCACTATAGCCCGCTGCCTGGGTGATACCATGAGGATCACCGGGAGTTAAGGCCGAACCATTACGGTTAAAAGGCAGGACCGGTATGTTGTAGGGGCTAAACTCGATCAAAGCTTTGTTTAGGAGGTTTGCTCCAATAATGTTGGCATGGGCACACTGTACCGATGTTTTTCCATCAGGCTTATTTTCCGTAATGCTTCTAACTGCCCCAAACTAGCAGTAAAAGCAGTGTAACCTAACTCTGCCAGCAGGCGCAACTATTCGTACAGTCTCATACCCGATTGGCAAGTGTACACGAGCAACCCACCTCCCACGCGCAGACAGTAATTCATTTCCTTAAAAGTTTGTATCAGCTGTATGGACAGTGCGATAGTCGATACCCGGCTGTAGCATTGCTCCGGTCTGTGCATCACGAACGGTTATGTCTTTTAATACGCCTTCGATATAAGATTTGATGGGAATACAAATGCTGGCATGGCCTGCAGACTGCGCGACACGGATTGGCCGCTAATGCAGAGTTCTTACCATTATACTGCCCGAAGGGTCTTCACCTTTAAATTGGATACATGATTGCGCCAATACAAGGGCATCTGGTCATGGATCGTGAAGATATATCAATGGCAGGCTATCCGCTGTTCCTTTTGACTCTGCCCAAACATCTGTTGTGTTTTCTGTCCTCTGAGTCCCCTCCATATATTCTACTAACGTGCTTTTAGTGGTCTCCATTCTTGATCGGGACTCACTTGTGGTGAGAATGTTTCATGGTAAAAAATTGCGAGGGAAAAGTTCGACGAGCCATCTCGTGGGACAACATACATATAATTGTTATTAGTGTCGAAATAGAAACCCGCTGATGCAAAGGCCCGGGCTATATTGGCTGGATTGAGCAATACACACTAACTAATATACTCTTCAGTTTCATATCCAGTGCATGTTTGAACCGGCGAATTTGCCACAGCTTTTTTATATGAAATTACGGTATGACAACGCTGCACCCTTAGAGCATGTCGCGGAATATTCTTGTGCAGACTGACTTTCTGAAACGCATTCCATTCTTTCCAAGATCTTATCGGAGGTTGAGTATCCAATGTTTCACGGGGAGGATAGTCATCCTCTATGACAAGTCTTACATACGCGAACGAATCAAATGATTTATAGCGGAACACGGTACGAATAAAAACTCAGGCTAGCATCTAGCATATCAAACTCATTTATCTGTGTTCAAATGGTGTATTGAATAATCAAGTAAATGTGATGTAATGATGTACTATGAATAAAGAGTCGCTTAATGAATTTGGCGATAAAATCAAAAAACAAACAGGTCTTGGCCCGGAAGATGAAGCCAACGCATCTGCTGCTCAAGATGCTGCCAAAGAAACGTTTGTTTCAGCAACTTCGTTTGTTGCTGAAAGTCTGACTGGTTTGGCTGGTTGGGGCACAATAGAGCAAGATCGTGGGACTCGTGGTGTAACTCTTTTGGTTCCTCCTTACAGTGAAGACCGATTGCAAAAATGGGAGCAGTTCTTAAAAAATGCAGGGCTTAAATTTCAGTCTTATTTGAGTACAAACGATTATAAACCTCATTTACTGTCAGCCTTAGAACTTGCCTCTCAAATTGGAATAACTGAAGATAAATTATCCGAAGCTCTTTCAAATTTAAGTAGCCAAATAGAAGAAAGATCGTTTGCCAGTTCTGGGACTTCCTATGAACAGGGAAGTTACTATATCGAGGAATGGATAGTAAGAATTATAGCCGAAAGAAAAAAACTAAAAGCACCAGAGAGTTTTAGACCAACAGAGGAGAGGAGAAATCTTATGAAAGCATTAGCAGACAGTTTGGATACTACAGAAAGACAACTTTTAGCTAAATATGCTGCTGGTACCTCCTCGTTGTTTTCTTCTTCGCCATTTTATCCCACGCTTGATGTTGGCTATGGTCCGTTAAGTAGGCAAAATATAGCGGTGGCAATTACTTCGCAGCCATTTGATACTGACCAAATTGCAAGATTCATGTCTCAAACAGGAATCCAAAAGGATAAATTCTTGTTAGCTATGGCCAATCCGCATCTTCGAAAATGCATGCCGCTGGGGGCTATGATGGCCTGACAATATCGTTTAACTCTTGATGGCTCGTCTTCTTCTGGTAAAAGACAGGTATCAATGATAGAAGTTTTTAGAAGCACAAATAGAAACAAGTTATACTGATACTCAAAGACCCATAGGACGCAAGACATTACTTCCTTTTGAAGAATTAGCAGGGCTAGTGGTGATTGAAAATTTAAAGAATGTGCCTGAAGAAGATTTAGAATACATATCTGACCAAATTATTTCTCAGATTCTACACGCAGAAAATCCTCTGCAAATACTTGAATCTATCTTTCCGGATATGAAGTTTTTCTATGAAGGGTTTGAACTAAATCACGTACTTGGAAAAATAAATGCTTTACAAGAAGCATATGCCAACCCTGACATTGTGCCTTCTGAAATTTTCTGGGATACGGCCTTCAGTAAGCCTAATCTAGATTTCGGATTTCATAAAGAAGCAATCAATAGACTTGTTAATCGGATGTATCAGACTGTCATAGAAAACCATTTGCAAAATTGGCAAGATATAATAGCGGCTTTTACTGTTTCCGAGGGTCAGCAGAGAGATGGTAAGCCATTAAAATTAGTCATCGTTAAAAATGATGAAATCGGTATTCTTGGAGAAGGCGGCCCCTTATGTTCTTTAAAAAGAGTAGATGACCAGTGGTATCCTACGCCATATTATGACCCAAGATTAATGCGAGGAACATTTGGTCTAATGGGTAAGAACTATGCTAAGTTGCGCGAAGCAATAGCAGCTAGTCCGTTCAATTACGTGATAGGAGATGGTTTCTTTAGGGAGATCTTTTTACAAATACAGAGTGAATTGGCGAATGGAGTTTACCATCAGATTGAAACTCAGATCAACTCGGATGACATGAAAAAAGCTGACCTTTACATAAGTCACTCTGCTATAAACTACTTAAGAAGAAAAGGGCCAAAAGAGTTACAGTATCTTGAGTATCTTGTTGCAGGAATGACATCGCATAGAGAGAGCATATACAACACTATTTTTCTTGCTTTTGTCGAGCGACTGATACAACACAAAAAACTTACAGAATCACGTATCCAAGTAAACGTACCGCTAACTGGACAAACAGTTACTGTTAGCAATCCGTTATTTGAACTCCAAGGCCTTTCTTTGCGAGAAATTGAGGATCGTTTGGCAGAGACACTCACTGATGTAAGAATTCCGGGAGTAACTACACGAGGATATGGAGGCTATGAGCTGCGGGCTAAAGGGTGGGTTTATAATGCCCTTGGAAAGTTAAAAGAACTTGGTTTTGATGCAGCATTGGGAAAAACCATGGCGGAAAGAGTTTAACCGTCAAGCAGCAAGAATATATGTGGAACGCGTGTTGATCGAATTAGGCTTATGGAAAGATAACCAAGAACAAAAACCGTTGGCCGCACTGCTAGACATACAACAAATACTATACGCTCAAGCTTTAGATTTAGGTTTTACATCTCCACTTCCCAGTGGCCTTATGCTTAGCCCACAACTTACTTTGCCCTTAAAGTGGGGTAAAGAAGAAGAACTTATACAATTTATTGCACAAGAAATGGCTCCCGAAAAGCTTCAAAAATTTTATGAAGAAATAGATTTGAGTGCTGATTATATCGAATTAAGAGGAATTGTCGAAACATTTTTGGATTTTGCATCAGGTTGGAGGTGGGAACAATTTGACAGAACCGATCAATTTCCTACCTATAAAGTTCAAACTCCACCTGCATCACCATATGGACCTAATTATCTCTCGAGACAATTGCCTATAAGAGTGGGAGAATACGCAGTTTCTACTCAAGCACAAGAAAGGTTTAAAGCTGCTAAAGAATCTTGGAGAGGTTTTTTGGAAAAAATTAACAATCTAACCGGTTTATCTCTTAGTGACCAATCACAACAAAGGGTCACCAATCTTATAAATTTAGGTGAAAGTTTGGCTGACGAAATTGAGGACATGTCTAGAGCCGAAGTAACAGAATGGGCAGAAAAAATTATTAGGGGTGAGATGGCGGCAGTGGGAAGAGATATGCAAAGACAAGTTGATGTAAAAACATTTGACGATTTTCGTTATGCTATAAATCAACTTATGGATACCGCAAAATTGGTCTTGATTTACCGTACACAAGCAAGAAGGTTTGGCTGGGAAGTATCCACGGATAAAGAAGAGCTTCTTGAAATTTTGTTAATTAATTTTTGTAGCGGTTGCAAACCAACCACAAATTTTCACGCACCAAAAATCAACGGCTTTGATTTTCATGTCACTTTGGAATTTTTTTATCCGTGCCCCGAGGACTGTGGCAAGAAGCGTGATTCTATCATTTCATTCGGACTGAAGGTATTTAACATCCTGCCGTATCCATAAGAGTCAAACAGGTACCAAAACTAATTGGTGCAATACTCAGAAAAATATGAAAAGTCAAAATAATAACGAAACCATTAGGGATAAAATAAACAGCAAAGAAATAAAAGGAACTAACGCAGAACGAATTGGCAAGAAAATCCGTTCTTTCCTGTACAATACTGACCAAAATGAAAACGTTGTGATACCGCTAAAGATGCGGGTATTGGTGATTTAGGGATACACATTGATCCGTTGAAGGTATTAGTAATCTTTTTGTCAGCGGTCGTTGCTTTAACAGAAATGCGCTTGACAATAATTTTTTTGACTAATTGCTTCGATAAACAGCACCGGCATTAAACTCGGCAAAGCCGTTGACAAAGAAGGCAAAAAAGACGATGAGCGTGGTGAGGATGGGGGTGAGCATAAGGTAATGTGGCATGGGAGGCGGAGATTGGAAAAATGGACAGGGTGGTTTTCGAGTACCAGGTAAGAGTCTTAACTAAGGGTAAATTGTAAACTATTGGTGAGAACTAGTATGAACTATGCGTATCTGCTATTCATACTCCTGCAAAAGTGATCCTCCTTATCCCCCCTTTGGTATACAATGGAGACATTATGTGCGCACTTATCGAGGGCGGAACGAATCCGAGGCAACCTGACACCCTAGCCCGCTTCCTGCACCCCGAGCTGTTTGTGCAACGCGATTACGATGCAGTCTATCGTCGGGATGAAATTGTAATTGGTGCGGAGAATCCCCTTCTGGAGCTTGCGGGCAGAGAAAACACGGTGGCTATTATCGGCGCCCAGGTGGGCGATGAAGGCAAAGGGCGTGTTGTAGACAACCAGCTTGCCGAGCTTCGTTTTTTTGCGGGGTGTGAAAATAGCATACGTGGTAAGATTTGCTGGCGGCTCCAACGCAGGACACACCATTTACTCCGAGAGGGGCGATAAAATCGCTCTGCACCAGCTACCCTCCGGCATACTATATAAAGAGGCCGTAGTAGGTATTATGGATGGCGGTATGGTGCTGCACATGGCCGATCTGCGCACCGAAATAGAAGATGCCGAAAAAAGATAGGCGACCTCCGACGCAAGCTTATCGTAAGCCCGGATGCGATCCTAGTAACGGATCTAGAGCGAGCTATGGAGCTTCTGAACAACCTATACCATCCGCACTCGCGTGGCGGAACCGGGCGGGGCATATCTCCGGCATATGCAGGCCACTACAGTAAAACGTCTCTGTATGTCAGAAATTTTCTCGCACCGAAATGGCGAGATATACTCGGCGCTCACTACGACTTAATCGCTCGCCGGTTTTCAGCTTACGACCTGGACATTGCACAGATAGAGGTACCTAACCTGCGCATGGTGCGCGATCAGAGTCGGGGGAACAATCTGCGGGTAGGCTCCCGGGAAGAGTTCCTGGACCGCATAGCAGAACAACGAGACTGGTTCTTGGCACGTGAGAGATCGGTACCGAACAGCAAGCGGATGTTTCGGGAAACTTTTGAAATTCACTTAAAAGCATACCAGGATGCCCAGCGTTATGGATTTGTCTTTGAAGGAGCGTAGGCGGTAGGACTAGATGCTTGGCTGGGACGCCTGCCCGATGTCACTGCTTCTTCCACCGGAGCACATGGTATTCTTTCCGGAACCGCATTTTGGCGTCCGGACATGATCCGGTCGCGTATCGGGGTTGCCAAGGCAACCTATATGTCTTCTGTTGGATCAGCACAAATGCTGTCGAATATACACCTTTCGCAGGCAAAGTTCACGGAGTCAGAAATAGCCGCTCTGGAAGGTGATGAACAGTTTGCCGCCTGGGTTCGGATGGCGGCAAATGAATTCGGAACCACAACCGGCCGGCCACGCGACATCTGCCGGCTCGACCTGGACCTACTACGATACCACATCAAGGTGGTGGGAGGTATTAACTGCCTGGCAGTAACCCACCTAGACATTGCCCGCCCGGATATGGCCATTCCGGTCGTGAGCCATTATATACACAAAGTAACGGGTAGGCGTGTTCCCGCCCAGCCCGGTATCCAGGAGAGAAGTACCAAACTTGAACCGGTAGTATATTATCTTCCCGGCTGGGATGGAACGGCAGTACAACGTGCACGTAGTGTAAATGAATTGCCCCGTGAAGCTCTTCGGTATCTGAGTTTCCTCCAACGCCAGGTAGGAGTGCCGATTGTGTTTGTCACCACCGGCCCGAGACGCGAGCAAGCGTTTACGGTGTAAACGACCAGCTTCCGCTTTTGTGTGTCCGTGCGGCCGCGGGCCTCCCTCCCTACAGCCCGGCAAGAAAACGCGATCGTCTTTACTCTGTGACTGTTTCATTTTGTAACTTGAAGAGCATAAGATCTCCTTCCATATCGATCAGGGTGTAGCTTTTCCCGTTTGTTGTGTGTATAGCTTCTGTGCTCACTACGTATTCGGGAACTGAGTTCGTCCGACTAAATGCCTGAACATTTCCGGTATTAAAGTAGAAAAGTACCGACTCATATGGCCTGCCAGCTACTGCAATATTGCGTAAACCCTGATTACGCTCAGCGAGGTTTTTTACGTTTCGGCTCCAGTCCGGGGTGTCTAAAGACTGTCTTATGCCAAAAAATCCCGATATGAAGATAAAAACACCCCAAAACGAATAAACCAGAAACCGGTACGGCATTTTATTTCCTTTTGCTCCCGGGATTTTTCTCTCGAGTATCAGATATACAAAAAACACAAATCCGGAGTACAGGAAAAACTCGAGTAACGGTGAATAACCGGAATCAAACCTCCAGTACGGGTGTAAACTAAAAAGAATAAGAATAAATGAAAAGAGTATGAGCACCGGTCTCCTTGCTATGTCCTGTATTGTAAGTGCTGTACAGAGGAGTATTGGTATCCATAATGGATAGATATACCACCATACTTTTGATGAGGCAACGCTGTAAGGTATAAAAATGATGCATGCCCATACAACCGGGACAAGTATCTTACGGAAATCCGATAGTCCATATTTTATTACGGTATAGCAAGCAATTGGCGCCATGAATATAAACGGTTTCCAGGAATCGATCATATACATCAAATACCAGTACAACGGTGCAGAATTCTGACCATGCTCGGTACCACCGCGAAGATTAAAAATAAAATGTCTGTAGATAAATTCGTTTCCATACGCAGTAAACATGTACAGGAACCATGGAACGGCAGTACCGGATAGGACAATAGAATATATAATAATATCTTTCAATCTGAACTTGTGATGCGAAAGATACACAGCAAGAAATACAACTGGAATCCAAAATGCAGCGATAGACTTTGTCAGAACTGCAAGACCCGTGAGGAGGCCTGCAGCAACATAGTTTCTTTGACCTGATTTCATTCCGAGAAATACCGTGCCGGTGCCGAGCAATAGTAACAATGCGTCTGTAGTACCCTGGGTCGCAAGGAACGAGAAGTTCCCCCGTGAATCCCCATGCACTCGTTATTGCTCCTGCATGAAGAGAAGCTATACTGAGCCGTTTTAAAAGAAAAAACACAACCCACAGGAGAAGAACGCTATATAGAAGCGATGGTAAACGAACTGCGAATTCATTTATACCGATTATCAGCATAAAACCCGACTGAATCCATGTCGTAAGGGGTGGTTTCCAGGTAAATACATACAGCTCTTCACCATTCTCCAGCCTGCGGACAGGGGTATCTCTTGGTTCATCAGGCCCCCCGGCGAGCGGTGTTAAAAACTCGCCTGTACGGATGTGGTTCTTGGCAACCTCAGCATATCGCGCTTCATCAAAGTCATTGAGCGATGTGATTGCGATGCCATCGAGAAGAAAGGCTTTCAGTACGATAAGAAGAGAAAGTATTACCAAAAACAGAAGCTCCAGCAATCGACGGCTTGTCATGTGGGTTATTAAGAAACAGTATACCAGTGATAACGAGATTTTAAGGTGTCAAGGGATCGTATTACACCCTTTTGCAGCCCCTTCAGCTCCAGCCCTCCTCCAGTTCCTCACCACATTCCAGCCTGCGGACAGGGGTATCATCTATGGGTTTATACGGTATACTAAAAATACATGCCCGATAGTGAGACACGGTATCAGCGCAGTAGCACTCTCTCAATCGTGACCGTGGGAATCATTTTGGTGAGTACAGCATACGCGATGGTGCTCCCCGTGATTTCTCACTTGCACGCCGCGCAACCGTCGGCGACCTCCGCCTTGCGCATTGAGGCAACCATTTCCATCGGAGATCCGTCAAAGCCTGTACTTACGGTTCGGAACACCGGGGAGATGTCCTGTGCTTTAGCCGAAACGGCAGTAGGGACGGTGTCCGTAACCCGTATGATCGGGGACGGTATTCCGGTTGATGCGTTGGAGCTGCAGGTTGCATTGGATGACGCGGAAGAGCTTCTTCGCCGTCGTATGATTGCACTCGCTCCCGGGCAGAGCCGGGAGATTCCCCTGAGTGTAGTTTCGTATGATGGGGGTGTTGCGTTACAGACTATTGCCTGGTCAGCGCAGACGGGTGCGTTCGGGGCTATTTACCCTTTTGACCCCGCGAAACCCTACCAGCTTGACGTTTCCTACCACGTTCCGGATATTCCGCAACCATCAGAGATGGGGGACATCCCATCCTGTGGTACGGTGCTTGCTTCCACACAACAGAGGACATCAGGCCCGTTTGACTGGATCACGAACCCGATACAGCGGACTTTCAACACCTTATCCTGGCCGATTGTGGTGTCGGCAGCTACGGTACTTATTCTAATAGTCGCGGTATTAGTGAGGTTGTATCGTCGTAAGAAAAAAACCCGGAAGCACCGGCCCGGCAAGCTATTTACCGTGCTCCTTGCCGCTTTCGTGCTCGCGGGGGCACTGCTACCGCCACTGGTGCAGGCAAACTACAACATCAACGAGTCCGATGGAGGGCGTTTGCAGGAATGCCTGGATTTATTTGACCGATATCCCGATATAACCGGTCCTATCCTGGACCGGATCGACGAAGCTCGAATCGAGATTTTCACGAACCGCCGTGGCGAAAACTATGCCACGGATTATCCTGACGGGAGCTTCCATGTGCATTGGGACCCGGAAAGCGAATATAACTACTACAGTGAAGGTGCCCCTGTCCCGTCAACCCCGTGTGACCGTTTGTTCCATGAACTGTACCACGTGTACGATATGATGAACAACACCTTTAGCAGGGGTATATGTGGTGCTAGTGGCATCGAAACGAAGGAAGTTATGGCGGTACGGGCGCAAAACCGGCTGCGTGAGGCGATGGGTTTACCGCCACGCACGCATTACGGGCGTGACCGCCTCCCGGAAGGGGAGTGTACTGAACCCCCCGATGAGCCATCGGATTGTACCGGGGCACGGTGTGGTTCTTCCAAAGGCGACCCGCATCTCCGTACTCTTGACGGCGCTCGGTATAGTTTCCAGGCGGTGGGTGAGTTTGTTCTGGTACGTGCCGGTACGGACTTTGAAGTCCAGGTGCGCCAGCAACCGTGGTACGATTCGCGCCAGGTGGCGATTACCCGTGCGGTGGCGGTACGCACCGGAACGGACATCGTGGAGCTCCGTCTGGAACGCGGACAATTGAAGATGGTAGTAAACGGAGAGTTTCAGCAGGTTAGGGATATGCCGCTCTCGGATCCGGCTGCCATTTCCGTTACTTCCGGAAGGCGTATCGTGATATCCGGCCCTGACCGGGCAAGCGTCGTGATCCAGCCGGGCGGGTCATTGAGTCTGGATGTTACCGTGAATCCGCCGGAACGCACCACAGGAATAGAAGGATTACTGGGGAACGGGAACGGCACACCGGAGGATGATCTGGTGCGCCGCGGCACTAAAGATGTCCTTGAACCTTCCTTCGAAAACCTGTACCCCGCATTTGCCGACTCGTGGCGGGTTACGGGGGATTCTACACTCTTTACCTATGACCCGGGGATGGATACCAATACCTATACCGACCGCAGCTTCCCTGATGCCCCGGCCCGTCCTGAAGATGCGCCAAATCGTGTTTTTGCCGAAGCGGTGTGTCGCGACACGGGTGTAACTGATGAAGTTATACGCAACTCCTGCATCGTCGATGTCGGCTTTACCGGCAGGCCAGAGTTTGCGGTATCTGCGCTGGCGGATCAACGTGAATCCCGCTCACGTCCCGCAGCTACCGCCGGTGAACGACTCAGTCCCGGGGAACTGACCACGGACACGACTGCCGCCCGGTTCCCCTTCCGGGGAACAACGAATGAGCGGGTGTTTGTGGACATCACGGGCACCGGGGAAATTTCGCGCTGTGGTGGGGTGCGTATTGAGTCACCTTCCGGTGAGCGGATCGCAACCGGGTGCGTGCTGGGAGGTCAGGGACATATCGATACGGTTACACTACCGCAGACGGGTGATTATGCAGTAGTGTTCGAAGACTGGGAAAAAGTGCGACAAACGGCACGAATCAATCTGATCCGGGTAACAGATTTGATCCGGGTGATCACACCGGACGGACCTGCAGTACCGGTGAATCTTGATACACCCGGAATGCATGCGGAACTGACGTTCGCGGGTATGGCAGGCACCAAAGTCTACATCGATGTTCCGGAAACGACATTTCCCGCGCAGTGTGGCGGGCTGTTGTTGCTAGACCCAACCGGGGAGCGGCTGGAGACGGGCTGCATCCTCGGGGATACCGGTTCGATAGACACCGCAGAGCTGCCGGCAACGGGCACCTACACGATTCGCATTGATCCTTCCGATCGAGATACCGGTACCACAACCGTGCGGCTCACCACAGTACGTGACTTCGCACGAACGGTTGCCTTGAACGATCCTCCCCTCCGTGTGCGACTGGACAACCCGGGCGCCCGTGCAAGCATCACATTCGAGGGCACGGCGGGCAAAACGGTTCAGGTAATCGTAACGGAGAGCACGCTTCCGAGTCAGTGTGGCGGTTTCCACCTGGAAGATGCTACCGGAGCGCGCATCGTTTCTGATTGTATTCTCAATGGAACGGGCACCCTAGGAGATAAGGGGATTGTGTTACCTGCTACCGGCCGGTATACCGTCATAATTGACCCGAGCGGAAAGAACACGGGCGAAGCTACCGTTTCCATCCGGCAGTAGTACAATAATCGGGAAATACTAAAATATGCATGCCCTTCAGCTCCAGCCCTCTTCCAGCTCCTCACCACATTCCAGCCTGCGGACAGGGGTATTTCCTGGCTCAACAAACTCCGCCTACAACCTTGCAAGAAAACGTTCCGCAGTCTCGCGATGCTGGCGGAGTTTGGCGGTGTCCATTTTTTCCACCATATGCCCCATCATGGCCATCCGGTGATTGGCTTTAAAGACGTCTTTGTGCTTATCTACGAACTGCCAGTACAGCCCGTCCCAGATAGCGCACCACTCACCGCTCCGGAAATCGCCCCTGCGGAAATTCCCGCTTCGGTAAGGACGTTAAGGGCTCCCATGAACCTTTCGCACGGCATCAGAATGAGCCCAAGTACAATACATACCAACAGACCAGTCAAAACCACCTGAACCCACTAGTTGAGAAGAAAAATGAAGTCGAGAGAGAAGAAGATAATGTCTCAGAAGAAGAAACGGTCGATATGAAAAACAAAAAGGACCTTCAAAAATGCAACAGCTCCGCGGCAGTAAAAAAATTCCGGCTCGGCTTCATTCTCTTTCTCATGGCTGTCATCGCCTTGCTTTTTATCTTCTATGAAAAAATGCATATTTTCCTAATTGTGGCTTTTATTGCTCTGTTTGTCGTTTTCGAACTAAAAGTAGGAAACATGGGTTGAGATTTAGGCAAGCTAAGGTAAACGGGCTCACTCCAGGAATCGTGCGTTAGCCGCGACGAAAAAGCAATGCTCTTCTTGATAAGCTGGGCAATATCGTAACCGACAAGTTAAAGGGGGAAGAAGCTGAAGACTACAACTGCTCCGATTTTTCGATACAACCTGAGGAACAGCGCTTTTTTCGAAAAAGTTGGCGTTGTCGGCAATGACGTGAACAGATTAGACGAAAATAAGGATGAAGAAGCCTGTGAGTCCCTTTTCAAAGGGGATTAATCGTCTAGTCAAAAGGGGAGGGTATTTAACTCGTCTGAAATTTGTGAACATCAAAAAACTGTACTCTCCTGAAACATGCACATTCCCACGCGGTCCCCACAGCACTGTTATACACGTCGTGACGCGGTTTCCAGCGCATAAATTTCGTTTCATGAGAATCCCAGAGTGCATACTCGATAAATCTCTCCTGATAATCCTTTAATGTCCAGCGTTTTTTATACTTTATCTCATCAGGATCCTGATTGAGCATCTTAACCCTATGATCGCCATCTTCGAGAACCCGATAGATCGCATCGGTTAAACCAACGTCTGATACGTCTCCCAGATTCGTATTTTCCCATCGTCCTGAAAACTGATGTTTAAGTCTCTCGTGTAACGATCTGTTTTGTAAGATCACCATTGTTTCCACGCCTCTCACAAAGTCGAAAACGATTTTAAATACGGCGTTGCGATAAGCTTCTTCGACTGTCTGGTTAAACCGGTTGACTACGTTTATATCATTATCGCTAACCGGCCCGAGGAGCCGGGCAGCTTTTTGCCTGAATGAGGCTTTATCTGCCAGTGTCGCAACTATCTCCCGGACAGTTTCAGGTACTGCTGGATGCCCTGTTAAGAAGCCAATTATCTGAGGAGCAAACTCATGAATTTTTCTTATCTGATTATGAAGGGGTGGAATATCGGCCTCGTCAATCTGACCGTTAAAAATCTGCTTTATTATACCTGCCATGTCGGTTGTAGATGGCGGGCATTCTCCAGATAACGGTGTAAATGATGGCAGGGGATCAGTATCAGTTCCGAGATAGCCCGCAGATCGCGGAAAATAAGAGCGGCTGGCGGTATATTCCGGTTTGCCTTCATTTGTCTTCGTTAAGGCGATATTACCAATAAAATTGGAGTACAACGACCGACGGGGATCGATAATCACCCGGGGTGACTTTATCGCACGCATTACGTTAACTTCGTGTGCATGATATGCAATCTGTCTTTCCAGTTCAGTGAATGAATCGAGAGCCTCCCGCGTCGCAATATCGTGCGCTTTCCCGTCTACCCGAGCCGTCCACGCCGGAACATTTATAAGCGTAACCGCCATTTCATGAAGAATCGTAAGCTTATCTGTTCCTTCCTGAAACAGAACGTTTATTTCATGATCATTCAGTACCTTAGTTATACCGTCTCTAAACTCATTGGTAAGGAGCAACTGATTACCCTGTTCTGAACCTCCAACTTTCTGGAAGCAATCGAGAAGGTAATTAGCAATCATTGCGATACCTACTTCACTATCTGGTGCTATCTCAGCACCCAAGCGGGTTTCGGTAAATGCGGCTTTGAGTTGATGAAAATCGGGCTGATCGACAACTGTGCTTACAATATCAGGATTTTCTGCCGCCCACTGACACGCAATGCGGTAAAACGATATGTCGATCGCATAATCACGTACAAGCCGTGCTGCATTATCGTATGAATGACCCGCAGCCATCGCTGCTTTCATCAGGACACCGGCATAACCGCCGTCAGCTTGAATGCACTGTGTATTCGGATCATAGGTACATGATTCTTTGAAGAGCTGGAGAACGCGCTGTATCTCTCCAAGAGAATGACCTCCTCGTTCATCAATCGCGGACACCATTGTACCCCATCGGTCAAAATTCCTGTCCCGGACAAATAAGTAAGCGGTAAGGGCAGGAAGCTTCGAATGAGATTCAGGCTTTATGTCAGGTCCAAAATACTGCCCGACTTCCCGCGGAATACCCGTTAGCTTATACCCATAATAGCTCGCCACGCTTCTCACTGTACGAGGAGCCTGGGAACAAATAAAACCTGCGACGGAAATGAATGATTCTAACATATATTCACTATATTATTATATAATAAGTATGTAAATATTAAACAGATAATATCGTTTATTCCAGTCCAAAAGGCTGGGTAGTTTTTAGTCAGCCAAAGTATAGCGCTAATCTGTTTGTCGGAGAAAGCGATACGGCACTATTTCTACGAATTCCGGCATCATTTACCCCACAAGCAAGAGGTTACTGTCAGCAATGGTTCAGTAGGATGAGGCCTACTTCGGGGGACGAATATGCAGGTAAATTCTGTTACAGATTTTGCCATCCGGAAATCTTTGATTCTCCCTATGATTACCTATTCTCGTTATCACTTGTGACAACTCAGTGGGATTACCCCAAAATAAGCATGCAGATAAAAAGGAAGGAGAACATAGCGATGCGCCGCCCTCCCTACAACCCGGCAAGAAAACGTTCCGCAGTCTCGCGATGCTGGCGGAGTTTGGCGGTGTCCATTTTTTCCACCATATGCCCCATCATGGCCATCCGGTGATTGGCTTTAAAGACGTCTTTGTGCTTATCTAAGAACCGCCAGTACAGCCCGTCCCAGATAGCGCACCACTCACCGCTCCGGAAATCGCTCATTTTACGGACATACGCCGAGGCGGAAATATAGGGTTTGGTTACAATGGTTCCGCCATCAGCATACTGGCTCATGCTATAAACGTTGGGTACCATTACCCAGTCGTATGCATCTATAAACATCTCCATAAACCAGCGGTACACCGCATTGGGATCAAACTCGCAGAGGAGCATGAAGTTTCCCAGAATCATTAGGCGTTCAATGTGATGGGCGTAGCCGTATTGCAGCACCCGCTGAATTACCGTATCCACAGGCTCAATTCCAGTAGTGCCGTCCCAGAACGATTTCGGAAGCGGACGGGTGTTATTCCAGAAGTTTCCTGTTCTTGCCTGAACGCCATGGGTACGGTATACCAAACGCATAAACTCTCGCCAGCCGATTATTTGCCGGAGAAAGCCCTCCAGGCTGGCTAACGGTACTCTTGTTGCGCTCCCCGAACGCAAGCGTACGAGTAACTATCGCCAGCGGGTCCAGAAGACCGGTATTCAAGGTCGGGGTAAGAACCGAGTGAAACAACACCGGATGCTTTGCTGCAATGGCATCCTCGTAGGGGCCGAATCCGACTAAGCGTTCCTCAAGAAAGCGCTCAAACGCCGCCCAGGCATCGGCTCTGGTTGTCGGATACAGCCAGACACCATTCGCTCCGTAGGCATCGGGAAACTCGCGTCGTACGTATTTGCGCGCCTCGTCTAACGTAGCACCCTGCCACACGTGCAGATTCGGAATAACGGTCCCGGCAGGAAGCGGCTTCCGGTTTTCCGTATCGAAGCTCCACTTTCCCCCGACAGGAGTGTCGTTTGCGGTTACCAGAATATTCATCCGTTTCCGTTGCCAGATATAAAACCGTGTCAGACGGTATGTGTCGCGTGCGGTGGCCATACACTCATCCAGCAGTCGGGGAGAGGTAAGAAAATTCGGCGACTCGTACCAGTACAGTCGGGTGTTTGTGGTTTTTATCGCAGCCCGAATCCGCTTTTCCAGGACATAGTCAGTCGGATCAACAACATGAATCTGTGTCAGATTGTTCGTTGCAATCAGACGAGCCAGATACTCAGGCGTTCCTTGGAGTTCACGGTACGTAACGTACCGTACCCTATGCCCCGCGGCCTTCAGTTCCTCTTCGAAAGCCTTCATGGAGGCCCGATGATACACCAGTTTCGCGCGGTGAAACTTAAGCGGGTAGCGGGTATCCCCAAAAAACAGGGGATCTTCGATGAGAAATACCTGTTGCACGTGTGCGAGCGCCGGGTGGGGAGAGTAGAGCTGATGCGGGAAGATTACGGCACTCGGCATATCATGCCATTATACATGCACCGGACCGGGACGCCGTAGAGCGCGAAGAGTTCCCAACAGTGTTCGAAGCTACTTATAATACATACAAATTACATACATTTTGTGTTACAATAAAGGAATGTCAAGAACAACAGAGCAAATGTCAGGGGTGCTAAGTTATTATAAAACACCCAAAAAAGATTCATATTATTGTGGGAAACTGATGGGGGCATGTCACTTCGGGTACATGAAACCGAGTTTGGGTGATTGGGAACAATTCAATCCTCTGGAAGCGCAGCACAACATGCGCGAGCTTCTGAGGGAAAGTCTTGCTTTACCACGGGGGGCCTGTGTGCTTGACGCGGGGAGCGGCTATGGTGTAGTTGCCGAGCACCTTCGTAGGTATGGGGGATATAACGTCTATGGTATCGATCTAAACCAGGGACGGGTTAGCATAGCAGATAAATATGCGAGAGCTCGTAAATCACCTGACGGATCCACTAATTTTATTGTAGGCGACTATGGTCGCATTCCTTTCTTGGCCGATTCCATGCACGGTGTCTTCACCTGTGAGACACTTTGCCACGCACCATATCTCGAAGAGGTGCTCGGAGAGTTTTACAGGGTGCTTAGGCCAGGCGGAAGGCTGGTACTTCATGAGTACACTATTCCTCCTCTTGAGGAAATGAATCCGCTGGCTCAAGCGATTGCAAAAGCAATGATAAAACGAACCGGAATGTCAAGTATCCATCGATTTACCCATGGTGCATTCCCGGATATACTAAGCGGTATAGGATTCAGAAATATAGATGTAAGAGACATCACCGAAGGCGTTATTCCGCACTGGAGAATGTTATTCTGGCAAGCAGTTGCTGAAAATGTACTGCCCGGCAAACGCTTACCCGGCTCTGAGATAAATCTAACAAATACACTCGCAAGCCTGGGAATCTATCCGACTGCAGATTTATGGAATTTATGGAGGTACAACATTGTTTCTGCAGAAAAACCGGGATAATTTGTACTGTTTAAGCAAAACTCACTAAATACAGTAAAGCACGCATAAGAAACGGTTACAGTTTCGGCGGGCGGACGGGAGGCTTTTTAATTGAGTTTCTGCTTTCTTTGCATCACGATCAGTTTTTTAAACCTATGGAATAATACGGATTGGAAATGCCTCATATTTATGCTTCAGCTGTCGCATCCGCCCTAAAGAATGCACAAGGTATAGGAAAAAACTATGAGCTTCCGATCGTAGAGTGAGAGTAGAGGAAGGCCTTGCGAGAGCAGGGGAAAAGTTTTCGTGAAATTAGGATAAATTAGGGACAAGCCCTGGAGCGATTGAGGAACGACTTACCAGGGAGCATACGGGAAAGAATATATCTCCCGGAATCAATCTATTGCTACATCTGGCAAGCTTCCCTGTAGGTAGTAGAAACGGCTGGATATACCAAAGGGGACAACGCTTCATGAGTATACCCTCGAACAAATCCGGTGACTGGAGAACAAACTGAATATTACACCCGGAAATGTCTGGGCTAGAGCTTCCCCTGGAAGACACCCAGTAAAGCAATGGCAAAAGTTCTGAATCGGTAGTCATGTACACCATTAAACCAGAAAGCTGGGGCACTCCGAGCTGCAATTTAAAGCGATAACATTTACTATTAGAAAGACTTATAGTATAATAGAGAAGTGGCTAGACGAGAAGTAAATAGGCGAATGTTTTTAAAATTACTTCCGGCCTTAATAGGTACTGTCGCCGCCGGTTGCAGAAACGGCGATGGATATCCGTCCCGATGGCCGGGACCATCAAATTCTGCACCAAACGGCGAGGGAACGGGTATCAGCGGTGGCGCCAAGCCTAGTCCTTTAGGAGCAGAGACTAGACCTATGGACCAAAACGACTACTTGTCAGCAGTACCTCCCTGGCACACTGAGCTGACCCCATTGCCAGATTTAATAAGAAACAAAGATCACTTCAGACTACTGCCCTACCTATACGCCTCCCCGGTCTGGAGCCGAATTGAGGAGTTGCTTCCCTTTGAGGTGAATACATTGCTCGGATCAGGTCATTCACGCAATTCACTACTATCAATGTTGCAACTCAGAACTGAGGCAGTAGAATTGTACCTAGGGCGGTTCTATTCGTATCTCAACGGGATTCCTGCTATACGAAGCCGGGTGCACTTCGATCCGGCAGAAATAGCTTTTTTTGAGAGGCAGTTACATGAGCAGTTTTCCTTAAACGGAATCCCGGTTCCCGAAGACGGCTTTCTGCAGTACCATCCACAAGTGCGTGCTGCAGCACTACTCATAAGAGCAGGATATCAGGTTGATGCATTGCTCTTTGGAAACCCTGAGCAGTTTCTTCACCGAGTGCATGGTTTTGATGATCCATCGCATCACCGTTTTCATCCGGTAGTGGATTTTTCCGGTTTAGTGGATTGGTACACACGATTACACGATTCAGTCACGAAGGCAGCTGGGGCAGCTTCTCGAACAACCTCGCTTCGGTTACTCTACGGGAATGAGCCGGAGAATATTCCAATACAAAACGAACTGGCTGTTCCATTCTGGAACGACTTTTTCCAGTTGTACGAGTTAATGCAAAATCGGGGCATAGTTTTAGCTCCTCCTGCATTAATTCTCGAACAAGGTGCAACGAGCACACACTACCAAACATTCATAACTGTGCGTAATCAGTATGGCTTTGATGGAAAAATCGGTCTCCGGGGAAACCGGTATCTGCAACCGGGTCAGGATGTACATCGTTTTCTTGAGACAATTTCGAGTTTAAAGGATTATCATGGATTGATCGAGCTTCAAGAAACGGGACGACTCCCGTGGGGCTATGGCCCGGATGTTAATTTGTTTCTATCACGGGATTCGCGCGCAGCAGAGCAGCGTGCAGTCATCGAAGGTCTAGTGAATCTCGGTATTCCGGCCGCCCTGTTTTCCATGCCGTTTTACTCTCCGGAAATAGCCCGGTACTACGGGAACTGGTTAAATCAGTTTCACCTCCTTGCAGAGCAAACAGCAGCTAATGGTCAGGCATTTGACGGCATCCCGTACACCATACTTCACGAAGACCCGGGGAATACACCGGTGAATAGTCCATTGCTTGCCTATAAAAATGCTATTCGATCGCTTTCGGGATCTGATACCGGACGTAAGACAATACCTGAAAACGGAATACTACCGATTCCTTCTCAAGAGAAAGACCCGGCTGAAAGCTTGCTCGCTTTGCGTCCCCGGAGGGAATCGAACCCCCACAACCGGTTCCGAAGACCGGGACTCTATCCGTTAAGCTACGGGGACTGAACAGCATATTCCAAATAACTCCCCATTATACTATAATGACGCATGATGGGAATCGTACTGTACCTTGGTCTTTATATCCTGGTACTCATCTTCCTTTTCATTGCAATAGTATATATTTCCAGTCTGTTTTATTCTCTCCTGAAAGGCGCTCCGTACGTTCCAACACGTACTTTACTTATCCGGGATATTCTTAAGCGATCCGGCTTAAAAAAGGGAATGAGATTTCTTGAGCTCGGCTGTGGAGATGGCAGGGTGGTGTCCATAGCAGTCTCTGATTTCGGTGCTACTGGCAAGGGTATCGAGATTAACCCAATGCTTGTTGCAACAGCACGAATCCGCACCTGGCTGAACCGTGTGGACGGGGTCGAGCTTGTTCGAGAGGATGTACAGCATACTGAGTTGAAGGGGTGGAATGTGATATTTCTGTATCTTTTTCCGGCACTGATCGAAAAACTGCAGAGCCGATTGCTAAAGGAGTGTGCCAGAGGTACCGTAATTATTTCTCACGGATTTCGCATTCCTGCACTTGAGAGCCGGTTATTTGACACCCGCCCTGGAACCCCGTATAAAACATATTATTATCGAATATGAAGATAATTCTTCGACGATTTACGATACTGACAATCTGTTTTGTTTTTTGTATAATACTAAACCTAACGATAGCAGGTCAACTGAACGCTATATCGGTTCGTGACCGGAGGATTCATGTTATCCTGGACGAACTTGAGTCTTTCGCAGCAAATCCGGTGATTCCTCCCCGTGATGCTGTTAATGCGGTTAAAGATGAGGAACCAAAAGATCCCCGAATCGCCTACCTTAAGAGCTTCATGCGGAAATACGACTCGGAACTGTACGAGCATGCACCGTTTATCGTGGAAACAGCTGACAAATACGGCATTGACTACCGCTTGCTTCCAGCTATTGCGATGCAGGAATCAAATCTTTGCCGGGTTATACCCCATGGTTCACATAACTGTTGGGGGTGGGGAATATACGGGGGAAAGGTTACCCGCTTTGAATCGTATCCACAGGCAATAGAAGCTGTTACAAAAGGACTGAAAGAGTATTATGTAGATCAGGGACTTACGACTCCGGATCAGATAATGAAGAAATATAACCCTTCCTCAAACGGCAGCTGGGCCCGCGGTGTGAATTTTTTTCTTGAACGTATCGAGTAAACGGACTTATTATTGTACGGAGCGGGCACTTGAAAGCTCCTGGGACATGGAGTACTGCGTACCCTGTTTTTTGGAACGGACCGCAAAAGCGGAGCCGCGCTTCGGTTTTCCCTTCATGGCATGTAGCCATGCACTGGATTCACCAATCTTGGAACGGACACTCTGAAGAAGCTTCAGGACGATCTCGAGAAAGCGGAGATGGTAGATACCTGCTTTAGGATCTGTCTCTGCAACGAGTTTTTCTGCACCAACAAGCTCCTGTTGCAGCGATTGATCTGCTTTCTTGATCTGCTTTATTTCTTCTTTGATTTGCTTCAGAAGTTCCTTGATCTGCTGGATTTCCTGACGCTCACGTTGTTCACGAAGGCTGAAAAGAGTAACCCGTTCCCGGCGGATCGGCTGAAAAGTCTGCTGTTTCTCCTGTTCATCCACCCATTCGCGTTCAGGGGACTTTGGCTCTCTACCAAACAACTGATCAAAGAAGTCACCACCGAACTTGGCCACGCTTGATGCAGCCTCATTTACAAAAGAGGATGCAATTCCGCCAAGGGTCTGTGGATTTTCTTCAATTTCCGGGGAATTCTGTCTCCGTAATGGTGTATGGCTGCGATTGGTTGCCATACTCTTGATTATACTACAGGTTAACTAGCAATTCAAGAATCTTCTGTTTTCTGAGTAACGACGCATAATAGTAGCCATTTCGCAGGAATGCCTGACGTTCTTTCTCGTTCTGAAGCGCTCCCATCATCTTCTCGATGTCTTCTTTTTCTACGGCGACCTTCTCTTCGTCACCAATTGCCTGCAGAATGAATTCAAGTTTGTACGTCTCAGTTGTTTCTTTGGTCAGCTGCTCACGCAGTTTCTCGATAGTGGTATTGCGCGATTGTACGTACTGGTCTAGCGAAATACCCAGTTTCTGCAGGTCTTCGACCAGCTTTATAAGCCGGGCATTTACTTCTTCTTGCACGATAACATCAGAGATCTCAACATCTATTTTTTCGACAAGAGCGTTTAGGACTGCCTGGAGTACGGCTTCTTTCTGCTTATTGGGGTCCGGCTGTACGTCTTTTTCATCTTTGCCGGGAACCCATATTTCCGTTTTTTTGGCCTCTTGCTTGGCCTTCGTAACAATTTCTCTATACCCTTTGATTTTAACAGCGGGTGCAAGAGGAATCTTAAAGCTCACTTTCCAGGTTTCATTCTCTTTTGCCTCGATCAGGTCTATCTTGGGCTGGGCGATCGGCTTGATGCCCTCTTTCTTTACCAGCTCTTCGTATACCTCAGGCAGATACGCACGAATAGCAGCATCGTATACGCGGTCTTTTGGGATGTGCTTCTGTGCAACCGATTTAGGCGCTTTCCCTTTGCGGAAACCCTCTACCTGGAGATCTTTTGCAAGTACGTCAAAAGCCTTGTCGTACTGCTTCAATATAATTTCCCAAGGAATTTCTACGAGCAGTTCTACTGTGTTTTTCGGAAGCTTATTTACGCTATGTTTCACCATAGCCCTATTATAGCGCACCTTGCTGGAATAACAACGTCACTTCGCGCTCTTCTTCCTCAAACACCCGCAAAAAGAAGCGCACCTTTTGCGGCCAGGTTTCGCTGGCGGCATATATTGCACCAATCTGTTCCACGGTTACGGCACTACGGTTGATGTAATTGTGCCGTAGGCCTTTCCCGACGGTCATATAGCCGTCTTCCCAGGACGTAAACGGAATAGTGCCGCTTCCCCAGCCAAACGGGTTATAGGTGCCTGGCAGCAGGAATTTCCCGAATGTAGATTCCACACCGGAAATTGACGGCAGAAGGTAACAATTCAGGTTATACTCGGTGCAGGCCTTGATAAAGCCGTCCGCGGTACCGGCGAGAGGACTGCCGTAGCGTGTCAGAACGCGCGTAATAACCGCTTTTTTGATCGCAAGATCGTCATCGGTGGCGAGTGCGATTGGGGACTCTGCCGATTGGCTGGCTATCCCCGGAACCCGAACAGGCGCGGACTGCGCTCCGACCGGGCCCGCCCCCATAACCAGTATGGTCGCGAGGGCGATCATGCCAAGCATGAAACGTATCATAGATTTTCAGAAGACAGCCTATAGAAACAGCTTGCCTTCTAAAAAAATTCCCCAAAGCTCTACTGCCAATGGAGCAAAACCTTGGGGACTGGAAAGTAGTATACCATAGTAGATATTATATGTCAATAGTAGTACATTATATGTATATTTGATACAAAGTAAATACAAACTATTCATGTTCACATCCAGATACGGAAAAAGTACTGGAACAGCAGTTTCATGCACTGCACGGGAGGAATCACCCTGGTTGGGGATTCCAGCATCTGAAATATGCTCTCGGTTCATTGCTACTATTTACACACTCATACTCCTCCCGAGGGCAGGGACGGGTGTAACCGAGTAGCCGCTGCAACTCGGCCGGCGGTCGCTTCTGTGGCCGCCGGCTCTGGCGGCAAAGGCAAGTAGAAGTAAGCCCGCACCACCCGTCCAGTAGGAACCGGCGAGAGGGGGAAACAAAATACCTCTCTCGCCGGAATCACAACATTTCATATAATCTATGAGCAAGCTACATAATCTCTATCTGCTTGACGAGGTAACATACACTGGCATAAAAGATGTGTTCCAAGAGTTAGACAACGTAGAAGAGGACAGCGAAATTACAAGGTAATTGCTAGGTGATAGCGCCAATCAGCCTTATAGGTTAAGTCGTTCGTTGGTGAAAGAGCGACACTGTTCTGGCGGAATACCGAGGTGATTAGGTGTGATCTGCCGACCGTCAGCAAACGTGATCAGCGTAGCTGATGCATTTCAGCCTGCTTCGTACGCTGTTATCCCTTACTGGCTAGCCTCAGCATGCTCACTTGTCCTGGTGTCGGGGTATTACTCTCAAAACTCGCTTTAGTTTGATAGTATAGAAATCTACTATATAAATGCTGCTATTATTCCATTCGGAGAAAAATATATATTCCGTTTCCGTTCATGGTGTGTTACAATGTTTACTCGCCCGGGGAACTAGTTGTCTGATTGGAAGGATCCTGGGATCGTAGCTCAATTTGGTTAGAGCGCAGCCCTGTCACGGCTGAGGTTGCGGGTTCAAGTCCCGTCGGTCCCGCAAAAACAAGTTCCAGTGCAGTACGGTCTTTTTTTAGAGTACCGGAACAACTAGCGCGCGTAGCTCAGCTGGCTAGAGCGTTGCATTGACATTGCAAAGGTCCCTGGTTCAAGTCCAGGCGTGCGCACACGTTCCTCCACCATTTTTAGCGGAAACTACGTATATTTAGTATATCCATTTAGTATATTATTCTAGTCATCATTATGGAAAATGGAAAACAAAACTCCTCTCTTCCTGGGAATCGCTGCCGTTGCAATAATCGGGATTGCCGCATTTGCATTTACATCCGGTCAGTCAGGAAACGGCGCGCACAGGAACCCGGACTACCCCGAGGATGGATAAAGCCGCCGGCACTATGGACGCCGGCAATGACGCTATGCCCGCAGCCGGTGAATCTGCCGGGACCAGCCAAACGACAGGTACCACTACCAAAGAAGCTTCGTACCGCGATGGAAACTACGAGGCATCCGGTGCCTATAAATCACCTGCGGGAGCCGAAGAAATAAATGTAACCCTTATCGTGGCAAACGACGTCGTTACCGCGGTAACTATTGTTCCCAAGGCGGAACACCCGATTTCACAGAGATGGCAAAAGGTAACTGCAGATGGTATAGCGCAGCAGGTTGTCGGCAAGAGCCTGGATGAAATCGCGGTAGATAATGTTTCGGGTTCTTCCCTGACTCCGATCGGATTCATGGAGGCGCTGGACAAAATCCGCGCGCAGGCACAGTCATGAGGGTATGAATGAACCCCATAAGACCCGCTTTAAAGCAATAGGCACGCTATGGCAGATTGATGCCTCAGGAGAGAGTTCAGACTACTGGAACGAGACTCTCTCTCGGGTACATTCGTTGATTGGAGACTTCGACCAGACGTACTCACGGTTCCGCAAAGATTCTTTTGTACAGAAAATTGCTCGCAAAACCGGCATCGTAGCGGTTCCAGAAGACTTTATCACGCTGCTTCTTATGTACCTTCCGCTGTATCATCTGACTGGTGGTGCTATCAATTTTCTGATCGGCAGACTGCTCGAAGATTGCGGCTACGACGCAGATTACAGCTTTACCGAACGCGAATTACGGAGTGTACCGCCACTCACCGGAACAATCGAGGTGGTAGATTCGCAGCATATCCGCATCGCTACCCCGGTACTCTTCGACTTCGGAGCAATCGGGAAGGGATATCTAATCGACCTTGTGTATGAGTTGCTGGCGGCCCGGGGGTACCGGGAGTTTTCGATAGATGCCGGGGGCGATATCCGGATGCGCACGGATAACGATAGAGTGCTAAGGATAGGACTGGAGCATCCGGATCGAACGGATACCGCCATCGGCACTGTCCGGCTCTCGAACTCGGCAATCGCCGGATCGGCGGGAAACCGACGGAGCTGGGGACGGTTTCACCACATTATCGACCCGCGAACGGGAACCTCTCCGGATTTGGTGACGGCAACCTGGGTGATTGCAGCATCTGCAGCGCTTGCAGATGCGTTAAGTACGGCGTTGTTTTTCACCCGACCGGCAGTTCTCCGGAAACAGTTCGTATTCGAGTTTATCGTTCTGGACAAATTCGGTACAGCACATTACTCGGAAAAGCTCCCGGGAGAATTGTTTCGGGGCTAAACCCTAAAATATCTCCTGGGAGGACTGTCGAGGGGCTAATCTTGATTTCCCTCCACTAACGTCTCAATTAGACTCTCCGGAAGATTCAATTCTTTGATACTTTCCATAAGTTCCCGCGCCCGGGCGGGTTCCTTTTTTTCGAGTGAGTGGTAAACTTTAATGGTCTCGGTAATCTCAAAAGGAAAGATTACCCATTCGGAAACTTCCCGCACATAATAATCCGGGCGATGCTTCGAGTGATTCCTATAAAAAAGCGTTGCAGTTACAACTCGTTTTGGAGCAAAGGATTCTATATACCGCAAGCCAAAGGCTAGGGTTTCCCCCGTATCGGCGATATCGTCCAGTAAGAGAACAGAGTGACCGTGAATTTCTGGCGCTACAGAGTAACGCAGTTCCGGTTCGGTGATTTTTTTCATACCGGCATAGGTTGAAACGGTAAACGACGACACCGGTACATGGATACTATCAGAGAGGATATTCGCAATCGCCAGGCCGCCACGAGCTATTGCAACAATACAATCCGGTTTCTCCCCGGCACGCTGCAACTGCCGGGCGAGATCGAGGGTATGAATATGCAGTTCGTTCCAGGATACAGGGAAGTACATGGTTCAATTATACACCGGATGCTCAGCAATCCCTCGAAGTGATAGCAAATTAAACCGGTTGTGGAGAGTTTCAAGCGATTAAGGCGCTTCTTGCCCAGCAGATACATATTACACGGGCAAAATGGTCTTGACGGATTCATTGTAGTGCGCTACTATACCATTAAAATGAAAAAGTGTCTAACCGGTATCGCCATCATTACCCGCTCCCCGAGGGGCAGGTAGGTGCGTTATTCGGTTTGACCGCCTGCCCCACAGATTCGGGCAGGTTTTTTTTAACCATTTTTATAAAGAGCCCATGGAAGTCATGAAGTTCGGAGGAACATCGCTCGGAAACGCAATGCGGATAATGCATGCCGCCGGGATCGTGCAGTCGCATGCGGTCACCGGTCCGGTATTAGTGGTGGTCTCGGCAATGGCCGGTATTACCGATACCCTTGTCTGCATTAGCGAGCATCACTCGGCGGGGGAATATGCCAAACGGGATGCTCTGACAGCGCTCGTGTCGAAAAAACATCAAGATTCTCTCGAGGAACTTGAACTTCCCAGTTCGCTCTATGCCGAAACAAGGAAAGAACTGGATGTACTTCTGAACAGGTTTATCGAGCAACTATCAGTATTCGCAAGTCCGCTCCTCCCGCATGAGGTGGACTTCGTGGTTTCCTACGGGGAACGGCTGAGTTCCCTGCTGGTTTCTGCGGCATTACGGAAAAAGGGTGTGGCAGCTCGCCATGTATTTGGTTCCGACGTACTTGTGGCATCGGAAGAATACGGAAATGCCAGTGCTCTAATGGATGAGTCCCGCAAACGGTCATCCCAGGTACTCCAGCCGCTGTTTGCACGCGGAATAACTCCGGTTGTGACCGGCTTTTTTGGTGGCACAGCCGCGGGGACAGTGGCGACCTTCGGACGCGGCGGATCGGATTATAGCGCTGCAGTGCTCGCAGCAGTGCTCGGCGCCGATAGACTAACCGTATGGAAAGAAGTGGATGGTGTCTTCACTGCCGATCCTAAGACGGACATACACGCTCGGTTTATTGAACGCCTCTCCTACGCCAAAGCTGCTCGTATGGCACGGGCCGGCGCAAAGGTGCTGCATCCTGAATGCATGGAACCGGTGCGAGCGATGAAGATACCAGTGTATGTCCGTAACACATTCAGACCGGAATTTCCCGGCACCCTCATTTACGCATAACACCTATGAAAAAGTATTCTATTCTCCATGCCGGGCTCGGAAACGTAGGAAGCGAATTCGCCCGTATGGTATTTGACCGCCAGGATCATCTGGCAATGCATTACGGCATCCAGCTTGAATACCGTGGCGTCTTTGGCACGAATCGCGGACTGTATCGCGAGGGCGGACTTTCCCGTGCGGAACTCGAGTCGTTTCAACAACGGGCAAAGCCGTTATCCGTACTCGAATATCTTTCAAAGGCTGACGAGCATACGATTTTTGTTGATACAACGGCATCCGATGATACGCTCCGGTACATGATAACCGTACTGGAACGGGGCGGGTACGTAGTTATGTCAAATAAAAAACCCCTCACGGGAAGTTACGAAACATATTACGACCTCATGGTGAATTATCCGGGGAAAGTGCTCTATGAGACTACCGTTGCGGCCGGATTACCAGTTTTGCGTCCACTGAAACTCCTTACCGTGGCAGGAGATCGCATTACCCGGGTTGAGGGCTGTTTCAGCGGCACGCTTGGCTTTCTCTGTTCCCGGCTGGAACAGGGTGTTCCTTACGGAAAAGCTGTACGTGAAGCAAAAGCACTGGGATTCACCGAGCCGGATCCGCGGGACGATCTCTCGGGAATCGATGTTGCCAGAAAAGCGTTAATCCTGTCACGCCTCATGGGATACCGCTACGAGCTGAGCGATATTCAGGTTGAGCCATTCTTTAATCCGGCACAGGCAGATTTACCGGTTGAGGAGTTCATGAAAGCACTCGATAATGAAGACGATACCTACCGTCGCCGGTTTGATACTGCGAGTACAGCAGGGAATACTTTCCGCTACATTGCATCGGTGACTGCGGGAGGGATAACCGTCGCACTCACCGAGGTACCAAAATCCTCGCCGCTGGGTATGCTGCAGGGGCCGGAAAACAAAGTCGTAATCACCTCTGAGTATTACCGCGACTATCCAATGAGCATTTCCGGACCGGGTGCTGGCAAGGAGGTAACCGCAGCAGGGGTATTTGGCGATGTCTTATCAGTTTTCCTGCCCTCATGAAGAAGCGAACAGTAGGGATTCTTGGAGCAACCGGCTCGGTGGGACAGCGGTTTGTGCAGTTGCTGGCGGATCATCCTTGGTTTACAATTACAGCAGTATGCGCCTCGGAACGCTCTGCCGGGAAACGGTATGCGGATGCGGTCTCATGGAAGCAGGCAACCCCGATTCCCGAAGCGGTACGCGACCTACCCATTTCGAGCTGCGAGCCGGAACTTAACTGCGACTTTGTATTCTCCGGACTCGATGCTTCAGTTGCCGGCGAAATCGAGGAGGCGTTTGCAGCAGCGGGCTATCCGGTAATCAGTAACAGCAAGAACCACCGTATGGCGCCCGATGTGCCGCTCCTGGTAGCGGATATAAATCCGGAGCATATTGCCCTGATAGATATTCAGAAGAAAAACCGGGGATTCACGAAGGGGTACCTGGTAACCAATCCCAACTGCTCCACGATCGGTCTGGTTACCGCATTGAAGCCATTATATGATGCATTCGGCATAGAAAGCGTCTTTGTTGTTACCATGCAGGCGGTTTCCGGAGCAGGTTATCCGGGGATTTCGTCTATGGATATCCTTGACAACGTGGTGCCCTACATCGGGAACGAAGACGATAAAATTGAGTCCGAACCCCTAAAAATACTGGGATCGCTAACAGATGAAACGCTGGTGTTTGCCTCATTTGGGGTGTCGGCCACGGCAAACCGTGTACCTGTAGTAGATGGTCATACCGGCTCGGTGTTTGTCAAGCTAAAGAAGCCGGCATCGCCCGAAGAGGCCGCAACCGTACTTCGGGACTACTCACCGGGTTCCGATTTTGCCGGGTTGCCGTTTATGCCAGAGCGTACAATTCTGGTTGCTGATTCACCGGATCGCCCGCAGCCCCGGCTGGACCGAGATGTACACCGAGGAATGTCGGTGACGGTAGGCCGGGTACGGAAGTGCCCGCAACTGGACCTCCGCTTTACGTTCCTGGTACACAATACAATTCGCGGGGCCGCCGGAACTGCAATCCTCAATGCCGAATTATTACTTCTGAAAGGGTACCTATGATATTATCCCTAATAGGAATGTCAAACGTGGGGAAAACCACCATGGCGAAAAAAATCGAGGAAGAACTAGGCTTCACCCGCTATAGTGTAGATGACATGATCGAGGAACGCTTGTCGGATATTCTATTGAAAAATGGTTACCGGAGTATCTCAGATGTTGCCCGCTGGATGGGTCATCCGTATCATAGTCAGTATCCCAAGGCCAGTAAAACCTATATCGATGCAGAACGCAAGTGTATGCAAGCAATTTTTAAAGAGATTCGTGCGCGCCGGAATGAAGGAAAGAACATTGTTATCGATACTACGGGTAGTGTAATCTATACCGGAACGACAATACTCAATACCATGCGACACCTCTCTAAAGTATTGTATCTCGAATCCACTGCGGAAGAAATTCAATTGTTAATGCAGCGGTTTGTAACAAATCCAAAGCCACTCATTTGGGGAGACTGCTACCGGCGGGAAGCTCATGAAGATCCGTATGAAGCGCTCAAGTTAAGCTACCCTGACCTTTTGAATTCCCGCGATCAACAGTACCGGAAGATAGCACACGTTGTCGTACCGTTTAAAACCATACGGAATCCGGCGTTTACCGCATCATCACTTGTTGAATACTCCGCATGAACCTGCCTTTTGTCCTTAGAGGTATAGACTCAGGTCGTGAATATGATCCGCGAGAGATCAGATATCGCGGTGAAGATGGTGAGTTACTGGAGGTTGTGCACTCCAAAACCGGCCGGCCGGTATCCAGGAAGACTCTGCAAGAGCGGCGAATGTCGCATGATCCCATAGACGTAAGTGGTGTATGGCGATACCGTGAGCTGGTACTTCCGCTTCCATACCGGCACATCATAGTAAAGCCGGAAGGTAATACCAATCTCTACCCGGCAGGAAGCCTCGAGAACTCAGGGTATAACCGGATTGGTAGATATGCAGGAGTAGAGAATCTGTATTTAAAGCATGAAGGAGAAAACCCGACGGGTAGCTTTAAGGACCGGGGTATGACTGCGGGGATAAGTATGGCGCATTATCTGGGCGCGACAGCCGTTGCCTGTGCCTCTACCGGCAATACCTCTGCATCTCTCGCTTCGTATGCGGCTCAGGCAGGTATGAAGTGCTTTGTATTCATTCCTGCCGGAAAAATCTCGTATAGCAAACTTGCTCAGGCTATCGCTTATGGTGCAGTTACAATCCAAATCGATGGGGATTTCGATGCAGCTATGCAACTGGTTGAAGAAGTCTGCATCTCCCTAAAGGTGTACTTGCTGAATTCAGTGAACCCTTTTCGTATCGAGGGACAGAAGACTATAGGTATTGAACTTATTCACCAGTTAAACTGGGATGTCCCCGATTGGATTGTACTACCGGGTGGAAATCTGGGAAATACCGCCGCTCTAGGGAAAGGGCTTTCTGAGTTATTCCAGCGCGGATACATTTCTCGTTTGCCCCGGGTAGCGACAATTCAGGCCCACGGAGCAAGTCCCTTTTATCGGAGTTTCAAGAGCGGTTTTTCGGAGTTTACCCCGATGCAGGCAAACACCATCGCCAGCGCAATCCGTATCGGAAATCCGGTAAGTTATAAGAAAGCAAAACAGACGATTGAATTCACAAATGGATTAGTAGAGACAGTTACCGATGCAGAGATCATGGACGCTAAAGCGGTAATCGACCGTGCAGGCATAGGATGCGAACCAGCATCGGCTACCACACTCGCTGGGATTCGCAAGCTTCAAAATGCAGGAACAATCCGCAAATCAGACCGTGTTGCCGCTATTCTCACCGGTCATGTGCTTAAAGATCCGGCTGCAATTGCAGATTTTCATGAAGGGAAACTACCCGGCACCGATCCTGTACTCCGGAATACGGTACAGCATGCACAGCCGACGCTCGCAAGTGTAAGAGAAATCATCACTCGTGTGCTGAACGATACGGTATAAAGTAGTATGCCTATTCTTATCGTGCCTATCGCAGTCGCTTTTTTATTCCTTCTTGTAAAATCACTTTTAAACGGAGTCCGGTTGTCCGATACGAATATTTACATCTCTATCGCAGAAGCTCTCGGCAAAGGCCAACAGCTCTACACTGACATATTTTTTACGAACACCCCCCTCTATCCGACTATCTCGCGGTTGTATCTCTGGCTTGCCGGGGGCTCGGCTGACCTGTTTTATCTTGCAGCACCGCTGGAAGCAGCGGGAATATCCATGCTATTGGTTCTGCTCCTTCGTCATCGCAATCTTCCCGTAGTGCTTCAAATTATAGCCCCGATACTGTACCTTTCCTCCTTTCTGGTGCTCTCGACCTCTGATCATGCTACCGGAGTTTTTACCGCCATGCTCGCCATTACGGCCGGATGGCTGGCAGCAGAGCGTAAGATACCGATTCTTGCAGGTATCCTGTTTGGCGCTGCAGTAACAATTAAAGCATATACGATGCCAATCGTAGTCGGATTCATTGTTTGGTACGCACTTACCGGCAGAAACAGCCTAAAACGTTTTCTGCCGGCTTTCGTGGGAACTGTCGCCGGCATTATGATGCCCACGTTATTAAGCTCCTATGATGCATTCCTGTCGCAGGCGTTCGGTTACTCCCTAAGCCGTGCTGCAGGCCTGGATAAAGCTACGATTTTATGGTTTTTTGCAAGAAATGACTGGTTGCTGGTTGCCGGTGGAATCTGGGCGCTGGTTCTCACCGGGAAAGCCCTGCGAAAGGCAGGTCCGGAGGGTTTTGCTCTGTTTTTTCAGTTTCTGTTTATTCTTTTCCACCGTGATGTGTACTTTTTCTATCTGAATACACTTTTACCCTTTGCAGTAATCGGATGCTGCCTGTTACTTGCCTCAGGGGCTCGAAAGAATTACCATGCCGGAACTGCTGCGGGCGGATCAATTGTGGTAATTTCGATTCTTATGACAGTGAGTGCGTATTTCGGCGGTGGGTACCATGAACTACAAAGAATACATAACATGGACCGGTTGGTTCAGGAAGTACTCTCGCTTAAACCGGCCACTATCTATGGAGATGCGGACTTTGCTCCCGCAATCGCATATCAGAGCCGCATTCCATTGCTGGAGGGAATAATTGACACAAATTTAAATCTCTTTCGCAGTGGTATCTACTCTGCTGATGATCTGACAGATTCAGCTATCAGGAATGGAAGCGTGGTTGTAACGTACGGTGCTTCGTATCCGGAACGGAATATTGAAGTACCCATCGCATCAGAGATTGTAAACAGTGAAAGGATCACCCAACAATGTCGACATGCCTACTCTCATCCGATCCGCTCCGAAGGCGGTCTGAACCGTATCTCAGTCTGGGACTGCAGACAGGTAACTGATTGACAGCGTGTCGGATATTTCCTATAGTTATCCATATGCCACAAACCAGCCCATCACAACCTGTAGAAAAACTACACCCTTCAAGCCCGCCAAAATGGGTTGTGGTTGCAGGCATCACAGGAGCAATAGTGGTACTTGGAATAGGTGGTTATTTCCTATTCGCAAATAAGGGAGAGCCCACCCCGATATCAAGGATTGCAGCCCGGGTTACTCTTAATCCCCAATGCGAATACAAGGATCCCGACTTGTGTAAGTATCTGAACCGTGCCTCCACTGATATCTCCCTTTTTTCCAATTTGTCTGTGAAATCTTCAACCAAGGGAGCTTCCTCCGGAGAAACGGTATTTGAAAGCCAGAACCTCGATCGTACCCGTATGATCTCATTTGAAAACGGAAAAGAAGTCTATCATATGATTTCGATCGGAAACACAACTTACACGAAAGATATCCCGAATAACATATGGTGGAAACAAACCATCGATCCGGCCACTCCTGGTGAGGATTCTGGCATCATAGATATGAGTAAGGAAATCCGTGATTATGTGAAACCAGATGTGATTGCCGAGATGAAGATCGGCTATGAAAAAATCGGTACCGAAGCATGTGGAGAACTCACCTGTCTCAAGTACAAGATGGTCGAGCCGGATGCAGAGTTAAACACGACGAGCTACATCCTTTTTGACACGACAGAATATATTCTGCGCCGTGCAATTACGGAAACAACTGAGGGAACAACAATATCAGACTTTACCTATGGAGTTGTTTCGATTAGCGAACCGAAACCGATAAAAGAGCTCCCGACTGGCCAGGGTTCTATGCCGGCTGGATCTACACTCCCCGAAGATGCCCAGGTTGAGCAACTGATGAAGGAGCTTCCCGCTGATTCGTTTGATCTGGGAGAGAGTGAATCAGAGCAATAGAGGAGATATAAAGAGTGCCTAGAAGAACGATATTCTACCTCCCGGTGCTACGGATGGGCATGACATCCCAGAACGCGATAAACAGACACAATCCGATCCCGGCAAGGGCACACGCTACCCCGGTTCCGTTTACTATGGCACCGATTAAGCTATCGTACGGCAACAATCCCGTTCTCCCGAGCATCCAGTTCCAGTCATGTATACTTCCATCGAGAAGAAGTGGTAGTGCCATAGTACGTGCATCGCTGATGTAATATCCAATGTTGATCAGGTTATTCCCTACCCAAAAAAGACAAAATCCGACCGCAAACCAGTCACGGAACGTGGCAAAACGATAGGTAAAGGCAACAGGGAAGAACAGCTGACCGATCGTTCCACCGGCAAAATACATAAACTCTCCGAAGAAACTGAACAACACGTGTCCCAGTTCATGAATCATAAGATTGAGTGCATCCAAAAGAATCCAGGGCGGATCTACCACAATCAGGCGGTAGGTCCAGTAGACAAGAATTACAATAAGAAGAAGGCGTAATAAAAAAATATGAGGCCGAGCGAGGTGCATTCTGTATTGTACCGGTTTCCGCACAGCCCTGCAGGATGACCGGAATATTATGCTACCTGTACCTGCGTCCGACCGGGAGGAAAGACTACCAGAGTCCCGTACCTGGACTCAGGTGACAAACGAAGCGTACCGGCCAGTACCGGCTTACCATCGGGCTGCGTAGCGGGTTGCGGGTCGGGCTTACACCCTAGCCGCCTCGTGCTCCTGGAGATCATATTCTGCCAGCTCATCAAGAATGTTTCCGAGTGGCGTTCCCGGGGTTGTATCCCGCTTGAATGCTACCATAACAGCTCTTTGTACCATGCCGTATGCACCATTCAGGAGGCACATCCCCTGCGGCCAAATAAATCATGGCATTTAGGGCGATTGTGCCTGTTTTTTTACCATAGTTTTTCAAACACTCCTCGTGACGCCTGGTATGCTTGGGCGGACGCATGGCAACCGCTCCCAGTATAGATCGTTCTGTCGAGCCGGAATCGGTCATTATAACGAGCGTATTCGCTGCCGGTATATCTGCAGTAAGAGGCCCAGAATAATAAAGCGGTATGGGCCGCTACTACCCTATAAATTTCTCCTCCTTTACGCGACGGAGAAATCAGTATAATGAAACCATGGACGATACATCCAGAGTGCTTACCGATCCCGATGTGCTGGATGCATATATGACTGCACTAGGCGGAGAAGACAGTATCCACATTCACGGGGATCATCCGGCACTGCTTGAACATCATTTCGAAGCAATTACGGATCCAGACATGAAAGACGTTAGCCTTGCCCTCTGGGCAAAGCATCGCGCTAATCTTCTTTTCGGTCACCCAGTATTTTCCCCCATAAATTCTGATGGAGCATCCTATAAACAGCGCGAACTGGCTCAGGAAACGCTGGACCAGATAAATCACTATCGTCAGTCTGCAGCGCGCAGAAAAGCCTTGCACGATTTCACCCGCGCTTCGGTGGTAGTTCACGACATGGAAAAAACCATCCGGAGGGCAGCACGGCATATCAAACGTGACCACCCGAGTCTAAAGGCCTCTGCAAAACAGCCGTCAACTACCGATCTGCTTGCCCGGGAGCTTATGAACAGCTATCTGACCAACGACGCCTATCGCATGCTCCAGACAATGCAGAAGATCGTGCAGGTAAATGTTACCGAAGCACAGCGGGCAACGCAGAGATTTATCGATCTGCTGGCGCAATCACGTTTGCCAAAGCCCCATATTCTTTCTGCAGCAGAAAAACTGCGTTCGGTTTCGGCTTTGCCGGCAGAGGAGTTTGCGGCCTTTGATCAGCTCGCGAAGGTATACGGGACGCACCTGGCAAATGAATCCGCTCAGACAGGCACCCGTATAGGAAGCATGCTCCAGCGAGCAAATGCACTTATGAAAAAGAACACGACAAAACCGCCGGAACCTGCCCCGGCTCCAAAACACGGAACCTCCGCTCTTGATATTCTGCAGATGCGTCTTAAAGCTGAATCTTCCGGGTCTGCTCCCGCTCCGAAAACCGCGTAATTAAAACCGGCTTTGTACACGCAAGACAATTTGTTAACGAAAACCAGGTAGCGAGACTGCACAGTTTGGTATACTGACGGCATGACGGACGAATCATTTTCGCAGATTATCCAGCAAGCACGCGAGCTTGTAGCCGGTAAGCAGTTCAGGGAGGCTTTCCGAACATTGTCTCTTGCACTGGACTACCCTGGAACACACATAGAAGATGAGCTGCAGCTGCGTGAAGCACTCTTGGTGTTCTCAGATATTGCAAGAGGTCTCAAAGAAGAAGACCTGGTCGAAAAAGCTGTCTCGCTTCGCGACAACCTGAACGATCCTGCCGCCCTCTATAACTATGCGTATGATCTATACGAAGCCAGGTTGTATGGATTTGCTGCTACACTCCTGTCACGTGCCGATAGGATCTTTCCCGGTGCCGAGAAAATCGTTACGGAACTGGTTATCAACCTCGAAAACCTGGGGCTGAACAAGGAAGCAGTTGCCACGCTTCAGCGCTACGGTGAGCTTCAAAAGAACAGTTTTTTCTGCAATTATCTTCTTGCCTTTAACAGCGTTCTCTGCGGGAACCTCAAGCAGGCCAGGGCCGCCTATGATCTTCTAAAATCGAAGAAAGAATCTACCCAAGCGGAGTTTGGGCACCTTACTGAACGTATCGAACTCCTTCTGAAGCGTGCAGATCGTGCCGGCGCGATTTCATCGCTCGATTCTACGGATTTGCGCGGGTGGCAGTATGTGGTAAATACCAATATCCTCCTGCATACCTCACCGCATGGTCGGAAGGAAGGAATGAATGGGCGATATGCGTTTATCCAGGACAGCGAGACGTATATGCGGATGGGGATTGCACTCCTGAAAACCGCACTCTCCGGGCTGAATCTACAACCAGAACGGCTTTTGTACCCTCAGGAAGAAAAGAGTGAAACGCTTGCCCGGGCAACCGCAAAGGTTCTCAAGCTGCCAGTTGAAGCACTTACCGAAGAAAACGACGAAACTCCCGGACTTATAGTGGTATACGACTTGTCCCTCCTGGAAGCCAGTCAGTTCCGTCTGATAGAAACCAAACGTGACGGCCAGCTGGTCTGGAGCCATATGAACTGCTGGACTGCAGAAGATTCATTCAGCCCGGAGTTTTCGACTATTTTGTACCAGTTCTCCATTTCCCCGTGGGATGAACAGCTCTCTGCAAAGCCCGGCAGCAGAGAACTCGACCGGGCTGTACGGTTTACCGGATCCATGGACGAAACGGTAGAACGAATTGTTTCGGCACCTTTCAACCCCGAAAACGACGATGAAAAGTCTGATCATACGGCTCTGGAGACATTCGTGACCGGGCTGCGCAAGCAGGCGGAGAAAGAGGGGATAGCACCTGCAGCAATCTTTACAAGCGAAACCGCAAACCGGCCGCGAAAGTGGCGCGGCTCACCGGTGCAGAGCTCGTATTTTACTTGAGCGAGGACACTAGCAGTCACCACGCATTAAAGCCATCACTTCAGAAAGAAACGGTGCACGTGCTCTCCCGCTCGCAGGTTGAATACGCAGCAAGCCCTCGGAAGTAGGCGTGATTAGTCTCTCATGGGCTAGATTCCAAATCTTTTCGCGAATACGTTGGTTTCTGGTAACAAGCAATTCCGGTCCGCAGACCATCATTGCCCTCACCCAAGGCGGCAACTGCTTTAAATGATCTCCCTGGTACGACTGAGTGTAGAAGATAGCTCCACGGATATTGGGATATGCGTTATATCCCTCCTCCGGTACACTATTCCAGCGTCCGAAAAGCTCTGATATTCCGATTGCGTAAAATTCATGAGGCCATACAACAAACAACCCGTTGTAGCCCGGAAGCCGTGGTATCGCAAGCGCAAACTTGGGATTTGCAACTGCGATGTGCTTTTGTACTTCATACGAGTATGGCATCAATCCGTGCTCTCTATTGTCTGTAACTTCTTGACCTTGTGTTACTTCCTGCTCTTTTGCCATATAAAAAATCAAATATCTGACAACATTCCGTTCATTATAGAGTAAAAGCTCATAATTTTCAATGACCTGTTTAAATTACAGAGAACTGGAGACAACAATCTCCATGGTATAATCGTCCTATGAAGAAACGCATCCTTACGGGGGACCGTCCCACAGGCAAAATGCACATCGGGCACTTGATCGGCTCGCTCCGCAATCGCGTGAAGCTCCAGTACGAATACGACCAGTTTGTGATGGTCGCGAATGTTCAGGCGCTTACCGACAACTTCCATAACCCGGAAAAAGTGAAGGAAAGCATCGGGGACTTACTGTGCGATTACTATGCCGTGGGAATTGATTATGATGTTACAACGGTCTTTATCCAGAGTGAAGTCCCGCAGATTCATGAGATATTTATCTACCTGGCGAATTTTGCGACCGTTCAGCAGCTTTCGCACAACCCGACTATTAAGACCGAGCTCGCCCAAAAAGGCTTCGAGAAGTCCACGCCGCTTGGTTTCTATATCTACCCGATCCACCAGGCCGCAGATATCTGCTGTGTAAAGGCGGATCTGGTACCGGTCGGCAGGGATCAGGCCCCCATGGTGGAGGACTGTCGCGAGCTGGCACGGAAGTTTAACCAGACCTATGGCGTATCCGTGCTCCATGAAGCGCAGGCATTATTTGGTGCGTCCCGGAACCTCCCAGGCATCGATGGGAACGCAAAGATGGGCAAGAGTCTAAATAACGCGATATATCTTGCCGACACTACAGAGGAGCTCCGCAAAAAGGTCTTCATGATAAAAACCGATCCTAACCGCATCCGCGCCACTGATCCGGGCACAGTAGAGGGTAATACGATATTCATTTATCACGACACCTTCAATGAGAACACCGCCGAAGTTGAGGATCTGAAGGAGCGGTACCGAAGGGGAACAATTGGCGATGTGGAGGTAAAACAGAAACTCTACGATGCTATGGAACGCCAGCTCGGCCCTATCCGCGAACGGCGGCGCGAGGCGGAGGGGAAGAAGGCGGAGCTCCTGGAGCGCGTTATAGAAAACAATAACCGAGTACGCGCGATTGCCCAGGAAGTGGTAGATCAGATGAAAGATGCGATGAAGATCCGATTTTCATGATTATTTCACCTTCGGCTTGATGAAGCGGTCATCTTTCAACATATCCCTTAGCCACATAGTTCCAAACGCTGCAAGGACCTTTATATAGCGTTTACGCCGGGATGGTGTTTCCAATGGTATGCGGAGCAACCATCCTAGTCCCCGTTTGCGGAAAAATTCCGGCGGGACGGGCTTCGTACCCGACCAGACGTCTAATATTTGGCCGAACGAGCCAACTATTCCGATATTAACACCGTTGTTGATCAGCCACTCATCAATCCATTGCTGAGCTTCGATTTCGTTTCCTGCCATAATGGCAAAATCCGGCTGTAGTTCGTCAAGTTGAGTATAACTGATCGCGAATCAGCGGGATCGCTAAAGCGGTAGTCTCCGGGAATGGTACGAATATCCGCACCGGGAAAGTGACAAAGCAGACGCTTAGCTGCAAGCTCCCGGTTTCGTTCAGTCGTACCAAACAGTACGACGCGTTTTCCTACCCGCGCACAGGTTTCTACCGCATGAAACGCAAGATCTCCCCCGTGAATACGATTTAGTACCGGCGGAAACAGTCTTGAGTATAGCTGAAGTCCGCTTGATTCTGGGGCAACAAGCGACGACCGGAAAAGCAGATCGGCATAAATCCGGTTCTTACGTGCCTCAAGATATTAGGCAATCCCCAGTGTAATCACCTGACCGCGACTGCCTCCATCAAGAAGTGCATCCACGGCACGACAGGCTGCACTGCTGTCCAGATTATCTATAGGCACAGATCCGCGATGGTATATTCTTTCACTCACTAATACAGCACAAAGATTATCAATAACCTGATTACACTATAAGACTTTAATCTTAAATACCCCTTGCAGCCGATTGCAGAAAAGAGTAAAATGGATACGATGAATAGTCAGTTCACCGCGATTACCACTACCACCCCGTAAGCGGGGGGTACCGTCGTGGCTGAAAGCGATACCTCCCGGAGACGGGAGTTTTTTTTAGCCGAAGAAATGCACATTACAAATACTATATAAAAGCCGGCTGGTATAGCCTTCCGAAAGTTCCGGGAGACGCCGTACAGCACAAAACGAGCCTCATTGGCGAATCGATATTCGTCCGACATGGATGCTTGCCAACCGGCTAACATCAAGATACTACTATGAAACAGCATGAAAACAAACAACTCGATGAGTTACGACATTCGGCGGCGCACCTTCTGGCCGCGGCAGTACTGCGGCTCTGGCCGCAGGCGAAGCCGGCGATCGGGCCGGCAACTGAGGACGGGTTCTACTACGATTTTGAGTTTCCTGAACCGGTACGAGAACACGATCTGCCAAAAATAGAAAAAATGATGCGCAAAACCGTGGAAGGCTGGGACGGTTTTGAGCGTATAGAGGTGAGTAAAGAAGAGGCAATTGAGCAGTTTAAAGACAATCCCTACAAACTCGAGCTGATCGAAGAACACTCCCAGGATGGCGGGCAGCTTACACTCTATAAGTCAGGCTCCTTTACTGACCTCTGCCGCGGGGGGCATATTGATGATCCGCGAAAAAAACTGAAACATTTCAAGCTTCTTTCTATTGCTGGAGCGTACTGGCGGGGAGATGAGAAAAACACCATGCTCACACGCATCTACGGCACGGCATTCCCGACGCAAGAGGAACTGGAAGAATTTCTGAGGATCCGCGAAGAGGCAAAAGCACGTGATCACAAAAAGCTCGGCAGAGAACTTGACCTCTTCGTCTTCTCGGAGCTTGTTGGAAAAGGCCTCCCGCTCTGGACACCGAAAGGCTCAACAATCCGGCGCGAGCTGGAGCGGTTTATCGTGGATGAAGAGTTAAAGCGCGGTTATTTACATGTGTATACACCCGATATCGCCGGAATTGGCCTTTATAAAACTTCCGGCCACTATCCGTATTACAAAGATTCAATGTACGCACCGATTGTCATAGACAACGAGGAGTTTATGCTTCGTCCAATGACATGTCCGCATCATTTCGAGCTTTACAAAAGCCGACCTCATAGCTATCGTGAACTTCCAGTTCGCTATGCTGAGCTTGCGAAACTATATCGATATGAACAGTCCGGAGAACTAAGTGGATTGCAGCGCGTGCGAACATTCTGTCTTGCAGATGCACACATTATTGCCAAACCCGATCAGGCTGAATCCGAGATTAACGGTGCGCTCGATCTAATTGAATATGCAGCACGGGTGATGGGTCTGAAGGCAAATCATGATTACTGGTATCGGCTCTCCCTGGGAGACAGGAACGATGAGAAAAAGTACTTTAAAAGCGACGCGGACTGGGACAACGCAGAGCAGATTCTACGTGATGTTCTCTCAAAACGCGCGGTAAAATCGTACGAGGCAGCAGGGGAAGCCGCCTTCTACGGTCCAAAAATCGACATCCAGATGAAAAACGTCAATGGCAAAGAGGATACTGCCTTTACGGTACAGTACGACTTTGTTATGCCGAAGCGCTTTGAGCTGCGGTATATAGATGAAGACGGCACAGAGAAAGAGCCCATCGTGATACACCGGTCATCAATCGGTGCGATTGAACGCGTAATAGCATTCCTGATCGAACGCTATGCCGGTGCATTTCCATTCTGGCTCGCACCGGTTCAGACAAGCGTAATCCCAGTTGCGGACCGCCATCACGAGCTTGCAGAAAAAGTTCACTCTACCTTGAAAAGCGTACGCATCCGGAGTGAACTCCGGAATGAGCAGAAGTCTGTATCCTATAAAATACGACAGAGTATCTTGCAAAAAATACCATATCAGATTATAATAGGGGATAATGAATTGAACGCCTCGTCAGAACAGGATATCTTCGTCACGGTTCGATCCCGCGACGGGCAGGATCTGGGCATGCAGACACTAATATCATTACAAGAGTATTTTAGAGCACAGCTTGAGAACACCATACAGACGGAACTTTCATAGACCGGTACAGAACACTAATCGCCGTATTTACGCAACAAATTTACGCATAGAAGCTCCGGAGCTGCGGGTTATAACAGCAAATGGAGAACAGTTGGGCATAATGTCCCGACAGGAGGCGCTGGAACAAGCTCAGGCCCAGGGTCTGGATCTGGTACTGATTGCAGAAAAAGCTCAGCCACCGGTAGCAAAGATTATTGACTTCAAAAAGTTTTTGTACCAGGAAGAAAAAAAAGCAAAAGAAGCGAAAAAGGGTATTAAGAAGAGTATAGTCAAAGACATTAAGCTCTCCCTATTTATTGCGCCCGGTGATAAAGAACGCCTCCTGGAAAAGGGGCGTGAATTTCTGGAAGAGGGCAATCAACTGCGTCTTAACTTGACTCTTCGCGGAAGAGAGGTAATGAAGAAAGACATGGCTATCCAGATGCTTACGGACTTTATTGCCGCTTTGGGTGAGGTAAATATAGCAAAGCCGCCAACTGTTGAAGGTCGTGTAGTACGTTCCGTGGTATCCCGGAAGAAGTAAAAGGGATTGCACCTCAGTTTCCCCTTGTATATCGTAAGTAAGGTTGATATAATTTTACTTTCGATAGGTGTCTATCATTACGTGTATTGTCAACATCACCGATGTCCAAGAAGAAAAAAATCCGCATGTCTCAGGGAAAACAGCGCACACACAAGTCTGCGGTGAAGCGTATCAAGGTGACCGGCGGAAAAGAACCGAAACTTTTGCATCGCCACAAAGGCCGCCGCCATAACATCAGTAATAAATCAAAGGAACAGGTGCGTCGGCTGAGCCGCATGGCGCAATTTGAAGGAGCATTCGCAAAGAAGCTCAAACAGTTACTGGGCATCGCATAATCCAAATCATGAGAGTCAAAGGAGGCGTTAAGTCGCATCGCAAACACAAAAAGGTACTGGAAGAAGCAAAAGGCTACTGGCGTAAGCATAGAAACACCATTCGCAAAGCCAAAGAGACACTCCTTCATGCAGGTCAGTATGCATATGATGGCCGCAAAATGAAGAAGCGTGACTTCCGTTCCATCTGGATTATCCGGATAAATGCGGCAGTTCGTCAGGCAGGAATGAAATATAGCGAATTTATAAGCAGACTTTCAGGGAAAAACATTGATATCGACCGCAAGATTCTCTCTCAGCTTGCGGCAGATCATCCAAAGACATTCGGTAAAATCGTCGATTCGTTGAAGTAACATGTGCGTGCTTGAACGAGTCGGGGATTGGGGTTGCTTCACCCTATCTTTCCGTAATCGCCCTTTAATTGAGCCTGTCATCGGGTACAATATCATATGATTGTGCCTGAAACTATACTCACTGCCGCTCGTCAGGACTTAGCTGCCGTAAAAGGCATTTCCCAGCTCGAAGAAATCGAAACCAAGTACCTTGGCCGCAACGGCAAGGTCAACAGCCTCTTCAAAAACATGAAGAAACTGGCTGAAGAAGCGTCAAAAGACGTCAAAGAAATAGGAAAAGAACTGAATAGACTGAAGCAAGAGCTGGAGCGCCTGATCACGGAAAAGAAAGAATTACTCCTGGCGGATGGCGGCACCGGGCCGGATATTGATCTCACCCTGCCCGGAATCCGTCCGCGGATCGGCAAACTGCACCCTCATACGCTGGTACGCCGGCAGATGAACGATATCTTTAAAGGGATGGGATTTTCTGTTTACGAAGGGCCGCACATCGAGACAGATGAGTACGTATTTGAGCGGGCAAACCTTCCCAAGAATCATCCCGCACGATCGTTGCAGGACACCATCATTATCGAAAATCCCGATATCCTTCTCCGTTCCCACACCTCTTCCGTCCAAAGCCGTGCAATGGAAAACCTGGAGCTTCCGATCAGGCTGGTTGTACCGGGTTTTGCATTCCGCTACGAAACGCCTAATCAGACAAATCACTTTATTTTTCTGCAGTACGAAGGGATCGCCGTCGCAGAAGACCTGACAATGGCAGATCTCCATGGGGCATTGGAGACATTCTGTAAGATGTTCTTTGGACGTGATACGAAAGTCCGGATCAGATGTAAATACTATCCCCAGGTGGAACCCGGCTGTGGACTGGACATACAATGTAAATTCTGCGGCGGGAAAGGCTGTGCAGTATGTAAGCGCCGCGGCTGGGTGGAGATCGCCGGTGCGGGAATGGTACACGCAAACATGCTTCGCATGAACGGAATTGACCCCTCAAGGTACTCCGGCTTTGCCTGGGGCATGGGCTTCGATCGTATCGTAATGCAAAAACTCAACATTGATGACATCCGCAAGTTATATAACGGAGCACTCATATGAAACTGCCTCTGAAGTGGGTATCGGACTATATCGACCTCCCGAAAGACCTTCGTGTTTTTACCGACAAGATGACTATGATCGGACATATGCTCGATAAAACAATCGAGACCGATACTGATACCGTAATCGACCTGGAACTCCGGGGAAACCGGGCGGACTGTTATGGTATCCTGGGACTATGCCGTGAAGCTCATGCCGTATTCGGCGGCCGTTTTGATATCCCGAACCGGGTAGCTCTTCCAGAAGAACCATACGACGGCTTTTCGATTCACGTGAAGTCTCCAGACGTTTATCGTTTTTATTCGGTAGTTATACGCAATGTCAAGGTAGCTCCGTCTCCTCAATGGATGCAGACCCGACTGCGGGATTACGGCATGGAGCCGATAAACAACATTGTGGATATAACTAACTATGTAATGATCGAGAGCGGTATGCCGCTGCATGCGTTCGATCTGCATCGCATCGGTGGTGACCGGCTGGAACTGCGCAATGCCCGTGATGGTGAAACCTTTGTTTCATTTGATGGGGGAACACTAACCCTCCAGTCGGAGGATGTCGTCTTTGCAAATTCCGAAGACAAGGTGCTGGGACTGGTGGGGATCGTTGGCGGGAAAGAATCAGGTATTCGGGATGATACAACTGACATCCTGCTGGAATGTGCTGCCTACAATCAGGCAACTATCAGAAAAACACTCTACCGTTACTCTATTCTTACCGAAGCCGGTCTCCGGCATACCCATGATCTGGACGCATCACTATGCGACTTTGCACTCCCGCGGGCAGCAGAGCTGATTCTTACGCATGCCGCCGGCGAAGGCGGTGCGGAACTTTCCGGCACCCGGGACTACCATCCAAAACCACGGAAACTGCCGGAAATAGACTTTGATCCCCATGAGGTTACTCGTCTGGGAGGGGTATCCGTTCCTGTAGCAGAACAGGCAGATATCCTGCGCAGGCTGGATTGTGTAGTAAAGCCGTCTGGTGATCGGCTCGTGGTTGCACCGCCACCATTCCGCACTGATATCACGGCATCGGAAGACCTTGTTGAAGAAGTACTCCGGATCTGGGGATACGAAAAAATTCCTTCCCGGGCGCTTTCAAGCGCAATTCCGTTGCCGGTAGAACAGAAAGAACTGGAGCTGGAAGAGCGCTCGCGCGATATACTGGTTGCACTGGGCCTAGATGAAATAATTACCGTACCACTCATAGATGGTGCGGTAATTGATGCCATGAAAGATCCATTAAAACCGGTAACTATTCCAGTCCTGAATCCTCCCACAGCGAATCACACCCACCTCCGTACCTCAATGTTCGCGGAACACCTTGAAGTGGCGCACAAGATATTTGGACGAGGCGATACAACTATGGCGTTTTATGAGGTAGGAAAGACGTATCGGAAAAACGAGGATGCGGTTCACCAGCCCCCGCACAAGCCGGGCTTTCCGTATATCGAGCATCGTGAACTCACGGCGCTGGTTTCTTCCCGGGATGCGTACTGGGACTATTACCGGCTGAAAGGGGTGCTCGAGACGTACTTTTCAGAGTTAGGTGTTCGTGGTATCACATTTACAAAAGAGGATGACCGCACCCTATCCTACCCGTTTAGTTTATGCGCCCGGGCGATGCAAGGCGGACTCTGTCTTGCCAGGATCGGACTCGTGAGCCCGATGATCTCAAAAAGTGTTTTTTCGCTGCCATATTACGTATACGGGTTTGTTGTTTCTATAGATAACCTGGCTAAGGCTACCTTCACGCTTCCGGACTATATGCCGTACTCGGCGTTCCCGGCAGTTATTCTTGATATGTCAGTGCAGATTCCGGCTGGAGTACAGGCTGGTGATGTTCTTGCAACTGCTCAAACAGGCTCAGAGCTCATTCGGGAGGTAACGATAGAGGATGTATTCGCACGGGACGGGATCCGGTCGATCCTGCTGCGTATCGTGTATCAGTCAAAAGAACGGAATTTGACCGTGGAAGAAGCGCGGGAAATTCACAATACGGTTGCAGCGACCTTGGAGAAAACTTACGGGGCTACAATTGTGGGGAGAAACGCTCCGTAATCCTTTCACTTCGCCGCACCCTGTGCCTTGACAGCAGAGAGCTTTGCAGCAACTTTCGCTTGGTCCGCAAGGTAAAAATGGCGAATCGGTTTTAGCTCCGCGTCCAGTTCGTATACCAGCGGAATTCCGGTTGGAATATTCAACTCAAGGACTTCATCCTCGGTGAGTCCGTCCAGGTGTTTAACCAGCGCACGGAGGCTGTTGCCGTGAGCAACGATAATGACTCGCTTTCCGGCCCGGATTTCCGGGGCAATTGCTTCGTCCCAGACCGGTAAAACGCGCTCCAGACAATCGGCAAGGCTTTCGGTGCGGGGAAGTTGTCCGGAAGTCAGTCCGGTGTAGCGTGGGTCGCCATCAGCGAGCCGTTCGTCGCCCGGTTCAAGCGCAGGCGGGCGAATTGCATACCCGCGACGCCATAGTTTCACCTGATCCTCGCCGAATTTTGCGGCAGTCTCCGCTTTGTTCAAACCCTGAAGTGCGCCATAGTGGCGCTCATTCAATCGCCAGGAATTGTGTACAGGCAGCCACATGGCATCAAGGGTATCCAGAACGATCCAAAGGGTGCGAATAGCCCGCTTCAGAACCGAAGTATAGGCGACATCAAACATATACCCTTTTTCGGCGAGCAATCTTCCTGCCTCGACAGCTTCGGCTCGGCCTGTATCCGAAAGATCGACGTCAGTCCAGCCGGTAAAGCGGTTTTCTTTATTCCAGGTACTTTCTCCGTGACGGAGGAGGACGAGTGTGTGCATACGTGAATTGTAGCAAACCTCAGAGTATATTCAGCAGATATTCTCTCGGTATTCTGACGGTTTTGTGTGGGCAATGAAGCTATAGTAGATATGCTCCAATGATCAGGAATAAACCATCCTTTTGACGGGAACGACATTCCCGGTTACAATGGCGGTATGGACAAAAAAGACCAGACACAAAACCAGCATAAAGTGAATTTAAATCCCGAAAAGACTCCGATTCTATATACAGACAACATTTTTATGACCTCACATGAGTTTGGAATTGTAATAGACTTTGGTCAGAAACTAGGCCCAACCACTGATACACAGATAGTATCGCGGATCGGGATGAGTCGGGATCATGCGAAGAAGTTTCTTTCGGAGCTGGGAAAAATGATCGCGATGACCGAAGGTCAGGGTGCCACTGACTAAGACAAAAACGGTGCGTACTATCGGTCTCGCGCTGAGAAGCCGGCATTTTGTGTAGTATCCGCAGCCGCTCCGAGATGTAGCCGGTGATTCTGCGCAACCAATGATTCTGATAGAATATGCCGATGGACCGAAAGAATACGCCACCGCCGCCGACATCGCCGTTTAACACGGTCTTTTTTGATTGGGACGGTTGTCTGGCGGATTCCCTGGAAGTATGGATTCGGGTGATCCAGGAAGGACTGGAAGAGTACGGAATAACGGGGATTCCCCGGAAGGACGTAATCCGGTATACCATGGTGAAGTTCGACAACGTGGACAAGTTAGGGATAGAAAACCCCCGGGAATTCGGCACTGCCATAAACAGGAAATTTGCGGAACGGATAGAAGAGATTACCCTTTCACCCTTTGCCAGGGAAACACTAGAAGAATTACGAATGCAGGGAAAAAAGATAGTCCTGATAACCACTTCGGGTCGGTTAGCGATTAACCGGTGTATTGAAACCTTTTCACTGCAAAATTACTTTGACGCAACTATAACGTATGATGATGTTGAGCGGCATAAACCTGACCCTGAGGGTATTCTAAAAGGCCTGACAGCTACCTCTAGCCTGCCGGAAAATGCAATTATCGTGGGAGATACACGAAACGATATTCTTGCCGGGAAAGCTGCCGGCATCAGGACTGTGATGTATTTCCCGGAATCGCACGAGGATATATACGAGAAGGACCATCTTCTGGCGCTGAATGCCGATTACTACCTGCGAAATCTGCGCGAACTTCTGCGGATTGTACGGTAGTTTTCGGTCCTGAACACTGCTATCCGGGAACTTGTTATCCCGTTGCCAGACTTGTTTCCGGATACAGAAAGTCACGTTGGAAGTCTATGATAGCTTTATCCACAATGATATCATTGGGGAGCAGGGGCTGTGACAAGCGCAGTCCAGCGAGTGTCCTGCACCGGCTGAGTGCCACGTACGCCTGCCCGTGCGCGAAGAGCGGTTTACTGAGGTCCAGATACACATTGTCGAGTGTCATTCCCTGGCTTTTATGAATCGTAAGAGCCCATGCAAGTTTGAGCGGATACTGGCGAAAAGTACCCAAAATTTCTTCTTTTATCGTATTCGTGCGCGGATCGAATTCGTACCGGATATTATCCCAGCTTTCGCGATTGACTGCTACAGTGCCGGTGTATAATTCCGAGTCTACATACACCTCCACTTCGTCCGGGGTACAGCGCGTAACCGTACCCACCGTGCCATTAACCCACTTACCGCCTCGGTCGTTGCGCACAAAGACTACTTTGGCACCGATCTTGAGGCGCAGGTCTACTTCTGCCGGTAACGTCCGGTCTTCCTGCGGAAACTGGCCTTCCACTCGAGCGGTGTATTCAGTGGCCTGGCCGTTGAGCCGGTTCAGTTCAAAGTCATTAATCTGTTTGGCTCCGGCGTTCGTAGCGGTAAGAATTACATATTTGCGACGATCCAGGCTCTCCAGATCGGGCTCCACCCGCTCCCTAAGGATTTCCATGACATCACGATCCACGTCGCCGGAGCGGATTTTGTTCAGGAGGTACACAAAGTCATCGTCGGTCTGGCGAAACACGGTAGGGAGTTCCACGCACGCGAAGCGTGTATTCCGGAACGCCTCCGAGCTAAAGAAGTAGGGGGTTTCGTAGGCTTCATGAAAGACTTCGCGTTCCTGTGCACTCACGATGGGGGGGAGCTGGAATACGTCGCCGATCATCACGATTTGGGTCCCGCCAAAAGGAAGCGAGGCATCGCGCCCGTTCCGGCGGAGAAAGACATCGATGGCATCTAGGAGATCGGCACGGAGCATAGAGATTTCGTCAATGATGATAGTATCCGCTTTACGATACACCTGGGGAGCAAACACCTTACTGACATATCCCCGGGGCATGAATCGCGGCGGAAACTTGAAGAACGAGTGTACTGTCTGACCACGAACCTGTACCGCCGCCATGCCTGTCGGAGCAAGCACGACAACCTGTTTTTTTGATTTCTGCCGGAACATGCGTATCAGTGTTGATTTCCCGGTTCCTGCTTTTCCGTTTACAAACAGATGACGATCAGTGTTTTCCATAAGATGGAGACAAGTGAGCATCTCCGGCGTAACCTGGAATTTCGCACCGGTGCCGGTAAGCCAGTCACGGACAGGGGTAATCTGCGTGTCCATAGGCCTCAGTATACACCATTGCATTTATCGTGCAGGAATGCGAAAAATCATGTACAATGTAGCGTCTATGGCATATGAACTCTTCGTGCTCGAATTTGAAAACGAGCATGGCGAAAAATCACTGTTCGCACAGGTCGAAGATGCAAATGGCACCGAAAATGAGGATATTTCACTTTTTCTGGAGCAGATTTCTGAGCCGTCGGCTCACGATTTTGTTATCCAGGTGATCGATGATGTTCTTCGCGGTGAACTTGAAGCAAACCGGATCGAGATGAGCGGTTTTCTCTGTGTTGTAGGACCAAAGCATTCGGTAATTACCGATATGACGCTGGAAGATCCCTATGATGTTACTATAGCCACCGAGGAACTCCGCGATCTGATCGAAATATGGTGGGATGAATACACCGACTTCGTCTTGAAACATAAAGCAAATTAAGCTATGCAACTGAACCATATCCGATTCACCGCTTCTGACGGCTGGAAGCTTGCGGGATTGCTCTTCGAACCGACAGCTGCTGATATTTTTGGCACCGGAAACGGCGGAAACACCTTTGATAGTGTCGCTGTGTTTCTTCATGGCAACGGAGGCTCTTCGGTATTTGAATCTGTAGAAAAAATGCGCTCCTACGCCAGCGCACTTAACCATCAGGGAATAGCCTTTTTTGCTTTCAATAACCGGGGCTCAGGCTATATTCGAAAGCTCAAGCGATTACGAGAGGACGGCTCGGAAGAAGAAGTGAAAGGCGGTACCGCTTACGAGCTTATTGAAGAATGCGTACCCGATATTTCGGGAGCCCTCGAATATCTTTCAAGGAAAGGATACCGGCGGTTTTTCCTGATAGGGGAATCCACCGGCGCCAACAAAATCGTAGTATACGAACACCTGGTTCCTGACTCCCGGGTCGAAAAATTGGCGCTTATCTGCGGAGGAGACGACAGCGGTATCTACTACACCATGCTCGGCGTAAAACGGTTCCATGAACTCCTGCAAGATGCTAAAAAACACATCGACTCTGGTTCGGGCCGTGAGCTAATGCCCCCCGAATACCTTGGGGGTATGCTGATGTCGTGGGCTTCTTTCAAAGATACCATAGATCCGGATGGGCTCTACAATATCTTTCCCTTTACTGATCACTTCCGAAAACTCTCTCTTGCAAAAAAACCTCTTTTTGGGGAATTCGCTGCGATCCGCAAACCGTTGGTGGTAGTGTACGGGGAAAACGATGAATTTTGTAACGGACAGGTGCCGGAGATTTTGGAGCTTCTCAAGCTGAAGTCGCAGAGCACCCGGTTCGAAGGCTATATGATACCCGGCGCCGATCACGGATTCACCGGAAAAACCGATGAGCTCGCCGCACTCGCAGCAGAGTTCCTTGCCGACGATTCTTTGGGGTAAGTAACGGAGACTTAGGGCTCGGCTATTGGACTGGGTTCAGAGGTGGGGGACGGGGGAGGCTGTGTGTTTTCCGGTTTTGGTGCTTCCGGCTTCCAGTCCCAGGGCTTTTTGATACCAACTTCCATGGTGGATTCCTGTTTCCTGTCTTTCTCGTTTTCAGCAGTCACCTGCACTTTATAGGCTCCATCGGAGAGATTGACAACCTCATTAATCTCCCGTGTGTCACCATCCCAGCTTCGCTTTTCCTCGCCGTTTATTAACAGTCTTACTTTCTTTATTTTCGGACCGGAGATGATCTTTGCCCGTACACGCAGATCATTACTGTCAATAGTACTGCGATTTGCCGGCTCCAGGATCTGCACTACCATATCATCAGCTGAGGCGGTGGAAGTCTCTTTTGGGGGTTTATACCTTTCATCTTCCTGCTTTTCCGCCCAAGCATCGATTCCTAACTGCCAGCGGTTCACCCCATCCCTGGATATAGGATCGGCTTCGGTAATTACATAGTATTCTTTTTCTTCGTACTGATTCGATTTGATCTGAATTTCATTCGCAAGCTTGCCATCGTTTATTTTGAGTTTTTTATAAAACGGAGACTCCTCATCCGGCTCGGTACCTTTAATAAAGTACTCGGATCGTGAAGGAATACCGTCTCGCGGCAGACCGCCAAAAAGTGAATCAATCTGTTGTGCCTGTACGCCATCAGGTTTTTCAATTATTCCATCCTTATATTGCTTGAGCATCTGTACCATAACCTTATGCCATATCGAGGTGGCCCCAGTTGTTCCCGAAGCAACACGAGGATTAAGCTGTGTGTTATCGTTATTGCCCACCCATACACCGACAGTGATGTCGTTTGTATAACCGATAGCCCAGTTGTCCCGTTTTTCATCGGTGGTACCTGTTTTTACTGCAACCGTTTTACCGGGAATGTTCAAGAGTGAACCCCGTCCAAATGCACTCGCACGTGCATTGTCATCGGAAAGAATATGCGAGATCAAAAAAGAAACCTCCGGCGAGAATACTCGTTTTGCTTTCGGCCGGGGCTTCCGATAAATCATTTTACCGCTTTGGTCACGGATTTCCTCTATAAACTGGACATCACGTTTTTCACCGCCGCTGGCAAAGACGGTGTACGCACTCGTCAGATCGAGCAGCGTTACTTCACCGCCCCCTAAAGCAATAGAAAGTCCGAAACGGTTCAGATTTTTTTCGGTAGGTGCAAGAGTGGTGAGCCCCATATCGTTGGCTTTTTGCAGAAAGTCTTTCATACCAACCAGCGCCAGTGTCTTGACCGCGGGAATATTTAAGGAATTTGCCAATGCAAAGCGCATCTGCACCGGCCCTCTGAATGTTTCGTCGTAGTTTACCGGCTTATACGCCTTTTGCCCATTCCCTGCCGCTCCGAATTCAGTTTCAACATCCATTAGAACACTCGCCGGGGTGTATTTTTTCTCGAAGGCCGTGGCAAATACAATCGGTTTCAGAGTGGAACCCGGTTGACGGAGCCCTTGCGTAGCAACATCAAACTTGCCATACTCTTCATTTTCGTAGTCATACGAACCGACCAGCGCTAGAATATCGCCGGTTTTTGAATCCAGCATAACCATTGCTCCGTTTCCCAGATTATACTCCTCTTTGAGCGACTCTACCTCTTCCTTAACAATTTTTTGAGCGATCTGTTGCGCCTTAAGATCGAGAGTGGTTTTAATCCTCAGTCCCTGTTCCAGTGCTTTTGCGCCAAACTCTTTCTCGATAAATCGCGATACGTAGAAAACGAAGTGGGGTGCATCAATGCTGGCGGAATCTGTATTGAATTTTATGGTTTTCATCCCTTCCAGAGCAGCATCACGCTCTTTTGTCGTTATGTAGCCGTCTTCATGCATGCGACGGAGTACATCTCGTGTTCGTCCTTTCCAGGCATCCTTCACCCCTACAAAGGGCGAATAGGTAGAGGGATTCTGTGGGAGACCTGCCAGAATCGCTGATTCAAGGATATTCAGATCTTTCGGCTCCTTGCCAAAGTAACCCTTGGCTGCGGCACCAACACCGTAAAGAGTCCCTCCATAGGGAGCTTCATTCAAGTACATACCCAGGATCTCGTCTTTACTGTATCGTTTTTCTACCTCGCTGGCAAGGATAGCTTCTTTAACCTTACGTGCGAGAGTCCGTTCCGAGGTAAGAAGAACATTTTTAATAAGTTGCTGAGTAATGGTGGATCCACCTTGTACTTCTCCCCGGAACAGGGTGCTCAATGCAGCGCGGATAATTCCCGTTTGCGAGATACCTCCGTGCTGGTAGAAAGATTTATCCTCAACCGCGACAGTAGCTTCCTTGAGGTGTTTGGAAATATCTTTAAACTCTACCGGTACTCTGTTTTTGTCCTGATACATTTCGTACATAACCTTCCCGTTGCGGTCGCTAAAAATTGTGGAGGCATTTGTTCGTTGAGAGAGTTTTCCGGGAGAGGGAAGGTCGCGGGCATACCAGGCGAATACACCAAGAGCACCGATAAATCCCAGTAAGATAACTCCAATTAGTCCCAGTCCGCCATAGAAGAGTAAGCGTTGCCGATCCCACCGCTTCGGCAAACAGTTTGCCAGGAAGCGGGGAAGTTTCGGGAACCTGATTCCTGATATTTTAAACCGGCCGGACGGGAACCGGCCCCAACGGGAGCGGCGTCTCCGGCGAGATATATACATAGCATTTATTGTAGCATGCACGGTAAGAAGCCAGTGTATAATACGGTATGAAGTTGTTCAGAAAGCTTTTCACTACGAAAAACATTTTACGGTTTATAATTATCGTCTGTACGATTGTACTTATTGCTACGAGCATCCTGCCCTTTATAGTCTGATCTGTATGCGTCTTGCCTCACTACCGATCGAGGAACTGCCGGGCACAAGATCGCAGACGATTAAGCGCCTCAAATCCCTCGGAATAGAAACCATTGCTGATCTTATTCGTCATGTGCCGTTCCGGTACGATGATTACCGTACCGTGAAGCTGGTAAGCGATTTACGGGAAGGAGATCAGGTCACCGTTCAGGGGTCGGTAACAAGCACCAGGACAGTACGCACCAGAAACAAGATGACAATTCAGCGTGTAACCCTTGCAGACGCAACCGGAAGTATCGAGATGTCATGGTTTAATCAACCGTTCGTACTGAATATTCTTACCCCCGGCCGGCAGGTCTCAATTGCCGGTATTGTTAAGCGTTTTGGTTCCAGCCTTACACTTGAACCGAAAGAGTACGAGGTCTTGCAAAATAACCAAAGCTTAAGGCATAGCGCCAGACTGGTGCCGGTATACCCTGCAGCCTACGGGATAACGTCGCGACTTATCCGGGAAAAAATCCTGACAGTATTTGACCAGCTTCTTGCACCCGGTGACCTTGCTGAATTTGAGTTTTTGCCGGAAAAAATACGGAACAAATACTCGTTAGCAAGTGCTGAAGAGACATATAGGCGTATTCATTTTCCCGAAACTGCAGATGATCCTGAGATCTCACGCCGCCGATTGGCTTTTGATGAGTTGTTTCTTACTCAGTTTTCATCACTACTAGTTCGTAAGGAGTGGGAAAAGCAAAAAGTGGGCAATCCGCTTGATATCACATCCTCAGATAAAAAAGATGCAATTTACCGCTTTATTAATAACCTTCCTTTTAAGTTGACCGGCGCCCAGAAACGGGTTATCGATGAAATTTTGATCGAGATGGCACGCGAAAAACCGATGAACCGATTTGTCCAGGGAGACGTCGGCTCAGGAAAAACAGTAGTAGCGGCAGTTGCTGCTTTCGCAACCTGGTTAAACGGCTATCAGACAGTAGTGATGGCACCCACGGAGATACTCGCATTGCAGCACTTTAGCTCATTTGAAAAACTCTTTGTGCCTGCCGGCGTGGAGACCGGGCTCTGGACACGAAACTATAAACAGCTTGATCCCGCAAACCTGCCGCCGGTTATTGTCGGCACACACGCATTATTGACACAGAAAATAACCTTTGACCGGGTAGCGCTGGTTGTAATAGACGAGCAACATCGTTTTGGAGTGGCTCAGCGAGCCCTCCTGAAAGAAAAGGGAATGAATCCCCACCTTCTTACCATGACTGCAACCCCGATCCCGCGCACCGTCGCGCTCACGATTTATGGCGAACTTGATATGAGTGTTATCGACGAGATGCCGGACGGACGGCTTCCGATTAAAACCCATGTCATTCATGAAAAAAAGAGAAGTGACGGTTACAGATGGATCCGGGAACAAATACTGAATGAGGGTGTTCAGGCCTACGTAATCTGCCCGCTTGTCGAAGAGTCGGAAGCCGAAACAATGCAGTCGGTAAAAGCAGCAAATAGAGAGTATGAGTATCTGAAAACACAGGTTTTTCCGGATCTGCGCATAGCCCTCATTCACGGTAAAATGAAATCAAAGGAAAAAGATGCAGTGATGACTGCTTTCAAAAATCACGACTACGACATCCTCGTATCCACCTCGGTAGTGGAAGTTGGCATTGATGTTCCAAATGCGACAATAATGTTGATTGAAGGAGCTGAGCGCTACGGCCTGGCTCAACTGCATCAGTTACGTGGACGCGTCGGACGGGGCAATAAGCAATCATATTGTTTTCTTTTCCCGTCGAAAGGTTCAAATCCCTATTCTGAACGATTGCGGTTTTTCGCCGCAACCACTAGCGGCATGAAGCTTGCCGAATATGATCTTGAGCATCGAGGTGCAGGCGAGATCTACGGAACGCGTCAAAGCGGTACCGAGGACCTGAGATTCGCATCGCTTTCGGATTTGCCGTTAATCGAGCATACCCGAGCTGCGGCAGAATCATTGCTTTCTGAATATACAGCCGAAAGATTTCCTGCACTCGCGGAGCGAATCAGCCTTCTGAGGACTAGTCGTATCGCTAAAGACTGATTTGCGCACCAGCACGCTATACATTATAATTTCCCCATGTCAGACCCGCGGCATCTCCGGCGCATGAAACTGGTTCAGAACCTGTTTTCTGTCAGTTTTCCCGGGTCTAAAGCAGAATTACCCAACCCGGACGCTCCAATCGAGGATATTCTTCAGCACCTTCCTGCCATAGATGAAAAAATTCGCACCCATGCCCCCAAATATCCGCTTGAAAGAATCGCAAAGTCTGATCTTGCCATTCTCCGCCTGTCCGTTTATGAATTAACCGTCGCACAGGAGGAACCGCCCAAAGTAGTCATCGACGAGGCCGTTACGCTAGCCAGAGAGTTTGGCAGTGACCGTTCCTACGCCTTCGTCAATGCCGTCCTCGGCGCTATCTTTAAGACGACGAAAAAGCCTTGAACAAAAATGAACAGCCAAAAGCATGATTTCACCCCTCTCGAAAAATTGATCGGAATCTCGTTTTCGAACCGTCAGCTTCTTGAAAATGTCTTCGTGCACCGTTCCTTTTTAAACGAGAACAAAAATTACCACCTCTCGTCGAACGAAAAACTTGAGTTCCTTGGTGATAGCGTGCTTTCACTCATTACCTCTATTTATCTCTTCAAACACTACCATGAACTCTCTGAGGGCGATTATACCGACATCAAGGCATCAATCGTACGTACGGAAAGCCTGGCGGAAGCCGCTGCAGAGATCGGTCTCGGTTCGTATTTGTTGCTCTCGAAGGGAGAGGAAAAAGGGAATGGCCGTAGAAACAGCAACATTCTTGCCGATACTTTTGAGGCACTGGTAGCCTGTATCTTTATCGAACATGGATTTGAGCAAGCATATAATTTTGTACGGAGTCATCTTTTTAAAGAGAAGCTCGACACTATTGTGAAAAATAAGCTCTATATGTCTCCAAAGAGTAGATTACAGGAAATTGTTCAGGCCAGACATAAGATTCTTCCGACATATAAAGTAACCGAAGAAACAGGACCTGAGCATAGTAAGACTTTTACGGTTTCAGTCTATATTGCAGACTCTCTCGTAGGTACAGGCACCGGCACATCCAAGAAAATGGCCGAAGAAGCGGCAGCAAAAAAAGCACTGGAAAAAGAACTCAACTTCTGATATCATATAGCTTCTATGGCAGTAGCTATCCGTCTCATGCGTTTTGGCAAGAAACACTTTCCCACCTATCGCATTGTTGCGCTGGACAAACGCGCAAAGCGAGATGGTGCTTATATCGAAAAAATCGGTATCTATCAGCCGATGTCTAACCCGCATGTGCTCGAATGGAATCAGGAGCGACTTAACTACTGGATCAGAAATGGTGCCATAGTCTCCGATGGAGTAAAAAAGCTCATGGTAAACAATTTGAAAAAAAAAGATGTTCAGGCCCCTACCTCTAGAGAAAAAAGACTCCAGTAGGCCCGACAATACCTTCTCAGCCGATAAAAAAGCGACTCCAGTAAAAAAACCAAAAAAGTATCTGAGTAACACAGGTCAGGTTAGTTATTTGCACTTTAGTGCCGCTATGGTCGGGGAGTAGGGGTAAGTGCCCGTAGTGCTTCTTCACGCAACCGCTCGGATTCCAGTTTTCGCAGCTGCTCAAGTTGATTTTTATATCGCTGAACGTCGCCCGCAATCTCTGCTCCCCTGGTTATCTTTGTTTGTATCTCTTGCATAAGTTCAATATCATCCCGGGATAGTGAACCTATTCTGGTGATCGAATCTGTCTCTACATCCTGGTTGTACATATTGAGCTGGATACGAACGTTGTTTTCAGGCACATCCTTATAGGACATACTCTCTACAGTCACTAGGCGTCCCGTCCCGTACTGATAGTTTTCCAGAAATACCGGTAACAACTCAACAGGAATAGTCCCGAGAATCGAGAGTGAGTACTTTGCAGATCCTTTTGGGGGGAGATCTATTGAGTACCGGGAAACATCTATGCCCGTATAAATAGAAAGACTCTCGAGGGATGAAATAACAGCGAAATATGTCTCTTTTTCGGGAATAAGACGGCGGAGAAGCTCATTGTACACTTCTACATTCTCGGAAGTAAGTTTCCGCGCTGCGTCGTAGTACGAAAGATCGCTTTGCAGTCTTTTGCTTTGAAGAATAGTGTCCTCAATTTTTGAACTCAAACTTACAATCTGTAACACAAAAAAAAGGGAAATCAGAGAAAAAACTACAGCAGAACCGATTATTACGGCATTTATCACGTAAAATCGGGTAATATTATCCTTGAGATTAATCTGCTTCAGTTTTTCGAGCATTGAGAGATTCCTTAAACTTACCGGAAAAGCTTAGTGTAAAAATATCATCTGACCGGCGTGATCGAGAGGTGACGTTAAAATTATTAAGCCGTAATGACACAAAGTTATCCAGAAATTTCCGGTCTTCTATAAAATCGAGCAATTTCTGAGAATTTTCAAAATCGGTAAACGAAATGTCAAAATATACATCTTTTGTCCGGTTGATATCAAAGCTTTTTAGGACAGCATCCGTACTTGCTTCTTTTAATGTATCAGTCATTAGGTAAAAGTGCTGAGCAAACTGCGCATCATCTGCAAGATATTTTTTCAATTGTTCTTTTTTATTGATAAAAAAGACAATTTCCCCTTTAATCTCGGTGTTGGCATTCACCCGGCGGGTAAGATCTTTAACGTCCGCTTCAGCATTCCGCAGACGCTGAAGTTGAACATAGTAACCCGCTCCGGCTACGATTGATAACACAAAACAAATACATGCAATGAGAATTCCATAGGTGCGGACTGTATAAGCCATCACCGGAATGGGTTGCTGCTGCTTTTTTCTGAAAAAAAGATTTATGCGTTTTTTCATCGAAAATTTCCCGAAATGACCGAAACATACGATGACAGTTCCTGTTGAAAAGTCTTCGCAATCGGGTTTGGTACTACTGCAGATGCAACGGGAGCCGTGGATGTCGGAATATTAAAATAAGCCTGTAAATACTGGGTCAGATAAGCAACATTTGTATCAAAGTTAAAAAGATAAATGTTTTTCACATTCAGATTCAGATTCTGTCTTGCGAGGGCTATAAACTTTTCGATTTCAGAAACAAGTTCCTTGAGAAGCGGCAAAATGATAGAGCCCAGATTTAAGGTACCGGTCTTTGCCAATCCGATTCGTCGCAGCGCATCAATAATTTTTGCTTCATCCCAGTTGAGGTTGATTTTCAGATCCTTTACAAACAAATCGAGTCCAATCTTGATTGTGCGGGCAAACACGATAAGGTGGGTGGTGCCGTCTACAAGATAAATGGAAGTAGTCGAGAATCCGAAATTTACAAGAAGATACACCGGGGAATCAATCACGAGCACCTCCGAGAACAGCCGTCCTGCAGAACTCATTTCGTTCTCGAGAGCCTCCGGGATGAGTCCGGCTTTGTCTACCACCGCATATACCTGGTCAACTATCTTTTTTGGTGCAGCGACGATGAGGACGAGAATCTTCTTAGTCTTTTTATCCTCACGGAGTATCTCCAGGTCAAGATATGTATCCTCAATTGCCATTGGAATGAATTCGTCAGCCTGGTAACGTATAGCCGCGATAAGCTCTTTTTCTTTGAGCTTTGGCATCTCAACGATTTGAGAGTAAGTTCTGGCATCCGGAATAATCACATTAACGCTCTTTTTGCGTATCTTAAGATTTGAATACAGTCGTTTGATTGTTTCTACCTGTTTTTCCAGTACAAGTGCGTTTTCGGTATCAAAAAAATTTACTGCCGATTCATACGAGCCCAGAGATAAGAGCTCGATTTTTTTTCCGTTCAGACGCAGATCGCACATGCGCGTAAATTTTTCGTTTATTTCCAGTGCAAAAGTGGTCTCGCTCATAGCCAGGATTCATTATGACTGGTTGCGCGTAGAATAGCAAGTCAGCGCATTTTCACGACACCTCTATACTCAAGTATGGCGGTATCTTCTGCACTTGCAGTCGAGAGATCAGTTTTATAGTAAACTATAAAACTTATCATTATGGTGGGTGGAGTCGCAGTCGTCCTGCTGAAGCAGGTTATCTCAAAGTTTGAGATTACAACATTCTCCGAGGTTAATGCGGTTTTTTGACCATTATCGTTGAAGATGATCTGTTCATACGGGTTATCGGAAGTCAGATTCCCGAATTCTTCTGTCATAAACTGAATATACGAACCAGCAGTGTTCCGTTTAGTGAAGTACATATGACGCCCTTTTTGCGCTGTATACTCAATATTCTCAACATCGGTGTCCGCACATACCGGCAGCTGAAGAGTTTCGTCTTTAAATATCATTTCCGCCTCGTTTTTGAGGCGCTGTTTCATAAATGCCATCGCAAAATCACCTTCTGTCTTTGCCTCGGTTAGCCGGTAAATTTTATTTTGTTGCTGAGCAACCGTCATGAGTATCGAAAAAATCATCGGCAACATAATAGACATGATCCCGAGGATCATGATCGTCTCGATAAAGGTAAATCCGCATCTGCGGTTATATCGGTGTCGGTGTGGGTCGGGTATTTTCATTCAGATCAGTGAATGTTGAATTCAATGGTACCGAGTAATATCGGCTCCCTTCGCGCCACTCGACAATGACACGTACATTAACTGTATTGAATTCAGGGCTTACCGCCTGGATTTGAGCATAACGGCGGAATATACGTGGTTTTGATCCCCGTACACCATCGAATGCGCATGTATCAAGTCCGCTGCCGATCTCTTCCCATAGCGGTCCGGTAGAAATGAAGTCGAGTTCTGTATTGAAACAGTATGATGTGCCGGAACCTCCCGTGCTGTCACGGGCTACGAATGCGTTCCAGTCTGCGTCTTTTTCCGCACGAAGCCACTCTAGAAGCTCTTCAGCATGATGGGTTGCGTACATGCGATGTTCCACCAACTTCATTCTCGATAGGGAAGAGATTACTGTTGCAGTGAGAGTTATGAAGAGAAAGCTCACTATGGTAATAAAAACCAGTACCTCGATAAACGAAAATCCCGATTGCCTGTCTAGCGGACTATGCATAGTTACCATACTAACAACGGTACAAGGGTGCTGCCTCGATAAGACCAACTTTTGAAACCCGAATAAAAGCGCATTTTCCGATGGATGTGTTCTTTAGCTCAATAACAAGATCTTCGGCAAGATCGGTACCTTTTGCAAATGAAAGAAAGGCGAGAGCAAAGTTTGTGCGAACGGTAATGCTTTCCGGGATCGTATATGATCCGGTTTGATAAGCTGCGTTTGAGCCTCCCGCGCACCCGTCTCCACAACAGAGATGGGTATTGATCTTTCTGTTGGGGAGATCGGAACTGATCCGGTATCCATAAAAATTACCACAGGGATAAGTGCCGATATCGCCAGCAAGGGACTTGGTGCGAGCTAGTGTAAGAACGGTTTTCAGGTTTATTACTTCCTGTTGTAGTTTTTTTTCTTCTGCATATTGCACGTAGTTAGCCGATAACAGGCCGGTCAAAGAAGCAACGATCGCGATTACTACCACGATCTCAATGAGGGTAAACCCAGCCCGGGAAAAAGGATGCATCACCTTGATTGTAGATCAGTTTATCAGCTCCTGTCAACGTGAAGCTCGAAGAATATTCTGTGCCGCTATGAGCGCACTGTCAACCGAAAGTTGAGGATGTGCATTGTTGTTCTCTATCAGGGATTTCGTCCGCAGAAGTTCGCGTATTGCACCAGAAACACCGGGTTGCAAAATATAGTCGCGCAAGGACAACACAACCTCATCAAGGAATGCTGGTGCACGCTCGGCGGTGAGGGCAGATGAACAGGGAGCAGAGAGATAGAAATATGGCTCTGTAAAAAGCCTTCTGGTAAATTCCTGAATTTCAGCTCCCACAGACAGATTCCCACTGCCGAATTGATTTACGACAGAGCAGCGGGAACGGATCGTCGGAATTATCCGATAAAGAGATCGGGCATAAAGAATGAAATAGTCTTTTTCATTGGCTTCTTCCAGACTCTTGAGCAATGTGTTCTGTGTTTGCTCCGCAGCTGTATCAAAATCACAGAGAACGAATAAACGCGAGACTGCAACGGAACGTGATGCCATCAGCTGTACCTCCCTAAGCTGTTCGATCGTCAGTTCGCGCTTTCCATCCTGGACGGTAACTGTGAAAATGTGATGTGCAGGCACTTTGTTTTCCATCGCAATTCGAGCGACCTCGGGACCGGGAGTACTTGCAGTTGCTGAGATAATAATGGTGGGGAGCATTTTCTTGCATTTTACCATGACAAACTCTATAGTGAATACATGGCACTGTCCCCGAAACAGTTTCTGGCTCAGTTGGTTACCCAGAAAATTCTGGATCAGCAAACTGCCGACCGGTATGAGGTTGAGATTCTCCAGAAAAACATCCCCGTTGATGAGTATCTGATTCAGGTCGGCATAAAAAAAGATATCGTCCTAAAGATCAAGGCGGCATCTCTGAACGTGTCGTATGTCGATATAAACACTGCAGCAATAGATCCCCAGGCGCTCAACCTAGTTCCCGAAGCACTTGCACGCAGGTATACGATTATTCCCTATCAATACGATGCAGCCACTGAAACTCTGTCTATTGCAACAACTGACCCTCTGAACTTCAATCTCGTTGAGTTTCTTGAGTCAAAAACGCGGAAACGGATTATCTTTTCTCTTGCTATTCAGGAAGACATTCTGAAGGCCATCAACAATTCCTATAGTCAGAACCTTTCTCCGGAAGTTCGTGCTGCTTTAAAAGAAGTTGCTCCATCGGTAAAGAAGGTAGAAAATGAGTATAAACCCGAATCGAATGCTCCTATCGCAAAAATTGTAAATACCATCCTTGACTTCGCAATAAAGAGCCGCGCTTCAGACATTCATATTGAACCTCTTGAGAGCAAGACCCGGGTTCGATACCGCATCGATGGTATCCTGCAGGAGAAGCTTACCCTGCCGCGTACCATCCATGAATCACTTATCTCACGGCTGAAAATACTCTCAGACATGAAAATTGATGAACACCGTATTCCACAGGACGGGCGGTTTAACTACCGTTCTACCGATGAGGAAATCGACATCCGTGCTTCGACACTTCCTACGGTCCATGGTGAGAAAATGGTCATGCGCTTACTTAAAAAATCCGGAGGTATTCCCTCTCTGGCTGATCTAGGCTTGAGTCCGGCATCGTTAAAACTAGTAGAGGAGGCTATTTCACGCCCCAACGGGATCGTTCTTGTTACCGGACCCACCGGATCGGGAAAAACAACAACACTTTACTCCATTCTCAATAAACTGAATACACTTTCTACAAACATCGTAACTTTGGAGGACCCGGTAGAGTACCAAATTCCTGGAATTAATCAGGTTCAGGTAAATCCACAGGCAGGTCTTACCTTTGCAGCCGGGCTAAAATCATTCCTCCGGCAGGATCCAAATATCATTCTGGTAGGAGAGATCCGCGACAAGGATACTACATCTTTGGCAATACAGGCTGCTCTTACGGGCCATCTGGTATTTTCAACACTTCACACGAATGATTCAGCATCTACCATAGCCCGTCTTATCGACCTTGGCGGGGAAAACTTCTTGATTGCATCGGTACTGGATGCAATAATCGCTCAACGTATCGTACGAAGAATCTGCGAGTCCTGCAAAACACAGTATGAACCCGAGCCATCGGTCATTGAGGATATTAAAAATGTTCTCGGGGATTATCTCCCTCCCCAGTACAAGCAGGGAGAACCCATAAAGCTATGGAAGGGTGCCGGATGTGAGGCATGCGATAACAGCGGCTATCTGGGTCGGATAGGTATTTATGAGGTGTTGCGAATATCCCCGGCAATAAATAAGCTAATATTTAAAAACGCATCAACTGATGAAATTTTCCAGCAATCGGTCGCGGAAGGCTTAATAACTATGAAACAGGATGGCTATGTGAAAGCGTTAGATGGACGCACCACCATCGAAGAAATTTTACGTACCACTGATATTTGATATGACACCAGCAACGACTCCTGCTATCCATCAGCATTTGCAAATCGCCATTGAGCGAGACGCTTCCGATCTTCATATAGTTCCGGGTTATTTCCCTACTATTCGTGTAAATGAAGCACTATATGCAATCAGAACCGAATCACCGATATCGAAAAAAGATGCTGAGGGATTACTCCTGCCGATACTCAGTGATGCTCAACTGAAAATTTACCGTGAACACCTGCAATATGATTTCAGCTACGAAATGAACGGACACCGGTTCCGTGCAAACTTTTACACGGTTAAGGGAGCTCCTGCCGCGACGTTTCGCATTATATCACCGGCTATCCGTACAATATCCGAACTGATGTTGCCTCCGATCTTTTATGAGTTCACGAAGATGCGCAGCGGTCTTATCCTCATAACCGGCCCGACCGGAGAAGGGAAATCTACAACCCTTGCAGCAGTCATAAACGAGATCAACATGAACTATGCCAAACACATAATTACCATCGAAGATCCTATAGAGTATGTATATCCCGTGGCAAAATCGATAGTTTCTCAGCGTGAGCTGAACTCAGATACGTATTCTTTTGCAGATGCCTTGAAAGGGGCTCTTCGGGAGGATCCTGACATCGTGCTGATCGGAGAAATGCGTGATCTGGAAACTACTCAGGCTGCCTTGACAATTGCAGAGACAGGACATCTGGTACTTTCAACACTGCACACCAGCTCTACACCGGAGGCCATTAATCGCATTCTCGATATTTTCCCTTCTCATCAGCAGGGCATGATCCGGAGTCAGCTTTCCAGCACACTCCGGGCTGTGGTGGCACAACGGCTTGTTCCTTCGTTAACTCAGGGAAGAATCCCGGCGGTTGAGGTACTGGTGAATACGGCTGGTGTAAGTAACGCCATCCGGGAATCCAAGATCCACTTGATCGACAACATGATCGAGACCGGTGAAGAACAGGGGATGCTCCTATTCGAAAAATATCTGACAAGATTATATCAACAGGGAACAATTAGTAAAGAAACCGCATATACCTATGCGCTCAGACAGAGTGAGATAACAAAGTTTATAAAATGATCCTGATCAAGCGAAATGCAATACGTTTATAGGGCGCTCAAAGACGGAAAAACGCTTACCGGTAAAATCGAGGCAAACAGTGTTGATGAGGCAATATCTGCGCTGAAATCCGGAGGCTTCTTCCCGATAGAGGTGAAAAAAGAGCTTTCCTCAAGTCTCGGATTGTCCAAGATCTTCGACCGGGTAAATTATACCGACATAGTGAACTTTACCCGACAGATGTCTATCATGCTAAATGCCGGTATCACGCTGGTTGATTGTTTCGCGATTTTTAAGCAACAAGCGGGAAAACAGGCTTATCTGCGGATGGTCGAGACCTTGGATCGTGATATCAGAAGTGGAAAGACTTTTTCGGATGCTCTCCGAGAGTTCCCGGACCACTTTTCACCTCTCTATGTCTCACTGGTAAAGGCCGGCGAAGCCTCAGGGAAACTCAACGAAATTCTTTTTAGCCTTGCAGATAATATGGAAAAACAGCGGGAGCTCCGTGGCAGGGTATCCGGGGCGCTTATATACCCGATGCTCATCGTGATCGGTATGTTCCTCGTCATTTTTCTGATGATAACCTTCGTTATTCCGAAGCTGGTGGGGTTATATAAAGATATGGGTGTGAACCTCCCGTGGACAACTCAGGTTATTGTAACGCTCTCAGACTTTAGTGTACGATTCTGGCCTCTGGTGCTGGGTGCAATCGGAGGTCTGGCATTTGCAGGCTACAACTTTTATCGATCTCCCCAGGGAAAAGCATTTTTCGATGTCTTTCTCCTCAAAGTACCGGTTATTAACACGGTGCTGGTACAATCCATGCTTGTCGATACGACTCGGGCGCTCTCAATTCTTGTGGGATCAGGGGTTTCTATTCTGGAAGCACTCGAAATAGTTCGCGAAGGAAACCCGAACGGACAGTTTAAGGCAGCGTTTAAACGGGTATCCGAGAAAGTGGAGAAAGGAATCTCGCTGGGTCAGGCATTGCGGGATGAGCCTGTTTTTCCTCCCCTTATTGTTCAGATGGCCGTAGTAGGAGAACAGACCGGCCACCTGGACGAGACTATGGGAAAAATTGCCGAATACTTTAATATCGAGTCCCAGATCGCAATAAAAAATCTTACGACAATGATCGAGCCGACAGTCCTTATTGTACTGGGGGTAAGTGTGGGGTTCCTGATTTTCTCGGTGATAACACCGATATACTCGCTCACCAACAGTATTCAATAAGCACAATAAATGCATAGGTGCATCAGACCTCTTGACAAGATGAATATTTTTTAACTATAGTAGCAATATGCAATCCATACGTTTCCTTCTGAGTAACAGATACAACCGATTATCCGCGTTTACACTGGTAGAACTCCTGATAGTCATCGGTATTATTTCGGTGCTTGCGGTAGCTCTTCTTATTACTATTAATCCAACAGAGGCACAAAGACGCGCAAGAGATTCTCAGCGACTTCGGGATCTGAATAGCATCCAGACTATGGCGGAGTCCTGGATCAACGAGGGGAGAGCTGAGTTTTGTCAATTGGGGTGTAGTTCGAATAACGGGACCACCGCAACTACAAGGACCGCGGCCCAAGCGTGTAGGAGTGGACACTGGATGACGGATACCGATGATGGCTTGATAAATCTGTGCGATTTTCTGAAAACAGTTCCTGTTGATCCGGCAAATGCTTTAATCCGTTCCTGCATTAATAGCGCAAGCGGCACAATAACCCGTGTTGATTGTAGTATGCGATACGAATTTGCAATGATAAATGGTGCCTACGAAATCGCTACGATGATAGAATCAGAGTCAAATGCGCTTAAAGCATCTCAGGATGGAGGTGGTAGCGGAAATGAGGAAAGCTGGGTCCAGATTCGTTCTGGCACTGGGCCAAGTGCCGTTTTGACATACACGCAAGGGTCTCCGTAAAAGCCTTTTAAAAGACGTTTACATTCCTGCTTCTTCCTGATCGTAAATGTCGCTAGCCGCTGTTGCAGACCGGATGCTAGACTCAAGTTCCTGCGCGTCGACATAATCCGGTTTTAACTGTAACGCACGGGCCGTTTGGGCTTTCGCGAGGTCCCGAAGTTCAGCGGCGCGGCTTGCGTCCGTTTCTTCGTCCGCCGCAAGCGAATAGAAGAGAGCCGTGGAGTATGGCATCTTTGGATCGGTAGGTGCAAGTTCCTGTGCTCGCTCCATGCTTGCTATCGAGCGATCAAGATAGCTCCGGTCAAGAGTAATCTGATAAAAAAGGTACGAATTTTTCGCACGGGTGCGCCAGTATAAAACATTATACGGAGATTGTGCAAGTGCGCGCGCGTTCAATGCTTCGGATTGTTCTTTGAGATGCGAAGACAGTTCTGTGTCATCTCCATAGGCCAGGAGAAACGCCAGATTAGCCAGATTTGAGGAAAGCTTATCCTCATAGACGTGCTCATGGCGAAGATTCAGAGCTGTGTTATATTCCTCGAATGCCGCCTGATACTCGCCCGCTCTGTTGAGTGATTCTGCCGAGGCATACGAAACATCAGCAAAAAAGTACCGCGCAAGGTATATAATGCCAAAGAGTATACACATCCCCACGCTTACTTTTGATGCTGTTCGGAACCACCCCATTGCAGGCAGTTCACTTTTTGAAACCGCAAGGTGCGGCGCAGAGACCACCCCTATTACGGGAAGGAGGTAGAAAAACACCTGCACGCTCGAGACTGAGAAGCCGAAAAAATTTGTAATTGTTATTGTTCCGTAACCGGCAGCAAGTGCAGCCCAGAACATCTTCTCAGATTGATCTGAAGCGGCTAAATACCTCTTACCCAGAACTATAAATGACCCGAGAATTAGTCCGACATATGCGATCAGCCCGGTAAAGCCTGTTGTCGCAAGGTAATTCAGAAACTCGTTATGCGCTTTATTGTACAAAAAATCCCACTCGGAGGTGGCATTGTGCGCTGCGGGCCGTGTAAAGTAATAGGCATACGCAAAGGTTTCCACGCCGGTACCAAAGAGAGGATATCGTTTCCCCAGTTCAATTGCCCCCTCCCAGACTATTTTCCGGATCTCAAATGAGTCTGTCACCCTTGCTGGAGCAGATACTGCTGCCGGCGTTCCTGTTTGCTTTTGTCCTGCTGTCTGGCTGGTTGCAGGCTTTTGAAATGTCAGGTACTGATCTATTTGTGCCGAACCGGTTCGAAAGAAAAGCACTGATAGTATTATGGCAAAGAGAATACCGCCTAGTATCCGTGCACGCTCGCGTACTAGCCGACGGTGCCTGAGCACAGCCACTACTCCGATTACTGCTAATGCCACCGCGGCCGCAAGCAGAGCCGAACGGGATCTGGTGAAAAGTATCCCGAGAAAACAAACGACAATTCCCGCGGCGTACCCGAAGTGCAAGTATCTATTCCGGAGATTTTTCCCGAAAGAGAGTGCTATTCCGATACACATTCCTATTGCTAGGTACGCTCCAAGCCAGTTCGGTTGTCCCAATGTAGAAAACATCCGCTCCGCCGGCCGGAATTGATCAGTCCAGCAGGCATTGGTTAACTGACCGGTAAAAACCAGACAGAGTGTATCGAAGCCATATCTTCCTGGTAGCCCGATGAGGACCACAAATACCGCAGTGGCGAATGATACCTGGAGAAAGCGGCGAATAAATTTCCGGTCAGCAATCTGAGTAAAAACAAATGCGAGGGTCGCATAACACATCAATGAAAATAAACCACCATTAAACCGACCATAATACCCGAATATCGAGGTGTGCCTATCAATAGAAAACACCGTCGATAGAATCTGCGTCGCCAGAAAGATGCCAAAAGGAATAAATAGCCAGTGCCTGCGGATTACTACCGTGCCGGTCTCTATCTGGTAATATAACCACAGAAAACCGACACACAAAGCAGTAAAGTAGATATACAGCATTTTATTAAACTCAAAAAGTTCTGATGTTCCCGAGTAGACAATTAAAGGAACCAGAACAACAAGAAGATAATAAAAATACCGTATAATCGTAAGAGTCATATGTCGAATTTTATCGGAAAGCTCTCTAAATTACAGCTCCCTTTTTTTTCCTCGCTCCATGCGTATTTTGATATGGGAACATCCCAGACGCGGATAGCTGTGCGGGAAAAGGGAGTTGTATTCAGGGAGGCCACATATATCGGCCTCAATACGCGTACAAAAGAATATATTTTCTTCGGGAACGAGGCAAAAACCATTCTCGGTAAAACGCCTGATTTTATCAGGATTGATAAACCGATCGTAAATGGAATCCTCTCCGATTTCGACGGGGAAGTTGCCTACCTTTCCTATGCAATAGACAAAGCGATTAATCCATATATCTCTCAGCATTTTCTTATAAAACCAACTGTTTCAGCACTTACCTCTGCTCCCTCTATTGCAACAGAAATCGAAAAACGAGCGGTAGAGGAGAGTCTTACGAAAGCAGGCTGCCGGAGCGTAACGGTTATCGAAAGGGCAATCGCTACCGCTTCCGGCTGCGGTTTTAATATTTTTTCGCATCATCCGCACTATATTATCGACATGGGAGCTGGTTTGATTGAGCTTTCCATAGTAAGCGGTGGAGGAATAGTTGCACAAAAAACTCTAAAGAATGCTGGTGACCACATGAATAAACAGCTTGCCAGTTATGTGTACATGAAGCACGGGATTATCCTGGGAGAGAACTCATGTGAAGAGATAAAAAAAGAACTCCTTAACTTTACCAGCGAAGAAATTGCGACGACAGTACGGGGGAAATCACTTGAAACAGGATTGCCGAAATCGGTTAAGCTGAAGACATCAGATGTAAAGGAAGCTCTCTCTTCTACGTTCCATCAAATTCTTGACACAACGAAAGAACTAGTGGAGATCTCACCCCCGGAAGTTGCAGATGAAGTATTTCAGAATGGCATAGCCCTTACAGGCAATATGGCTGCGATTCCCGGTATCGACCATTTCTTTTCCAAGGAATTGAAGATAGAAACATATGTGGCAAAACAGTATGCCGATGCAACCATTCACGGCTTGATACATCTTGATAAAAATCCGGATGATCTTTTTAAACTTGTCGGGTATCAACAGTGAAATATTTACGTATTGACAAGGCCAGAACAACTTATCATAATGTACCTATGAATCAAAACTTTATCTACTCTAACCTCAAGAAACGCACGAATGCGTTTACTCTTGTAGAACTGCTTATTGTTATCGGTATTATCTCTGTGCTTGCCGTAACGCTACTTGCACTATTGAATCCAGCAGAAGCCCAGAAGCGGAATCGGGATTCAAAACGTCTCAAGGATGCTAACACTCTCCAGGCGGTTATCTCCCAGTACCTTGAAGATGGGAATACCTTTGGCGGCACTCCGGTAGTATGTAGCACAACAACACCATGCACATCCGCGGATGCTCCCCCTGGAGCAAATACCGTAGTTTGTACGAATACCGCAGCTAACTGGATTGGAGGGGTGAACGCATCAGCGTCCTTCTGCCCCTATGCTCAGGCTATCCCAGTCGATCCGATAAATGCCACCACCTCCATTGTAGACGATTCGGAGACAGGTGACACTAAGTCAGACGCAGCTGTATACCGGATTGCGGTAAGCGGCCGGAACTATGAGATAAATGTCCGTCAAGAGTCTATTACGAACCTGAGTAAAGTAACGGGGGATAGTGGAGATTCGGACGAATGGGTTGAGATTTCGAATACCCAGGGTATGACTCTGCCGTAATAGAGGACGTATTTAGCACACCACTTATGCAGTCGCGCAATATACTCATACACAGTAATCGCGCGACTGCATTTACCATTATCGAGCTTCTGGTTGTTATCGCAGTTATCGCCCTGCTCGCCGTAACACTCCTTACGCTATTAAACCCTGTCGAAGCTCAAAAACGGAATCGAGATTCCAAACGCTTGAAAGACGCCAATACGCTTCAAGCTGTCCTCAATCAGTACCTTGAAGATGGGCATAGTTTCGGCAGTGCATGTACTACTGCTATACCCTGCACCTCCGAAATAGTGCCTTCCGGGGTATCCTATACTCCCTGTGCTAATACATCCGAAAACTGGATGGGCGGGACGAATGTGACTGCATCACTATGCCAGTATATTCAGTCCGTTCCGGTTGACCCGGTTAACACAACAACGGATGTAGTAGACGACGCTTCCCCTGGGGATATAAAAAGCGATATTGCGGTATATCGTTTTGCGGTAAGCGGACGGAACTATGAGATAAATGTCCGCCAGGAGTCAATCACAAACTTGAGTAAGGTCACCGGCGATGCTGGCAATTCAGCGGAATGGTTCGAAGTGTCCAACACTCAGGGCATGACACTTCCCTAATAAATGATAGCCTCGAAAGGACAGATCTTGTTCAGAATATATACCGGATAAATTTCTGTGAGCAAATCCTGATCACAGCTTTGTAATTCACAGTTGACAATATTCCGGATTTCATATAGAATTGTAACCTGCTGCCGAAAGGCATAGATTTTTTCGAAAGTACGTTGATAAATCGTTCTGAGTGCATCTTTATTTCGCATTTCCGGTTTCAAAGCCGGAATGCAAAAAGCACTGTTTGCGCTAACACTCGCAAGCAGTGCTCGCTAATATCCGAGTAACTGGGTTAGGGATGGCTTCTAAGCATTTCTAACCAAACAAACTTTTTATTAAGAGTTTGATCCTGGCTCAGGATGAACGCTAGCGGTGTGCCTGAGATATGCAAGTCGAGCGACGTTCTGAGGGAGCTTGCTCCCGATGAACGAGCGGCGGACGGCTGAGTAACGCGTAAGAACCTGCCCCATGGCGGGGGATAGCCAACCGAAAGGTTGGGTAATACCCCATAGTCATCCCCTTACGGGGATGTAAAGACTTCGGTCACCAAGGGATGGGCTTGCGTCCTATCAGGTAGTTGGTGAGGTAACGGCTCACCAAGCCAATGACAGGTAGCTGGTCTCATGAGGACGACCAGCCAGAGGGGGACTGAGACACGGCCCCCACTCCTACGGGAGGCAGCAATCAGGAATAGTCGGCAATGGAGGAAACTCTGACCGCGCGACACCGCGTGTAGGATGAAGGTCTAACGATCGTAAACTACTGTGGCATGGGAAGAAGGAGAAATCTTGACGGTACCATGCTAGAAAGGGGCCGCTAACTGCGTGCCAGAAGCGTCGGTAAGACGTGGGCCCCGAGCGTTATCCGGTGTTACTGGGCGTAAAGTGTCACGTAGGCGGATTGGAAAGTTACCTTTTAAATTCTGCGGCTCAACCGCAGAACCGGGGGTAAGACTCTCAATCTAGAATCTTCTATGAGGGTAAACGGAACTGTGGGAGGAGTAGTGAAATGCGTTGATACCCACGGGAACACCAGTGGCGAAGGCGGTTTACTGTAAGAAGATTGACGCTGAGGTACGAAAGCTGGGGGAGCGAATCAGATTAGAGACCTGAGTAGTCCCAGCCGTAAACGCATGCTTGCTAGCTGCATTTCCGGCCCCGCAAGGGGTCCAGGTGTGGCGAAGGAAACCCGTTAAGCAAGCCGCCTGGGGATTACGGCCGCAAGGCTAAAACTCAAAGGAATTGGCGGGGAGGCACACAACCAGAGGAACATGTGGTTCAATTCGAAACAAAACGATGAACCTCACCAGGGTTTGACATGCAGCTGCTAAGCCTATGAAAGTAGGCCTCTCTCGAAGGTGCTGCACAGGTGCTGCATGGCTGTCGTCAGTTCGTTCCGTGAGGAGTGCCCTTAAGTGGGACAACGAACGCAACCCGCATCGTGTGTTACAAGTGTCACACGAAACTGCCCCGACGCTCGTCGGGGAGGAAGGAGCGGCAGACGTCAAGTCAGCATGGTCCTTACACCCTGGGCTACACACATGTTACAATGCGAAGCAACAACGAGTCTCGCGAGCCGGTAACGGTAAGCAAATCTCTTAAATCTTCGCTCAGTGGGGATTGTAGTCTGCAACTCGACTACATGAACGCGGATTTGGTAGTAATCGCAAATCAGACATGTTGCGGTGAATACGTTCTTGCCTCTTGCACACACCGCCCGTCAAGCCAACAAAGTCGGTTCTATCTGAACTTCGATTACGTCGAAGGAGGTTAGGGTCGGCGATGAGGGTTAAGTCGTAACAAGGTATCCGTTCTGGAAGGAGCGGATGGATCACCTCCTTTCTATTTTTTTTACCGGTGAGCACTTTGCTCTCCGGCGAATAGAAATATTCCCTTCGTTAGAGGGAATTCAAAAAATAGAGGCGACCTAACCCGGTTACGCGGAAATTAGCGAGGATGCACTCAGAAAGATTTATCAACCCTCTACCTCCTACCAGGACGGCAACCGGAGTGTATTTATTTTTTTATTAGAGGTTACATTAAACTACTCAATACTTACTGTTTCTCCGGGTTTCGGATATCCGAAGCACTCCGCCCCGGTTTTTCCAAGCTCTTCGGGTTCGCGTTCCCATGCACTTATGCTGAGATATGGATTTTCCTGGGGACCACAGGGCCCGGGATATACTACCAGCTCACCCGATGTCCCTGCAAAAAGATGCTCCACGAACCGTGCCTTCCGGACAGCACCGTGCAGACGGACCGTCACGATTTCGTTATAGGCATGCTTTTCACGAAGGTCTTCCCGGTGAATCGAGGTGTGGATGTTACCGAATACATCCACATGCCCCACGACGGCTCGGTCAAGAAGCGGTATCAAATGAGTATGAATTTCCTCCAGCTCCATCTTGGTTTCGAGATTTTCCGCAAGGTGTGCAACAATTCTCGAATAGACATCACGACCACGGCTCGCGGGCTGTTCATTTATTCCGGGATAGGTGAACGCCCGGTGAACTTTATGTTTTAGTAAACTAAAGGCATTTCCTGCATTAGTTCCTACTACATACAAACCGCTCACCAGAAGGAGAATAAGCAATTCCGCCGGCCGCGGCACATCATCACGTTCGGATACAGGCAGACGGGGGTCCGTATGAACGAAGAGTACCGTCTCCAATGGGCTACCCAGCCGTTCCTCGGTTTCTACAGCCTGCGCAGCAAGATATCCGGTATGGATTGTAGAAGGATGAGCCGGAATAAACGCAAGATCAGGGAAGTTTGCTGCACTCATATATCCGCCCAGTGCAGATCGGAATTGCTGGGTGTAGAGCGGATCAGCAGCCCAGTCAGCAACAACAAGAACCTTCTTCATACAGCCAGTATACAGTTAATTTACCGGGAGCTACAAGGGGTACACCACAGCTTGCGCGGGTTGCTGAGAAGATAGTTTCTTTCTGATCGTTAGGACTGCTCTATAAGAACGCTTCCCGAAGAGAGTCCAAAGCGCTCCGCTGCACTTTTTCCCTGGATAACGACCTCCAGAAACCGCTTCTGTCCAAAACCTGAACTGCCGATAATAAGGGCAGGTTCGTCGTTTGGGACATCCTTGAGGCGCGCATAGCAATAGAGCTGACCAACCGTAGTTTTCACCTTCTTGCCAGGCTTGAAATCGATTTCCTCGGGCAGAATGGTAGTTTTGCAGTTTCCGAAATTGTCCACCCACCATACTGCAAGGGGAGCATCTTCGATTTGATCTAAAGGCAGAATATCTGCTTTCACATGGATTCCCTCATAGAGCCATTTAGCCAATCTCGGCATGTAGTCGAAACTGCGAAACTGGGATTTAACTACGAGATCCCGGAATTCAGCGTTAAACTGTCCGATTTCGATCATTTGATCAATAACGGTCGGCAGATCGGTAACATAGGCGGTTTCGATAAGACCGAACTTTTTCGCAAGCGAGAGCGTATAGCCGTCGATCGTAGATACAACCAACGTCTGCTTGTGACGGAAATATCCGAAAGGGGTACCGTTAGGCCATTTCTTTCCGCGTCCGTGCCGGGGAGCGATGTTACACATGATAATCCCTTCTGCACCATACGCCGCATCCATGATATCGATAATATTCCCTGCTCCCTCGAGATCCTTAAAAGACTCGATACCAACGGTGGTGATGTTGGTCTTGAATAATGAAGCGGCACGGGTGGCTTGACGGGCCATTGCATTTTCGTCACGACAATCGTTGATGATAGTTACGAACATCGGTGATTGGGGGATCAGTTCGGGAGAACTGAGGAAACAGATAAAACCTATTGTACCATACCCGAAAAAATGTCAAGCACAATAAAAGAAAGAGCTTTCACCTGTCTCGATGTGTCGAAGCAGCACATAGTATAGAATAAATTAGCTACACATGTCTCCTCTGCTGTGGTACAATGTTTTCTCGGCACGTATGCGTCTGTGGCTCAGTGGTAGAGCGCTTTCCTGATAAGAAAGAGGTCGATGGTTCGATTCCATCCAGACGCACAGATACTTAAGGCTTCACAAAAAGGTCGCATAGCTCAGCTGGTAGAGCGCTCGGCTTACATCCGAAAGGTCCCAGGTTCAAGTCCTGGTGCGACCACCACATGTCCTCCAATAAACAGCGGATATATAGATTCCATTTCTCCCGTCACGTAACCCTGGTTGCCTGTGCTCATGCTTTTGTTCTATACTTACAGTTACATGAGGACAACTAGTCCCGGCTTCTGGGTCGAAAAAATCGGAAACTTTACCGAAGGAGCTTTAAACCTACTTTGGTATTTTCCGTATTTGTTTTCTGTGGTTGAGTTACTGCGAACATTGTTTTTACCCTGGAAAGGGCTTACTGACCAGTCAAAAGAGCGTGGATTCTCTTTTTCGGGCTTTTTTAACCGTCTCATGTTCAATTGTATCTCTATAGGGATTGGTTTTTGCGCGCGTGCAACACTCTTAATTACTTTTTTCCTTGTTCAATCAACATACATCTTGCTTCTGCCATTTCTGTTTATTCTTTTTTTTCTGACGTTACCGCTTCAGTATGTTGTATACCTTGTTTCGCCATCCCGTGAAGAAATAAAAAAGCGGCTTCGTGACCGTTTTGTACAAACACACGCACTAAAGCCGGAAAATCACTCTGTGGTGGAATCCTGGTTCGAAACAGAGTATGAAGAGCACTATCGAAAATCGCTCTGGTGGAAACTGGAGAATTTGACCAACTCCACCCCGCTCGCAAAAGACTGGAGCGCCGGCTTTACCGTGCACCTTGATGAATATGTGATCGAGCTTACCAGTCCGGCATACCAAAGCCGGATTTCCCATATTATAGGAAGGGCAAAGGAAATCTCCTTAATTGAAAATGCGCTTCTTAAATCCGAAGAGGCAAACGCATTACTGGTCGGTGAAGAGGGGGTTGGACGTCATACTATACTTGATGCATTTGCACAGAATATTTATTTTGGCCGCTGTAATGCTCTCCTTGCATACCGTCGTGTTCTCCTGCTACAGATGGAGAAGGTTCTTGCCCGCTATACAGATGCCAAGGAGCGTGAAAACTTTGTAGCAACGCTGTTTGATGAAGCTGCCCGATCCGGAAATGTTATTCTTGCTATAGACAACTTTGATCGCTATGTTTCCGGTGGTGAGGCGAACCGGCTCGACCTGAGCATTCCGTTTGAACACTACGGAAAAACAAATCGCATTCAGATCATCGGTATGACGACTCCGTACGAGTACGACAAGTATATCTTCCCGAATGAAAAGATTCGTATGATCTTCAATAAAGTTGATATTGCAGAAATAAGCAAAGGTGACACCCTTAGAATTCTCATGGATATAAATTCAATTATGGAACGCCGGTATAAACTGTATATTCCATACGAGACCCTCTTAGCAGTTGTCGAAAAAAGTGACTTTTTTATTACTTCAGTTCCATTCCCGGAAAAGGCTATTCAGCTTCTTGATTCAGCATGTGTATTTACAAAAGAGCATGCTGCCCGGGCTATTGTTACTCCGGAGGTAATTGACTCGGTACTGAGTGAGCATATCCATGTACCGACAACCTTGAATGATGAGTTGAAAGGCAAGTTGCTTTCACTGGAAAATGATTTATCGAGCCAGGTAGTAAACCAAAATGAGGCGATCCACGAGCTTGCTGCAGCAATGCGACGTGCTTTTCTGCTTCTGGGTAAACGAAAGAAGCCGCTCGTCAGTTTTCTGTTTCTCGGACCGACCGGTGTGGGCAAAACAGAGACAGCAAAAGCAATCGCCAGACTTTTTTTCGGAGCAGAAAAAACTATGCTGCGTTTTGATATGTCGCTTTACCAGACGAAAGAGGACATACCGAAGCTGGTAGGCTCACCGGAGTCGCACGAACCCGGTCTTCTTACCGATGCCATCCGCCGTCAGCCGTATGGAGTATTATTGCTTGATGAAATTGAAAAAGCAGATAAAAATCTTCTGAATATCTTTCTCACTATTCTAGACGAGGGATACTACACTGACGGATACGGCAAACGGGTCGACTGTAAGAACCTTGTCATTATTGCAACCAGCAATGCCGGAGCCGATTTCATCTTCCAGAAATTGCAGCAGGGAACTGTTCCGGGGAGTAATGAGTTGATTGCGCACCTAATTGAAAAAAGACTCTTTACACCCGAGTTTTTGAACCGGTTCGACGGTGTAATAGCGTATAAACCGATTCAGCAGGATAACATGGTGACTATAGCCCGCAAAATGATGGCCGGAATCGAGAAACAGATCATGGAGTTGCACCAGGTTCACCTTGAAGTCTCGGACGCAACGTTGCAGGCGGTTCTATCACGCAACTTCGATCCTGCGTTCGGTGCAAGAAACCTGGAACGGGTGCTCCGAAACGAAATCGAAGATCAGGTCGCACAACTGATTCTCGCCGGAAAAGCACCTCCCGGCAGTACAATCCGCATGTAAGTGGTGTATACTGGCTCCATGTACATACAAATTGTTGATGACTACCCGGATGCACTTAAAATCCGGAAAAAGGTATTCCAAGTAGAGCAAAAGGTTCAAAACACTTTTCCCCAGCTTCGATATAATGTATGGCATGGGCCTTCTGATTACCATTGAGGGTGGCGAGTATGTAGGAAAAACCACACTCGCAATTCCCGGGCTTCTCAGCTTGCTAGAAAGCTGCGGAATACCTGTTCTTTCAAGTCGTGAACCGGGCGGAACACCAGAGGGTGAACGGATCCGAAATGAAATTTTCCGGAAGGTTGCAGATGGCGCAAATGAAAAAGAACTGGCCATTCTCTTTAACAAGGCCCGTCGTATTCATTTGGATACGGTAATCATCCCGTTTCTGGGGAAACACAAAGAGAAGAATGCGGTGGTACTATTGGACCGGTATCTGGACTCAACACGGGTGTATCAGGGCCTGGAGGGCAAACTCGGGCTGGAAACTATTTACGAACTTGAAAGAGAATTCGTAGACGGGTATCTGCCTGACCTGACTTTTATACTCTACTTTCCCGATACCATGATAGAAAAACTTATTACTGCCCGTCGAATGATCACTTCTCCAGTTTCTGGGGACCGCTCGCATACCGCCTGGGACGACGTACCCCCCGCAACTCACCGAAAACGGCAGGAATGGTACCTCTCGCTTGCCGAACTTGCAAAAAAAAATGGTGAGACACGTGTTTTCGAGCTTGTTGACGCTTCTCTTCCCCCGGGTACTGTAATTGGCCAGATCGCCCGGAAAACTTTGCAATACATCATGAGCCACAGCTGCCTGAATATTCCGCGTAATTTCACCTCATGCTTCGAGGACGCACTTAACGCATTTCGTGCTTCGCCTTTACACATCAAGCTTGATCGGCAGTGGAAACGACAACAACATCTGCTGACACAGCTTTGATACAATAGATCAAACCTATGGACAAAACACTTCTCGGCATCTCGATGCTGTTCTTTCTGGCTTTTGTCGTATTCATGACATTTATGGTATTTAACGATCAGCTTACCACAGCTGCGCGTGCAAGCAATCAATCCTTCTCACCGCAACGCTCACTGGTCTTCGGCTGGCCTCTAAATCTAAAAGCAGACGGCAAAGAACGGGCAGAGATAACCGTGTTTATTCGCGATAATGAAGGTGATGCTGTTCCCAACCGGATAGTGTCGGCACAAACGACACTTGGCACTCTGGATAAGGATACCGTTCAGGCAGATGCCAACGGAAAGGCAGTCTTCACGCTTACATCAACTACACCAGGCCTTGCAGAACTTGAGGCGTTCGTGGATAATACCCCAATAACCACACGAATATCAATTCAATTCCAGTGATTTCCTATGGCCATCATCAAAAAAGTCGTAATTCCTGCTGCCGGTTTCGGTACACGCTTCCTGCCGCAAACAAAGGCAATGCCGAAAGAGATGCTGCCAATTGTTGATAAGCCAGTTATCCAGTACGTTGTCGAGGAAGCAGTTGAATCCGGAATACGAGATGTCATCATTGTTACCGGTTCGAACAAACGGGCAATAGAAGATCATTTTGACAAGCCAACCCAGGATCTTGTCCAGAACCTGGTTGGCGGTAATAAAGAGCACATGCTACAGACGATCAATCAGATCGCTGACATGGCAAACTTTATTTACATACGACAGAAAGGGCCGTATGGAAACGGTACCCCGGTATTGAGTGCCGAACCTTTGATCCAGAACGAGCCGTTTGCAGTATTATGGGGCGACGAATTTATTTCATCCACGCCACCCCGTTTACAACAGATGATTGAAGTCTATGAAAAATATCCGGGAATCGTAATTTCCGGAGTTGAGATAAAAAAAGAAGAAGATCTTGCCAGATATGGAATCGCTGACCTGGAACCTGTCGAGGGAAATGTCTACAAGATCAGAAATATCGTCGAAAAACCCAGTCCTGCTGAAGCGCCATCAAATATTGCAACCCATGGTGCGTATATACTTCCGCCTGAGATTTTTGGAGCCCTCCGGCAGATCAAACCCGGAAAAGGTGGTGAGATATGGCTCGTTGATGCAATAAACCACTTGAAGAACCAGGGAATGGAGACCTACGCGGTGGTTGTGAAAAACGCGACGTACTACGACACCGGCAACAAGCTTGAGTACATGAAGACTGTGATCGATATCGCCCTCAAACACCCCGAGGTCAACGGCGAGTTTCGCGCGTTCTTGAAGAGTCTAAAACTCTAACTGGGGTAACCCCGAGGTCAAAAGCACGCCGACCGAAACGCATCCCGATGCAACGGATCGTTGTAGGAATCTTTTTTTACACAATTTCCATTGCAATCCCGACTTTTTTTGTTACAATCTGATATGGCAACTAAATCACCGCAGACATCTGATTCGATCAATGAAGTAGAAACACTATTTCAACTAGGTGCGCACCTTGGGCACCGCAAAGCACGAGTTCACCCAAAAGCGTATCGTTTTATCTATAAATTCATCAATGGCGTTTCGATAATCGATCTTACAAAGACGGTAAACCTGCTCAATAAAGCGCGCACAAGCCTTACCGAACATGCGAAGGAGGGCAAAAAGCTACTTTTGGTTGCAACAAAAAAATCTCATGCTGCCATGGCTGCAGAGCTTGCGCAGCGATATGGTGTTGCTTATACCACAACAAAATGGCTGCCCGGCCTGATAACGAACTTTGAGACACTTTTCCGCAATGTTCAGAAACTTGAAAGGATGAAAAAGGAACAGGAGTCCGGGACATGGGATCAATTTGTCAAACATGAACGTGTTGCCATGTCAAAGGCATTGTATCGTCTTGAGCGTTTCTATAAAGGTCTTCTCCCTCTCAAGCACCGGCCGGACGTACTCCTCGTAATCGATGCAAAAAAAGAAAAGAATGCTATCACCGAAGCGCGAAAGCACAACATTCCCGTAATCGCGATCGTTGATACGAACTCAAATCCCGACGAAGTCACCGTTCCAGTCGTGATGAACGATGACTCCCCCGAAGTCGTCCGGTATGTTCTGGAGAACTTGCTGAAAACCTATTCGTCCGCGTATACTGAGAAAAAAGCCGAATCTGCCGTCGATGCAGCAACGGTTGCAGAAGAAAAGGCATCCCAGGCTGAAAAAGAATCGAGTGAAAAGCCCGTCAAGCCTAAAACAAAGACGGCCCGGAAACCGGCTTCAAAGAAAGAATCGTCTCAATGAGCGATTCCAGTGTGGTACCGGTTATTTTTAGAATTTCCCTATCGCAATCCCTATGGCAGCAGACATGAGACTCCTGAAAGAACTCCGTAAAAAAACCGGTGTTTCATTTTCGGTAATCAAAAAAGCACTTGAAGAATCAAATAATGACCCAGCCAAAGCAGAGAAGCTCATGTCAGAGTGGGGAGTAAAAAAGGCTGCTGACAAGGCTGATCGCGATGCCGGTCAGGGTGGGGTTTTTACCTATATGCACCATAACCGGAAGATAGCCACCATGGTAGAACTCCGGACTGAGACCGATTTTGTAGCTGGAAATGATGAGTTCAGGAAGCTCGGTATGGAGCTCGCGATGCAGATGTCATTGTTCCGTGGGGACAGTGTTGAAGAGTTCCTCAAACAGCAGTACATCCGCGACATGAGTAAAACGGTTGATCAGCTTCTCAAGGATGCGATTCTGAAATTTGGCGAAAATATCCGAATTGCCCGTATTATCCGTTGGGAACTCGGCGAATAATATTCCTGCCATGACCTACGCTGCAGATTTTAATCGGGAAGGAAAGAAGACCATTGAGCACCTTCGTGAAGAACTGCAGGGAATACGTACAGGCCGTCCTACGGCAAATGTACTGGAATCAATTACTGTTGATGCTTATGGCGGCACCATGAAGATGAAGATGAATGAACTGGCCTCCATTTCCAGTGAGGGGCCAACGACTTTGGGTATCAATCCCTTTGATCCTTCAACGGTACAGGACATCGAAAAATCAATCCTCAAGTCGCCCCTCGGACTGACCCCAAAAGTCATGGGGAACAAGATTCTGGTGGTATTTCCGCCTTTAAATCAGGAGCAGCGCGAAAAGTTTTTGAAACTCGTCGGTCAGATCGTAGAAGAACACCGCATATCCATACGGAACCATCGGGATGAAATCCGGAAGCGCATAAAATCCGACTTTGATGCGAAGTTGTTGACAGAAGATGCAAAATACCGCTTTGAAAAAGAAGTGGACGCTGTAAATCAGAAGCTCCTTGATGAAATACAGGGTATACGTGAAAAGAAGGAAGCTGCGATTATGGAAGTGTAACTTTTTTTACACTTTCTCACCACTTCCGGAAGACTCCCTGTACAATGATAGCTATGAATGTACTCGCTTTTTTCATAATCCTCGCTGTACTTGTCCTGATTCATGAATTCGGACACTTTATCGCAGCTAAACGTATGGGTATTAAAGTGGAGGAGTTCGGATTCGGCTTTCCACCCCGTGTCTTCGGTAAGAAAATCGGGGAGACTCTCTACTCCTACAACCTTTTACCGATCGGTGGCTTTGTAAAAGTTTACGGAGAAGAATACCACGAAGACGAAGGTAAAATAGATAAAGCCAGGGCATTTATTTATAAAAAACCATGGCAAAAAAGTATTGTACTGCTTGCCGGAGTTTTTATGAACTTCATCCTTGGGTGGTTCCTTATCTCCTACTTGTTTACCCAGGGTATCCCGACGCCAACTGCAAATGCTACCATCAGTGATGTTTCACCGAACTCTCCCGCGGCTGCAGCCGGTTTACGGCAAGGCGATGAGATTCTCCGGATTCTCGCAGGAACCGATACGATCCAGATAGACACGGCTGCTGACCTTGTTGCTGCTGCAAAACAATATGGCGATACACCAATTACCCTCGAGTATGAACGAGACGGTCAGATTGCGACTACTGTCCTAACCCCGCGCGCCAATCCTCCCGCAGGTCAAGGAGCTATCGGCGTTGTGATAATGAACTATGAGATAAAACAGTATCCGTGGTATACAGCGCCATACTATGGCCTGCGTCACGCGGCTATTATCACGGTAACAATACTGCGCGAACTTGGAAATTTACTTCTTTCGCTGGTAACCTTTCAAGAAACCAAGGTAGATATTACCGGGCCCGTTGGAATTGCCCAATATACAGGGGAAGCTCTGAAATATGGACCAAATGCCCTACTGGAACTTACGGCACTGCTTTCGTTGAACCTGGCTGTTGTAAACCTTCTCCCGTTTCCGGCACTGGATGGAGGGCGTCTGGTTTTTGTGCTTTACGAATGGATTACTCGTAAGCGCATTAGCCAGAACTTTGAACGTAATCTGAATTTATTCGGTATTATTACCCTGTTAAGCTTGAGTATTATTGTGACTTATTTCGATATTGTCAAGCTTTTTCAATAATTCAAGGAGAATGAAGCTTAATTTTGAAAACATAACCATTTCCGGAGGTGTCGCCGTCGGAAAAAACACACTAAAAGACAATCTTCGTCCATATCTGGAGCCACTCGGCTGGAAATTCACCTCAGGGGGGCAAATCCTGCGCGATTTTACGAAGGAGTATGTTCAGCCGCTTGCTAGTCTTGCCGACGACGAGTTTCATCGAAAGCTCGACCAGCGTACCCTGGACTTGCTTACACGGGAGAAGCACTATGTTATAGAAGCCTGGCTTTCCGGATTCGTAGCCAGAAAGCTTGAAAACACACTACGTGTTCTCCTAGTATGCGAAGACGATGCTCTCCGTATTGATCGAGTTGCAAACCGGGATAAGCTGTCGATCCAGCAGGCAAAAGACTTTATTTACCAGCGCGAGCATGATAATTTCACGGAATGGAAACGAATCTATGGCGATTATGACTTCTGGAACCGGGATTATTACCATCTGGTGATTGATACATATTCACACGGGCAGGTTGAAACGGTAGGGGTAGTGCTCGAAAAGCTGGGCTATAACACTGCGGCCTAAGCAGTTTTCAGAGCATTCACTGTGGAAATCCATTACGGTACTGGTCAGGTATCTGCAAAAATAGTGTAATCGGAAAGCCACCAAGCGGAAAAAGCAACGCTAGAACGACTACTTAGAGCCGGGGATAAGACGCAATTGTCTCTTCTGATGGCATCAGTCTTGTAGGGGCGAGATACTAAGCAATTCCACGGAAAAACCAGCCTTTAACACGTGCAGGTGCCCCGAGTATCAGTTTAGCGTTAGTCAGCGCGAATGCCACGTACCCGGGTAGCCTCCAGAAGACGAGCAGACTTATCTGTACCAGCACTCTGCATAATTCCACAAGCAACTTTGGCCAGCGCCTGCGAGAGTGCTCCTTGGGTTGAGCTATACGTGAATGCCGTGGGTTCAGTCAGGCCTAAAGTATAGGGAAATGCTCTTTACAATCCGGGTATACTTCATCATACACGAGCTGTATTTTCACTTTCATCTGTAAACAAGTGAAGTGTGGCCGCACCTGACCTTTCGCTTAGAGATTCTGGTGAATGAGTTTCATCGGGAAGCTGTTGCACCTTGCCGAGCCTTCGTTCAATCGTTCGTGATTTCCGCGTCGCATCCTCGATTGTTTTACTTGCCTGACGCAGTTTATCGTTCGTTTTATCCAGCAAGTCTCCGAACTTGCCGAATTCCTGTTTAACCGCACCCAGAATAGACCAGACCTCACTCGAGCGTTTTTCGATGGCAAGAGTGCGAAAGCCCATCTGGAGGCTATTCAGGAGCGCTGCTATCGTATTGGGACCACACACCACAACCCGGTATTGGCGTTGAATCGCTTCGCAGAGGCCAAGTCGCTGGGTAACTTCGGCATACAAGCCTTCGATCGGGAGATAAAGGACAGCAAAATCAGTGGTATTCGGGGGATCGATATACTTCTCGGAGATACTTTTTGCCTCCAGCTTAATGCGGGCTTCCAGTGCCTTTTGGGCAGCTTCCACTTCCGCTATATCGGCTTTTTCCTGGGCGGCAATAAGACGCTGATAATCTTTTATGGGAAACTTGGCATCGATGGGAAGCCATATCTGTTTCACTTCAGCGGATTTTCCCGGGAGTCTGATCGCAAATTCCACCCGATCCGAAGAGCCCTTCCGCGTGGCAACGTTCACTGCGTACTGTTCAACCGTGAGAATCTGTTCCAGCAGACTACTCAACTGCACCTCGCCCCAGGTCCCGCGAGTTTTTACATTCGTGAGCACTCGCTTGAGATCACCCACTCCTGCCGCAAGTGTCTGCATCTCACCGAGACCTTTATGCACCATCTCGAGACGATCGCTCACAAGCTTGAACGACTCACCCAGCCGTCTTTCCAGAGTACTGTGCAGTTTTTCATCTACGGTAGCCCGCATTTTTTCCAGTTTTTCGCTGTTATCCTTCTGCAATGACTCCATTTTCGCTTCCACAGTTTCCCGGATTTTCTCGAGTCGCTCCTCGTTGCGGACAGCCATAACGGAGATTCGTTTGTCTAGTGCCGCACTCATCTCGAGGATACGCTTGTCCACAGAGTCTCCGAAGTTTTTTAGCGAACTATGTAGCTCGTCACGAAGCGCCTTTTCGCCGTCGCGACTTTCTTTGCGAGAAGTCGCACTTTCATCGCGAATAAAGCGCTGTATTGCACCGAAATTGTCTTCAAAGGTTTTCTTAAGCGGAGCGACATCCACTTCCTGCCTGCGGGTAAGGAGTACTGCCAGGATAATAGCGTTGAGTACAGTCGCAACAAGAGATGTAATAAGTGCGATATCCATTGCTCCTAATTATAGCCGATTTCACCGTGAACTGGTGAACAATCGTCTTTAAGAGGTAGCGGCATCCGGTATACTACCTAGTGTATGTTTCCCCTAAGAGACAGCTCTACCAGCCGCACCGGATTTGCGTTTTTCACCTATCTTCTGATAATAACAACGGTGGCTGTTTTCTTTATGCAGCCCACGAGTGAGGTGGAGCTTTTTGCGTTTTTACAGCAATGGGCCGTAGTTCCACGACTTATAGACTGGACTCGCCCGGATACGCTGCTTCCGCTTATCACCTCGGTATTCCTGCATGCCAACCTATTTCACCTGTTCTCGAATGTTTGGTTTCTGCATATCTATGGCGATAACGTGGAACACGATCTCGGACCGGTTGCATACCTGCTCTTTTACCTTGCCGGGGGAATTGCTGCGGCAGTAGCACAGCTTGCATTTACCAGCGCCACAAGTGAGATTCCCTTACTCGGAGCAAGCGGCGCCATTGCCGCAGTTATGGGATACTACATAGCACGGTTTCCCCGGAACCGCATAACTTCTCTGGTTCTTTCCTTCGGATATGTAAGTACGGTTCAGCTTCCCGCAACATTCGTACTTCTGATGTGGATTGGTCTGCAGATACTGAATGGATTCGGCAGTCTGGGTATGGAGGGAGGCGGGGTAGCCTGGTGGGCCCACATCGGAGGATTCGTGTTCGGATTGGGTATTGGGATTCTCCGGAATGCGTTTGGTGCTCATACGTTGCGGTAACTCTCAGAAGTGTGCCCTATAGTACAAATGTGTGATATAATACTTACTGAGCTATGAAAACAGAAATTATTCTTCCCAATTTTTACGAGTTGTGGCCTGATCTTAATCCCGGTCTAACTGAGCAATTAATTCGTAAAATAGGGAAATGGAAAATGCCCCTACCGGAAACCGCACGCCGACCCCCCTCGATGCGGGACGTAGTCAAGGCATTCATGGACGGTAATGATGTACCTGTACTTGGTCCCGATATATTCACCCCAGGGAATGCAAGGACGTTTCTCGACTGGTTGACCGCTATACTTACGGCCACGGAAGAGGAACCATTCCAGGAACCCGAGTTTCCTACGGTACCGGGTTTTTACCGAGAAATGGTGAAAGCAGCACAGGGAGGAAAGCCCGATCGGGTTGCATTAATCCATGTTACCGCTACAAAGATTATACCAGGGTATCCATCCTTCCCTATAGAGTATGGACTCGCTCTGGAGGGTGCTTATAGGATGCTTGCAGAAAGGCTTCGGGTGCAGTCTTTGCTGCTAGATGCTCCAGACATCGATTCGCTGATTTGGCTTAATGAAGAGGCGGAAAAGTGCAAAAACCGTGCAGGTATTATCCATGCTATGGCGGTAGTACTCCCATACCATTTGCCACTTACAGACACAGAACGGTAAGGTATAAACGTAACTTTGGGTCTCCAGGAAGAATCCTGCGCCGTTTACACTGCCACCAAAACGAGTGCCGCAAAGAAAGTGGCCAGACCTCACCCGCATCCTTTACCTTTTTCAGAAGTTCTTTTCTTGATAGCCCGTTGCCGCTCCTGCACTGCCACTGATCCAGAAGACGGTAAGGGGTAGCGGCAGTCAGGCGGATGTTATTTGTCCAGAGGCGCTTATGGCGGGGAATCTCTCGAGCCCAGCTGATATAGTAAATGAATGTCGCCCGAAGCCAGCGTCTTTACGGGTCGAGTATGGCCCGCGCGATCATTCAAATGAAGTTTATGTAAAAGAAATAACTAAAATCAACCGTAAGCCGATCAATTCCGGGGTTGATAGTACCATTCTTCAAATACTGCGGAAGCTTCTGCACCTACTTCACGCCGTCGCGGCAGACCACCAAAAAAACCTGCCGGTTCAAGTTAAGATAAACTGAGCAAGCGAATCGAGGAATATCCTTTGTACTCTAACGTCGCCGCGTGCGGTATAATCCTTTTACATCTAAAAACCCCATTTGTTAGCATTTTCAAAAACGTAGCTATGGAACCGTATCAGATTTTCCGTTTCGCATGTATTGCCGGTCTGGGTGTTCTTGCTTTTGTGATCGGATACAAACGCTGGCCCGCTGAGATGAACGCGAAGAATCGTAAGGAGCGTACCCGGGTGCGGCTGTATCTGATCGGTATCTACGCGATGATGCTTGCGGTATACTTTGTGTTTGAACATATTGCCGCACAACTTTTTTTCTAACAATTATCCGTAGTAGACAGCCATCTGAGCTACACACTTTTTTTCTTATGTATCAATCCCGCCTTTTCGGCAAAACCAACAAAACCTCGCAGGAGTACGAGAGTACGAACGCAACCTATCTTATCAAGGCCGGATTCGTGGACCAGGTGATGGCCGGGGGCTATACCTTCCTCACGCTGGGCAACCGGGTACTGCAGAAGATTGAGAACATCGTCCGCGAAGAGATGGACACCATAAGTACCGAAGTGCTCATGCCGTCTATTGTACCGACGGCGCTGTGGGAGCAGTCTGGGCGTCTGGAGACGATCGATGTGCTTATGAAGACGATTCCTGCGAACAAGAAAGCCGCGGAAAAGAACGACTCGGAGTATGTACTGAACTGTACACATGAAGATGTGGTTACGCCGCTCGCTAAAAAGCTCTATCCCTCCTACCGGGATCTGCCTATGACGGTATACCAGATTCAGACAAAGTTTCGCAACGAGCCGCGCGCCAAGAGCGGGCTGCTGCGCTGCCGCGAGTTCCGGATGAAGGACATGTACAGCTTTCACACCACGAACGAGGATCTTTTACGGTTTTACGAGGTGGTCAAAGAAGCCTACTGGCGCGTTTACGAGCGTCTGGGTCTGAAGGATTATACTTATGTTGCGTTGGCTAGCGGTGGCGACTTTACGAAGAACTTCTCCCACGAGTTCCAGGTGAAGGTGAGAGCGGGGGAGGATGTACTGTTCCACGTGCCGAGCAAGAACTTGACCTTTAACCGCGAAGTGGCACCAAGCATGGCGCCTCCTATCGACGACAGCGCGGAGGAGCTCAAGCCCCTTGAGCACGTGGAGAGCCCGGGAATGATCGGGGTGCAGCAGATCGCGGACTTTCTGGGAATCCCGACGACGAAAACGATCAAGACGATGCTCTTCGAGGATCAAGATGGGAAGGTAATCGCCGCCGCGGTGCGAGGAGACTACGACGTGGATGAGAACAAGCTGAAAAAGGCCGCGGGCGTGGAGAGCCTGACACTCGCGAGCGAGGCCACGATAAAGCGCGTTACCGGGGCGGAGATCGGCTACGCCGGCATCCTGAACCTGCCCGCGGAGGTACGGGTGTTAGTAGATGATGCCCTTAAAGGCCGCCGCAACATGGAGATGGGCGCGAACCGCACCAACTACCACAGCGTGAACGTGAACTTCGGCCGCGATTTGCCGGAGCCGGAGCAGTACTACGACATCAAGGTGGCCAAGGAAGGCGATCTGTACCCCGAGACGGGGGAGCTGTACGAGGTGTTCAGGGCCGCCGAGGTGGGGAACATCTTCCCGCTGGAAACTAAGTTCTCGAAGGCCTTCGACTACAAGTTTATCGACAATGAGGGCAAGCAGCAGCTCGTGTACATGGGCAGCTACGGGATCGGCACGAGCCGGATTATGGGTGTGCTGGTTGAGCTGTTTCACGATGACAAAGGAATTATCTGGCCGGAAGCAGTAGCACCCTACCGCGTGCACCTAATCGGCATCGCACTTGACGACTCGGCGGTGCGCGCCAGAGCAGAGGAAGTTTATAAGATGTTAACCGCAAAAGGTGTAGAGGTGCTTTTCGACGACCGCGACGTACGGCCGGGCGAAAAATTCGCTGACGCAGACCTGATCGGTATCCCGCACCGTATCGTGGTGTCCAGAAAAACCGCCGACCGAGTAGAGTACAAGCGCCGCGATAAGACTGAGACCCGGATGATGGATTTGGAGGAGCTATGCGTGCTATTGGCTTTAAAATAGCGTTCTGTTTACATAAGGCTACTATTTTCTATAATAAAGCAATAAAGCATGGATACCTCCGCGCAATCACTAACATCTGGTGTGCCGCCAAAGTCACACGTGAATCCTCTGTTGCGGCTCTGGGGTTCTTCTTTTGCGGTTGCAGGTCTTCTGTACGGTTTTTTCTTAGCCTACGCCGCTGGACTGACTGGCTCGATCTCTCAACTCTCCCTCACAATGGCATTCGCGGGAACAGGAGCTATTCTGATCGGCACATCGTTTGCGCTCAGTGGAATCTGCTATTTTTTCAACTTCGCAGACCGGCATATCGGATACCGGAAGTATCTGGGACTTCTGGGGTATTATAGTGCGCTTGCCTATGCTCTTCTGCTAATTCCGCTCGAACCTGAGCGCTACTGGAGTGGCTGGCCACAAACCGTATTGCAGCCGGATGTACAGCTGGGGCTGACTGCTATGGCTATCCTGACCCTTATGGCGCTGGTGTCGAATACTAAAGCAATGCAGTTGCTCGGCCCGGAGCGCTGGCGGGAAATCCTCCGGCTGGGGTATGTTGCATATTTTCTTCTGGTTATCCGGGCAACTTATCTAGATTTTGAGCTATGGACTGCCTGGTTTGCCCAACCGGTAACCTTACCACCGTTCCGGCTCACACTCTCAGTATTCGCCATATTGGTAATTCTCTTGCGGATTGCCGTTTCGATTCATAAGCGGTTTAGCCTGAAAGGAAACCGCCCGCATTTGACAAAGCTATCTACCGCGACAGAACCGGCGTAACCTCTTGACGGTACCGCTCCGTATTCCAAGCGGGAACGCAAACCATCCGGATTCAGCTGAAACCATCCTGGTTCAGGTGGAATTTTACCCGGCATTCTTGACGCAAGGTACACACCAGTAACCCCGAGGATTCCTAGATCAGGAGCGTATGGCAAATCCAGCCGATAATATCTATAATCACTCTGGTGGGAATCTCCACGAGAAATGGTGGTACAAATGTACATTACGCACCGATGCTTGTGAACATAGCCGCGAAAGGTGATACGCAGGCAAGTGTATCATACCCGGTATAACGGCTAGTCTTGAGTGATCGATTCTGTTTGGCTACAATGGGTTATGCATGTTTTGTTAACATCGCTCTGTCACCGGTTCCGAAAGAAGAGTGATCCACGGAGGTATATGAATCTGTTCGGTCCGGTAGCTCTTATCGTTGCGGTAGTCTTCGTTGCCGTCTTTTCACGGCAAACGACCCGAGATCCAACCATAACGGAAACCCGCGCAAACACTTCCACAGGAATAACTCTGGTAGTTGATGCAACCACCGAACGCGGGGTATTCACCAATAACATGCTAGGGATCGATTTCGGCGCATGGGAGTTTATACAAAACGGCTGGGGCAAGTGGCAGTTCGGTCATGAGCAGTATGCACCGGTAATCGCAGCGTATAAAGCATTCCGACCGGGCTATCTTCGTTACGCCAACGGGGGTGAGTCCAATGTTACCGGGTTTCATCGCGGCCCACAGGTGAACCCTTCCGAGGGAGCAACAATCAATCGAAACTGGTACCGCTATGTTTACGGTACAGACGAGCTGGAACGCCTTAATGCCGCCGCGGATGCAATCGGCGCAGATGTCATGATCCAGGTTAATATCTTCCGAAACGATCCTGCTATGTGGGCCGATATGGTACGCTATGTTAACATAGAGCGAGGGTATAACTTTAAGTACTGGGAACTGGGAAACGAAAACGAAGCCGGCTGGAGCGAGTACTGGATGAACCGTGATCTAATCCTCCAGCGTATTGTTTCCTATGAACGTGCAATGAAGGCAGTGGACCCGAATATAGTGATTATCGCGTTCGGGGCGGCAACCCCGAATGAAACAACGCAACCGAAAGACGGCTCGTTCTCTCCGGACGAGAACCGCTTTACCCGAGAGATGCTGAATGTAATTCCGCAGGTACGGAACGCGAACGGACGGGACATCGGCGGACTGGGATGGCACTGGTACATCGGCTGGCAAGATGAAACAATGAGAAATATCTTTCGCTACCGGGTTCCCGGTCAGGACCCTACACGTATGTCAGGGAATGGAAAAGGACGTATCTGGCCCGATATAGCAGCGCGGAAAATCGAGACCGAAATTATAGCGGGGAGGCCAGTATTGCAAGCAGTAACCGAGATTAATACGCTTTCCGAAAATCGGGAACACATACAATCGAACCACGTAGCTGCTATGTTTCTGGCCGATGCGCTCCCGCGGATGGCAGTGAACGGGGTTGATCTGGCATCACTCTGGCTCGGGTTTTCCCACCGAAACAATGCCTTTGGCATGATCTGGCACACTACCCGACCCAATCCCGGAATCCCGCTGGAAGGACTCCGGATAAACTCGACCTACTATACATATTACATGCTCTCACAGTACTTCGGCGACCGGATTATATCTTCCTCCAGCCCCGACGAGGAGCGGCTCTCGATTTGGGCATCGCGGGATTCCGGCGACCCCGGAAAGCTGAAGCTCCTGGTAACTAACTTTTCGGATGTAGATATTCCAGCAAATGTCCAGCTGAACGGCTTTATTGGCGCCTCCGCGGAGCTTTACGAGCTTTTGCCCGACGATTCGCTCGGAAACCTGGACAGTAGCGGCAATGTGGATGTCTATAGCACCCTCAACGGAGTTACAATCGATATCAATAATCTGGAGACGAGTCTGGCTGCAATCCGCCCGCGGCCTCTCTCCGTTTCCGGTAATGTTATTTCCCGTACCTTTCCCCGCTATTCGGTGTCCTCGATTATTGTATTCGGCAGTGGCGCACAACCACCGACCGTTACCTCAGCACCAACGGTGACCTCCGCGCCCATCCCTACAGCAGGACCCTCGCCGACACCTGCACGCACACCGGCTCCAACTGCCACACCTGCTGCAAGCCCGTCACCAACAGGTCGTCCAGGGAGCACGGCAACTCCACAAGCAAGCGCTATCCCTCCATCTTCCGGTACCTGTCCGCGGAAGTCACAAGGGGACGCCAATTGCGACGGGAACGTAAATCTATCCGACCTGGAAATCTGGACCCGGGAATTTCTTGGAGAATGGATTACCACCCGTGCTGACTTCAACTCCCGGAACGACTGTGCCGATGGGCAGGGGAATCCGAAAGCGGTCTGTGGCTTTGATTGGGAGATCTGGCGTGCTACCTATATCCGATAACTGCAGAAGGAAGTATAATGCCAGTATGAAACCGGCACTTATTCTTCATGGTACCAACGCGGCACCAGATCATAACTGGTATCCTTGGCTTGCCCGTAAACTTGAGGAACAGAGTTACACGGTCTGGGTACCGCAGCTACCCGAATGTGAATATCCCGATACCGCAAACTACAACAGTTTTCTTCTGAATCCCGCACACCACCACGAGGGCTTCGTCTTCGATAATCAGACCATTCTAATAGGCCATTCCTCCGGGTCTCTTGCTGTACTTCAGCTCCTGCAGGCTCTACCCCCGGAAATCACCGTTGCCGATGTATTTCTGGTTGGAGCGTTTAAGGATAATCTCGGCTGGAGGGACCGGAAGGGGCGGGCTATTCTCGATGGGATTCTTACCCCCGATCTTGATTTTCCGCGTCTGAAGAATCGTGCGAAACGCTATGTACTAATTCACTCCGAGAACGACCCCTATTGCCCCCTGTCGCATGCCTCCTATCTGGCAGTCAGACTTGGGGGAGAGCTGATCATCCAAACCGGACAGTATCACTTCAGCGTAAACACTGCAGGGGAAAAGTACCGGAAATTTCCGTTTCTTCTTGATCTGATCTTACGAAAGCCGCATCCCGGAGTGGTATAATAAGAAAATGAAAACGCTGGTGACGCATCGCTCGCCTGATCTCGACGCTATCGTCTCGCTCTGGCTTATTGTACGACATCTCGACGGCTGGGAAGACCCAGTGTTTGCCTTCGTACATGCTGGAAAAACCCTGAACGAAGAGGCACCCGACGCAGATAAGAACATTATTCATGTTGATACCGGCCTGGGCAGGTTTGATCATCATCAGCTGGACGAACGTACCTGTGCCGCACGGATAGTCCTCAATTTCCTGAAAGAGCACGGGCATATCCGTAAAAGGAGTCTGGAACCGCTGGAACGGATCGTGGATGTGGTAGACATCTACGATAATTTCGGCGAAGTCAGTTTTCCGGAGCCGATGTCTGACGTCTACACATTTTCTCTAAACGAAATCATAGGTGGATTGAAAGCCTTGAACCAGGACGATCAGAAAACGGTTGAAATGGTTTTTCCCATGCTGGATGCCCTGCTTTTGGCGATGAAGCAGAAAGTGGGCGCTGAACATGAGGTTAACCGGGGGATTACCATGACGACAAAATACGGAAAGTCGCTTTTTATGGAAACAAGTAACGACGAGGCAATGAAGGTGGCTCTGAAATCCGGATATACCTTTGTGGCACGCAAAGACCCCCGCGGTGGCTATATCCGGATCAAGACATTTCCCTCCGATGCATACGACCTTACGCCACTACATGCTGCAATCGTGGCCGAAGATTATACCGGAACCTGGTTCCTTCACTCATCCCGGTGTATGCTCCTAAATGGATCGTGGAAAAACCGTGAAAGCGTTGCTTCTCCGCTCACACTTTCCCGTCTTATTGAAATAACGAAGGAAATATAATACAATGGTTATTTGCTACGTATTGACAGTACCCCGACACGAAGGGAGGTGTCTCATGGTTCAGATCGTCAAGAAAAAAGGCGAAAACAACGAAACCTTATTCCGGAAATTTACGAGAGCAGTGGTCGATGAAAAAATCCAGGACGATGTCCGGGAGAGTCTTTTTTACATAAAACCATCTCAGATTCGCAAGGAAAAAGAAAAGAACCGGAAAAAGCGCCGTCGTCGTCATAACTAAAGGAGTATTCGAGAATGATCACTATTGTTTGCCCATCACGCTATGCTCTTGATAAAAAGGCAATTCGCAAACGGGTTTCTGCTCTTATGTTCGAGAAACAGATTAATACGCGCAGCATCCTGAACATTATCTTTGTGGGAACCAGAAAAATGCGCGAGATTGCCCGCGCCTACAAACATGAAGATGAAGCATTGCCAGTTTTGGCATTTCCGTATAAGGATATAGATCTCGCGGGTGACCAGTTGCTGGGGGAGATATTTTTATGTTACCCTCAGGTAATTCTGCTTGCTGCGGAACGGTCAAAAAAAGTAGACGACATGATCTTCCGCCTTATAGAACACGGCCTGAATAATATTCTCCAGGATACCAGCACGCCAGTGTAAGGATAGGGATTCCATCTTCGGTACTCTCTTCCGACCGGTATGCACCTTTATTCTCTTATGGACGTTCACTCGCGACTCCGGCTCCCGGCTTTGAGGAAATTGTTCCATCGGCACACGCTATCAGAATCTCCTGTCCATAGCCAAGGAATAGCCCGTGAGCAATCACCCCGGGAAGCTGCGCCCATTCCTCGTTAAAACGGTCTTCTATCCGTCCGGCACCCATATTCACATCAAGAATGAGATTGCCGGAATCGGTGCGGCAGGGAATTCCATCCTGCATGCGGATTGATACGCTGCGAGCACCGTAGTCGCGACCAAACCTCTCTATAAGCTCGTTGGCTGCTTCTTCGCTGACCTCGACGGGAACGGGAAATGCACCCAGGCATTCCACAATCTTCGATTCGTCAACGATGATGATCCAGTACGGGGTACGGTCAGCGACCATCCGTTCGATTCGATGTGCTCCGCCACCGCCTTTGATCATCCGGCCCGCCTGATCTATTTCATCTGCGCCGTCGAAGCCCCAGTCTAATGCTGGAGGATCTTCTCCCCGAAGCAGTGCATCAGGGAGCACCGGAACGGAAATAAGCCCGTCTTGCATAGCACGCTGAGCAAGGGCGACCGATGTGCACACTCCGGTAACCGAGAGGTTTTCTTCACGTGCCCGTTCCCGTAGGGCTTCGATGGCTGCCGCGGAAGTAGTTCCCGAACCAAGGCCGATCACCTGGCCGCTCCGTGCCCGGCCGGCAATTTCCCAGCCAACCAGCTGTTTTAGAACCGGCTGCCGATCTTTCGCGCTTGCATTCGCAAGTTCACCGGCGAGCTGTTCCCTGAGAGCCGCTTTCCGCCGTTCTGCCAAAGGTATTTGTTGTTGCATCGTTTCGGAATATCTCATGCGAAACTAGTACTGTACTTTCGTCGCATGAGTTTGCTAGTATTCTACCGGAATCCTGATAGAGTGTGAACTGAATGGCATTGCCGATCACTCAGTGGACCGGCATGAAATCGCGGAGGATAGTGTAGAATAGGGGAATGTTCTACCATACCTACCGCCCCCGCACGATTGCTGAGCTAGACAACACTGCGGTGCGGGAATCACTGGGAAAGATTCTTAGTTCAAATAAACTCCCGCAGGCGTATCTGTTTGTAGGACAGAAAGGGATGGGAAAGACTTCTACGGCCCGAATCTTTGCCAAAGCAGTAAACTGCCTTGAAAATTCATTTGCCGGTAAAGGACATTCTCCCGAACCATGCAATGCCTGTGAGAACTGCCGGGCGATAGAGACCGGAACTTCTCCCGATGTGACCGAGCAGGATGCAGGAGCACGCGGCCTGAAAGAAGAGATGCTTGACTTGATTCGGGAAGCATCATATGCGCCGATTACTGGACGATACCGAGTGTACATCCTGGACGAAGCGCATATGATCTCCAAACCGGCATTCAATGCCCTCCTTAAGACTCTGGAAGAACCTCCAAAGCACGTTCTGTTTATTTTTGCGACAACAAACGAAGAAAAAGTTCCTGCCACGATCGTATCACGCTGTGTGCGGGTAAATTTCGGCAAGGCAATGGTGCCGGATATCCGGTCAATGCTCAATCGAATTACTACCGCAGAGCGGGTTGATCTTGACCCAGCAATCCTGGATTTTATTGCCGATAATGCTGATTATTCCTTCCGTGATGCGACAAAAATGCTGGAAGAAACAATTATGCAGAAAATAACCACACTCGAGGAAGTGCAACGTTATTTTGGATTACGGTCGCGACATCTGTTTCTAAAGACACTTGAACAGAAATCCCCCGAACCGGGTCTGCGCTGGATCCGACAGTTTATTGCGGCGGGGGGTAACAGTAAACTACTTATTGAAGAGTGTTTGAACTCCCTCCAAGAGGCATTGCTTGCGAAAAGCGGGGTACCCGTTGAATCTGCGCCGGAAACAACGTTAAGTATTAAAGAGATTGCCCTGGCAATGCGTCTTTTTACTGACGCATACGGAATGCTTCGGAACGCCCCTATCGAGGCAATACCGCTTGAGATTGCCCTGGTCGAGTTTTATAATGGAAAGAAGTTATAAACTATTACTCTACTATGTTTAATCCCTTTGGCGCTCTTGGCGATATGGCAAAGCTCCAGCAGCAGGCCAAAAAAATGCAGGAAGACCTCAAAAAAGAAACTGTTGAGATTAATCGAAATGGTGTCCGCGTTGTGGTACGGGGTGATCAGGCAATAATGGAAATCGAGGTAGATGGCGTCCTCGAAAACCGTATTGCACAAGTGGTAAACGAAGCAATTCGTAAGACGCAGGAAGTAGCCGCCCGTAAGTTAATGGAGATGTCTAACCAGAAATAATGCTCAAGCTGTTCTCGGGTACTGCAAACCGTCCGCTTACCCAGGAGATTGCGGGCAAGCTCGGTATAGAGCTGTCCGGCATCGAAATAGTTCGTTTCGAGAACTCTGAAGTCAGGGTTCGTGTTGAAGAGGATGTGGCTCACGATACTTGTGTACTGGTACAACCGTTCTCAAATCCTACCGACACGAACCTGATCGAGTTCTTCCTCTCTGGGGACGCGCTTCGCCGCGAGGAAGCCCGGAAAGTGATTGGGGTAATACCGTATTTCGGCTACGCTCGGCAGAACATTCAGCACCGTCCTGGGGAGTGTATTTCGGCAAACGTAATTATCCGGATTATCGAATCAATCGGATTTCATCGTATTTATACTATTGATATTCATGACGAAGCAACAGGGGGCGTCTTCGAGATTCCATTTAAGAACCTTTCAGCGTTTCCGGCCCTATCCAGTGCAATTAAAAACTACCTTTCCGTGCAGGAACCGGATGTGGATAACTTCGCAATTGTCACTCCCGACCAAGGAGGAATCGAGCGCGCAAGGTCATTCGGATATGCTTTTTTCGGGCATCACGACTTCCATCTGGCGGTTACCGAGAAGAAGCGGGACATAAATGCTATACACAAGAGTAAGGCTCTCGATTTATATGGTGATGTCAGCGGAAAAACAGTAATACTCGTAGACGATATTGCTACCTCAGCCGGCACGCTGATTCATGGGGCGGCTCTCTGCGTGAATCATGGCGCTACGCGGGTTCTTGCAGCAGTAACACATCACGATTTTTCAATCTCAGCACCGGAGAAAATCCAGGATTCACCGATAGAGGTCTTTTTTACCACCAACTCCATCGCTTTGCAGGAGCAGTACCGCTTCGAGAAACTCCGGGAGATATCAATCGCGGATATCATCGCCAATGAGCTGCGGGGACTGCCGGTGTAACAGTCATTTCTGAAGATCGTAATCCAGGATGCTGTTATTTTCGCAAGCTTATAAATTTACCCTTCTTCTCGGGAAGCGCTCTGGTGCAATGTTCCGGAGCGAACCCACACCCCTATTATAATAGTACCGGAGTATACGGTCGCGCAAAGAACGATGATCTGCCATGAGCGCTTCGACTACCGTCATACTTTGCACGGTCAGCAAACGCCGTAACACGTACGAAGCTTGGTCAACTTCTTTCTCTTCCATGTCCTTCTCCCGCGCCGCAAAACCGATTTCCACGGGGGCACCCACGGGGGCACCACCTCGAACAAAAACAACGACTTTTCCCCAGTGCACGTGCTCCAACTGGGTTGCCTCACTCCCGCTATGCTCCCGGTCAATCGTAATGTACCCGGGAAAAGACATTGCCAGGCGATCGATAATGAAAGACATGTGCGGGTGTATCTTAATATTGCGTATCGTCACCTGCTTTCTTTGTGCAACAAGCCGGCGTACCGTCTCGTTGAGCACGAAACTTATTGCTTCCATGCCAGTTGCGGGATCGGGAGCATCTGCAGCTATAGTTGTCCGGTGCACATCGTAGATACGTTTCGTCCGTTCGAGCACCTTCCGAAAGAACGACAGGAATGTCTTATTATTCGAAACTGATTTTAGGGGAACTTGCATTCCATTAATTTGCACAGATCCGTTTAACTCATTCAAGACTTCGGTTAGTGTTGTGAGTGCAGTTGCAGGAAGATCGAGCATTTCCTGATACTGCGGCCGTAACTCCCTTGCGTGAAGCATCAGAAACAGATGTCTCAGAAGTTGAAATCGTAAATCGGGAGCGAGCATCGCAGGATCGGCAGCAACACCCAAAACCGCACCGAGTTGATCAACCGGATGCATATGAAGGCTCTGATCCTGCTTAAAATCTCTCTCAAACTCGCCTTCGTCTTCATACAACGGCCGGAAGGTATTCTGTATATCTTCTATCAGTTCTATAGCATCTTTATGATGCTGTTTCGCAGTATCTTCACCCCCAAACACCCGATTTGTAAACGCACTACGCACCATCTTTATGCGTGAAGGATCAGCCTGTGCCTGCTGATATTCTGAGAGTAATTTAGCAATACCGTAATCTATGGGATTCGAGGGGAGGTTTAATGCATAATGCAGTCCGTCTATAAGCTCCCGGAACATGGGGTTCGATGCGTACACCGTCTCGAGCATTTCTACCGTTGGTTCACCGCGACTGGTGAGCACAGCAGCATCAAGATAAGGTTTTTGCGCATCGTGCGTCTTCAACGTAATTATTTCACGAAAATATTTGCTTGCATAGACTGCCGCGTAGGCCTCTGTAAAACTCTGTTGTCTGCCGCCATTGTTTTGCATTTCTGCGTTTATCCGGTCTTGTGCGCGGGCAAACGCATCGTAATATTTTTTTAACCAGTGCAGAATCATTTGAGGATTTCTAAAAAGGGCAATGTCGAATCCAGAATCAAAATCGCTCTCCCAGTTTTGCTTTTCCGCCTCTTGGAGGGCAGTACTATATGACTGGTTTAGTTTTTCCAGCATAGTAGCAAAATCCATCAAATCGTCGCCGGTAAGCTCTTCAGCGTAGCGCATGTCCGTGCCGAACATCTCAGCGAGCAGGTTCACACGGGCCCGGCATTCGGCCCAGTATGCTGCTGTTTCGTAATACCATCTGGCATTGTAGATATCAACCGGATCGGCTGCAACCTCCGGATTGAGCGGTTCCGAACCTGGCGAGTACTGCAGACTGGAGAGGAGCGGTGCATCTTCGCCCAGGCCGTTTTTTTCGAATAGTTTACTTACCTCAAACGGTGTCAATCTGATTACCCGTTTGATTTTATCAACAGGATTCGCACCGACCGACTCCAATACACGCTTGCCAAATACCACAAGGTGCGTTATGTGTCGTTTCAGAGTGGTGCCATCGGGGAGGGAAACATCGTAGTAATGCATCATGGGTTTCTCAAGTCCACTTACAACCACCGGACACTGTAGCTCGTCGCGGAGCTCTTGCGCGGCGAGCTCTCCGAGGGTCCGTGGACTCTCGTCTATTGCACAATGAATCGGTGATACCGCCAATGGATTCCTGGCGCGTTCGTCTTTTTGTATAAACGTTGCCCGGGTCAACGGGATTTCTTCTGCTCGGACCACAGAGAGATCATACCCGTCGAATACAATCTCAGGTGGCATCTCCTGTATCGGGACAATACTGACGACACAAAAATACTCACCCCGCGGAGTATATTCCGAATTGCGCCCATGTTCTATTCCGCGGTACCTATCGTGTTCGGACATAATTGTTCAGATTGTACCGAATATTACGTAAATAGGGTGTAAATAGTGCTTTATAACAGGATATTTTTCTATATCGTGTATGTATATTTATGAAGTATTATTCATGTTACGGGGAAGTTGGACGCAGTTATTCGCGATCAAATTGACTTCGGTTCTCCATTGCTTTTCGGAGCGTCAGATAATCGGCATATTCCAGATTTCCGCCGATCGGAAGTCCGTAACCGAGCCGGCTAATGCGAAAATCAGCACCTGCGGCTTTCAATTCCTGAAGTTTATTGCGGATGTACATAGCGGTCGCCTCACCTTCCATGTCGGGATTGGTTGCCAGGATAACCTCTTTAATCGTGCCAGTATTTTCCCGCACTCTCCGCAGGAGTGAATCGATAAAGATATCTTCCGGCCCCACGTGGTTTAGGGGATCAATTTTACCATGGAGCACATGATAAACTCCTTTGTAGATGTTTCCGGTTTCGAACGACAACAGATCAATTACATCCTCGACTACAGTGATAGTACCGGTATCCCTGGCCGAATCTTCGCAGATGCTACAAAGCTCTCCCTCGGTAAGATTGTTGCAGATTCTGCAACGTCGGGTTTTGCGTTTAAGCTCGGCAATATGGGTCGAGATCGCCTGAAGATCAGCATCGGGAAGCCGAAGCAGATAAAACGCCAGCCGGTTGGCCGTTTTCTGGCCGATTCCGGGAAGACGTTCAAAAAAAAGCGCGATATGTCTCAGACTGGAGGGCAGATTTGCGGCCATAAATCATGAAAGAATCAGTATAGCATACCCTAAGGGCACGGGATGGAGGAAAAGCGGCCGATTAGACCTGCAGGAGTTCCACAATTACCATCGGGTTCTTGTTGCGTTCCCTCTGGAAAAATTCTTCGAGCGCATCGCTGGTGCGCTTGCGAAGAGTCTGGTAGTCCATGATCTGATCGTGTTGCGGTCTGGTAACTTTCTCCACAAGCCGTGTCGCATCTTCAAAGAGCCGTTCCTCGTTTTTCTCAAACACGAAGCCACGGGAGAGGATGCGTGGCCGTCCGACGAGTTTATTTTGCTGATCTACTGGCAAAACAGCTACGACAATGCCTTCAGAAGACAACGTTTGCCGGTCTTTGAGAACCATCGTGCCCACCTCGCCAACTCCGGTGGAATCCACATATATGTTTTTAGTAAAGACCGTATCGCCTTTGCTGGCACTGCCTTTGGAAAACCACACCGTATCACCTTCGTTCAGGAGGAAAACGTTGTCTTTTTTGTATCCGAGTTCCTCGCAGAGCCGCTGGTATTGCCGCTGATGGCGGATGGTTCCACCGATCGGCACAAAGTACTTCGGATTGGTAAATCGCATAAGAAACATCATGTCGAGCTTGTTCCCATGACCCGATGTATGTAGCTGATCCTGGATAGCTGGATAGACGACATCAGCTCCCTGGAGGGTAAGCTCTTCGATAATACTGGTGACGCCTTCCTCGTTACCCGGAATGGGATCCGAGGAAAAGACCACCTTATCGCCTGGGTTAATCTTAATAAACCGGTGCTGCTTGCGCGTAATCTTGGAAAGCGCTGACTGGTACTGCCCCTGCGAACCAGCCACAATAAGACAGATTTTCTTGGGCGGGAGTCGCATTACATCTTCCTCCTTGCCCATGAGCTCCAGGGGAACCGGGAGGTAGTTCATCTCGGAGGCCATTTTGGTGTTGTCGCGCATAGAGCGGCCCATGAAGATAATCTTCCGATTGAACTTGATAGCCGCATCCACACACTGGCGAATCCGAGAAATATTAGAGGAGAACGTTGTCATGATAAACTTTCCCTTCGTCTTCCGCATCTCGTCTTCAAAGGTCTGGCCGACAACGCTTTCGGAAAGGGTAAGCCCGTCGCGCTCCGAACCCAGACAGTCCGACATAAGGGCGAGAATCCCTTCCTTGCCGGCTTTGGTCATGGCATAGAAGTCCGGCGGATTACCAAACGGGGGATTGAGGTCCAGCTTGAAGTCCGAGCCATGGTACAGCGTCCCGATGGGGGAGCGTATCAGCAAATGGCACGTATCCGGAATCGAGTGCGTGGTGTGGATATACTGAACCTGAATGCCCCCGAACTGGTACCAGCGGTTGTAATCAATTTCCCTGGTCTCCATCTGTAGATAAAACTCTTTCGCCTTGTTCACGACAAATGCAACGGTGAGTTTACTCCCGAAGACTGGCGGACGGCCAAGCGCCTCGTAATGGTAGGGAAGTGCCGTTATGTGATCTTCATGACCGTGCGTGAGACAGATTCCCCGGATTTTATCCAGCTTATCTCTGAGGTACGAAATATCGGGAATTACGAAATCAACCCCAAGGTCCTGTTCCTGCGGAAAACCGATCCCGCAGTCCACTATCAGAATGTCCTGCAATTCATCATTTTTGTAGAGTTCGTAGAGGTACATGTTTTTCGTTACACCGACGACCCCACCAAGCGGAACAAAACGAAGTTTATAGTGATCCATATACTGCGTAATTATACCATGCAAGATACCTCACGGAGAAGGGTTCAGCAGGCGTTGGAGCAATCACAACGGAATGGCTGGCAGTAATAGATGTGCTTATAGCTCGCGCCAATCATGTGATCTCGATCACACGTTGTCTGTTATACTAGAACAGTATGCTTACCCAGGAACAAATTCGCACGGCACTCTGCAACGTCATAGATCCGGAGCTCGGGATCTCGATCGTGGATCTCGGGCTCGTGTACGAAATCAACCTGGAGTCGAAAACTCCCGCCGATAACCCCGCCTCCGAACCAGAGCAACACGTGCACCTGGTCATGACCCTTACCACAATCGGCTGTCCGCTGTATGGGGTGATTGAAACTGATATCCGTACCGAGCTCCTGAAGATCGGCCTTCCGCCGGAGCGGGTTGAGATTGAACTTGTCTTTGAACCGCCCTGGAGCATGGAGCGCATGTCGGAGAGCGCGCGAGCAATGCTGGGCATTTGACGATCTGCCCTAGGACAGGTATCATGTGGCTATGCCAACATCCCCCTCGAGTCCGCCTCCCTTCGCACCCGCGAAACCCAAACCAAAGCCACAGCATAAAGGCGGACACTTTAATTCCTTCGAAATGCTTCGGGATCAGGCACAAGAAGCCGGGAAGACGATAGCTGAAGTGCCAAAAGCCATAGCCCAGGAATCGGTGGACATGATGTGGTCAGCGCTCCTGGGATCTTCCGCGGTAAATCCCCTCGAGAAGCCGCGGGAAGACCCGAGCAAAGCGGAACAGCGGGAAAAAGACAACCGCGATTCTTTTACCAGACTGAACCTGGAGAAACTGAATGCCGCCTATGCACGCAACGATCAGCGGGCCGCCCAGCAAATAAGAGAACGTCTTGAGGAGCACCAACAGCAGAAACAGGAAGACGCTGCACGACACGGTGCCTGGCGGGCCGAGATCGAACGGGCAATCGAGGAGATGAAGCTGGAACGGGAACAGAAGAAAAAACAAGAGCTGGAAGAGGAACAGATGAAAAAACGGCAAGAAGAAGAGGTGGCAGCCGCAAATGCACAAATGCTAGATGCAGGGGCGGGCAAAAAGAAAACAGGAATCGGGCAGGCCCGGCCGAAAGCACAGGTGGAAACAAACTTCGAGGCAGGCAAAGGGCGAACGGGCAGGTAAGACTCTCATGATGTAGATCAATGCCATCATGACGACCATCCCACCAGAAGAGGCAAACGCCCTTCAAGGTGCGGCCGATATAGAACCTACGAATATTCCGAACGAGCAGGCGACCCCAGAGCAAACCGAGTTATCGTATCCTTTTGGTATCGATCTTCTTCCTGAGTTCTACCCCAACGGTCCCCGGGGCTATCTGTATTCCCGGGGAGCGTAATACTGATAGCACTCAGCTACCTGGTGCAGTATAATATACCTTCTGTTCACGGGGCGTAGTTCAGATGGTAGAACACACGGTTCGGGACCGTGAGGTCGCTGGTTCAAGTCCAGTCGCCCCGACCAGATTAAACCCTTTTTTAAACGAAATATGCTTGAAGAGCTCCGCTCCGCGTTTTCGTCTGGTCTTCACAAACGGCCAAGCAACGCAAGAAAATTTTCTTTCAATGTTTTAACGCCTACCCAACAAATTTATCTTAAAAGGAATTGAAAATTGTTTTGCGTTGGTGTTTTGATACCAAAGACGGCGGAAACGCTTCGCTACGGCTCAGGCAACTCTTTTTATAGGCAGAATTGGAGCCTGTGGCCCTTGTGCGGAAAAAAATAAAAAGCTCCTTTTTGTTGGCATATTTTGATATTTTTGCTATAACACCTAGGTTAATAATTTGACGTGTATTCCACTAAAAGTAGAGCATTATATTAGCTGGTCAAAATCAAGACATCTTTAGAGCATGTCTTGTAGAGGGGGTCGCTCCCTACAAAACTGCCGATCCAAGATGTAGGTTTTGTTACAGCAACAACACTTTCGCAGGTATATATTAGAATTTTTCTAATTTGAAATTGAGTTCTGGGAAATATAGAAGCAAGCCCTCTGCCATAGGAAATAGTTGATTTGTCGGGACGCGATACTAGTGATATAGAGGATAAACTGAAGTCAATAAGGAAAAATTATAAAGAATGTTTAGCTAGTATTTTGGTAGAGCGTGAAGAAGTTGACCCGAGAATTACCGATTTTGAAGAGTGTTTGCATGACTTGAATGAAAGACGGGCTAAATTTTATGGTCGTGATTATAATCCCCCGGAAGTTCTTTATCTTAACAGAGTTGAAGGATTGCAGAGATCAACAGAAATCAACAAAGCGATAGAAAAGATGGGTTTGACAAGATTTGGGAAATTTGATGAAACTGCGGCAAGGTATGTAACGCTGGGAAATTGGATAATAGCGTTTGTAAACAATTTTGATGACGAAGATGTTGATAGATGGAACACCTGCAGGTTATTTCTTTCTCATTATCAGCAGTACGAGAACCAACGAAGAAAAAAAGTGAAGTATCCTCTAAATCATTTTTGCTTTTAAGGTCTAATAAATCTTTTATTAGGTGAATATTAAAAACGGTTGTCTCTCCCGCAAAAACGAGACTTTTATTAAATAAGCCAGCCGTCGTTTCTTTCGTAAGTTTTTTTGAGTTTGATAACCGTAGTGGGTTTATTTCCTCAATAATTGAAATCCCAGCCTCCTTCTCAATAATTTTAAGTGCTTCACTGCAAAGTTGCTGTTCATCTACTTTAGGATTACTAATAAACATTTTTTCTATGAATTGATTTATATTAGCGATTTCTTCTGTCCTTAATCCCAGTTTGGTTAATGCTTAAATTCCGCAAACCGGATATTGTTCATCTTTAGATAAAAACAAATCGCTACCGTCACGATTAAATTTAACTTTGATAATAAACAAAGGCGCGACTAATTGTTTATCAGTTTTATCGTCGCGATAATAAAGAAGCGGATATCCGTAAAAAAACTCTAGCCCTTCTGTTTTAGTAGTTGCAAAAGTATTTAATTTCTCATTTTCAATTTTAACTGGAGTATCCTTCTTTCTAAATATAAAGGGATCGTCGTCAAAAGGATACAGAATCGCTTTTGAGCGTACGTTAATAGAAATATCTTTCTCTAAGACATCTTCATTTTTTATACATTCATACCAATATGAACAAAGTGTCTGTAGTAAATTCATATTTCATAACTTAAATAAATCATCAACTCCAACACCCAGGGCGTCGGCAATTTTTTTTAAAGGTTTCAATTCTTGGGTCGGGCGTAGCCCCCCGATTCAATCTTGGAGACTGTATTGTATGTAAAGTAATATTGACAAGTTTTGACAATTTATCTCGTGATATACATCTTTTTTATCGGTATTTCTTGATATTCTTTGCTATGGTTGAAATCTCTTTTTACATTGTAATATTGTAATATAGTTTTAGTATGACAACTTTGAAAGTAAGGACAGAACAAGCACTAATTCCCCCCCCGGTTTCCCTTTTTTGACCGCTTCATCCGAGCGTTGCAGATAAAGATAATTGCTTGTTGCATACACAATGGCAAAACGGACCTTGAACGTGAAGCAGTATACTGCAAATAGCAAATGAGAAATCCGAAGCAGAGTAAAAGCTATGTAACAGGGGACATTACAACAACAGGCACCCGGAATAAGGACTTTTGTAGCGTGCATAGCCCATGCTTGCATTTTTATCTGTCTATGTGCCTGACTATAAAAAAGTTTGGATAAAAGTGCATTTTATTAAAAACCGCCGAGAGTTTAAAACTAAACTGCCAGGTTCCAATATTGATTCCATTGCTCGTCAGATATCTTCGGATACATTGCCTTAAGCAGCTCTTTAAAGGCTGGTGTCTCCATGGATTTTCTTGCTCTAGGTGTTGTTTTTTCGAAATAAAGTAAGCTCAACATGATTGAAAGTATAGCTTCATGATATCCCAATTCACCTTTGTCTGCAATCTGGATGAGCTGGCTTATTTCTTGATCGGTAATTTGAGAAGCATTTTTGAACGTTTCGAAATAAATGCGCTTAGGACGAGCTTCCATTAGTATTCGATCGAGATAGTCGTCGCTCAGGCAATACTTATTGGTGTACTCTTGTTTTAGGTCCTGCACACGTTGTTTCAGTATTTGCTCTTTCTCCTCTACGTATTCTTCAGTGTAATTACCATAGTTTTTTTGTGTATACAAGTTTGACCGGATTTTTGTTACTACGAGCAAAGGAAGCACCATTTGTATACTACCACCGGAACTCAAAGCTAGATGCGTTACTGAACTCGTTTCCGAACAGAGTTCTATCAACAATTCATCTATTTGATTAAGTAATGTAACTTGGTTAAATTCCACTTGGGATGCAACTTTGTTGATGAAAGCATCAAATCGATTCTCACCAGATGGATCCGTGCCTAACGAGTCTTTGAAAGCAGTCAAAGTCGCGTAGAAATCAGGCAAGTGGATATTTAGTAACGCTTCAACTTGCTGTGGATCGGTGGCATCTTCAATAGCTGAATAGAATTCAGCAATACTTCTATTTAGCTGTTGCTTAGCAAGCAAACCCTGCTCGATTTGACCTACGCGAGTATAGTACCCAGGTTGTTCAAGTACAGCAAGTGCCTCAGGGAGAACAGTCTTTGAAGAAGTAAACTGCCCTTGATCTACCAAAAAGTAATGATCGCGCAATCCTGGATATTCCATCAACCTTTCAAATATAATTAGCATGTTTTTTGCGCGGTCTTGTATATGACGAGAATACGCTGGATGATTCAAAAGGCGGGCTAAGTAATCGCGTATAGTGGTAGAGTGATGATCATCGATAGGGACGTTTTCTCTTGCTTGCATGCGGAACGCTTGTAGGGCGGTCGAGATAGGTCCAGTTGGTACATTGTTTACTATATTTGCATATTCCGCCATATGATTGCCCACCTGCGCCCTTGTTGCTTCGTCTTGGATTTCTCCCAGTTTTATTAAATACGGTGGCAACACTTGAACTTCTGGCATTGACTGTATTTTTATGTCGTAGCGGACGGCGTCAGCGAAGTTTCCCATAATCGAATCCTTGTAGT
>JAOAFZ010000004.1 GCA_026415975.1 Patescibacteria group bacterium
GAAACGCTACTACCGGTAACGTTATGAATACCGCAACAATAGATATCGCTATCATTACCTCCATTAATGAAAAAGCAGAGTTACCGGAACGTTGCATAAAACAACTTTAGTTTAGCACAATTGTTCCTGGTATCATAATCCCATGTCGTCTCCGAAGTTTTCCATACCAACCATCTTTGTCATATTTGGTGCTACCGGCGATCTGGCGCAGAAAAAAATCATCCCAGCACTCTATAATCTCTATCGCACCGGACAACTACCGAAACAGTTCAAAATTATAGGTGTTGCCCGCCGTCCCGTTTCTCCTGATGAGTTCCGAAAGTACGTTACCGAAGTCCTGGAGAAGTTCTGCGGACAGCCCCCCGCCGACCACACACTTGCGGCGTTTCTGAACACATGCTCCTATCACCAGGCACAGTTCGGCAATACAGCAGATTACGCAAAAATAGCCGCAGAACTGGGTGTGACAGACATTGGCTGGAGCGTCTGTTCCAATAAATTGTTTTATCTTGCCGTGCCTCCGGAGCAGTACGAAATGCTGCTGCAGCACCTTTCTGAATCCGGACTTACAAACCCGTGCAGTCCGGAAGAAGGCTGGACCCGTATCCTGATCGAGAAGCCGTTCGGAAAGGATTCCAACACCGCCACGAAGATCGAGGACATGCTAGGAAAGCTTTTCCGCGAAGAGCAGGTGTACCGCATAGACCACTACCTGGCAAAGGAGATGACGCAGAATATCCTGACGTTCCGCTTTGCAAATACCCTACTGGAAGAAAGCTGGAACAACAAGTTTATCGAGAGTATCAAGATCCGCAATCTGGAATCTAGCGGCGTGGAGCAGCGCGGTTCATTCTACGACGGCCTGGGCGCCTTGCGCGACGTGGGGCAGAATCATCTCCTGCAGATGCTTGCCCTGGTTACTATGAATCGCCCGGCGAGTTTCAGCGGCGACTCGATCCGTCAGCGGCGCCAGGAGATTCTGGAAACGCTCCGCATTCCGGACGAAGCTTTTGTGAAACACCATACGTTCCGTGCGCAGTATCAGGGCTACCGCAAAATCACGGGAGTCCGCACGGATAGCACCACGGAAACGTACTTCAAGGTAAAAGCATTCCTGGATACCCCGCGATGGCAGGGTGTTCCGATTACTCTGGAAAGCGGCAAACGTCTTGGAGTGAACAAAACATATGTGACAGTATATTTCAAGGAAACCTTCCCCCGTCTGCCTGGTTTACGGATTGACGAAAAGCTCCAAAATAAAGTCTTCTTCTGTATCGATCCGAAAGAGGAAATTCATATTTCGTTCATGGCCAAGAAGCCTGGATTGACGATGGAAGTTGAGGAGCGGGATTTTGAATTCACCTACAGGGATGTAAAATCGCCGGATAAACGCGCCGAGGACTACGAACGGATTTTGATGGACTGTATCCGTGGCGACCAGATTCTCTTTGTAACGACCGGAGAAGTGAATGCGATGTGGCGCTACATCGATCCGATCGTCTGTGCCTGGGAAGCGGGTGCCGTTCCCCTGAACACGTATGTCCCGGATAACGAGGACATTCGCGTCAAGTCGCGTATCATCGATGATACGCCTGCGGTCTCCGCCATGCCACAGGAAGTCGGAGTAATCGGCCTAGGGAAGATGGGTAAGGGAATTGCACTCCAATTGATTGAGAAGGGCTGGCGTGTGCACGGCTACAACCGTACGTTCAGCGTGACGCAGGAATTGGAAAAGGACGGTCTGTACGCTACACAGTCGCTCCGGCAGCTCGTGGACGCACTTCCAAAGCCGCGCGTGCTCTGGATCATGGTTCCTGCCGGCAAGCCCGTGGACGAGGTGCTGTTCGGCCCCGATGGCGTGTCGCAGTATCTGGAAGAAGGCGATATCGTGATCGATGCCGGCAACTCGCTCTACAAGGATGCCCCGGTCAGGGCGGCCAAACTCAAAGAGCGCGGTATCCGCTTTATGGATGTGGGCACCTCCGGCGGTCCTGCCGGCGCGCGGTACGGAGCCTGTCTCATGATCGGCGGCGAACGCGATACCTTCCAATACCTCCAGCCACTCTTTACCGCGGTGGCCCTCCCGGGCGGGTATGAATTTTTCGAGGGTTATGGCGCGGGCCACTTTGTAAAAATGGTTCACAACGGAATCGAGTACGGCATGATGCAGGCTCTTGCGGAAGGCTTTGCCCTGATGAAGCAGTCCGATTATAATCTTGATCTCGAAAAGGTGGCGGCCCTGTACAACAGAGGCTCGGTTATCGAATCCCGCCTCGTCGGCTGGCTCCGCGAGGGCTTCCAGACCTACGGCCCCGAACTAAAGGGAATCGGCACAACCATCAACCACTCCGGCGAAGGTCAATGGACAGTAGACACCGCACGGGAGCTTGCGATTCCCGTACCGATTATCGAAAAATCACTCGACTTCCGCAAAGAGTCCAAATCGAAACCGGCATTTACGAACAAAGTCGTGAATGTGCTGCGCAACATGTTCGGCGGACATACGGTGAAGTGAAGCACCAAGCCCGCAGTGTTGTTCCTGTATCTCTTTTTTCGTGATGAATTTTCCCGGGTTAATCCGCCGGTACCGGTGGACGCAGGTACTTCACGAAAAGCAATCGCTACAGCAAAAAAAGAAGAAGCTCACACTCGGTACGATGCTTTGCTGCCGTTCCTTCTGGCGGCAATGTTCGTGGTGCATTTTGTTCAGGTTGAAACTGTGGCATATATTGGCATATATTTCTGCAATACCATGAGCTGCCCTTTTTCTTTTTTGGCATGCTCACGCTAGCACGTGCATGGTGGTTTTGCCGCAAGTGCCAATTCTTTGCCTCAGAGTGGCAGGAATACCGTTTTTTCTCCGGGTATGCCTGCCCATAATTCAGGCCACCTTCTTCGAGCGTATTCCGCTTCCGGCCCCCGGGAGGGCTGGGGTAGCGGAGCAGGTGCGGTGACGGGAACGAGAGCGGGCACTGTCTCGCAAGACGGCGCCACGATACTCGACCAGCTCTCCGTGCTAGGCAAGCTTTCTGTAGACGAGATCTTCACAACAGGTGGTATCCAGACAGGACAACTCCGGATGGAGGGGTTCAACACCTGCCCCACAGACGCAAGCGGAACAGGAGTAAGCGGAACTGCAGACAGCAACGAGGGTGCCGTGGAAGGCATCTCATCAATAGACACCCTTGCGGGTGCGCTCCTCCTGCAGTCGCATGCACAGGGCAGTATCGAGATCATGGGAGGACGCACGGTGATCGACAAACTCGGTAACCTGGTTATGAAAGAAGGATCTCTGAAACTTCAAAAGGGCGACATTGAACTTGAAAAAGGTGCGCTTAATCTCAAGAAAGGTGTACTCTCCGGCAACGACAGCTTTACCGGCTCTGTGGTCTTGTCGGCAGAAAAGCAAGAGATACGGATTCCCCACAGCTGGGAGAACAAACCGAAAGCCGTCTTCATTACTCCCAAAAACGCGGACATTCGCTGGAGTATTGCCGACCTTTCTTCAGAGGGATTCGTTATCAAAATTGTCCCGTCGCAGGCGACGGACACCCGCCTTTACTGGATGGCCGTTTTTTAGGGGCAGGTCTGTTTCCCGGCACTGCGAGTATCACTCTGGAATTGGGCCTTCGAGTACATGACGTTCCGGGAGGCGATCTCCCGTAGATTCGATGGTGATTACCAGATGCTTAAAATCGGGGTACGTTGGTGTAATAGTCTTTGTCAAGAGAAATGTACCATCTTTTTGCAGTTCAAATACTCCCAGCGGCACGTACATTTTTCGGGGATATTTCTTCATGATCCACCCCTGATAAAAAGACCCTTCCGGCGGCAAGGGGACAAAGGCGCGGACACCGGCATACAACTGCCCGTCGTGGCGGCTCACCAGAGCATACGCGCGGGTATTGCTGCCGATAACGTCGGTCATGGTAACGGATACGGTTCCCGGCCGAGATTTGAGTTTCTCCATAAACTTCGGGTCGGCCTTGCCGGGCTTGACGGGTGATGCTTTTCGGGGTCGTGCAATCGTCGGGCTGGCGTTTGGAGTATCGCTGGAATCAGACTCGCCAAGTATCGCGGGACCGTCAACCGGGAACAACCCGGAAGAAATTGGCGGAATATTTACTGCCAGAGATCCGTTTTTTGACTCGAATACCCGGTAAGCCACATACCCGGCTCCGGTAACTACAGCCAGTATGCATACAGCCAAGGCAAGATCAAGCGCCGACACTTTCCGGTAGAACGCCATTCGTTCATTATACACCGCTTGCATCCCGTCGCTTTTATGTTATTATGGTATTATGTTACGTACCCGGACAGCTGTACATCATCCCCTCGCGTAAGCGGGGTGTACGTTGTCCGGCTGAAAAACCGACCCCGCTCCGGCGGGGTTTTTTATTTGTTTCATTGTACCCATATGCTTCCCGAACAAACCGGATCTCGAAATCCGGATAGACTATGCGGTGCTCCCGACTCTGCGTGGAACGTCTCGCTTGGCGAGCGTATGGAATCGCTCCGCTCGCAACCGTCGTATTTGCTCACATTCGAAACCCAGGCTATGCTCGCCCGGCTTGCTCCGGGAAGACGTATTCCTGGCGAAATGGTACATCGATACGAGAGGGCGCTGTTAGCCGCGTTTCAGCTGGGTGTGGATGTGCCGGTGATTCCGCTTGCTTACCAGGAGTTATATGCCCCACTGGAAAAACTCCTGGATGACGAGCTTGCCCAAGCCAAGGAGACGGGGAGGATAGTTGTCAACTTTGACCGCTTTATAGGTATCGGCCGCCGCGATGAGGGTGCGCTGGTTACGATGAGCTTTGGACGAATGCGCTACCCCGGCGAAACCAGGGACCGCATGTGCCAGCGCCAGGGCGATGCTCCAATAGAGGAGCAGTTTGCCTATCTGGAGCACCGTGCAGCGAAGCTGGGTACGCGCAATCTGGTGCTCGTAGATGACGGGGTATCGACCATCGAAACCACCGAGAGCTATCTGGAGGAATTCGAAAGGCATGGTTTTCGGGTTGTGCGGATTGTTGCCGGCGTTGTGCCGGAAGCTGCCGAAGGCGACTGGGCAACACGGCAGTACCTGGAAGACCGCGGGATCGAGGTAGTACCGGTAATTACCATCGCGAAGCCACTAGACTGGGTCTGTGCCCGTGACGGGAATATCTTCGGCGGGAAGAATATGCCGATAAGAGAGACACTTTCCACAGACCAGGGCGAAGTGCCATTGATCCGTACCGCTGCCTATTTCCTCCCCTTTTCGGACGGAGCCAGTGCCAGCTTCGACCCCACCCGCCTTGCGCAGGTAAGCCGGGCGCTGCTGGAGGCAAATGATACCCTCTTTACCGAACTGAAGCAGCTGCTGGGCACCAACAGGATTACGCTGCGGTACTTTGCGGAGCATGGTTTCTCGCTCCCCACGAGTGCATTGGGCATCCTCCCCGATCCCACACCAGAGATGGATGTGCAGGAGTATAACAACTGGTGCCGCCGCGCCGCTCAAGCCTACACACCCGACCTGGCGGTATCGTTTACCCCGGCATTCCAGGAAGACCGCGGAAACGAACCGTACCTTGATGATTTGTATCCGGAACTGCAAAACCGAGTTACGATCATCTGCGCTCCCTCAGGCTGCGGGCGTACGACCGTGATGCGGAAGATCATGAAAGAACGCCCGAGTGCCGCCTGGGTACGCCGCACGACTTCCCGGAGAATGCGGGAAGGTGAAACACCGACCGAGATCGAGTGCACGACCCGGGAAATAATGCAGAGAGCCGTTGCGGAAGGTGATATGCTGTCAGTGTGTAAGTACATGGATCAACTCTATGGCGTCCGCCTCTCCGAACTGCGCAAGCAGGTGGCAAACGGGGCTTCCGAGCTTTATGTTGAGGGTACGATTGAGGTTATGGGGCTTGCGAAGCGGTTGCGAACGGCCCTGGTGGTCGTCATGCTACCAGACTCTCAGGAGGCTTTCGCCCAGCGAATAGCCGCCCGGGACGGGAACGACGACGAAACAAACCGCCGTGCGACTACCAGTATAGGACACCTCGAGGTGTATACCCAAAATCTGCAAGCCATGCTACTAGCCAACAAGATACACGCGGTGGTAATCAACTATACCGGAAATCCCGATGGTGCGGTTGTCGACATTATGAATCAGCTCGGCCGATGGAAACGATACTCATAGATACGGACCCCGGCGTGGACGACTCCATCGCCCTTGCCACCGCCTGTGCGGCGGGTATGCCGGTAACCGGCATTGCCACGGTGTTCGGGAATGCAGGCATAGACGATACGACCCGGAATGCCTGTACGATTCTGGAGGTAATGAAGAGCGACATTCCGGTCTATCGCGGTGCCGCGCGACCCCTAGCCGGCGAACCGGTGCTTCCGGTATCGCACGGAGAGAACGGTATGGGCGGGTTTCGATTGGCGAAACTGCGAAAAAAACCCGAAGTGGAGTCCGCGATAGCCTGGTACCTTCGCACCCTCGAGTCCGCCACGGTACCGGTTACCGTTGTCTGTCTGGGCCCGGTGACCAATATCGCGCTGGTTTCGATACTCCGGCCCGATCTGGCAGACCGTATCGGCGAGCTCGTAATTCTTGGCGGGGTATTCCGCGGCGGCGGGAATATGACCCCGGTAGCCGAGTTCAACACCCTCAACGATCCTCTGGCGCTAGCACATGCGGTTAGCCTGCGGTGTCCGCGGACGATTATCCCGCTCGAGGTGTGCCGGAAGGTACTCTTTACGAAACAGGACTTCGACGTCGTGATGAACCGCCGCCTCCGGGAGACGTTTACCCGGATCACCGGTGTGTTTATCCGGTACTACACATCAGACGACGAGTACGCGGGCTTTGCCGGTGCCGTAATGTACGATCTACTCGCTATGGCGTATTTGCTGGAATCGGAGCTTTTCCGGTTCGATGACGCCGATGTGGCTGTAGAGACCACCTCTCCGCTTACCCGGGGACAGACGATCCGGCTGCCGACACGGGAAAATCCCTGCCGGATCGCGACATTCGTGGATGCAGACGGAGTAAAGCAGGTGTTTCGCGACGCGGTAAACCGGGTATAATCAGGGCATGATTCTCCTCCCCGCCGTAGATATCGCCGCCGGAACGGTTGCCAGGGCACAGAAACCGACGAGTCCGGAAACCCTGGCACGCTCGTTTGTGGAAGCAGGAGCGACGCATCTACATGTGGTTGATCTGGACGCGGCGTTGCGCGGGGAACATGCGAATACGACAATTATTGCAGAACTGGTACGCAGCATACCGGCAAAAATAGAAATCAGCGCGGGTATCCGTGATCTGGATACGCTGCACCGCTATGCCGCGCTAAAACCTTGGCAACTGATCCTGGCAAGCGCAACTATCTTCGATCCGGGCTTTGCCCAGGCTTCCGTGCGGGAACTTCCCCCAGAACAGCTTACTCTTGCACTTGACGTGAACGCCGGTATGGCGGCTGCACGGGGAGTAACCGAGACAAGCAAGCTATCGGCACTCGAAGTAGCTCGTGAGTTTGCCCACTTTGGTATCCGGCGCTTTATCGTCACCGATATCTCTCGGGATGGTACGCTGGTTGGTTTGAACACCCAGCTGGTGCGTGAAATCCGCACCGCTGTCCCGGGTTGTTCCGTGGTAGCTTCGGGAGGGGTACGCTCGCTTGCCGATCTTATCGCAGCCCGGGATGCCGGCGCATCCGGGGTAGTCCTCGGAAGAGCGCTGCTGGATGGGCTGATCAGCCTGCGGGATGCGCTCGCCCTCCCGGAACCCGGATCGTGAACAGAATGAATCTTACCTCACACGACAGCCTCTAGATATGCTAGTATGGTATCTACCATGGATCAGGCACCTCCCGGACCTCCCCCGTCCGGTTTACCGCCACCGCCTCCGCCAGCCCAGCAGTCGCAGGTATCTGCGCCAGTGACCGCGGTACCGGCTACTCCAACTGCAGCTTCGCCAGCCGCACCGTTATATCCACCTGAAACTCCGGTCGAGCCGAAAGTACTATATGTAGAATCACTGCCGGGGGGTGAGGCCGTATCTCAGACGCTGGTAGTAATTAGTGTGGTGGTTCTTCTTTTCGGTATTATCGGTGGTATTGCATACTTCTCATTTACCAGAACTTTGGAGGAAAAGCTTGCAGAGCGAGAGGAAAATGATCTTCTGTACCAGGAACCTGGAGAAACTAATATTCTCGGATTTAAAGATACTCTTCCGGAGATCGAGATCGGGAAAACTGCGAACTCCGCGTCGGCACAGCAGCAGGGTCTTGGGCTTGCCCAGCAACAAGCCATGCAAAAGCTGGCGGCACAAGGGAACGCAGCTTCAGCAAAAGCAACAGTTGCAACAAAACCATCAAAAGCTGATCCTACTGCGAAAAATACCGACACGCCCACACCGTCACCCAGCCCGACGGACGTTCCTGACAACGTATATGTCTCCAAAGACGAATCGTTTTCCCTTGAACACGAAAACTGGACAAAAAGCGAAACACGTACCGAGGGAGATACGGAAATCGAGACGCTCAAGAGCCCAGATGGAAAATATTCCCTCCATATTGGCGTTACCAGCAAAAAATACAGTACGGTTCAGGAATATTTAGATACCGATCCACGAGGCAGAAAACCACAGAATGGCACCACCGATATAACAATCGGCGGCGAAAGCGGGAAAAAAGCAAACACGTTCGAGCTTACAACAAACGGCACAACGGTGAGAACAATTGCCGGCTATGTACTTTCAAAAGACAAAGAAAAGGTAATCAGTATTGAACTTGATACTACAGAGCTAGATGTAAACAACAATAAAAACGAAGACATTTTCGACAAAATCAAGAGCTCGTTCAAGTTCCTGGAAAAGAAAGATTAACGTTTCACCCGTCGTGTTGTGTATACTGATGATGCATGCCACGCAAAAAGAAAACTGTACGATCAAGTAAGCTTACTACAACACACCCGGCAATAAATCCGCGGACAATTTTCTTCCTTTTCCTTCTTGTTGGAACAACCTTTTTTATCTGGGTGTATTTAAGCCGGAATGCCCGTGAAACAAGTGCCGCTCAGGACAAGCTACGTCCGGTAATTACCCGGCCTGCCGGAAACGTGCGCTAACATGATTCACTTTGAATACGTAATTGCAAAAGCCAGACCACGACAACTCGCCATAACCCTGGCGGTAGTAACCGGCGTGTTTCTGAGTGTTCTCTGGGCAGCAGCATTGCTTCGTACTGATAACCCGCAAACTCTTGGGGCGAGCAATACTGCCGCCAAAGCGACTCCCGCCGCCCGGCTTCGGGTATATACTGATCCCGTAAGTGTCCGGATGCCGGGCAACACCGCATTTATGAAAGGGTACACCGGAATGCGGGTTCCGGCAGGTGCAATGGTGCGAACCGGCAGAGAGGGGCGGGCCGGACTTGTTTTTGAACATGGTACCGTAACCCGCTTGGATGCAGATTCCCAGATTGAGTTGCGTGCCTATAATCCGGGGCCACAAACCATCACTATAGGACTAACTAAGGGACGTATCTGGTCTCGGGTAAAGAAACTCCTTAGCACCGAGTCTTACCGGTCAGAGACAGATAGTCTGGTAGCAGTAGTCCGAGGCACCTCGTACGGGCACGACATCCTGAAAGATGGAGCAAACCGGGCAACAGTACTTGAGGGTATTGTCGAGATGCAGTGTACCAGGCAGAATGGCGGACTTCGTCTGGGACTGGAAGAAACAGCAATAGTTGATTGTGCTCGCGGAACAGGATTTTCTGCAATTCCTATGAATCGACTTGATCTGGAAGATGAGTGGGTTTCATTTAATCGCACAGAAGATAAATTGCTCGAGCTCCGGCTGGATACAGGCGCTGATGTTCTGGGAGTTGCCGTTACCCGGACCCCGACCCAGACGAGAAACGCAGTCTCGGGGTCAGTTTCGGATACCAATCCGGCTGCCTCGATTACACCACGCAACACTCCCCGCCCCAGCAGCACCCCACGCCCTACCCTGACTACCCAAACCTCTGATAGTGCGCAACCGGCAACCGGAACCCAGACATCCACGCAAAAAGTGGCGGAAAGTCCATGGCCCACAGGTACTCCAACGCAGACTCCCGTTCCCACCCGGCCTTCCATCCAGCCTGAGTTGGTTCGTGCTTCAGAAGCAGTAGTAATGGAAAGTCCGGCGAGGCTCTCGGATATTACTGTTTATGGTTCCGGAATTACCGGAACAACATATTTCCGGATACTTGATCCGCAGGGAAGAGCATATTCCGGTAAACTGATCTCACGAAATCCCCCGGAAAGCATGACTATACAGTTTTCCAACCTGCCATTGTGCGGAGCTTATTCAATCGAAGTTTCGTCACAGGCCGCACCCCAGGAATTCCCGACATTTGTGAAAACCGGCATGCTGACAATAGGCAACTGTACACAGCAACCCGCACCGCGTGTTGACCCAGAGCAACAGTAATCGTTATGTCTTTTATCAGCAGAAATCCGCTCCGGCTCACTCCGGATAAACACCTTTACACTCTACAAGAAATCGGTCGTAATCCCTGATTATTCGGTAAATCGTTTCGGAGAGCGGGAGTGTGGTTCCGTTTATCGCACGAATTGGGAGAATTTTCGTGCTGGTGCTTGTAAGAAATGCCCCATCATAGCTTTCTATTTCCGAGAGCTTTATCGCCTGCTCGGCATACCGGAACCCGTTCTTTTTAAGAACCGAGATAACAGTTTTCCTGGTAACTCCTTCAAGAATCTGATCCGCCGGAGGAGAATAAACTGTTGTGCCACGGAGAGTAAAAAAATTTGTACGAGTACCTTCACGAATGCACCCGTTGTTATCAACGAGAAGCGTATCGTAGCATCCAGCACGCTGCGCATCCCGATAATACAGATAGCTGGGAAGCATATTTAATGATTTAGCATTTGGAAGCCAGCGTTCGTAAACTGAGGTAATCGTTTTCACACCATCGCGGTAAAATTTCCGATCAGGATACAACGGCGCAGTCGCAAACACAAAAAGTAAAGCATCATTTGGACTCCTCGCGCCGATCAGCATCACTTTGATATTACAGGACTTTATTTCAAGATAGGTGACCAGTTCCGTGATGGCAGCCAGAATCGAATCTTCGCTTTGAGTATGTTCAAGTCGTATCAGTGCAGCTGAATGTAGCAGTCGCTGTACATGTTGCCTGGCAAAGTATACTATCCCGGCCCGAACTTTCAAAGTTTCGTAAACTCCAAATCCATACGCATACTCCAGATTATCAATTGGAACGACTGCCTCCGAAACCGGTAAGATAACCCGGTTGCGGGAAAAATGGGAAAACGACATAGAAATCTGCTAGTATTATATCGTATGCAGAATACAAAGCCCGCTCTGGAGCCTTTTTCGGCTGACCCTACTGCTCCGCCGCCCTATACAAGCACTTCTCCACCGGCTCCTCTGCAAAAACCGGGCCTGCCGGGAAGCGCTCCCGGGAAACCAAAGCGGAGGTTTCCGATGTGGCTGCTACTACTGGGATTTGTGTGTTTCTGGCTCTCCGGACTTGCTACAATTGGTGTGTTTTTTTTAACAGGACGCGAGGAAGAAAAACAGAAGGAAATTATCAGAGGTGTACAGGGGGAACTATGGCAAGAAGGAACGGCGTCTGTAGGTATGGGCGGTCTACAAAATCCCACGCCACTTCCAAATATCTATTCCAACGGACAAATCGGTTATGAAATAGGTTACCCGGCCGGATGGAAACGGACCGAACTGAACGAAACAGTTTACCTCTTTGATGGTATTGCCCAGCAGCATGATCTTCCACGTCCTTACCGGTTTGGGCGAATCATTGTGAAGAATGAAGAGACAACCAACCTTGACGTTGCTGCCTGGTTTGAAGAAAAATTCGCCGGCCAGGAGAATGCGCCGGAAAAGCGGAAGCTGTTGACTAACAAGAACGGGGTAGTTCTACTTGAGACAGTTGCTCCGGACCGGGAAGGAAGGCTGCGGTATTATTTTGTCGCAAACGGCATGGTAGTTTCACTTTCGATGAATGTTACACAGCTGGAAGCCACAAACTCTACCCTGCAGAAAGTGTATGGCGCTGCAGTGGACAGTGTTAAAATCGGCCGGCCTTCGTGAGGGTAAACACGGTCGCCTTCTTCCCGGAAACAAGTGTGGTAAATGACGATTCAATTACAAATACACGACTTCGGAGGATTGCATATTCCATCTCGTCCGGATTCCCTGCAAGTATCACCGCGATTCCATCCCGGGAAAGCACCCGGGCAAACTCGTGGAGCATATCTTCATAAAATTTGCGGTAGTTCAGATCCTGACCGGTAAAAACCCCCCAATGGGGATCGGTAACGATGCGGGAAACACTTCCATCGGGTAATTGCCGCATACGGAGTGCATCAAGCTGACCCGTAATCACCCTGGGCGCACTTCCCAGCTGCTTTCGCAGGCTACGTACCAGATCCGCATCTTTATCGTAGGCCCTAATCTCTGCATAATCTCCGATGCGAATACGTGCCTTTGCTAGTGATCCGTACCCTGCAAAAGGGTCCAGAAAGCGGTCATCCGGAAGGGGACGGGATGCCAGGATAAGCAACTCTGCAAGCTTCGGCTTAAGTTCGCCGGCTACTGTTGGAACCGGCACGTGTGCTTCTTCAATCTTTAACGTAGCCATAGTCAAACCGCTTTCCCGGGCAAGAATCCAGATTTCTGAATCGGCACGTAATGGACTATATTCCCAGCCTGTCTCGTTTATTACGTGTTCCTGAATTCGCTTCGCAAGAGATTTCGGGATATGAACGAGGCGACTTCCCTGAAGTACCATCATGCGGAAGCTTTGTGCATCACGGAAAGGCCATAGACCGGACACAGTATCAAGAGGAAGATCATGGCTGATCTGTTTTACCCGTTTTTCAAGACTGACTTCGGGCGAAAAAAGACTCAGTTGAAGGCAGAAGTAAATGTTATTGACATACGATACCATCCGTAACCTGGAAGGAACGGCTTTGGTATCTATCACAAACAATCCATCTTCCTCTTCTATAAGTTCCCCATCGGGAATATCTCTCTGAAGCGCCCGGCGAACAACATCGGTAAAACCCGGTATAAAGGTGATTGCGTAGCGGTATTTCACGAAGTTCAGTATACCACGAGATTTCTGTAAGAAGCCGTAGGGCTTTTTGCCTCCCCTTCCTGTTTTCTTTCGTGGAAACTCCACTTTATAAGAGTAAGTCCGTCCGACCTTTCTTCGGTAATGACGGGGTTGCATTGTTCGGACGCGATGTTGTAGCGACTCATCAGTGCCGGCTCGTCCCATAAGCTGCGGAAGTGGAGACATGCCCTTTCAGGCCGAAACGATCCGTGAAACTGGTGCTGATCTGGAGCTGGTAGCGGTCGTACATGGAGGTAGCATAGCGGATACTTCTTTCTGTTCACATTTTTCCCCCTTGCATGGTGAACAAACGTTTACTATACTCAAGGTGAACGATTGTTTACTAATTACCAGTTCACCATGAGCGAAGTTATTAACGAAAAGGTCAGTGTCGTTCTGGTCTATAACCGGGAAAAGGGCACAGTAATGCCCTATAAGATGCGCTGGCAGGGCCGCGACTACCGGATAACACAGCTCGCGTACCACCACAAGGCTCGACTGGGACGGACGATCATGCACATCTTCCACGTCTCGGACGGCACGAACGACTACCGCCTGCGCCTGGATACGGAAACGCTCGGATGGACTCTGGAGGAGGTACTCTATGGATCTTAAACCGAACAAAAACAAACCGTACGTCATGCACATCGACCTCAACTCGTGCTTTGCCAGCGTAACCCAGCAGGGCTTTCCGCACCTGCGCGGCAAACCGGTTGTGATCGCCGCTTACACCACCGGCAACGGCTGCGTGCTCTCGCCGTCCGTGGAAGCAAAGCGTTTCGGTATTAAGACTGGCAGCACGGTCCGCGAGGCAAAACTGCTGTGTCCGGATGTCGTGGTGCGCATGGCAGACACCGCGATGGTACGTGACGTGCACATCAAATTCAGGAATATCTTCCGCGATTATACCCCCAATGTTTTTCCCAAGTCCATCGACGAGGCCGTACTGGACTTTACCGGTATGGAGCACATTGTAGACGGCAAACTGGAGCAGATCGCCCGAGACATCAAGCACCGCCTGCGCACGGAGGTCGGCGAATGGATCCGCTGCAGCGTCGGGATCTCCACCAACCGCTTTCTAGCCAAGGTGGGCGCGGGCCTCCAGAAGCCAGACGGGCTCAATACCATCACCCACGAAAACCTGTACGCCGTGTACAAACAGCTTATCCTGATCGATTTACCGGGAATTAACACACGCAATGAGGTGCGCCTCAACATGCACGGGATCTATACTCCCCTGCAATTTCTGCATGCCCCTTTGCTCCTGCTCAAGCAACAAGTATTCCAGAGCATAAACGGGTACTACTGGTACCTCCGGCTGCGTGGTTTCGAGATTGACGCGGTCGACTTCACACGGAAGAGCTTCGGCCAGGACTACTCCCTGAAGCACTATACCAACGATCCCCATGAGCTAGCGCGCCTCCTTATGAAGCTCTGCGAGAAGATGGGGCGCCGGCTGCGGCGACATGCCATGGCCGCAGCCGGTATCCACGTCTCCGTGCTTAACAACGATGGTACCCACTGGCACCGGGGCAGTATGACGGGCCGTGACATGTATACCACACCGGAACTGTTCAAAGAAGCGTTATATGTACTCAACAACCGTCCGGAAAAAAAGCCCGTAGCCAAGCTGAGCGTTAGCTGCTACGGCCTCAAACCCTGTTCCGACTCGCAGGCTGCTCTCTTCGACGAGGGTCCGGAGAAGGGCCGCCGCCTCTCGGAGGCCGTGGACCGGATCAACGACCGCTATGGTGAGTTCGTGATCACCCCAGTTCTGATGATGGGCATGAAAGACTTGGTACTGGACCGGATTGCTTTTGGAGCTGTTAAAGAGTTAGAAGACCTATATGCACGCGATTAGCACCGGAACCGGTTTATGGGCAAGTACGGGTGTCACGGCCAGCCGGAGGTAGAGCGGTCCTCTGCGGGAAGCTACCCTTGCTGCGCCTCTCCGGTTGCTTTAGAGGGCGTATCGTCTGCCCCGGTTTCCAGATCCGGTTCCGCAAACTGCGAGTAGCCGGCAGTGGGGTCATCGGAGACTTTCCAGAAACGGTCCGAGCCGATGAGAATGGAACGGTAAGGATTTGTTTGCGGATCAACAGGGTGCGCGTACAAGGGGTACAGCATGAACGTAATTGACTTGGGCTCGGGAATGGTAACGATCTCGGTTTGATTGCTACAGGTAACCTGGCCGGGAGCACCGGTAAAAATTACCCGAAGCTCTTCGCGCAACACCTTGAGATCTATAGTATTTCCGGTTACACTCCAGACGCCCCACTGCTCGGCAACGGGACCGGCACACTCAGCAACCGGAGCCGTATAACGAAACCGTCCGGAGGGGTAAAAGTGAAACTTATGCGACCAGCCGGCAGCAGTTTCTGGACGGATATGCCAGGTTCCGGTAAGAAAGGCAACGTCCATAACGTAGGGTAGATTGGGGACAACCGTCGTCGCGGCCCGATAGAGTACCGCTTCGCGGGGGATCACCTCGGATCCTCCCTGGATATCCCCCCGCATCCAAATTATCGTGTCATCTGACGAATCGTAGGCGATCCGGGCAAAGCGCATTGCCTGCGATTCGGGATCACGATACTCGACATTGGCAATACTGGCGCTCCCCGATGCCTGGAGTGTGATCTCATTTTCTTCATCAGCGGGACAGTACTGGCCGGTGGGAGTTACGACACAGAGATTTCCAAACGCCATCCGCTCCTCCGGAAGCACCCTAAGGTTAAGCATGAAGTTACGGGAAGTACCCCCTCGCATTTCCCAACTTCCCTGAAACTCTTTCATAAGTGGCTCCAATTTGTCCGGAAGAGCCGTTGGTGCAGCAAGCGGAACAGGAGCCGGGGAGGGGGCAAGCCTTACAGTAGCGTTATTGTTTCCCGGCTTCTGCAATAAAATAATTGCCAATGCCAGCGGCACCATAACAATACCACCGATCAGAGATATAAGAACCGGAAGTCGGGTCATCGGGGGGACAGGGCCTTGCATACTTTCACTATAGCATACTGCCGAGAAGATATACTCCTTAGGAACGCGATATTACAGGAGAACATCTTTATCCCCTAGACGGGGTGCACCATAATACTTGCGCTCAGTAGTTGCATAGGGAATCAGCGACTTTAATAAGTGAAAATACCGTATCGGATTATGAATCTGACGAAGGTATATATCCTTCATATTGTTCACATCATATAAATGTATAGTCCCGAAATTAAAAAGCTGACCAAGTATTCCCTGTTCGACATCACATGCCGTTATGTCTCTGAGTGGATAGCGCACATACGTATGTTTAAAAATACCTTTACGATGCACAAGATGATCCGGGAAGATTTCATAATATTCGCAAATCCATTGCAGGACCACCGTTATAGTAGATCCGATTAAAAGTACGGCACTGATAGAAAAACTGATAAACCGAAGAGTCTGTATCAGCGGTATATCGGGAAGAAGCCGTGTAAGAACAGGAAATCCGGTAACTCCCAAAAGCAATACACCAATAATTTCCAGCGTCACAAGCCGCGCTACCAGGATAGTAATACTCTGCCTGATATTGAGGTGGGACACCTGTATCGCTTGAGCACGGGTTTCACCAGATCGGACACCAGCACCGCCATTCATGTGTCGTCATGGTATCAAATCTTTTTTAGATTGTCTGTGACGTCCGATACAAACCAGAAATTTCTTGACGTATAGTAAGGCACGGTTTTTCACCGATCCGGAAATCAACGTACTCATGTGATATAAGGGTCAAACTATGGTGTATTTATACAACCACGCTCGAACCTATTTTAGCAAAAATCTCTGACTGAAACCAATCGCTCCGCCTCGCCGCCAGCGCATAATCGCTCGGACGGCTACGCTTCCAACGATCTGGTGTGACGGAATCGCCCTTCTGCCACGTCCTTACTTTTGTTAGGTTGTTTGTTACTTGTGGGGAATTTTACTTATGTGATATACTGTATTCAAGCAGTTTGTATGGTGAAGTGAGGTGTAAATCCTCCACTGTCGCGCAACGGTAAAGTCCGATCCCATGCAATTTGACTTCTTGTTGGAGTCCTGCTCAGGCTCGCGCCAAGCCGTCTGCGTATGTTTTCCGCAACACTTGGTGTCCCAGCCAAGTTTTTTTTATTTATATAAGCAAAGTAATATGCAAATAACTACCTTAATAAAAAGAAACAATACACTCGAGGATTTCGATGTAAAAAAAATAATCTTTACGATACACAAAGCGATGATTGCTAAGGGAATTGGCAACACAAAAGACGCGGAAAAGGTATCGAATATTGTTCTTGCAAAACTGAACCGCAATTTTTCTGAAAAATGGCATAAGAATACCGCGAGTAACGAACAAATTTACCCAAATGTGGAGGAGATTCAGGATATAGTCGAAGAGTCGCTGATGGAAAGCGGATATCACGATGTCGCTAAGGCATACATCATATACAGACAAAAACACGACGTTGCTTCGAAAAAGAGACTTGTTTAAAAAAAGAACAGAGTTAAAACCTTATGAATATCCGGAGCTCTACGAATATGTAAGTGCGATACGGCACTCTTATTGGATCCACACGGAATTCAATTTCACAAGTGACGTCCAGGATTTCAAAGTAAATGTTAACGAATCAGAAAAAACTGCAATTCAAAACGCAATGCTTGCTATCGCTCAAGTGGAAGTCGCGGTCAAGACATTTTGGGGAGACATGTATAAAAAAATACCCAAGCCGGAAGTTGGCGCTGTTGGCGCAACCTTTGCCGAGAGTGAAGTGCGCCATATACAGATGCCTATTCCCATCTGCTTGAAATTCTGGGAATAAACGATGAATTCAAAAATATCAAAAACATTCTTGCTCTTATCCGACGGCTGAATTACCTTGAGAAATCAATAAAAAACGCTCGAAGCGAAGACAATAGAGAATACAGCCAATCAATTCTACTCTTTTCTCTGTTCATTGAACATGTATCTTTGTTTTCACAGTTTTTGATTATTATGTCGTTCAACAAACATAAAAATCTTTTTAAGGGTATTTCAAATGCAGTAGAAGCAACCTCAAAAGAAGAGCAAATTCACGGATTGTTCGGCATTGATCTTATCAACATAATAAAAAAAGAACATCCTGAATGGTTTGATAGTGAGTTTGAAGAAACAGTTATTAACCTTTGCAATGAAGCATTTGAAACAGAAAAGGCAGTTATTGATTGGATTTTTGAAAAAGGAGAGTTGGATTTTATGTCAAAAAAAGTGATAATCGAGTTTATTAAACAAAGATTCAATAATTCTCTTGAGAGCATAGGCATAAACAAAGTTTTTGCTACAAGAGAGAGTCTTCTTAGGCAATCGGATTAGTTTTATGACGAAATCATTACCACTAAACATGGAGATTTTTTTTAATAAGAAGTCGATAAATTACAACAAAAAGAGTAAGAGCATTACAAGCGATGATTTATTTTAATAGTTAACTTTAATTAAAAATTATGTATTGGTTAAACGAAAACAGCAGAAAATTTTTAGCAAAAGGATATCTTATGCAGGGTGTTGCCGCCGAAGATAGAATTCGTGAAATCGCCACGCTAGCCGAAAAGTATTTGGATAAACCTGGTTTCGCGGATAAATTTTACGACTACATGTCTCGTGGATTTTATTCTCTTGCGTCGCCAGTATGGTCAAATTACGGACTCTCAAGGGGCTTGCCTATTAGTTGCTTTTCAAGCTATATAGCCGATGATATGGCACGCATTCTCTACACTCATGCCGAAGTTGGAATGATGACGAAATACGGCGGTGGCACAGCTGGTCATTTTGCCGACGTAAGACCTCGCGGATCAACCATCAAAGACAATGGTTATTCTTCGGGGGGCCGTTCACTTCATGGTGCTTTTTGACAATTTGATAAATATTGTCAGTCAGGGTTCTGTCCGTCGCGGCCATTTCGCGCCATATCTACCCGTCGAACATCCGGATATAGAAGAATTTTTGAACATCGGCAAAGAAGGGCACCACATTCAAGAATCCACATATGCCATAACTGTTACCGACAAATGGCTATAAGATATGAAAAATGGCGATCAAGACAAAAGATGAATTTGGGCAAAGATAATCCAGCGTAGAACGGAAATCGGATATCCATATATCTTTTTTACTGACACTGTAAACAACGACACTGTTGACGTATACAAGGACAAAAACATGAGAATCTACGGGAGCAATCTTTGCTCGGAGATATGCCTGCCGACGAGCGACGAAATATCGTTTGTTTGTTGCTTATCGTCAATGAATTTACGTCATTATAATGAGTGGAAGGATACCGATGCGGTTGAAACAATAACGATGTTTTTGGACACCGTTATTTCGGATTTTCTGGTACGACTAGAAAGTATGCGTGACAGCTCTGACCCGCACAAAAAAACCGCTTTCTACTTTATGCAAAGAGCATACAAATTTGCCAAAGAACATCGTGCACTCGGCTTGGGTGTTTTGGGTTGGCATACTTTTCTTCAGGAAAACAACATCGCTTTTGAAAGTGAGGAAGCTACAAAATTGAACAAGGAAATATTCAGACTGATTCACGAAAAAACTTATAGCGCATCAAAAGCGATGGCCAAAGAATATGGCGAGCCCGAACTGCTCAAAGGTTATAGCCGTCGTAATTCTACCCTCATCGCTATTGCCCCTACTACTTCATCGGCATTTATCTTGGGCCAGGTTTCTCAAAGTATAGAGCCGATTATGTCGAACGTCTTTGTCAAAGACGTGGATAAGATGAAGGTAACAATAAAAAATCCAACCCTAGAGAGATTGCTTGAAAAAAAAAAGGAATAAATAATTCCGAAGTTTGGAATAAGATAAGAGAAAACGATGGTTCGGTTCAAAATCTTGACGAGCTGACGGATCACGAGAAAAAAGTATTTAGAACCTTTAGCGAAATAGATCAAAAAGTAATTATTGACCAAGCGGCGGATAGGCAAAAATATATTGACCAATCTCAATCTCTTAATCTTATGATTGATCCCACCATGCCAGCCAAAGAATTAAATGCGCTCTATTTGTATGCCTGGGAAAAAGGTGTTAAGACTCTATATTATCAACATAGCATGAATGCTGCACAACAATTTGGAAGGAAAAAATTGATGGAGTTAGAAGAAAAGAAAAATTCGCCCAGGACACGCAGTATTGCTTCTGGTGGCTTATGTTTATCATGTGAAGCATAAAATTCCCCTATAAGCAATAAATAACCTTGCAAAAGTAAGGGCGCGGCGGAAGGGGGATTCCGTCACACCAGATCGTTGGAAGCGTAGCCGTCCGAGCGATTATGCGCTGGCGGCGAGGCGGAGCGATTGGTTTCAGTCAGAGATTTTTGCTAAAATAGGTTCGAGCGTGGTTGTATAAATACACCAAAACAGAACTTTTTCGGCTTTTTGAGAGCCAGATCGTGGGCGACGCACAGCGCCGCCCATTGATTTTGCCCCGATGAATCCTTGCCGCTCGGCGCGCGCAGGCGAGCCTCGCGGTTGGCCAAAACTAGGTTCGAGCCGAACAAAGTTCGGCAAGCAACCTTTTTCGCAAAAAGGTTGCTCTCTTGTGCGATTTTAGGCAGAGATTCTGCCTCTTTTATCCAATCAGCCATCGGTTCGAGCCAGCCAGTCCGCTTTTGTTCAAGATTGAAAGATTGTTCTTCCAGCAACTTTTTCTCGCTCAACAATTTTGCTTTTTCTGCACGATAGGTTTCTTGCTCGATAATCTGCTCTGAGTAGCCATCAAGAAGTCGCTGGAGTTTAAGCGAGATAGTTTTGATTTTCTTTCGTGCCTCTTGAACAAAAGCGGTTGAGGATTGGGCGGCTTCCGTTTTGTCTTTTTCTAACATTTTTCGTAGTTCTGCCGCCCAATCCGGTTTCAAAGAAAATTTTTGAAGCAATGATGATAACTGTTCGTCCAATTTCTCTTGGCGAATACAAGGTTAGGGACATTTGAAGTCCTTTCATTTTTTGGTGCAACGATAACAAGTATAGTAGTGGACATTGCCGTTTTTCCGCTTTTTAACCTTGTATTCGCCAGTTATCATCATGTTGCAGGAAGCGCAGGAAAGTAAGCCGCAAAATGGCTGTGGTTCATTCTTGGATTTTTGCGGCTTGCCCCGCAATTTCAAAACTTCCTGCACCTTGTCAAAAATTTTCTTTGAAACTACTGGCTGGTGCTTGCCTTCGTGAATTTCGCCAGCATAGCGAAAATGGCCGTAATAAAATGGATTGGAAAGGATAAAAGAAATTCTGTCTCTGTGGAGTCGCTTGCCACCACTCGACAATATGCCGTTTTGCGCCAAAAAGTTTGAGATGTCTTCAAGTCGGCTTTCGTTTTTGGCGTACAACTCAAAGGCGCGGCGAATAACGGGAGCTCTCTTTTTGTCCACGACGATAGATTTTGTCTGCACATCGTTGATATATCCAATCGGAGCTAAACTCGGATACTCGCCGCGCCTCATTTTTTGGCGCAATCCGCGCTTCGTATTTTCGACAAGCGAATCCACATAGTATTTGCTTTGCCCAAAGGCGATACTCAACATAAATTTTCCTTGCGAAGTATTTTCTGCCCAAAAGGTGGGAAATTTAAGTATCGCCAAATGCCCGCAATCCAAAAGATAGATTACTCATCCGCCATCAACAGAATTGCGCGCCAGTCGGTCGGGATGCCACGCCAAAATTCCATTCGCTTCACCACTTTCTATCCGATTGAGCATGTCATTGAAAATCGGTCGGCCCGGAATTTTGGCCGATTGTTTTTCTACAAATTCCTCAACAATAAGTTAAGCCTTCATTTTTCGCAAAGGCGCGCAATTTTGTAATTTGAGCTTCAATACTCAAAACTTGCTTGTCTTCCACATCAGTGGACTTGCGGGCATACAAAAAGAATTTTTGCGGTGATAAATTATTTTGCATAGTGTTCATATTGAAAACTTAAATGGCCGCCATTGGTGCGCCCACAATGATTGCTCATCATGGTCCAAAGACGGTCATTAAAATAAGCAATCACTATGTGGGCGCAGGGTCGTTATAGCAAAAATTTTTTTGTTTGGCAAAGAAATAAAAGAAAGAATTTCAAAATCGCACAAGACGAACCTAGTTTTGGCCAACCGCGAGGCGCGCCTGCGCGCGCCGAGCGGCAAGGATTCATCGGGGCAAAATCAATGGGCGGCGCTGTGCGCCGCCCACGATCTGGCTCTCAAAAAGCCGAAAAAGTTCTGTTTGTGTGGAGATGCCCGGAGTCGAACCGGGATCCAGCACGGCCGGTTTATACAAGTTTAGCGAGAGATAGACCGCTTTTTTTAAGCAGCCCAACAGTCGGTTAAAAGATTGTCGGGAAGTGGAACGAACCGCGGCGTCCCGCGACCGTATCCCGGTTGGTTATATCCGTGTTGTTGAACCGGGAGGAAACTTCACGGATTGAAACCTCTTTGCTTATGCAAAGACTGCGGGACGATACGCGACCTGTGCAGGCGCCTTGAGGGCGTCTACGAGATCAGCGAAGACCGCACGTACGGTTTCTTTGGTTCTATCTGCTTTAGCAGGTATTTTTTTGGATTTGACGGATACCTCCGCCCTCGCCTCGTATAAAAGTGCACGTACTGTCGATGCCTGTCATCCCCTGTTTAGGTCCATAGTATACCATTTGTTAGTTTCCTTTACCAGGATAGGATGAATTAGACGCAAAACCTCTTTTTTTCTTCCGGATGTCCTTCCGCTCTTTCCGCTTTGCCTGCGTTACTTCTCCATCTCCAGCGGCGGCCGTCTCATCGAACGGCATAGGTATTGTACCGGAGGTACCAGTACGTCCGGCAGTAACAGCGGCATCGAACTTGACCTGATCGGCGCCATCCTGCTCCGCGATTGCAACCATAAATGCCTGAAGTTGCTCCAAAGACATATCCACGCGTCGCGATGCCTCGATTATGTGCATAAGCGGCAGGATGTCTTCTTTTGTAGCTACCGGAGAACCGGACAACGATGGTTCACCGCTGGCAAGTTCCCGCTTCGGGTAGAGGAAGGTTACGGTGTCGGCAAATTCGTAGAAGGGCTCTTCGACACCGGCGGGTGCCGCGTCGGCATTGCGCAGTTCGAGTTTGCAGACGATAAGGTTTTCGTCGTCCTGGCTTACAAGATAATCGGTGTCGTAAAGTGATGCACGCCAAGCGGGAGCTTCGGCATAGCCCCCGCTGATTGGTACCACGTTGGCGGCGACATCGTCGCCGTAGCGTTGCTCGGGGGTTCGCTGTACCTGTTCACGGAGCGCCCGGAGCGCCTCAAGAACCGAGGTGAGCAAAGCAATAAGTGTTTCGTTGCGGCGGTGTTCGCGCTCTGCTCGATTATGCAAGAACCGGGGGGCCTCCACTGACATACACAAGTATATCATGAGCCGGGTTATATTTATTAGAGCCTTGTGAGAGTGTGTTCACATGTAATTCCGTTGCATTCTGCCGCCGTTTGGTATAGTTATACGTATGATACCAAAATACCTTGCAGGGATCGTGGCGGGCGTTATTGCCAGTGTGTTCCTTGCACCAGTCACTAGGGTAACTGCACAAGATACAAACAGTGATTCGCTTACTATCTCGGTAGAAACACAAACAACAGAGGCAAAGCGCGGTGATGTGTTCGAGAGTCGTCTCACTGCCCGGGCAAAGAGTGAAGATCTTGGGGTAAATCTTGTCATAAACGGCGTAGAATATCTCGGGGATCTGGGTGGCGGCGCCTGCCGGTCCGATAACGGATCATTCCTCGGGTGGAATGAGTCCGGAGAAAACCCGGTGGCACGGGTGCTGTGCACCATCCCGATGGACACTCCCAAAGACGCAACTGTAGAGCTTATCGGCTTTCAGTTTCGCAACTGCGACGGGCCAGTTGCTACCGACGGCGGCAAACGGTGCTCGGTAGTACGCGCTTCCCGGTCGATCCGGGTTACCGATGGCATCGATTCCGATGATAAAGATGCTACCGGTTCCGCAGAGGTTAAGGACTCCAGTGAAAGTGTTTTCCAACGGATTCTGAACGAACTGTTTCGCCGCGGCGGGACAAGTAGAGGAAACAATTCGGGAGGGAGGGAGCAAAGCGGGAATGATTCCGGTGGCGGTACAAGCACTCCTCCAACAGACTCGACGGTAAATTCTGTTGCTTCCTGTGTTGCAGATAGGGTAGGTGGAGATGCTGGAAACCGGTATCGTACTCACGCACCATATATCATAGATGTTTTGAAGAAAAATGCCATGCCACTGGAACATGCCGCCTATGTATTTGCAACGGTACGTCATGAGACGGGAGACGTGGCGACCATGGTTGAGTGGTCCGATGCCCGTGGCGAAGCATATTTTGATCGATACCAGGGCCGCTCTGATCTTTGCAACATGTACCCTGGTGACGGAAGAAAGTTCAAAGGCCGCGGATACGTACAGCTTACTGGGAGAGGAAATTACACGAAGTATACCCCGCGTCAAGTACGGAACGAAGACCCAGGCCATCTATCGGTAAGCGCACAATATAGTAACTGTACAGGAAAGTATGATTTTTCTGATACACTCGACCGAAAACCGAACCTGCTAACCACACCAAATGCAATTGTTGATGACTATGCCAACGCCGCATCGATACTGGTGAATGGCATGCGAACCGGAACATTTACCGGCAAGAAGCTGTCAGATTACATTGGAAACGGCAGAAAAGACTATGTAAACGCCCGAAGAATCGTAAACGGCACCGATAAAGCGGAAAAGTTCGCGGCCTCAGCCCGTGAGTTCGAAAGTCATTTACGCGCATGTAATTACTGATCACTATGGAAGAACATCCAAATGCAAAACTATTGATTGGCCTGATAGCGGTATCCGCTGTCGTTTTATTGCTATTGATCATAGCGGTTATGCTGCTTAGGAAACCGGCTGAAACCATCTCCACTGCAGTAGTTTCCCCATCGCCGGCATCTTCAGTTCCTACTGTCATTATTTCCTCCCCCAGTGTGGTTTCTGAACGGATCGCTCTACCGGAAGATCCTGTTTCTCGACTGAAGGGATTGCCCTTTACCCTTCCTGCTACCCTTCCGGACGATCTCTGGGTCACTGCCCATCCGAATATTGATACAGAACTGGAAAACTACACCGTGACAATGGACACAGCCGCCCGGGACTTTAGGATTACATTTTCCGCCAGTCGTGCTCCGGGTGAGACGACACTTGAGCGCGAAAACGCTGCCCACCCGCTGCCTCCGGTGTACCGTTATCGCACTACCGATTTTGAACGAATCGCAACGATCAACGGGGTTGAGCTTCTGATAAGTAAAACCGGAGGCGTCACCCTGGAAACCGGATCTGACTCGGCACAGCTTGTCGCAACAACCCCTAAAGTTATGACGTCGGAAGGTTCCCTTGAGGGGCAGTACTATGTATATCAAAAATACAAGTATGGTCTTTCGGAGTATACAAATGTATTTAGTTCGCTGAAAGGAGAAGAACCGAGCTACAACGACACCGTGCTTATCGACTATGCCTTTTTAACCGATGCAGCTACCGCGGAGTGGCCGGAGCGGAAGGCACTTCTGCAAGAAGTGCTCACAGAAATAAAGCCACGATAAATCTCTCCGCAGTCGACATCGATTCACGGTAAACAATAGGTACCCGCGACTTGCTTTGCAGTCCGGAACAGGACATACCAGAGAGCAGGTTTTGCTTAGCGATACAGTTCTTTTATCTCTTTCTGCTGTTTTCGCTTTATCTCCTTCGCTTTTTCCAGTCGTCGCTTTTCGGTGTCGATACGGCCTTTCACCAGTGCAATCGACAGCTTGATTTTGCGCCCCTTCGGATAGCAGGTAATAGGAACGATGGTGAGTCCGGGCGTAGAGGCCATCTTCGATTTAAGACGCAGGATCTCTTTCTTATTGAGCAGGAGTTTCCGCCGACGAAGCGGGTTATACTCTCGGTCACCATTGTACTGGTAGCGGTATACTTCGGCATTCACGAGAACAGGGCCATCATCGGTTAGCTTGACGTATGCCCCTTCCAGTTTCATTCTTCCCTGCATGATTGATTTTGCCTCCGCACCGGTAAGCACGATTCCGGCTTCGATATCCTCTATTAACGAGAAATTACGTTGCCAGGTCTTGTTGACTATCCTCATACGGATAGTATAGCGTATAGGAAAGCGTTCTTCCGGATCGGGGGCTTATTTCGGGCAAGCGAAACAGGTCGTCGTTCTATACAACTACCACGGTGTATCGAAAGGAAACTATCCTCACCCTATTTTTTGATCGGGGTAAATCCGCCATCGCCTTCGAGGTTCAGAACATTCACCACCTCGGATGATGTCGGGATCACGTACTTGGTAGCACTGGCAAGCACTTTTTCGGATACCTGCATCTGCTGCCATTTCTGAGCTTTATCGTCAAAGTATTTGTTAGCAGCTTCCGCGATCTTTTGGATCGCGGCTGCTTCCGCCTCCGCCTGAAGAATTTGGGCCTGAGCGGCGCCCTCCGCACGCAAGATTTCGGCATTGCGCGCTCCTTCGGCCTCCAGTATCTGACTCTGCTTAACACCCTCCGCCTGTAATACCGCCGCACGTTTTTCGCGTTCTGCCTTCATCTGGAGTGACATTGCCTCCGAGATCTCCGGCGGCGGATCGATCTTTTGCACCTCGACACGGGTTACCTTGACTCCCCAACCATTCGTTGCTTCGTCGAGAACCTCGCGCAAGCTGGCATTGATGGTATCACGGGCAACAAACGTTTCATCAAGCGTCTTATCGCCGATCAGATTTCGGAGATTTGTCTGCGCAAGAGTAGTTACCGCCGTGTCAAAATCCTCGACTTCAAATTCCGCCTTTACCGGGTCGATCACCTTGTAGTACACAACCGCATCCACGGTAACGGTGACGTTATCTTTGGTAATTACTTTCTGCGGGTCTACGTTAATAACTTTCTCGCGGATATCAACGGTGATAAGCTGTTCCAGGTAAGGAATGACGAAGTTAAGTCCCGGATTAATAACTTCCTTGAATTTACCCAGGCGCAAGACAATACCTTTCTCGTTCTGCCGAACTATTTTTACAGAAGCAAACAGGGTTATGATCGCAAAAATTACGAGCGGGATTCCGAAGAATGACATGGGGTTTATTATATCAAATACTATCAACTGATCTTTGCTACTGTAAGAGTGACTCCGCTAACCGAATGCACTTTCACCATCTCTCCTTTTGCAATGTCTTCCGAAGCGACTGCGCGCCAGATTTCACCGTCGACCTTTACCTGACCGGGGGTATGCGGCGTAATACTTTTTATTACCTGTGCTTTGGCACCAATCACTGCATCAATATTCGTGGCTTTCGTTGCAATATCAAAGCGGTTCCGGATTGTCCGGCGGCCAAAGAAAACATAGAGGAGGGTGAGAACGATTACAGAAACCAGTGCTACCGGAAAAGATCCGGAGAGAATCCCTAGCACACCGGAGATCACAAAGATCACTCCGAGAACTAGCAGTTCAAAGCCCGCAATGGCACCAAGAGCTAACTCTGTAATGATTGCAATGATACCGGCAACAACGAGATAGTGATTAACCGTGAGTTGTTCCATACACAGTATTATACCAGGCTAAAACGGGTTTTTATCGCTCCTTGCGATGCGTGGTGAGCTGTTTTTGGAGTATGCCGGATCGAAAGCGATGCGCGTGGGAGTAATTAGGGTATACTAGATCGGGAACCATGAAGCGTGCCAGTGAATTACTGTTCTTCTTGTTTGTTATTCTTCTTCCCACACAGCTGGGGATATTCTTTTTCTTCGAGTTTTCGCTGATCCATGCCGTACGAACCGATTATCTTGCCCCGGCGATCTACCTGACAGATCTTGTTGCTCTGGCGCTGATTCTTATCAACCTGCCGGTCGTGGTTGCCTTCTTTCACAAGCGGATGATTCTTATCGTACTCGGCCTCCTGGGCATTAGCGCGGCATTCGCGTACGAGCCATGGGTTTCCGTTTACCGAATAGCCAAAGTAGTCGAATGGCTAGCGGTATTTGCGATTGCCCGGGATCTCGCCCGGCAACATCTGACATCATCGAAATCAGCAGAGCCACCCTCTCCATTCTGGCGGAATATATTAATCTCTCTCTGTATCGGAACTGTATTCGAGCTAGGCCTGGCGCTTGCACAACTTCAGATGAAGCAATCGCTTCAGGGAGTCTTTTACTGGTTCGGCGAACGCCAGCTGGGACTTACCACCCCGGATGTAGCATTGGGCAGCATAGACGGCTCACTCTTTCTCCGGCCCTACGCTACATTTTCGCATCCGAACTCGATGGCGGGGTTCTATCTGCTTCAGTTCTTTTTTGTGCCGGTGTTCCCGGCATTCCGGCACTGGTTCCGGCTACGGGCGCTTACCTTGGCCGCCAGCGCAGTTTTGGTGTTTCTGGGTTTTTCCAAAGTAGCAATCGGAACCTTCGTATTGCTCACATTGGGGATGCTGGTCGTAAAAACACGGAGGAGTTCCTGCGTGATGTGTAGCTGGTCCCGGATCGTGATTCTCGTTGTAGTGGCGTTTGTGTTTATGCTGCCGCAGGGTGATCCTGACACAGTGAATAAGCGTATTGTTCTGGCGGAGAATGCGATGCAGATCATTATGGCGCATCCCCTGACCGGAACCGGACCCGGGAACTACCTGTACGCACAGGCAGAGTTTTTGAACCGCTTTGATTCGTATTTTCTCCAACCGGTGCACAATATACCCCTCCTCTTCCTGGCAGAGACAGGGCTACTGGGTGCCGGAATAGTTGCACTCACATGGAAACGGGTAATCCGGTTGTTTCGAAATCGGGTGATTGCGCTCTGTACCGCGGCTGTATTCCTGACGGGACTACTGGACCACTACTGGTACACTCTCCAGCAAAATTTCCTCCTGACGGCAGTGGTTTTTGGTATACTCGTAGCGTTACAGATTAAACAGCACAACCTTCATTCTTCCGGACTACGTACAGCCGGTAAACGGCCTGCACGCATATAAATATCAGGAATACCCGTTTATCGCGGGAAACCCAAAAAGCACCCGTGCGCTCTGTGTTGTCTGGCAGGACACTGGCCTTGTAGTAAAGCACCGCCCTGAACTGCTAGAACAATATGCCATCATCGGCAACCTGCGCTCAACCTTTGGGGTAAATGTCATGCTCTACAACCTCGCTCTGAACCCGCACATCACGGATCTGGTTGTCTGGGGACCCGATAAACTCAGCAACACTCCGATCGGACTGGCGGGAAAACAGGCCCTCCTGGCACTCTGGAAAGAGGGCATCGGGAAAGACAGTCTGGTGACAGAAATCGATAGCGCTGTCCTGGAACGCATTTTGGGCAACGTCTCGCTCACGGATATTTCCGATACCCCCAAGCTGGAGCAGGCGCAGAGGAAGTCTACAGCAAAAGGGCCCTACATGGAGCCATTCGTTTTTCCGGAGTTTATAGTAGAAGCACCGGACACGATGCCATCGGAGCGTTACACCTATCCGATCCGGGAGATGAAGGGCGCGGATGCGTACCTGACGCTTCTGCACACTGTTTGGAAGTATGGTGTGAAAACCAAGATCGATGCTGAGAGCGAAGACGTAAAAGAGATCCGCGGCGCCACGGTGGTAGTGGAACAGGAAAACCCCGATGAGTTTTATCTCCCGGACTGGCTAATCAGTGCGAAGAGCTTTGGTATTACGCAGGAGAGCTTGCATGAATACTACCAAACCCAGTTTTCCGCCGATCTATACCGGAAAGAGCTTTTTCCCGGTGTGTTTACCTTCGAACGGCCACGGGACTACGCGTACCTGTACGCAGAGCTGATGTACGCGTTCCCACGACTTGAGATTATCGATAAAACGGTGCAGGAGATATACGAAAACCAGGGGTACGTCGCGGTGCGGACGTTTCTGATGAATCACGCCTCAATTCCGCGGGAGGCGGCGAAAAAACTGGTCGCCCGTATCGAAAAGACTATTGCCAATCCAGAAAAACGCGTCCCTGTTTTGCTGGAGGCGCTCATACCGCGGCTTGATCAGATAGCCTATGTGATCGACCGGATTAAGCGTAAGCCGATGGATATGGATAAAGAAGTGGTGCTCTGGGACCAGCGCTATCATACCGGACTGGAAAGCGGGCGACCGTGTCTCTTTAAGTTTTCTTTCAGCGTGCGAAACGAGCAGATAGATATGCATGTTTTTGTGCGGTCGCACGACGTGGGGCGGGCGTGGTTCTTTAACTTCTACGGAGTCTGTATGCTCCTTGGACGAATCGCGAAAGAAACGGGGTATATGCCGGGAATGATCACGATGGAATCTGAGTCCGCGCATATATATCAACGCGACTGGACCAACGTTGAAACGTTCCTGCGGGACAACGTAATAGATAAGGTGCCACGCATGTTCTTTGACCCAGACCGTGACTCGGACCCCCGGGGCGTTGTGCAGGTAAGTGTGGTAGACGGAAAGATTAAGACAAAACTACTGGATACGAAAACCGGTAAACAGCTTTTCGAGATCGACGGTAAGACCGCTAGGGAGCTCTTGTACAAGCTTCGGCACTATAACCTCATCTCGCGGGTTGACCATGCAGCATTCATCGGTAGCGAGCTTGCAAAGGCGGAAGTCTGCATTAAGCTGGGGATCGAGTACAAGTACGACAATCCGATTACGCTGCCCAACAGCGAGAAGATTTATAGCTGACAACCCGTCCTTATTTTCTTAGTGTTCGAGCCTGCACCATCAGATGCAAATTTTCCTATACCCGGAAGACTTTGCAGTGCTGCATTCCTGAACTATGCCGTCCGTCTAGAGTAAAAACACGCATTGCACAAGTCCGGAGCGTTGAGTATACTATACTCTCCACTCACTATGCCCGGTCGTCTAATGGTAGGACAGATGGCTCTGAACCATCTAATCGGGGTTCGAATCCCTGCTGGGCAGCAGATTCTGCCGGGGAGAAAGTATAATGAAGCATGGCATATCACCCGCGCGGACTAAAGAAGCTCTTTCATGACTCACGACGGTTTCTGGCACGAAAGAATTTGTCAGGGAAGCCTGCACTGCAGATCGGAATCACCGGTAGTCAGGGAAAGACAAACACAACACATATCCTAACCGGAATTCTGCGGCGATTCGGAAGGGTGGTGGTCACCGATACCAATCTGGATACAACCTTCAATGTCCCGATTACCGCGCTAAAGGTCCGGAATACCACCGATTATGTGATCTGGGAACTAGGAATAGACCACCCCGGTGAAATGGAACGACATCTGGAGATCGCCAGACCTCAGATTGGAATCATCACCGGGATTTCCGCAGTACATACAGACAAGGAACACATGGGCTCCCTGGAAACCCTTATCGCCGAAAAGCGGAAACTGATCGAGGCGCTCCCGCCGGATGGTTACGCTCTTTTAAATGGTGACGATCCGCATACCCGGGCGATGGCACCATTTACCCGGGCAAAGGTACTTCTTTTCGGGACAACCCGCGATTGTGCGGTGTGGGTAGATCCGCGGAAGGTTACTTTATCGCTTGAGGGTACCCGACTGACCATTATCGAGGGAAAACGACAGATACCGCTTTTCACCGGGCTGGTGGGGGTACACCACATTTATAACCTTCTGGCAGCGTACCTGGTTGTTTGTCTGGCAATCGGCCGTGAGGGTCTGCTTTCGGACGAGCAGCTTGGCACCTTTCGGGAGGCAGTTGCTGCGCTCCGTCCACTTCCCGGTCGCATGAGTGTGGAAATCGGGCCGCGTGGCACAGTCCTCCTGAACGACTCGCTCCGCGCAAACCCCGCTTCTACCCGTTCCGGGCTCCGCACCCTCGCAGAGTTGCATGAACCGGAACGAAAAAAGATCGCTATTCTTGCCGAGATGGGAGAACTGGAAAAAGCCGAGTTGGAACATGCAGAACTGGGAACATTTCTTGCCGAATTACTCCTTGATTTTGTTGTCTGTATAGGTCCTCTGCAAAAACATACGTACCGTGCTGCACTCCAAAGAGGTCTGGACAAAGAGCGAATCGCATGGGTTCCGGATGTATTTGAAGCTGCCCACGTACTTGACCCGATGATAGATCCCGGGGATATAATCTACCTCAAGGGCTCATTACTCCGGCATGTGGAACGGGTGCTTCTGTTATTGCAGGGAAGAGAGATCGGCTGTACGGTGATCTCATGTCCGTTTTATCGCCCTTGTACTGATTGTAAGCATCTACAGCGCGGGTATCAGCATGTCCTAATGAAAAACCGAAGCATCTAGACCTTGTGAGTTTCATTATTTTCTCTTCTTCGGTTTTTTTTGCTCAAACCTTCGTGCAAACCAGATACAGCCGTTTACAATGATAATTGCAATAAAACCTGCAATCCCGGTAATCCCGACAGTTAATTCGTTCCCTCCGGTAAGTAGCATCGTTCCGAGCCCTGCGGATGCATTCAGAGTTCCGTGCAACACCGCCGCCGCGAGCACTGATTTCGCTTTGTCCCGTACATAGGCAATAACCGGCGAAAGCAATATCGTCCAGATAACTATCATGAGAATACCAGAGAAGGGGTAAGACGGAAAATGACGTCCCAGCAATACGAGTGGCACATGCCACAAACCCCACACTAGACCCACAACTCCAGCAGATTTCCAGAATCCCAGTTTCCGGAATTCATGATGTAGTAGCCCCCTCCAGCCAAGCTCTTCTCCGAATGCGGCAAACGCATTGAAGGTCACTCCGGCAAAAAGCGCAGAAAGCGTACTTAGAAAATACCTATACAAAGACATCAAAGCGGTTTGTTCCCGCAGAAGAATTATTTCTCCGGGGCTGAGAGTTGTTTCCGAGCGGGCAAACATTCCTTCCATACCGGATGAGAATGAAACTCCCGGAAACAGTAGTCCTATCCCCATCGTCAGTATTGCAATAAAAACCGGCCCTAACCACGCCAGAAAAAACCACCCGTTCGTTCGAAAGTCAATCTGATATGTGGCAAACAGAGAACGCGGTTTCAGGAGTTTATCTACCGTGAGAACCGCCAGTGCCGGACTAACCATGGAGAACGCCACTAAAGCAAGCCCAGGAGGTTCGCTAGCTTTGATATTGAAGAACCAGAAAATGCCAACTGGAATCCAGGAATACAAAAAGGCACAGGCTACAAAAATCTTCCAGCGAGGGTACATAGCTATCCTGTTTCGTAGGGCAATCAAGCCTGACACATTCAACCGGAATTGCATAGGTATAGTATACCTTCGGGAAGGTGAACCCCAAACGTAAGGCCTTTGTTTTCTTTAGAATCGAACTAGACGGTACCACTCGTTGCTATAACCAACTCGATCCGGGAGATGTTAGAGAGGACTCTCTCCAGCTCAATCGACGACAGGAGCTGGTTGCGATTCCTGTTCTTTTTACATTCTTGGATATAAATGTTGCTGGAATGTGATATGTGACCTTAAACCGATACTACACTTTAGGAAAGAATGCGGGACAACGGTTGCCAAATTACCGGAAGTTGATTCTAGTAGCTGCCGGCGCAGAAAGAACCGTTTTTATTCGAGGAATCTGACTTGCTGGATATGGGCACCTTGATCCTGTTGCGCGTGAACCTCCACGACCAGACCATCGCATGTGGGGCCGGTACGATGTATTCCCCAATCTGAAGCTTCTTGCCGGAATTCCCTGATGGCTTGAGCTTACTCGTACTTGTTATTCTGTACCTGTTGTAAATTGACATAGTATGTGCTATAATTATTATAGGTTATGCATCATGTACCTTCTATTTATTTAATCCCTCGCATCAAAGCAAGAAGCGTATGAAGGCCGGCGAGGACCGTTGCCCGACCTGAAACACTTAGTATGCAAAACAATCGCAACCGGCGCCCGCCGCGCCATCATTCAGGAAGTTTTCGACGGCGACCTGCGGTGTCGTTCGCGTCGAATATCGACCGGGCAAAATACACGCAAGCCGCCCAGTTTACTGAATCGGAAGAATACGTAAACCGCCATCAGTCATTTTCTGAGTTCGGCCTTGTATCGCAACTCGTGGAAAACGTAACCCGCAAGGGCTTTACAAAACCCACCCCGATCCAGGATCAGGCTATCCCGTTGATTATGCAGGGTCGCGACGTGCTAGGTATCGCCAATACCGGAACCGGTAAGACCGCTGCATTCTCGCTGCCGATACTCGATATGATCGCTCGCTCCAACCGCACCAAGAAAGCCCTTATTCTGGCCCCGACCCGGGAACTGGCAATGCAGATTGATGTGGAGATGCGGTCTTTTGCCCAAAACATGGGTATCTACACCGCACTCTGTATCGGCGGTGTGCCGGAAGGCCCGCAGATTCAGCAGCTCCGCTGCAACCCGAATGTGGTAATCGGCACACCCGGGCGCGTGAAAGACTTTATCGAGCAACGGCACCTCCGTCTGGAGACCACCTCGATCGTAGTACTCGATGAAGTAGACCGCATGCTCGATATGGGATTCATCCATGATGTCCGCCACATCCTTGGTAGGACCGCACAGGAGCGTATTACGCTGTTTTTTTCGGCCACTATGACCCCGGACATCAATAATCTGGTAAACACGTTCCTAAAGAATCATGAAGTCATTTCGCTTCGCAAGCGAGAAACCTCCCATAATGTGGATCAGGAAATGATCAAGGTAAAAAACCGCGAAGAAAAGATGGCCAAGCTGATCGAACTGGTAACCTCCGGAACGATTTACAAGGCTATCATCTTTGTACGTACCAAACGTGGTGCCGATCGCGTGGCACATAAGCTGCACCAGGCCGGCGTGAAGGTGGATTCGATCCACGGCGACAAGCCACAGCGCAAGCGCGACCGGGTAATTCGGATGTTCCGTGACAACCAGATAGCAGTCATGGTGGCAACCGATGTCGCCGCCCGGGGACTCGATATTCAGGATGTTACTCACGTAATAAACTATGACGAGCCCGCCACCTACGAGGACTACATTCACCGCATCGGCCGTACCGGCCGTGCAGAGGCAACCGGAAAGGCGATCACGTTCGTCGAAGAACCCGATTACACACCCATCAAACCGGTTACACCGGTGAACCGACCGCAACAGCCTCTCAGCTACGGCCGCTCCGGTCGGATTGTGCGACGATTTGGACGGTAGTCAATGATCCGGGATTTCTGTCGTGCATCTGTGTGCTAGTATTGATATATGAAGGCGGTTCAGTTTACCAGATACGGCTCTTCCGATGTGTTGCACATGGCTGAACTGCCGATTCCAAAGCCCGGACCACACGAGGTGCTCATAAAGGTTCACGCGGTGGGAATGAATCCCCTAGACTGGAAGGTGCGAAGCGGCTCGCTGAAGTACGTGTATCCTGTCAAGATGCCCTATGTGCCCGGATACGATATCGCGGGAACTGTGGAGGATACCGGGTATAAGGTAACGCGTTTCAAACCGGGGGATGAGGTGTTTGCTATGCTCTCTATGAGGGGGGGTGGCTACGCGGAGTACACAGTGGCCGATGAAACGTTTACTTTTAAAAAACCCCGCTGTTTCACCCTAGAAGACGCTGCCGCAATTCCCGGATCCGGCCTGACTGCTTACCAGGGGCTTGTGCACATCGGCAATATACGGCCGACGCAGAACGTCCTGATCTATGGCGCTTCCGGAGGGGTTGGTTCCTATGCAATCCAGTTCGCCAAGGCATACCACACGCTGGTAACAGCAGTCTGCTCGTCAGAGAATGCCGCTTTTGTAACGCAGCTTGGCGCCGACTTTACCATAGACTATACCAAAGAAAGCGTATACGACCAGAAAAAGCAGTATGATATCATCTTCGATACCGTTGCCGTTATGAACTTCTGGAAGGCGCTTCCCATTCTTAAGAAAGGCGGGCGGCTTGTTTCTACGATCCCCAATCCGAGCTACATGTACCAGTCCTGGATAACCTCACTCTTTTTGGGGAAGAAATATACACCGGTTGTTTCCTACCCGGATCAAAAAGACATGTACGCCATTATCAAACTGATCGAAGAGAATAAAATCACCTCTCCGGTAACCACTGTCCTTGCCTTCGAGGACTTTTGCAAAGCAAACCATATGCTAGAGGGAAACCATGTAAAAGGAAAGATCGTTCTAAAGCTCCGATAAAACACTACATCGGGGGGTGGACAATGCGGTCGTAAGGGTGGGACACTGCTGTTGCTTGGTGCCTTGTACCGTATTGCAATTGTCAATCCAATTTTGTAGCCTTGGGATGATCTTTTTTGTTCTTCCCACCCAGGATTTTAAAGACCCCAATCGCGGTTGCCGCAACCAGAAGCCCGCCGGCAATAATAGCCCCGGGCACCAGTACACTACCCTCCAGGATACCGGGAAGCGGTTTCTTTTCTTTGGGTTTTGGCACTCGGGAGGGAGACCCGTGCACGGAGGAGCTTCCGGTCGGCAGTGGCATAGATGTGTTATTTTTTTTGTCTCCGGTCATATGATTTCGTCTTTCTTTTCCCGCTGGAAACTGATAAAGGAACGCAGTACCGAAATAACAGCACGATACAGCGGCTCAACGCCTGTCTTAACCAGCCAGGGAATAAAATTGATTGATTTTACCTGTCCGCTTAAAAAGCGTCCCATCTCGATGATCGGGATAAAGATAACATCACGGATGGTATCCGAGATTGCCTCGCTCTGGCCCAGGGTTACTTCATCCTTGAGCTTGTTTCCCATATACGTCGAGAGACAGATGGTACTCAAGAGGAAGAAGAACAATGCAAGCTGGGTTGGTTCGAATCCGGCAAGGTACAACGCTCTAATTATGGAGTATACCATATAGATCATAATTGTTGCCTTAAACAACTCAAAGAAGATGCTTGCGGCCTTGCGCCGGCCCAGAGTTACCTGAATCGAATGCCCGGTCAGCCATCGCTTGGTAGTCGCGGCCAGGTGGCGGAAGCTTTTTTTGCGGTTTTCGCTGCGACGGAGCTTAAAGAAGACGTAGTTGTACCCGGTAATCAGAAACATCAGCGCGATTGGAATAATCAGCGAAAGTGCGGTCTTTCCCCAGTCCATGGCGGCCCAGCCGATACCGAAGGCATCGGGAGTAAAGTTAAAGGGAGCATCGAAAGCAGTATACAGCTTTGCCAGTGCTTCCGGAGCAGGACCGATAAAGGCATTCCAGAATACCCCGATGCTGCCCTCGATTGTGTGGTTCAGCAGATGCTCTAGTCCGGTTCCGACCAGCAAGGCCTCGATAAGAACAATAAAGCCTTTGGTTCCGAAAAGATTAGCAAGACCACCGGCATTGGTCGCCATTATCCGGTTAAAGGTATAGGCATCGAAGCGAGTAAACAAAAGCTGCTGATACTGTTCGCGAGTACTGTCTACGGCAAGATAATCGGCAAGATCATTGGTGCCGGAGACAGACATGCCGTGAGCAAGGAACGCATAAAGAGCGCTGTCTGATTGTTCCTCGGTAAGCAACTTCGGCTGCTTCAACGCAACTTTCTCGATTTCTTTCAGCTTTTCTGCAATCTCCGGCTCCGCGCCATCGGAAGGCTTTCGGCGTACCAGCCGAGAGTAAAGCTCATCAACCCGTTCATTAAGAGATGTGGTTTCCTGTAATTCCTGAAAGTAAACTTCTATCAGCTTCTTGATTGTATAAAACGAAGTAAAGCCCTTCATCAAGCTTGCGTAACTGTTTTTCGGAAGCACAGACAGTGTGCGAAATGCAATTGCAGTAGTTTCCACCGCTCCCTGAACTGTTGATGCAAGTGATTCTGCGCCTCGAACATCCAGCGGATCTTTCCACTGGGGTACCAGGCGTAAAAACAGGCAGTACGCAGCGAATTTATCGCTGAACTTAAGAGCGCGGGCCGATATAATAGCAAGAATTGCCTCGTCAACTGTACGTTTGCGGTTGGCAGCGTGAACCAGATGTTCATCAATTTTTTGCGCGGTAAAGATCCGGAGTAGGTCGTGAGCGATAACAGGCAATTCAAAAGCTTTTCCGGCCGGATCATACATCCGCAACCAGCGTTTAAGCTTTTCGGTAAAATACATACCTATTGATTCTTCATCGAATGCATTTGAGGGAAACTCCGGAAGTGCCTGAAGTCGTTTTACCAGCTCCCTGGCAACCGGTAAGGGATCTGAAGCATACGCGAGAAGATCGGTGGATATAAGGTATGAATGTACCGCATCATATCCGGGCTTATAGCTGCGATACGCCTCCAACTCGGAAGTATATTGTTTACGGATCTGTGCTACCTGCTGCTGAAGTGCTTTCTCGTCCTGATAAGCTGGAGTGCGTGATTTTCGTATCGTCTCCGCAATTTCACGAAACCGCGGACGGGCGGCATCATAAGCAGCCGGATCAGGGTTGGCATCCCATCCGGAAGGAAACGAGCAACGAAACAGTAAATACATCGCAAAATCCGCGGGAAGGCCTAGCTTGTGGGTAACACTAACAAGGTATGAATACCGGTCTCCCGACAGGGAAAATTGAGACTCATAGGCTTTCAGTAACACCATGTCCAGATGCCCCGGCAGAAATGCAGTAGTAACGTCGTAAACGATAATATCGAAGATCAGTTCTTTATGCTTCCGGAAGAACTGCTCGTCGAGCCGATCGAGTAGGTAGTACCAGCGCCGCAGAGTAGTCAATATAATTCCCGCCACCCGATCAGTGTCGAGCTGTTGCACCGGAGAATTTCCGGTAAGCACCATCTCTTCCGCAAGATCAAGTGCAACGCGTTCAAACTCGGATTCCGTGAGAGCAAACAGGTGATTCCGTTCCAAAAACCGGGCAACATATTCTTCCGGAGTATGATACTGAGCCACAGCATTTAGTCCGGTAGAGATTTTCTCAAAAAAACGGACATAAAATGCAATGGTACCATTCGGCTCGCTTGTGGATGAGGCATCGGCAATGCTCTGCCAGTATTCAAAGTCAGCTTGCGCCGCCTGCACCAGTAAACGCAACATTGCTGGAGTATGGCTCATACGATGAAAAGCAAAAGGTAATTATACCCATTACTACTTAAAAAAGCGGTGCGTATCGCCACCAAAGCTCTATTTGCGCCTGGCCGGACCGGTATATCCCCGTCGGATACAGTACCGGATATAACAAGCAACCCCGGAAAAACCGGGGTCGCTTTTGTAAAACGGTGAATTGTCTATTATTTTAACAGGGTATCAATCTTGGCCTTTACATCCTCAATGGGATATGCCCCACCAAGAAAGTCCTTCCGACCATCCCGGGCAACAAGGATCGTACCGGGAGTTCCAGACACCCCGGCCGCGGAACCGCCATCCATATCATCCTTGACCTTCTGCGCGAACTTGCCTGAATCCAGACACTCCTGAAACGCAGCTGTGTCAACACCTGCCGTTGTAGCAGCCTCACCAAACTGGCTTACCTCGATATCGGGCATGCGCTCAAAGATCGTATCGATATAGGCCCAGTATGCCTGATCACCACCCAATTCGCCCGCGCACTCCGCGCCTTCCGCTGCTTTTTGGGCCTTTGGATGAAAGCTTAGCGGATAATGGCGGTACACCAAGCCAACCCGGTCACCATATTCCTCCATAACCTGATTCAGGGTGGCATGAAACGACTTGCAGAACGGACACTCAAGATCGGAGTATGTAACCAGAATTACCCCAGCATTTTTATTTCCCCGGACTCTATCGGTCTTGCCAATCGGAGGCATTGCATCCAGGTTTTGAGCCTGCTCGCCAGATGGTACAAGTGTGTTCGGATTATTGGCTGCAGCCTGCGGAGTACCGGTGCCTGTTTGAGCTTTTGCAAGGCTGTTTATTTTCATAAAGAGATATGCGCTGAAGAAGAATTGCAGGATAATGAGCACTAGAATAAGGTTCTGGTTCAAGCCCGGAGATTGTTGTTTTTCCATGTGTCAATAAATATATAATGCGAGTATTAGTATACACTACAATGTGTAATTAGGGGAGGTCGCGCAGTATGCCCTCTGCAACACGTACTGCAGCGTCGGGATTTCCAATCCGTAGAGCTGCTGACCTCATTGCATTTAGCCGTTCAGGATCGTTCAGTATCCGGTTAACTGCATACGGAAGCATCTCACTTACATGTAGCTGAATACCTGCTCCTGACGCACAGACAAAATCAGCATTCCACTCTTCCTGGCCGCGTATGCCGTTCACAACTATCAGGGGAACTCCCCGTGCCAGCACCTCACTTACGGTTAAACCTCCGGCCTTTGAGACAACAATATCACTTGCTACCATAACATCGTCTATATAATCAATATGACCATACGTGAAAATATCCAGGTTTGCCGCACCGGAAACATCCTTTATAGAGTCCGTCAGGTCTTCATTTCGTCCGCACACAATAAGTATTGTTCCGGAAAAGCCGTTTCGTATCATTTGCTGAAGCATTACACGCACTTTACTATCGCGGAGTCCGGCCCCGAGAATTGTGATAACCGGGAGTTTCGATATGCCCAGTCTGGTACGGACTGTTTCAGGCTGTTTTCCGGTCCGTACAACAGAACGAAGGGGAATGCCGGAGACCTCGATTTTCTCGGGCGAAATGCCACGCTGTACCAGCATTGTTTTTACCAGTTCACCGGCAACAAAATAGCGCGATATTTCTTTATGCGCCCAGAGTGAATTTGCCGCAAAATCGGTAACAACACAATAGTTGCGTATTGGCGGATCAATCTTTGTTACGGTATTCTTAAGCAGATCCATTCCCAGATGATGTGTATGAACAATTGCATCCGGATACATACCTTCACCAAATCCGCGAAACTTGGGAACACCGATCCGGCTGATTATCGAGATGAGTTCTTTTCGGAAACCAGAGTCGGCCCTATCGGTGAGTTTATACAACATCGCCATAAAATCAGGTGCTCTTTCGGCAAGTTCAAGATATGAATCCGCGTAGATTGATTTGAAAACGGGAAGCGCATAGTCCAGTAGGTCTTCTACCACCACCGTAACTCCCCGATCGCGCAATACCTCCTCCAGGGCAAGTGCGGCTGTTTTGTGTCCTTGACCTACTGAGGCATGGAGTATCAAAATGCTTCGCTTTGACATGATATAATTATACTAGGTACGAATAATGGATAAAAAGCTTGTCAAATCAACGAGTATTTTCTTTTATTTCCTCCTTCTTTTGGTGGGGGCAGCTGCATTTGTAGTCGTTCAACCGTATCTGACAACGATTGTCCTGGCGATTCTTACCGTACTTATCTTCCGGAAGCCCTATGAGCGCATTCTCTCGATCCTGCATGGGCGGAAAGGCCCCGCAACAGTGATTACGATTTTACTGGTATTTATCTCACTCATCGTACCGATGGCGCTTCTGTTTTCGATGATTGCTGGACAGTCGGTTACGTTTGTCACAGAGCTGCAAGGCCTGATCAAAAATGAGCCGCAGTTTATTCGTGTGCTGATCCAGGATCTGAACCGGAACCTCCAGTTGCTTCCGGTTCCGGTAGCGGGTATAGATCAGGCGGCCGTTATGGATGGATTACGCAATATCATTCAGCCAGTCGGGTCCTTCGCGTTACGGAACCTTGCTGCCATAGGCGGACAAACCTTGCAGTTTCTAACGGCAACCATCGTTTATATTATGCTCCTTGCCTCCCTCTTCCCTAACCAGAGAGAGCTGAAGGATTTTTTTCTGCGAATCAGTCCTTTCGACCGTGAAACCAATTTGCTTTACTTCCGCCGGATTATCGCGATGTGCGAGTCGATGATAATCGGAACTGTAGTGATCGCCTTGATCCAGGGACTCATCGCGGCAGTGACGCTCGCCATTGCAGGCGTTCCCTATGTGCTTTTCTGGTTTATGCTCTACGTGTTCCTCTCCATTGTGCCGCTGGGCGGCGGACTGATTCTTTTCCCGATTGGTATATTTCTTATTCTGACTGGAAACGTGTGGCAGGGGATTCTGGTACTGGTTTCCCAGCTTCTTGTAATAAGCAATATTGACAACATTCTCCGTCCCCGGATCGTTTCAAAGGAAATCAACCTTGATCCGGCAATTCTGCTGATTGGGGTGCTGGGCGGTATCAGCGTTTTCGGGTTTTTCGGGATAATCTATGGCCCCGTTATCCTCATCTTTCTGCAGACGACAATAGAGATTTACATGAAGTACTATCAACTCCAGTCCCGCAACAAGCTAAAATCTCCCTGACATACTGATACTTTCATGGGAGTTGCAGACGTTCAGTTATTGCCCAAAACGTACGATTCGTTTGTTGCCGTTGATGATATCTCGTTTTCCCTTAGAGAGAGTTTTGGCAAGCCGTTTGCGAAACATCGTGGCGAAATATGGCTGCGCGCTAGCTTTGGTCATACATTGCGTAAGGGACTGGTGAAGGCGTATTGATCTGCTTATGCTTTATTCCGTTTTTTCATGTCGTTCTCGATCAGCTTCCGGAGGTAGACAGATTTTGGAAGCTTATCATCACGTGCTACCCCGTCAAGGAAGCTGGCAATACGCGGCGTAATGAAGAAGGTAAAACGCATGTCACTCTTTTCGTGTACAAAATGGAGGAATGAATCAAGCACCTCGCTTATATTATCCATTGAATACTTTTCACACATGAGTTTTTCATCATTGTGATAGGCTAAAAGTGAGGGAGGATCGCCCTTGGAGAACATTACCAGTACCGGCTTTCCCAGTTTCAGTGCCAGGGAAATCTCGTATCCTACACTGATCGAGGGAAACGAAGTTTCCGCAATCATACAATCGCTGGTATGGATCCAATGCTCAAGCTGTTTATGAAACTTAAGACGCTGTTCGCGTGATTCCTTATTTACTGTTTGCTCGTTTCCTTTGAGTATATGGTCTGCAATCACATCAATGTTTTTTGAGCGGAGATATCCGGATATTGAACAGTAATTTTCTATGTATTGATCCTTTCCGGCAATTGACGCAGTAAAATACACTTTCATAGAGAAGTGTACATTATATATGAATATACTCTCGTAATCAACTACCCCGTTTTCCTGATCCGGGCAAGAAAAAATCCTTCACGGTGGAGATCGGGGAGAATGCGTGATGACAATGTGACGGTTTGATCATACGATTTCCCCCGCCAGCTTACAATTGCCGCATCTGTTTGCAGATGGGGGAGGGAACTGTCGATAATCTCACATAATCCGGGATACCTGCGAAGTAACCAGTCCAGAACGCCTTCATTTTCCTCTGGAGACAGGGTGCAGGTAGAGTAGACCACAATACCACCCGGACGGGTAGCGCTCAGCGCAGAACGCAAAAGCCAGCCCTGCTGCTTTGCCAATGTTTTTATCTTCCGTTCACTCCAGCCACTGGTGCTATCGGAATCGTGAGTGCTAAAAGTACCTTCCAGTGAGCACGGGGCATCAAGAAGCACTTTGTCAAAATACCCCTTATATCGCTCCCAGATACGTTGTCCGGGGAGATTCTCTGTCCTGGCAATACGAACACCCTGCCAGGAAAGAATCTCTTTTAGTTTATACAGACGGGAACGGCTAACATCATTTGCAACCAGCTCACCGGTATTTTGCATGAGTGCGGCAATCTGTGTTGTTTTACTTCCCGGGGCGGCAGTCATGTCAAGGACCTTCTCTCCCGGGCGCGGATCGAGTACAAGTGCGGGGATCATACTGGAAAGCCCTTGCAGATAGATTGCGCCAGAGTTGTACAACGTTGTTGCGGTAAGGATACGTGATGAAGTATCCGTAATAAATGCATCCCGGTACCAGGGAACGGCCTGTAAAGAAATTCCCTGTTTGGACAGGCTCTCGAGCACCTGTTCCCGACTGGATCGAAGTGTATTTACCCTGATTGATACCGGACGGGGAACTGTATAACTTTTCAGTATTGCAGGAGCCCGATTCGGACCGGCAATTTCGAATACACGCTCACAAAAGAGCGAAGGGAGCCCCGGAAAATTACCGGTTTCAGTGTTTTTTGAATGTGAGACCATATATTCGAGTCTATTCTTCTCCCGGGGCCGTCTTACAGAGCTGTGCGAACCGGAGAACGCGGTAATGAAGCAAAAGTGTTCCCCGAGTATTTAGCCGGGTCGATGAAACCAACTCCAGCCTGACAGATGACTTCATGCCGGTTACCAGGAGCAATGTGCCATAGTTACCATTAAACTCCTGAACAATCCCGCGTGGGGTGTCCTTCCGGAACTCAAGCTTGCCGGGGATTGTGTATCGGGCATATTTTTCTGGAGAAGAAGTGAGCACGATACGTAGTTTTCCTGAGCGGTGCTTCATGGTCCCCGCAGCATCATTGTACGTTTTTCTGCCCATAACGATTAACGGAGATGTCTCTATCATAGTAGCCAAATGTCGTTGAGCCTCGGGCGAAATCCAGCTTTGAGCACCCGGTTCATCATTGTGGGCTATTCTGCCGTTTACACTCTGGACCATAATGCAAGTAATCTTCATAGCGGTTTACGAAAGACAGCTACCCACATGGTATTTTCAACATCTTTCCCGTTCATACGGTCACTGGCACGGATCGTACCCATGGAGGCAATCTGAAACATGTCATAGGCGCTCTTCAGCTCGTCTTCGGTATAGTGTTTTTCAGGAACCATATCGGCAGGGACTGTTACGGAAGAAATTACGGGTTCCCTCGTGGAAGCTGCCGAGGTGACACCTGGAGTAACAGTCTGCGATGCGGCTATACCGTAAAAAAGATAGCAACCACCCTGCTTGAGCACCCGGAACGCCTCTGCAATAGTAAATTGACGTTGTATATCAGGGATAAATATCGAAACATTTGAATCAATGAGGGCATCAAAGTGGTTGTTCGGATAGGGCCATTCTTTGGTAAGATCAACGAACTCAAATTCCAGCAACTGTGAAACCGCAGCTCCACGCACCCGAGCGTCGGCAAGAGCCCGTTCGGAAAAATCCGTACCGGTAACTCTGAAGCCGCGTTCTGCCAGGTAAATGCTGTTTCTTCCTTTACCGCACCCGATATCGATAATACGGGTCTCTGCCGGAGTATATCCGGATTGCACCAGAAAATCCGCAAACGCTGGCACCACCTGCGACGGTTTTGTGGTGTGCATTGTGGTAAATCCCGTTTGGGAGCTGTGCTCCCGTTCCCAGAGGTCTTGTAAATTTGCCGTCATATCATGATGGTACAATATCACGATGAAATATCAACTGAAAGCGCTGATCGGCGGCTTTGCCAATGCCCTTGCCAATCCTACCGTCAACCCGGAGATTGTTGGTGAAGGGTAGCGGGGTGGAGCTCGTTGATCTGGACAGTGGAAAGCCAGTCTTAAGGAGAATACATCCCTTATGCCGAAGCGGAGCGGTTAATCAGGCGTTTTATAAAAAGTGGGCAATGCTTTATATCGGACTGGCCTGACTCCGGAAGAAGTCGTCGGTGTAGGAGACAGCTATAACGACTTTTTCCTGTTAACTGCATGCGAAACCAGAGTCGCTATGGGTGATGGTACTTAAGCCCTAAAAGTCTTCGTTTTCCTGCGGCGGGCCAGCAAAATGGTACTATAATGGAGGCATTACCCGTTTCCCCACTCTTATGGCTGAATATAATGCTCCCCCGATGGAAGAATATGAATTGAGCAACATAGAAGCAGTCCCTGGAATGGATGGATCCGGAACGGGCGTGCTTTCCGATCCGGCGGTGTATGCTTTAGACTTTATGCAGATTATTAACCGTCCGGTCTGGTGGATACTCCTGTTTTTTATACCATTCGTTAATCTTGTGATTTCGGTAATCACGATGCTGGACCTGGGTAAGTCATTCGGAAAAGACTCGACATTCTCAGTTCTCGGACTGGTATTGTTTAACCCTGTCGGAATAGGCATTCTTGCCTTTGGCAAAGACAAGTACATCGGCGCGAAAGCTTCATGAAACCGCCAGAAATCGTCGTCGTCGGTTTTGTGCAGCACCAAGAGGTGCACACACCGGTGGCTAAGTTTTGTTATACCGGTGGCGCCGCATATGCTGCCGCATGTGCGTTGCGAACATACGGAGTGTCGGTAGGGCTTGTAACCCGAATCGGTGATGATCTTACCGAGAAAGTTCTGGATGAATTTCCGGAAGAAGGTATTTCCCGTATTGCCGGCGGGAAGACAGCACGAATGGTTTTGTGCTATGCCGATACCCGGTTCCGCACTCACCCGACAGGGTCACTGGTGCCTGGCGTAGCATCGCAACTACACCCCGGAGATATTCCGGAGGCGTGGGTAAAACATGCCACTGCTTTTCATATTGCGACAATGCCGCCGGTCATGCAGGAAGACTGGGTGAGTACAATCAGAAAATACCGCCCTGACGCTCTGATTTCTGTGGATACCGGGCTGTCTTTTCTCCGCCATGCTTCAGGAATGCATACCTTTTTGAATTTGGCTGCCCGCTGTTCTCTGGTGTTTCTCAACCGTTACGAATATGCCATGCTCGCAGAGTATGAATCCAACCTTCCTGAGCTGATAGTGAAACTTGACCGGGATGGCGCTGAGCTCCACCGGCAGGGACGAATACTTTGCAAGGTGCCTGCTCCGGAGATCACCCCGGTAGATGTTACCAATGCCGGAGATGTTCTGGCCGGCGCGTATCTTGCAGGCATACTGCAGGGAACTCCAGCGCCCGAAGCGCTAAGAGCGGCCTGCATTACCGCAACCCGTTTTACCGGAAAATCTGCTCCGGAACGTTTTGATCTGCTATGATGCAACCATGCGTAGTACTGGGAATAGGCAGTGGCATCGCTGCCTTCCGCGTACTTGACCTAGCAAAGCTGTTGGTAATAGCGCCTGCGACTGCTCATCTGATTGCCCGTATGGCTCATAGATATGCAGATGACTACCTGACAACTGTTGCACTGGCAGTCACATGTCCTGTTCTGGTGTGTTCCTCAATGAATGTCCATATGTGGAATCATCCTGCCGTGCAGGAAAACGTACGGACCCTGCTCTTGCGGGGCATTATGATAGCAAAGCCGGCGACCGAGCCGCTGGCATGCGGTTACAGCTTACCCTCAAGCCGCAAAAAACACTTCATCGACTGAAAAAAATAAACCCGGATGCAGTTGCCATATGTGAAAAACAACGCTCCCGCACACTCTGGGTGATGCTTCGTTGTGAATGCAGAGCTTCCCGTATTTTTGGAGTCAAAAACTCATCCCCGTCATGAAACTGAAAATTGCAACAGCGGCAAGCAACCTGGCCGACAAATGTTTTTCCGGCTCCGGGTTGACCGAACAAAAAAAAGAATCATACAGAATTGTACCATCAGGAAGCCAAATTCAAATTTGATATAATAAACTTTCTATGTTAAAGAAATTTATAGATTCCCTGGCAGCCGGGAAAAAACAAATACCCACCTATCAGTTAAGTTTATTACAGAGCAAATCAAACCGGATTATAAAACAGATTACAAATGTGGCTCTAAAAAAATACCGGCTCTCGTACGTTGACTGGGCATTTTTAGGAATTTTATTCGAGAAAAATGAACTCCGGTACGGCTCTATTGCCGAAGAACTCGGCGTCGAACCCTCTTTTGTTTCTGTCTTGGTACAGGGATTGCAGAAAAAGGGATACGTGAGGGAAAAAATAAATAGCGTAGACAGGCGGGTAAAACAGATTACTCTTACAAAAAAAGGTGCAGATCTGATTCCCGAAATCGAAGACTCGATGCGAAATACCTTTGAAACCATTCTTCAGGAAGTCACCCTAGCGGATATGCAGCGATATGTCGCGGTCTTACAATCAATCGCCCGTGTGAATAAAGAAGTGCTCCGCAATAGTGAGCTCTGAGATACGAGAGATACGACCTTACTGGGTTGTGCTTTCGCTGATACGCCGCTGTTTCCTAGCTTCGTGAACCTGGCTGAGCTTTTTAAACTTTTCCATAAGTTCATCAAGCTGTTCATCGGTCATCTCTTCTGCATCCATAAGACTGTTTTTGGCATTCCGGGTAGAGCGGATAATCTCGTCAAGCTTGACATGCATGGCTTTTGACTCACGATTCTGTGTGTTTTGAATTAGAAACACCATTAGAAAAGTAATGATTGTTGTGCCGGTGTTAATAATCAGTTGCCAAGTATCGGAAAATTCGAACACGGGGCCAGTTATTGCCCACACCACAATTACGAGGACAGCTATTAAAAAAGCGTGGGCTCTCCCGACCACATCAGCTGTCCAGCGGGCAAGTGAGCGAAAAAGATCATCCATGGGATCATTATACCCTTTTTATCGTAAAATGCGATATCTGTATACCCGATTGAATGCATACCACGCAGATTGATTGTCAAACGGAATAAATGCTATAGCGTTGCTAACGCACCGCTATTCCGGGAGAATCTGCCAGATAAGGTTGAAAATTTCTTTCGAAGTGATGTAGTAATCTTTACAGGTAAGAATAACCCCGCCTGTTTCTTTTCGGGGATTGATTACTGCTACGTTCCCGTCAAAGATGAATATGCCACCGACAGTCAACTTCAAAGCTGCAGAGGCAAACTTATACCGGTACCGATTATTTGTGGCAAGCCGGGTTACAAGATTCCTTGCACCATCCGATCCATCGACGATCTGTTGTATCCTCAGTTCCTTATTCCGTTCCACCCCTTGTATCAACAAATCAATACTTTCCGGAAAAATCACGCTGACGCTATCAAAGTTAAGATATGACCGGATCATCTTTGAATTGAGTGCCTCCTCATAAACCAGCCGTATTCCGTTTGCCCCTTCAAAAAAGCGCACCTCAACTTTTTCCGCTCTTCCGGTTTTTGGAAGGATGTTTTGCATGTTCTGTACTATCTGCGGAAACTCGGAGATCACATCTTCCAGCTCAGCTTCGCGTTTTTTGATCAGTTTTTTCAGTTGATCGGGGGGTTCGGCAACAATTTTGCGACGCGCACCTTTCCGTATCTCAGTAACAAGCCCCTTCGAGATCAGACTTTCGATATTGAAATGGGCAGTAATCCGCTTTATGCCAACATAATTGGCCAGTTCCATTACAGTACTACTCCCTCTCTTAAGAAGTCCTACATAGAGTCTCCCCTCAATTTCCGAGAGTCCGAGTCTGGTCAGATACGAATATACACCTTTGATACGTATTGTTTTTACCATTTTTACCAGTAACTACGCACCTATCTGTTAACTGTAGGAAACTGTTGTGGAGGATTAACAGCAAATACTTACTTTGGCACGCTACAGCATATTTTACCAGAATCATATGAGTATGTTATTGTTATGAAACAATATGAGTAATAGCTTCGGTATTTTTGACAATGGCCTATCGCAAGAATATAATTGTTGCAAAACGTCTATTAGTTGTCTCGTATCTCCTATGAATTCCGCACTTTTCTTGCTATCGCAGCCCCATGACCGGAATACGCTTGACGAATTATGCCGGTTATTGTCACAGAGAGATTATCCCTCCGCAGAAAAAAAACTCATTGAATTCCTGGAGTCTCTCCTGGAGCGTGAATATAACATTAGTGATGATATTGAAGCTGCCATGGCAGATCTAGATATCATTTACACCCGCTTTGACCAGTACTATGCAAACTGGGGGAAAAACCACGGGATCTCGCCTGCTCGGGAGTTGGAAGAATTGGCAGATTCTTCACATGAAAATATCCTGCTTGCGCATTGCAGCGACCCGGAAAGCATGGATGATCTTGTTTATGAAGTTCGTAAATTTCTTGCCGGACAAAATATAGAGCTTTCAGGTGATGAAGCATATATACATCTGGAGGCATATAAACGGAATATGTAAACAGCGCCTCCGATTGAGACACCCGGTGATAAAGTTACGGAACAGGGCTATCAGATGGCACTGGTTTTGCCAAATCCGCGGGAGTTTCCGACGAGAGCGGCCCATCTGTCGACGTCTTGATTACCGGCTCGGGGGTGATAGAAAGTTGCGGCGTCTCGGTTGGCGGAATTGTCGGAGTAGCAGTCGGCAACTTGCTTTCATCTGACTCATCGAGCTCCTTTTCCTCGCGCTCTTTGTTTTCTTTATCTTCACGCTTTTTTCGTGCTTCCTCTTCTGATTTCTTCTTTTCTTCTGCTTCTTTCGTTGGATCGGGCGAAGGAGTTACTGGACCACACTTTTTTTCAGGCTCAGTTCCACGAATGTACTGTTCTATGGTCGCAGTGTATTCAATCTCTTTATCACCATCGCGGAACTGCACTTTTTCTCCAGGTTTTTTGTCATCAAAACCCTCCAACAACTCACCAGTCTCAGCACAGATGCGGACATCTACAACCCCGGAAGGCTTACTAAACCATTCAACCGGCTGATTCACGAGTGCAGCTTCCATGACCCGGCGCCAGATGGGGGCAGCACCCAACGAGCCTGCCACAGAGCCCATAGCGGAGTTATCATTATTTCCCACCCAGACTCCCACCACAATCTGTGGTGTATATCCGATGGTGAGAGCGTCGCGGTAGTCGTTGGTTGTCCCGGTCTTTACCGCAGCGATGCGGGAAATATCCAGCGCAGTTCCAAAGACGGAACGGCGTGCGCCCGCATCTGAGAGGATAGATGAAATGATATATGCAGCTTCGCGTGTAAAGACACGTCGTGGTGCCACACTTGTCCGCTCTATTACCCGGTCCCGTTTGTCCCGAATCTCAATAATTGCAGTAGGTTCGTACATCTCGCCCTCGTTGGCAAACGCGGCATAGGTATTCGTCATCTGAAGAAGCGGCACTTCTCCACTGCCGAGTACAAGGGATAAGCCATAATCACCTTTTTTCAGGGTAGTGATTCCCAGCTCTTCGGCTTTCTCCAGCATTGCTGCCACACCCAGGCGTTGTTGCACATCGACTGCGGTAGTGTTCAGGGATAGTGCGAGTGCACGTCGTAACGGGATATTTCCGCGCTCTGTCCGGTCATAATTCAGCGGCGTATACCCCCCGCCGAAATCGCGAACCTTATCTTCGAGAATAGTCCCTGCTGTAACTATTTTTTTTTCGATAGCTGTTGCGTATACCAATGGCTTGAAAGAAGAACCTGGTTGCCGAGGACGGATTGCCATATTTATTTTCCCGTTCTTTTGGTCATTCCAATTGTGACTGCCGACCAACGCGCGTATTTCACCGGTATTGGGGTCTATAGCCACCACCGCGCCGTTTGTTGCTTTTTGAGCTGCAAGAGTCTTTATATGCGACGAAACAGCATCCTGGGCTGATTTCTGGAGTTCCAGATCTAGGGTGGTCTGAATCCGGTAGCCGGATTGACTCAGTGCTGGTTCACCATATTTACGGATAAGCTGGTCTTTTACCATCAACGCGAAATGGGGTGCTACCGCGTTAAAGCTGGTATCACCGTTTTCAAATGATATTTTCTCGCGCTCTGCAGCCTGACGCTCAGCGGCGGTTATGTACCCTTGTTCCTCCATAAGCGCAAGTACGGTCTTTTGTCGTTTGAACGCCTTTTCTCGATCTCCGCTTATCGGTGAAAACGCTGATGGAGCCGGAAGCACACCCGCCAGCAGCGCGGACTCGGCAACTGTGAGCTCGGCGGCATCTTTTCCGAAAAAAGTTTTGGCTGCCTGCTGTGCTCCAAATGCCCCCTCACCAAAATATACCGCGTTTAGGTACATTTCGAGAATATCATCTTTTGTGTATCGTCGATCTACTTCTATTGCCAGCACGACTTCCTGAAATTTGCGAAGGAAGCTGCGTTCCTGTGTCAAAAGAACGTTTTTTACTAGTTGCTGTGTAATTGTAGAAGCACCCTGAGATATTCCCCCACTCGATACATTTGCCGTAAATGCACGGATTATGCCACGCGGCGAGAAACCCGGGTGATTATAAAAATTGCGATCTTCTGATGCAATTACCGCTTCCTGCAGGTTCTTCGAGATCTGGGAAATAGGAACATACTCGCGTTGCTTGGCATCGTAGAGGGTATAAAAAGGCTTGTTCCTGCGATCCAGAAGAATAACACCGGCTTCATTCCGGGTAATCATGGTCTCTTTACTCCCCAGATCTTTTGCAAAGTAAAGATACGTAAAGGAAGGAATACCCACAAAAACCACCAGTGCCGCTATCAGGGCGAGGAAGAAGAACTGCTGCCGGTTATTTTTTGCCCAGACGACGCAGATGCGGACAAACCGTCGAAGTTTCCTACGCATAGCCGGTTAATAATACACTATTCTTGACCTGAAGGCAAATTTCGGGCCTCCAGGTCGAGCAAAGTATGCTTAAGCGCCGTGCTTGCCGGACCGCTTAAGGAAACGTTTGTTCACCTTTTTCGGATTAGCCAGAATCCGGCTTCGTGTTTAAATCACTGAATAATCGTAAGTGAATCTGGTGAACCTGGCGGATTTTCCCGTTCGTGCATACTTATGGCGGCGCTACTTTGTTGCATTGTAAAAGAGCGGTTTACCATAGCACGAAGTCTGGCAATTTGTACCGCTTGAATACCAATCAACAGCAGGAAAAACGCAGTGATAGCTCCCATCGTTATAAGGATTGCCGTCTGCGATATACCCGAAGAAGGTTGCATCACGGCGAGTGCAGATGTGGTAGCCGCAGGTTCTTCATCCTGGAAGTCTTCCTCAGGAAGTCCCGAGAGTTGAAGGGTATAGATTCTCAACGTCGGGTGAAGCGGGTAGGCATCGGCAACCTTTGCCAGTTGTTCGGCTGCAGTAGCGTTTTTACCTTCCCAGAATGCCTCCAGACCGGTTTTCCATGCACGGTATACTTCGTTCTCTCCCTGTGACACCTCATGTTTTCGCATCAGACGTTTCAAGTCTTCCACACCGCGGAGAAAGTTATAGTTGCCGCTCTGGCTGAGAAATGCATAAGTAGCTACCCCTGCCACCGTTCCATTCAGGAACAGAGCGGGACCACCGCTGTTTCCTCTCTCTATTGATGCATCCGTCTGGATCAGGCGCCGACCGGATACGTCTTGTTTTATCGCGCTGATAACACCCCGTGTTACTGTTTGTGCCCCGGACGAGGTGTAATAATTAAGCAGTGCAAAGCCGCTTTCAGTGTTGCGTTTTCCCTCTGCCAGAGCCGGATAGCCGATAACCAGGAGCGGCTGACCTTCGGTTCCCGCTTCTTCGGATAAAGGAAGAGCCGGGAACCGCATTCCCTTTGTATCACGCAGCTTCAGAATCGCCACATCGGAGCCATCAACCTTCTTCTTCTCGATTACATTCGTCAAAGAAAAATAATCTGCGTAATCCATACCAACCAGGTCTGCCTCACGTACCCCGTCGGTTGCGACGACAAACTGTGCTGAGTTTGAACTGGTATACCGTTCACCGCGAAATACAAAGGGCTCGTCGGTCATCTTTACGTAGTACGTTGGTTTTCCCTCGCGGATTGTCATAACACCATTTTTTATAGACTGGTAAAAAGAGACATACAGTGAGTCAAGTGCGTTCGGCGCCTGAACCAGATCAGCAAGAGTCTGTCTCAACCGGGCAGGTGTAGACTCCTGGCTGGTTTTCTGAAAAGTCAACTCAGCGAGGTAATCAGCCACAAAAGGCTCAAGTTCCGGAACAACCAGTAGACTATCCGTCAGAGATTGCTCCGGGTATATTTTGACAACATGACCATTTGTGGCAATATGACCTTCCGGACTGAGTATGAAACCGGTGCCCTTGCCGCCAAAACAATAGGGATATTCTTTCTTAAGATATCTGAGTTTCGCCTCTGTAGTTGCAAACTCTACAACATTGCACTGCAAATAGAGAATATTTACGACTGAGGGTCGTGAAAGGGCAACAGTTCGGACTTCGTCCGACTCTGGTTTAGTAACCTTGGCACCCTGTACTTGTGCACCAAATGTTATCCCGTCCAGCAATCTCTCGGCATACAGGCGTGAACGATCTAATTGTGGTGCCCTTACCAGAACACTATAAAAACGTTGTCCGGCATTGACCAGATATGCCGTATACGGAGCCCGTTCGAATAACACCGGTTCGGTCAGCGAAAAAACACGTACTTGGCGATCCCATTTTTGTATGGTCGCTTCACTTGCAATACGGGTGTCAGAAGAAAGCGATTCAATAAACAAACGACGGGCAAGCACTGTATCGGTGGCTGTAATGGGGGAAATATCGATTGTAGCGGTTCCCAGTTCATTGTTCATCAGGAACCGGTGAGAACTGCCCGCAGCCGATGTTGCTTCGGAATAGTCCCACTGAGCAGCATCATATTCCACTCGAAGCCCTCCCTGAGAGTCCGAGATTTCTCGTATCGTAACCGCACGGTCATTTACTGCCACTGATGCCTCGACGCTCCGGAAGGTGCGGGTGGCAGATCCAGCAGAATAGCTCAGATACGCAATACCCAGGATTCCGTTGGCAATTACCATCAGTGCCACAAGCAACCATGTCACCCTTATTTTGCTGTGGATTTTGCTGTAAAGATTTTCTTGATGCGTCACGGGATCATTTTACATCAAACAGCTATGCTTCGCATGTGGCAGGATCACCGGCGACGAAATATCTTCCCCAGTTCAGCTATCGAAAGGACGGCCTTAATGGGCCGACCATGAGGGCAGGTGTACTCAGTTTTACACTCAAGAAGTCGCTCGATAAGTTTTTTTGCCTGTTCCTTAGTGAGTTTTTCTCCCGCTTTTATAGCACTACGGCAAGCGAGATAGGAGAGCATACGATCGGAACGGGAGTCCACCTGGCGGGGGGTAAGCCCGGCACTTAAATCAGAAAGCAGTTCACGGATAAGTACTGCAGCATCACGGTCACGGAGAAGGGCGGGAAGAGAGTTGACTTTAACGACGTTATACCCAAACAGTTCTACATCGAAGCCAAATCCCTCGAACACCTCTGCATACTCCTCTATCGCAACCGCTTCCGCTACGGAAACCTCAATGGTGACCGCAGGGGATATCTGGACTGACTCAAGGTTCTCCCGGTGATCCAGGAACGCGTCTCTGTATTGTTCATAGAGAATCCGTTCATGAGCCGCATGCTGATCAACCAGCATTATTCCCTCGGCGGTTTCAACAGCAAGGTAGAGGTTGTGAATTTGAAGTACATCGCCGGATTTTTTCCATGTGGTGGGCTCGGTCCCCCACGCCTCAACTTCCCGGCGTATTACCGCTGCAGCGTACGTTTTCGTACCTCCGTCTTGTACACGGTCGGGAAAATAGGTGAGGTTATTGATGGCAAGCCCGTCGGAAATTGCCCGATACACATCCTCTGCGATTACCCTTTCGTTTAAAAGTGCAACCTGTTCTTTCCTCGGATGCACATTCACATCCACGTGATGGGGAGGGACAGTTATATGCAATACTACAAACGGTTGATGCCGGGCTTCCAACAACGAGCCGTATGCGGAGCGCACTGCAGAAGACACAGCTGGAAGTTCTACTCTGCGGCGATTCAAAATAATTACCGGACGCTGCGGAGCCCCATCGTTGAGCGGCTTTGCAGCAAGCCCGGTAACCACTGTGTCGTTTCTATTCGCCGATACTTCAAAGAGCAACGATGCTGTTGCCGGGCCAAATAGTACGGCAATCCGGTCAAGAAGCTTTCGGGCTATCGGAACGGCAAGGAGCAACCTACCATTGTGCTCAACACTGAAACCGGTTTCCGGCCATGCAAGAGCCACATCAAGCACCACGTCAAGTATGTGCCTGAGCTCGGTTTGTGGTGATTTAAGGAACTTTTTCCGTGCCGGGAGACCGGAAAAGAGATCATCCACAATAATGCTGCTCCCTTCAGGCATACCGACTGTCCGCGTTTCAAGGTGTTTGCCACGATCCACTATTATTTCACTTCCGCTCGAGCTCCCGCGTCTTCGGGAACGAATACGTACCCGGGATACCGTTGCAATGCTGTGTAACGCTTCACCCCGGAAACCGAGCGTTTGAATGGAGGAAAAATCACTCTCGGAAGAGATTTTACTGGTGGTATGGGCCATCCAGCAGAGTGAAAGATCTTCCTTGGTCATTCCGATTCCATTATCATGAACAGCAATCCGCCGTATACCACCATGCTCAAGCAGGATATCGATCTGGGTTGATTTTGCATCCAGTGCATTTTCCAGAAGCTCTTTTACCGCGTACGCAGGTCGTTCGATCACCTCTCCCGCGGCAATTTTGTGTATTACTTCGGGTGAAAGGGGCGCTATCTTGTTCATGTGAGGCCTGATAAAACAGTCATTCTACGAAATAAGGTAGCTGAGGAGTATTTTCGACGGGTATTCAATGTAAAACGACAGAGGATTTCTGCTTCTCCGGCGTCCAGATGTAATTGCCTGCATAGAATGGTCACGTAGTATTGTCCCCCCCCTTTTCCGTATGGCAATTGAAAGATGAATGTCTTCCATAACCAGTTCAGCAAAACTCATATCAAGGGTTTTCCGGATGGAGTTCCAGGTGGACTTTCGCAATGCAAAGTTTGAACCGGACATTACTGGTGTGTTGTTGTTGATATACTTGGCAACTCGGTGATATGTAGTGTACAGTGAATCAAAGTCTTTTGAGAAAGTATCGTAATTGTTTTTCCCGGCAATCGCATCTACAGAGCTTTTTGTAAAGTGTGTTTCCGCTTTCTGGATCCAGTCAGGAAATAAGCGGGTGTCAGCATCTACCCGTACAATAATATCTCCTGTTGCGGAATTGAATCCCGTGTTCCGCGTCCAGGCAATGCCTTTATTTTTTTCTTTGATTACCCTGGCGCCATATTTACGAGCGATCGCCGGCGTGGCATCAGTAGAGTTGTTGTCAACAACGATTACTTCATCGGGTTGCCTGATCTGATTCCGTATACCAGCAAGACACTCAGGCAAGTATGCCTCTTCGTTGTACGCGGGAATAACTACTGAAATTTTCACACCCTATTTTACCGGATCAGCTCGATAATTTTTGTAAGGAGGTGAAAAGACTCGAGGGGAGTGAGCGTATTTATATCGACGTCTTTGAGGAGAGAGTGGATTGTTTTGGTTTTCTGATCATTCTTTTCATTCCCCACTTTATTACATTTAACGACGTCTTGCTCGCTCCTCTTCTCTAATCTTGAAACAAGCTTCGCTGCACGCTGTGTTACGGCAGCCGGTACACCAGCCATCTCGGCAACCGCAATCCCAAAACTATGTGACGCACCGCCAGGTGTAAGCGTGTGCAGAAAGACCGGTTTACCGCCTTCACGCCGGATCGCCATGTGCATATTCCTGATCCGGCCGGGGAAGTGACGCTCCAAATCCTGAAGCTCATGGTAGTGGGTGGCGAAGAGAGTCATCGCCGCAACAGCAGGATTTGTAACAAGGTGTTCAGCCACTGCCCAGGCGATACCGATACCATCGAAGGTGCTGGTGCCACGACCTATTTCGTCCATTACAATCAAACTACGGGCAGTAGCAGTATTCAGGATAAACGATGTCTCGGTCATCTCGACCATAAAAGTGGAGAGACCGCGACTGATTACATCCGAGGCACCGGAACGGACAAAGATCCGGTCGACCAAACCGAGTTTGGCTTTCTCGGCTGGCACAAACGAGCCGATCTGGTTCATGAGCACAATCAGCGCAACTTGCCGGACATAGACCGACTTCCCGGCCATGTTGGGTCCCGTAAGCAACACCATCTGTGGAGCTCCGTTTTTTGCTGCCTCGAGACCGGAGGAGAGGAGTGCCGGATTAGGCACAAACCGGTCATCTGTAAGCAGGCGTTCTACGACTGGATGACGTCCATTCTCGATGGCTATGGATTGATATTTAACGACGTCTGGCCGAGTGTAGCGATGGCGTTCGGCAATCTCGGCAAATGTCAGTAAACAATCGATTTCCGCGATACAATCTGCCGTACGCTGAAGTTCAGCGGTATATCTGAGTACCTCGGCAACAGTGTCCTGGAATATCCGGTACTCAAGATCGTTCATGCTCTGTTCGGCTGTTAGTATGGTTTCTTCTTTGCGTTTCAACTCGGGCGTGGTAAATCGTTCTCCATTGACGAGTGTCTGTTTGCGGATATACTCAGCAGGTACATTTGCTGCCTGCGTCCGGCTTACCTCGATATAGAAACCAAAGACCTTGTTAAACCGGACCTTCAGAGTAGATATCCCGGTCCGCTCACGTTCCCGCTGTTCAAAGTCAATAATCCAGTCATGTCCGCCTTTTACCGTTGCACGAAATGCATCAAGTTCAGAGTTGACCCCTTTTGCAATAATATTTCCGTTTTTCGGGTCAAACGCCGGATCCGGCAGGATCCAGCGGTCGATGAAATCATGCAACTTCCCTACTATTGCCGAAATCCCTGCTGCCAGCTCCCCCGCCAGGGGAGAGGGGAGAGGTGCTACCCTATCCCGGATCTCCCCTGCTTGCTTCAAAGAATGTTTTAAAGCTATCAGGTCTTTTGGATTTCCGATTTTTGTAGAAAGACGTGCTACAATGCGCTCAATATCATTTACCTCCCCCATCCCCTGCCGGAGCTGTTCACGCAGTGCACGATTATCAAGAAACGACTGTACCAGCTGGTGGCGTGCTAGAATCTTCTCGCGATCTATTAATGGTTTCATCAGCCAGCGACGAAGCATCCGTCCTCCCATTGGGGTAATGGTGTCATCAAGTACAGAAAGCAGCGACCCCCGTCGCTCCCCTTCCCTGACGGTTGTAAACAGCTCCAGATTTGCAATAGTAGAACGGTCGAGCTGCATGGTATCATCGGTACAGTATCGAGTTATCTTCCGTAAATGGCCCACATTCCCCTTCTGGGTATCGTTCAGGTATCCTGCAAGCGCTGCACAGGCTCGCTGAGCAGATTCCATACCATCGATATCGAATGCTGAGAGCGATGCGACGCGAAAAAAATTCCTTAAATATGAATCGGGACGCGCTGTGTACCGTTCCCAGTTTGGAGCGGGAAACACATTCATATCTGCGGCCCGGGAAAGAATCTTAAGTATGTCCGCATTATTATAATCTGCATCCGATACCACACACTCAGCAGGGCTTAGCCGGGCAAGCTCATCCTCAAGGGTGGAAAGTGCCCGTATGCCGATCCATTCCGCCGCCTGAAACAGTCCCGTCGAGATGTCCGCGATCGCCAGCCCGATTTTTCGAAAACCACCCTCTCGCGGGCCTTCAAAGGACACAGCTACGATATAGTTGTTCTTGTTTCGATCAAGGGCATGTTCGTCCAGGAGCGTCCCGGGTGTAACGACGCGAATCACGTCGCGTTCTACCAGTCCCCTGTCGTCTGGTTCGGAGACCTGTTCGCAGATGGCAACCTTGTATCCGGCTTTCACGAAACGCATTAGGTAGGTATCCACTGCATGATAGGGTACTCCGGCCATAGGCACCTTGCCATCACGACCACGAGAGCGGGACGTAAGGGTAATGTCAAGCACTTTTGCACCCAATACCGCATCTTCCATGAACATCTCGTAAAAATCGCCCATACGGAAGAACAGGATACAATCAGCATATTGACGCTTAATATCAATATACTGCTTCATCATAGGAGTGGTAAATTCAGACAATGACATGGAGTATATACTAGCAGGTTTGAAGACATTTGCGGTACAGCCAGGCATCGTGAAGTGAAGCTCCATTCGAGAGTGATTTCCAAAGTGATTCTGCTTCCAGGAGTGAAGTTATCCGGCGATAGGTGTACATGTTAATGACTTGCTCGGTAAAATTCGATCAGCTTCTCGAGTGGAATTGTACCACGATAATCTCTGGTAGACCGCAGCCCATCAAGTGATATTTTGCCCGTGAATGACGTCCAGCGTTGATGTTCTGTAAGTTGCCGGATTCGTTGCTCCTGATAAAAGTACATCGCCGGCTTGAAAATATCACCAAGCAGTCCTGTGTCACAAAATCAGAACATATGTCGGGCCGCACGCTGCCCCATGCAAGTTTTCGGCTGAATCCTATGGAACGGAAGAAATCAAAGATATCCCGCAGTGACTCCACCATACCGATACTGCTTGTCACGTACTTTGCAGCATGTTGAAAAAGGGATTTTTCCCCTTCGAGTCCGTGATAATCCTGCATGTAGCTTGCAAACCCCTCTTCTGTAGATGGGTAACCGGATGACGGCTCAATATCATTGAACGCGGAATTTACAGACCGAACGCGACATGGGTAACCTCATGTTTGAGTGCTCCATCAAGGGAAAAAACGATAATTCCACGTGTTCACTAATAACAAATTCCTTCCTCCGATGGTTGGGGCGGAAGAAAAAACCATCCATATGTGAAATTGTAACGTCGTATCCCAGACCAAGATCTTCAAATGCCTTTACAAATGCAGCTGCAATCTCTGCTACCTGTGGTTTTTACCTTTTTTCAGGTATTATAGAGACAATACCTTTCGCAAGCTCAAGCACCTCGGGTAAAACTTTGACATGAAAATACCGCTCTGCCTCGGCGTGAATCAGGAATCAGGTCGGGCTCCTGGTTAAGGATCGCCTCTACGAATGATTTCGGGAGTTTGTGCTGCTGTTTTTTAAGCTTAAGCAGGTGCTCTTGCCCATTCCACCGGTAGCGGAACTGCGGCTGGTACTCTGTGAGGATGCCAAAAAATGCTCGCGCTCTTCGTGAAGATTGACGGGTGTGATAATGGAGAGAAGAGTTGGCATAGATATTACGACGTATAGCCCGACAGCTCCTCCTGGTCGTTGTCGGAGTAATTGTTCCAGAGGACGGGTTTTATAAGAAATCCCCCAAGGTCTTTGCGGCCGATAATAACGGGAAACTTCATTTTCCTCCGGTCAGTTACGGAAGCAAGTGAGTTTATCTTCCTCCCGGAGAGAAGAATGTTTGCTCTGACAAGCGGTCGTTCCCCTTGACCACTTGCGGATGTTACGTGGACGGTCTCACCGGTATACGGGAGTCCCAGCTCGTTGACAAGCCTGCGATCAATCGAGGTACGATATGCCCCGGTATCGAGCTTAGCCTCGACCTGGATAGAACGGTTTCCCCAGGAAACGGTGACCGGCTGGATCACGGTAAGAATCTTTGTTTCAGGCTGCACTTTTTCGGAAAACGCCTGGGCAAAGAGGGATTTGGCGACTTCAACTCCCCGCTCTGGTGAGGGAATCGGAATATTTTCAATTCGTTCAAGCCGGGTACGAAGTGAGTCTAAGTTGGCATTCTGTATCGCCAAACCCGGACGCGCATTCACTTCCAGAATGTTCGGGTTTCCCTCACGATCCAGTACAACATCTATCCCTGCGTATCCCAATCCGCTCGCCTGCTGAGTACGGGCAGCAAGAAGCAGTATCTGATCCCAGTTCGGAATTTTTATTCCACGGGTTTTCACTTTTGTACTGGGTATTACTTTGACCATGCCTTTCTTACTGTATGCAGCTGTGGTGATTCCGGTACGCATGTCGATTCCAAATGCGATTGCACCTAGCGAAAGATTTGCTTTTCCCCCCGATTCCTCGGTGGGAAACCGGAGCATTGCCATAACCGGAATGTGATGGAAGACGATGACCCGGATATCCGGAACACCAATTGCTCCCAGTTTGCGAAACATCGGGTAGGGCACCAGCCGTTCCTCAATAAAACATTTATCCGGCAAATACTGGAGTGAAAAACCACCGTCGAGCACATCAAATGCGTGAGACTGTATCTGATCAATAGTATACTGTTCGCCTACAACTGACGTGGCAATACCGTTTTTAAATTTCCGGAAGGCGATTATTCCCCCGCCTGCATACCCCCTCGCCGGTTTAATAACAAACCCCCTTTCCGGCAGGCTTGACCAGTCGAATTCCTGAATTTGCTTACGATTTTCGAACTGGGCATACATTGCCGGGGTGGCAATGCCGTTTTTGAGAAGCATTGATTTTGTCGCAAGTTTATCATCCGCACGCCGCTTTGCCTCCCCAGTATTATATGGGTAAATATATAAATAGTTCCGAGCGTTCATGCCCAGTGGGGCTTTATTTACCGGCATTCCGGAGCGGAGTAAATCGGTAATATTCTGTCAGGCGCAAACCAAAATAGCGCCCGATGAGGATATTCGCCGGTATCAGCAGGAACACCAGCTCGGGGTAGAGCAATACAGTACGCTGGAAAACCTCATTTGTCAGGATTAGATAACCGATAGTTCCTAATGCCACGGTGATTCCCGTAATTATAAATGTTTCCTTGAGCGTTCGCTCCAGTTGCAACTCAACCACGCGCTCGCTTAATAGAATCAGGAGGAGTATCGGAAAGATAGAAAGCTGTTTAACGACCAGTATTCCTGCCTGGGCGCTCATCATCAAGGTAAGAAAAATGACAAGTGAAACCATAAACATCGAAAGGGCAACTTTGGGAAGTTGCATAATTCGTACCCGCTTAAGTATTAGTTTCGCTATAGTTGCCGCAATGATAATCGCGGAAAGTAAAATCAACCCGGCCGTAACTCCGGTGGAAACCAGCGTGATCGACAAAGCAATAGGCACATAGAGCCCCAGTGTGGGGAGCCCGACCACATGCCTGACAAAGGCCACGAGGGTAGCAAGGAGCGGTAACAGCAGAACCAGGTAGATGGTATTTGCCGGTACTCCTACCTTAAACGCATGCTGAACACCATAGGCAAAAAAGTTGCTGAGATTGACATTCTTCACTGGACGTTGTTCAAAGAGCAGGGTGATCTCGTCGCGGGCTGCCGGAGGTTCCGGACGGGTAACATCTCCTTTCTGGATTTTTTCGATTTCCTCCTGTATTCGCGCGGCCGCAGATGCCTCTGCTTCCCTGGTTGCAAGTTCTGGGGTATCAGTAGCCTCCTTCACAATTTGTTCTTCGATTGTCGTCTGCGATTCCAACTCAGGAATAAACTCCTGAGCGAAAATACCATGGGGAATCATCGCGACCAGAGCAGCACAAACGAACGATAGGAATACCTTTTTCATGTGTATATTATATCAAACGATATTACAGTAATTCAGCTCATTCAGAATATCCATATTGCACAAGAGACTTCCGGAAGACAAGCCGGCCCTCCGTTTCTTCCACAAGACGGTACCCGTCGCGATCGTATGCGCGGACTACCGCCAGATCCATACCCTGTGTTTCAGCAAGATACTGGATCATGCTGCCGCGTCCCCGTTTGGCAAAGAGGCCGTAATTGAAGATCTTCCCCTCTTTTTCTTGGGTAAAAACCACCTCGGTTACCGGGATAGTAAGAAGTTTCCGGTCTATGGCATTGGCGCACTCATCTGAAGCGAGGTTCAGAAGTATTGTATGGCCATTCTGCTTAGCTGTCTCGTTTAGTGCCTTCGTAATGTCGTGACGCCAAAACGCATACAGATTTGCGGCTGTACCGATTGTCAACGGTGTTTTCATTTCCAGGCGATACGGCTGTATCAGATCGTACGGGCGGAGCAGGCCGTAGAGGCCAGAAAGTATACGGAGTGAGTTCTGGAGGTATTTCTGTTGTGGCTCCGTATAGTGGTGAGCCCTCAATTGCCGGTAGATATCACCACTATAGGCAAGTATGGCTGGACGGGAGTTGGCCGGAGTGTGTCTGGGGATGAAAGTTGCGTACTGCGCTGCGTTCACGGCGGCAAGCTTGTCGCTGAGGTGCATAAGGGCTCCGAGTTTTTCCGGACTGTAAGAGCGCAGTATCGCAGCTATCTCGCAGGCTTTCCGGATGAAAGCCGGTTCGGTAACCGGTATATTGACCGCTGCCCTCCAGTCAGAGCTGAAATCAAGCGTTTTGGCAGGTGAAGTTACGATCAGCATATAGGCCATTATACTATCCTGTTCTGGTACTATATCCCCATGACAATTCCATCAACGCCGGTGCGCCACGCGTTTATCGATATTCTGCGTGGTATCAGTATGATTGCCGTCCTGAGCATTCATGCAATGGCAAATTACCTGGGAGATCCGTTTGTGCTACGAATATGGGATTTACAGCAGTTTGCAGTTCAGATCTTTGTATTTTGTTCCGCGTATCTGTTTTTCGGGAGACCGCCTACGGTGCACTTGAGTAGCCTGGGTGCGTATCTGGGAAAGCGGGTGTGGCGGCTGTATTCCCCGTTTCTGGTCTTTGCAGCATGCTACTTTCTGCTTGTTGCGATGCTTCGGCCCGAAGACCTTACTATCGGGTTCATAGGGGAAACCCTCCTCCTGGTCGGGGGGGTAGATCTTACCTGGCTGGTGTTGCTGTTTATTCAGTTGATGGTATCTTTTCAGCTACTGTCGTATCTGCACCGGCACAATGTGTTTCTGTTCCGGCTCGCCGCGGCAATAATTATTCTTTCTGCGATTCTCCTTTATTTTTTCCCCTTCCCCTATAACTGGAAGCTTATCATGTGGCTCCCATGGAGTGCGATGGGTCTTTTTGCACTCTGGATGCGGCACGTTGCACATCATCGTAACATTGTGCGCATCACCTACATTCTTTCTGCACTTCTTTTTCTAGTGTTTATCGGACTGCAGTGGATGGAGACCGGGAAGATAATGATATATCCGAATAAATACCCGCCAAATGTAATTGTGCTCTTGTATGGCTGTGTCTGGATAGGGATATTCGACGTGCTGCACCGGCGAAAGGTTTTTGAGCGGCTTCGCCTCATAGCACCAATCGAGTTCTTCAGTAAAAACTCGTATTCGCTGTTTTTTCTTCACCATATTGTCATGTATGCTATGAACAACGCCTTTGGATTGCACAAAACCCTGCCCTGGTGGGGGTATGTGGTGGTGCTTTTCCTAGTTACGATGCCGGCGCAGCTGATGGTGAATCAGGTCTTTTCGATATTGAAGAACGCAAAACCCGCCTGAGGAATTGCAATGTAACCCGGCGCTCGTATATTAAAGGTTTCCTTAAACTCTCCCCCCGGTATCGTAATAGTCCCGCGATTGGTCTCGAAACGTACCTGGGTTGTCTGGCCGTTATTGTTGTTAAGAACAGTAACGCCGGAGATGCTGGTAACAGCACCGCCGGACTTTTCGGCAAGCTCGCGCAACTCGCTCATGGAATACGGGCTTCCGGATGCACCGCCAATAGGGCAACTGCCGATGGTAACCGGCAGAATTCGGTTGGCATCTGCGCCATTCGGGTTTTTGCGTACGATCCAGGCGTTTACGATATCCGCCATCTCTTCCTGCGACAGCCACGGATGCGATCGTCCGCAGCTATCCGAATCATCGCGGTAACCACGGCGATACCAGGCGCGATAAAACCAAGGAGAGCCTTCGATACTTTCGTACGCGCGGCTTGTCCAGGCACCATCGCCGGAGTTGTCGGTGGTATCCCAGCCACTTGTATTTAGGTAACCACCGGCAGTGGACGAGTACTGGGTGATTACCGGCTCGCCGTTATTCGTAAGCACCATGCCCCGTGTTGCTTGAACCGCCTGGCGCCAGGCATCGGGTGGGTTATCTGCCTTGCTTGCCAGATACACCTGGCACGCTTCTGTGGCACAGATACTCCCGTTTGCCCGAACCCGGCGCCAGGCATACGTTCGGGCCGCAACTGCCTGCGCCTTAAGTGCTTCCGGATGCCAGCTGGAGGGCATCTCCGCAATTCCCAGCAGGTACCGGTCTTCGAACGGCATCGAGCCGTGGCCGTCAACAGAGATATCGCTGGGAAGATCGCTACGCTGTTCCAAATTCGCGGACGGATAATATTTCTTTAGGATATCCTGATAGCTCTGGCCGGCCTTGGCTCGGGCGTTGGCACCGTACTGACTCATGCCGTTTCTGTGGGTGTGTGCCCCGAACGAAAACACGGCGAAGCTATTGGCGGGTGCCCGCGATTTAAAGGCAATCGTGGCAGCCTCATCTCCGACTGTTGGGACGTTTCCAACACTGGTTACACCCCCACCGGAGCGGGCGCTTAAGATCGCTTTCTGCTTTTCGGACAACTCCTGGATCTTTGTCTTTAGCTCCCCTTCGTAGTTATTTGCTTTCTCGATTTCACGTGCCAGGAACAACGACTGCTTATTTAGCTCGTCCTTTATCGGCTGAAGCCGGGCACGATCACTGCGGAGCTCGTCCCGAAGGTCTTCCAGTTTGTTTATATAACTCACGATCCTGACGATATTCCGCTTATCTTCATCAAGAAATTTCTTTTGGTAAAAGAAGTCGCGAAGCGAATCCCCCAGATTTTCGCTGGTAAGTACCATCATAAGCATATCGGTGTGTTTGCCGGAGTTTTTGTAATAAGACACAACCCGTTCGTCAAGAAGATTCTTCTGGCGAACCAGTGCGCTTTCCCCCTGGCGGAGTTGCTTTTCCTTGCGGGTAATTGCAATTTCCAGCGCAGTTACCTCTTGCTTTATCTTGTCAATCCGCGAGTTCACCGATTCCAGGGTTTTCTTGTTGTTCTCGTTTGCCTGTTGTAATGATTCAAGTGCCTTTTTCGTATCCTCAAGTTGCCGGGAAATAGCCTCAAGATCGTCTGCCCACACCAGAGCAGGCTGAAATGCCAGCGCTACGCAAAAAAAGAGTACGACGATCTTTGTTACAACCCCTTTCATACTATCATTATACGCGCTTTGATATACTGAATGCATGAGGCGTCTCATTCCGCTTTTTGCCGGTATCGTGTTGTTGTGTGTCGTATTTTTTGCGACTCCAGCAACAAATGCTCAAAGCGCTCCGAGCGCTCCAAACTGTATTCCTGGTAAAACTGACACCAAGCGCTACGCTGACTGCGATGTGTGCGGCTACTGCCGGATCCGGCGCCAGGCAGTAGAGGGGGAACCCACGCCGGTGCAGGTGCCTGGCAACTGGCGGGAATGTGTGCGTTGCATTTACCCAAGCATTCCACCGGACGCGGAGGCAACCGATAACCTAACACTTCGGGTGTGCAACGACCCTAACAGTCCTTATTATAACGTAGCGGTGACTCCGAAAGCAGGAGCATATTACACCCAGCTTGGCTGTATTCTAACCGATTATCGCGACTTTACCCGGCGGGGCGCAGCGGGAAATGTGGTAAATATTCTGCTTCGCAACATCTTTACGATCGCCGGTGGGGTTGCCTTCCTATACCTTATATTCGGTGCCTATGTGATTATGACCGCAAAGGGAGATCCGATGGCTCTAAACCGCGGAAGAAGCATTGTCTATGGTGCAATTGTGGGACTGCTGTTCATCCTCCTGGTTACGGTAATTCTGAACTTTATTGGTGGAGGAATTCTTCGGATCCCCGGATTTGGAGGGTGAAGAAGTGATGAGATGCACAAATCCTGATGGCGGCGAAGCTAGTGACGTCACAGACCTGGAGTGCACATCTGATTGCACGGATCGACAAAAAGATGGTGATCTTTTCCCGCTGTAAAGCACTCGATGAGGGAGCGTACCGATGGTGCATCAAGACAATTCAAACCAGCCCTATATAAAGCTGGCGCATACTCCTGCAGGATGAACCAGACCGCAAAGTGAAAGAGGATCATATATACAAGTGTGGCCAGCATCCAGCGGTTCCGCATCCCTTCAAATGTACCCATAAGATACCAGCCGAAGATCGATATATACAGTGCGACCAGGTGATAGAGCCCAAAGTCAACAATCGGGTTGATAAGGTATTCTTCCGGAATCAGCATCCCGGAGATCGCTGTTAGAAACAGCGCAAGAAAGTGGGCCGTTCCCCCGATCACCAGGGAGGCGACCAGTGCGGTGATCATTACTTGCGGCGGCGCAGGTACGTGCCAAGCATCAGACCTGCAGCGGCTATTGGCAGCACGAGGGTGGGGGTTCCTGTTTTCGGAATGGACTGCACGTTATTCAAAGCCTGCTGCTGACCGGTAGGCGCCGGCATCGGGTTTCCCTGGGCGTCGCGGACCACATTGCCGGACTGGTCAGTCATCACCCCACCGACGGTACCTGTGGTCTGCTCCATCTGCTGTGCGAACGTCAGCGTGGGGGTGGGGGTCGGGGTTGGTGTGTTGCGCCTGAAGAGGCCAAAAAAGTCGAAACCTCGCTTCGCGGGTGTCGGCGACGGACCGCTGGTTATGACTGCAATCGTAGCGGGACCGGGGGTTAGTGCCACCGTGGGGGTCGGAGTCGCGCTAATGTTTGCACGGTTGCGATTTGCGTTAAAGCGGTTCGCGATGAGAACGAATAAAAGAATGAGGACGATGAGTCCAATTACAAATGAGATAAATCTTGATACTCCGTTCATACTAAAAGGAGTATATCATAGTAATAGAACGAAAACAAGGCGGCCGTATTTTTTCTTACATTCCCCCCCCGTGTCGCCAGTATCAATCCCGCGCCAGGCACCACACGTACACTGCCTCCGCTCCCGCCTTCTTCAAGGTCCGTGCAGCCTCTTTGACGGTACTACCGGTTGTTACCACGTCATCAACGAGGAGAATCCCCCGGCAGGGGAGTGAGGTAGATACGGAAAATGCTCCTCTCATGTTCAGGATACGAGCTACCCGGGAGGTGGTACCCGCCTGAGCACTGGTACTTTTGTTGCGTACAAGTACGTTAACCGCAGCCATGCCAGTTAGTCGCACCAGCATGCGGGCAAGCAGTGCCGCCTGATTAAACCCCCGTTCTCTCATGCGGGAAGGATGGAGTGGTACCGGTTGAATCCCTAATGGACCGGTGTGGCGTAAGAGTTTTCCCAGATTTGCAAGCGCTAGCGGCGAGAGCCCCCAGAAAACCTCCGGCACCGCAGCGTATGCGCCGCCATACTTGATGCTATGTATTACCTTTCGTATTGTCTCCGAATACCAGACGGCTGCCAACAATCCATCAATCTCTCCATGTCGCACACAGCGCGTGTGCACCTGCCCCCACGGGGTTTTCTTCTCGCAATAGAAACACGCGGTGTCTTTTATGTGCTCCAGCCGGTCCCGACATCTTCCACACAGGAACAGCCCTGGAAATCCACACGAAAGACATAGACGGGGAAAGACGATATCAATCATTTATACTATTATATCAATAATTATACATCTTACCGCTTGATTTCTCATGTGAACATGTTTATTATCTGTGGATAAGTTATCCACAATGTATAATGAGCTTTATGCTAGGTTCCGTCTGGAATGATTTCCTGAGATTCTCTGAAGAAACCAATGCTGTTTCTCCAATGTTGCTCTCTTTGTTGAAGCAGGTAAAACCTGAATCAATCACAGAATCTGAAGTAATTGTCGGGTGCGAGAATGTGGGTGCGCGTATATTTCTGGAAAAACGGTCCGACGAAATCAGCGCTGCGATATCAGGGTTTCTTCAGAAGAAAACGAGGGTTACTTTTGTGGTCGTTGAAAAAAAAACCAGAAAACAACCTGATGAACCGCTTTTTTCATTTAAACCCAGCCATGATGACATTGCCTCCCGCGCCGGCCTGAACCGGAAGTACACTTTTGATAATTTTGCAGTCGCAAGCAGCAACAGCGTCGCATTTGCAGCGGCGCAGAGTGTCGCTCAATCTCCGGGTGAGTCGTATAATCCCCTCTTTCTATATGGAGGAGTGGGAAACGGAAAAACCCATTTAGCGCAATCTACCGCACGCGCAATTCTTGACAGAAATCCAGATAAAAAAGTTCTTTTCAGCCCCGGAGATATGTTTATTAATGAGTTAATTGACGCCATAAGGGATAAAAACACCCTGAGGTTCCGCAAAAAATACCGCGCCGTTGATGTCTTAATTGTAGATGATATTCAATTTATCGCAGGAAAACAGACAGTGCAGGAAGAGTTTTTTCATACATTTAATGCAATCGTTCAGGCCGGCGGACAGGTTATTCTGACTTCTGACCGGCCGCCGGGAGAGATAAAAAACCTCGAGGATCGGCTTCGCTCACGGTTTTCCCAGGGTCTTATTGTTGATATACAGCCTCCCGACTTCGAACTGCGGACGGCAATCCTGATAATTAAAGCGGAAGAAAAAAATATAATGATCGACATGGAAGCGGCCAAGCGCATTGCGGAACACGTGGAAGATACCCGCGCGCTGGAAGGGACGCTTCTTACAATTTATGCCAAGATTGCAGGGAAACAGGAAACGATTGATGTCTCCGCGGTGGAAGATCATTTTCACAGCACCATAACCGAGCGGGTTAGCAAGAAGATTGACCCGAACGATGTAATCCGCACCGTGTGTTCATACTACAATGTAAAACAGACGCACATTAAAAGCAGCACGCGTACCAGCACCATTGCGCTCCCGCGACAAATCATTATGTACCTCTTGCGCAACGAACTGAAACTTAAACTTGAAGATATCGCATATATTCTAAAAAGAAAAGACCATACGACGGTGATGCATGGGGTAGAAAAGATCTCACGCGAGGTGATGCGGGATCCGGTAATGAAGGAAGATGTTGACAGGATAATCTCATCGTTGCGGCAATCCCCATGATTCACACATGAAGCCCACGCGATTTTTTTTCGGCCCGGCTGTTCAGAAAAAGGAAAAGCATAAAGTTTCCCACAAATCCACAGATTCTATTACTACTGTTTTGTATTAACTAAAAACTCAAGAGAGCATTTTCGCATTCATCATACCCCTCCCTTTCCTTCGGAAGACATATACTGGAGAAACACTTCGGAAAGGGTAAAAAGGCTTCTATCTTTTAATTGATCGGGTATACTAGCGGTATGACGTTCACAATAGATAAAGATATCTTCACCAATCTCCTGGGTATGGCTTCCCGGTTTACATCGAACCGGTTGTCATCTATAACCAGTCTGCAGGGAATTTTGCTTAGATCGGAAAAAGATACTCTTAACCTCTATGCAACCAATCTGACCACGTTTTTCCGGACCAGTATTCAGATTCCCGGTCTTGAGAAAACCGAGGTAGTCATTGAACCGAAAAAGATGCTTGAGTTTCTGACGTTCTTGCCGTCCGGTGAGCTCGCTGTGGAGATAAAGGATAAGCAGATTATATTAAAAATGAAAAAAACCCGGGGAAACTTCCCCCTGATTATTGCACCGGACTTTCCCCTCCCCCCCGGTTTTCCTCATGCTGCCAAGCCGATTGATACAGATGTGTTTTCAAAAGAACTCCCCCTGGTACTATTCTCCGCATCGAGTGACGATACACGTCCCGTTCTGACGGGTATTAACTTTCACACCGCGGATGGTGAGCTTAAGCTAGTTGCAACCGATGGTTTCCGGCTGAGTGTAGTGCAGGACAAAAACCTGGGGACGTTTCCCTCGATGATTGTGCCGGCTGATTTTTTGAACGAGGTATTACGGTACATGAAAGAAGCAAAAGAGGTAAAGTTTAATCATTTCCCTGACGAAAAAATAGTGTCGTTTGAGGCGGACTCACATGTGTTCTATTCCCGCTTAATCGAGGGCGATTATCCCCCGTTCGCCCGTGTGATTCCCACCGAGGTCAAGACCACCATTGTGACCAATCGCAACGAGCTGCAGCGCAACATTAAGTTAATTTCGGTATTTGCCCGCGATTTTTCTAATGTGGTAGTAATGGAGGTCTCCCCCGACGGCCTTACCCTGAGGCCGAAAAAAGAGGGGAACGCTGAGAATACAGCCTTCCAGGAAGCTGAAATTGATGGTGAGAGTATGGCAGTGGCGTTCAACTTCAAGTTCGTGCTTGATGTGCTGAATCATATTGAAGGAGACGATGTGATAATAGAACTGCTGCGACCGGACGCTCCAGCAGTCTTTAAGACGAAGAAAAACTCCGGTTTCCTTCATGTGATCATGCCGGTGCGGATTCAGGAGTAATTCTTCCTGTAGTGGAAGATCAACCCCGTTAAATATCCTATAGAGTTTAAGTATTTAAAAAGGCTTTTATATCAATATTTATTAATAATCCCATAATAAATAAATGGATGTTTTTACTGGTCTCCTCTCCCCAATCGTCCTTTGATTTCTTGCCACAAGCTATTTATCTCATCGCCCCAAAGCCTGTTTTACCAGCTTGTCCGCCTCGGCGTTTTTTTCACGGAGAATATGGGTGTAGACTATCGGAACGCCAAGTTCGTTTTCTTTCATGCGGACCTGCATAAGGAGATCGCGCATGTCTGAATGCTTGACTTTGTACAGGCCGTTGATCTGTTTGATCATAAGTTCCGAATCGGCGAATACCTGGATCGACTCGAGATCTTTTATGGTCCCCTGAGCCCTCAGATTCGCGATTTCGGCCAGGGCAGTGATGAGTGCGGTATACTCGGCAACGTTATTGCTTGCAACGCCGATCGCCCTGCCTGCGGAATGGATGAGCTCTGATTTATCTTGGGTGTAGATGAGGTATCCGATGGCAGCCTGTCCGGGATTGGACAGCGAGCCACCGTCGGTATGGACAACGAGTTTCATAGGCAGATTGTACTATACGTGATTCCGTTTATTATCACCTACCCTAAAACCCGGCCAGAGGCGGGTTTTTTACGGATTTTTCGGTTAGATTAGAGCTCGCCGAGCTTTTCCTTGCGTTCGGCCTCTTCCTTGACCAAGTTGAGGAACCGTTCCGTGGAAGAAAGGCGGCGGTGACCGACTATCTTGGCGATATATTCAAGGGACGCGCCGTTCATGAGCTGGTGAGCGATAAAGGTGTTCCGGAGATCATTTACGGTTGCCGATTCAATCTCCACTTCCTTAAAGCACCGGTCGATGATCTGGCGGATGTTGCGGATCAGAAGCGGTTGTCCGGTACGGGTAACAAAAACGTGGTCGTCTTTTGTCTCGCAACGAACTTTCAAGTACTCCTGAATCCCCTTTTTGGCTGCATTGTTCAGCGGGACCTCACGCTCAATATTTTTTCCGTAAGAACGGATATGTATGGAGTTTTCCTTAATATCATCCAGACGGAGTTCTGCCAGCTCGCCAATCTTGATACCGGTTTGGAGAAGTACCTCTACAAGGGCATAGGTGCGGACATCTTCTTTTGCAATATCGCGAAGCGCACGATACTCCAGTTTGGAAAGAATTCGCGGTGGAGACTGGGTGAATTTCGGATGCGAGATCTCAACCGACGGATTCTGCTCTACGATTTCCTCTTTCTTTAGGTAGCGGAAGAATGTGCGAATTGAATTCAGTTTGCGACTGGCCGACTTTTTCGTATAGTTGTCGGCGATCAGTTTGTTGATGAAATTCTCGATATATTCCTGCTTTACATCGCGGATATCCTGCACATCGTTGCTTGCCAGAAAGCCCACGAACTGTTCGAGATCCTTTTTGTAGGCCACAATCGTGAAACGCGACTTTCCTTGCTTCTGCAGGTAATCGACAAACTTTTCAAGCAACGTTGGGATGGTATGATTGTTCATTTCGTCCTGTAATATATCACACACTTCACCGAAATACAAGTTTATTTTCAGTGCTATGTACTATTAAAAATCAATAATAAAAGTATTATAATAGTCTTTACAACTAGTATCTTTTTTGATCCCCCCATTATATCGGATACTTTTTAAGTTCAAAAGTACTGTTTCTTAATAAATACACACACGATATATACACTTATAGTATTTCTGCGAAAAACAAAGTAGTTTTTGGTTATGGGATGGTTTTTATAGAATACTACCTCGATACCATGAAAAGATAAAACTGTGTGGAAACCATAGAACAATTTCAGCCTAAAACAAAGAAACACTTAAGCCATTAGTCGCGGGAGATACTTATGTGGATTACTACAACAATCCAAGTAAAAAAGTATGCTTGCTTTGTTGACTCGGAATCATTTCTGCGGTAAAATACGGTTATTATCTATTATCCACTATACCAGTATGGCGACCATAGTTACCAAGGACTCGTTTCAGGCAGAAGTTGTCAACAAAAAAGGACTGGTCCTTGTTGACTTTTTTGCCGAGTGGTGTGGTCCGTGCAAAATGGTGGGGCCGATTATTGATGAACTTTCAAAAGAGATGCCGGATGTAACTTTCGTCAAGGTAAATGTGGATAATGATCCGGAACTTGCTTCCGAGTATAACGTTACTTCAGTTCCGTCTTTTTTTATCTTCAAAGACGGTAAGGTTATCTCTCAGTTTGTGGGGGCAATGGGAAAAGAGGGTTTCAGAGAAAAACTGAGTCAGGTAAAAGCAATGTAAAAAGGTGCCGCCTATTTTTTTTGCACAATCCGGATTGTTTTCCCCCGAACCTTCTTAATAGAGATATGCGCCTGCCAGAGTAAAAACTTCGCATATTCAGCAAGCCAGCGCATTGAGTCCGATATCGGCTGTTTTATACCCTCGAGCACCTGATCATCGGAGATCGGGATCTTCACATTCTGATACGCAGGAAAGTTTGTATGGGTGACCGCTTTGAGTCCGTGGGAAGCAAGATCGGGTGAAAGTCGGATATTCTCCCTTTTTGACTGTATAAATTGTGCCACTTCGGCATCGTGAATTTCGTGCTCAACTGCTTCCTGCATCGGGAGCTCTTCATGCTGGAGTGCATGTTCGCTGGGTGTATGTACCGGTGCCGCTTCCGGTGTTGGAGAAAACGAAGCGGGCGGTCTTATCGAGGTCGGATTGGCAGTACCGGTCTGAAGCAACGGCACATTCGCTGGTCCATTGCGGAGTCCGGGAAGCGGTGTATGATTGTCAGCCATAGGATTCATTGTAGCAGTCCTGCAACCAACAGGGTACAATAGATCGGTGCTCCACCTGTTCCGGCTGGTATTACAGTCTATTGATTAACACCTATATGGAGCGGATGCCTTGCAACGGGGGCAGGATATAGTGCCATTTTTGATGATCGCCTTCACTTTTATGCGGTGACCTGCTTTCTTGGAACAGAACGGACAACACATTTCCTGACGGCGTTCACGGGAGCTCCGATCTGAGAGAGCACGACCGACACTTGAAAACGGCCCAGCGTACCAGCCCGGTAACCCGAAACCACCTCCCAGATTCAGGGAATCATCTAGAACCAGTCCGTCAAGCTTTTGACGGGTGATCTCTGCACCACCGCAGGAACCAGCAAGAGAGAGCCTTTGCAAGCCATAGCGATCCATGTAGGTGCGCACAGCCCCCAAATATGCATCACGAATAATATTTTTGTTGATCCTGCCTTCGCGAATGGCACGACGGGTCGATTCATCGAGCTGATACTCGGGACTGCGCGCACCGGCGAAGGTCGATTTCAGATCACGCATAACCTGTGCAAGTCGGTGCTCTGTACCGTCTTTGCCAATATATACTGTTTCGTTGCCGTAATCGCGGGAAAGGAAGTCATCAATCTGCAGTCCGGTGAGTATCGGGTGATTCAGGTATGTAGCGATCCGTTCTCGGATATCCGGAATGGCTTCCACCTGATCCACAAATTCGGGCGGAAAAAAGTGCCTGATCCCGTTTGCACCCATCACTTTCACAGCTACTGCGTGCGTTTGCGTCCCGTCAAAGTACATGACGTAGAGCTGACCGTCTTCGTACTGGATATCCCGAAACACATTGTCGGGATTATCATCGAGCGCAGCCGGACCGGGCGGGGAGTACAGAAGAACCACCGTTCCGGGGTTCTCGCGCGCTATCCTAAGGCTGGTTAGCGTGCTGTAACGCGGCAGGTCCCCCCGTTCGTGAGGGTGGAAGAACGATTCGGTATCGATATCGTACTGCGGTTTGCAGGAAGGGTGGGTATAGATACGGTTTTCGCAATACCAGTAGCCGTACCGGTTGGAGACTGGTTGATCGGCGACAACTTCTAAGGAGTAAGAGCCGACCTGTTGCTCCAGCTCGGCAATAGCTTCGTCGGGGCTTAGCGAGCGTAGGCGTTCGCTTTCTTGGATTGAGGATATGCCATAAGCACACAATTCCGCGGCGGTTGTGCGCGGCGGTGCCGTACACGTTTCGTACGATGCCATATATGGTCCCTGCTCGGGGAAAAACGAGGTTCGATTGGTATTCGGACTTCCAGCAATCGCCGGTTACCGCTGCGGCACAGTCACGGAGTTTCACCGTGTTCCCGAAGTCGGCAGCACGCATAAACCTTGTGGTAAATCACACGAAAAAACGTCCTGCCGCGGTCTTCCCGCCTGAAAAGGCAGTGACCGGAATCGAACCGAAATAACAATAGGGTTATGGCCATTATACACCTGAATTGAGCGTATGTGGTATGGTTTAAAATCTTTTTATCTCCCAGACAATTCGGTCGTTGGGTTTTACGTACACCTCTTCCGGATTCCGGTCTGCGGGAGTGCCATTCACGGAAAACGACCAGTATTCGTTACGGGCAGGGTTTGCTGAGGTGCCATTTATCGAGTAAACATACATCCGGCCGGCCTCACCACTGGCTATGATGGTATGGGTGGCATCGAGAAGATCCAGCACAGAGCTTTGAGGCTGTAACTTCGCCTCTATGGTTGCAGGAGGGGTTCCGGGAATCAGGAGCGTTATCTGTGCGCTCCCGGCTTGTGCATGAGGAGACGGAGAAGCTGGCGGGTTTTCTGAACTGAAATTTTCGGCATAATACCATTTATTCAGGTAATAGAGTCCGATATTTCCAGCAACACTGATTATCAGCAAAATAACCAGGAGTTCAATCCGATAGCGGGTTGGCTTGTCGAGGAGAGGTTTTTTCATTCCAGATCCATTATACTGGAACTATCCTATACTTCGTTGTGCCATATTGCTCTCTGTGGTGATAGGGGAAGTGGCTGATCAGGTAACTGCCTCATTGCCGCCGCTGTGTTTGCGGGCCATCATAAAAAACAGATCAGAGAGCCGGTTCAGGTACTTCATCATAATCCGCTGTGAGTCGTCGTTTATTGTGTGTGGGATGTCGCTGGTAAAGAATGCAACTACTTCCCGTTCGGCGCGGCGGCAGGTGGCACGGAGCACGTGAAACCAACCCGCCAGCACCGAGCCTCCGGGCAGGATGAAGCGGGTTAGTTTGGGAAGCGTGCGGTCTAGTGCGTCGATCCGGCGTTCAAACTCGTCGATTTGCCTATCTAACGCGGTTATCGGAGTGTTTGCGCCCGCCATAATGCCCATCATTTTGTATAGATCACCCTGCACAGTAGTCAGAAACTCACGCTCCTCCACTTCTTCCACCAGGGCAGCAACCAGTCCGATAAAGCTGGTGAGTTCGTCTATGGTGCCGTAGGAGTTTACTTGCGGATGCGCTTTGGAAACCCGCCCGCCGCCGAAAATTGCTGTAGTTCCTTTATCGCCGGTTTTAGTGTAAATTGGCATAAGAGGGAGTATAGCAGACTGTTCATTAGGATACACTGTTTTCGATAAATCCGCCAAGAAAAATGTCCTATAATTTGATATAATTGTCAATTAGATTCCGGTACTAAAATTATCGAAAGCGCACTTTGAGTGCGCATGTTTCCCGCAGGTGCGGGAAAGTACCGGAAAAAAAATTAAAAATGCACTGCAGTTCCTTCCCAGGACATTCTGCAGTGCGGCTATCGACAGGGCGGGTAACCGTAAAAGCTGTCGAGGGATACCATCGGATCCCGGAAGCCGATGGAGTGCAAATTCCGGTACGGTTGGGGAAAAAGCTTCCCCATACCAGTGCCCGTTGGAGGCGGGCTGGTACCGGAGCATTAGCCGCGAAGTGGATCCATCACGCCGGATGGAACCACTTTGGATGGGGTGGAACAAACCGCCCCCGGCGGGAAAGGCGCTCCGAAAGGAGGGGTTGTGACCCGGAGGATGGTCCCCCCCCTGCTGCTAGCCCTCGCAGGGCTAGTGGCGGTGGTGGTATCCCCACCTGCGTACGCGCAGGTGGGGATATATACCACCCGGATCGACCCGGGGGTAGTGTACATCATCGCGCGTGGACTGGACCACGCGCGGATAGAGTACCACCCCCCGGTCAGTCCGGACTGGGGCATCCATGTTGGGTCCGATCGGCCGGAGGTGCTTGTAAATTGCACCCACCGGCCGATTTGGATCCAATCGGGCCTATTCACCCGGGAAGTCCGGTTAAACATTGACGGTGGCCCGAGAGGGCCTACCGCATGGATAACCGGGCAGAAGCAGGGTGAGTTCAATCTCCACCTAATTGACTTTGGGGTCGGCCCAGCCGACCCAAGGCAATGGGTGGTGATTCACCCTGTGCCCGGGGCGACAGGCCCCCCCCAAACCTGCTTCCCATGAGGTAAGCAGGTAAGGGGTGCGGACGGAACCTGCAAAACGGTCATGGTTGGCGACCATGGCGCGTTGCGGGTTCCGTCCGCTTTTTTCCTAACTACTCGTGCTGTATACGACAAAGCCCCCCGTAACTACTCTTTGCGGAGTCGATCAGGGGGCCCTGCCGATTGGCATTCCTCACTTATAACAAGTAAGGATCGTTATTGGTTTGTGTACGGTCAGCAGGCTGAATAGCCGCACCCGTAGCATTTCTTACACCCTTCCTCGTGTGCTAGAAGGGCCTGTCCGCAGTCCGGACAGATGTCGAACACTGCTTTACTGGTAACTTCTTTTTTTGCTACCACTTCCTGCATCAGCACGGGCTGTACCGTCTCTGAGGTGAGCACAGGTTGACCTGCCGAAGCAAGTGCCGCTGCCGGAGTATCGTCGGTCAGTGCCGCACCGTTGGCCGGTGTCGCTGTGGCTTCGGCTGCGTGCAGCTTCTTCTCCTCTTCCTGCTTCTTGAAGTGCATCGAAAGCACCTTCGCGATCGCATCTGGGAGGCTCTTGACGCGATCCTTGCCGAACCCGAGCGCGTTGCCGCCTCCAATTCCCTGGAGGTCGTCGATGATCTTCTTGACACGCTCTGTGGGCGGGAGTGATGAATTTACCCGCAGGAACAGCGAGATCACGCGGCCTAGCCCTTCGGCCATGGCGTAAACGTCGGTCCCGGCTTTGCCGAGGTTGATGAAGACCTCGATTGGCTCACCTTCCTCGTTCGAGTTAATTGTGATGTACGCGGTGCCGACCGGCGTGTGCATACGGTAGGTAGCACCATGCACCACCATCGGTCGAGGCACGACCACCGGTTGCGGTTTGGCCTCAACAGGCTTCTCCTCTTTTTTCGGCTCTTCCTTGCGGGAAAGTACTCCCATACGGGAGCCGTCACGCATATAGGCAATACCTTTAAGGCCGTTGTCGTACGCCAGCGTGTACAGGCGTTTTACATCTTCCACGGTATGGGTACTCGGAGCGTTTACGGTCTTGGAGATCGAGGCGTCGACATATTTCTGGATGGTCGCCTGGATCATGACGTGATCCTCCGGTGACAGGTCGTTTGCCGAGCAGAAGAATTCCGGGCGCTTGATCCTGCCGGCATCGTAGGCCTCTTTGTTGGCCTGGTACCATTCTTCCCAGAGATGGTGACGGATTACATGCTCGCCCAGGCGGTCTCTTCGGATGAACTCGAACTCATATACCGGCTCGATGCCTGAGGTGGTGTTGGCCATGAGCGAGGTTGATCCGGTTGGTGCCTGCATCAGGATTACCGAGTTGCGGATACCGTTCTTCTTAATCTGCTCGCGGATCTCCTTAGGGAAGGTCTTCATGAATCCCGACTTGGTGAATTTGTCGCCGTCGAACATGCCGAAGGAGCCTTTTTCCATGGCAATTTTCATGGAGGCGAGGTACGCTTCGTGAGCGATCGTCTTGTAGACTTTTTCCACGAACTCCATCGCTTCCGGCGAACCATAGCGTAGGTGAAGCTTGATGAGCGTGTCGCCGAGACCCATGGTGCCGAGACCGATGCGGCGCTCGCCCTCAAGCTGCGTCTTGCGGATGCCCGGGAAGATGTACGGATCCATGTCGATAACATTATCCTGGAACCGGACCGCTATCGGCACGAGCTTCCGGAGGGCCTCGAAATCGAACTCGGCGGGTTTGGTGATGTCGTTGCCCTTGACCAGCGCGCTCAGGTTGATCGAGCCCAGGTTGCAGACGCCCCAGGGCGGCAGGCCTTCCTCGCCGCACGGATTGACGCAGTTGATACGGTTCCAGTAGTAGTTATTGTGCATCTTGTTGTAGCGCTCCATGAAGACAAGTCCCGGTTCGGCTGAGCGCCAGGCTGCTTTGGCAATAAGATCCCAGATCTCGGCTGCCTTCACGACCTTGTGAACAATGACTTTCTTACCTTTCTGCTTCCAGACATCAATATCACCGTCCCAGAATTCGTCATAGTCTGGATCTTCGATGTCGGGAAAGACCAGGGGCCAGTCTGCGTTTGCCTTGACTGCCTCCATGAACTTATCTGAGACGCACACGGAGAGATTGGCACCGTTAATGCGAGAAAGATCCTCTTTTACGGTAATAAATTCCTCAACGTCCGGATGCCAGTCCCAGAGCATGAGCATGAGAGCGCCGCGGCGGGTTCCCCCCTGCTGGATAATATCTTTCGTTGCCAGCGAGAACATCTCGGCCCAGTTACACGGACCCGACGAGAAGCCGTTTACTTTGCGGACTCGGGCACCGCGCGGCCGCAACGAGGATAGGTTGATTCCTACTCCGCCGCCGCGCGCCATAATCTCGATCATGTTGCGCAGGGAATCCAGGATGCCGCCGCGCGAATCCTTGGGCGAAGGGATGACGAAACAGTTGTAGTACGTGACATTGAACCCCGTCCCGGCTCCGGCGAGGATACGGCCCCCCGGAATATACTTGAAGTCTTCCATTATCTCATAGAAGGCGCGCTCCCATTTTTTGCGGGAGGTCTTTTTTTCCTGTCCAGCAACTGCTTTTGCAACACGGGCCCACATTTCCTCGGGGCTCTTTTCGATAGCTTTGCCTTCTTTGTTCTTTAATGCGTACCGATCCAGGAAGACCTTCTGGGAGACGCCAGAGAGTTTCATAAGTTCTATTCTGAAATGAATAATTGATATGGTGGCGATTCTGAGATAGGCAGGTGCTTTCGTCCCCTATCCGGCAGAACCTGTGTAAATCTCACCTCGCCAACTGTCAGTCGCGATGGCGGCTGCATACACACGCGCAAGGCGGGCATCCTTGCGTGCGCGCGTCAACCTCTATCCCTGTTTCCTGTGTCGTCCGGTCTCCCACTCTACGCTCTTTCTTTCCTGTTTTCAATATTGACCTTTCAGGCTTAATAGTGCCGTCCTGTCACAATAGCTTTTTTAATTCCTTCTCGAATTCTTCAACGTCTACAAACCGCCGGAACACCGATGAAAACCGGATATATGCCACCTTGTCGATTGTTTTCAGTTGTTGAGCTACCATAGCGCCGATATCCTCGCTTTTAATCTCTTGTTTTGCGTCACCGAGGAGCTTGCTGTAGACATCCGAAACAATCCCATCTACCTGCTCCGCAGTTACGGTGGTCTTTCCGACTGCCTTTATGATGCCGTTTCTCAGTTTTCCCATATCAAACCGTTCACGGCGACCGTCCCGCTTGATCACCAGAATCGGGATATCCTCCACCCGTTCGTAAGTGGTAAAGCGCTTTCTACAGGCGGGGCACTCGCGGCGTCGGCGAATTGCATTGCCGTCTTCCTGCACTCGTGTCTCGATAACATCGGTGTTCTGGTGACGGCAAAAAATGCATCTCATATATTTAGGGTGCTTTATTAATATATGACACTACTCTTAGTAGGTCAACATATCATATTGTATCATTTTTCACACCATTTTAAAAGGGCGCGTCCGGATGATATATGAAGAAACGGGTACGAAAATATGCGGGGAAAATTGTTGAACAGGTATAATACTCTCATGTCCCATGCCTATATTCTCGATACCAACCTTTTTTTCAATATGGAGGCCGGGCTTGGTATGGGTCGCAAGAGCGAAGAGGTAATCCGCACCATGACCGATGCAATTCGGAAGCAGAAACCAAAGGGTATTACGTTTTACATGCCGCCGCGGATCGTAGAAGAATTTCTGAGCTTTTTCGAGGATACAAAGCAGCCGTTTTTGCAGGAGTTCCTGGCAGAAGTAATCATCAAGTCTCCCTCACTTCATGAAATCACCCTAGGCGCGAACATATTTTATAAGCTCATAAACGAGATCCGGAACCGCAGCTATCGCGGGATGGACATAGGCGAAGAGGAGATCAAAAAAGGAGCACAGCTGTTTGTCGGCAAAGAGCACATGGATCGCAAGGGTTTTGAGATGACAGTGGGTCCGGTGATCAAGACCTTTCGGGAACGGTATCGCACTGCCACCCGGGTCGGCTTTCTGGACAGTGTTGCAGATTTAGACCTTATCATGCTTGCCAAAGAGACCGGTGGAACCGTAGTATCGGCCGATGAGGGTGTACTCAAGTGGGGACGCATCTTCGGGGTTACGGAGATGCCAGCAGCGGTATTTGGGCAGCTTATGCTCCGCTAACTTGCACTCCGGGAGCTTTTACCGGGCGGGTGGGGTGCGGTTCATCGTCGTCATCCGGGACCAGATGGGCAAAGAGGTCAATCAGCTTATCGGTAATGCTCCGGCGCGGGCGTGGCTCAAAGACTATATGTTCTCCCAGGATCGAGGCAATCTTCCGCTTCAAGTCACTTTCAGGCACTACTAAATATGCCTGCAGCCGGTACGGCGCATGGGTAACGATTGTCAGGATGTCAAAGCCCCAGCGTTGTGAAAAATAAAAATAATCCAGGAGTTCCCAGCGAAGCAGAATCCCATTCGTTTCCACTCCAAACCGGGTGATTTTATTCTCAATTGCAGGAGGAGGGGTGATCGTAAGGATATAAAACAGAAAGAGTACCGCCCAGATCGGGAGCAGGAGAATCGGGTCTCCAAAAAAGAAAACGATAACCGAGAGGAGAAATGCCAGCATCAGGAAAAAGCGCATTGTTTTCTTTCCCTTTCGTTTATATGGCCGCATAGGAGCCTTCCAGGAGAGGATCGTCTGCGAGTCGCTGACCCATTCATGGATGTCGGTATAGTTATCAGCCATAGTATATTGTTCCTGTTCCGGGGCAAAAAGTCAAACCGAAGGCAGAGGTATGTGGCATAATTGAGGTATGACACGGAAGATAGAGATATCGGAGCGGAGTGTTGTTTTTGCAATCCTGTTTCCCCTTGCACTCGCCTTTTTGTGGGTAATCCGGGAGCTGTTGTTTTCCCTATTGATCGCATTTATTGTGATGAGTGCTCTGCGGCCGTTTGTTACCGCTATTATGCAACGGGGGCTGCCCCGGCGTTTGGCGGTGATGATCGTGTACTTTGTCTTTCTGGGGGTGATCGGGTTGATCGCCTCACTGATTGTCCCGCCGATCGTATCGGAGACAACTGCTTTTGTACGGAATTTTCCGACCATTCTGGGCTCCGTAAACCCCGATCTGAAAGATCAGTTCGGCCTCCAGAATCTGACGCAGTACCTGCCGAACGTTACCGAGAACGTCTTTTCATTGCTGGGCGGGATGTTCTCGAATCTGTTTTTTGTACTGACGACGCTGTTCTTTTCTCTGTATTTTCTACTGGAAGAAAACCTGATGCGGCGGATATTAAATCCATATCTTTCCGATTCGCGGATTCGGCACTATGAGCGGGTAACTGCAAAAGTAGAGGATCGTCTGACTGCCTGGTTCTGGGGGCAACTGACTCTGATGACGGTGATTGGGGTCGTGACGTTTATCATCTTGAGTCTGCTGGGTGTACGGTATGCGCTGCCGTTAGCACTCCTTGCGGGAATTTTGGAGGTGGTCCCGAATATCGGTCCGATTCTTGCCTCAATTCCGGCTATTACAATCGGAGTGGCAGACTCGTATTTTACCGGCTTTTCGGTAGCAATTGCCTATTTTGTGATTCAGCAGCTGGAAAACGCATTTATCGTTCCGGTGATTATGCGTCGTGCCGTCGGGGTAAATCCGATTACCACACTCGTTTCACTGATCGTCGGCGGGAAGATTGGCGGGGTGCTGGGAGTTCTCCTGGCAATCCCAATTCTAATTATTGTTGAGACCGTTATTGCCGAGATGATGCAAGCATGGAAGTTGAATCGCGGGAAAGAACTATTCCGAGATGCGGAAGAAGTGCGGTGAAAATGCGGAAATAATAAAAAAGGGATGTATAAAATACTAAAATCACTCGGTTCCTGGAACTTCGGAAATCGCTTTACCGTCGAAAAACTGCTGGTCGAGAGCTCGAACGGGCTTCAGGGGGAGTTTTATATGCGTTCCAGCTCTGATTTTGCTATTGTGATGCCACTTCTTGATGCGGAGACTTTGGTGATGGTAGAACAGCCCCGGCTGGGAATAGAGGGGCTATCGCTCGAGTTTCCGATGGGCCAGGTTGCGGGAAAGTCCGACGATGACATTGCGACCATCGAACTCAAAGAAGAAACCGGCTATACCGCCGGGAAACTCACGCTGTTACAGCGGTCCTATCCCTCTCCCGGCTGGAGTAAACAACGCGCGCTTATCTACGTTGCCGAAGACCTGGTTGCTGGCTCTGCCGAACCGGAACCAATGGAGATGATTACCGTGCGGGAAGTAGGGATCCCCGAGTTGGAGGGTCTTATTCGCGCGGGTCGTATTTATAGCTTACACTCAATTGCGGCTTTCTATCTGCTGAAGGACTATCTTGCGGGAAAGTTGCGGTGAATATGCGGGGATTCGATTTGCTATACTAAGCAGACATGCACATAGCAATCCTCGGCGGCGGCTTTACCGGCCTGACCGCTGCGTATCGTCTCCGCGTTCGCGGTTACAAAGTAACCGTTCTGGAACGCGAGCTGCTTGCGGGCGGTCTGGCGAGCGGTTTTAAGGCGGAGGGCTGGGACTGGTATCTGGAGCGGGCGTACCATCATATCTTTGCTAACGACGCGGAAATTCTCGGCCTGGCTGCGGATTCGGGCTTTGCCGACTTCTTCTTTGCTTCTCCCGAAACAGCATCGTTGTACCAGGTGAACGACACACTACGGGTCTGCAAGCTGGATACCCCGATAGATCTGTTAACTTTCCCGCTCCTCTCCCCCGTTGAACGCATTCGCGCAGGTGCGGTACTGGCCGGATTGAAACTGTCGCCTTTTCTGCCGCTTTACGAGAAGTACAGCGCTGAAACGTTTCTATCCGCAACCATGGGAGAACATGCCTACGACGTCCTATTTGGCGAGTTGTTCCGGAAAAAGTTCGGGAAATATGCGGAAAATATTCTCTCTTCTTTTATTTGGACCCGAATCAACAAACGCACGAGGAATCTTGGCTACGTGAACGGCGGGTTTCAGCGGTTCATTGACCACCTTATTACAAAAATCCGGAAAAGTGGAGGAGTAGTACGTACCGGCGCCACGGTACGGGAGATTTCCCGCAACGGCAACAGATTTACTGTAACGGTAACCACGGGGAAGAAAACAGAGATACTTGATGCCGATCGAGTTATCAGCACACTTCCGACGCCGATCCTGACCCGGCTGAGTGCGCGGGTTTTACCAAAGGAGTATTTGAAACAGCTTACTGGTGTAAGGTACCTGAATGCCGCCTGCCTGATCCTGGAATCAAAACAGAAGGTTCTGCCATCAACCTACTGGCTGAGCGTCTGTGTACCGGAGATGCCGATGATGGTGATCCTCCAGCACACCAACATGGTCGATCCGAAGCATTATGGCGGGCGTGAGATCCTGTATGTTGCCAACTACATCGACGATGGCCACAAACTACTCTCGATGGATGCCGAGGCCGCCCTAGAATACTATGCACCGGCCCTGGACCGGATTAATCCGGCTTACCGGAAAACAATTACTGGAAAGCACTTCTTTAAAGCACCTTACGCCCAGCCGATCTTTGATGCAGACTTTTTAACCCGTAAGCCGGACTTACAGACACCCACCCCGGGCTTGCTGATTGCCAACCTGGACATGACCTACCCCTATGATCGCGGTACCAACTACGCGGTAAAATTGGGAAACGAGGTTTCCGCACAAATCGGTTGATGTTTACGCTTAGGGATAAGGTCTCTTGTTGCGTTTTCACCTCCAGCCTGTATAATTAGCGCATGCTGAAACGCCTCGGGGTTGCCAAGATGGATCTGCTTCTTGCCATCTATATATTTTGCATCCTGTCTTCGGAAACAATGGGTTCAAAAACATTTCCCGTTGCGGATCTCGGGTTTATGCAGCTCAATGCCAGCGTGGCGATTTTTCTTTTTCCGCTGGTGTACCTGATTAACGACATCGTCTATGAAGTCCATGGCCGGGAGCGGGTCCGAAGCATGGTCCGTTCCAGCTGGGTGATTGTATTCCTTCTCTTTCTCTTTACGCTCCTTGCAACTGCATTGCCTCCCTCCACACGGTTTGCCGGGTCGGAGTCGGCGTATGATCTGATCTTCGGCAAATCCGCCCGCTTTGCCGCCGCCAGTCTGATCGCGCTTGCCGTTGCCGATCTTCTGGATATCTTCGTTTTCTCGAAACTCCGTGAACGACTGGGCAAAAAAGCCCTGTGGTTTCGCTCCGGAACATCCAATGTCCTCTCGCAGTTCGTGGATACCATTGTGTTTATGACGCTGGCGTTCTGGGCGCTAGACCGGTCGGTTGTTGATAATGTTACGTTTCTGACAGGGCTTATTCTGCCGTACTGGGGAGTCAAATCGGCAATGTCATTGATCCAGACACCGCTGGTATATGCCGGTGTCAGATGGCTGAAAGGCTGATATACTACTGGTTCATGGAAGCTGTGTCAAGGAAATCAAAGAAACCGGAACCAATCTCTTCTTCTCGTGCAGATGCGCCGTCGCCGGTTGCCATTCTCCATGCGCTTGCCGATTTGATGGTTTTTAAGGCGCTCAGCTTTGATGCGTTCCTGAAAAAGCTTATTTCCCTGTTGAATACGGTGATTCCCGTAGATTCTTGTCTCATTTATTTTTTTGACCGTGAAAAGAAAGTCCTGACGCTCTGTGCATCAAAAAAAACACACAAGGATCTTATGGGTCGGATTACGCTGGAGAAAGGGGAGGGGATTACTGGATGGGTGGCCGAGCACCGGAAAACCGTAGTTCTTGCCGAAAAAGCTTACGCGGACGAACGGTTTAAGGTGTTTAAAGAATTACCCGAGGATCGCTACGAGGCGTTTCTGTCTGTTCCGATTATTGACCGGGAGGGGGTAGTAGGGGTAATAAACCTGCAACACCGGAAACCATTTTCCTTCAGTAAGGATGATGTACTACTGGTAGAGGCGATTGTGAAAATTATTGCCTCTGCATTCGAGCAGGTTGTGCTGAAGCGTAAAGTGGACGATCTGGAAGAAAAGCTTCAGGAGCGCAAGATTGTGGAACGTGCCAAAGGTCTCCTAATGAAACGTGATAAAATGACCGAGAAGAAGGCCTACGATATGATCCGCACGGAGGCTATGAAAAAGCGGAAGACGATGCGGGAGATCGCTGAGGCAATTGTTTTGCTATACGGGTAAAGACAATGAGAAAGGAAAGAGGAGTTCTCAGCGGGCTGGAGATTTATCTGCTGTACCAGCAACCTAAATTGGAAAACGGTTCCCGTGAGTCGTCGATTTTCATTCCTCCTCGATGGCTCCGGAATCCTATCCTGCTGCGTGCTATTCCTGCCCGATATTCCCGTGTCCGCACCGGCACACAAATTAAGGAGTATCTCTTAGGCGGAAAGAGAGTAACCAGAGTAGTCCCGGTATGGGAGGAAATCTTTCCGGTTTTTTCGTCGCTTTATGCAGGGCCGGGCGGGGCAAAGGTACAGGTTTGGACACTGAACAATCCCGATTTTTCCGAGCACCTCGTCTACTGGGGATGGTATATGAAAACGCCACTTATTGTTGCGGCAGATGTGGCAGTAGGTGAAGACTTGTACGGCGACCTCGAGATTCCAGAAGTATGCTGGAGGCGGCTTGTATTCCCGCAGCACGATGATATGCTTTGAACCTTTATGTCCAAGGAAACACAACATTCGTTATCATTGCTGATAAAGGAATACCGCGCCAGTAAAGAAGCGAAAATTGAGGACCCACTTCTCCAGCGGCTCATTAACTCGGCCTTCGAGATCCGGCCGCTTATGGATTGTGCAAAAAACCGTAAGTACGATCACCCCCCCTTCGGGTTGGTCCGGCGGGATATACGTTCTCCATTGCAGTATAGTAACTTTAACCCATACCGGATTACTGCCGAAAATCCATATGTGCCTCTTCCGGAAATCTATACCCTCTTTCTGGATCAGACAGCCATTGCACTGCTACATACGCTAGAGCGAGAAATGGAACGAGTGTCGAGAGATCTCTCAAGGCGGTTATTGACGAATTAAAATCGAACACGGATCTAATCCATGCGGTTTCGGACCAGCTGGGATCTCCATGTACGGCTGTATGGCGAACCACCTCCTCTGGTTTACCTGCGCATGATCGCGGCACAAAACAAGCCTTTCCTGGACAAGCTTGTCCGAATGTATGAGCCACAGATGACCGCACTGGTATATGCCCTGCGGCCCGAACGCCCGCCTGCATCACCTACCAATCCGTCGGTAGGTCCGTTTTCACTTGATATCCTTGTAATAGATCGGGATGCACTCCGTTTTTCGCTCCCCCCGGAATGGCATTTACTCAAAGGACCGTGCGGTATGGCAATTCGTAATATCCCTGTCCAGCATCTGGTAACCGGGCGTCCATCAGCAGTTAGTAGGCAGGTAATGGAACCTGAGGCGACCACAAAACCAGTGTCATTGATGAGTGCTGGATGTGGTATTTGGATACAGTTGCGCCGGAACCGTAGGTGCAGCCTGTGCGCCGGCGTGTTTTAATAAACTATACTATACTTTACACTTATGAAGTTGAAGCTTCTTACCTATAACCTCTTCTTTGACAAAGCAATAGCAGACGCCCGGCGGGTGATGGAAGAAGAGCAACCCGATATCCTGTGTGTGCAGGAGCTCCTAACCGACTACAAGGCACTCACTCGTCTGGAAAAGAAACCGTGGAAACTTGCCGGCTGGAGTAATTCATTCGTGAATTTCTGGAATATCTACGGGATTGCCACCTACATTAACACGGAAAAATGGCGGGTGCTGGGAGGGAGGGATGACAGCCTTCCTTCCAGCACCTACGATCTATGGATTTGGCTCACACGGGGGATGCATATGTCACGGCGATACATGCAAATCAGGATTCAGCACAGGAAGTCGAAACATGAGGTGGTTGTGTACAATACTCACCTGACCCATCTGAGTTTTGCCGACTTCCGGCTTGCACAGTTACGGACAATATTTAACGATATGGAAAAAGCGAGCTCACGGCATACCCCGGTTCTTATCTGCGGAGATTTTAACCTCTATAACGGGAAGACAGAGCTGGAAGCGATGCTCTTGCAGTATAAGCTGAAAGAGGCTACAACCAATCTTGCATATACTTTTACCCGCCACTGGTGGTTCGGAGAATTAAAGATGAAGCTGGATTATATTCTGTACCGGAATCTCGAGGTGCTTGAGACTCGGCGCCTGCCGCATTACTCATCTGATCACCATCCGGTCGTCTCCGAGTTCAAGCTGGGCTCCTGAGGTTGTTGCGGGGGTTCTGGTGTGAGAGATGGTGGTGGGGGTGTGGCCAGAGGCAGAAAAGGTTTCGAAGCAACGTCGCCGCTGGCACGGAGTCCTTCTTCGGCAGCCTGTATCTGATTCCGGTGGCCTTCGCAATAAGGTGGTGAGTTTGCTCCAAAACCGCGCAACAAGGCGCACAGCGATGCCAGATGTGGAGGGACATCCTGTGCGCCATCGGCCAGAGTCATGGCGTTACGGATAGCATCTGCGTCATCGGGAGTATCTGCCTCGAGCCCCAGTCGGTAGAGCGCATATGCCTGTCCCATGATAGCGCGTTCATAGCCCTCAACAGGCTGGAGTGCCGGAAGAAAATCATCGGCGTAGGTGGCGAATCCATTAGGTGCGGATTCGGCCTCGCTAACAAACCATGCTTTCTCCCGGGCATTAGGCGTACGAGACGATCCATCGGGTGCAATCCGGGCGTACAACAGAAACCGGCCACGATCGAGGATGGTGCGCTCTTCCCGGTCGAGTGCTGTCGCGATACTGGCGACCTGGGTAGCAAAACGGGCAAGAAGCGCATCTCGTATGGTGGGTTCGTCGAGGATACCCAGGAGAGCCGCCTGATTGGCATGAGAAGCAATCCGCCCTTCATCTTCCTCGGGGACTCCGACCGATTGTGCAAGAGCTCGCATACGGAATACTGCTGATCCGGTGCAGGAGAGCTGAAGATCGGAGTAACCCAGCCGGGCGGCGGTGACTCCGGCGGTATGGATCTCAGCCGGAGTGTATCCCTGCCCTGCACAGATTGCGACTAGGTCTTCACGCTTGAGAGAGAGATCCAATTTAAGAACGGTAGAAATAGCAGCAGCAGCATCGAGGGCGAACGGATCAAATTCTTTTGTGTCGAGAATGGTTTCAATCGCCCGGGTAACACTAGTGAGTTCGCCCGGCGACAAACTGTTGCCGTTTCCTATCAGGAACGATCCTGCTTCGAGAACACGATACGTGTCCGGTGCCGGCTCGGCGAGCGTCAGGCGGGCAAGAGCCTCCCGACGACTGCTCTTGAGCGAAACACCGTAGATTCCACCTCCTGTAATCCGGATCGGAATCGTTGTTGGTGATTCCAGACTACGCACAATCATCTGGAGTTCCATTATGCCCCGTCTTGGCTGTAGGCGGTATGCGGTTGCCGGACCGGTAACCGGAAGAGTCTCTGGCGTAGGATTGCTTTTGGGTTTAGTACCGGATTCCCGCCGGTAGGTCACCAGTACGGGTTTGCGAAAAACCAGATCACCCGGAGTAATAGAAAAACCGGTGTCCAGGGTAGCCGGATCTTCATCGGGAAATAACGGGGTCAGCTGTACAGTGGTATCTCTTGCCAGCGCTCCGGCGGGGATGTCTAGTACTAGCCTCCAGCCGTCAGAGGTATGGACAGAGAGCGTCCCGCCTTCATGTGCTTTCACCACACGCTGGCGGCCATGTATTCCGTCGTAGCGCGGCTGTGTCAGCTTCAGATCATCAGGATCGCCGGGAACATTCCTGATTGATGTTTTTGCAGCGAGCGCAAGAGGTGTTTGATTCCGGCGGTACAGAATGTATGCGCCGTAAAAACTCGCTGCAAGAAGCAGCAGAATGAACAGCCCGATAATGTACTTTCGCACAATTGTCATAGCCAACTATAGCCAACGTTTCTGGAGAGTGTCAACCCGGGTACTGTATACTGGGAGCAATGGAACGAAAACCCACCATATTTGTTTTTGCGATGCCATTTTACGGGCATGTAAATCCAGTTCTTACCCTGTTGCAGGCACTCGTGAACGACGGTTTTCGGGTAGTAGTGTTCGACACCGATGAATTTGCGGAAATGCTCACTGCCACCGGCGCAGAGTTCCGCAGTACCTCTCCTTTTTACCGTGAATTTACACCCGAAATGGGCCATAATCTGTATCAGCTGGCAGAGCTGGTACTGGATATTACCGAAGACGTGATGCCCGAGCTGATACGAATTCTTACTGAGGAACAGCCGAATCTCATTCTGCACGATTCCTACTGTTTATGGGCAAAACTTGCCGCGGCGCACGTTCGGATTCCCGCCGCCTCGTATGTAACCACCCTGGCGTTTGATTATTATGTCTTCATGTCGTATCCGAAGGTGGCGGCGCCCCAGATGGCAAAACTTCTGCTGAACCCCGAGAAGCTGGCGCGGGTGATTCTTCGCCACCGCTCCATGGTGGCTAAATACGGCGCGTCGTATATCGAGCCCGCCGATCTTTTTTACAACCGGGAACAGTTGAATATCGTCTTCACCTCACGCTATTTCCAACCCTGGGATGATCGGTTCGGCGACGATTTTGCCTTTATCGGGCCGAGTATACGGGCTCGAAAGGAATTGCCGCCGGAACCGCTTCCGTTCCCGTCACAGAGACCGGTAGTGTATGTTTCTTTCGGCACGATATACAACCAGGATGTCTCTTTTTACCGTCTTGCGGTAGATGCGCTGGCGGATGTTGGTTGTAATTTACTGCTTTCGATTGGGAAAAATAATAAGGTTGAGGATATCGGCCGGGTACCACCGAATGTAATCGTGCGGCAGTTTGTTAACCAGATTTCTGTATTGGAACAGTCTAGTGGTTTTGTGAGCCATGGTGGTATGAATAGCATTAACGAATCCATGTATTATGGTGTTCCAATGGTTTTGTTTCCGGTAGTACAGGAACAGGGCTTTAATGCCGAACGCGTAGGACAGCTGGGTGCCGGGATCGTGATGGACCGGTCGTCCGTGTCGGCAGATAAACTTCGGGATTCCGTGGTGAAGATACTTTCCGACCGTTCCTACAAGGAGCAGGCGCAGAAGATCCGGAAGACTCTTCTTGCGGCCGGCGGTGAACAGGAAGCAGTGCGCCGCATCCGGGAGCTTCTTAGGCAAGAGCAGGGGCGCTGAAGTAAAGCCGGAAGCCCTGAAGTAAAGCCGGGAGGGGCGACAGTACGAAGTTACGCGACCGCGGAACTTGATCCAACAGCTGAACGATTCTGCTTGCATTCCGGTAGTTTTTCCCCTATAATTGCTGTTGTCTCATTGTCGAGATACTCCCCACATCGTAGTGGCGGTGCATATGCCTTCCGTCATCGTCCGACAAGGCGCCATTACGAATCATTTTTTTCACTCCCATGATAGACGCTAAATCCGTTTTTTCCCTCATTAAGTCCGGCGAGATCAAGTTCGTCGATGTCCGTTTTACCGATTTGCGCGGTACCTGGCAGCATTTTACCGTGAGCGCAAAAGCCTTCGATACCGATGCCGTTGAACGCGGCCTGGGTTTTGATGGCTCTTCGATCCGGGGCTTCCAGCAGATCTACGAGTCCGATATGCTCCTGAAGCCGGACATGGATACCTGCTTTATGGACCCGTTCCACGATAAAACCCTCATTGTGATCTGTGATGTGTTTGATCCAGTGACGGGTAAGGCCTTCGAAAAGTGCCCGCGCGCCGTTGCCAGGAAAGCCGAGGCCTACCTGAAAAAATCGGGGTTCGGTGACGTATCGTACTGGGGGCCAGAAATTGAGTTCTTCCTTTTCGACACCGTGAATGTCCGGCTTACCCCGATGGAATCGGGGATCGAGCTCCGTTCATCGGAGATCCAGAACCAGCTTTTACGCGATGATGACGAAGAAGAACACTACAAGCTGACCACCAAGGCTGGCTATTTTCCGGCGCCGCCGTTTGATAAGCTGCAGGATTTCCGTTCCGAGGCCACTTCGATCCTCGAGTCGGTGGGGATCGATGTTGAGGTGCATCACCATGAGGTTGCCTCTGCAGGCCAGTGTGAGGTGGATATGAAGTATGACTCGTTGCTTTCCATGGCTGATAAGATCATGAAGTACAAGTATGTGATCCGCATGCTGGCCAAACAGTACGGGATGACGGCGATCTTCCTGCCAAAGCCAATTTTCGGGGACAATGGATCGGGTATGCACACACACCAGTCGATCTTTAAGGGTGGAAAGAATGTGTTCTTCGATCCGAAGGGCAGGTATGTCAAGCTATCTGAAGGCGCTCTGTCATATGCCGCAGGTCTGCTGACGCATATCTATGCTGTACTTGGATTTACCAACTCGACGCTGAACTCGTACCGCCGTCTGGTTCCGCATTTTGAGGCTCCTACTGCGGTAGCGTTCTCCGCGCGAAACCGGAGTGCCGCCATCCGCATCCCGATGTACTTCCCGGATGATGAAAAGGCCAAGCGTCTCGAGTTCCGCTGTCCGGATCCGACTGCCAATCCGTACCTGGCGTTGTCAGCTATGCTGGTTGCCGGTTTGGATGGCATGAAAAAGAAGATGGATCCGACTAAGCTCGGATTCGGTCCGTATGACGAAAACATCTGGGAGAAGGGAAGCGTCAAGCAAACTCCTGGTGATCTCTTTACCTCTCTGCAGGCACTGGAGGACTGTTCCATCTTTGTAGATTCCGGTGTGTTTTCGAAAGAGATTATCGAGAGCTACCTGGAGGTAAAGCGAACCGAGGCAATCAATGTCTTGCAGTATCCGACCCCCGGAGATTTTCATGTGTACGGTGATTTGTGAGCTATGACCCAGTGACGTACCAAGGGTAGGTGGCGCGGAGATACCTCGTGCTTACGGTGCTATTCATGCTGATGGTTGTTGTATGTCTTGCTTGATTGTAGGCGCATAACTCGAGCACCCTGTCATGGGAAGATGACATCCACCGGAGTTTGCTTGCCCGTGGTTGTACCGTCGCCAAGCTGACCATAAAGATTACCCCCCCAGCATTTGACCCCGCCCGTGGTGGTCAGCACGCATGTGTGATAGCCGCCGTTGCTCACAGCCGCTACCCCCGAGCCGAGACCAACCACATTAACCGGGGTGAGCTTGTTTTCGGTTGTACCGTCACCAAGCTTTCCACTAAAATTATTCCCCCAGCATTTGACCCCGCCCGCGGTGGTCAGCGCACACGTGTGAACATCGCCGCTGCTCACAAGTGTTATTCTTATGATAGTCGGGGTGGGCGTCCGGGTTGGAGTTGGAGTTGGAGTACGCGTCGGCGTCGGGGTGATGGTCGCAGCTCCCGGAATGGTCGGCGTTGGAGAACGAGTTGGTCGGGGTGTATTAGACGGAATCTGGGGATTGTTTACCCGCAAGGTCGGAGAAGCGGGTAATCCTGATCCGGGACTGACCCGAAGGGTCGCAAGACCAGCAGGTGATACAACATAGTACGAGCTATCACCGTTTTCAAGACGGGCGATGAGCCGGTATGATGTCCCATTTTCACTTGCTTCATACAAATAGCCATAGGTAAGACCCGTCTCTCCGGGTACTCCACGACCATGGTACGGGTCTAGAGGCAACTCTACCAAATATCCTCCCGCTACGAGATCATTCTGCCAGCTTTCGTTTGCCGGGTAGGTACCGGTATTTGCTTTGTACTGTTCCATCGCTGATTGAATCTGACCCAAATCCTGCTTTCGTTTGAGATCGCGGGAGGTTTTTAGGTGGTTTGAGTAAGCGACAACAGGAAGGATAATCAGAACCGCCATAATAGCCAATGCTATGAGGATTTCGGTGAGCGTAAACCCTGACTCACGGGATCGGTGCATTTTCTCAGTATACACAAAATTTGCGAACCGGCAAAGATATCATCTCAGATATTTCTCCATAATGTACACATCCTTGAAACCCTCCGCGGTTTTTAGCTCCTCTTTCGAGATTCCTACGATCTCGAAACCGTGATTTTTATATACAGTAACGGCCATCTGCCCGGTGGTGACTGAGTAATTCTTGATTTTTTTGATTGCCGGATTGCGCTTGATCTTTTCGATCAGCTCGTTTGCCAGATCGGTGGCAATGCCTTGCTTCCGGAACTCAGGCTTTACATATACTCCCCAAATGGTGGCGATATGCGAGAACTTGGGATTCTCCTCGTAATAGGCGCCGATCATTCCCACCAGCTGGTTGTCTACCTGCGCGAAGACCATGACCGCCGTTGTTTCGCGGAGCACTTCCTCCAGTCGTTCCCGCCAAATCTCGTCGGGCACTTTTGCCTGAGTGTCATAATCCGCGGCGAATGCTTCCGGGGTTTCACGGAGGGCCTCCAGCCACAGGTCACGGTACTCTTGCCACCGGGAGACATCGATTGGGTCAAGGGAAAAAGTCCGAGTCATGGGATGTATTCTATCACTTTCGGCGGATGGTGTACCACTCTTCTTTAGGGAACATCTCAAGTTTCCGGAGGTGTTCACTAGCATCTGAGGTCTGTGATTTATGGCAAAGGATTGCCTTTCGCTTGCGCTCCCAGACGTCGGTAATGTCTTCGATGTGATCTACCTTATCGCGGGTTATTCCCGGTGGCATGTATACAAAGTAATTATCCTCCTGTAGCTCAGCAGGGATTGTCAGGTAGAGTATTTCTTTAAGATACTCCTTTTTGGCAAAGAGGTAATCTACGACACTGGTAACGACTATGTGATCAATATGTCCGGAAATACCACGGGGGTCGAAGGTGACTACTGTCTCCGGGCGGAGCCGGTCTAGCTCTGTACCAATGGAATCGGCGAGTGCATGATACTGGTTGTTGCAGAGTGTTCCATCCTCGAAATGGAGAGTTATGGTAGATGTGTAGCCGATGATATCGCAAGCCTCGGCGAGTTCCGCGCGGCGGGCTTTGATATCGGGTTCATGACGATACCGTCGGGAATGGGCACCGTCTGTTGCAATCAGCAGGTGGCAAGGACGGCCTTGGCTGGCGTAGTGCATAATCAGGCCGGCCGGACCAAACGATTCATCATCGGGGTGAGCTAAAACGGTGAGTACAGGCGGTTTCATAGGAAATAGGGAAAAAAATGGAAAAGGGGTTTGAGTTTAAACGGAGAGTCAACAGCAATAGCGGATGAAACGCATAGAATTTAGTATACTACACGAAGATGAGAAAAATCCCCGCAACGATGGTGTCGCAGCATCCCGATCATGCCAGGAAGCCCTACTGGCACAGCGACGCCTTCATCCGTAACCAGGAGGAAATACTTGAGGCCCACAGCTCCTTTTTTGATCTGGGGGTTTCTGAATACAAGTGGGACTGGGAGGGAAAGTTCGTTGATGAGGCAGTGGTGGAACGGCTTTTATCGGAGTACTACGAAGACTTCCGTAAAGCCCCGCTGGGGAAAGAGAAGTTTCTTACGTTCCGCCTGCCGAATCCCAAGGTAGAGTCCGAGTTCCGGCTGGGGCGCGCGTTTATGGGTATTTTAGGGGCTACCGGGCTTGCTGAGATGGCAAACATGTACACACCACCCCTCTTCGAGGTAATCCTTCCCATGTGCGAATCCACGCAGGAAATGGCGGCAATCCAGGAGGCGTTCCAGGAGATTTCATCGCTCAAGCATCCGCTCTTAAAGATTCAAGGTGCCAGCAGGCTACAGGAAATAGAGATTATTCCGCTCTTTGAACAGATAGAGGTAATCGTAAACTCGCCGGAGATCGTGCGACAATACATCGACTACTTCTCGGTTCGCTTTGGCAGGAAACCGGAGTACCTTCGGCCCTATGTGGCACGCTCTGACCCTGCTCTCAATGCAGGGCTTGTGCCTACGGTGCTGGCGATCAAGCTGGCACTTTCAGGGTATAAGCTGCTGGCTGAACGAACCGGAGTGGAGTTGTATCCTATCATCGGGTCTGCCTGCTTGCCGTTTCGCGGGGGGCTTACGCCATATTCGGTGGCACAATTTGTCAACGAGTACAAGGGAATCCGCACCGCGTTATTGCAGAGTGCATTCCGCTATGACTACCCGCTGGAAGATGTCCGTATGGCTATTGCCCAGCTCGAAAAAGATCTGCCGCGTACCGAAGCGGTTTCAATTGCGGAAGATGATGCACAAGAGCTTCAGAAAGTAATGGCGGTTTTTAAGCGGGAGTATGCCTCGGTGATTGAACCGGTAGCCCCCATAATCAATTCTGTGGCTGCAGTTTTACCAAAGCGAAGAGAAAGAGTGCAGCACACCGGCCTCTTTGGATACTCCCGCGGGGTGGGCTCGGTTAAGTTACCGCGTGCGATCGGCTTTACGGCCGCGCTGTACTCGGTAGGGGTGCCGCCGGAGATCATTGGCACCGGCCGCGGCTTACAGAAGACTGGCGCAGTGGAGCTTGTGAAGCGGCATTTCGTATCGATGAAAGCGGAACTGCAGCGGGCGGCCCGGTATGTGAATATGGCTAACCTGGAGTCATTTGCCAAAAAGGACCCGGCATGGGCGGCGATCCGGGAGGATGTAACAGCTCTGGAAAAGATTCTGGAAATAGATTTCGCGCCGCAGACCGACGAAGAGAACGAACATCTGAAACTCACTTCAGAGATTTTCCGCGAGCTCTCGCACCATAGCGTGTCAGGAAAGACAGTGGAAGAGGCCGCCCTGTTGCGCAAGAGTCTGGGGTGACGAAAATAGAGCTCCCCGGAGAGCCAGAGCGGTGATGGGGCGGTCATCAGTCTACACTTACATCTTCTCTACAGTCTTGATTCCCAGGAGCCGCAGACCGTCTTTTATTAGCACCGATACAGCTCGGGTCAGGGTAAGCCGGTATGCAACCATTTCAGCTTCAGCTTTGAGGATCGGCTGTTTCTGGTACAGCAGGTTAAAATCCGAAGCAAGGTTATACAGGAAATTTGCTAGCAGGTTGGGAGACAGGGTCCGGGTGGCCACTTCGACGATTTCGGGATAGCGATAGAAAGCCCGGAGGAGAGCGGCGTCTTCGGGTGCGGGGGCAATTGCCGCTGCTGCATCCGGTGTCAGTTCGTCTACAACTCCGCTTTCTTCCGCTTTCTTCAGGACGCTTCGGGCACGGACATAGGTGTAGAGCAGGTATGGTCCGGAGTTGCCGGTAATACTTACAGATTCGCCAATATCAAACTCAACTTTCGTTTGAAGTGCGTTTTTAAGGAACGCGTATTTGATTGCCGCTACCGCCAGTGTTTCTGCTACAGATGGATCAGTTTCGGCATAATTTGCCAGGATCGTCTTCTTCGTTTCGTTCAGTAGCCATTCGCCCTCTACCACATTCCCTTTCCGGGAGGACATTTTCTGGCCTTTCACATCTACCCAGCCGTAGGTCTGGTGCATCTGGCCGCCCGCGGGCACAATGCCCATGAGCTCCTGTGCCTTAAATGCGGCAGCAAAGTAGCTGCTCTGTTCGGCAGTTACCAGATGAATGCACTTGTCTATTATGCCATGTTCGCTGAACTCCCGCTCCGCAAGGCCCATTTCTTTCCCTTCGTAGGTGGGGAGCCCCAGACTGTTGACGAATACTCTCCGGTCCACACCATAACGCTCGCCGGGAATGATTACAGCACCGTCGTCTTTGATCAGGATACCCTTTTCCACTGCCTGCATCGAAAGTTCCACACCGCGTTTTGCCATCTGGCTTTCGAAGTAGTAGGAATCGAAATGTGAATAGACGCGGGTGTAGATTTCCTGAAAATAGTCCAGACTCCACTGGCGCGTTTCGGTCCAGAGCGGCATGATGGCCGGGTCTTCGGCATAGATCTGCTTGTTTATGGCGATGATTTCCTGTTTCGAGGCCTCGTCCGATTCGAAAGCCGCGTTTCCTGCTGCGTAGGCTTTACCGATCAGCGCGATCCGCTCGTGAAGCGGCGCATCTCGGAAGGTATTCAGCTCGCCGGCTTCGTCCATTTTTCGGAGCTCCCAGAGCGTCTTGGCGATGTGCATTCCTACATCACCCTGATAATTGGCGCGGATAACCGTGTTATGGCTCGCCTCGAAGAGCCGTACGAGGGACTCCCCGGTAATGATGTTCCGGAGATGCCCGATGTGGAAGAGCTTGAGCGTGTTCGGGTGGGCGAACTCGATCATGAGCTTTTTTTGTTTGCCCAGATGATACGGTAGGTAGGTGATCTTACCTGCGGCAACCTGCTGTAAGGAGTTTACTTTCGCCTGAGCTGTCAGAAAGATATTTATAAAACCCGGCCGCACCGCCCGCACCTGAGCAATAGTCTCATCGGGAGATATTGCGGTAGCTATCCGTTCTGCGATTTCCACCGGGTTGGATTTTAAAGGTTTGGCAAGCCGCATGGCGATATTAGTGGCGTAGTCGCCGTGCTTCGGATTGTCGGTGTGGGTGAATGCCAAGCCGTCAGCTGGCGCATCCAGAGTGGTGAGTGCATTGCGGAACACGGTCGTCAGGTGATCGGGGATCATAATCCTGGTATTGTACCACTCTCTATGCATGAGGGGAAGAGGACTGCCGGAACAGGCAGGAAGACGCACGAAAGCCCCGGTGGTTACTGCGGGCAAAGCAGAGGCAAACCCCAGGCAACTTATTCCACAGCTATGAGCTAGTCGCTCGGTATAACCAGTGATCCGCTAGTACTTCCTCCTGCATAGTAGATATTCCGATTGCCTTGCATATCTGCCGGGTGCTCGCCCGTAATGCAGCCGCCACACCAGCCGTTCGCCAGAAAGATAAATTTTTGTTCATTGGGTGTAACGATTTCCCCCCGGCTTTCATCATGTAGTGCTCGGACTACCATTTCATAGGTCGGGAATCTGATAGAGTCTGCGCCGATTCCCTGGGCAATAGCTGCCCAGTCCCGGTTGTGTATGCGCGCAAGCATGTTTTTACCTCCTTTTAAGTTGGCACCCAGATGACAGTCATCAATTATCTCGGACAGGCCGAAAAACCAGTGGACTTCTAACGCTCCTAGATCCCGTAGTTTCTGCGTGATCCGGCGGGTGGTATTACCTTTTACCAGAGTATCGTCAACAATCAGTAAGCGTCTTCCCCGAATCATCGGTCCAATAAACGCGAATTTCTTGTCGATCTCATCCATGGTTTCCTGATCGCCCGCATTCATGGTAAATGTGCGGATTGGTCTTTTCTTAATTATTACCGATGTGCACTCCCCACCGGACGCATTCGCGACTCCCTGGGCAAAAAAATTCCCGGAATCCGGGACAGCGGTAATGTTGTCAATATTTAATTGTGATAAATAGGCCTTTGCCATCATCTGTCCTATCCTGTATCGGCCCACGGCAATCCGCGGCCATGTATTTGGATCATCCCCTGATTCTTCCAGGGAGTCGGGTCGCATAAAGTAGACACGCTCGAAGAGACACCGGGCGGTGCCTTCTCCGGCATACTCCAGTCCCTTATTTAATACCGTTATCCCGTTTTTGTCGATTCTGCCAAACTCGCCCCGCCGCACCTGCCGTAGCGGTTTTGCGCCGATTTCGTCGAAGGCACAGGTTTCCGAAGCCAGTATAATCATGTCGTCTCCTAATTTTCCGATCGAGAGCGGGTGCAGCTCAAACTGGTCCCGAGCATACAACACCCTGATGTTTGCTGCCATGTCGCCTGCTATAACGACCATGCAATATGCGGAGTTTTTCACGACGTTCTGATCTAGAAGCCATTGCATTTTTTCTTCAAGAGTTGATCTGGGTGCCGTAGCCAGAGCGTGCGCCAAAACCACGGTATCGCTGATATCCTCGGGCAGCATGTATCCGATTCCGTCGAGCAGTTCGCGAAAGCCTGGAGTATTACCATTCACATACATCTGAAACGTTTCCCCTTCTGGAGTCTTGCACAAAATGGGCTGGATATTTTGCCGGGTATTGCCCCCTTCTGTTGCCCAGCGTGTATGAATACCAATAGCGTCCACCTCACCGTCTATTTGCTGGAGAAGAGGACTATCGAGCCCCTCGAGAAGGGGACCAAAGCCACCAATGACATGCATCCTTCCCGGTGATGCAATCCCGATACCGGTGCTTTGTGGGCCCCGGTGCTCGAGGCTTTTACCCATCTGGAGAGCTAAATATCGCATATCCTGTGGTCTCTTAGAGTGGATACACGCGATACCGCACTTTTCCTGGATGGGTGTTTCTTCTTCTGAGGGGGGGGGTTCGGCACCCGAAAACATACCAGCTTCTACGAGCATTTTGCTATATTACCAGGACACTCAGAGGGTGTATACCTCCCGCTGGAAGTTTTTGAGTAACAAGTATGTATGTATCTCTACACACCCCTCAGAATCCGTTTCGTCTCCACTTTATACAGCTCCACATGGGGCTGATCGAAGGTGTTTACGTTGAGGAGTTTCCCCAAATACATCATCTCGATCATCTTGAACTGAAGGAATTCACCGAGCGCGGCTTCGTCCACGGTATCCAGGATGACCTCGGTAAAGGGCTGTTGTTGCTTTGTGTAGGCTATTTTGACGCCTTCTTTGATTGCATCCATGATCTGTGATGCTCGTTTGCCCGCAATAAGATCCACAAGGGGAAACTGGAGCGTTTCCGGAAGTCGTGCTTCGTACCGGGAGGTTGCCGCAGAGACAAACGTGGTGATCTTATCCCGAGGGCCGCCCAGATAGAGCTGTCCTACAGAATGCAGGTCTGTTGAACCGAGTGAGACGGTGGGGGTGATGCCGGTGTGTACCTTGCGGCCGTCCAGATCGGTGTCTTTCCCGATACTTTCGCCCATAAGCTGCCGGTACCACTTCCCGAGCGATTCCAGCTGCGGCAGGAAGAAAAAGTTGTCGTTGATGTTTTTGCCGTTCCGGTAGTGCAGGTAAAGAATAGCCGCCGATACGAGGGCAGGATTCTGTGCAGGGTCCGGGGATACACAGCGGGTGCGCATGGCCACTGCGGCCTCCAGGATCGCTGCTGTGTTTATACCACAAGCTTCCAGGGGGAAGAGTCCTACCGCGGACAGTACCGAGAACCGCCCTCCCACCTGTTTCGGCAGAGTGAGCACGTACACACCCTTTTTATGCGCTATGTCCCAGAGGGCGGAACCCTCATCGGTGGTGATCACGATCCGGTCAAGGGATCCGGGGAAGCGTTTGTCCATGGCGGCCAGAACGATTTCCAAGTTAGCGATCGTCTCGGTGGTGCCGCCGGACTTGGAGATGGCGTTGATAACCACGTCTTCTTTTTTTTGCAGCTTGCCGATAAAGGTTACCAGCTTTGCCAGAAACGCCTCTTCACAGGTATCCACGAAGATCATCCTGCTGGCAGATTCGCGCTCTTCTTCGAGCATGTCATAGGCGCCGAAGAAGGCATCGTAGATTGCCTTGGTTCCCAGGTTCGAGCCACCAATGCCAATGTTGATAACATATTTCGGTCTGGCGGGGCACACTTTTTCTTTCAGGTCTTTCACCTTTTTCAGGATACCGGTATCAGAGGGCAGGTTAATCGAGCTTTCAGCGGCATCATAGGTTCCTGCATCAATCACGGATTGCAGATGGGATACATAGGGAAGTAGTTTCTGCGCGGTTGCGGTAATCATGGTTTCCGGCAAGAGCGCTGTATCGGTATAGATGAATTTCATGGGGAATGTGCGGTGAATAATAAGTAATACATGGCAAGGCAACTGGTGTTGGTGTCTCCGTATCTCATTTGCTTCCGGACCAGCCGCGATTTTCACTTTTTCGCATTTCTTCGGTTTCTGTAGGGCGGTTGGCGTCATCCTGGAGGCGATAGGTGTTGCCGGTCTCCGGGGTGGAGGTTTCCAGGAATACGCAATCGGTTACCGCAATCAGACGATGAATCTGGCCGGGTTGCACAAAGTATCCTTTATACGGTTCCATGTCGTACTCCTTTTCGACGCCGTCGGCACCGGTGAGTACGATGCGGCCACGACCTTTTATAAGACACATCGTCTCGATCTTCTCGTCGTGATACTGCAGACTGAGACGTTTCCCTGCCATTACATGGAGGATCTTGCCTGTGGAGGGGGCATGATCCGGTGAGTAAATAATCTCGTATCCCCAGGGTTTTTCTACCCGCTTCTGGAACGGAGTAACCGAGAAGTTTGTAGTATCGAAACCGTTTTTGATCATATATAGCCCCACTATAGTCAACAGCATTCGTTTTTTCAATATGGATCATGCTATAATTGCAACCGATGAAGGATATTGTTCTTCTCTACGCCCGGACTCTGCGGGTGAATCAGTGGATCAAGAACCTGGTGGTTTTTACGGCGATCCTGTTCTCCGGCAACCTGCTGGTGCCAAATCTGTTTCTGAACTCGCTCTACGCGTTCTTCATCTTCTGTCTGCTTTCGTCTACTTCGTATCTGTTGAACGATGTTCTGGATTACCAGTACGATAAAAAGCACCCGGTAAAGCGGAACCGTCCGATTGCTTCCGGTCTGATCTCGATTCCCCAGGCGACATTTCTGGTGTTCGTGCTGTCCCTCGTTTCACTGCTTCTGGCACTTTTGTTTAGCGTGCAGCTGTTTGTGGTTGCCTTTGCGTTTATCCTGCTCCATTTTTTCTACTCGCTGTTTCTCAAGAAGTATCCGATCATCGATATCTTCACTATCTCCTTTTCTTTTATGATCCGCACCTTTGCCGGAGAGGTGGTTTCCGGTTTCCACATCCCGATCTGGCTGTTTCTTACGATTTTCTTCATCTCCCTATTCATGGCTACCGTTAAGCGGCACGCCGAACTGGTACGGCAGGGGAAAGAGACCCGTCTTGCCCTTCTAAACTATTCCGACCATCTGCTGTTATTTATGACAAATACGTTTGCTACGGCAACGATTCTAGTGTATTCACTTTACACGTATCTGGAACAGCCCCCGTTAATTCAGACACCATTATCCCAGTTCTACCCGCGCTTCGAGGGCCGGAAATGGCTTATGGTCACGATTCCGTTTGTCGTGTACGGCATTGCGCGCTATGCGCAGCTTTTGTACCAACGCGAAGAAGGAGAACGCCCAGAGAAGATAATCACAACAGACAAGCCGCTCATACTGTCTATACTGCTCTGGGGCATAATTGCAATCTCGTTGATCTACCTGTTTTAACCGGTTTACCTATAACTTATCGGAGACAGTTGAATGCTGTGTGAATTGGATGCTGCGCCAGCAGTACTCAGCCGACTCTTAAGCTTCTGTTTTACCGAAATTGTGCAGTTGACATAAAACTTATTCAATGATATAAAATAAACAGCTCTTTACAAATTGTAAGTATCATGTACAATGTTCAGTGAACAATCGTTCACAATCTCCGACGCGATCTTGTTAAGAGTCTAAGACGGCAGTGGGGGGCAGCGATTGAGGTTATTTATTTAAATTTAAAACAGATATGGCAAAACAGGATACAGGGAAACAACCGGTTACTGCGCCGGCTGCAGCAAGCGGAAAGGCGATGGCTATCAGTGCGGCACTGGAGCAGATTCAGCGCCAGTACGGGAAAGGCTCGATTATGAGGATGGGTGAGCATACCACAATGCCGATTGAGGGTGTCTCCACCGGGGTTATGCCGCTTGATATCGCCCTCGGTGGCAAGGGGATTCCCAAAGGACGTATTGTAGAAATCTATGGCCCGGAATCATCAGGAAAGACGACACTATGTTTGTCTTTGATTGCGGAAGTACAACGCGGCGGAGGCACCTGTGCATTTATCGATGCGGAACACGCACTTGATCCGCAGTGGGCAGAGACGATAGGTGTGAAAGTTGATGACCTCTTGATTTCGCAGCCGGACAACGGCGAACAGGCGCTAGAGATCTGCGAGACGCTTGTCCGTTCCGGAGCAATCGATATGATCGTCGTTGACTCGGTAGCGGCACTGGTGCCACGTGCGGAGATTGAGGGCGACATGGGCGATGCTCAGATGGGACTGCATGCACGGCTCATGTCTCAGGCGCTGCGCAAGCTCACCGGCGTGGTAAATAAGTCGAAGACGATTATTCTCTTTACCAATCAGCTCCGCCTCAAGATCGGCGTAATGTTCGGGAATCCTGAGACTACCACGGGTGGTATGGCACTCAAGTTCTACGCATCGGTCCGTATGGATGTGCGGAAGATCGAGACAATGAAGAAGAACAATGAGGTTGTCGGAACCCGGGTGCGGGTAAAGATCGTAAAAAACAAGATAGCACCTCCCTTCCGGGAAGCTGAATTTGTAATCAATTCGCGGGGGATTGACCGGCTTGAGGCACTTATTGAGTCGGCGGTAAATGCGGGCATCCTTACCAGAAGCGGCTCGTTCCTGAAGTATGGCGATAGGGTTCTTGGCCAGGGTCGTGATCAGGTAAAGGATGTTCTTGCCCAGGATGATAAGCTCCGGCAGGAGATACTCAAAGGGGTTCGGGAAAAGTACGGGAATCCGATTCCAGGCGCCCCCGCACCTGCACGGCGTGCATCTGCTGAAGATGCGGATAGTCCGGAAGAGACGGAATCGTAATATATTCACCCGCAGATGACTGAGATCCGTGCCGGTGTGAGGGTTGGCATTTATAAACGATTTGTATGGAAAAAGCCATGAATGTAGCTTTCTTCTACCTGAAGTTCCGGCCTCGTTCTGTATGGGAACTCAGGCAGTATATGGAAAAGAAATCGGAAAAACACGGATTTACATCGGCGATTATAGATGCTGTTGTAGCCAGACTCATTGAACTAAGGTACCTTGATGACCGAGAGTTTGTACGGTGGTTTATAGATCAGAGACAGCGTGTTAAGCCCCGGAGCAGATTACACCTGGTGGCAGAGTTAAAAAAACACGGAATAACAGCTCCGGTTCTAGAGGAATATTTTCTGGAGCACGCAGTCAATGAGTCTGCATCTGCTTATGATCTACTTCTCCGGAAAGCAGCTTCTTTTGCCCGTTTTTCAGCCCGGGAGCGAAATCGGCGAATCATGAATTACCTGTCCCGTCGGGGTTTCTCTTATGAAGTGATCAAGAAAACTATTGCCAGATGGGAGTCAGGAGAGTAGAATAGTCTTAAGCAAATTATTATTTTGCCCAGTCGGAAGATAAACCCGCCACAAACGTTATGTCGATTCCAACCAATAATACAGATTGCCCCAACAAGCTGAAACGTTTTGCATCAGTGTAACAGGGGATTGCTGCGCGTCGCTTAAACGCTGCAGGGGTCGATATAGCTCTTGACGTTTTTTCCTTCTTCTGGGCACCATTAGTCCTATGTTACAGAATATTCTCCAAAAGATTTTTCCCAAGCAATTTGGGGACGAACTGCTGAAAGAGAACGAACAGAAGGCCAAAGAAATCCTCCTAAAGGCAGAGGAGGAAGCATTGCGCATTAAACAGGAAGCCGCTGCCGAAGCCCGTAAAACGGTGAAAGAGGCTCTGGAAATTGAGAAGCGTCTGGCAAAAAAGGAAGAAGAGCTCCAGCAGCAACAGAGTAGCATTAACCGTGATCGCGGGATCATAGAGAATTCTCGCCGCCAGATCGATCAGATAAGAAAAGAACTGGAAACAAAGCGCGATGAAATCCTGCAGCAGCTTGAAAAAGTCGCCGGCATGAGCAAGGATGAAGCAAGAGAAGAAATACTTCGAGGCTGGGAGGACAAGCTGAAAGGCGATATCGCCAGGCGGATAAAGGCCGCAGAAGAAGAGATCAAGCAGAAAGCCGATGAGAAAGCGAAGGAGCTATTGCTTGATTCGATGCGCTATGGTGCAACCGATTACGTTGCCGAGTTTACGCTATCGGTGATCAATTTACCTTCCGAAGACTACAAAGGCCGCATTATCGGAAAAGAAGGCCGGAACATTCGTGCATTTGAGCTGGCAACCGGGGTAGATGTTGATCTTGAAGAAGAAGGCATCATCCGCCTTTCTTCGTTTGATGCAATCCGGCGCGAGATTGCCCGCCGCTCTCTTGAACAGCTGATTAAAGACGGCCGTATTCAACCACAGCGAATTGAAGAGATCGTGAATAAGCAAAAGTCAGAGGTTGATAAGATAATTTACCGGGCAGGTGAGGATCTTGCTCACCGTGTCGGGATCTATAATCTACCCCAGGAAATCGTCAAGTATCTGGGGAAGTTCAAGTTCCGCTATTCCTATGGTCAGAACATGATCGTCCATACCCTGGAAGAGACCCGTATCGGTGTCTCACTAGCCCAGGAGCTGAAAGCAGATGTTAATACCGTGAAGCTTGGCTGTCTGTTGCATGACATCGGTAAAGTCGTTAGCGATAAGGAGGGATCACACGTCGATCTTGGTGTGGAGCTTCTGAAGAAGTACCACTTCCCGCAGCGGGTTATCAATACCGTTGCTGAACATCATGAGGATCAGCCGTTTTCATCGATTGAGTCGCTGATTGTGTACATTGCCGATGCTGTGTCCGGAGGTCGCCCGGGTGCGCGGCATGAGGATCTGGAAGATTACATGCAACGTATAAAAACAATTGAAGATACTGCCAAGGCCCACAAAGGTGTCAGGGAAGTGTATGCCTTGGAGGCGGGCCGAGAATTACGCGTAATTGTCCGTCCTGACGAAGTGAATGATGATGCGGCCGTACTTCTTGCTGCGAAACTGAAAGAAGAACTGGAATCCAAGTTTGATGTGTTCCCGGGACAGATCAAGATTACTGTTTTGCGGGAGTTCCGGGCTGAGAGCGTGGCAAAAATCTGAAGCCAAATATGCTGCCAGTTCCCGGGACGGCTCCGCGCCAGAACCCGAGACGGCGGGTCCGGCGATTTCTTATAAGTTACAATCGCAACAATGAGTGATGTATCTAGTCAGGTACAGCCCACATGGAATCTGAATGATCTTTTTACCTCAGATACAGATCCCCTGATGGCGCAACGCCGGAAAGAGATTGGAGAAAAAACCTGTGCCTTTGCGAGAAAGTGGAAAGAACGAACCGATTATCTGGAGGTTCCTTCTGTTCTGCGTGAAGCACTGGATGAATACGAGCAATGGTCCCGGACAGATGGTTTTGCCGCCGGTGAAGCATACTACTTTTCGCTTCGGTTTGCCCAAGATCAGACAGACCCGGCAATAAAAGCAAAAATGAATCTTGCTGAGGAGTTCGGCAAGAAGCTTCAAAATGAGATCCGGTTCTTTGAACATTCGATCGCAATGATTCCGGAAGAGCGACAGAAAAAACTTCTGGAAGCAGAGGAACTTAAGCCATACCGACACTTCCTTGAAATGACTTTTGCGAAAGCAAAGTATTTGCTCACTGAGCCTGAAGAGAAAATTCTTTCAATGCTTGGTACCACTTCCTACGGCAACTGGATTGATATGGTGGAGGGTTTTCTGAATCGCGAAGAGCGGGAGGTGCTTGATCACGACGGGAAACTGGTAAGAAAACCTTTTAACGAGATTTTCAGCCTGTTGAAGTCGCGGCAGAAAGAAGTTCGCGATAGTGCAGCTACAGGAATTAACAGTGTATTGGCGCAATATGCGGATGTTGCAGAGGCAGAGATAAACTCGGTAATCAACTTTAGAAAAACCGTAGACCAACTCCGGAATGTAGACCGACCCGATAGAACACGTCATATTGCCGACGACATGGATACCGAAGTCGTGGATGCTGCTCTGGCTGCTGTGGAGCGGCGTTTTCAGATTGCCCACCGTTATTATGCGCTGAAAGCAAAGCTTATCGGTGTCGACAGGCTGGCGTACCATGAACGCAATGTAGAAGTTGGTGAGGTACATGGTTCGTATACCTGGGATGACTCAAAAGCACTGATCAGGAAGGTATTCGGCCGCTTGGATGATGAGTTTCTGGCAGTATTTAATGCATTTGAGTCGGAGGGCCGATTTGATGTGTTCCCTCGGAAGGGCAAGGCGGGCGGGGCATTTTGTGCACATTATTTGATCACCTACCCGACTTATATTCTTCTGAATCATACCAATCAGCTCTATGACGTGCTGGTGATTGCCCATGAAGTTGGCCACGGGATAAATAACGAGCTGATCAAAAAGAAACAAAATTCGCTTCACTTTGGTACGCCGGCTTCGACTGCGGAAGTTGCAAGTACGTTTATGGAAGACTTCGTATTTGACGAACTGCTGCATTCTGCTGATGAAGAAACCCGCCTGGCGCTTTTAATGCTGAAGATGGACGAAGAGATTTCCACGATATTCCGCCAGGTTGCCTGCTACCGCTTCGAGCAGGCACTCCATGAGCGTATCCGGTCTGAAGGGTATCTGTCAAAAGAGGATATCGGAAAGCTCTTTCAGGAAAATATGGCCGCATATATGGGCCCGTCTGTTGAACAGTCTCCCGGTTCTGAGAACTGGTGGATCTACTGGTCGCATATTCGCAAGTTTTTCTATGTGTATTCGTATGCAACCGGACTTCTGATTTCCAAGTCGCTGCAGGCGAGGGTAAAAGCCGATGCAAATGAAATCGGGAAGGTGAAGGAATTCCTTGCCGCCGGACGATCCGCTTCACCAAAAGACATTTTTGCCGCTATGGGCATAGATATTACCAAAGCCTCTTTCTGGGATGCGGGTCTGCAAAAAGTAGAAGACGAGTTGGAAAAGGCGGATGAACTGGCGAAGCAGTTAGGAAAGATCTGACGTATGAACCGTTGTGACCGGCAACCTTCCCGGCACACCTGTTCACTGTATCCCGTGTTTTTTTACGTACTCTTGCGTCTCTTTCGCGAGGTAGGGGTTCCACATGGCGCCGGTAGCACTCATGACGGCGTCTGCTCCTGCCGCACGGTACTCAGCATAGTCTTCGGGCTTCGTGACTCCGCCGGTTCCAACGATTGCGTACGAATAGCCGAGTTCTTCCCGGAGTGCCTTTAGGCGTTGCACCATATCTATTCCGGCCCACTTAATGGGGGCGCCGCAGATGCCGCTAACCAGACGACCTTCGCCGGGAAGCGCCTGTGAGCCGTCTTTATTGCGGACGGCAGCACCAATGGTGTTGATTGCAGCAAAACCGTCCACGATCTTTCCCAGGCGCCTTACCATATCCCTCAGGTGCTCCTGGCTCTCGAAGTAAGCAAGCTTAATAAGAAGCGGAGTGTTGCCGATCTCATCCTTAATTCGCGCCGAGATCCGTTCGATGCGGTCGGTGTCGTAGCAGAGCAGGTTTGTGGTGCCTTCGTTTGGACAGCTGTAGTTTACCTCAAGAATCTGCGCACCGGTTTCTTTTACCAGCCGGGCACCCAGAACGTAATCCCCCACAAACGCATCAACACCCTCCCCCCGGTTGGTGCCCTGAAAGCTGGCTATCAAAACCTGCCCTTTCCCGGCAGCCTGGACTGCCTCTCTCATATCTTCCTGCCAGAAGGAGGGATCGGAAGATGGTACGCCAAACGAGTTCGTGATAGCCAGTGGCTCACGGAAGTCATCGGCAACAACTAGACCTTTGTCGCGTTTTTCCAGGGTAAGGTCACCATCGACCTCTACCGGGAGTACGTTTGGCCAAGGGTGCGATCTCAGTTCACGGGTGCGTACTGTTTTATACACCGGCAGGTCGAAGCCCTTTTCGAAGGCTGCTTTTGCAAAACGGGCGGTAGGCAAGGGACCCGCCGGAATACCAAAGGGGAGATACACCGGAAAGCCCAGAAACCGGTGTTGTGGCTCACCCTCGCGCAGGAACACTTCTCCGTCTGCAAAAGCGTTAAAAGGGCCATGCAGGACATTCTCTTCAAAACTGCGTCCGGTATCAAAGAAAGGAGGATGAATCATACCACTATTATACTGTTATAATAAGCAAAATGCAGTCTATCCTTTTAAAGCAGGGGACAGTAATCGGCAGTTCTGGCCGGTCTGTTGCAGACGTGCTTATCGAAGGTGATACTATTAGTCGTGTCGCTCCTTCGCTCTCCGTACGTGCCGATCGTGAAATTGACTGTGAAGGGAAACTGATCTTTCCGGGTATGATCGACACACACGTCCATTTTCGTGATCCCGGCCTGACAGCAAAGGGCGATGCGCTGACAGAAAGCCGTGCAGCCGTTGCCGGCGGGGTAACCACGGTCTGCGACATGCCGAATACAGTTCCGAATACGACATCTTTGGCGCTGGTCAAACAGAAGCAGGCCATATACGCAAAGAAATGCCTGTGTAACTTTGGGATATATATCGGCGCCACTCGCGATAACTTGGATGAACTGAAGGAAGCAGACCTGGATCCTACGATCCCGGCGATCAAGATTTTTATGGCAGAGAGCACCGGGGAGATGACCATTCCCGATGATGAGTCCCTGGAACCAATCTTCCGGGAAACAACGAAGCTTATTGCAGTACACGCTGAAAATGAGTTCCGCCGCCTGGAGCGCCTTGACGCTCTGGCAAACGGGAAGCTCCCCGAGGTTGTAGGACTGGCGGCAGACGACCCGTATCTGCATGCGGTAGTCCGGGATAATCAGACCGCAGCAGAGGGCACTGCAAAAGCGGTTGCGCTTGCTACTGCGTATCTGCATCGCACGCATATTTTGCATATGTCGGCAAAGGAAGAGCTGCCATTTCTGGAAAAAGGTGTGGATTCAGGCCTGGTTACCGGTGAAACATGCCCGCATTACCTTCTGTTCGACCGGGAGGACCTGAAAACGAAAGGTACGGCCGTGCTTATGAATCCGGCTCTAAAGGGAGCAGAAGATCGTGAAGCCCTCTGGCAGGCTCTCCGGGATGGTTTGATCTCGCAGGTTGCCACTGATCATGCGCCCCATCTGCGTGAAGAGAAGGCCCGTCCGTATCCGGATGCTCCTGCGGGCCTTCCCGGTGTGCAGTTTGCACTACCACTCCTGTTGCATGCTGTTTTTGAGCGCCGTCTGCGTTTTGAGGATATTGCCCGGCTGTATGCCGAAGCACCGGCACGCAACTATGCTATTGCAGATAAAGGATATGTACGCGAAGGCTTCGATGCCGATATTACCATCGTTGATCCGACAGCGTTTATGGAAATATCGGATGCGATGGTAGAGTCACGGTGCGGCTGGACTCCGTATGCTGGTATGCGTCTTGAAGGCGGCAGTGTCTGGATGACGATTGTGAACGGAAGGGTGGTATTCGAGAACGGAAAAGTACGTGAAACCGGTTTTGGAACCTCGATACGAATAGAGGGATAACCTTTGGGAACCGTAGCTTAAGTAAGGATGCTGTCTCAATCTGCCGGACGTTTCGAGGGATCTTGAGTACTTTCAACAGAAACGGTACTGAAGGTATATAGATAGGCGTTTTCCCGGATAGGATATGACTCACGAAGTACAAGCCCTTCCGTTGCTCGGAACTCCCAGCGGTTATCGCGGTACACGGTCTCAAGATCGGGCGAAAAAACATACAAAGTGTCAAGATTTGCGTACTGCGTTACGTCCTGCGGTTTTGGAATAGAGGGGTCGCGCTCCAGGAAAAACCGGAGCGCAGTGGCACGGGCATCGCCAACAAAGTGTTCGGTAATGTTGTATGCCCCTTCGGGTTGATCGTTTCGTATTTTTTCCGCTGCCCGTTCAAAATCGATAATGCTAGGGTAAGGAGCATCGGGACGGGCGATGCCATGAATACGGAATGTCACAAGCTGCGACGAAACCAGTAGTATCACCAGAAAGGAAGCCGCACCCGCTACCCGGAACCGCGAGAAGAGATCTGCTAAAAGAAGGAAAAGCAAGGGAAGCGATACAAAAAAATAGCGAATATAGAGATCCTCTTGTGAAAACAGTCCGGTTACCACAGCTGCCAGGCCCAGAAAAATGAGAATATCGGTTCTTCCTGTCAGGCGGGCACGATTTGCTAGTAAGCCCATTACCGCAATCCCTGTTATCACCACAACCGGAGAGGGAAGCTGAACCAGTAATGGCAGTCGGGTTACCTCATGATCAAGGCCCAGGGTAACAGGTATAATCCGGAAGACATCGAATATTTTTCTGTACCAGGGCGTTCCCGCGACTCCCGCATAGGATTCTCCACGAAACACATTGAACAGCACCGCCTGTGTCAGATACAGGTTGTTTTTCAGCTCAAATGCTAGGAGAGGCAGACTGGCGAGCAAAAGCCCGAAAAGATAGAATCCGGCACTCTGCTTTTTATTCTGTGCAAAGAGTGCTGCAGCCGCAGCGCAGACAACTGGTGCGGCAAAGTAATGGAGATTGATAATCATTCCGCCGGCCAGTCCGGCAATGGCGGCGGCGGCAAAAGCCTGCCGGCCCGAGTGATCGCGGGCCAGTTCATAGCCAAGCCAGAGTACCGGTGCAAGGCTCAGGATAAAGTTCGGGTTCCAGTAGAACCGGAGATGGGCCACTACGACGGGGGAAAACGCGTATAATGCCAGTGCGGTCAGCGCCAGCCACTCAGACTTGAGGTATCGCCGCGCAAGAATCCAGAAGGCGGTTAGTCCGGCGAGCATAAGCACGCTGTTGATGTATACTGGTCCCAGCGGATCAAGTCGAAAGAGCGCAAGTCCGGCTGCGCCAAAGTAGTAACTCAACGAGCCAAAGTAAATCTCCCGGGTGCCATACTGACCGAAGGATAACGGCGGACCGATAAGCGTAATATCACGGTTCTGGAGGATACGGAGGGAAGCCAGGGTATCCCGTGCCATGTCTGCGGCAAACCAGTACGTGTCCCGAAGATTCAAGGTGGAAAAGAGCAGCCCGATTCCAATGATTCCCGTTGCACAGAAAACAGATCTGGGTGACGGATACTGCATCGGTATTATTCTACCATTGCTCCGAAGCCCCGGAAAATACATACCCGATGAGTGGAATGTAAATGCGTTTTGTTCCGACAAGCTGTATTGATACAGATTGCTACAATGCGACTTACTTTATTTGTATTGACAGGAAGCCAGAAAATGGATACCCTATGCGTTATGATTTATTACTATTTATTTCTATCTGAAAGCGAGGTGTCCGAGAAAACATGACAAAAGCTGATCTTATCGCACAAGTTGCAAAAAAAGCAGGGCTTACTTCCAAGGCTGCAAAAGATGCCGTTAACGTGATCTTTACCACCATCTCCGACGCGATGAAGCGTGGAGAGAAGGTCGTTGTTACCGGCTTCGGTACGTTCCTGGTCCGCAAGCGTGCATCCCGGAAGGGTCGCAATCCGCAGACCGGTGCCGAAATCAAGATTCCCGCCACCAAGACTCCGGGCTTTACCGCAGGTAAATCCCTCAAGAGACTGGTTAAGTAATTGCGAACCGTAAACCGAACCCCGCGGTTGTCAAGCACAGCCGCGGGGTTGATTTTTAAGCCCCAAAACGGTATAATTCTCTTAATGAGATCAATGATCCTCATAGTGTGCTTGGTGCTAGTGTTTGCAAAAGCTTCTCTTCCTGTGTCCGCGCAGACGATCACTTCTTTTCAGGATGAAAAGGTAATTGACTACCAACTTCCGTACCCGGGTATCCTTCCCGACAACCCGTTATTCTTTCTTAAAAGGATTCGCGATTCCATCCAACTTGCCACGGTGTCGTCCCCTCTCGAAAAGGCCTGCATTAATCTACAGCTTGCCGACAAGGATATGGCTGCCGGTGTTGAGCTGAGCAGGAAGGGGAAGCACAAGCTTGCAGAAGAGCGTATGACGGTTGCTCAGGATCGGGTTGAACAGGCATCTCAGGTGATAATAGAAAATTCCAAGGATATAACCCCTAAGGATTCAAAAGAATTTGCTATAACACTCGAGAAAGCAAACCGGAAGCATCTTGAGATAATTGAGCTTTTACTAAAATCCGCTCCTCAAGGTCAGATTCAGGTTCTGGAGCGATTACACGCGCGAAATGGTGAACTGGCAAAAATAATCTCTCCTCTTCTTGAGTAAAGTACTAAAAGACACTCCTTTTCCCTCAATTATGTTTTTGCTGTCTGGTGCCTGAGCGTTATCAATCCTGTGTTATTTTCTCTTGCAATTTGATTCTTGATCGTACTACAATCTTTTTATGCGGCACCGATTCACTCTAGCCCTCTCTGTTATTTTGGTTGTATCTGCCATTCTTCTTAAGGATCCTATTCTTGATGAGCTCGCAGCCCGGTTCCCCAACCAGGCGACTTTGTGCCTTCGTGATACGTTAACCAGAGCAGTACATGCGCAGTCCTGTTATACTCCTGCAGGCATAGTCAACTCATTTTCTGCGTGGCAGTCTGATGGTAAGTTGAGGGGTACTAATCTTTTCCACGATACTGTCAACAATCGTGTCGGCGTTGGTACCAGCGCACCCTGGAATACGTTTCATGTTAACGGGACAATGCGTACGACAGGCCGGTATTACTCCAACGAATGGATCGAGTTCCCTAATGCAACAGGTCTTTACTCCCCTAACAACAGCGCGCACTTCTATCCGAACAATGGTAGCTATGGTAGTTGGCGGGTGATCGGACAACGGGGGGGCTGGTACGGGCTTGAGTTTGATACCGCTGCGGGGCAGACCAGCTTTTTGGTTGGCACCACCAGTCAGGGCTGGGGAAGCCAGCAGACAGGGTTTCATAACAACTCACAAGGCTGGATATGGCGATTTGATCACGGAACACTTGCCGTTGGAAGCGTCCCGTGGGCGCGGCTTTCTTCGTTGCCTTCGTTTGCTGCAAATGCAAATAACGGACGGGTGCGGATGGCCGAGGTAGGCTGTGCCGGTTGGTGGGGAAGCTCCTGTGACGGAAATAATAACGGCTATGTGGATTATGCAGATCAAGCAGGCTCTGCAGGAAGCGCAGGCAATTCTGGACGTTGTGATATAGATGGTGTTTGTGAAGTACACAATGTCTATTTTAACAATGCTTATTATGTTGGCAATAAAAGTGTCTCGACAATTGCCCCCTCGACCTTGTCAAATTTTATGACAATAAACAACTATACCGGTGGCTATAATGGCGTTGTACACGTATCGAATGCAGGAATAGTGTTCTGTCAGGACTATACCTGCAACTATGGGCCGGTCCTACATTCGGGTGAAAACCTCAGTATCAATACCCTTGTTCTGAGTAATATCAATAATAGTGGGACTGCCTATCTATTGATCGAAGGAGGTTTGGGCGTCAGCGGAAGTGTAAATTTTTACGGGGATTCTAATTCTATTAAAACACCGCGGTTCACTGAAGTAAGTGCGACGGGAGTGCAATTCAAGCACAGCTCGGCTGGTCTGGATAACTGGTTGCGAATTGTGAAAGGTAATGAACCAGGACAGTACCACGATCTTGCGGTGGGACAGTTTTATGCTAACGGAGCAGTGCGATTTGATCTTGCGGAGGTTACTCCGGTAGATCCTGCAGAGAACCTAAAGATAGGCGAGCTTGTCAGCTATGATCCGAAAGGAAACGTTCGGGTGTTACGGGCAGGAGGAGAGCGGGCAAATGATGCTTTTGGTGTTGTTTCCCACGGACTGACTGCTTCGATGGTAATCGGAGGAGGTACCTCGCCTGAGAAACTATCACAGGCGAAAGACAAGCGTCCGATCGCACTTGCCGGCCGTGTTGTAACGCTTGTTAACACGGAGCACGGGGCTATACTACCGGGAGATCCTATTACCGCTTCCCGGGTAAAGGGATATGGTGCAAAACTAGTCTCCGATGGCTACTATGTGGGGCGCGCAATGGAGGCATTTGACGGTTCGCGTGTTAACTCGCCCGGTGTTGAGGAAATAGTAAGTAGGCTTATTACGGAATCATCAGATCCGGCGCTCACCGAGGACGAAAAGAACGAATACCGGGATCTGATCGATCAGCTAACCGAAGAGCTCCCTCCGGGGAGTGGGCGAATAATCACCTTTGTTGGTAGTGGTTATTCGGGTGAACATACGGTTGCCGAGTTACAGAATAAAGTTGATAAGCTTCAGGATGAGGTGAAAGAAATGAAGAAGCTATTACAAAAAATTCTTGAAAAATAACATAATGAAAACAGCAAAACGCTTTACGCTTTTCGGAATTGTTCTGATCCTGGTAGTTGTGGCAGTTACAGGAGCTGTGGCTTTTCTATACCCTCGATTGCAGTCGAGATCGGCACGATCTCCTCTTACTACTGCAAAGCCAGCAGATCACATCCTCGCAGTTACGCAGCCGGTATTCACTCTAACAGGGACAATAGCTTCGCTATCGGAAACGCAGATAACTCTGAAGGTAAACGAGGCTGACAAAGAAATCCCATTCCAGCTTCTTAAAGAAACCCGTTATTCACGCCTGTTTGATCCGAGGCTGCAAGCTCTCATGGGGGTTGCACCAAATGCCTTACCAGTTGCGGCGCAGCGCTCTGATCTCCAGAAAGGAATGGTGTTACGGGTCACGTCTGCAACCGATATGCGGCTTGCAGGAGAGCTTCAGGCACAAGAGATTCAACTTCCGGCAGACATACAGTCAATTTCGGCACGAGTTGCCAGTGGTTCGGGTCGCTCTTTTAAGATAATTATTCCTCAGCCACAAAACGGTGATGTAAAGGAACACTTGGTCCAGCTTGCTGCGGATACACGTATTCTGGTTTCGAAACCGGGGATAGTTCCAGGCTTAAACCCGTTCAATGTGCTAGATGACTATAAAACGGGCACTGCTTCGGACATTACCACAGGTAGCTTAGTTGAAATTGTATACAAGGGAGCACTAACGAGTACAATCCAGCCAAAGCTTGTGATTATTAACATTCCGCCAGCTCCCCCCAGTCAGAATTCCTTGAATAATTCGCGCTCAGCGCCGGCAGCACCAGGTGCTGTAGGATCGCCGACACCCGTCGAAGCGGAGGCGCCTTTGTCCGTACCGACGGTAAGCGCCGTTTCTGAATCGAACGCTGCCTCACCTGCTGCTGCGACACAGTGAGGACTCGTTTTTGCCATACATGAAATCAGTTCATTCCCATAGGAATTCGCATCACCGCCGCACGAGATCGAGAGCATACTCTCTTACCGAGATACTCATCGCGATAGCGATTATTCTTCTTTTTCTGCTATTACCAATACTCGCTTACACGCAGTGGTCAAAGCGGGCAAGAGACGATAAGAGGCGAACAGATCTGTTAAAAATTAGTCAGGCATTAGAGCAATACAAAGCGGAGAAAGGAGTGTACCCCCCGGACCTTGAAACACTTGTCGCGGAAGGATATCTGCCCGAACTTCCCCTTGATCCCCGCCATGGAAAACTGATTCCAGGGGAGGAGGGGATAACCTATGGTTACAGTTATCAGACAGATGGGGTAAGTTATACGTTAACCTCGCGCATGGAAGGAAACGCACGCGGCGTAAGAGGCGGCAGGGGTTCTGGCACACTTGATCCCGGCAATATCTCCGGCAGGTTTCTGGGAATCGGCGAAGGCAGTGTGACGGGAGCTTTTACCGTGTCAGGGAGTGTAGCGGGTGGGGTGCTCAATGCAAATTTCAACGGTACCGTTACCGGCTCGACGGCATCGGGCGGAATTGAAGGAACACTTACGGGAACAGTTACCGGCACGATTTCAGGGAGTGTGACCGGCGATTGTACATTAGATTCCGGAACGGTAACCGGTAATTCCTTTACCGGAACTTATTCCAGCTGTACCCTATCACCAGTGCCAGGATCGCCATCTGGTCCGGGCGTTATTGTTATTCGTTCGGGCAACCCCTTGCCCGAAGAGATTCCCATTGCCCGTCTTACGGATTTGTATCTTACGCCAACTGCCGTTATTCCCACCAACACTCCATATCGAACCCCTACTCCCTCTCCTGCTGGAACCGGCGGCCCTGTTGTGCCTTGCACCCAGACACCCGTCTGTACCGGGTCCTGTGAGAAAGTAGGTAGGTGTGGAAGTTACTCTTCTACGCGTGGTCAATGCCAGTTTACTACCAGGCCCAACTTCGCAACATGCACCCCTGTGGAAGCTCCGGATCAGCCGTGTAATGTAACAGGGCAGGTTTGCCCCAATGGAGAAGCGTGTGAAGCCACCTACTGTTATGACTTCACTGGTCCACCCTATTGTTCGCAGGAAACAATTCCCGTGTACTGTGCACAAAACTCTTTAGCGACCTGGTGTGCGCAGGATTTGTGATTCGGGAGTAGATCGTATTTGCAACATCAAAACGGCTAGTAAAAAAAACGCGGCTATTCGCTGACAGAGATTCTTATTGCGCTTGCTATTGTTATCCTGTTTCTTACACTGCCGATTATTGCCTACACTCAGTTTAGTAAACGTAGCCGGAATGATAAGCGGAGGAATGATTTACTCAAACTTAGCCAGGCTTTAGAACAGTATCGTGCCGAGAAAAGGGTTAATTCCGGGGGAGACCGGAATCTACTATGGTTATTCGTACAAAACGGATGGTCGGACATATACACTTAATGACTTTGCAGGAAGCGCCTGCCGTGCAGAACAGCATACCGGCGGATGTTCTTGTGGGAGACCCCATCTACGCAACACGTGGTGTCTTTGCTGAGGCAGGTAAGCCCCTCGTATGGAAAAATGACACACCGGAATCAGTGACAATAATAAGTAGTGTAGACGATCTGCCAAAGCAGGTGGGTTCATAAGAAACTCTCGCTCTTATCTTTCCGGAACCGGGAAGCTACACGGTTTAAATTATCGGGTCGTTGCAGGTGATACACCAGGTTAGTGTTGCACCTCCCCGGGGTGCTCCACGCGCTCCTACCGTACCTGAAACGGAGCTTCAAAAAAACGACTAGCTCCCCCCTTTTCTATACTTCGGACACTGAACGCATGTATACTGAATGCAATTGCCACTCGTATGAAGAAAAAATCACTAGGTGTCCATCAGCGTGCTTTTTCATTAATGGAGGTAATGATAGCGATATCTATTGTTGCGGTATTCATAACGTTACCGGTAGTAGCGTTTC
>JAOAFZ010000005.1 GCA_026415975.1 Patescibacteria group bacterium
CCGGTAGCAGTGGCCGATCAAAGGTGTGATGTATCGGGCCAGCTTTGTACGCAGCCGGGGACGGGGTGTGTGGCCACATACTGCCGGCCGTACTGTGACAGTGGGCCACAGTGTGCCGGGGCGTGTCGTCAGATTGCGGGGCGGTGTGCGCCACCGGGGTCGTACTCCAGTACGATGGGCGCGTGCACGTATAAGACCTACAGAGGCGGCGGTGTCTGCTACGACCAGCCGGCTCCAGATCAGCCGTGCACGATATCTTCGGGGCATTTGTGTACCAGTCCGAATATCTGCGTAAACAATTTGTGCGCTACCCCGACACCGGCAGTATCACACTGGATGAGAGGCTTTGGTGACTATGCAATTCAAGAAAACTTTTTTTCGGCAACACGGCTTTCCAACGGGAAAATAATTGCAGTAGGAAGCCAAGGGAACGCATCCACCTCACCCCTGATTGTCAGGTATACTGCATCTGGTGTTCTTGAGGCATCGCAATTTATTGGCGATCATAATTACCGTCGTTATGGTTCATTATACGATGTAACGCCCACATCAGATGGCGGCTTTGTTGCGGCCGGACAGGGCAGAGACAGTTTCGGTGAGAGTTATGGTGCGGTGGTAAAATTCAACAGCAGTTATAACATTCAATACGTTTACAGGCTGGTTGATGCCGCATTTAACAGTGTGATAGAAACGCAAGAAGGTGAGACAGCTTATATTTATGCAGCGGGCAATACAATAGACAATTATTATATAGTTGCAAAAATACAAACGAGCACACATGCCACCATCTGGATCAGAAAATTTAAAAATAATAATATTCCTGGATTGATACTTCGTCTGGATTCAATCATTCTGGCACGGGATGATAGTGGAGATGTCATAGTCGCGGGGTCGACGTACGATTCTCCTAGTGGCGACCGGGATGTATATGTTGCTCGGTTGAAAAAAACTGACGGCAGTGTCGTAGTGGAAAAATATATTAGTGGAAATTTTACGGAACGTTTTTACAATCCTAAAATTATTGCCAAACCGGGAACGTCGGGATACATTATTGCCGGCTCTGGATATGTTAGCTCGATGGCTCGCGATAATGTGCTCTTGTTGGACCTGGATAATAGTCTTAATCTTTCCTCTTATTATGCGCCTGGAGACGCACGATATAATTACGGAAAGGGTGTAGCAGTGGCTGTTGAAAATGACGGGATCGTGGTGGTTGCACAAAATACTGAGGTGGGGGGAATGGGCAATACCGGAATCCGGATCATCAAGTATGATCTCAGTTTCAATCCGGTGTGGCAAAAAGAATTATGGAATAGTCAGCCGGGTAATCCTGGCAGGCTTTATGCAAACAGTATTGTAGCACTGCCGGACGGGTATCTGATTGCCGGTGCAGAAGCCGTTGAAGGAATGAATAACGGTGTTGTGTTACGGACAGATGCAGCGGGCAATACACCAAGCTGCAGCTGGTACAACACTCTTACACCTTATGATCGTAGTCTTGGAGGAAGTATTCGGACCGGTGGTGTGGTTAATATCAATGCGCCTAATCCAAGTATAAGTATTTCTTCCGGGGCCTTATTCACTACAATCTCCGGAACAAATTACAATATATGCAACTGACACTCAAAAAAAAGGTAATTATTCTTATAGTAGCACTTGTGCTTGTTAACGGTGTGCTCATCGGTATGGTACTCGTTAAGAAACGAAGCTCCATTCCGGGAACGGTAACCCGGATAGAAAGCAGCATAACCCCTGGTTCCAGTCAGCAACCGCAAGCAAATACTCCAACTCCTGATCCTAACATAATGAATGTGCTTTTAAAAGACGCTACGATTTTCTACAATGACGGCGTGCTTTCTCCTACCGAGAAGACCGCACGGGCAGGTGAGCTTTTCTATTGGGAAAATATATCCAGAGGTCCAGCTGAATTACTTATTGTAAACCCTGCAGGGGAGGAGATAAAAGACGGGTTTGTAGCAGCAGGTGAACGGTTTGGACTACGCCTGCAGGATCCCGGTGTGTACACCTTTACATTCGGAAGACGTGGTGATCCGTTCGGAAGGGTTTTTGTCGAATGACTACAGATACCGGGGCTGATCTGGAATCAATACATCACCACTTTTTCGTTGAGTGTATCAATGTCACCACCGACCCAGCGTGTCACTTCCTTACCATTGTTGTCGACTTGAAGAAAAGTGTGCGGACGCTCCACTCCGTAGAGCTTGGTTATGTCTGACTTATCCGTCATGTCAACTTTCAGGACCGTAACTCGCGGGCGGATGGTGTCGTCGGCGGCGGTGAGGCGCCGGTCGGCATCGGTGCAGGTTTCACAGTCACTACGCGTAAAGAAAAGTACGGCTTTTCCCCCGCCGGAACTGGCACGGATTAGGGCATCTTCGGTGTAGGGAATGTAGTGCCGGGTACTCAAGACTATACCATCCTCTGAAAGCTTTACCCCGCCCATATCACGCACAATATCTTCGTTTTTGGTAATCCCCGATTCTTCCGAAAGGGTGAGGTTGGTCTTGCTGGCTTCTTCTCCCTCGATTCCCTGAGGTTCCGGAATACCGTGCTCCTTTATGTACGAGGGGACTTCTACATAGTTTTTACTTGAATCAGTTCCCGAAGTTCCCACCACAATAAGCCCCACAGAGACAAGAACAAGGATGATGGCACCACCTGCGGCTGCAAGAAGCGTTTGTAGATTCATAGCATGTTCATTATACACAGACACATTTTCTTCCTAGCCGAGAAGTGTACGAAGCAGATCCTTGCTCACCATCTCTTTTACCCATGGTGCTAGTCCACGCAGAACGGGATTTCTTTCAGGATCATTCAGTTGCTCCACTGGAACCAGGGAATACCCGTATGCAAAATCTGGGTTAAATGCGGGCATCCTTCGAGCGGTGCCGGTATATAGGTGGCAAACCTCGTGTTCAATGTAGTCGCTGTGTTTCGAATAGTAGACGACTTTTCCGGCGAGTACCAGTCCAGCGGTCAAGTCCGACGGTTTCATATCCCACTCGCGCTTGAGACAGTTCAAAACGGCCGTTTCTGTATCTTCGGCCATATCTGCGTGGACCAACGGGTGGGAAGATGCCGTCAGATCGAGGAAGCCGTCGAATACCGGATGCTTCCGGTGCTGGCAGATCATGGCGCCGTCGTAAAGTATTCCGACGGTAAAGCCCCGATGGAGAATGCCCTTCCGGTGCGCTTCCCAGCGTTCCACCTTGCCGGTAACCGCATCATTCTCGTCTACCTGAGGAATAAAGAGTGTTTTTGCGTAGTAATCCATGCGGCTTATTATACAGGATTACCGTATCATAAAGTATGCCACGGTTCCCTGTCCAGCTTGCAATCATGCTCCTGTTACCGCTACTCCTCCTGTACGTCCTCTTACAAACCTCTACCGTGCAGAAGGGAATCCTGATCACCGATGCTAATAACTACTTTTGCCACGCCGAACGCTTCGATCAGGGTGCGGTACTCTACCGGGATATTCACCATGCGAACATGCCCGGGGTTTCGTATGTCGCCTGGCTTTATCGCACGCTTACCTTCCGGGATCTGCACGCGTTTAACGCTACTGCCGCCGTGGAGGCAGCAGTAGTTACATGTCTCATCTTCTTGATCGCGCTCCGGCTCCATAAACGCCCTGAGGTGGCTCTCCTAATTGCCTTCGTATACCTGTTTTCTACGGTTGTTCTCTCCACGTCGCGTTTCCAGAACGCGATCTTTACGGCACTACTGGCAACAGTGAGCGCGTATTACTTGTTGCTCCGCGGTAAACCCATTTTTGCAGGTATTGCCGCGGGTGTTGCGATTGCGATAAAGCTCTATATGGCGCCGGTACTGGGCGCGCTCCTTATTGCCTGCTGGCTCGAGGATCGGAAAACCGCACTCCGGTTTTTTGGTGCATCCGTCCTCACCGGCTTCCTGATCCTTCTGCCAACCCTCATACTGGCCCCGAATGAGTTCTTGCGTCAGATTCTGTCTTCAACTTTGCGGGACGGTCCTGCCGAGAGCCGCTGGAACGTGATCTGGTACTTTCTCTCCACGGACTGGCTGATCGCTCTCCTTATCTTTGCCGGCTGTTTTCTGTGGAGCCGGAACCGGTTTCTGGTCCTTGCAAACATCTTCGGTATTGTCTTTTTCGTGATCTTCCGCGATGTTTACCTGCTGTATTTCAATCTGCTGGTTCCGGCTGCTGTGCTCGGTCTTGGTTACCTCATGCAGATGGGCACCACCGTGATCGGACGAAAAACCACCCTGGCCGGGGTGGTTACCGTTTTGATCGTGGCAGTGACGGGCGCGATACGTGCTTATTCAGCAAACCTGCAAACCGGTATTATTCCCGATGAAGACTCCGTGCGCCGGGTAATGCGGCAGTACCGCCCGGATGCCGTTTTCGGGAGCAGTGCGCTCATGCAGGGCATCAGCTCTGCAACAGGGGTCCCGAACTTCAACAACTACTGCGATCTCCACCCTAACCTGTTTGCCTCAGGTCAGCTGGATAGGGAAAAGATTACAGAGCAGGTGGTGTCTTCGCGTACCATGGTCGTTCTTACTGCTGCCGAAAACCTGCCGCGGATAACCACGTACGGCACTGATTTTACCGATGTTGCGCTTGTTATGAGGCGCTGCCGCCGCGTACACCAGGAGCCGATGCGCTGGCATGACCGCAATGTGGCAGTGTTTTATATGTGCGGCGAAAGGTAACTACCATTCCTTGTTTTTCTCGTCATCCGCCCCGTATTCCTTTAGCTTCGGTTCATCGCTACCGTATTCTTTCAGGCCGCCTTCCTCGGCACCGTATTCCTTCAGTGGTTGGTTAGTCTTGTCTGTGTGGTCCCATGAGAGCTTGCGTTCGCCGGCATACCCGGTGTCTCCGTTTGCCGGGCCGGTGTTTCCCGTGCCGGTGTCTGAGTCATTGTCACCCGTGTCGCTCTGCTGTTCCAGGTATGCTTTATTGATCTCCGGAGCCGCCTGCACCTCGACTTGGGCGCGTTCCTCGATCGTGGTCGGGCCCTTTTCTTCGGGGAGATCCATCTGCATGAGTTTGGGTTCTTCCTTCTTATTCGTTTTGAGTTCCAGCAGCGTATCTTCTTCTTCCTCCTGCTTCTTTTCAAGTTTCCTGCGGAGGCGGTTTTCGCGTTCCAGGATCTTTCTGGTGGTCTTGGCGGCTTCAAGCTTCGCCTTGAGGTAGGTGATTAGCTGATCTCCTTTAAGGTTGTTGATCATGAAGATCGGAATAATAAAGCCCAGTTCATCAAGGCCCTGTTGCTGGATTTCAGGGTTCGGAGAGAGGATCTTGTTCATGACGTTTGTGATCGTCACAATATCGGACTCAACCCACTCCTCTCGGCTCTGGATGTTCTCCTGCACAGGAATCTCGCCCTCTTCGTACTGGTGTTCCCACATCTCCTTGAGTTCCTCATATTCCTCGATGGTTACGCTCGGGGGGACGGCCACAATCTTCTCGATGTTTTCTTCGGGCTTAGCGGTTATCTCGAGCTGTTCCTTTACAATCTCGGCGGCTTCCTCGACCTTGACGTCTTCTCGCTTTGCAACCTCGGCTACCACTTCGTTTGCGGTCCGGGTGTTGTCGCTGATTACCCGGAGCACCTTGCGGACTACCACGGGGGCGTTTTCGGGCTTGACATCTGTAACACCGGCCTGTTCGCGAATTGCCTCGTTTTTAAGCGCTTCCTGTGCCAGTTTCTCGGCAAGCTGCTTTTCGGCATCGGTGGGTGTAGGTGCAGGGCCGGCGCCGACACCCTGATCGCTGCCGGCTTCTGCTTCCTTCCCCTTCTCGCCGGTCACTGCCGATACCTGGAGCTCGGCTTCCGTCTTGGTGGGCTGCTCGGGGGGGCCGCCCTGCGGTCCGCTTACCTCGGGGGAGTCGGGGCCTGTTGCGTCACCGGAGGCGCTGGCAACCGCCGCTACAGCCTGTTCCACCTTCTCGGCCTCGACTTTATTCTCCTCGGAGAAGTTCAGGATCAAGTCGCGGGTCATGAACATGGTGCCCATTATGTTCAGGGCGGCCTTTACCTTGCTTTCCTCGACCTTGGCCACTACGGTGATCGACGGCACGACCTGGTTAGCCGGCTTGTTCATGCTCTTGCTGTAGGCGGAGACGATAGCCCTGACCTGCTGGTTGGTAAGTCCGGCACGATTGGCGATTGTCTGAATAGCCCTATCGCTCTTTTCTATCTGGTTCATGAACTTCGTCATGACGTTCTGCGTTTTCTCGGCCTGGTGTGTTATCGACGCTTCAATTACGCTCTTTACGGTATCACTTTGTAAGTTCAGCCTCTTTGCTAGCTCCCGAACAGCCTGATTTATGCTGGATGCCTGCGATCTTGCAAGTGCCTGGAGCACGGTACGTGTCTTCTCGGCGCTCACATTCGCGCTCTTTGCAATTGCACTTACACTCTTGTCACTCAGGGTTATAGTAGCGTTTGCCCCTGTGAAAGCCGAGGCCGATACCTGCGAAGACGAAGAAGATGTCGCTCCCGAGACAGATCCTGCTTTTATTGATGCCGAAAGTGTCCGGCTCAGCTGGTCCATAGACTCTGCCGAGATCGTTGCCGAAGTTTTGACCTTAACATTTGATTGGATTGTCTTTACCAGTTCTTCGCGAATCTTGTCGCGTTCGTAGGACGAGTTTGATGTGGATGATAACAGTCTCCGTGCTACGGAGTCCTGTTTGATCGCACGATTGAAGAGTTCCGTACGCATATTCATAAACTGCTGCTTCTCTGCGGTAGTTGATACCTGTGCAGGATTAGCGAGAGCGGCAAGATTCTTTTGCACTGCCGACTTGCGGGTCTGATCGGCCTCTATCCGAGCGATATCAGTCAGTTTAGTGACCTGGATATTCAGTGACTTCGTGATATCGGCTGTGCTGGTGTTCCGGATATGCTCCATTGACGCAAGCTTCACGTTAAACTTGGTGTCCAGTTTAGTATCGGTTGGAACTTTCAGTACGTGCTTGAGATCAAAAGTCGGCGTGGGACCTTTCTTTACCGGATTATTCGACTCCCGTATTTCGTTGTACATTTCGAAAAGCACATTCTTCATTGCATAAATCCCGTCGCAGCAGTAGTCGCGGAATATCCGGAGCAGCCACCACGGGAAGAACGTTACCGCCCAGAGCATGATAAGAGTTATCACGTATTCGGTAAAGGTATCTACATACGAGCCGGAATTGATTGCCGACAGACGCCGGTCACCGATCTGGGCGGGGCCGCCGTACAGAATGTTTATGGCCGTCGGGTAGGTATAGCCAATCAGTGGATTAGCCGCATTGGCAAAATCCCTGGTCGGGATTACGCGCGAGAAGTCGAAGGTGAAAGGAATGCCGGCCTTCCAGATCTTGGCCAGGGCACCAAGAAACAGCGCGAAGAGTGGCCCGTACATGAGCCACTGGAAAAAAACACCAATCCAAATCCAGCCAATGTTGCGGATAAATACGAACGGCATCAGCAGAGCAAGGAACGGAGCTACAAAAAGTAGGAACCACAAGAGGATCTTCCGGAGAATAATCATGGTGCCCATTATGTAATAGGTCATATTCGTAAGGTCGTAAAGGAAAAGCTTGGTGTTGATGGATTCCTGAACACGGAGATTCAGATCACGGCAGCCGACGAAATCGGTGTAGTTGCGTTCACTGCTCCCCAGCGAACCGGTGTTTGAGAAGTAAATATTAAACAGATCCCGTCCTCCCAGATTATCGATAAAGAATCTCATGAGGATCTCTGAAAGCTGTATCAGGAGGAGAACCACAGATGCAGATAGTGCAATATACAATAGCATTATCCCTATTTTGATAAGGGTAGGCCAAAGCTCAAGATTCAGGGTAAAGTTTGCACGGCGGCTCATAATAAACCCGAGTCCGAAAATAGCTGCTACTAGAATTACAAAGAAAAATGCGACCGAGCTTGTAATTCCCCAGATTTCACGCAGTACCGGGTGGTCGTCAATTGCCCGGTTATTTATTGCCCAGTAGATAAATTGGCGGGCGCGTTCGTTGGCTTTTCCCTGTGCTGTGATCTTCGGATCTTCAATCCAGAAGTGCCTGGTGGTCGGATATCGCTGGAATTCCTGAAATGAGCGGGCACAGGGTTCACCAAGCTTCTGATAAATCGGATCCATTTCTTTTGGACAGCTCCTGGACTCGGATGTGCCACAAGGGATCGGTGTGATGGCGTTCCGGGTAATCTCGAAGTAATCCAAGGAATCACTTGCGTGCGACTGCAGAGGAAGCACCAGCAAGGTAAGAGCGATGAGAATGGTGTACAGGATTTTTTTCATACCACTTCCGGCCTGGGGACACCGGCCGTAAAGTTCAGTATAGAATAAATAACAAGGAGTTGAAAGCGCTGATTGACAGAGCTTTGCTACTTCACTATCATGAAAGGCATGCAATCGTTGCTGCGAAACCCGCGTGTTCTTCTGATCGCAGGGGGAGTTCTTCTCCTCCTACTCCTTCTGGTGATCAGCATCCTCACCCGTGTCGGTTCAGGCGGGATTGCTCCCAGGAGCCCGGAAACGGGTGCCGCCACAGGTGAGAGCGGTTCTGCGGCCCCCACCGGATTTGGAGGAGAGAATCCGTTTGACCGGGATCCCGATCCGGCAACCGCAAATATAGATCCGAATATTGGCCCGCAGGAAAGGCAGCAAGCTCTTCAGTCTGGTGCGTTCGCAAAAGTCGGAGAAGAATTTCTCTACGAGAACGACCTGAATTATGAGCTGGCATATTATCCTACGCTTCCCGGTCAGGATCCTGAACAGATTGTGGTTGCCAAGATGATCGAGGACTCGATCATTTTGCAAGGTGCCGCCGCAGACAAGCTAATTACATTGGATACCACCGTATTCAATTCTCCCGATAAAGATTATGCGAAGCGCACACAGCTTGTTGCGAAGGCGCGGGAAATTGTTGAAACAAAGTCGGTGGTACTGGAGGGTACAGTTATTGCGATCTGGTTTCATAACATGCAGCCTGGGCCGGCTGGCTACGAGGCAGGAAAAAAACTAGCATCGGATGAGATAAAAAGGCTCCTTGCTGAAATCCGGGCAAAACGGTTAACCCTAAAACAGGCGGGCGAGCAGATCAAGAATAATGCAGCTCTAGCTCAGGTCGATCCGAACTACCGTGGTAATGCTATCTTCGATTTTGCTGTAAGGCGCGGGGGCAAGATCACCTATAGCCCGGATATAGATGCGGAGATTTTCAAATTAACTCCTGGGCAGGTATCAGGTGTGTTGACCGGTAAGGATCTCGATCCCCTTACCGGGAACCGGATCGATGCAGTTTACATGATTGCAGAGGTGACAAATCGGAATACAAGTGCAATTAGTAATTTTGATTCCTGGCTTGACGGGAAGAAGCGTATCTATGAGATTGCCCGCTATTAATCAGCTTTGCAGGTTCAGTGTGCCGCTCCTTCTTGTGCCACTTCTTTTCGCAGTCGGCGCAGTAAGGCCGGTCTCGGCGTATGCTCCAAACGTAGGAGGTCGTGTTTTTACCGAGTCTGGTGCTCCGGTACCCGGGGTATGGGTTCAGTGGGAATCAAACGAAGAGGGCAATGATAACAACGAAGTCAACAAAGGTACTCATTACCGTTATTCCGGCACAACAGAGGCGGGGAGGTTCTTTTTTAAAGGGTGGGATCTCGACGGAACCAGGAGGGAGAACGGGCAGGTTTACTCGATATACGGGCAGTCCGAGTTTGACGAACGGATTGATCTGAATTACGATCCCGCTGACGGAAAAGAGGCCCGGCGGGCCTCCAGCAATCAGTACAATATCTTCAACTGCAATAATGAGGTTAATAATTTCAGCCTTAAACTTCCGCCCTCTCTCCAGAACGCGCGAGTAGACGCGCGCTGGCGCCGGGATAATAGTGCCGGGTGGTCTTCGTGGACGCCGAATCGTGTCAGTATGCCCAAGGATATATTCAACAACAGCCATGATTACGAGGTAGAGTTTCGTATCAGGCTACCGAAACAGTCTTCTATCCGAGATATGGAACGCGACATTGAAAAAAATACTATTTCGGATGTGAATACGCTTCAGCCGGCATGTCTCAAGGCTGATCTTTGCACTGCCGAGGGAAAGAACTGTTCGAGTGGCTATACTCCAACTGCAGGCAAGCACAGGGTAATTCTCTCACAAATCGGCGGCTCCGGTATTGGAGAGGCACAGCGCAAGCTCACTGTCGGGGATCAAACACGCCCGATCTGGCTTACAGAATGCATTCAGACAGGGACAGCTACTGCTCCGTCTTACACCTGCACAACCGGCAATTCACAGCTTGACCTGAAAATCTTTAAAAAGGACAATGCATCTCTTTTGTACACAAGATACGGTTACTCTGCTCGGATTTTCTTCTCTGATGGTGTGACGCAGACAACACCGGAGATTACCCAGGCAAACCGGCGGGATTCCTACGAATGGGAGACAACAATCGACCCTGATAAAGTACAGCCGGCGCAGCTTACCAGCGTATTTATCGCTATGTGGGATCCAGGCCAGTCAAGCCCACCAAGTTCTGGAGATAGACCAACACAACTGCAGGCTACTCTATCGAATGCGGAACGCTGTAAGCTGATAATCGATCCATACGGTCGTGTTTTCGATACTCTTACGCTTGAACCTCTCGCCGGTGCAACCGTAGTCTTAACCAGACAGCGACCGGGGGGTGCATTTACTCCGGTTGTGCAGAGTGACGTCGTGGGTACGATTCAGAATCCACAAACAACTTCCCGTGATGGATCGTTCTCTTTCCTTGTGCCTCCTGGAACATACCGACTCAGCGCCAGCCGCCAAGGCTATATTTATCCGGCAACTAACATAAGTCCGCTGGCACGACAGATGTACTCAAACCTCTATACCGGACAGGATCTTAGGGTAGTGGACACTATGATCCAGACGGATATCCCGCTGGAGCCGCTGAATCCCGGAGAAGCAATTGCTTACGCGCAGAACAACCCGATCCGGATTCAGTCATATTTTCAGATTGTTGATCCTGCGGCTGGTACCTATCGTATCGAAGGGTCGGTGACCCATCCCCTTGCAACCGTTAATCTCTACACCGGTGTGGAAAACCGGAAGCTTCTGCATACAGCAACAGCAGATTCATTCGGATACTTTAAAATAACACTCCGCCTTGATGCAATGGATAAAAATATACGGATTACAGAACTTGAGGCAAGGAAAAAGGACGTCCCCGCATTCAAGTACACTGGCGATGAGTACATAGTTCAGCTTGCTCCGGTCTTGGGAGATCTGGAAGGTTTTGCGGTTGGCTCTGGTGGCACTCTTCTGGGGAATGCAGAGGTTGGTATCTATATGGGCAGTAGCAATGTTCCCGTTTTCCGAACTCGTGCCGATGCTGACGGGCGGTTTACAGTTCCACAGGCTGCACTCCCTGTGCTTCCGTATCAGATCGGATTCACCCCGTCAGGAGGACGAACTGAACAGGTATCGACTGGTGAGTTCCTGGCACGTAACGCGATGCTGAGTCACCCGAAGAATGTGTATATCGCCCGTGGATCAGATTCGACCACTGTGTTGGGAGAATATTCCCAATCGAGACCAGGGATCAATGACGCGCTCGGTGCAGAACTAAACAGGCGAACACCGTTCTCGATTCTCGGAGCTATTATGGCTGTCGCAGTGGTGGTAATTGCGACAGGTCTTATTGTTGTATATTTCCGTTCCGGCAATCCACCGGTACGGCGCCGCCGTTAAAGATGTTCTCCGGGGAGGGAACCCCTGATAATAAGAAACTACTGCTGGTTGCAGGAGGTATTCTTGGATTACTTCTTATTATTATTGCAGTCCTCACACTCGTCCGGAACTCATCACCTGCCGGACAACATGCAGCAAATCAGCGTCAAGGAATAATAACTCAAGCCCCGCTGGAAATCTTTGACTCAAGTTATACCAGCCCTCAGCAGGGTAGTTATTTGGACGGCGGCGGAGACAGCGGCCCGACTTCGACACCTCTTCCGACCAGACCGGCTGCGCCGCGAGCAGGTGTGATTGCACGCGTCGGTGAAGAGCTGATTTATAATGTTGATCTAAATGAGGAAGTCGCCTCGTTTCCCCCGAGTGATGATCCTGAGGTTCGTGAAAAGTTGTTTCAAAAAATGGTAGATGATTCCATTATCCTCCAGGGAGCATCCCGGGAAGGGCTTATACGGATGAATGCAACGGTATATAACTCCGCTGAAAAAAATTACGCAAAGCGGATTGCTCTGGTACAGGATGCGAAAGAAAAATTAATAGCTGCCGGAGACAGTTATAGTGGTACTGTTGTCGCACTTTGGTTTTTTAATCAACGTCCTGGTCGCGTAGGGTATGACCAGGGAAAAAAGATTGCACGACAGAGAATAACGGACTTGCACAGCAGGGTGAAATCAGGTGCAATTACCATGGAGCAGGCCGGCGAAGAGCTTCGCAGGGATAGTTCTCTTTACCAGGTAGACGAGGCATTCCGTATAAATGCTATTTATACCTTTACCTCCAACGTAAAAGCTCAATTTAACTACGATCCTGGGTTTGAGAAAGTCATGCGTGGTCTTAAAGTTGGGGAAATTAGTGACGTTTATCTTGGAAAAGGTACCGGTGGTGACGGGACTACCCGGGATGCAGTGTATAAGTTCGGAAGAGTTGATAAGATAATTACTAATAGAGGCTATTCGACAATAGAAGAATGGCTTGAAATAAACCGGAATGAATATCCCGTCACTCGCTATCAGTAATATTTTCAGAGGCACGCTACCGGTTGTTGTGACATTCTTCTTTTTATATGCCGTAACTCCTGTCTTAGCGGGAAATGTCCCGAATAAACGGGTATGTTTGGTAAATGATAAAGGCGTTCCCATTAACTATAACGGCCAAGGTTTGTGGGTAACCCACAACAATGCAACTGGATCAAAATGGACTGGACAGACAGATGCGGCTACAGGATGTGTAGATTTTCAGGCTGACGAGAGCACAATGGATGCCCGGTTTCCCCCGGGCGTGCAGGCAGACACCGACTTTGACGGTCGCCCGGATACACCCAGAAGAACCGATGCTGGCGGCGGGAATGGAGATCTAGGCTGTGCATCTGGTCCGTTTGGTTTTAAGGTACACCTCCCGAAAGATTGGGAAAACACTTGGGAGTGCCAGAGTGTTGGGACTCCGAACGGGCCTTTTCCCTGTTGCCGAAGCCAGGAAGAAAGGGATAATCCCGATTTGAGGCCTGCAGGTGGCTGCAATGATTGCAAGGCGCATGCTTCGGGATACGAAGGAGAGTATACTGAGAAGCTCTGTTACTGCGACCGGAGCACGCACAACAACCTTCCGGACTCTGAATGTCCAATATGTTTCCATAACGATGGAGTTCAAGTGAATGTTCGGCTGGAATGCCGGTCAAAAAAGCAGACATCATCCCGAAACCTTGATAAGCCACAGATTCAGCAGTTTAATCCCCGCGAGGGCATCAACCTGGCTTGCCTTCCCGCCGATGTATGCAAAGCGGAAGGGGCCGCAGCTGACAGTGGTGGAGCGGAATGTAGCAAAAAGACACCTGCGAACAGTCTCACGCGCCGGGTAAAGCTCTACCGGGTTAAAAACCTGAAACAGCAGCTCTCTATGCTGGATGCCTCAAAACCGGTGTTTCTGGTGGAGTGTGTAATGGAAGGAACCGACGAAACGAATGCCAGTTATCGCTGTACTACAGGTGATTCTGCTCTCGACTTACAAAATGGCCTCACCACAGACGGTAAACCAAATTTTCAACATCTAAAGGATTTGTACGGGTACACTGCAACGCTTTATACGGCGGAGGGTACTCGACGTGTAGGATCAATTGATCTGGTGCAGCCGCTTCTTGACGATTCGGTAGTGCTTGATGAGTATGAATGGGAAACTACCACAACAAAGCCAACAAGCAGTGTCTTCATGCTTATGTACGATGAGCAGAACGCCAATGCTGCTTTATCGGGGGACAAAACTTCCCAGAAGCAGTCAAAGCTATCTTTTGTAGAAAACTGTACACTAATCATAGATCCATACGGGCGTGTCTTCGATCGTGTTACTCTTGAACCGCTCTCCGATGCTGATCTGGTAGTCCTGACCAAAGAGGCATCTCCCGACTCTCGTCCGATTGCACGGCAGACAACAAGGGAGGATGGTGTTTTTTCCTTCCTCTTACAGCCCGGTACGTACAGAATGACAGTAGCCCGTCCGGGATACACCTTCCCTGCGTTTCTGGAACCCAGGGAAGGATATAAACCGGCGTATGAGAATCTACATCGCGGGGAGCCGTTTACGGTGCAGGATCGTTTACTTCTTTTTGATGTTCCCATGGAGCCGGCAAATTCTGGCGTATCAATTAAATACGCCCGTGCCAACAAGCCAAAACTCATGGAGCATTTCCAGTCTATTGGGAAAGCCGGGGAGACCTACAGGGTTCAGGGGAGAGTGTCACACTCCCGTTCTCTCGTGGCTGTCTATGCAGGTATTTTCCGAAACGGCGAGATTGTTCGTGGCAGGCGGATTTCCTATACACAGGCCGACGGGTATGGACGGTTTACCCTGGAGTTTCCGCTTTCGGTGTTAAATCGTAACGAAACCATTTACGGTATAAAAATTACCAAAAACTCTAAAATATTTCGCATTCAGGGGGCCGAAGAGAGCTTTACCCGGATTGATCCGGTTCTCCATGAAATAGTCGGAACAGCCTTTGATAGTTCCGGCAACAGGCTTCCCGGTGCCACGGTAAAAATACGTATTCCCCATGCGGAGACCCCTTACCGAACTGTCATTGCGGACCGGGAAGGACGGTTCCGGATAGCTGCGGAGGACCTTCCACCAGTAGGTTATTCTCTGGAGTACGAAACTCTGTCAGGAGTGCGTAAATCAATTGATACCGGACAGTTTCTTGCACAAAATGTTGCTGCAGGAATACAGCCGGGCCGGTATTTTGCAGCAGTGCCTCCTGAAGATACTGTGGTTGCCGGAGTATCTGATGATTACCAGAGTTCCCGGCAGTTCCGGCCAGATGTCTGGCATCTGTTTGCAGTGTTTGTCCCATTTTCCTCTGCACTGCTATATCATGTTTATTTGAGAAAACGGAAACGGAAAAGATAGTTATATGGATTTTCCCAAGAAACCTTCATATCGGAATTTGCTCTTTATAGCTAAAGGATCTTTCTTTTTGCTAGCACTGGTTCTGGTTTCTGTACTTGGCTTTATTGCTACCGTTGGTCGGGAGAAAATTTATCGGGCGGATATCGACTATCTAAGATCTTTATACGATGGACCTGCCGCAGAGATATCCCAGAAAGAGTTTCTAGACCGGATTGCCGGTGATTCCGCAATATTCCAGAGCGGAGCCGCAGCCGGATATATTTCACTGACAAACGATTTTTTTGACGCTCTGAATAAAAATTATTTGCTCCGTCAACAAAAAATACAGGAAGATGATCAGAGTGCTATGGATGCATTGCATATGTCCGAGCAGGCTACCCTCTCGAATACCGCCGGATGTCAGCTGGTACAGGCCCCTTTTGGGCGGGTCTTTGACGAGTGTACGCTTGAATCTATGAGTGGAACTTCGGTGACGCTCCTTTCACGGAGTTCCACCGGATCGTTTACCAGATTCTCAGATCGTGTAACCAATCCACAGGTCACCGAGGCAGACGGGGCGTTCACATTCTATGCCCCCGATGGGATTTATCGCCTGGAGGCAGTGCGGCGCTACGCTTCCGAAAACCCCGTCACCTTTATTAGTCAGTTCCAGGAGACTGACCGTTCCGGAAACCCGTGTCGCATTGATGCCAAAGTTTCCCACCCGAGGGCAACGGTTCTCCTTATCGGAAAAACCTCCGGTGGTCTGGAAGCAATAAAGTATCCGGTTACACTTGCAGGCGATGCGTTCTCAAAACTTCTCTGGGGCTCACTCGATTTGCTTGGGTCATTGATTGTCGTACAGGCCGCGACAGATCCGTCGCGTGCGGTAATTGGTCTTGATCCTGTTCTGGCATCTGTAGCGGGGGTAGTAGTCAATGTTCCTTCTCAGGTGAAGTCCGTGATGAGTACCTCCCGCTTTCTGGTCATAAACCCGGAAAACTCCAGCCGAATGATCGCAGGCAAAACTGCCGCTGTAATACCGCAGAACGTTCTGGGAACAACCATCATCCTTGAAGGCAGACTCCCTGAATGGGTGGCATATGTGATCTCTGCCGGTCTCATTCTGCTAGTGATGGTTGCAGCCACTGTAGTCATCTCATACAATAAAGTCAGGAAGATAAAGCGTTAATACGATCTTTCATCACCCGTTCATTCTTTTATCCGGGTAGATAATCATTTTATATACAAATGTACATGATATACTTCATTCATGTATTCACGATTACTATCAGGAACAATTCAAGGTGTTACCGGTGTACCAGTAGAAGTAGAAACTGATGTTGCGAGAAAAGGATTTCCGTCGGTATCAATTGTAGGTCTGCCAGGTAAGGCAGTAGAGGAGGCAAAGGAACGCATTCGGAGCGCACTTGCAAATTCAGGATTCCGTATGCCGGATTGTCGGGTTACTATCAATCTTGCACCGGGGGATATTCCAAAAACAGGTACCGGCTTCGATTTACCGATGGCGGTATCGCTGCTTGCAGCGGATGGGATTCTTGATCCTGAACGCATTAAACGCTGGTTCTTCCTTGGTGAGCTGGCACTTGATGGTGCAATCCGGCCGGTACCCGGTGTCCTTCCTCTTTTACGGGCGCTTTCTAAATCGCAGACAGAAACTGCCGTCGTGCCGGAGGAATCCTATCCGGAGGCGGCTCTCGTGCCTTCGGTACAAGTTATACCGGTAGCTACGCTTACGGAGCTGGTTGCGATATTGCAGGGTCAAAAGCAGCCTGCTTTGCCGCAGACGGTGCTACCGCAACCAGAAGCACGGGATCCTGCGCCCCTTGATGCTATTCGCGGTCAGGAGGGTGCGAAACGGGTTCTTGAGATAGCAGCGGCGGGGTTTCATAACGTGTTGATGCATGGACCACCGGGAAGCGGAAAAACAGCACTGGCACAGGCTTTTCATTCCTTATTGCCGCCGCTTACCGGTGAAGAACTCCTGGACGTCCGCTGTATATACTCGGCAGCAGGGAGAATGTATGAAATAGATCCGTCCAGGCGTCCCTTTCGATCGCCGCATCACACTGTTTCGCGTCAAGGTCTGATTGGCGGAGGGGTACCTCCTCAACCCGGAGAGATTACACTTGCACACAGGGGCGTTTTATTTCTGGACGAACTCCCGGAGTTTTCACGGAGTACACTCGAGGCACTCCGACAGCCGGTGGAAGATGGTATCGTAAGAATATCACGGGTTCGCACCTCTGTAGAGATGCCGTGCCGGTTTCAGCTGATTGCTACTGCAAATCCGTGTCCGTGCGGCTACTTAGGTCATGCAACGCGCATGTGCACCTGTACACCCGGAGTTATCGCAGCTTACCGGAAAAGGCTTTCCGGTCCGCTCCTGGATCGTATTGATCTGCACACACTCGTAAATCCGGTATCCGAATCCGAACTCTTTAACGCGGCATTAACAGAGAATCAAACTGAGCGGGAGCCCTGCCGCTTTGCTCGGATTGAAGAAGCAGTTGCCAGGCAGGAAAAACGTTTTAACGGACTTCCTATCTGTCGTAATTCCGAGCTTGATTCTACTACTACCCGAAAGTTTATACAGCTTACGACGGATGCCGAGTTACTACTCAAAAAAGCAATACGGCGGTATGATCTATCAACACGTGCTTTTTTTCGTGTTCTAAAAGTCTCCAGAACCATTGCCGATCTGGATTGTTCTGACAACATTACCGTTCAACATATTGCTGAGTCGGTACAGTATCGCGCGACATCCTATTGACAATATAACCATGCATTCTTATCATTAAGCTATGACTAGAAAATCCCTGCTTTTTAACCTTTTGGCATTCTCGTTGTTTGCCATTCCCTTTGTATTTACAGGGAGCGCGATGGCACAGGCTGGAAGTAATCAACAGGGACTGACTGCTACCGTAGTAATTGACCAGACTGCGGTAGGCTTTCGCATACCGAACCTCGCTGATATCCTTACTTTTGTGATTCGTGTTTTTTTCGTAATTGCCGGTCTTGTTGCGCTGGTATATCTTCTCCTGGGTGCTTTTGAATGGATCACATCAGGAGGTGATGAAGAAGCGGTTGGTAGCGCACGCAAAAAGATTACTGCAGCAATTGTGGGTGTGATTCTTGTTGTAGCGGTGCTTGCTGTTATTGTCACCCTGGAGCAGGTAGTCTTCCGCCGGTCGATCTGCTTTGGAATCTCGTGCCCTGCCACCATACCGAACCTCGTGCAGGCATGCCGAGAAAGTCTTCCTCCTGAACTTCGTGGTTCTGCTGAGTGTTCTGCGGCCGCTGATTGCGATCCAGGCAGGACAGGTGGGTGCGAATAGGGGCATAAGCGTTACCCAGGTGAAAGGGATACCTCAATGGTTTGGGAGTTAAGTTTAGAATATGCTACCCTTTTTTACCACTCTGCTCGCCCAGGGACCAATCCGGGAATGGTACGACGACCCCAGTAATCCCGGTAACAGCGGCTGCATGGTGGATGGCGTTCCCACGTTAAAGTGCGCGGAGATCGTCTTTACGAATCTTCTGGTAATGGCAAGCGGACTGGTAATCCTTATTCTCTTTATTATGTTTGTAATCGGGGCCTTCAACTACCTTACCTCCTTGGGAGATGAAGAAAAGATGACCAATGCCCGGAATACGTTTACCTATGCCATTATCGGATTGGTCGTATTTGTAAGCGCAGGGCTTATTCTGTGGATTATTGATATCCTCTTCCTGGGAGGTCAGGGGCGCATCTTCGAGTTCCGGATCGGTGTGTAATCCTGGGGGGTCAATACACTATCGGATTCCTGTCCTGGACTTTTCATCGAGCTACGGGTAGGTGTTGTGCCCTTTATACGTTATAACTAGTTAGAAACCGGCAATCAGGGAGCCTTCGTAGGAGAGATAAATATCACATTAATACCTTCTTCGCGAGGAAGTGGTGAACGTAGGGAATCTTCAGAAAAAAAAAGCCGGTATCCGGCGAAGAGGATACCTGCCACGAGCAAACCGAGCACAGCCATACCGATGATTTTTTTCATAGATTCACCTCTTCGCTGATAATGTACATAGGCCGTTTCTGAATCTCTGTGTATATTTTATCAATGTATTCCCCCATAATCCCGATGGTGATCAGTTGAACGCCACCGATAAAGGTTATCGCAACAAATAGAGCCGTCCAGCCGGTAACCCAGTAATCAGGCAGGAATATCTTGCCTAGTACGGCGTAGATAATACCCAGAAAACCAAATGTCGCGCCGATAAAACCCATCCATGAGGCAATGCGCAGGGGTTTCGTGGAAAACGTTGTGATTGCCTCAAACGCGAAGGCAACCATCTTGCCGAATGGGTAGTGTGTTTCCCCGGCGTGCCGTTCTCCACGGTCGTACTCTACGTATGCGGCTGGATACCCGCTCCAGGCAACCAGACCACGAAGAAACCGGGACTGTTCCGGAAGGTGCACGATAAAATCGACTACAACCCGATCCAGGAGCCGGAAATCTCCGACATCTTTTGGAATCGGTACCGTAGAAAGCGTATTGATAAACCAATAAAAGCCGCGTGCGGTTATTACCTTAAACCAGGAATCTACGTCGCGTTTCATGCGCTTTCCGTAGACGATCTTCGCGCCTTTCTGCCATTTTTCGACCATGGACGGGATTACTTCCGGTGGATCCTGGAGATCGGAGTCCATGCTGATCACGCAGTCCCCGGTTGCTTTTGCATATCCTGCGCTTAACGCACGCTGATGTCCGAAGTTCCTGCTGAACCTAATCAGTTTAATGCGTTTATCCGTACTACAATATTGTTTAATCTTCGATGCTGTCGTATCCTGCGAGCCGTCGTCAATAAAGATCAGCTCATAATCATACGGTTCGAGAACCGGGAGAAGTCGCTTAAGCAAAGAATCGATGTTTTTTTCCTCGTTGTAGACGGGGACTATAACAGAAAGCGTAAAATGGTTCATTGTGTTGCGGGGCCAGGAGTCGAACCTGGTCTAGGAGATTATGAGCCTCCCGTGCAGCCGTACACTACCCCGCATGGACAGCGGGAAAACGCACAAAAACGTTATCGCTGTACGCGGAAATATACCAGTAGTATACCCGTTCGCTTTTGACAAGTCAATCCCGGGCGCCTGCCGGCGGTTGCACGCCACTCAGAATCTGGTACCAGCGGTACCAGTTCGGCTGCGGAGTCGGGGTGATCACAACAGGTGTAGGTGACGGTGGAGGTAGTAAAACGGCAACTTCGTTTTTGCGGGAAAGATTCAGCTGGTTTCGAATTGTTTTCTCCAGCTCATGCACATCCTGGCTTTTTACTAGCTGCGACTTGAGCTCGTTATTTCGTTGTACTGTTTCCTCGTAGCTTTTCCGATACGATTCGTAGAACGCAAGGTTTTTCTTGTATTCAAACAGGTTCCGGGTAAGCGAAACGAGGAAAAATACCGTAAGGATACCGAGAATTATCTGGCGAGCCACGAACATAGTTTTATACTACCATCCGGGACGCGGATACCCAAGCTGAAAACCGCACGCACTCTCCCCACTGTTTTATACTACCATCCGGGATGCGGATACCCAAGCCGTATTTACATTAACTGTAGTTTTCGGAGTGCGGCCTGGATACGGGCAGGATCGGCTTTAGAACGGAGTGCTCCCATTGCCAGGCCGATAATCGCTTTCGGGTTCTCCTGGATCTTGAGCTTATGCGTGTCTTGTATCTTCAGGATTTCCGCTTCAATCTCGCTATCGGTCAGCTCCGGCGGCATATACTTTCGTATTATTGCAATTTGCTTCTCATTTTCTTCCACAATCTCTGAGCGGTTGGCTTTCTTTGCGCCTTCGATCGCCTCTGTAAGTTCCTTTATCTGTTTGCGAAGTACCTGAACTACTTCGTCATCAGTCAGTTCACTCTTTTTTTCGATTTCCCGGTATTTGAGTTGTGATATAATGTAACGGATCACACCCAAAGTAAACTTGTCCCCGCTTTTCATAGCGGCAACTTGGTCTGCTTGCAATTGCTGTTTTAACATTACGATAAGTATACCATGCCAGCCAAAAAATCGGATATAGTGCAACGGTTTCATGCATTCCGACGCGATATTTTGGAGAAAAAACCCCCTCATCGGCAGATGCGTGCCGAGGTTCAGATGATGCGATTTAAGGTGCGTCCTGTATCCGGCGATGTGTCTGTGCTCAACTTCCAGAACGAGAAGTTTTTAGAAGCGCTCTGGAGCCTGGGAAAGCTTGATGAGTTTTTTCACCAGGTTGTTGGCGAACTCAAAAAAACCGATAAACATATATTCTATAAGCTCTTCGACGGTCTCTATCGTGAATACCAGAGACAGCTAAATCAAATAGGTATTCGTGACGGGGCCACTCCCGGAGAAAACAAAACCTTTGAAGTCGAGATCTTTCGCGAGAAACCGCGTAGCGATAACTAACTATCTTCAGGATTGCAATACAGCTGCCACTCCGTTAGACTGTTTGCCATGACCAGGCATCCGGTAATCCTCGATCTTGAAACCCAGAAGACATTTCGCGAAGAGAGCGACCCAAAAAAGCTGGGAATCAGCGTTGTGGCGATCTATGATTATGCAGATGGTCGGGGGAAAACCTTTCTCGAGAATCAGATCAACCAGTTATTTCCGATTCTGGAACGCTGTTCATATATCATTGGATACAACATCACCTCCTTTGATATTCCGGTTCTTCAGGGGTACTACCCGGGTGACGTGGCCAATTTCGGCCAGTTCGACATAATGGAAGACGTACGGCAAAAGATAGGTCGCCGCATTGGGCTAAATGATCTTGCCGGAGCAACTCTCAACGTAAAAAAGTCCGGACACGGACTCATGGCAATCGACTACTTTAAGGAAGGCAAATGGGAAGAACTGAAAAAGTATTGCATAGACGATGTGATGGTAACCCGTGACCTCTTTGAGTACGGGGTACAGAAAGGCCATGTCAAGTACAAAAACGAACGCGGGATCGTAGATATCTCCGTGGAGTGGAGCAAGTACAAAACTGATTCCGGTAAAAATGACCCCATGCCTATGACCCTGCCGTTTTAAGCAGAAAACCTCCCACGCCGGGGTATTTCCGGGCTATTGGCTCCGCAGAGAAAAAACTTGTACATGCCCACTTTGTTTTAGGGAATTCACTGTTGTCATATCGGAATATTGTCTGGTACAATAGTGTTCCCGACAAGCTGAACTCGCATGCCGGCGTACGTTTTCAGATCGATATCCCCTGTAGCTCAGTCGGTAGAGCAGGATGCTGTTAACATCAAGGTCCCAGGTTCGAGTCCTGGCGGGGGAGCCAAGCTGGACGAGAGGCGTAAAATGCTATCTTGTCAAAGGGTTTTTTCCATTCGTATCGCACTATTTTGCCATCTAGGCTAAGGTTCTGAAATGCCATTTTCAAAATGAGCCGTTTTTCTTCTGGTTCAGAACTCATAAACAATTCTTTAGCACGGGACGCTATCTCTACCAGATATTGTGCGGTCAAATAATACTCTTCATCGGCATTTTGTAGGTTGGCAAGTTTGGCTTGTAAAATGCGTTGCTCGGCTCGGTACTGGTCCCGCTTTTCTTCAAAGAAGCTCTTAGTAATACGACCGTCGAGCTGGTCCTCATACATTCGCTCGATGCGCTTTTGGTATTTGTCGTATTCTGCTTGATAGCGGGTTCGTAGGTCGTCTGCAAAGTGCTTTTTGTCATCGTGTGAGCCTTTAAGTGATGTCAAAATATCATCAACTGCCTCTTGGGGTAGTTGTAGTTTACCCAGTGCCTCGACAAATTGGTTGGTTAAATCTTGCTCTGATAACCACTCAGCCCCGTGTTTGCCTTTTGATTGTGTGCAATGGTAGTAGTGATAGGTTAGCCCGCTTTTCTTGGTTTTCTTTTCTGGTGTGATGACGCATCCACATTCAGCGCAACGGATAAGCCCACGGTATGAAAAGGGAAGGCCTGCAAACTTGAACGGTTTTTTGTTATAGCTTTCTCTGATGGCTTTTGCTCGTAGGTAGGTATCTTCTTTGATAATGCGGTCGTAAAAATGGGGATACTCAACACCATCATAGACCATTACGCCAAAGTAAAACTTGTTGTTGAGGATTTGTTCAACCTTGCTTTTGGCTATCTTAATGCCAAATACCTCTTTGACTTTATTGCGGACTTCAAGCATTGAGTAACTGCCCGTGTTGTACCACTCATATACTTTGACGACTATTTGAGCCTCATTTTCGTCAATGAAAATCCAGTTGCGGTTTCGCTCTGGGTCTTTAGCGTTTTTGTAGCCAAATGGTGCGCCATTAGGCCATTCCCCATTGGCAAGTTTGCGTTGTGCGGTAGTAACCGCATCATCTTTGAGACGGTTGAGAAACTGCTTGGCTAGATATACTTTGGTATCCCAGTCTGTAATATCTCTACCCGTGGTCTTTTGGCCGATTATGAGCCTGTCATAGACAAAGTGAATTTCTTTGGCGTGTTCGTTGCGTAGGTCATCGATGAGGACTGCGTCACGATAATTGCGGGTTATGCGGTCCACACGATAGGCAATGATGGCTGAGATGTCAGGTTTTGATTTGACATACGCAATCATCTCGTTGAACTTGGTGCGGATTTTACGGTCGGCACTTTCGCTAAATACAAACTCTCGGACCACTTCTAGGTCATTGTCTTTGGCGTAGTCTCGCAGTATTGGCAGTTGAATATCTTGAAGCGACAAACCCTCTTTTTCCTGTCTTAGCGTTGAAACTCTGGCAAGAATGACGGCTTTTTTCATAGTTAAATTGTTATGCCAACTATGACGACTGGCACATCAATGTTTGATACTCCTCGTTTTTCCAAGTCCCATACAAACTGTTCAAAATATGAAACACCAGTCGACATTTGCATAGCCAGTGCTTTAACAGGTACTATTTCAATACCAGCGTTTATGTGTCCCAAGTTTCTAAAAATAGTCATTTTTGCACAAACGTTGTAAACCATAAAAGAATACTTACCAAACTGCACTTCGCAACCAAGTTTTTCTTTCATAAAATCCATATCTCTGAAAGGCCTCTTGGTTTCTTGGTCTGGTTTGTACCCATTAACGTAGTACTCAAGTGGATAGTCGCAGTATTCTCTTATGCCGTGCGTCCAACCTTTTGCCGTTAATACCTCAACAAACTTTTTGTTTAATTCAACTGGACTGTACAACATTTTGCCAGTCATTGTTTTTTCTTTACTTTCCTTAACTTTGCATTCCTCTGCGTTTATATCTGCCAGCGCACTACTAATATCATCCATAGCCCACGGATAGTGCTGTTTGACGTAATCATTGCCACCTGCAAAAGAGTAGATACCTGCTATTTTCATATGTTTTTCCATTCCTCTGGTACTTGCGAAACTTTTTCCCTGCCAGTCGGCTGAAACACTGGTTTGCCAAGAGGTCTAATTTTTAATGAGCCGTTTGCATAACTTAACACTCGTTTTTTGGCTATCTCTACATATTCTGCATTTAGTTCAAATCCGAGGAACCGTCTGTTGTGCATCAAAGATGCAATAGCAGATGAGCCAACACCAAGGAACGGGTCAAATACTAAATCGTTCTCGTTCGTTAAGGCTAAAATGCACCTTTGTACTAGTTCAATGGGGAACTGGCAGGGGTGTATTGTTTTTTCTGGGTGGTTGGCTTTTACGTTTGGTATATTCCATATTTCATTTTCCCAATCCTCTTCAATAATTCTCCAGAAGTCTGATGGATTTTTGCCTAGCGGATTTCCTGAGGGTTTTCCTTTATTTGCTCCTTTCCAAGACCTTTTCCCTGGATATTTAGATGGAACCCTTATGGGGTCAAGATTGAAGTCGTAGTTGTCAGATTTTGAAAACCATAAAATGGTTTCGTATCTACCTGACAAGCGTTTTGATGCGTGCAATCCGTGTTCAAAATGCCAGACAATCCTGTTTCTCAACTTAAAGCCAACATCTTTGAATATGTCGTAGAAAAAAATGTCCAGTGGGTAGACTTCGCCATTTTCAATGTAATTGCCTACTTCCCAACACACGTGGCCTTTGTCGCTGGTTTTTTTAAAAAGAGATTTTGCAAAACCCTCATAATCGCTCAAGTATTTTGCTAGTTCTTTTCTTTTTTCATAAACTTTGCCTATGTTATAGGGTGGTGATGTTATTGTGAGGTCAATGCTTGAATCTGCAACTTTATCAATTAGCTCAAAAGTATTGCCTATTTGAAAGTCGTAGCTGTTTAATTGGTTTTTGAATAATTGGTCATTTGGCATATTATTTAATTTCTTTTTTTAACTTTGTAACGTTGCATAAACGCCTCAAAATCGGTTTTGTTGATGCGGTACTGTTTTTCGACTTGGTAGGCTGTCAACTTACCTGCTTGTATCCAGCGGTACACGGTTAAGTAAGCGACTTTGAGCAGATTTGCCACTTCTTGGATTGTGTAATACGTTGTGTCAGACATATTTTTACCTTTTATCATTATTTAACATTTGTCATCGAAAATCAACCAGTCTAAATGGCTCATAGTGGCTTATTTTCTCAAGTAGGGTGGATCTTGCAAGTGCGTGGTGGATATTGCAAGATATAAGAACCGGAGACGCCTGTTTTTTGCCTTTTTAAGGACGAGTACCGGCGGGAGGTACGATAGGTACTGGAAGTATAAAAGGGAAGGGTAAAAGGGCAAGAAATTACTGTGGTGCTTCTGCTTTAGTTTTTTTCTTCTTTGCTTTTTCTTCCTTGAACCATCAGCTTAAAGCATGCTCATATCGCTTTTTTGGATAACCAGAGCTTAAAAAGAGGTTGGGCGAAAGTTGATTATTGTTTTCGCGGGTGTTTTCGTGGGAGCTGGGATGGTGTGAGATAAGAAGTAGAGCCACGAGTTTTTTAGGCTAAAGGTGATTCTCATTTATTGTTTCACATTGTTCATTTTGGTCGAAAAATGCTAAATAGAGCCTTGAGCCAGTCTAAAGTTTTTATAATTCTTAAATTTCTTAATTTCACGCACCCTATATATATAATATATTTTTTTTTCTATTTAGGGGAAGGGGGGAAATAAAAGAGGGGAATATAATAATAATAATAATAATATAATATATATATATTGTAAGGCTCCGTATTGTTTCGTATCTGATATAAAAATTTTGAAAAATAGTGTGAATAATAAAAATGAGATCATGAGATCATACGATACTTCTTGACTGGTTCTCTTCAGGTTTGATATAGTTGGAGGTATGCCCGCGCCACGAACTACAGGGGTTAAAAAGGTAGACCGGCAGGCAGTGGCTCTTAGTAATACCACTGTTAAGGATAAAACCCTTGAAGAATTTCATAAGCTGACTGAGGTTGAACAGCAGACAATCACAGCCCTAGTGGTTAATAACAACAATGTGAGGGAGGCCGCTAAGGATCTGGGGATGACCCGTGAGGCTTTGTACTTCAGGATGCGAAAGTATCCGAAGATAGGAGAGTATATAACCTATGTTCAGACAACAAAACCGATGCTCAGACTGCTACAGAGCGCAGATAGGCTGGCAGAACACATGATCAAGCTCGGACTACGGGCTAAAAGTGAAAACGTGCAGTTAGAAGCGACGAAGCACGCTCTAGACATTGTTGGAGTAAGCCCGAAGAAAGAGCCGCCCACAACTCAAAATATACAGCTTAATAACATTATAGGTCTAAAAAGCGACAAGCCAGAAATATAGTAGTAGTTATATATAGTTAGCTATATATAAGACGTCGTAAAATAATGTTTTGACGACGTCTCCTGTTTTTCCGCTTCCCCTTCTAGTTGTTTTCCCGCCGGGAAGGGGAAGCAAGGAGTATAAGCGGGGGCAGGGGGTCCCCGCCCACGATGGGTAACAGATTGATGGGTGGTCCTCGCTTTATGATCCTACGATGGATCTAGGAAGAACAGGCGGGGGGGCCGCCCACGATGGGTACAAGGGGGGAGCCAAGCTGGACGAGAGGCGTAAAAAGCTATCTTGTCAAAGGGTTTTTTCCAGTCGTATCGCACTATTTTGCCATCAAGCTCAAGGTTCTGAAATGCCATTTTCAAAATGAGCCGTTTTTCTTCTGGTTCAGAACTCATAAACAATTCTTTAGCACGAGACGCTATCTCTACCAGATATTGTGCGGTCAAATAATACTCTTCATCTGCATTTTGTAGGTTGGCAAGTTTGGCTTGTAAAATGCGTTGCTCGGCTCGGTACTGGTCCCGCTTTTCTTCAAAGAAGCTCTTAGTAATCCACCTTGGGGACGGGTAACAATACCAATCGAGCTAAGGTGCAAGGCGTTATCAATGACTAGACTGGCAAAACCGACCAAGCCATCTTGGGGCTTAATAGGTATTATTTGGATTTCTGAGATGTGGTGCATATACTTTTTTCGTTTACCTTTTCTTTCTCGGCTTGTTGACGCTTGAGCCGTCTATCAATGCCAATAAAAACCTCATAGAACTTGGCCAAGTCGTGGATTTCATCAGCAGTGAAAGACAACCCAGTTTGTGGGTCTTGGTAATTTTCAGCTGGTACGACAATATCCGTGTCCATTACCAGCAAGTGTAGAAAATGGGGTATAGAACTAAGTGGGTCTAGGCTAGAGCTAGGTTAGGAAAGGTAAGCGGGGTTTATTTGGCTCGTGTTCATATCAACACGCAAAAAGTCAGTAATGCCTGTTTGGCTTGCAATGTAATCGTTGGCTTTTTTAACCGCATCGTAGATTTTTTGCTTGTATAGCTTTGGGTCTGGGCTTTCAATGCCCTCAATTTCTTCTACCAACTCATCCCAAGACCACGATTTCTTTTTGGCTTTGTCGGACTTTGTCATAGTTTCAAGGATTTTGGCTCTGAGGTTATTTTTCTTAAACTGAGCCACTTTACCATTAAGAAATAGCACACCAGACGATGGGTCATAGGTCCAGCGTTTCTTTTCATCCATTTCTCTCGCTTCTTCGTCTTGGGTTAGTAATGCCTCACGGGCAAACATATGCAGTCGTTGCAGGTACGGTAGGTAGTCAGGGTGCTTAAACTCATAGATAGTTTTACCCTGCTCAAGTCGCTTTTCTTCTAAAGCTATTTTGATTTCATCCATTAGGATGCTCAGGTTCCACGCATCAAATATCTTTTGACCGTCGATGTTACCTTGTTGCATCTTTTCGTAATCTCGGTAGAGGGTATAGAAAAGCACGAGCTTATCCCAACCAAACCAAACCTTGGTTAGTTGGATGCGGTCCATTTTGGCTCGTGCATCTTCCCAGAGTTTGAAACTGGGTGAAAAGTGCCAGCCAGCGATACGTCTTTTATCATTGATTGTTCCATATTTACGGCAAAACTCTAAATGGTTTGCGCTTTCATCTTCTGTGAGTGTCATTAGGGCGTAGCTCAGGTAACCGTGTCGGGATTTGAGAGGACCTTGAGAGCTAGTTAGTCTGCCTTCTTCATACGCCTGAAACTCATTAAGCTCATCTTCAACGTGAGCGTTGGTTACATTATTTTGCTTGCAGTAGTTTCTGATTTCTTGATAAACCTGTCGCATCTCGGCATAAGCTTTCTGTTCAAGCTCGGCCAATTCTTTTTTGTCGTTGTTGCCAATATCGACTATTGTTTTCCAGATTTGCTCAAGGATGGGGTCTGTGTCGAAAAGCTCAATGTACTCAAAGACTGACAGAAAGAATGTCCGAGAGCTGGGTGTTGATGTAGCTCGGTCGTAAATTGCCTGCAAGCGGTCGAGTAGTAGTTGTCGTTTGGTTACCATTGCAAATACATTTTCAAACTAAACTTTGTTTATCTTATTTTATCAATCAAGGCAAACAAACTCTATCCCAAACAACGTCTATGCCGTGGCAAATATCGGTTCTCGTGGGGCAATTCCTAGTAGCTCAAAGAAAACTTTAGTCTGGTCCAAGCCGTGGTCAAACTCTAATTCGTGGTTGAGGAATGCATCTTTAAGGGGGAGCCCTTTGAAATTCCTGCTAATTCCCTAGAGCTTTGGATTCCATACCAAAATGAGTGAAAAGCGTTTTACAGAATCAACTACTACGCAGATTGCGCCAGAACTAGAAGGTGCAGCCGATAGGCTGATTCGTTTTTAAAGAGACAGTCGAAAACCACGCAACAAATACTTCTTACATCCGCTGGTACGCCTCTGGTGTAGCGGCAAAACTATTTAATTAGCAAAGATAATCGCAGACGAACTTTTGCGACTCCGAGGAACATCTGGAGTGGCAGACACAGAGTCAAAAGTTTGAGGAACCTAAAACTAACTATCAGGCGCAGTGTGAATGGGAGTATTGCCGGCCCACTGTTTTCTGTCTATTCAATTTGACTGTTCAAGAAAACGAGAACTTAAAGAATTGCTCTTGATGTGGTATAATTATCCCATGATAGAGCAGGATCCGTCAGAAGGTGATAGAAATCCGATTCGGTTAGTATATTATCCGGAGCAAGGTATTGTTTGTAAGGTTAGAAGATAAAGGGGTGCCATTGGCATTACCCCTGAAGTTGCCTGAAGGAGTGGATCCTGGGGGACTTTACAGTCTCTTAAAGGGTGATCCGCTTTTACTAAGACAGATACTTGCAGATTTTAACCGAGCTGCTTCAGAGAGGTTAGGTTTGAGTAGACCGCAAAGCGAGCAGACCAGCGAAGAGCCTTTTTCACAACCAGCATGGGCACAGATCGGGTTGCCTATTCTAAAAGTAGAGGTTGATGTGTTTGGCACGCTTCTTGATCTGCCCCCTAGTCAAGAAGTTGCCATGCAGATGTTAGGCGGTGCTATGAGCTGGCGGGTATGATATGATCGGTTTATACGATTAAACTACTCTATTGGTTACGATACACTTCAAAGAGTACAGAATGACCTGAACAAGCATGTGGCTGGCAACCTTACCGACGATGAACTAGCCTTTTATGACGCCCTGGCAAACAACGAGAGCGCAAGAGAAGTTTTGGGTGATAAACAATTGGCTGTAATCGCCATTGAGGTTTTTCGGAGTATTAAAGGTAATGCCACAATTGACTGGACGCTCAAAGAAAGCGTTCGCGCCCGACTTAGGCGTGATGTCAAAAGAATTTTGAACCGGTATGGCTATCCACCCGATCAGCAACTTATTGCCACAGAGAATGTTTTGAAACAGGCAGAGCTGATTGCGGATGAATTGACGAAATAACTTCCCTTAGCATCCCCCACCTCGCAAAGCCCCCACCTTGCAACGAGCACAAACTCCACCCCCTCATACTCTTCACCTCGTGTTGCAACTTAGTTGCATAAATTCTGCCGTTCCTTTATAATACAAAACTATCGAACTACATATATTTGCACACCACTATGAGAATCGGGTTTTTAGGAAAAGGCGGAAGCGGAAAAACCACCATTGCGGCTGGATTTATTAAGTATTTAGCCGCAAAAGGCTTAAAACCTATCCTTGCAATAGATGCCGATGTGAACGTTCACCTTGCCACCACCCTCGCTTTGCCCAACCCAGCGCATCCGATCGGTCATGATTTCTCTGCTGTGGCAGAGTATGTGCGGGGATCGCGAACGGATCTCAAAAATACTAGTATCGTTGCCACCACACCACCCTCTCTTGCCTCGCGGTTTATCCGCCTTACAGAAAACGACCCCTTTCTTTCTCGCTACGCAAGCAAAAATGGATCGGTGTGCTTACTTACGATTGGCACGTACCGAAGCTGCGATGTTGGGCATACCTGTTACCACGGCAAGCTGAACACCCTTGAATTGATCTACCATCACTTGCTTGACACCGATTCAGACATGGTGGTAGCCGATGCCACCGCAGGAATCGACAATCTTGGTACATCACTCTTTTTTGCGTATGACCTGAATGTATTCGTTGTTGAGCCTACCCGAAAGAGTATCGATGTCTTTTTAGAGTTCGAGCGGGTCTCGCACAGTTATGGCTTAAACACTCGGGTAGTTATCAATAAGACAGAGGATGATGCGGATATCAAATTTATAAAACAGCATATCCCCGAAGAAAAAATCATCGCTATCGTTCCCCGCTCAAAAGCGATCCGCCATTTGGAACAGGGCAACAAGCAAGCGCTTGAGCTGTTTGTTTTGGAAAACAAAACGACATTCGAGGCTATCCGGAAAACTGCCACTTCCAGCGCAAAAGATTGGGAGCATTATTACAAACTCCTTCTTGAGACACACAAGAAAAACAGTATCGAGTGGTGGGATGCCTACTACGGCCAACCGATAAGCACACAGTTTGATCCGGATTTCTCGTATAGTAAGGTTCTATGAAGCTCACACCGATCATTCACCCTCTGGTTCAGGATTTCTTGAAACACCCTGACATTGTTTTTCAGGCGAAACTGCTGCATAACGGTCCGGTTCATGTTATCTTCCCGCAGATCATGGATCAGACAATCACCAGATTGAAAGAGGTGTTTTCGACACAACGCATAGACGCTGCCATTTATTACGCACACAAACCGAATAAATCGATTGCGTTTGCCAAGCAGGCGCTAAAAAACGGCATAGGTATCGACGTCGCCTCGCGCCAGGAGCTGATTTCTGCGCTGGCGGCAGGGTTTGTTGGCGCACAAATAAGCTGTACCGGCGCCAAGAATCGCGAGTTTCTTTACCTGGCGGTACAACACGGTTGTCTTATTAGTCTTGACTCGCAAAGCGAACTTAAAGAGGCGGCTTTGCTTGCGGAAACCTTACGCAAAGATGTGCGTGTGCTCATCCGCATAGCCAATCCAACAAGCAAAGACCGAAACCTCAAAGGAAAACGCTCTCGCTTTGGCGTGCCAAAGGAAGAACTACCGGAAATGTATGCCACCCTCAAGACGTCCCGTTTGAAGCTGTGCGGGTTCCACTACCACAACGACGAGCGAGCGGCCGATGTAAAGGCTGGCTATACCGAGGACCTGATGACAATCATGGAGCAGGCATACGCGGAAGGCTTCAGCCCAACCATCATCAATATCGGTGGCGGTCTGCGCTCCCCGCAACTTGCCCATTTTGAGGAGTGGTCCGCGTTCCTGGATAAACTCGAGTATGCCCTGCTTACGCATAAGCCAACCGGCACCTGGCGAAACTACGGATTTGGCATGGTTATCAACGAGAAGCAGAAAATATCCGGCAGAGAGAAAATCCAGGGGAAGTATACCAATCAGGATTTTACCGAGGTGTTAACTGAACTACTGGAAAATACCTCACTGCGCGGCAGGAAACTCGCGGACATTATTGGCGAAAGCATGTTCACCGTAATGGTAGAGCCAGGGTTTGCCCTATTGCAACACTGCGGGATCAGTCTTTCATCGGTTGTTGGCGTAAAACATGCCAGCGATGGTGAGAATTACATGCTACTTGACAGTAACATCTACAATCACTCCTCACAGATGAACGAACTGCTGACCGATCCGATTCTTTTCAGCCGGAAACAATCGGGGGCGCCGTTTTCCGGCTACGCCATGGGCAACCTCTGTCGTGAGGAAGATATCATTCTTAAACGCAAGGTTAGCCTTAGCACAACTCCCCAGCCCGGGGATGTTCTGTGCTTTATTAATACGGCGGCATACAGCTCTGATTTCGAGGACGCTCAGCCACACCAGCACCCCACCGGGAAAAAGTTTGTCGCCGTGCAACAAGACGGCTCTTGGCAGTTGCTCTCCGAGGATGTCTATAACCCCTTTATTCATTAACCAAACACCATGATCTACGATAGTATCGAAGAACTTATCGGTAACACGCCCCTGGTTCGTATTCACCCAGATGTGCACGGCCTTGGGAACGTGAATCTGTATGCCAAGCTCGAGTTTTATAACCCCTTCGGTTCCGTTAAGGACCGGATTGCCAAGGGTATGCTAACACCCCTCTTGCCAGACCTCATCAAAAACAAAAAAACTGTCGTCGAGGCCTCAAGCGGGAACACGGCCAAAGCGCTGGCGATTTTGTGCGGCATACACGGTTTGCCCTTTAAAACCGTAACCAACCGGATAAAAATGCCAGAGGTCCGGATGATTCTTCAGACTTTAGGAGCAGATATTGAAGAACTACCCGGACTCTCGGACTGTCCCGACCCGATGGACCCTAATGATTTCACCACCGTGGCGGCTAATCTTGCCAAAGCTGAGCCGGACAAGTACCACTACACCGATCAGTATTTTAACGAGCTAAACCGCAAGTCTCATAGGCAAACAGGTGCTGAAATCCATGCCGATTTAAACAAGGTTGACTATTTCTTCGGTTTTCTGGGCACCTGCGGAACAACCATGGGTGCAGGCCAGTACTTAAAAGATACCTGCGACACAAAGGTAATCGGGGTAGTAGCCGACGCCGGCCACCACATCCCAGGAGGAAGAAACGTCAATGAATTGTGGGAGGTGGGGTTCTTCCGGAAAGATTTTTACGAGGAGCTGATCACCGGCACCAGCCAGCAAGCGATAGAGGGTATGCTTACCCTAAACAGACGGTCTGGAATCCTGTGTGGACCAACTACGGGACTTATCTACTATGCCGCAGTAAATAAACTCAAGGACCTCTCCCATAAGTTACCGCCCGGAGAGACAATCAACGCCGTCTTTATCGCCTGCGACCGGGTAGAGCCATACATGAGCTATATTAAAAAATTTAGACCTGAATTGTATTCCCAGGCTACAACAACAAGAAAAACCGTACACTCCCAGACACCGGAGGAGGTGGCTACTGCTCCCCGAATTGATGCACAAAGCCTAAGCGCGCTGATTGCATCAAAGGATGCCCTTGTTATTGATATTCGCGGCCATTTTGCCTTTTCTATCGGGCATATACCATCTTCACTTAACATTCTGGACGAAACGTTTACCCAGATCGTCGAGGAAGGCAAGACGCTTCCCCAGGATAAAAAGATAGTCGTGGTGTGCCGGATTGGAGATATCTCCGCAAAGTATGCTAGCTACCTTGCGGGGAACGGGTATGATGTATTCAGTCTTGACGGGGGAATTACGGCATGGAAGGAATCCGGCTTTCCACTGCAAAAAACGTGAGCACATGGATCAATCGATCAACTGCTATTTTGACTATATCCAAAATCCAATCAGCGCATACCGGAAGGCGCTTTTTAAGAAGTGTATCGCATCAATCACCGGCGGCGATGTGCTAGACTTAGGCTGTGGCGCAGTGGGCCACTACTGGGCACTCGGGTATGTCAGCCGGGTTAACTCGTACTCGCTGTACGATTATTCAGCCGAAACCATTGCCTTCCAGTCGCAACGGATCGACGAGATTGAGCCATTTTTACTTGCAGATAAGTTCGGGGATACGCTTGCGTACCTGAAAAAATCAGCCCTACTTCCTAAAAACTATCCCCTCCACCAGCTAACTGCGGATCTTATCGTCAAACTCAGGCAGGTAAAAAAATTTGATTTTCTTAAAGACCACCCGGAACATCAATTCGATCACATACTCGCAATCGAATCGCTGGAGTGTGTTCAGAATCTGACACAGTTCAAAAACGGACTTCGTCGGACACTTCGCATGCTAAAACCAGGCGGTCACCTTGCTATGGTAGTGCTCCACTACGACCGAATCACCACTCATACCGAGCAACTGATTCAAAATAAGCTCGAAGGGCGCCTTAACCCAGACGAATCATCTATCCAGCAGGTATTGCGCAAGCTACCGCATAAGCGTTTCAGGATCGAGAGTATTGCGCAAACACACATTGAAAATTACTCCCAGGCAACAATTACTCATGTCTATATCTAATATCCGCTCCCGGTTCCCGTTCTATGATAACCCTGGGGTACTATACCTTGATTCAGCGGCAACTACCCAGAAACCCGATAGTGTAATTAGAGCAGTGCAAGACTACCTCCGGCAAGTTGCCAATCCGGGTAGAAGTAGCTATCCGTTGGCGGAATCTATTCGGCACAGGATCGAAGAGGTTCGCGCACAGACGGCACGATTTTTCGGAGCCAATGATCCCGACAGTATTATCTTTACCGCAGGTTGTACCTCGGCGCTGAATCTTTTGGCGTTAGGTTTGCGAGATACTCTTGCTCCAGGAGACGAGGTATTGGTGCACCGGAACGATCATAAGGCGTGCATCCTCCCCTGGATGCACTTTCCGGAAGTCAATATTGTAGAGTACGCCGTAAATCCTTTCAATGGCACTATTGATGGAGCAGACCTACTTGCCAAAATATCCAAAAAAACACGCATAGTTGTCCTCACCCACAGCAACAACATCTACGGCGTGCTCAATCCGATACGCGAAATTAGCCGGGCCATCCCTGATAACTGTTTCGTGATAGTGGATGGTGCGCAGTCGGCCGGTCATTGTCCGGTAAATGTTTCGGAGATCGGCGCAGATGCATTTGCCTGTTCTGGGCATAAGATGTTCTCTCTTGAGGGGGTTGGCATAGTGTGGACAAGCAACCGACTCAGAAGCCTCCTGCGGCCCGTGCAATTCGGCGGGGGCTCTCATCCTTTTGAGCCGGGCACCATCAACGCCACTGGTATTATTTCGTTCGGTGCTGCTTTGTCGTTTCTAGAGGAAGTAGGGCTCGATGCCATTGATAAACACATCCACACGCTAACCCGCTATGGCGTGGATCAGCTGAGCGCGCTTGGATGTATTGATTTTCTGCCGGGTTTCGCTTACGACAAGACGCAGCGTCCTACCGGAATAGTATCATTTCGCGTACCAGGATTATCATCGGTTGATCTAGCTTATCAGCTGGCGCAAAAACGGATATACGTCCGGGCAGGCAGTCACTGCTCGTCGGGGAGTGAAGCCGCACTGGATTCAGTTAGGATAAGCTTACACGTGTACAATACCACCGATGAGTTGGACATTTTGACCGATGCACTACGTTGCTCCATTGCTTCATAATGGTGATAAGGCTGAAACAGTGTTCCTTCGTCTTGTTATAGCTTGATCATGATTCTTTTTGTTGTCAGGAAAACGTAGAGGTGTGGCATGGTAAGAACAACTGCCAAAACAAAAAATATGGAAGAGCCGATTGCAGGGTATATAAGCCCAACAAGAGTAGGTGAAATTGCATTCCCGAGAGCAAACAACGATTCATCAATGCCCATAGCCACACCCTGTTTTTGTGGGCTTACGTTTTGTGTCAGAATCGACTTGAATGTTGGCATATTAAAAGAAATCCCCAAGTTGGAAATGTAGGCCACGGATAAAAACAGGGCGAAATTTATCGGCAGAATGGGTAAGAGAAGAAAGCTTACAACCAGACAGCATAACCCCAGGTACATAGTTGCTAAGTTTTCAATTTTTATTGCGGTCCTTCCTATTACAAGTAACTGGTTAACTATCGAGAAAGTCGCGACAGCACTGAGCGTGATGCCAAGTTGAGTAGGACCTAGATTGAATTTTTCCTTAAGATATAAAACGAGCACGCTAAAAAATCCACCCATGACAAAGGTAAAGGTGAGCCGTATCAGGAGAAGATCAAGGATTTTTGGATTGTGCGAAAAGACCTGAATTTTATGGAATATATTTAATTCTTTCATAGCGTCTATCTTTATGTGCTTGTCTCTCTTGTTATTAGGCAATGACTCCGGCAAAAATGCTTGCATGGCAAGCAGGGTAATAAAGGAAATACTAAGGGCCACAATGCAAGTGCCAAGAAAGCCGATAGGAGTTGCACTAGAGATGCCCCCGAGTGCAGGACCGATCAGAAAACCAATACCAAACGTCGCCCCAATCATGCCAAAGGCTCTTGTACGCTCTTCGGGTTTTGTTATGTCAGCAAGATATGCTTGGGCAACCGAATTATTTCCGCCGGTTAACCCATCTAGTACTCTGGATAAAGCAATAACCCACAACGGCAGAGGAAAAAAGCCAAACTGAGTTTGCGGAACAAAATAGGCCATGGCAAACAGAACCCAACTCATGGTAGTGCCTAATTGGCTTACCATTAAGATTGACTTTCTCCCGTACTTGTCACTTAACGCCCCCAGGCAAGGTGCTGCTAAAAATTGAAACAGATCGTAGGAGGAAAGTAAGATGCCATACACCGCTTCTGAAAATTCCGGGGCATATGTTTTTGCAACATCTGGCAGGACAGGAATAAGCAGACTAAAGTTAATAACGTTTACAAAACTTAAACAGAATAATGGGAAGAAATCGTCGCAACATAGTCTTTCACAATGGAAGCCTCATTATATCCTACAACCAATTTTTTGGAAATAGCTTTTGCACGAAAACGCGTGCTCAAGTTTCATGATTAGCAATCGCACACGTTTCTGTGCTGGTCATTTGATTGTTTACAAATCCGGTATCCCGGTGTAACATATGAACATGCGTTCATATAACTGCTGCAGTCCTAACAAAGACGAATTTAGGAAAATTACGTCTTTGTCCACGCTACTAAAACTGGTTTCGGTTGAGAATAGGTTGAAGCTCTTGTGTATTCTGAAAAGCGATGAGCATTGTGTTTGTGAGCTTTATGAGCATTTGGATATGTCTCAGAGTCTCATCTCCCATCACTTGCGTGATTTAAAAGAAGCAGGTTTAGTAAAAGACGAAAAAAGAGGGCAAAAGGTGTATTACAAAGTTACAAAGTTTGGTAACAAAATACTGTCTTTGTTATCTGAAATATAAAGGGAAGGGGGTGTAGCGTATGAAAATACAAGTACTAGGCTCAGGTTGTAGGACGTGTAAAAACCTATACGAAATTACCAAAAAAGCGGCAGCTGAGTTAAAGCTCGAGACAGAAGTTGAGTACATCACCGGTAGCGAAGGAACGCAGAAAATAATCGAGTTGGGAGCTATGAGTAGTCCCGTGTTGGCTATTGATGACAAAATAGTGATGACGGGCTTTACTCCCGATTTGGAAAAAATAAAGGCAGCGATACAAAAGGGTATCCCAAAATAAACCTATGGACATTTTTCAACCCGTTCAGGCACTAGCAGATATTGTTACCTACAACTGGCTAAGCATAGCGAGAGATACCTATTTGGCACGTGCGGTCAACTTTTTTGTCTACGATGTGGTAAAGATCGGGATTTTGCTGGTTGTGGTTAACTACATCATGGCCATTACCCGCTATTACTTCCCGATGGAAAAAGTCAGGGATATTTTGACAAAAAGGCGTTGGTTTGGGCTTGATTATCTTCTTGCGGCCTTGCTTGGCGTGATAACGCCCTTTTGTTCTTGCTCATCAATTCCTTTGTTTGTTGGGTTTTTATCTGCTGGTATTCCCCTAGGGGTTACTTTTACCTTTTTAATTAGCTCACCTCTAGTCAACGAAGCCTCGCTGTATCTATTTCCTGCCGTCTTTGGTATGAGATTAACTGTTCTTTATAACCTTATTGGGATAGCTGTAGCCATAGCAGGCGGCTTCTTAATCGAGAAGCTCAAAATGGAAAAGTATATCCAGCCCGAGTTTCTGAAGTTCAAGTCAAAAAAACAGGTTGAGGCAGAATACGAAAATCAGAAAGTGCCTTTTAAAGACTTGATAAATCATTGGACAAGTGAGGCTATGGATATTACGAAAAAAGTATATCCGTACGTCATTTTAGGCGTGGCATTGGGAGCAATGATTCATGGCTTTATTCCAGAGGAGTTGGTAGTCACATACTTATCCAACAAAAGCTGGTATGTAGTCCCGATAGCTGTTGTCATGGGTGTACCACTTTATGCTAATTCAGTCAGTGTCATTCCTGTAATTGAGGCATTAGTTGGCAAAGGCATGCCGATGGGTACAGCTTTGGCTTTTATGACCGCAACCGTCACCTTGTCTTTGCCAGAGGCGTTGATGTTAAAGAAACTAATGAAGTGGCAGCTTTTGGCAGCATTTTTTGGAATAACGATTGTGGGAATTATGATCATTGGCTACCTTTTTAATTTTTTATTTTAAGCATCAGCAAAGCAGGGCAAAAAATCACAAGAAAAAAGCCGCTAAAATTAAAGAGATAGGGATAATGGTGTATTTGTCAGTTTACATGTCTAAAAGTAAAAATGAGATTTATTCATTTAGAAGGGCATCGTTTCTGGCTGATTTTCATTCTACTTATTATTTTAATCGGTATTGTTTCAAAGGCAGAGGTTAATAAGCTTCAAAATATTAAACAAAATGTAAAAGAAAATAAAAATAGTACTGCTCTTTCTCAAGCTGAAAAAACACCATTACCCACTACTCCAACCATTGCTTCAACACTTCCCTTTACTTCTTCTCCAATTCCTACTTCTACTCCAACTACTACGATTACTCTTTATCCTGTTACAAAAGTAATAGACGGTGATACCATAAATGTTAAAATTGATGATCAAATAAAAACAATTAGAGTTATTGGTATTAATAGTCCAGAAACGGTCGATCCAAGAAGACCAGTTGAGTGTTTCGGTAAAGAAGCTTCAGAAAAAGCAAAAAAATTATTAATTGGAAAAAATGTTAGATTAGAAAATGATCCAACACAGGGTGATACTGACAAATACGGAAGACTTTTGCGATACATATTTTTAGAGGATGGCACTGATTTTGGGCTAACCTTGATTAAAGAAGGCTACGCATATGAATATACGTATAATATTCCTTATAAATACCAAAAACAGTACAAACAGGCACAAAAAGAAGCGGAAGAAAATAAAAGAGGTTTATGGGCGGATAATGTTTGTATTACACCAGCAAATACACCCATTCCTACTCCAGCACAAACGTCAGTTAATTTCAACACCACCTCAGATGTTCTCTCACCCGCACCAGCGACTGAAATACAAACGATAACTCAAACAAGCAATTTCGTTTGCAACTGTAGTAAAACTTGTTCTCAAATGTCAAGCTGTGAAGAAGCGTATTTTCAATTGAATAACTGTGGTTGTCAAGCTCGAGATGGTGATAAAGATGGTGTCCCTTGTGAAAATTTATGTCAGTAATTCATAATTTCTATGATTAAATTTTTTGGATCATAATAAAAATATTTTTTCTTTTGCTTTTTTTGGCTTCTTAATATCGCTAAGTTTAATTCATTTTGCCTAGTACCCCATATAAAATCGAACAGGTCGTTTTCGTTCGTAAAATACTAATACTCAACGGGGTATCCATGATACAAACTATCAAATAGATCTCGTACCTTCGTGTCTTTCCAAACAATACAAAGTAAATTTGACATATAAAAACCGATCGGTTACAATTACCAACCAAGAAAAGTCTTATGAAAAAGTTATGGAAAAAAAGCTTCCCCAGGTCTCCACACCCCCCCGGAATGATGGTGGGTATTTACGTTTTGACGAGGGTAGACGACTTAGAGACTTGGCTAGGGAATATGTTGAAAAAATTTCTGCGGCGAAACGAGATAAACCTAGAGAAGATGCTGTTTATCTTGATGCCTGGCAAGCATATGTAACAATCCGACAAGTCGCCTCGTATTTAAATCCAAACTTATTCGTCGAGTATATTGGAAGAATTAGTTTTGAGGGGCTAGGAGAAGTTCAACGATTTACAGTGTTTTTACGAGGTTTAGATGGTTTAGATGATTTATATCTTAAAGTTTGCACTTTCGATGTAACTTGTGCTCTCGACGCTACGGGTGGAGTTAGTGTTGGCCAACCATCTTACACAGAGATGGAAGTTGCTGATAAAGTATTACAAGGGTTAGCAGACTTAGCTTCAGGTTCGTAGGATAAAAATCTGTTTATCGTTCCTATTAAACAATCAAGATTCCACGAACCTCCTTCCTGAACTTGATATACCGATATCTACGAGTAAAAGGGGAGTCTTCCTAAGGGGGAAATAGACATCAGGAATCCATCTTAAAATAATTTCAAGATCGACCAGAGGCTGGAGATTGAGCGCTTCAACTCAATAGGAGAACTTGTGAAAGCTTCAAACCAAACCATTACCGAAACGCAGTGGTATAATTGTTCCCATGGAAATTTTAAATAAACTACGGGACAACTGGAAGTCGGGAGTTACTGTTGCACTGGTCTCGATTCCGCTCTCTGTTTCGCTGGCGGTTGCTTCCCAGACCAGTCCGGTAGTTGGAATTATCACGGCAGTATGGGCCGGCCTGTTTGCGGCACTGTTCGGCGGGAGCAACTTTAATATAGTAGGGCCTACCGGTGCGCTCTCCGGAATTCTGGCCGCCTATGCGATCGCGCACGGGGCCGGTTCACTGGCGATGCTGGCGGTTGTGGCCGGGGTTATGATCCTGGTGGCATATGCGTTCAAGCTGGAGCGCTTTCTGGTATTTGTACCCGGCAGTACCATTCTCGGGTTTACCATCGGAGTAGCGTTCATAATCACCCTCAACCAGCTGAACTTTGCCTTGGGCCTGCAGGGTCTGGAAAAGCACGAGCATTTTATCGAAAACGTTTTGGAATCGCTCAAGCATATTGGTCAGGCATCACTGCCAACGGTAGGTGTTTTTATCATCTTTCTGATATTGCTTTTTGTGTTGCTACGGGTTGTTCCGCGCATTCCTGGGGCAATCATTCTGGCCCCGGCGGGCATTCTGCTGGGCTACGCCTCGGTTCAGGGGATGGTACCGGTACGTCTGCTAACTCTGGGACAGCAGTATCCCGATCTCAGCGCGAAGCTCTTTCTTATGCCCGAATTTTTCTTTAACCGGTCGCTCCTGATTACCGGTCTGGCGGTTGCCCTGGTGGCGATCCTGGAAACCATGATTTCGGCAAAGATTGCGGATGGCATGACCAGAACCAAACACAACGCACGCAAGGAGATGCTCGGCCTGGGACTGGCAAACGTAGTTACGGGCTTAATGGGCGGTATTCCGGCAACCGCGGCTCTGGCGCGAACCTCGCTGAATATCAAGTCCAATGCCACCGATAGAATGTCAGCAGTTATAAGCAGTATTGCGATCGCGGTTATCTCTTTGGTTTTGCTCCAGTATTTTGTGTACATTCCCCTTGCCGTAATTGCGGCAATTCTGGTCTTTGTGGCATTCCGAATGGTCGAGATGCATCAGGTAACGCACCTGTGGAAACACGACAAAAAGAACTTCTGGCTGGCAATGGTAGTTGCCGCCGTTACTATATACGAAGATCCCATCGTGGGGATCTTTTTTGGCACTGCTGCGTCTCTGCTTCTGTTTATGGAAACACTTTCCCGGGGGTACTTTGATGTAGTCATGAACGATATCAACACCGGCAAAAACAAGCTCTACAGCGGAGAAAAACTTGAAGAGATCTCGAAGGAATCGCATATCCTGGCGTACTCGATAAAAGGGCAGCTTTTGTACATAAACAGCAAGGCACATGTCTCTCGCTTCGAGACCAATCTGTCCCAGTACTATGGTGTGGTACTCCGCTTGCGTGAACTACATTTTATTGATACCGATGGTATTGATGCCCTCGACGAAATAATCGGGCTCATTCAAAAACAAGGGAAGCCGGTGGTGTTGTCGGGCGTAAACAGCATGATCGAAGCCCGACTCAAGCGCGAACTCAAGGCCTATCCTGAGCTCAGCAAAAAGGGAATGATCTACGAGAAAACTATCGATGGGCTGCGTGCGCTGGGGTATGAGCACCTGAATCAAAGCTGAAGCCCAGCGGTGCGAGTAAGTACTTGCTCATGATAGCCGCGACCGTCAACCGGCAAGAACCGCTGTTGCAGTGTTTGGTATATATCGGAACTCCGATGCAGTATCAGGTTCGCACTTCTGATTCGGTTCCCGAGTGCTGTCGGGTGGATTCCTCGGAGTGATTCTCTCCGAAGTACCCCTTTCTGTTGCGTTGAACTGTGTAATGTGGTACCATGAAGCATTACCCGTTCTTTCGTTTCGTCCTCACTATGATTATCATGTACGGCACGCCCGCCTGCCCTGATTGTGTTCGTGTCAAATCGTTTCTTGAGTCGAAGCTTGTCCCTTATAAATTCGTAGACACAGCTGCGGAGGAGGGCGCACAAGAGGCAATGCTCGGACTTAACGGGGGTATCCAAAAGATCCCGACACTTGTTTTCCCGGATGGTTCGGTGCTAATCGAGCCCGCAAACGATGAGCTAGATGCAAAGATTAAGGAATTGAATTTGGACATGCAGTTTTAATTCGATACTCTTATGGCAAGCCAGAACAATCCCGCCTGTTCTCTCACCGGAAAGCATTGCATCCCCTGTGAGGGGGGAGTTCCTCCGTTGACCGAAGACCGAATAGCAGAACTGCTCAGTGAGCTTTCAGGCTGGACGGTACGGGACGGGAAGATACTAGGAAAACACTTTGAATTCAGAAACTTTAAAGAGGTAATCCAGGTGGTAAATCAGATCGCAGATATAGCGGATGCGGAAGGGCATCATCCGGATCTGTACATTCATAGCTGGAAGCATCTGGATGTTAAGCTTAGTACTCATGCGATCGGGGGGCTTTCGGAAAACGACTTCATTCTGGCGGCGAAGATTGATGCCGTGGTAGGGTAACACCTACACACTCCATTCTTGTGCTCGTGCACTATCCCCACGCTGGTTCCGCTACAATTGTTCTTATGAAAGTAAAGTTTCTCGGTGCGGCGGGAACAGTAACCGGTTCGTCATATATCCTGACCTCCGGTTCAGGAACTTCAATTCTCATTGATATGGGTATGTTTCAAGGTACCCAGGAAATCGAAAAGTTGAACTATCTTCCCTACGAGTACGACTGCCGCATGATAACCGACGCGGTTCTGACACATGCACACCTGGATCACTGCGGACGTCTGCCAGTTGCAGTAAACAAAGGCTTTAATGGCAAGATATATATGACCCCGCCGACACGGGATTTGACAGAGCTTTCATTGCTGGATTCAGCTCAAATTGCCATCAACGATGGAAAAAAAATTCTCTACGATCGTGGACTTGCCCAGAGAACAATAGACAGGTTTAAGACAGTCGGCTACCACGAACCGTTCCGGGCGGGTGACTTTAAGGTAACATTCCGCGATGCGGGCCATATAGTAGGATCGGCAAGTCTTGAAATAGAAGATCTGCAGCCTGATTCCGAAATCCGGAAAATCGTCTTCAGTGGTGATCTGGGGAATACTCCGGAAGACCTTGTCAAACCGACCGAGTTTTTCTCTGAGGCGGATGCGGTTGTTATGGAATCAACATATGGAGACAGGCTGCATCCGGAAGAAGATGCAGTTACGATGTTACAGGAAGAGATAAATGCTATCGAATGGACCGATTCAACGCTATTGATTCCGGCATTTGCGCTTGAACGCACACAAGAGATACTGAATATGATTATGCATCTGAAACGTGCCGGAAGAGTGCGTCAGGAAACTCCGGTTTATCTTGACAGCCCGATGGCGGAAAAAGCAACGATGATCTATCTTTCCCATCTTGATATGCTCAACGAGCACATACACCGTGATCTGGAAGAAACGGGTTCACCCTTCGGTTTTCCGGGCCTGGAGGTGGTGCATAAGCGCGGCCATAGTATGGCACTACACAAACATTCAGGTGCAAAAGTTATCATTGCAGGCAGTGGGATGATGACAGGCGGCCGGATTGTAAGTCATGCGGCATTCTACCTTCGCGATCCGAACACGCGCCTGATGATCGTCGGGTATCAGGGTGAAGGCACCCTTGGTCGGCAGTTGATGGAAGGCGCAAAGGAAGTAGTAATAGAAAACGAAGTTGTATCAGTCCGGGCAACGATTACCGTTACGCACGCTCTCAGTTCTCATGCTGATCAGGACGCGCTTCTTGATTGGGTAGGCCACATCCGGGGTGTTAGAAAGCTGTTTCTTACACACGGCGAAGATTCTTCCCGGACAGCCTTGCAACAGCGCATTATAAAAGATCTGGGAATCTCCGATGTCACCCTTCCTGTATTAAATCAGGAAGTGACATTGTGAGATTCTTACCATATACCTGCAACCTGGTAAAAAATGTCATCTGACAGGATATATGGATAATCCGTTTATGCGTTTTTTCGTAAGAAACTTCCTGAGAATTTTATAGGTATCTGGGTCGAAGTGATACTCATAGCGTGTTGTTTGCAGTTCACTTAGATCTGATTCGTCAATCTTTGCCAGTGCACACCAGCGGTCAAAAAGAAATATATCGGTCCGTTCGCTTTGTGGGTCTATTTCGCGCACCAGAACCGGACCGGAAAATGGCCACTCCGGAATCCTTGTACCCTGAAACGCCGCCAGAAACCGCGCATTCCAGCTTTCCAGGGGTTCATCTCCCGAACACACACCGGTACATTTACCAAGTTTTGCATCGAAACATCTTGTCCCCTTTTCGAGCCCCAGGAGAACCGGACAGAGTCCGTGCTTCTCGCACATTTCTTGTAGGTAATCCCGGGCCTTTCCCCGCGATGGTGCAATAAATAGTACTTCGGAAAGACTGTCAGGATCAAGCATACCATTTTCAGAAATAATTGCCGTCAAATAACCTTTTGTATTCGGTCGCAACCGGATTGCTGTCAAAGACTCTACCGAACGGAGTCGCCGGTTATAAAGGGGTTTTTGCTCTTTAATAAGACGGGCTTCGAGTATTAATGCCCCCAGTTCTCCTGCTGTGGAGATTGTCTCGATACGCCGCACCTGCTGAGAGATCATCAACTCTGTCGTACTTGTGTTATCACCGGAAAAATGGGAAAGTACCCGGCTGCGGATGCTCCGGCTTTTTCCGATATACAATGGAACTTCCCCTTCGCCGTAAAAAAGATACACACCGGCAGTATCGGGCAGCTCCCGGGTTGCATTTATTCCCAGATGATCGGGAAGTGAAGGCTGGCGGAGAATCGAAGAAACTGTTTGCTCGAGCGGTAGGTGAGGATGGTCATCACGCACGATTCGGTAAAAATCCCAGAGTACCCGGGCGTCGTCGAAGGCCCGGTGGCGGTTTTCACAGGCAATTCCGAACCGCTGAATGATCGAATCAAGATTATGTCTGTTATGGTGAGGAAAAAGTAACCGGGACAGTTTCACGGTGCAGAGGACTTTAGCCGAGTAGGTATAATCCTGCCTCTTGAACTCATTCCTGATAAAAGCATAGTCAAAGCGTGCATTATGGGCCACAAAAATACAATCTTCGAGCAACTCATATACGTCCTGCATGACATCTCGAAAATCTGGAGCTTCCCGGAGAGCTGAAGGGCTAATTCCGGTCATCTCCAGGATAAATGGTGGAATATGAGTGTGCGGGTTTAAGAGGGTCTTGTACTCGGTAACACGGTCTCCTGCATCTACACGGAGAATACCGATCTCGATTATACGGTCTGCGGTAACGCTACTGCCGGTGGTTTCGATGTCTACAAATGCAAGCGGGTGGTCCATATGAGCAGGAAGTACTGCAGTGTGCCAAGTAACCGTGTATCGTAGTATAGGGAACTATCGTTCACTTGGCAAGAGGCATAAGCGCTCCGGAGGATATCATGTCCATTTCACTGGGCGTTATTCAAAGACAATCGATTCTGAAAAAACCTCACGCGACCCTGCACACTCCGAAAGAATGCTGTCCGGCACCACTGCTTCCAGTTCACCAGAGGCAAGTATCCGTTTCGGACAGTCGTAATATATCATCGCGCGAAGCACATATCTTCCTGGGTATGTTTTGCGTGAAAGGTCTTTGCAAGCTTTCTCTATGGGTGGATAGGCATATCCCGATACTGTTATTCCGCTTGTAACATAGCGCCGGCAGTAAGATGAACGAAGTGCATATCCTCTATCGTATAAATCACATGCACGTTCAACGTTCGATTCATCAACCAGGATGGTGAAGAACGTTTCGCTTGCATCTATGCACACAATTGTTCCGGGAGATACCGGGCCACGCAGTTTTCCGGAGAGAAACGCGTACATTGCCGGGGATGACTGCTGAACCGGGATATCTCCTTGCTCAAGTGTCACATTCGGATGGGGGGTGACAAAGGTTGTCGGAACTACGGTGAGGACGGTGTTGACTGTATTTAGTTTATACGTTGTATTCTCAAAAGAGATTGTCCACGCGATCACCGGTGTGGGGCTAGGTATGCGGGTTGGCGAGCGGGTTGGTGTAAGTGTCGCCAGCGCTTTCTTTCGTAACGTGGGCAAGACAGATGGAGAAATCGCGCCTTTCTCGGTTGTACCTGTGTTTGCACTCGGCAAGGCTGCCAGTGTAGGTAAGGTTAGCGGTGCTGTTGGTACCCTGGTTTCCGGTTTTGCTTCCGACGATGCAGGCTCCGATTCCGCTGGTTTCGGGCTCTGAACTGGGGGAGGAGTATCTTTGATACCGCTGGCGGCAGCACTGCGGGAGTTTTCATAAAGGAACCATCCGAGGAAACCTATTGTTGTTATGCTCAATACGATAAATACACCAACAATAACAAAACGTTTTCTCGTTTTTTCTTTATCCGTGCCAGTATCATCTTCCGCCAGTGTTGCAACCTGCATAGGTGGAGGAGGAGGGCTATTTGGAAAATCGGAGGCATCGGGAAAATCCATTCCTCATTATCTCAAATACTATCCGGTTCCGACACGTTCATTATTGTAGTGCGAGGTGTCACCTTTGCATGGTCGAACAGCTTTCGGAACTTTTCGAGCTTTGGAGCAATAACGGCGGTACAATAGGGCGCATTGGAATTATTCTCATAGTAGTCCCGGTGGTAGTTTTCCGCGGGGTAAAACGTTTCCAGAGGTGCTATTTGCGTAACAATTGGTGCAGAAACGACACCGGCGGCATCATTTTTCCGGAGGACTTCCGTTGCGATCCGATGCTGGAGGGAATTGGTCGTCAGGATGATAGAACGGTACTGGGTACCACGGTCGGCACCCTGACGGTCTGGAGTCGTCGGATCGTGGGTGTGCAGAAAGATCTCCAGAAGCTCTTCATATCCAATTACGTCAGGGTCAAATACTATCCGAACAACCTCTGCATGTCCGGTTCTGCCAGAACAGACGTCTTCGTACACGGGATCAGGAGTGAAGCCCCCGGCGTAACCCGGCTCCACCTTTTGAACACCTTTTACCCGTTCGAAAATTGCTTCGGTACACCAGAAACAGCCACCACCGAGCACTGCTACTTTCGGTACTGTAATACTCATACAAAATGGTATACGAAATCCGGGTGTTTTTCGTAATAAACTTCGTCTTTTCACTGTCCTGAAAGGCTATTTTCGTGCTTCCCCCCCATTGGGGACAATCATTCTTATGAAGAGCTTTACGATAATCTATGATTAATAATAACACAACTGCATACTACCACTAGACAACTATCTATACGATACCTATACTGGAATTATGAAATCTAAATCAAAACCGAAAAAAAACCGCCTGAATATCGTGACTCCGTTCTCACGGACTGTTACGGCAATACTATTTCTTGCCATACCGTTAATTCTGTTTTTTATTGGAATTAACTATGGCCGTGACCTGGAAAGAATAGATTCCACCTATGAATTGGCAAGTAAGTCAGAACAGGCTGCTATGGAAGCTCCTGCACCGAAAAACAGTATTCTGGTAGACACGCAGACTCCCGGCAAAGAGGTGACCGTCCGTTCTGCGATCATTGACGGCGGTGGATATGTTGTTATCTACCGTGCAGACGCTCAAGGTATGCCCGGAAAGGTGATCGGTAAATCTGCTTTCATCGAATCGGATGCTATGAATGTGGTTATCCCGCTGACCGAGGCAGTGGCAAGTGGTGATAGACTTGTTGCCGGTCTGAATGTAGATGACGGGGACACTGTTTTCGAGTTCCCGGGGGCTGATGCAGCTGTAACCGATGCAGCAGGAAATCCCGTAGTTGTGTCATTTTCCGTATCAGAATAAACTAGATAGTAGTCTCTTACCAGCAAACATATGAAAAAAAACACTAAAACTGCGAAACACAAGGTAAAGCATGCCCGGACAACAAGCTCTGGAAAATCAGGAACAAAGGTCCGCTCGTTTCCGCGACAAATGATTCTTTCGGCACTTGCGGTCCTTGTTCTTGGCGTCTGTGGTATTGTACTCATAAATAACGATGCACAAAAGAAATCGGAACAACTAGCACTCAGAGAACCACTGAACCCGTACCAGGTTCAGTCAGCTGCAGTCTCTCTCCCAATACTGGGTTACTGGACGCTGGAATCGATCAAATACACTGATGAGTCGATCCAGACTCCAAATACTACCGGAAAGTACACGGTAGATTTCGCCAATAACGGCTTTCTTCAGATTGGCGCAGATTGTGTCAAAGCTATCGGATCATACTCAACGGACGGGAACAGTATTGATCTGTCCGCTACGATCTCCGGAGAAAATACCTGTACCGAAGGATCGTTGGGGACGCGCTTCATTGATGCGTTAAATAAAGCAGAATGGTATACATTCCGCGAGGGTGCCCTGGTGATAAATATGCGGTCCGGCGCGGGTACCATAGTCCTGGTAAAAGTCCAATAACGTAGCCAGGATCACTCAAGCAGGAGGAGTGCCATCATAATGGAAATCTCTTCTATAAATAGGAGAAGCTGTATAATTCCCTTTCGGGTTTCAGTCTCTTTGTGTAGCTCCGGAATAAGATCAGCTCCAGCGATATAAATGAAGCTGCCTGCGGTAAAAGGAATCAGATATTGATTCAGCCACTCCACATGCTGAGTCGCTGCGAAGGCGGCAATTGTCCCAGCTAAAGCGGTAAGTGCCGTAGCAAAGTTGTAAAACAGTGCCTTGCCTCGCGATAAACAGAAAGCTCGCCCTATCGAACGGAAGGTGACAATGGCGCCAGTGGATAACCTTTTCGATCAAAAACGATACCACGAGACCGGCGAGGATTGCCAGCGATGAGCCCAGCGTCCAGCCGGATTCTTCGACCATCTCGGGAAGCAGATGTATATCCGAATAGCGCGCCTGCGAAAAAAACTGACCAGGTAAATGAGCCCCCTGCGTAAGGCATCTTCTCTTACTGAAAGTGTAAAAACGCCGATCAACGAAAACCCTTATCGTGTAAACAGGTATAGCAGAAAGAGACCGTACACGATCAGCATTCCGGCACCCTCGATTCTTCCTAGTGAGTGTTTCTTAAGTACGAACAGTGAAACAAACACAAAGGCTGTTCCAATAAGGAGAATAAGAATTTCTGCAATGTTCTGACCGGTAATCGGAAGCGGACGGATTACTGCGGTAATCCCGAGGATCATAAAAATATTAAAGATATTCGATCCGATGATGTTGCCGACACCAATGTCGGTTTGTCGTTTTAGTGCGGCAACAATCCCGGTAATTAGCTCCGGAGCGCTGGTACTGAGGGCAACCAGAGTGAGTCCCACAAAGGTGCGTCCCAGATTATATGTATCTGCGATAGCCACCGACTGTGTTACCGTCAGATGACTGCCTGCTACCAGCCCCGCAAGGCCGATTAGCATATATGCACCGGAACGTAATCCGGAGAGCCGGGGAATATCCAGCTTGATTGACGTGTCCTTTTTTGCAGACGAGAATGCGTAGTATAGAAAAATAACAAAAAAGCACAGAAGAACGAGTCCGTTTGCCAACCCGATCTGCCCGATCTCATCAGTACTTCCTAGCACCTCACCGATCTTGGTCCGGTATTCCAGAACGTACTCCAACCCCAGTATAGAAAGCACGATTGCGCCTAGAAAAGACATAGGAATCTCTTTCCAGATTGTATTTTTTTTCAGCCTGAGCGGTGTAATAAACGCCATAACACCGGGAATAAGCAGTATATTAACAATGTTCGATCCGATTATTGCTCCCAGTACCAATCGTGTAGCTCCCTCCAAAGCCCCCGTTATGGAAACCATTAACTCCGGCAGTGATGTGCCGAACGCAACAACTGTCAGGCCTATTACCAGAGGAGCAACTTTCAGCCGGAGTGCGAGTGAGGATGCCCCCGAAATAAGAAGATCGGATGCGTATACAAGCATCGCAATGCCCAGAAAAAACAGTAGAAATAGTATCACCACATCATTATACTTAAAAACTGTGGTATAATAAGTTTGTTACAGATCGTGGACACCATTAAAGATTCGAAGTTTCTGCTCAGTTGATCTGCTTATAATGGATTTAGATATTTACTTCATGTGAGAGGGGGTGTAATATAGTTAGTGGACAATCGGAAATTATACGTCGGTAACCTCCCGTGGGCCATCAATAACCAGTCGCTTTTTGACATGTTCGCTCCCTACGGTGCGATCATTGAAGCCATTGTCATCTCTGATCGCGCAACCGGACGCTCAAAAGGCTTCGGTTTCGTAACATTCGAAAACGACTCTGACGCTGAACGCGCCGCTGCAGAGATGCACGACAAGGAAGTCAACGGGCGCAAGCTCGTCGTCAATGTCGCACGCCCGCGCGTAGCGCAATAATATCGTAAAAAGAGTAATAGTTTGGAGGTACGAAAATGCCTTAATCTGTTACCTGCGGTATTTTTCGTAGTCCTCCCCGTGAGTGCCCAGAACGCTGCGGGATCCAGATGGAAGATGTTGTTCCCCGGGCACAAACGGAGGACCTACGATGATCGGCACCTCTACAGGCCTCGTTTTCTTGAAAAACGGCTGTTTTCTGCTTATTCTTCTTCGGTTTTTATGATAGCTTCTCCCATTTATGCGCAGTTATACCCCGTCGCTTGATTATAATAAGTTCAGCAATATACCAGTTTTCTGGTAAATGGAGAGGGTGTAATGAACTATGCAAGATGCTATCCCGTTTTATGATTCCGTACAGGCAGGGATCAGGAGTGATCTAAATCCGGAACAGGATGCTCCCGCTACCGGTCCTGTCTTTCCACCGGTGGTGTTACCGGACGGTATGCCCTCCGGTTCCCCTGTGGAACCGGAAGCAGCTGATCAGCCACCCCGTAAGTGGCAACATCGTGCTATTGTAACGGGTATATTCGTTGTATTTATACATCTTGCGGCTATCGGTTTCTGGTTCGGGTCGAGCCTCCGAGCCGAAACGCTCGATACAATCAACCAAACACTTTCCAAGCTCTCAATTATCAAAGAACACGGTCACGATGTGCGTAACTATTATGCCCGCCTCCGTAATAATTCAGATGCTATACGCTCGCCAATATCGGCGCTCATTCCCTTTACCGTGCAGTCTGTACACGCAGAAGTGCGTGAAGTAGACTCGGAAGTTACTGCGCAATTCGGACAGGTTCTTGCCGAACAGCGTAAACTGGTATCCGGCAAGCTGGAATCATTTTCATTGCAGCTGGAAGCCGCAGAAAGGTATCCCTACTCATCAAAAGATGCTGTAACCGCTGAAGTTGCCAGGATGCGTTCTAGTCTTGTCAGCGGCGAGCTGGATCCGTCTCAACTTCTCAGTTATTCTGACAGGCTGGACGAGTTGAAGGCTGTTGTTACCAAAGAACTTGGTAGTGAGCATGACCGTGCATTCGGTGAGCTGGAAAATAAATACTCGATAGCAGTTAATTTTGACTACCCTTCCCGAGAGATTATCGAAACGTACATCTCGTCACACGGCGGCAAAACCACAAGAACCGGGCCCACCCTTGAAGAGGTGCTCAGCGGACTGGAAGCCGTACAGAAGTACACCCGTACAATCGAACAGGAAGTCGAAGAAGAGAAACGGAAACTGATTTTTACAAACATTGCCAATCTTACGAAAGAAGTAGACTCACTGCTTGCGTTTTTTGCTACACGATCGGGGTATACGACGGAGATATCGTTATTGAACCGGTATAAAAACAATGTGGCAGCGTTTACCCCTGCACAATTTTCAGCCGTCTCGGCTGCGGAAATGCAGAGGCGTGCAGAGTCGGAACTGTTTTCACTGGTTGAGCAACCCCGGAAAAGTAAAAGAATAGCAGAAGAGAAAGAACGACAGGAACTGATAGCTCTTCAGAAACGATTACAGGAAGAGAAGAATATCCCCTTGCCGCCTCTTGACGTGCCGAAGTTGATTTATGTCGATCTGGCAAAACAGCGTCTCTATGCCTACGAAAACGGAATCTCGATTTTTCAGGAACCGGTACCGGTTACTACCGGAAAACGCGGATTCGAAACAGTTACCGGCCAGTATGCGATATACGTCAAGTACTCGCCGTTCAGGATGCGATCGCCGTTCCCGGGCATCCACTACGATAACATGGTCGACTATTTTATGCCTTTTTACCAGGGGTATGGATTTCATGACGCATCCTGGCGGTCTGTCTACGGAACCCCTGATTACCTCGATGTTGGCAGCCACGGTTGCATCAATACGCCTTATTCCTATATAAAGCAGCTCTACTACTGGGCGGATATCGGCACCACAGTTCTTATCAGGTAGCAGGAACACGGGAGCTATTCTCACGCTATCATCTGCCGTTGCGCGGAGTATGAATAACCTGCCGGTGATCAAACTTTTTCAAGAGCTGAACGGAAATAAGCTGTTGCAAGTCTCTTGAGCTCAGTCCGGTACCGTTCATCAACACTGCCGTCCGGGCGGACGGCAATCGGAAAGATGGAACGTGTTGATTTTATCAGTACGGTGATTATAACTTCAAGCTTTTGTCTGTCAAAATTGGGGCATTTCCGATGATAATAATCAACACCGATCTTGATCAGTTCCTGCAAAAACTCTTCTGAAATCTTGGCAAATTCATTCTCAGAGATGGCTCCATAGAAAACAACCATAAATGCTGGATGTTCCTGATAATACTCTATCGTTACATCGATAATATAATCCATGATGGTTTTGTGATCTTTAGCAGCGTTGTTTGCCTCAATCGAACGGATGAAAAGATCCCGGTACTCAGCTATGTATTGCTCCGCAAGGGCTCGAAGTATCGCCTGTTTGTTCCTGAAATACTGATAAAGCGAACCAATGGGGATTTTGGCATTATCTGCAATAGCATTTGTTGTAGCCGCCTCATATCCAACCCGGGAGAAAATTTTTTCACTGGACCTAAGAATCGAAGCCACCCGGCTACGGGATCGACGTTGCGTTGGTATATGCCGGAAATTTTTTTTCATCGTAGTAACAGATGGTTATATATCCCGTTCCGTAATTATACAGGGAGTTCACGTTGATTACACTTTTATTTTGTTATAATAGTACACATGATATCAACAATCCTTGTGGTTGAGGATGATAAGGATATACAAGAATATATTACACAACTTCTTCTCGATCACAATCTGAATGTCATTACCGCTACGAACGGGGCAACAGCATTGAAGCTCATAAAAAAGACACATCCGGATCTGGTAATCCTTGATCTCGGGCTACCGGATATCAGCGGGGAATCAATACTTATGCAGCTACATAAAGAATATCCCGATCTGCGAATCATTATTCTCACGGCAAGAGACTCTATGGCCAATAAAATCCAGGGCCTTAACCTGGGCGCTGATGACTACCTCACGAAGCCGTTTAATGGGGAAGAACTGATAGCCCGTATTCAGGCTCGACTCAGGCGACTGGCAGGAAGCAGTGATACGCTCAGGCTAGATGATTTGGAGTTTAACACCAAGACACTTGTGGTGACCCGTGGAGGGAAGGAAGTTTCCCTCACGCCTCAAGAAACGAAGCTCCTTCAGTATCTCATGCAAAATCAGGGGCGGATTTTAACACGCGAAATGATACTGAACCGCCTGTGGATGTCTGCGATTGATGTAGATACCAGAATAGTCGACGTATATATCGGATATCTCCGTAAAAAAATTGACCGGAATAGCAAACGGAAGCTGATTCATTCAGTCCGTGGATTTGGCTATATTCTTAAGTCGGGATAACGAATCACGCATCTTTGCAAGCGATTCTTTCATTCGCTGTATGTAATCGCCTGTCTTCTCGGGGTTGCTCGTAAGCGCACGCTCAAGAAGAAAAACCTGCGACTCAAGCGCAGTAATCAGATTTCCAAGGGTGTGTCGTGCCTGATTTTCAGGATTGGTCATATATCTTTTGTCCCTGAAACAGGGTGGCAAACTTAATGTGATCTATAACCGGTCCAAATGGTGAATGTACAAAGCGCTCAAATGATGCCTGAAACGGGATATTTTTTCGCTGACACATATTGATTACTTTCAGTTCCATTGGCTCAGGACCGACGGTATACACCGCATCCGGGAGTTCAGTGTTCATGTATTCTGAAAATGCATCGGTTACAAATCCCATACGACCTTCAGAGCCGTCATCGGTCGTTTTCGTAACATGGATTTTCTTGTTGTGCAGGAATGGATAAAGGAGAAGCTCAAACTTTGTTCTGGCACCCACAAAGAGTTTTACGGTAAATCCCTTTTCAACAGCTAGTTTTGCCAGAAACGAGAGAGGAGCGGTTCCATAGCCACCGGCAACCAGCGCAATAGTCCCGGGCTTTTCCGGGAGGGTAAAGTAGGTCCCAAACGGACCGCGGATAGATAGCTGCTCGCCAACGGACATGCCGTGCAGGGTATTTGAGCCGACACCCACTTTTGCGACCGAGATCAGAAAAGTGCTTTCCGTTATGACGATCGGTGCAAATGGCCGTTCGCCGACGTTGGGGATATTTACCAGAACATACTGTCCCGGCTGGGCGTCAAGCTTGCAGTGAAAATAGAATGATTTAACCCGGATATTATCAAGGATAATATCGACGATGGGAAGCGTAATCGAGTCGCTCATGCCAATGAAAGTATACTGGAAATTGCCGCGTCAATTGAAGGTGCTTGAATTGTTGCGCCTGATGCGTTCTTATGACCGCCGCCGCCCAGTTTTTGAGCCAGAGCGGAGACATCATAGGCACGGTTACGGGAGCGGAACTGCAAACGGAAGGTGCCAGGTTTTTCTTCGATAACCAAAACCCCGAACTCTGTGCCGTTAATAGACTGTAAGTACCCGGTAAGTAGGTGACTGTTCTGACCGGCCTCTCCAAAGTTCAACCAGCTCTGGTACGGAATTGGCAGGTACGCAACTTTTCGCTCGTAATCAACCTTCATAAGAGAAAGTGCGTTCCCCAGAAACAGAATATCCTCAATATTCAGCTGGCTCTGAATTGCCGAGACGATTTTCTGATAATCCACCCCGTACTGGTCTATAAGTTCTGCAGCTACTTGGAGTGGTGCGCCGCTGGTTATGTACCTGAAGAACCCGGAATCGGTGCATAAACCGGTCATCAATGCAGTTGCTATATCACGGGAGATTGAAATACCGGTATCCTTCAGAAAACTATAGACGATAGAAGCTGCTGAAATCTCCGTGGGCTCTATCAGGTTCAGAGTACCCCAGCCCTTATTTGATACGTGGTGATCAAGAACTGCAACAGTTAATGAATCCGGAAATTCGGGCTTGATTCCTATCATATCCGGAGATGCCATATCCAATGCCCAGTAGGTATCATACCGGTGCCATGGAATCTTCTCGGGAGGCTGCACTCGCACGGTATCTGCACCTGGAATAAACATCAGATACTCCGGGACCGTATCGATACTAAATATATCCACTGAATGCCCTCGAAGACGGAGAGCTTCGGCGAATGCACAGTTCGAGCCTACAGAATCACCATCCGGACGGTGATGCAGCGTGAGAACGTTTTTACGTGAACCTGCGAAACATTTCAAGAGTTCAGTCCGGTCATTCATGGTGCCATTATACCGGCTTCAGCAGAAAAAGGATGATTGAAACCACTCAACTCCGGAATTTACGGATGACGCCCATTACCACCCCATGAACTTTCAATTCTTTCTTGGGATGCAGGGGAGGATACTTGTCATTTGCAGCTTCCAGGTATATCCGGTTTTTATCTTTTTTAAGGTATTTCAGGGTCCACTCTTTGTCTATTTCTGCAAGTACAATATCGCCGGACAATGCTGAGCGTTTCATGTCAATTATAACCAAGTCATCCTCGAAGATTCCCGCATTAACCATGGAGTCCCCCCGTACTTTTAGCAGGAAAGATGAGCTTGGATCATCGATCAGGTACTCATCAAGGGTCAGATAGCTTTTATTTTCATCCGCCAGGATCGGCTGGCCGGCGCGTACCATACCAAGAAGCGGCAAGGCAAAAAACTTTCCCGTGGGAGCAAGCTTGCTATTTTCTTTTTTCAGGAGTCCATCTTCGATCCACTTGTGAACGATCTTGTGTACGGCATTTTTGGAGGATAGCCCGAAAAGATCAAGCATTTCGGAATACGAAGGAAGCCGCTTCGCCTTACCGTAAAACTGCTTAATCGCCGCGAGATAATCGGGTTTCATTGTTGGATTAGAATAAGTAAACGCTTGTTCACTATTCTATAGAACGATCGTTCACTTTGTCAAGAGGGTTTTCAATAATACCCGGAAACCACTCTTTCCATCTTTAGCTCTGCGAAATTACGTTCGCATACAAGGCACCGCCCGGTGTATACTACTATTAGCGTACTTATGGAGCGTCTGCGTTCACTATTCGGTGATTTACTGTCCGGACTCTCGGAAACACTCTCTCCGCGGGTGCGTAACTTCATCGTGCTATCCGGGTGCGTGTTTTTTGCGGGATTGCTGGCACTTCAGCTTGCGGGTCATGATCAGAGCCGCTCCGTGCAGGCATACGGCACAGAGCCGACAGGTACGGCCATGATTCTTGGCATGTTTCGCAGAGTGCCGCAATACCGATCTCCGTTACCTTCGGGAAACCCGACTCCGTTGCCGACCTTCACTCCCACACCAACCCCTACAGCAACCCCGACACCCATACCTACACGCACGCCAACACCGAGTCCAACGCTGACTCCTTCACCAACTCCCGTTCCCACCGTGTATATCCCGCCCCCCGCACCGGCCGAGATAGATGAATTTTTCCGGAAGTATGCTGCCGAATACGGCGTGGAAGAAAGCCAGCTGCGGAAGATTGCAGCATGCGAATCCGGGTATAATCCCACCTCACACAACACTGCACATGACTATGCGGGGATGTTTCAGTTTTCCCGTGCCACATGGGAGAGTACCCGGGCACAAATGGGAGCTGATCAGAATGCAGATCTGCGCTTTAACGCCGAAGAGGCTATCCGCACTGCTGCGTTCAAGATCTCCCGGGGTGGAATCGGAGGCTGGCCAAGTTGTAAATAACGTGAAGCGGCTAGAATCCCATCTGTCTGCGCAATATGTACCACAGTCTTCCCCAGAAACCCGCCTTCCTGTACGATCGCCATGCCTCCCGTTTGCGATGATCAGGCGTTCCGGGGAGGGGAGGGTCTATCCAGGCAGAAAGTACAATCCACTCACGCGGTTCGTTTTGTTTAAGGATCAGGGTAATTAGTGATTTTCCGTGCCGTTTTCTCAGTTCTACAGTACCGGGCTGTTTTCCGCGCAGTTTTTCATCGGGAGCATGGTACGCAGTTACGGCGATGTGCCGGGGAAGCTTTCGCTCCTGCAGGCGTTCGAGGGCATGATTTGTCCAGATGAGTCCACCATATTGTTGGTGTGCAGGCATGAGCTCCATTATACTTAAATATCGTGACACGTGCCGCATCTATCCTTGGTCAAAAATCAGTTGTACTGATTTTTGCCTATGCCCCTGCCGGACTTGGACATCTGCGCGTTACAGATGCCCTGTATAGTGGCCTCCCCGAGACGGTCCAGCCCTTACTTATGGGTTCTCATGACCGCAATATAATGTGGCTACACCGTATTTTCAGCATACATCCCCTTCTCCGTAATCTGTTTGAGTGGGTGCAATATAATCCGCAACAGTATATTTTCACCTTCCTATACTATTGGCTCACCCGGATGCAATCGGATCTTATGTACGAACAGCTGAACACAATACTGGATCAGCGGCTGGAAACTCCGCAGCAGATCGTAATCGTTGCTACCCATTTCACCCTGGCACACCAAATTGGAATAGTAAAGCGGAAAATTGAGCAGGAAAGGAAGGTGCAGGTAATTCTGGCAGTCCAGGTGACAGATGACAGTCCCCAGTTCATGTGGTACGTACCGGAAGCGGATCTGACATTTGTCCCCAGCAGCTACACGAAACGGGAGCTGGAGAAATATGGCGAATGGGTCGGTCACCCTGCGGGTAACTTTGTGGTGAACGCCTATCCGATAAGTCCTATCTTGGCAGAGCGGCTTGATCACGGCGAATTTTTTGAGAAGTCACATCAAATAGATCCAAAGGCAAAGTCACAGATCCATGTAAGCATTCCGGTTTCCGGTGCAGCTGTCGGGTTGCATTATGCCACCCGGATGATCGATACCCTACACCGCGCCTCTCACCGGTTTATGTTTCATGTAGTTACCCGGTCGGCACCGTACACCCTGGGCTTTCTAAACGAGATGATCCAGCGGCCATACGTTAAATTATATGTTTCAGCACAAGATCGGGATGTCGTAAACGCATACGAGCATGTGTACCGGAAATACTTGGTTTCAATCGAAATCACGAAGCCAAGTGAACAGGCATTTAAAACGCTACTGTATCCGGAACATCGCGGTGGATCGATCCTGTTATTCTCCGAGCCGGTAGGGCGACAGGAATACGATAATATCTCCTTTATGCGCAGGCATGGACTGATCCCTTCGGAAGCCCGTCAGGAAAGACTTTTCGACCATTCCACCCTCCGAAAGGCTCTTTCGCCTGGACATGAAATCCGGGAAGAAGCACGCAACTGGCGCGGGACAGCGCTACCTGAGGATCCCGAAGCAGCCGGGCGTTACGTGTGGTGGTGTATTCAAAACGGTATTTTTGAGTCTATGATGCAGTTTCGCCCCCGTAAAAACCGTAAGCCCGCTGAACAGATAGAATTAAGCCCTCACGGAGTTCGGGAATTTTGGGAAAAAATCGCGGATTATTTGAATCGCTCCGATACGGTTTGATCTTTCCAGTATACTATTCTTTCTATGAATCGAGGTTTTTGGAGTAACCTGCCCAGGCCGGTCATTGGTCTGTCTCCGATGGATGGTGTTTCCGATGCCGCTTTCCGAGCGATAACCGAGCGGTACGGCAGGCCGGATATACTTTTTACGGAGTTTACCGCAGTAGAGGCTATTGCGCGTGGAAAAACAAAGGTAATGGAAGCGCTTATTACCAAACCCTCTTCTTCACCGACGGTCGCTCAGATCTTTGGTACCGAGGTACAGTCGTATTACTCGTCCGCGCTTGCTATTGCCGAGATGGGATTTGCGGGAATAGATATTAACATGGGCTGCCCTGCCAAAAATATCCAGCAACGGGGAGCCGGAGCAGGACTGATCCGCACACCGAAGCTGGCTCAGAAGATAGTCAGAACAGTCCAGAAGGCAATGCAGGATCGTGCTGATGGAATCACCATGGAACAGGCGGGCGTACATCCCGATGTGATTGGGTTTGTCAGCTGGTATCGTACACGATTTGGTGCTACTCCGCTCGAGGGCGTGCTCCCGGTATCCGTAAAGACACGAATCGGATTTGATGTGCCGGCGGTCGAGAGCTGGATACCGGCCCTGCTCGAGGTCGCTCCTGTTAATATCACCCTCCATGGCCGTACCCTCAAGCAGATGTATACGGGCATGGCCGACTGGGATGAAATTGCAAAGGCTGCCGAAATTGTACATGCAAGCGGTTCTGGGATCACACTTCTTGGCAATGGTGATGTCCAGTCCCGCGATGATGCGTTGGAACGGGTAGCAACATATAAAGTCGATGGCGTTCTTATAGGCCGTGCCAGCTTTGGAAACCCCTGGCTTTTTGCCGGCCGCGAGCCAACACCCCGGGAACGCATCTTGGTGGCACTTGAGCACACCCGAACATTCATGGAGCTTACTCCCGAAGCCCATTTTCTCTCGATGCGGAAGCATCTAGCCTGGTACTGTAAGGGATTCCCGAACGCAGCCGATTTCAGGCTCAAGTTCGTGCGGGCGAATTCCGAGGAAGAAGTGAAGAATATTGCTGCCGAAGCAATGGAAATGCTTGCACAAGGAACGCATACATAAAATCACCTGAGGTTCGCCAAGCCCTTTGCAGGCGCACCAGGCTCTCGTTATGCGCACCAGGCCGGATTATTCATAATGCCGTTTCTTACCGGAGATTATGTGCATAATGCTTATACAGGTACTCCAGATGCTTGCCGCGCTCCGCTTCGTATTCACTTCGCTTAACTCCGTGCCGTACAATCATACGCGATGCGTACCTGGCACCCAGGTAGTGAGGTACGATCACATAGGTAGCTCCCCTTGCATACAGTTCCTTTGCCTCGCTCGCATCGTGGGCCAGCACGATTACAATAGCCTTCGCATTGGCGAGCTTTACCTGTTGCACCAGAAGTGCATTTGTCTGAAAGGAGGGAATGGTTGATACGACAATCTGCACATCCTGTAAATTCAGTTCATGGAGAAATTCAAGATCATCGGCATCTCCGTAGACAAACGGAAGCCCCTCCTGTTCCAGCCGGGAGATAGACTCCGGATTATAATCCACAACCAGGAATTTTTTGCCCAACTCGGTAAATGCACCAACAAAGTCATGTCCCACACGATCGTATCCAAACAGGAGCGCGACGTACTCTTTTCTGGTTGTCTCCCGTGTTAAATCTATCTTCCGGAGTTCCAGGAAACGTAGCCAAGGTCCCACCCAGTTGTAGATTCGGTCAGAGTACATAATCATGTAGGTAGAAACAGAGATAGTCACCAATCCGACCATAGTTATAATGGACAACACGTCTTTCGAGAGATGCCCGACTTCGAATCCAATTGTAGCCAATATCAGCGAAAACTCACTGATCTGGGCTGTTGCCAGTCCGGCATGAAATCCGGTCCGGCGGTTATAGCCAAGAAGATTCATGATTACGATCACGATTGCCGGATTTCCGACCAGGACGAATACAGAGAGCAGCGCCGAAGGTACAATCAGTGATCCGATGTTATCCAGTAGCATATTTGCACCCAAAAGGACAAAGAAGAGTACGATAAAAAAGTCCCGCAGGGGTCGCAGCCGGGCGCCGACTTCGTAGGCAAACGGTGTTGCAGCAATGGCAACACCCGCAACCAGTGCGCCGATTTCGGCCGAGAAGCCGATGACGTGAAATAATGCTGCCAGTCCGAGTCCCCAGGCGATAGATATAAGAAACAACATTTCCTGTGACTGGGCAAGCCAGCGGTAGAGACGGGGAATCACGAATGATGACAGCACCAGTATGACAGCAATCAACGCGAATCCCTTAATGAGGGCAAATCCGACTGCAGTATACGGGTTTTCGCCGGTGCTTGAACTCAGTGTGGAAAAGAAAATCAGAAGAATCGTTGCAACCAGATCCTGAACCAGAAGGAATCCGATGGCAATCTTGCCATAGAGTTTGTTGAGATCTTTTTTATCGGAAAGGAGTTTGACGATGATGATGGTACTGCTGAACGTAAGCGCTATTGCAGTGTAGAGAGCAGCAAGACGCGGAATACCGATTGCCAGTGCAATCCCGAATCCGATAAGAGACGTGAATACAATCTGACCGATACCGGTTGCCAGCGATACTTTCCCAAGGTCTTTTATAACACGCGGACTCAGCGAAAGACCTACCAGAAAAAGAAGTATCGTGATTCCAAACTTTGAGAGCAGTTCAAGCTCATGTTCAGCCCGGAAAATATTTAACACAGAAGGTCCTACCAGGATACCGGTAATAATATAGCCTACTATCAGGGGCTGCCTGAGGAAACGCATTGCTATCGATACACCCGCTGCTACAGCGAGAATCTGCGCAATCTCAATAAATACATCCATGTTCTCATTGTATACTTTTTGGACTTTAATATGCCACGGTACAAAACACCGTCAGCAGCACCGATGAGTACTTTATCAAAATGATATAATTGGATGATGAAATGCATTATTAGGACAATACAAAATAGTTTTATCGCCGGTTTAGCCGTAATATTTGTCTCCAGACTGTTTGCGCCGGTACCCGCCTCTGCACAGGTAATTGACTTTTTTCTGAACGTACCCTCACCCACTCCGTCAGCGCGTCCTACCGCACCTGCGACAGGCACTGTTCCAGTTACCGTTACTGCTACTGCCACACCTTCTGCCTCGGTGTTTCCTACCGGACCCGTACTTACCGTGACTCCACTCGTGACTCCGCAGCAAAGGGTACGCGTAATCGTGGGAAATGCGCAGAACAGAGGAGCCTTTGTGGACAACGCACTTGATATTACGGTGGTCCGTGACGGGAAACTTCTGGTTGCCGGGGGTGATTATTCCCGGGTACAGATCGGGAGCGCTCCCGCGCAGTTACGGCAGAATCTTGACGCAGTGAACCTTGAAACCGGAACCCTCTACGACTGGAATCCCGCACCGGATGGGAAAGTAGAGACAATTTCGCTTGATGAGGCAACGATTTTTGTTGGTGGCCTGTTTACGACGATTGCCGGGGAACTTCGACCGTACATGGCTGCGTTCAGCCGTGATACCTTTGAGTTGCTTCCTTGGACTCCCGCTCCCGATAATTATGTCTTTGCCTCCCATGTAGATAGTACTGCGGTCTGGATTGGCGGACGGTTTACTGCCATCAACGGATGGCCCCGATCCAGGATTGCCATGTTCACAAAGCCTGATTATACCCTGAACGGCTTTAATCCAGGCGTAAATGGCGATATTTTTACAATGACAGGAACAGATACCACCTTGTACATAGGTGGTGAATTCACCGAAGTAGCCGGGCAGCCGCGGCGATATCTTGCCGCCTTCGATAAAAATACCGGAGAATTACAACCTTGGAATCCAGATGCGGCAGATCCGGTCCGGAGACTGAACGTAACAGATGATAACCGGATCGTTGCAAGCGGAATAACACTCCGTGAAGACGGAACCGCCGGGAGAACCTTCTCGCTAATTGATCCAGTAACGGGGGAGGTGCTTTCTGCAACAATAGAAAATTCCCAGGGAACTCCGGTTCCCGCCGCAACCGGTAATACCGGACAGACAGCTAACGTTAATGCCGCCAATAACTCCCTTACCCAGGAAATAATTGTAGATCAGACGGCGCTCGGATTCCGCATACCGAATCTGGCCGATGTGTTAACGTTTGTCATCAGGATTTTTTTCGTGATTGCAGGACTCGTTGCTCTCGTGTATCTCCTGCTGGGCGCATTTGCCTGGATTACGTCCGGTGGTGACGAAGATGAGGTAGGAGCAGCCCGGAAAAAAATTGTTGCGGCAATTGTAGGTGTCATACTAGTAGTAGCAGTACTTGCGGTGGTTGTTGCGCTCGAGCAAGTGGTATTCAGGAGAGCGGTCTGTTTCGGAATTTCATGCGGAGCCACAATTCCGAATCTGGTTGAACCGATCACTCCTGTCCCCTCATCGGCTTCCCCTTGATCCACCTCCCGAGATACGGTAAGATGATCGTATTACCCGTTTACCTTTGTATGATAGGAGAAATATCATTGCTTCCGGTGCTTATAGCGGTTATTGCAGACATGGCTATTGGAGCACTGTGGTATTCTCCGGTTCTTTTCGGTAAGTACTGGATGAGCGAGATGGGAATGAAAGAGGCCGATCTAAAAAATGCGGGAAAATACATGGCAATGGGAGTACTCAACTCTGTCATAATGATGACCGTGCTGGCTTACTTTCTTAAGACGCTCACTATTACCACCCCCGATGCAGCCATAGAAACCGCATTTCTTCTTTGGCTTGGTTTTGTAGCTACTGGCACGATGCTATCTGTGATTTACGAAAAGCGTAAGTTATCTGTATATGGTTTGGGTGTCAGCTATCAGCTGGTGGCACTGATGGTCGGTTCTATTATCATCACCGTGTGGAAGTAAAAATCACTTCTTCCGCATCTTCAAGTGTGTACGATCCTATCCGCGTCCGTGTAATGCGCGTGGTGACTGCTCCGCAACCAAGTTCCCGGCCCATTCGTTCCACAAGTGAACGCACGTAGGTTCCACTCGTGCAAGAAACGGTAAAACCTGCGGTTTGGATAGCTTCCGGTGCAGTAGTCAGTAATTCCCGCCAGCTTGTCAGTATTACCTCCTGGCGAAAGTCTCCGGTAACCGGTTGAATTGCTTCTTCGACAAACTTCAGGAACACCCCGGACGAAACTGTTTTCAGTTCCCCCAGCTCGAGACGTTCGATAGTTACTGCTTTCTCAGGAACGGTGATCTCGGCAAGCCTCCCCGCTCTGGCCCACCAAAAAAGCGGCTTTCCCCGGACCCGGGCCGAAGAATATGGCGGGTAGGGTTGATTCCATGTGCCAAGCATACCGGCAACCACAGCACGGATACTACCAGTGTCCGGAAGCTCAAATGGAATCTGGCGTTCCGGTATTCCAAGCAGATCATACGTATCAGTCCGGAAACCGAATGCAGCTTCAAAGATATATTCTTTTGGAAGTCTCTCGAATCCGCTCCGTTTTTTTGTATCTTCTCCGGAAAGCAGCAGCATGAGACCATCTGCCATCGGATCAAGCCGTCCTGCATAAGCGACGGGAAGATTCGAAAGAGCAGGATTGCTACTCTTCAACTTGTTCACAAGCTCCAGTGGGGTGATTCCCCGAGGTTTATGTGCAGCATGAACTGGCATATGCGCTTGACAGTGGAGTGCTGAAAAAGGTACAAATAGTCTCAAGTGTATTGTAATTGATTTTCTTTATACATCAAACGAATGAATTACCCAATCATCCCCGCTCTCTTTGCAATTCTCTTAGTAAGTTCGGTATCTCAGGTTGCAGCACGAGGTACTCCGGAGCAGGTATCAGCAGAAGCTCCTGAAGCGGTTAATGCCCGGCCGGTGCGGGAAGTAAATGTCCAGTCCCCTCCGCTCTCGGAGGCACCACCTCCGCTCCGCAAGGTAAACGAGATGCAGGAAAAACAGCGACAGAACGTGCGACAGCTCCGGAGTACCTTTGAGGAGAGCAAAGAGATGATGGAACGAAGAAAAGAAGAACTCATGATGAGAAAGGACAACATCAACGAAACGAGAGGACGTATTGTATCGTCCCGGGAAGCTTTTATCGAAAAGAAGACCAAAGAACTTGTCCGAAAAGCACGGGAGCGGGTTGACGCAGAAAAAGCCGAGGTAAATGAGCGCGTTGTTGAACGGATGGAACAGCGTTGTGGGCAGGCAACACAGCGCATGGGGCAGGCGATCGAACGTTTTGATGATGCTCATAAAGGACAGCTGAAAAAATACGAGAATCTCCTGAAACGCTTAAACAAAACTGCCTCCAACTTTTCGGAGCAGGGATACGATACATCGGGGCTGGAAAATGCAATTCTTGGACTGGATGAGCTTGTGCAGAAAATGGCTACCGACTATGGTGTCTTTGTCGAAAAAATGCAGGCTGCCAGAGAATTCAAGTGTCCCGTTGATGACAGTTCAGGAACGCCGGTACCTTCCGCTGACGGATCAATCCGGGAGCTCTTTCTGGATACCCGTGAGGCTCTTCTTGTAGTACGGGAGGATATCGTTGCAATCCGAGAATACTATGGAGAGTCAATTCGTCCGGAGCTGGTAGCGTTGAAAGAACAGCGGCTTGACTCTAAGCCTGCGGCTGAATAATTAGCATTTTTATAACGATTACAATGGATTCACAAAATTCCCGTCCTGAAGACATAAAGGAGCCATCTATTACCGCAGGAGGCTCCCCGGAGTCATCGCAGTCGGTGCTACCGCAGCAGGAAACCGCAACTGCTCCAGCTGCCGCCCCGGTAGCGGCAGATCCGTCTGCCGCTCAGGCGCCGACAGCTTCTGAGCCTCCTTCCCCGGTACCGCCGGCAGTACCAGCGGCACATGAACCAAAAGGCGGCTCAGGGGTAACCGTTCTGTTAATTATCGTTGCGGTCGTGGTGGTGCTTGCCGTTGCAATCGGAGCTGCAGTATTTTATTTCTCTAGTATGAACAAGGGTACAACTGAGTCCACAACTCCACAGCACCAGTCAGCTCCAGCCGAAAAATCTGAACCGTCGCCGGCTCTTGAGACTGATGCCGCAGGTAGCGCACCTGCTACTCCCGATGAACTTGACCGCGAGCTGGAAATGCTCGACAAGACCTTTAACGATGGAGCAGAGGAAAGCTTCGATGTCAAAACACTTGACGCTATCGCTGGAGAATGATCAACGTACATCGCTATCCGGATGAGTATTCGGCCCTTTCAGGGGCGGGAAGAGCTCTCAATGACTTAATTATCCGCTTTTCCGGTAATGACATTCTACTACTAGCATCCGGCGGTTCTGCCCTCCGCGTGATGGACTCTATTAAATCAGAGCACCTATCGTCCCGCCTCACGATCATTCCCTTGGATGAACGGTTTTCAACTGATCCCGAGGTAAACAACTTCCTTCTTCTTACGCGGACAAACCTCGCATCCCGGGCAAGACAGCAGGGGGTGAATTTTCTGGATACCTCTGTGCGGGCGGGTGATGCTCCGGACACCCTTGCCCACCGCTATGAGCAGCAACTCCGCCACTGGAGAGAGACACACCCTCAGGGATTGATACTCGCCACCTTCGGAATTGGAGCTGATGGACACATATCAGGGATCATGCCTTTTCCTGAAGATCCGGAACGATTTCGGCAGAACTTTGTTGACACAGAACGATGGGTTATTCCCTACGATGCCTCGGGAAAGAATCCGTATCCGCTCCGTGTTACAACCACTCTCGCATTTTTACGGATGGTCTCAGGTGGAGTTGTCTACGTTACCGGTCAGGATAAGGCGGAGCCTTTACATCGCACACTCGCTCCGGAAGGAACACTTGCGGAAACTCCTGCTCGCTTTTTGAACGGGCTCACGTTGGTATCGTTGCATACCGACATTGCTGAATAAGGTTGCAAACCGGATTCGGATTCTTCTACAATCTACACATGGCACCCTCCCGGAATTCATCTCCTCTCGCGGGATTTCTTCCATATACTATCCTAATTGCGGTACTCACGCTCCTCTCTGTTGTGGCACAGCTTGTTCTTACAAGGGTACCGGAGATAGGGTACCATATAGACTTTCAAATTTTTGTGATTGGAGCGGTACTGTTCATCGGATACTACATAAACCGTATTGCACCGAAAACGATAATTCCTTCGTTTGTCTGGGCTATATTTGCTGGGCTCGCAATTCAACCGTTTCTCGGATTTCTCACTGCTGATATGGGTTTGCTCAAGGTTGTTATGGAGGTATTTGCAGCCATTATTCTGTTTCAGGGAGGCATCGAGATATCATTCAAAACCTTCAGAAAATGGTTTTTCCCCATAATATCGTTAAGTGTAATTGGAGTAGTAATCTCGGCGGTATTTTTTGGCGCAGTGTTGTATTTTGTTCTTCAGATTTTTATGCCGGTGAGTGCGGCCCTGGTGGCTTCCATAGTAGTAGTAAGTGCAGCACTTGCCTCCACCGATCCTGCCGCATTACTTCCTACCTTTGAACGCATGCGGTTCCGGCGTCAGAATGTGCGTGACGTGGCAATTGCCGAGAGTGAACTCTCTGATATTACCGGCTCGATCTTTACCCAGACACTGTTACTCGCGCTTATTACCGTAGGTGCCGCAAACTATACCAGTATCTTTGCGTATTTTCTCCCTGTTGTACAAAAATCAACATACGATTCACTGGCATTACTCATCGTCTCGGGTATTATTGTTGGCTATCTGGGCTACCGGATAATACGGAGTTTCTATTATCACCCGTCGGATTCGGAAAAACAAGGCGATCCCGCTTTGCTGTTGGCCGTACCGATCTTTACCTACTCGCTTGGAACAGTTCTCGGAGGCGCGGGATTCTTTGCCGCATTCGTAGCAGGTTTGCTCACCGATGAAATTGGCGGTCTGAAAAAAGTGTCATACTTTTATGAGAGTCTCATAAGTCATATGATTAAACCCTTTATCTTTATTGTCCTGGGTGCGCTGATTCCGCTTCCGATATTGATTGCCTACGCGCCCGTAGGGATAATTGCAGCCTTGCTTTTTATGTTTCTTATTCGCCCCCTTGCGGTCTTTGTTTCGCTTGCCCCCTGGCTTTTTAAGCACCAGTTTACGCTCAAGGATGTGCTCTTTTTAAGTTTTATCCGGGAAACCGGAATTATACCGGCGGTTCTGATAATTATTGCCTCCGCGTATGATGTCATTCAGTCTGATTTTGCTATTTCAGTAGGGATGTGGGTTATTCTGATGACACTCATTGTCGAACCTCCCCTAACCCCGTATGTTGCCAGAAAGCTAGGTATTGGAACACTCAGAAAAGATACTGGGGAATAATCGTTACTTCCGGAAAAGAGAAGCGATAACTCCGATTACGACCGCTAAAACGATAAAATCTGAGAGACCGGTGACAGCTACAATCCCCAGAAGCGATAAAATCCAGATCAGAAACAGAACTGTTACCACCTCACGAAACGGCGACTTTAGAAGACCGATAAGCCAGACGATTGCAAGAAAAATAAGTAATTCTTTAATTTCAATTCCCTGCCCATTAACAGAAAAAAGTACATAGTCAAGATAGGGTATCTGGACAATTCCCAGAAGCCAGAGGACTACAAGCACTGCAAGAACGCCATAGATCATGACACTATACTACTCTTCCCTGGCTGTGTTGTCAATTTTCTTTCCTAGCGGAATCAGGTACTATTAGGTAGTATGGGAGGGTTTTTTTTATCACTGATACAGTTTCTGATTTACCCGATCTGGGTACCCTATAATGCCTTCACCAATCCTATGACCTCACGCAGCGGCCGGGTTTTGACGGTGATTTTTTCACTGGTGGTCCTCTTGCCGATATGGATTGCAGGCTATGTTCTTGTTTCACTGGCCGGATATTTTGGAGCCCAGTTTGTTGGATTAGTCCGTGTCGAGATTCCGGTCACCGGCGCATCTATGATGCCTACTTTTGATGAAGCCGGGCTGGTACCGGTTCGGTACTATCCGCATATTTCCGAACGGATACCGGTAGCCGCGCAGCTTAACCTGAAACGTCTGGAGCCCTCTATTCGAAGGAAAGATATAATTGTTTTCCGTAACAGCCAAACTGCCCGGATATTCGCAGACCAGGAGCAGAACCCCCGGAAAGGCGGTTTCGTAAAGCGGGTAATTGGTGAGCCGGGCGACAGAGTACAGATTCGTGACGGTTTTGTCTACGTAAACGGTTCCCTGATTCAGGAACCGTATATAAACAAGGCACGCTCAACGTTCGGTGGAGAGGCAATTCATGACTGTCAGGAAGTTACCGTACCCGATGGCTCGTATCTGGTAATGGGAGATAATCGCAAGCTCAGTATGGACTCCCGCCATATCGGTTTTGTCCGTAAAGAAGAGATAGAGTACTACCTGCCGTACGAGGAGCAGGTCAAGGCCTACTCTTCGCGCTGGAGGGATGCATCAAAAGACTCGCAAAGCAGCCTGCAATCAGAAATTGATGTACAGGAGTATCTGAAGATGCTGAATAACCGACGCAAAGAGAAAAACATCGAGCCGCTCAAATATCAGGAAAAACTGTCCCGTTCAGCTGAACTTCGGGCAAAAAAGATGCTCGAGTCAAATGATCTGTCATTTGAAGCTACCCGGTCCGGATACACCATCGAGGATGCTTTTGATGAGGTCGGGTATTCAAATATCGTGTATGGTGAGTTTCCAGTGCTTGGGTACTTTAACTCGCAGGAGTTGATAGATTCTTTCTTTGAGTTTCCGAATTCAAGAGATTTCTTATTGAATAGGGAATATCAGGAAATCGGGCTTTCCACTTTTGTGGGAGAGTTAAATGGCTGTCCGGTACAGATTGTAGTCCAGCACCTTGCAGGATACGTACCCCCTAACTATTCAAACCGTGAAATTGATGAGTGGAAGGTTTTGATAGATAAACTTGACCAGATTAGCGCTGGTTGGAAAAATCTGAAGGACGATAAAGAGTTCTACCGGAAGAACAAAGATGATATTGACCGGATTAATCAGATTATCAAAACAAGACGGACCCGTGCAGAGGCTATTCTGAAGCGTATGGAGGCACAGGAGTGGTTTACAAAAGAAGAAGAGCGTTATATAAAGGAAGATGCAACTCTCTTTGATGAACAAAATGCGATTGCAGAACGCCTGAATACCGGGCTCCGCGGAGGCATCGATGATGAGGAAGATACGGAGTGAATATCGGGTGTACTCCGGAAACGCCTGTTGATGCCCGGAGTGGGGTATAATAGGCCCATGATCAATCAGCTTAAACGATTTGCGGACATTGTCATAGGAATACTTGCTGCAGCAGGTGTTGTGTTTGCCGGTTACTTTATTTATACTACCTTTTTTCAGCAATCCGGATACTACGTAAACACGTCTGGAACTGCGGTGGTTAAGGAAATCCGTAAATTACAGCGTCTGGAAACTGCTTCGTACACCGTGGAAAAAATCATTGACGCCGGCACACAGAACAGCAACCGGTTTCAGGAGTTTCTCTTCGGGGATAAAATCCTGCTTATCGCCAACGGCCAGATCGTTGCCGGCTTCGACTTTGCAGCGGTACAGGAAGGTGATATACGGGTGGACGGCGATATCGTTACTGTAAACCTCCCTGCGCCCCAGGTCCTTTACACCCGGCTGGACAACTCAAAAACCCGTGTCTACGACCGTCGGCAGGGCATTCTGACTAAAGGGGAGAAAGATCTGGAAGCAGAGGCGCGTACCGAAGCGGAGATCTCATTGCGTCAGGCGGCCTGCGAAGCGGGTATCCTAAACACAGCGGAAGAAAACGGCCGGAAACAGATAACGGCACTCCTCTCTGCACTGGGTTTCCGGAATATCACCGTTAACATCCCCAAAGGCGAGTGCTGGTAAGGCGTTTTTGTTACATTTGTACCGGAGTTATCTTCGTTTCACGAATATATGCGGGGATAACAAATTCTATGCAGGAGTAGCCCTTGTTATGCTGTAGGGGGAGATCATAGTAGCTTTGAGTGGTATTGCGGCGGAATTCTTCCAGTGTAGTCGAGAAAGTGGTGCATAGCTGATAATTCGCTTCGCCGGAAACCTGATATACATACTGCTCTCCGCTTACCGGATCGATGGTGTTTAAGACGTTCGTCTCGAGCTCGTTGAGGTTTGCCGGGAGGCGGTTCCGGTTCTGGTAAAATGAGTTAATCCGATTCGAGATTTGCTGGAAGTCGTTATAACGTGACTCATCGTAGCGGATCGCGCTCTGATCGAGGGGTGATCCGATCACTGTAAAGCCCGCGATAAGTGCGGCAAGTACCAGCACTCCTATTCCCAGAATACCGATCATTTCTCTACGCATAGGCCCGGTCCTCCTTTACCTGTTGTAAATAGTAGGCAAATACCGCACCGCTGACACTGGTTGTTACCAGAAAATGCAGGAAGAAGTTCAGCGTAACGTTTCCGTTGAGGAAGGTGTAAATCATCGACACAATATTACCGGTTACGATCAGAAAAGCCACCACGAGAGTAAGATAGATCAAAAACTTTCGGGCAGGAATAGCACGGATAAGCGGGTTTTTTGCGGTTCTTCCCGATATACGCAAGAAAAAAAATGAAAATAGCGGGTAGGATACGATAAGCGCTGCCATGTAGCCCCTCAGCATTCCCAGCTGAGCATTAGTGGGATCGCGGTACGGATTATCGGGAACGCCCGGGATCCAGCGATCTACAAAAAGATGCAATACCAGCGCAAATGCCGTCGCCAGCACGTACAGGCTGATAAACATAAGAACATGTTCAAACGCGTCCCACATGGTAGGACTGGAGATGGAGGCCATACCGCCAGGAACAACAGGAGCACCCCGGTAGCCCTCAGGAGGTTTTGGCGGCGGAATCAGCGGATTCTTGCGGATTGCCAGATCGATATCACGATCAAGCCAGCCCGCAGAGCGAAGATCGCGCTTCATCTCTGCCTCGGAAACTCCCTTCTGGCGGGCCATGCGGACGTATGTGTTTAGTTCTGTATATTCCAATCTACCGTTATTGTACTACAGTACCCAATCGAGGTATACTGGAAAAATGCCACCCCGTAACCGATCGAAACGGTCTCCCGCACATGCTACGAAGCGATCCCGCGACGAACCAAAGATTGCCAGCCAGCAGATGCGCCACAAGGCAGGTAGCCGGTCTGTGCGCCTCATGCTAGCAGGACTTGCCGCGATACTGGTAATGGGTGGTTTTATTGCTTACCGACTCTTGCTTGCTTCACCTGTTTATGCACACCTGCGCTGGAACGTCCGCGAATGGGTCGGTCCGGATTCGCTTGCCAGTGCCCTTTTACCAATGCCGGCTATGCCAGAGGCGGATATACGCAAATACCGCCTCAATCGGCTCACCGAATATGAAGGGCTTGCGGGGTATTCCGAGACTGCCCGGTATATAGAAGAAGCCGAATTCGTTAAGGAGCTTGGGCCCGGACAGATTTCCCGATACCAGTCCTACGTGACCCCGGATGCAGCCCCGGTGATCGAACTCGCGCTCGGGAAAACTCCGGAACAACTCTACGCAGAGGCATTGCGTTGGGTATGGGTAGAGGATGCGTACCTGCACGGAGCTCCGGAAGTCTGGCTGTATCCCGCTAACTTACTGCTCGACTCCCCGAATCTGCCGCGCAATCCGCGTCCGGGTCTGATAGTAAGCGACTGCGAATCACAGGCGTACACACTCGTTTCTCTATTACGGGCCAATGGGATGCCGGCGGAGCAAGTACGGGTTGTCCTGGGCATGGTCAGTTTCTCCGGAGTTTCCGGCGGGCACGCCTGGGTTGAGCTATACGACTTCGACCGAAAGGAGTGGTTCGCGCTGGAGGCGACATCGGGAAGCTACTACAACTCCGCCACCGGACAGCTTGCAGAAAGCGAAGGATTGCCCTTCGATTACTATCGCAAATACAAATACCCCTCCGTGCAGGTATGGAACTACTTTAACGACGTGTATTTCTGGGACAATAAAAACCGGGAGGGAACCATTCCGGAAAACTGGCTGGTCGGCGATGACCCTGCCAAACAACCGCCGGCGGCAAGCAATACCTACGAAGTATCCCCCGAATTTCGCAGGCTCCGCAATAAAAAAGAGCGCATCGAGCCGGTCCGGAATATAACGCCGGTGCGTTTCCCGCCACCCCGGAGCTAATTGCTTCAGGCCGGTCCGTTCTTTGTGGATACAGGATGGTTAGCTCTATTATAGCCGCCTTGCACCTTCCCGTCCGGGTCTGGTACTATACAGAACCTATGAAACAAACGGTGTCCCGCACCATTCTGGGACAAACGCTTACCATTTCATATTTCCGGGCTTTGTTCTGGGAGCAGAACCGGACGCTTGTAATTGCCGATCCACATCTGGGTCAGCCCTCCCGTAGAATAAGTCCGGAAGAGGAACTGCTCCGGTTATCCGATGCCATGGAGTTTTTTTCACCGCAACGGCTCATCGTGCTCGGCGATTTGCTGGCTGATTCCTCGATCGCGTTCCGCGCCAGCTTTCGCACCTGGAGAGAGCAATTTCGTGCGGTGGAGTTGTTTCTGGTAAAGGGGAGCCGGGACATTCTCTCCGACCGGGCATACCGGGATCTTCGCGTGGAACCGCTTAACAAAGCTCTGTACGAAGGCCCGTTTGTGTTTTCTCACCGGCCAATGGAGCGACCGGTACCCAACCGGATAGTGATATGTGGCCAGGTGCATCCTGCCGTTGCGCTGTACGATCCACAGCGGATGCCGGTGCGGTACCCGTGTTTTTATTTCGGCGCCGCCCATATCGTGTTACCGGCTTTTTCCGAGGCGGTTCGGCTTACCGAAATAGATCCGGCAGAACAGGACGCGCTTTATATTGTTACCGAACGCGGGTTACAGAAAGTGGATTAATATTAGCGTGGTGCAACAAGAGATAGTGGAGTATCAAAGTCGAGGAGGTTGGCAACCATTGCCATCTGGTGCGATGTTCGCACGCCGAGCTCAACCTGTTCGTCTGTAGATATCTGTGTCAGATTGCTGGCGCTTGCCTGAATTCGTAGAATGTACTTCGTTTCTGGGTCAACGAAAATCCGCCCACTTACAGTGGCATTTGCCAGAATCTTCCGAGCATCTTTGATGGTAAATGCGGCGGTATTCGGATCGCGTTCCAGCGCTGCCAGGTACTCGGCAATCGAGAGCCCGAAGGTGTACTGCTGTACCTGTTTGCCATCCAGCTGTGTATCTGGTTCCCGCACCACGCTTCGCTCGTCGATACCCCTCAGCAGGGCTTTGCTTCGGGTAAAAAGGGTATCAAGGAGAAAGTATGCATACGCTGTTGCATCAATAGGCTGATTTTCGTGGAGTTTGTTATAGTCCGAGCGGTTGCGTCGCACCCAATCATCTGTATCTAATTTAATAAACAACTCATTATCTACCAGTATCTGTCCGAAAAACGCAGTTTTGGAGGGATCATCTTTCTGGGTTATTCGTAGTTCAGTTTGAATGGTTGTACCATCTGATGCACCAAACAGGTATCCCTCTGCACGGGACTCAAGTTTCTGTTCCGAACCGTCGTCACGGGTATATGTTGTTATAACATCCGAGATAAATCCAGCCCGCATGGTCTGCGCATTCGTAGTTTTTTCATAGGCTTCCTGTAGATCAGGGTAGGGAAACTGCGGCACGCGCATCGTCGGAGTAGGAGTTGCGGTAGGGGAAGGAATAATCGTGGGAGTGACAGTCGGGGTGAGCGCCAGTTCTGCCATATACCGCTCCCTGGCCTGGCGGTTGTATGCAAAGATGAATGCACCGGCAGCCACCAGCAGAAGGAGGATCACCACAAGCCAGTCTATCTTTTTTCGCGGCCTGTAGTGATGCCGGTGATGTTCTTCTAGCGATTCCACAACCGGAACATCGGCCCGGCCGTGCTTCTGTTGTTCCAGATATGGATAAAACCCGTCCTGTTCATGGCGATTCTCCATGGCGTAATTATAGCACCGGCGATTAGTCTCATTTCCTCTTGCGCTGGTACGTTATTGGGATACAATAGACGTATGAGCCTAAAAACCGGAGCAGATAACCCACTTTCGAGACTTGAGTCCCTGTTCGAGGAATATCTGGTCACGAAAGCTCCCTATTCCATTCCTGAATCGGGCCGCGATGGGATAGTGAAATTTATGCCCTGGATAGTTCTGATCGCCGCCATTGTCTATGCTCAGCTTGCTCTTGGTCCGCTCGGGCTTAACATATTTCTGCCGTATGTTCTTGGTACCCGGGGTATTTCAGGGCTGATTGCGGCCATTTTGCACGGTATTGCTGCCGTAATGCTGGCGCTTTCCGTAAAGGGGCTCTTTGCGCAGTCGCAGGAGGCCTGGCGAAAAGTATTCTACGCAGAACTGATTATCCTTGTTGCAGGATTATTCGAAAGCACTGTGGTGTTCGTCTTTGTCTCCTGTCTGATAACATTTTACATTCTCTTCCAGATTAAACGGGCGTATAAATAAAGCTAGGTACAGAACCGGGGTACCTTTGCCCTCGTCCGGGCTCATCGCTCGATAAGAAAGCAGGTTTATGATGTTATTGTCGGCAGCCAGTCCCGCAACTCACGCAGCCGCTGTTCTTTATTAAAGAAAAACCCTTCGATCTTGAGCGGCTCCCCAATAAGTGTTCCACCCAGCTCCTGTACAAAGCCCTTTAGATGGTTGACACTGTCGCAGACAAGCGCATACGATTCATCGCCCAAGCCGAATACTGCAAACTTGCGGTTAAATGTCTGTCCCTTCAAGCGTTCCATCATACCGTAATACCATTCGTGCGGCATGCCCTGTTTTCCGAAAACCTTCCAGGAGGGAGAGCCCATGATAATCAGTTCGTGATCGATAATATCCTGCCCCTGAACTGAATCTACTCGGAGCATCGTTACCGTGTGTCCGCTCTCTGTAAGCATATCCCGTGCCGCTTCCGCGACCATGAGTGTACCGGATGAGTAAGTTCCGTAGATGATCAGGATCTTCATAAGGTTTAAGGATAGTATAGCGCACCTGAAACGGGATTGTACCGCTTTTTCAGGGAAGTGGGGTGAAAAATTCTTCGGAGGTAATATCTTCAAGCCATTTCCGGAAGATAGCCCCGTTTACGTTCAAGAGGTTCAAGAGGTATAAGAATCAAGATCCCGAAGAATCTCGTCTGCGTGGAGTTCCGGTTTCACTTTTAAATACTCCTTTACGATCTGCCCTTCCGGATTTATCAGGTACGTCTTGCGAAGTATCCCCGGGCGGCCCATAAACCCCCGCTCAGTCCAGGCACCATAAGCTTTTATTGTTTCTGCGGTTTCGTCGGAGAGCAGCGGGAAGTTCAACTGAAACTTGTCGGCAAACTTCTTATGGGATGCAATAGAGTCTTTAGATACTCCCAGAACCTGCACTCCACGTTTCGCAAAAGCAGAAAAACCGTCCCGGAATCTACAGGCCTCTACGGTGCATCCGGGCGTATCATCTTTCGGATAAAAATAGAGAACTACCCACCTGCCCCGGTAATCGGCAAGCGAGTGACTGGTGTTATCCTGGTCGGGTAGGGTAAAGTTGGGAGCTGGTTTCATAGTGTCATTCTACCAGAGCCGCATTTAAGTTTCCCCAGAAACCGGTAGTGGACTTAAAAATTCGTCAACGGTTAGCCGGTTAGCTTTATTGTGTTCAACTACGAAGTCAATATGCTCCATACTTGCATTGCGCCCGCATATGCGCCGGATGCAATATGAATAAATTATGAAAAGAAGAGTAATCCTTGTGATTTGCTACGGTGAAGAAATACCGGTTCATTCAGGTATATAGTTGATGAATAAACAGTTGATATATCAAACTATATATGCTACACTACTCTTCCGTGAACAGTCCATATCGTAGCTCGCAAAATCTACGCATTGCCTCGTATCTGCACCGGCTCGGTTCCATGCTGGAGCGGGGCGCTGATCATCTTTTACAAAAAGAAATGAGAATGAGCTTTATGCAGGTTATGATTCTTCTCAGTGTACAGCGATGCGCGGCAACACAGCAACAAGAAATAGTCCGGATACTTGGACTGACACCGGGAGCGGTAAGCCGGCATCTGGATGTGCTGGTCTCGGAAGGCTCTGCAACGAGGGTTATTAACCCTAAAAACCGGCGTCAGCATCTGATTTCTGTAACCGCGAAGGGGGCAGAGAAGATAGAAAATGCCTTTGTTATTCTTGAACGGTCTCTTTCCACGATCCTAGGGGTCCTTTCAAGAGCAGAAAAGAAAGCTCTGGAGGACTCGTTACTCAAGATCGTGCGCATAATGGAACAGAAAGAAAACGGATGTACATCACAAGCTGATACAGACTAACCTGAATACACGATTTATACAAATTTCCCATTGTAATTCGTACGCATGAATATCAAGCAAATAAAACCGCTATCTGCAGTGCGCTCCGGAGCACGACGGGTTGCGAACGGAGTCAAAACAACCATTCGTCGCTTTCCGATTGTCAGTCTTGTTATAACACTGGCATTCCTTTTTGCCGCTATAGCTGGGGCAAATTATCTCCGCCGTCCGGAACCCGAGCCCGAAATTGTACGTAGCACTCCCCGCGAGGTAAGCGTATATACAATCGGCCAGGCACCGAGGATCCGTACCCAAGCAAAGATCGAGAAGTCTGGTGTAATCAGGATCGTTGCCCAAACAGGAGGTATAGTGCAGAACATTCGCTTCCGGGAGGGGCAGACAGTCTACAAGGGCGCGACGCTCGCTACCATCTCGACAAATTACTCCGGCGGGCAGGTTCTGACTGTACAGCGTCAGATCGCCGAAAAACAGTATTTTAATATCCGCGATACCTTTGATGCCCAAAAAGATATTATTGGTAAACAGAGGGCAATAGCGGAAAATACCGAAGCAAATAACGATAAGTTGCGGGAGATCTCCGAAAAGTCTCTGGAGGAAACCCGAACCCTTCTTGATCTGAATACTACTCTCTTAAACACTATCGACACCGATCTCGCGCAGTTAACGGCTACCAACAGTGCCGGTTCTAACCGGAATGCAATAACCGCGCTACTACAAAGCAAGGCTCAGCTCTTATCTGCTACCAATCAGCTAAAAAACACAATACGCACTCTGGAATATACGACTGATCCTGACCAACCACAGTCTAAGCTTTCTGATCTAAGCCGAGAACTGACGCTCCGTCAGCTAGAGGTTCAGGAGAAAGCTCTGGAACTCAATAAGGAAGTCTCACACCTTCAGTATAGTGCAGCGCTTATTAACGAATCCCTGGCCTATCCTTCTGCACCCTGCGCGGGAGTTATCGAGCGGGTTCATGTACGGTTTGGTCAATCGGTGCAGCCGGGGACGGTACTGTTTACTTTAAGCACGAACGAAAAGAGTGCGCTTGCAGTGGCACTGGTTTCGCAGGATGTCGCCGCAAACGTATCCCGTATCGAACCGACACTAATTACGATACGGGGGAAAACACTCTCCGTACTTCCGTCCTACGTTTCGGGTGAAGCCGTTGATGGCGCACTTTATGCAGTGTACTTCTCACTGCCCGGAGAGTTTATCTCGGAATACGGAAATGACAGTTATATCGAAGCCGAAATCCCCGTAGGGTACGCTAACACTAGTTCTGTCGTGCCACATATTCCGCTTGATGCCGTTCATCAGACTCAGGACGGGGCATATGTATTTATTCTGGAAGATGGTGTTGCAAAGGTGCGCAAGCTCCAACTTGGTGCGGTATTTGGACAGTATGTTGAGGTTCTAAACGGGCTACGTAGTAAGGACAGGATAATACTGGAACGCAATGTCATCAACGACGAGAAAGTTGTCGCTCGTGACCTGTAATTTATTTTCCTATGGCGGATTCCCGTAAATCGCTTAATCCAGTACCGAAAACGTCATATCTCCAGAGTGTGGAATATGATCAGGAACTCAACAGGAAGCCATGGGCATACTATCTTGCGAATATTCGCTGGGTCGTAATGTTTGTACTTCTCGTGTTTATTGCCGGAGCTACCAGCTTTGCTAATTTGCCGATACGCTTGAGCCCAGAGGTCAGGATTCCGATTATCCGGGTTACTACTACGCTACCGGGAGCTAGCCCAAACGATGTTGAGACGCTCGTTACCGACCCGCTAGAGGCTAAACTTTCTGCTGTCGATGGATTAAGTAAAATAACATCGTTCTCGCAGGATTCGATATCGATTATTACGCTTGAGTTCAGTTCCAGTGTCGATCGCGAACAAGCCCGTCAGGATACCCAGTCAATCGTTGATTCGGTTACCGGACTTCCCGAGGATGCCGAAACTCCTCGGGTTACCGCGCTTGATTTCGAAGATGCACCGATTTGGCAGTTTGCGTTAATAGGCACAAACGAACCGGGGCCGGCACTCTTTACCTTTGCCAGGGATTTACAAAAAATCCTGGAGTCAAGTAGCCGGATAGACCGGGTACTCATTAATGGTGATGAGCCACAAGAAATCCAGGTCACTATCCGGCCGGAGAAAGCACGTGAACTGGGTATCAATCCTGTGTCGCTTATGATGTCGGTGCGGGCTGCTACTGCATCGTTTCCCGCCGGAACGGTGAAATCCGGGTCATCGGCTTTTAGCCTGGCAGTTGATACCCAGATTACCTCGGTACAGGATCTTCGCAATCTGCGTGTATCCGTAAAAGATACAGTGGTTCGCCTCGGGGAGATTGCCGAGGTAGCGGAGCGGTCGGCTGATTCTTCGGCACGATCGTTTTATGCTACTCCAGATGGTTCCCCAAAACGAACAGTCGTTTTTTCTGTCTATAAAACTTCTTCGTCAAATATCGATGATGCCGCAGAGGAAGCCGAGCGAATTGTAGCAGAGAAAATTGCCCCGTTTAAAAACTCGTTCGAGGTCCGCTCAATTTCGAGTACTGCAAATGATATTACCGATCAGTTTTCAGAGTTGTTGATAAATTTCCGTGACACAATTATCCTGGTGTTTCTGGTACTGATTGCATTTCTGGGTTTCCGTCAAGCCCTTATTGCCTGTTTTACCATACCGCTAACCTTCCTGGCGACTTTTGGATTTATGCAGGCGTTTAACCTTTCAATCAATTTTTTGTCGCTATTCTCGTTACTTCTTTCTTTGGGGCTGCTTATTGATGACACCGTAGTAATAGTGCAGGCTATGACAGCTTACTATGCAACCGGACGGTTTACTCCGCAACAGACAGGGCTTCTGGTCTGGAGGGATTTTATTATCCCGATCTGGTCAACAACAATAACCACGGTCTGGGCATTTGCACCACTTCTCCTGGCAAGCGGTATCATCGGCGAATTTATTAAATCAATTCCCCTCGTTGTTTCGTTCACCCTAATATCATCAACGGCGATTGCGGTGCTGGTTACCCTTCCCTTGATGATTTTCCTCTTAAAACCCGAAATTCCACAAAGGGTAAAGATATTTTTTCGGATAGTAGTGGGAGTTGCGTTCATTGCAGCAATCGTCGCTCTTTCACCTGGAAACAACTTTCTGCCGCTGATTGTACTGGGTTTTGGTGGGTTGTATCTGGTATTGCGGATTGCTGGCGCACAGATCCGCGAACGGTTTACCGCTTCCATCCCGTATACGGCACGTGGACGTAAGCTTTTTCAAGGTCTCAGCAAAAAGATCAAGCACGGCCTGTCGCATGGTTTTATCGATATGGGTCCTCTTGATAATTTTTACAAACAGGCCATCTCGAAAATCGTCGGAAGCAAACTTCGGCGGCGAACAGTTCTTATTATGGTGGCAATCTTTACTGTGTTCTCGTATCTTCTCGTTCCATTGGGTTTCGTGCAGAACGAGTTTTTTCCCAAGTCTGATAACGATCAGATTTTTGTTAATCTTGAGCTTCCATCAGGTACAACTATTGAGCAGACAAACACCGCCACAATTGCTATGATACAGCTTTTGCAGGATACCCCCGAGCTGGCATACCTGACCGGCACGGCAGGGCAATTTTTTTCCAGAGGAGCCGGAAGTGTTGGTAGAGCCGGTTCTAACACCGCGAGCTTCACCTTAAACCTCCGGAAAGACCGGAAACTCAGCTCAATTGAGGTTGCCGCGGAGCTGCGCCGTAAATTTGCACTCTACGATAAGGGAACGGTAACTGTGGTAGAGGTCTCCGGCGGTCCTCCGGCAGGTTCGGATATTCAGATTAAACTCCTTGGCGATGACTTGCAGATTCTGGATTCCTACGCTAACCGGATTGCAGATTATCTGAAAAGCATAGAAGGGGTTCAGAATATCGAAAAATCGTTGAAACCCGGCGCTTCAAAACTGGTGTTTGTCCCGGATTATACAATGCTCGCCGAAGAAGGACTCAGCTCTGCCGATGTCGGCCAACAGCTTCGCACCTTTGCCAGTGGTCTTACACTCGACTCGATCACCGTCGGCGATGAAGAACGTAATATCGTTTTCCGTTATGAAAATAAAACACCTTCCCCCGAGGATCTTTCCGGATTTACCATAACGACAAAAAACGGTTCAGTACCTTTAACTGCGCTTGGCGCTATTCAACTTAAGACGAATCCGACAAGAATAGATCGTGAAAACGGGAAACGGACTATCTCGGTGAGTGCCGACACAGCGGCTGGCTACAACAATGTGAAAATTAACAGCACCCTGGAGGAGTTTGCAGCCACGCTTAATCTTCCGCCCGGGTACCGCTGGGAAACCGGCGGAGTAAACGAAGAAAACGCCCGTTCTGTCCGGTCGATACTTCAGGCAATGGTGCTTGCATTTATTCTGATCTTCGGAACCATGGTCATTCAGTTTGGATCGTTCCGGCAGGCGCTTCTTGTTCTTCTGGTTATACCCCTGGCAATTTCGGGGGTGTTTATCGTCTTTGCGGCAACGGGGACTCCATTATCGTTCCCGGCGCTTATTGGAATTCTGGCACTTTTTGGGATTGTGGTAAACAACTCAATGGTAATAATTGACAAGATCAATATGAATCGCCGCGAGGGACTCGGTTTTGTAGATGCTATTGCCGATGCCGCTGCAAACCGGCTGGAACCGATTGTGCTGACATCGCTCCTTACCATGATCGGGCTTATTCCAATTACTCTTAGCGATCCCTTGTGGCAGGGTCTGGGCGGTGCAATTATATCGGGACTGATGTTTTCCGGTTTAATTATGTTATTTTTCATTCCTGTGGTATATTACGTTTGGTTTCGCCGAGGGGCAGATCAGATAAGCAGTTAAAATGACTCGTTATGGCAAATTCTGAGTTTGATAACAGCGGTTTTTCTGGAGAGAGTAACGATCCCGGCAAGCGCGAGAATCTGCATGGACAGATTGCAGATTTACTTCGCAGTGTTGTCCTTTACAGGGACGGTTTGATTAGAGAGATATATCAGCTAGATGTAGTGTGGATGACGCGGGCAACTGAGGATGGCTGTTTATTAGATGTTGAGTTTTATTATAAGTTTGTCCATGAAGGACCGGTTCAAAACCTTGCACCTCGTGGTCTTACCGTTCACCGGTATCCAAAGGAGCAAACAAATTTTCCCTCTAGGGAAGTTTTGGTTGATATTGACGATAAAGGTTATGTAGTGGAAGCTAGTTTTTTTGCCCACGATGCTCCATTCGCCGAGCAGGAGCCAGTGATATCGGCCGCATCTGAGACTATCCTTCCCACAGGAGATATAGCCTATTCCTACACGCTCCGACGAAGTCTTTCCGGGAAGCCGGCATCCGTTACTGTTACCGGGTTGCGTTTCCAGGGTACCGATGGGTCATTGGTCTCGAGAGTAACTGGGATAGAGGTCGGAGTAGGGCCAATCCTGCCGGGGGAGCAGCCAGTTCACCCCAGGCGTTATATGTTGACTGAAGAGCATATACCGGGCATCAGTATTCAAGATGGGGATGTGAGTATAACTACTTATACATTGCCTAATGGCGAAAAATTGCTGGTCGTAGCCAGGACAGGAGACTCATGGCAGGTGGCTCCTTCTCAGACGCCGTACCAAACTGCTCGCGACGAAGAGCTTCGGCGAGTGATAGCGGAGGCTATGTTGCTTGCACCTCAATTCGACAGAAAACCCAATTCCCTCGACGCGTGGTTTTGGCATGCTGAGAAGCCCCGTCAAGAAATTGCACATTACCGAGCTTCACTTTTAAAAGTTGACCACACGATCCATCCTAACTAAGCGGCGGTCGCTTCCGTGAACGCCGCGGCGTGGTAATACTCCGGGTCCGATAATCCATCGGATCGTGCTCTAACTCCCCGTTACGCCGTTATCTGATATACTATGATACGGATGAAGATACTTACCCCCCGGGATCTCCCCGACTATGAACTCCTGGATGCCGGCAACCACCGTCGCCTTGAGCGCTTTGGAGAGTACATCCTGGATCGCCCTGATCCCAAAGTGCTCTGGAGCCCGGCACTGCCTCCTGCTGAGTGGAACCGGGCAGATGCCGTTTACCGCCGAAGCCCGAAAGGAGGAGGATTCTGGAAGTTCAACCGCCAGCTTCCGAAGTCATGGACAATGCGGTGGCGATCGCTTACAGTCAAAGTCCAGCCGACCGGATTTAAACACGTTGGTGTCTTTCCCGAGCACGAAGCCGTCTGGGACTGGATCTCCGGAATGGTTCAGCGCCGGCGCGAGCGCGGCGGGCCCGAGCCGCACATCCTAAACCTCTTTGCTTACACGGGGGTTGCATCCCTTGCCGCTTCCGCGGCGGGAGCGCGTGTTGCGCATGTAGACAGCTCTCAGGATATTGTAACCTGGGCCCGGGAAAACGCTCTGCTCTCCGGACTACAGGACCGACCGATTCGCTGGCTCATCGAAGATGCTACCCGGTACACCCGCCGCGAAATACGGCGCGGCATCCGGTATGATGGGATTATTATCGATGCCCCCAAATTCGGCCGCGGTGCCAAAGGTGAGGTTTGGAAGATCGAGGAAGACCTGTCGCATTTGCTTGAAATGACATGCCGGCTTTTGACACCGGATCCCCTCTTTGTTTTGCTGTTTTCGTACACTACCGAGTATTCCTCCTTAGCGCTGGATAACATGCTCCGTCAGCATATGCGGCGGTTTCGTGGATACACGGAATTCGGCGAGCTTGCCCTGACCCAGAAAAGCAACGGGTTTCCGCTATCCACAACAGTATTTGCACGGTGGAGGGCTGTATAAGACTACTTTAATCGGCAGGGTGCCGCCTTTGGATTCGGACTTCCGTCGGGACGAATCAGTTCAGCCATATTACAGGGTGGCAAGTCATCGCTGGTCGGTGCCGGTGCGGTTGCAGTGCGGGTAAGAAGTATCAGAGCAACTAAACCCAGAAGAATACTGAGTAAAACGACAACAGTATGGCGGGAAACCCCAGGAAGCACACGGCGGGGCGTCTGGTCTGCAGTGTTTTTATTATGCCTGCGGGCTTCCCGGTGTTCTCCTGTGTGTGAACGGTCTGTAGGATGTGCATGATGTTTGCTTCGAATGCCCATACCTCATTGTACAGGTTTTGGTGGCTGGTAGTTACGTGATCGCAAAGACGTAATATCTGCATGCTTCGACTCCCTTAAGTGCTTCGAGCATCTATGCCATGAATATCTCATAAAAAAGCATTATCAACAGGCGTATCACTTCCTTACAGGCTGAAACCGTTTTCAATACGATTCATAGTATGTTATACTATAGCAATACGTTAATTCCCTCTTGCGGGTAGTAACCGCAACGGCTTATGGCATCAAAACGCACTGGAAATAGGAGACGTGGAGAAGAAGCCCGGCGCGGGCGCGGTCCCGAGCGGGATAGTCTGCTTCAAGGCGCTTCCGAGGCCGAACCGGCTCCCGGGTCCGAGGCAGGGGTGCTTCACGAGGACTCCTACAGTGTTCTTCTTACTCCGGATTACCTTGAAAGACTAGTCACCGTCGCAGGCGAATTAGGCTCTCTCGCAGCTGAATTCAGTGGAGAGCATCTGGCGTATTGCGACTTACGTTCCCAGATAATCCAGGCGGGAGAAAAACTGTATGAGGAAGGGCTCGAGGTCTTCTTTGATTTTATCGGAGCACACGGACGAGTTGTTTTATCGGACAAGTACCCGGAAATAACTCAAAAAATGATGCGTGATCTTCGGATTGATGAACGTCAGGCATGCGAGCTTTATCTTCGTCTTATAGGCATTCAGCTGAGTATCTATGAAAAAATGCATCCCTTTCTTAAAGAGCATACCGATGATCATACGGAACCGTTCCAGTTTCCGGACAACACCGAGAATCAAATTCCCAACAGTTTTAAGGAAGACAAGGCCCAGTGGGTCGCGTATTGTCTTGGGCTTGTCGGATTGTGGTCTCAGACCGAATTCAGGCAAGAATTAATTAAACTCACCGGCATGAATGAGTCAAGCCACCTGGTCGCATTTCATCGATATGGCATGCCCGATTGGGTATTTGAGAGCCTTCATAACAATTTTACACCGCCCAGTCCTGAGGCACTGGAACGGGATTATGAAGATGCTATCGCAGATTATATAATTCTCAAGAAGCTTACGCTGGCAGTAATTCACGAGGATCAAAAACTTAAGGTGGATTTGGATAGTCTTTCTGCTGATTATAAGGAATACCTCCGTAGCACGTTGGAACGTATAGGTTACCACGCATCTCAAGGGCTTGCTCAGCTCCTTCTTGCGCTCGAGGCGCGACAGCACTTGATTGATATTTCTGTCAACGGACCAGCGGAATTTCAGGTAAGGAGCAGTGGAAAAGAAACCGAAACATACTTCCGTGATCTACTAGCAACAAACCATCCGGGGGATCCGCTCATTATTAGCTTGTACCTCCAGCGCAAATTCGACCAGCTGATTGGCTCGGGTCTTGGCGATGAAACCATCATTACCATCCTGAAAGCACTCCTGTCCGGAGAGCCTGATCAGGTTCCGCGTCATGATTATTGGAGAGCTTTGCGAGCCACTAATAACAATGCTGGAAAACTATTCCAGCATGAACTTGCCCCGCTTATCGCTATAGTCGCGGAGCAGGAACTCGAACACATACGGGATTCCTGGAACAGGTTGAACAAGGTGGACAACAGCGATCCGAGCGAGCAAGACGAACACCTGCACGCCTGGATACGGGATCTTGCGGCCGCAGTATCGATACGGTTTGCCGACCTGAAGGAATCACTCCGAAAAAAAATATTTTTGGAGGGGTGGCAGGTAGCATACCGTAAACGTGTCGCCCTAACACAGCAAATAAGACGGCAACTGGCAGAAGTGATTTCCCGATCGGGTCCGGACGAGCCGGAATCCGGAGTGGCTTTCGGGTGTGTGGCGGACACGGGAACCGTTGGGCTTGAGGAGACTACTGTGGGCGTGGAGCAAAGAGCAACTCACGCATACGAAGTACTTCCATTTCCTCTGGCCGGATGGACAGTGAACTTCCACCCCGAGGGAGAATCGACCGAAGTGCTGGTAATCCCGACAACATCCGCTGAAGTTTTTCTTGATAGTCTTAAAAGAACAATGGGTAGAGCTCGTGCTTCCCGCAACATAAAACTTACAAGTATTATAAACGCGTTATTGCGGCTACCCGACTTCCCCCAGGAAGTAGAGCAAAAGAAAAAAAGGGTCAAGGTAAAAAAGACTGGTGAGGTATACTACAAATTTCCTCGCGGCGCAGGGCGGATTTTTTATCAGATCGACCGGGAAACGAAAACAATAACTTTTTTCTTTTATACGAAGAAAGCTAATGAATACAGAGGTATAGATTTAGAGTTTCTGTGAGGGTGAGATGAATTTGAGCGCCTTTCCCGCCGCCACATCCCAGGAAAACTGTCGTGCCCAGCAGACTTTAGCCTGTCCCGCAGGCGGCCGCCTCGATGTTTGTCATACCCCAGCCTTCCTTAAGCGAGGGGTTTACAAAAATCCAGGCTTGCTGCATGAGTGATACTTTTTCCTGTTCAGTCACCCTACCTGGAAATATAACATACATTACCAAGGGGGAGAGAGAGCGGTTAAAATACATATCCAATAGGTATTCATTAAATTTCAGTTGCTATCTTTCCCTGCGATCAGCGATATATTCTGATACAATAAGGCGTTGTCATATTACTTTGTTACACGAACGAAAAGCATTTCCCCAAAGCTACATACGGCGTAACTGTAAGAAATACGTGAGAATAATTCTAATTTCCGGCATAGTGGCAGTAATAGTACTGGTAGGAACGGTCGTGTTCTGGCCGGCAATTGTCGCATTTCTTGATCAAAACCGGCTTTTACCTGTCCCCGAAAGCTATACAGAGCTATATCTGGAAGATCATTTGGAGATTCCTGTTACCCTTATGCCGGAGCAAACCGCCAGCGCCTCGTTTACGATTCGTAACCGCGAGCGGCGGACGATGAACTATCGCTACACGGTAAGCCGAACCACAGGTACGGATACTGCACGGATTGCCTCCGGAACAGCCAGGCTTGCCGACGGGCAGGCGCGCAGCTTCCGGTTTGATTACTCGATTGCTACTACCGAACCAAAGACACGCTTTGCCATAGAACTGGACGGGATGAATCAGCAGATACACTTCTGGATTAATAATATATACAAACGATGAAACCCGACACAGACCCGCCTCATATTTCGGTTGTTATACCGTGCCACAACGAGGAAAGCGGTATCGGGCACGTGCTCTCGGAAGTGCCGCATGACCGCCTGAAACGGTACGGCTACCGTGCAGAGCTTATAGTGGTAGACAACAACAGTACCGATGCCACCGCCGCTGTTGCCCGCGCTGGCGGTGCAAGGGTTATTGCCGAAAAGAAACAAGGGAAGGGAAACGCCGTCCGGACGGGCTTACGCGCGGTTCATCCGCAGTCTCAGTTTGTGGTTATTATTGATGGCGACGACACGTATAAACTTACCGAGCTGTTACGTGTGGTAGAGCCGCTGGAACAGGACTTCTGTGATATTGTTGTCGGATCAAGGTTAAGCGGGAGAATGCTCGATAACTCCCTTTGCGAACATCATCGGATTGCCAACTGGGCGTTTACTTTCTTGGTTCGTCATTTCTATAAAGCAAACATTACCGATGTACTTTCCGGGTACATCGGCATGAAAAAACAGGTCGCCGATGAAATAACCCGGTACCTGAACACTCATGATTTCCGAATCGAGATGGAGCTTATTACCAAGTCGGTGCGTCTCGGGTACGCACTTACATCGGTGCCCATAACCTACGACAAGCGGAGAGGCGAATCAAAGCTCCAGTCGTACTTGGACGGCGTTAAAATCCTGCAAACGCTAATTAGTAATTTAAGCTGGCGGCCCCCGCTTCCGGCTATCCCTGCGCGCACATGAAGATAGCAATCGTCAGCGATGCGGTGTATCCGTACCATAAAGGGGGAAAAGAACGGCGTTTCTCCGAAATATCTACCCGTCTTGCCGCCCGCGGCCACGAAGTTACCATCTACTGCATGAAGTGGTGGAAAGAGCCCGGACTTACCCGTATAGAAAACAGGGTACGGCTACATGCAATTTCGCCGTTGTATCCCATGTATTCCGGAAAACGCCGGAGTATTCGGCAGGGCTTGCTATTTGGTATCCATTGTCTTAAGCTCCTGCGTGAAGACTGGGATGTAATCGAGGTAGATCACATGCCGTATTTCCCGCTGTATTTTACCCGGATCGTCTGCTGGCTGAAAGGGAAAAAGATGTTCGCCACCTGGAATGAAGTCTGGGGAAAAAAATACTGGGTGCGGTATATGGGTGGTTTGTCCGGAATAGTCGGGTACATGATTGAGCGGTTCAGCATCCTGCTTCCCGATGCATTTATGGCAATTTCGTACCACACCAGTGAACGATTGCAGCAGGTGTACAACGTTCCCCGCTCCCGGGTCTGTGAGGTGCTGACCGGCCTTGACACCATTTCCGTTCGCGATATTGATCCGTCTGCACAGTCCTGCGATATTCTGTACGCCGGGAGACTCTTAAAACATAAAAACGTACATTTGCTGGTGCAGGCTGTAGCCCGGCTTGTTCCGGAGCACCGGGATTTGCGGTGTCTGATTGTAGGGAATGGTCCCGAAAAAAAAGGGCTTATACAACTTGTCGAGCAATTAGGACTCCAGCGGAACATTATTTTTTTAAATTTCCTTCCTCACCATCACGAGGTCTTTAAGCTCATGAAATCGGCAAAGACATTCTGCCTGCCTTCCACGCGGGAAGGCTTCGGAATGGCAGTGCTGGAAGCCAACGCCTGCGGTGTTCCCGCAATCGTGATCCGCAATCCGGAAAACGCATCAGTGGATTTGATTGAGGGAGTAAACGGCGTTGTAGTAGAGCCAAGTGCCGAGGGGATTGCCCGGGGTTTCTCCCAGTTGGTAAGCAGGAAGTGTGATCCGGATGCCGTAATGCGCATTGCCGCAAAATATGACTGGGAACAGATTATCAACCGGTTGCTTCAGGCCTACGAAGCACACCGCCCGCACGGTGGAATTGGTACTATGAATATAGATGTCTCGAAAGCGTAGTTTATTCCGGATACTTCTTGTAATCGCGTTTCTTCTGGTAAATGCGGGCATTCTAGCTGTTCTGATAAAGGAGGGGGGCTGGTATATATATGAAGGCCACCTGGAGCAGCAGCGAATTGTCGCCCAGACCTCGTCTGCTTCCGCACCCGACCCGATTAAACAGACGATAGATTTTTCCGCGCCGGTTGCTAGCGGATCTCCGCTTGTATTTGGTGGGGCACATTACCCGCCACTGAATCACGGTGATGCGTGGAATAAGATCGCAGCTGTTGGTGTAACAAGTATCAGAGTAGATATTGCAATACAGTACGCATTTCCCCGTGGCACCACACTGGAGAAGTACCGTGCGGATACGGGAGGTATCCGCGATCCAAAAAACTGGGATCGTGCTTTTATCGAAGAACGGAAAGCCATCTTTAAAGCCGCGCGCGCGCGGGGCATGAAGGTAATCGCCATTATGAACTACGCACCTGCCTGGCTCACCTACACCGGTACCGAGTACGGGGTGCCGCGCGACTGGGAGATATACCGCGACATCGTTGGCAAGATGTATGCCGAATACCGGGACTTGATAGACTATATCGAGATCTGGAACGAACCGAATATGCCGGGTGACAAACTTTTTCTTGTCCCCACAGGTTCGGGGCTTACCCGTATCCAGGCGTACGAGCGAATCTTTAAGGAAGCAAGCGATGCCATTCGTGCGGTAGATAAGACTGCAAATGATGGAATTCGGGCAAAGATCGGGGCACAGGTGTCCTATACGTCGCAGGAATCGGACTTTCTTATTCCCCTGCTGGAAAATCCAGAAACCGCCAAACACATAGACTTTGTCAGCTACCACCACTACGAGCCGTATCCCTCGCGGTCCGATACAGCAACGCGCAAAATCCTTGAGCGATTTAGCCGCACAGATATCCCCGTCCTGCAAACCGAGTGGAGCTACTCCTCTAAAGGGAAAGAAGTAGACTTGGTTATCCCCGAAAATGCCGGCATCCCGTATGCCGGTGCAATGCTGGTAAACTTTCTGAACATGGGCCTGTACGCAGCCAATTACCATACCGTAACCGCGTATCTGCCGCAGAAACCCTTTGGTCTGGAACGGAGCCATGCGTTCTACCATTGGGACGGCAGTGCGCACCTGTTTCCCATGGCAAAAACATGGCGCCTTATGAGTAAAACGTTAGGGTTGGGAAAAGGGCCGAGTGTTATTTTTCGTAATGATAGTCGCGAGGATATTCCAGTACTTGGCTTTAAGAACGTGGACGGTCGAGAAGGTGTGGTATTAGTGAATGCACAGCAAGAGGAAAAGTTTGTAGAAGTTGTTTTTGATGCCCTTCCAGCGGGTGTCGAATGGCGCCGTGCCAGTGTGTACATCGCCTCCGCAGAAGATAACGGAGCAAGTGAGCTACTACGTAGTATTTTGCACCGGCGAGGTAATGCAATGTCTCTTAAGCTTTACCTCCCGAAAGAATCGGTTACCGGAGTTCTTTTGGCAGATGATGTGAGTCTGCCGGAACAGCTCCGCTACCATATTCTGAATCGGTAAGTTGACTCATAAATAGTACACAAAGACATGGAGTTTAGTTTCCGAAAGTATTGGATTAATCCAGCCGAACAATTAGCTAAGCTATGAAAATTCTTCTTGCTACACCCTATTTTTATCCTAGCAGCGGCGGGCTTGAACGATATACGTACCATATTGCTCGGGGGCTTGTAGAAGGTTACGGAGATTCGGTGGTTGTTGTTACCGCCACTCGCGACCGGTCAGAGTGCGGCGTCACGGTTTCCGAGGGTATACGTATCTACAGGCTTTATGCCGACTTGGTCTTTAGCAATTCACCATTATCGCTTTCATGGTTTAAGAATGTTCTGCATATTCTGCAAAAAGAACAACCGGATATCGTGAACGGTCATGCCCCGGTGCCGTTTATGAACGACATTGTAGGTTTGTGTATTGGTAAGATACCATATGTTATTACATATCATTTTTCGAGTATGAAGAAAGGAAAGCTACCTTTAGATTGGGCAATCGAGTTGTATGAATCTACGCTTCTTCGCTTATTATTCATGAAGTCAGATGCGGTAATTTGTTATTCAAACGAGCTTACTGAAAATAAAATGAGAAAATACCGTTCCAAATTTAAGCCGCTGACACCAGGAGTCGATTGCACCTTTTTTTGCCCCCCTAAAAAGGAAAATCGCAGCCCAGTGGTATTATTCGTTGGTAAGATTGACACGGGAGCTCATTTCAAAGGTATTGACATCCTTATGCAAGCATTTGCTCTGGCGCGGAAATCAATTCCAGGAATTAAATTGCGACTTGTCGGCGGAGGGAATGCGCATAACATTTACCGAGCTCTTGCAGATACGCTTGGTTTGTCGTCGAATGTAACCATTTCGGGAGCACTGTATGGAGAGGAGCTCCGCGCCGCCTACCAGGATGCATCTGTACTGGTCTTGCCCACACATACTGTCCAAGAATCCTTCGGCATGGTTTTGCTTGAGGCTATGGCCTGCAAGCTACCCGTGATTGGATCATATTGTGGAGGAATACCACGAATTATTCAACATAATAAAAATGGAATACTCGTTTCGCCCCGGAATATCGAAATGCTCGCGCAAGCGATAGTGAAAACACTGGTTGACAAGCCGTCAACAAATAGACGTGTGCTACAGGCATACGCAGACGTTACACAGAAGTTTACCTGGCAAGCCGAAGTTGAGAAGACTCACTCACTATTCTCCACCTTAGTGAAGGAAGCTTCCAAAAAAAAATCGGGCTGGGCAAAGTCTTGGTGAAAACTATGATTCTTGCTATTTGGAATGCGCCATTCCCCGATCACTCTGGTTTTGCCAACCGGTGCCGGAATGTGCTGGAAGTGCTGAGCAACTTGGATACCGTTACGGTACTATGCCGCGCGGGTGCTACCCAAGAGTCCGATATCTATCAGACTGCGGCTGGGCCCGTACAGCTTAAGCGATTCCGGGTACGCTTGAAGGCACTCGAGCGCACCGAGGCCGGTTCGTATCGTACGATATTTTACGAGCTGGTGCGATCTATCGATCTTTTTTGCGGTTTTGCGGTAGAGTGCTTCCGCCTCATGCGTAAGCATAAAGGTGAGCCGGTGCGGGTGTATTGTGTCAATGCGCCGCTGACAATCCCGCTTTTTGTTTGGCTGCTCACGCTGGTAACCGGTGCCCGGCGGTGGGTGCTAGAGTTTCACGATCTTGAACCGGAGATGGCAATGCACATGAAGCGCCTTACGGCCGGAAGCCTGGTTCTGCGTGTTGAATACTTCCTGGAGCGGTTTCTGGTACGGCGCTTTGAGAAAATCGTGGTAAGCGCCCCCATTCAAGCGGAGCGCATTGCAGCGCGTTCCGGTAAAAAACGCACAGAGATACTGGTATTTCCCAATACTGTTTTTCTGCCGCATCCCCTGCCTTCGAGGGCGGCCGCCCGCCGTACACTCGGGATAGGGAAAGACGAGGTGGTCTTTGTATATGCGGGAAATCTGACAATCGACTACACCATAACTGGGCTAATAGATATGATCCAGCAATTGCCGCCCCTCGGCGCAACAAATAAAGACATACGTGTTATACTTGCGGGAGATGGGGACGGTTTGCCAATTATTAGAAAGGCAATAACAGAGGCCCGTGCAGGGGGCATTGTCCGGTGTTTGGGTCGGATTCCAGATGTACCCCGGCTACTTGCTGCGGCGGACGTCGGGATAATTCCCTGGGACCGGAACGTACTTTCCGAGACAATCCTTCCTACAAAGTTGCTGGAGTATCTTGCCGCCGGCTTGCCCGTAATCGTTCCAGATTTTGGGGAGTTTCGTGCAGTAGTACAGCAAGGGCAGAACGGTATGCGGTATACTGCCGCGAACGGGCTGCTTGCCGCAATGGCTACCCTTGCCGGTGACAGGGCATTGCGGCACCGGCTGGGCACCGGAGCCCGACAGACATTTGAAGCACAGTTTGATCCCGCCGGTCATGCGCGGGCACTCGCGCAGGCGCTTGCGTTTTAATCCTTATGAAAAAGATACAATTCCCGCCGCTTCCGCGTATTACTTTCAGTATCAGCTGGCGGGGAATTGTACGGTTTTTAACCTATTTTACGATCTTTAACGCACTAATGGCGCTAACGGTCGGGCTGGCACTCGCGAACGGAGGGAATCCTGTACTGCAGATTATCGCAGTGCTTCTGATCGTGTTTATACCTGGGATACTACTCACCCGAATAATAAGACTCACCGGACCACCTGGTGTTCTGGCCGGCTATGCGGTAGCATTTGGCCTTGCGTATCTGATTTATTTGGGGCTTCTGCAGAATATGGCGCTCCCGTACTTAGGTGTGCAAAAACCACTCACGCTGTTTCCCTTTATAATCACCTTTGCTGGTGCTACCTGGTTGCTTTTTGTGTATAGTCTTTTGCGGGGGAATTCGTATGCGTTTGCCCTGCAAATACCTACCGGAAAACCGGTGTCGATTATTTTTGCAGTGATTCCCTGTTTGTTTCCGCTTCTTACGCTGGCGGGCTCATTCCGGCTAAACAACGGAGCCGATGGCATGCCCACTTTTCTCGCGCTTTCTGGGATGGCGGTATATCTTTTGGCAGCTGTATTTGCCCGAAATAAAATTGCACCCTGGGTGTTTCCCTGGGCGATTTTTTGTATGGGTGCGGCCTTGCTATACATGTATTCTGCCCGTACGCCCTTTTTGCACGGGTGGGATATTCAGAGCGAATACCGGGTGTTTGAACGCACGCTTCAGCGGGGGTTCTGGAAACCGGGTAGTAGCGGAGATATTTACAATGCAACACTGGGTATTACCATTTTGCCGTCCCTGTTTGCAACGGTATTTACCGGAGAACCATTCCTGATTTTTAAGTATCTGTACCCGTTTTTCTTTGCCTTTACCGGCATTGCGGTATATTACCTGCTTGAGCCGAGGTTGCCCCGTACTGCGGCATTTCTAGCGTCATTTTTAGTGATCTGTCAGCAAAGCTTTGCCTCTATGCCGTCTCTGGCTCGCCAGGAAATAGCGTTTATTATGTTTGTATATATGCTTCTTGTGCTCTTTGATCGCCTGCATAACCGTGTAACCAAAAGCGATGTAATGCTTTTTTTAGGTGGTGCAATGGTGCTTTCCCATTACTCCACAACCTATGTTGCGCTCATCCTGTTTACCTGCACGCTTCTTGCAGGAACCGGCGTCCGGCTGTATTTTCATTTTTTCCCGAAACTCCAGATTCCCGATGCCCGCTTTATGCTCAGCTGGCTGGTAGTCCTGATCCTGGGTCTGTTTACCGTGCTCTGGTACGGGTACTACACCCGGGCAACCGGAAACCTGAATAATCTTGTTCAATCAATCCGCAAGAATATTGTCAAACTGCTAAAAGAAGAAGCCCGCAGTTCGCAATCTGTAATAACAGTAACAGGTACTGTCCGGCCAGGGGATGGTCGGGACCTGCGGGCATATATTGATTCCGTTATGCGTCGCTACCGGTTTGACCCGAATAATTTGTCTTTCTACCCGCTAGAGGTGGCACAGCAATACCCCGTGCAGATTACCCGCTCGCAGAGCATTCAGGGCGACCCGGTACTGCAGCCGCTGGCATTTTCCGGCATGATTGCGATCCGGCAGCTAATTAAAATACTCATGGTACTCGGGCTTATCATTGGCGCACTCATGTTTCTTTTTAAACGCAAGCTGATCGTAGATGCAGAGTGGCTTATCATGGGCTATGCGTATATGCTTATGATTGTTCTGGTAGTTGTTATACCGGAGTTCTCCGGACACTACAATATCGAACGGCTGTATCAGCAGGGCCTCATGCTGCTTGCGTTTTTCCCGGTGTTTTTTTACCTCTTTGTCTGGCGGAAACGGCTGGTAACCCTGAAGTACATTGTGCTGGGGATAGTAATCTCGATCTTCTTTTTTTCGCACCACGGGATGGTCGCACAGATCTTTGGCGGAGAACCAACAATCAACCTGAACAACTTCGGCGCGGAGTACGATCAGTTCTACATTTCGAGCGCAGAGCGGAGTGCTGCTGAGTGGTACTACGCAAACCGGGATCCGCGGGTAACGCTGTTTGCGGACACGTATGCTTACCTCAGGCTCTCATCACAGAGTCGCTTATATAACATCATTCCAGATCTTCTGCCAGTAGTGTTTTTCCAGAATGGGTACGTATATGCTACCCGAGCAAATTACAGGTCAGGAAACGTGCATACTGGCTTTGGGGGTGTAAGGTTTACCCACACGTTTCCGCGCGATTTTCTTGATGAAAATAAGAATAAAGTATATTCTAACCGTTCATCGGTGATTTACAAATGATACAAACCATTTTCTTACACATCAAACCAAACCGGGAACGCTACATGCTGGGAATCTTACTTGTATTAGCCTGTATAACAGGATGGGCTTTTCTTGATGCCAAACCACTGCACCTCGATGAAGTAGCAACGATAGCAATTTCGAACGGAGACGGGATATGGGAGAAAATGTGGAAGTACGAAGGAAATATGTGGTTTTATTATTTTTTTATCCACCACTGGCTAATTCTCGGTAGTAGTGAGTTTATACTACGGTTTCCTTCTATTCTATTTGGTGTAGCCGCACTAATCCCGATATATTACATTGGGAGGGATTTATATGGATTACCGGTAGCTCGTCTTTCTGTCATACTCCTTGCATTACACCCTCTTTTTGTCCGGAATATGCAATATGCCCGTGCATACACACTAATGGCTTTATTCGCAGCTCTCGCTACATATTTTTTCATTAACATGCAACGCAAAAACTCTTCACGTTTACTGGTCTTAGCGTATGCTATCTCGGGAGTTCTGGCGATATACGCGCACGTTTATGCGATTTTTCTTCTTATTGCACATGGTTTATACGTGCTTACTATAGCAACAAAGGAGCGTATATTCCGTATTGGCTCCGCAGCAGTAATCGTTGCATTAGGAATTCTTCCGCTATTAATGGCGCCATCGGGAAAAGGGTCAATGCTAAGTTGGCTAGGTCCGCCTGATTTTTTTTCGGTTGTTGCTGGAGGTACAGTACTGTTAGGTGACTGGCTTCCTCTTGCAGGTTTTTCGGGTTTACTATTGGGTTTTGTTTTATTACGGGATAAGTTTCGCTTCTGGTTCGAAGAAAAGTTGAGATTGCAGGTTCTTATGGTTATAGTTCCGTTTACTATAGCAATTGCTGTTTCACTGGCTGGAAAACCTATTTATACCCCACAGTACCTTTCAGTATCGTTACCGGCAGTGGTATTACTTGTCGCATACGCAGTTTGTAGTGTTTGCCAAGAAAATTTGCGAAAATCCATTATTGCAATATTATTATTTCTCAGCCTCATTCGACTAGGGTACTGGTATGCTGAAGTTCCTCTGCGGTATGTAACTATTCCCAATAAAAATGCAGAATGGGATCGAATTGTTCTTGATATTGCAAATGCGGGGGGACAACCAGAGCCAGTCTTGGTGCTACCTACATATACCCATATTGTTTATGATTACTACGCGTACCATCTGACTTCCACGCGCACCCCGGCACTACCACTCCGACCGTCAAATCTAGTTACCGGAATATCGTCCCCATTCGAGACTACTTTGCTTGAAGAAGTTAAAAGTAGTGCATCCCGGGTCTGGGTTGTGTACAACAAACGTGCAGGTGATGATGATACGCCGGAGTTCCGCCAGGTTCGCGGAGTTCTTGCGCCAACCCATCGCATAACGCAGACCATGCCCTATTACGAAACAACCGTGTACCTTTATGAAAAACGCTGACACCCGTCCCCGGCTGCTGTACTTTACCTCTCAGGTACCCGAACTGAGCAGCGGTTCTCAGGTTAGAAGCTACCATATTCTGCACAAGCTCCGGGAAATATATCGTGTTACGCTCTATTGTGTAACCGATCAGAAGATTGACACAAAACAGTTCCGGTCTACGGTGCATGCAGACAGCCATATCTATCCGATACCCAACATAAGCCTGCTCCGGAGTATTTTTTATATTCTTTCTATTCGTATACCCTACATACAGCGGTACCGCAACAGCATTCCAGATAATGATCTTAAAAACATTCCTCGTGCGGATGTGTGTTTTTTTTCGGAACTGAACGGCTACTTTATTGCAGAGCAAGCCCTAAAAAAACAGCGAGCCAAAATGGTTTTTGATGCGCACAATGTGGAGTACGTTAAATTTGTTGGGGAACTGAGTGCACGGGGGTTCTGGCACCGGCTGGCATCCATTGTCTTTACCCCGGTTTTCCGCTATATCGAACAGGGAGTGCTCAGGAAAATGAACCGCATTTATGCCTGCTCTCATGAAGATGCACGTTTAATTCGTGAAATGGCGCCGCATGTAGATGTTAAAGTTCTTCCCAATGGAGTGGCCTGCCAGTACTTTACACCACGCCCCAAAACAGCAAAGCCCAATACACTGCTTTTTATCGGAAACCTGGAGTATTCGCCCAATCGGGATGGACTGCTCTACTTTCTAAACGAGATATTTCCGCGAATTCAGAGTGCTATACCAGGCATACAAATGACAATTACCGGCCGGGGGAACACGAGCTATCTGGTTTCGCACCTAAGAAACCCAGCGATCCGGTGCACAGGTTTTGTACCAGATGTTCGTGATTTAATAGCCGCCGCTGAGGTATGTGTGTGTCCGCTCCGCTTTGGCTCTGGCACTCGGCTGAAAGTGTTAGAATATATGGCCATGGGTAAACCTGTGGTTTCTACAACGATTGGCGCAACGGGAATTAAAGCAGTAAATGGTCGGGATCTGCTTCTTGCCGATACCCCGCAGGCCTTTGCCGGTGCGGTGGTGCGCCTGCTCCGCGAGCCGGATACCGCCCGCCGGCTGGGCATGAATGCCCGCAAGTGCGTGGAAAGGCTGTATGATTGGAAGTATATCCTGGGGAAGCTATGCGAATTATAATGGTGAACGATTACAAGGAGCAGATCAGCGGAGCGGAGGTGTATATGTATACACTCCGTGACAGTCTGCAGGCCGCTGGTCATACTGTTGAGGTCTTGACCTCCGGTGTGTCGCGGGACGAATACCTGCGCCGCCTGCGGCATATACCGTTGAGTGTATACCTGCGGCGAATCTTCGATCCAAGGTCGTTTCTGGCGTTCGGGAAGATGGTACGGCGATTCCGCCCGGATGTGGTGCACGTGCATAGCTACTTCGAGTTGTCGCCGGCGTTTCTGTGGTGGTGCCGTAACATTCCCACCGTTATGACCATCCACGATCAGCGGGTGGTGTCGGCGATCATAAACCCGCAATGCACCTTCGGGAAAGCTCACGGCAATGTGTGCCCCGGCTGCCATGAATGTGTGGGCTGGAAAGGGGCTCTCTATGAACGGGCGAAACGTCTGGTGCACCGGCCGCTTCTTAAAAATATTCGGTTGTTCCTTACACCAAGTAAGTTTATGCGAGAGCAGGTGAGGCAGTTCCTGCCGGGGGCGCGGATCAAGGTACTTGCAAACGGACTAGTTCTGCCAAAGGCGCGGCCGCTACCAGGCACTCGGCACCTTATGTGCGTAGGGCGCCTAAGCAAACCTAAAGGCGTGGACGTGCTGATTCGGGCTATGCCTGCAATCCGCCGGGCAATACCCACCGCTCGGCTGTCAATCGTTGGCGACGGTGAACACCGCGCCATGCTTAAAGGGTTGGTTGCTGAATATAAGCTTCAGGATGCAGTAACCTTTACCGGGGAAGTCCCTTCGGCACAGGTGCCTGATCTTCTTTATACTGCCGATATCCTCGTTATACCTTCGGCATACCCGGACAATCTGCCTACTGTCTGTGTTCTTGGTCTAGCTACTGGCCGGGTAGTGGTGGCATCCCGTATTGGGGGGTTGCCGGAAATGGTGCAAGACGGGCAGAACGGTTTGCTGGTTGAGTCGGGCAATCCAGAAGCCCTCGCAAAAGCACTCATCGGTATTCTAAAAAACCCCGGCAGGATGCAAAAGCTGGCAAAACAAGCGTCCTTTTTTGCCCAGCGTTATGCGATAGAGTCCCATATTATTTCATTGCTTGCTTCCTATGAAGATATATCCCGTAACTGAACATACGCGATTGCACTTTGTTCACCCCCCCCGAAAGGGATTTATCAGTGTGATCGTGCCCGTATACAAAGATCATCAGGGCTTATCTGATACCTTGGAATCGCTTGCCCGCCAAACACTGTCGCAGAAGCGATTCGAAGTGATAGTGGGTAACGATAGCGCAGATCCTGCCTGCACAAAGGTATGCCGGAAATACTCATTCGTCCGGGAAGTGGCAACTGAAACGAACAGTGGAGCCTACGCAATGCGAAATCTAGCAATCGAGGCATCGCGGGGTGAGTACCTTGCCTTTACCGATGCTGACATTCGCGTTCCACCATACTGGCTCGAGACTTTTCTGGTACATTTTTCTCAGGGCTTAGACTATATCGGTGGGGACGTTATAATAGACCCTGAAAAAATTCGCACACTTACCAATCGCTTGGTAGCTGAGTACGAATTTGACAACAAAGATGTTTTCGCGAAACACCATTTTATCCCTACCGCCAATGTAGCTGTGCGCCGGTCAGTTATGGAAACTATAGGAGGCTTTGACCGCCGCCTGTACTCTAGCGGCGACTGTGAGTTTGGCGACCGTGTATTCCGGCATGGGATGTACCGTCAATTTTATATAGAAAGTATCCCCGTTATTCACCCGCCACGAGACTATGACGCATTTATGAAGAAACTTGCCCGGATCAGTAGGGGTCAGGCCGATCTCCGGGCGTATTATCCGGAACGGTTTGGAAATTCTGGGGGTGTTTCAATATGTAATGAATTCCGTAGAGCATTTTACATACCGCATATCAAAAGTGCTCGCAACAGCATAGACAAGATAATGCTAACGGGATTGGTGGTTTGGTTTCAGCTTTGGCGGGCGTTGAATAATGTCAAGAATAGCCTGTTATTGCGAAGTAAAAAGGGTAAATAATTAGTAAATTCAGGTATAAAGCCGAGGACTTTTTTTCAATGAGAATCGCTTATCTGGTTATGGCGCATAATAATCCAGAAAACCCAGTCTTAAAACAAATTCCAATTCAAAGAAAATTACCATAACAACTTCAAAAAATGCGTTTATATGCCGGTTGTGCTTGGTGGGCGTTAACGGAGGATTGTATAAAGTACATAATTAACTTTATCGAATCAAACCCTAGTTTCTTTTCATTTTTCAAATACAGTCTTTGTTCCGACGAAATCATTTTTCACGCGATTATCGGAAATTTGCCATTCATGAAAAATGTCGTGAATGGAGTTATGTACACTGACTGGGACCCAAAAAATCGAATATTACCTGCCACGATAACAAAAAAGCACGTAATGCTTTGTAGCCGGGAAAAAGTTGAGCACTGGTACGATTATCGAGGAAAATATGTGTTTCCGCTATTTGCGCGGAAATTTGCCCCAAATTCAGAGGACGTAAAAAAACTGATAAAAGAGAAATTGCATACTATCGAGCCAAATTAAAAAAACTCTTGATTTTTCCAATCAATTTTGCAGGTTTACTGTTGGGCATAAAAATACCCCGGTTATTAATAAATCGAATCCTATACTGTATCTCTACCAGCTGGAGGAACCATGCGTAGATTGTAAAGGGTAGATTTTTGTTAGCTAAGGCGGGAGGTTTAATAAGTTTAATAACGTCGTCGTGAAGTGAAGATGCAATAAAACCAAAGCGTTCCGGGTAGCATTTGATCAAATCGCCCTGGCCTCTTACTATTCTTTTTAATCTTGAAATAAGTTGTAGTGTGTTGCGATAGGGATGGATTATTTTCAGTTTTCGTTCATAGTGCTGTAAATACCTCCCCGACAAGTAAACTCGATTCCCAAACTCAAGATTCGTACAATCCTGGTACCCAGAAACTCCGCCACAACGTTTCTGATTGCCGGATGATCACCATCGCTTGCCACAATTATTTCAAATTTCTCCCTTGCCAGAATTTGTTTGCTTAAACTCTTCAATGTTGTTCGTAGCCCTTCTGTGTCATCGAACACGGGAATAATTACACTTAAGAAACCCCTCCGGGGCTTGTGTTTAAAGGTTATTTTCGTGAATGTATTAGTTTTCATTAGGCCGATTATATATAGTATAATTTGCCTCTTAATGGAAAACAGCGCTCCTCAGGAAGTTTCACTCACTGGCAAGGTAGTTGCCAGCACAGCCTGGATGTTCGGGTTTCAAGTCCTCGATAACCTATTAGGACTACTCCGGCTTTTTATACTGGCACGGATACTTACTTCCGCAGATTTTGGATTGGTGGGTGTAGCCACGCTTACCAAGCAAGTTATTGACACGTTTACTCAATCTGGCATTGGAGCATTTCTTATTTATAAAAAAGATTCGGAAAAGTATCTGGACGTTTCCTGGACATTTCTTCTTATTAGGGGGGTTATTCTATCGGTACTTGTGTATCTTGCCGCACCGCTTTTTGGTGCATTCTTTAATTCACCAACCGCCACGGATGTCATCAGGATCGTAGGTTTCACATTTCTTATTGATGCGCTGACCAACATTTCGGTGATCACGTTTCAAAAAAATCTCGAGTTTTCGAAAGTTTTTATACTTCAACTCGCGGGCAATGCGGCAGATGCTATTGTCGCGATTACATGTGCTGTTGTTTGGCAGAATTACTGGGCTATAGTAGCAGGCATGGTAGTAAGCACCATCGTCAGGGTTGTTCTTAGCTATACGCTTTCCTCATATCGCCCCCGCTTCGACTTCAACTTCAAACGTCTTCGTGAAATGCACCAGTACGGCAAGTGGGTTTTTGGCAGCACGATTCTGCAGTTTTTGTATGGTCAGGCTGATGATATCTTGGTGGGTAGGCTCCTTGGAACAACTGCTCTCGGGTATTACCAGCTGGCATACAGGATTTCGAATATGCCGACAACACAGATAACGCACATTATCAATACTGTCGTGTTTCCCGCATACTCACAAGTGCAGGGGAATTTGAAAAAGTTGACGGCTGCGTATTTACGGTTATTGCAGGCAACATCGTTTTTATCGTTCTTAGTTGGAATGTTGATCATAGTTTTTGCTGGTGACTTCATTGTTCTTGTTTTAGGAAATCAATGGCTCCCTATGAAGTTAGCACTTCAAATTCTAACGGTATGGGGTATTCTACGAAGTCTCGGAGCAACAGCAGGATCATTGTGGAATGCAATGGGCAAGCCATCAATCGCAACTAAAATTCAGTTAGTACAAACGGTAATCATAGCAATCTATATTTTCCCCCTCACGTTACAATGGGGATACACTGGAACGGCGGCTTCTGTTGTTGTCGCAGCTTTAATCGGGAACGCAATAGCATACAGCATGGTATTGCGCACACTACAAATTCCGAATATGCAGTTATTCAAGGAACTTTTTATCCCTTTGAGTGCTGCCGTTATTGCAGGTATTGTTTGTCAGATAGTAAATTACCTATTCTTCGAGCAGGTTGACTTTGTTTCCTTCGTTGTTCGGCTGCTTGCAACAGTAGCTGTGTATATAGGGGTAGTTTTCCTCTATTCACGCTACGCAAATTATTCACTTATACAAACGTGTTTCTTCTTATCCAAGGAAACGCCGGCATTACGCACGGTTTTTAATTTTCTGCAGAAAGTCAAAAAAAAGCCATGAAGGTGTTAGCTTTTCCCAGTGCGAGCAATAAATATCAAGAGTTGCTCTATTCTCGTTTTCCACCAGACACTCAAGTAAAAGTTATTGGCGCAACATGGGATGAGAATCCGATAAATGTATTGATATTTATTTTTAGCTTACTGGCGTATAAACGAAGCGGGTATAGTATTTTTCACCTTCACTGGTTCTTTTTCCTCAAAAAGCCACCAAGCTCAGGGTTTTACAGGTGGCTTATTTTGGCATTGAACTATTTATACGCTTGGCTGTTACTGCGCGCTATTTCATTTACTGGATTCCGGCTTGTTTACACGGTCCATAATGTTACCCCCCATGAGCCGCTGACAATAAATGATGCCGCAATCACCCGCCTTACTTTGCGTTTGGCAGATGCTGTGATATGCCATTCCGCGGATACCATTAATCAGCTAAGGGCAATTGGAGCTTACGTGAACAAATGCCATCTAATCCCTCACGGTGCCTATCCCCTTATACACGCAAAAAATATTTCCCGAAAGGAATCCAGAAGACAGCTCCAACTACCACAAAATGTTTTTATGTTTCTCTTTTTGGGATGGGTGCGCGAGTATAAAGGTGTTTTGCCCCTCATCAGCACCTATTCAAGGATAGCACTCAAGCACAAGAATACCATCCTCGTGATTGCAGGGAAATGTTCGGACCAAGAATTATGTAAAGAAATTATAAGAAAAAGTAAAGATTTGAACGTCGTTTTGCGCCTTGAATACGTGCCAGAACATCTCGTCCCTCTTTATTATTCCGCAACAAATGTAGCTGTTTTTCCTCATAGAAAGATTACTACATCTGGTTCGGTTATCGAAGCTTTTTCGTATGGGGTGCCGGCGATATTCCCAGACCTTGGAAATCTAAAAGAAGTGCCAGAAGGTGTAGGCATAAAGTACGATCCAAACTCGGAAGATGGACTGTATAACGCAATGGAACAAGCAATACTCCATGAAAATCTCTCATCTCTTGGAGAACGCGAAAAAGCCTACGTTGCTCAATTTAACTGGGAAGCTATTGCAAAAAAGACGCATGCTTTGTTTTTGAGTTTACGATTTTCATGTGGTGGGGGTGCTAAATACCCCCGTTAGTCTCAAGATTTTTTCTGACTTACTTTTTGTCACGCCTATACTCTATAACCTCCAACTGGTGGTAATCAGCTTCTTTGGTGGCATAGCTAAACACTTGTGTTATTTGATTTATAATCTTCTCTTTATTGTTTGCAATCCGGTCAGGGCTTATTGATTTTCTTGAAACAAGAAATATCCGCTGAACTGTTTGATCATTTTTTATGTCTGAAAGCAGATCAAGGATAGGCTCAATAGGATATTCTTTGACACCTGTGTGCACAGGCAAGACCAGGGGTAAGGTAGTACCAACACGGTCTGAATAATACTTTAAAGGCAACGATAATTCATTGGGGTAAGTAAGCACTTTTGTGTTGCTGTCAACTTTGGACTTTAATTCAAGAACAACCTCTTTCCACTGCTCTTTGTCAACATTATTAAAGTAAAAGCTGGAAACATTTAAGTGCAACAAGAGAAGCAACAGCAAAAAACCAAACCGGAACAATTTATTCTCAATGGTTTGCAGTGCAAAGACAATCAAAATAATAAGTGCTGGTAGCACAAATACAAAATAGCGGGTAACGAAAATTGGAAAAATTAGGTACGAAAGAATAAAACTAATGGTAAGTGGAAATACTAAAATACTTAAAAAGTACGATGGAGCAACCAATTCATTCCTGGAAATCTTTCGCTTATCCAATACGTAATGTACGAAACCAACAAATAGTAACTGAAGGTATACCATTAGTATGGCGTTGCTATTGGAGGTCAATTGGCGAACAAAATAAATAAGATGACTTAAATCTGGCGGCTTTACCCATGAAAGAGAACCCCTTGTCATTCCGATAAGATTTTCGTTTGTTTGGGCAGTAATAAGTTGTGCAGAAAGTACTGGATCACGCTCATAGATCAAATTTGACCGGGGTAGTGCGATTGGAAGCAAACAAATACCGATGAGTAAATAGGTTCCGATAACATCACGCACTTTTGCAAGGTCTCTGCGAAACTGCAATAACATAAATATTCCTTGTATCACAACAAAGAATGTTGCAAAAACATGGGTGTAAATTGAAAGAACAGCGGCAATACCGTAGAAAATCAACTTCTTCCTCTTGTAATGTCTAATAATTTCAATAAACAAATAAGTGCTTACTAAAAAAAGAAGGATGTATAGAGAATACGCTCGTGCCTCCTGTGCATACTGCAAGTACATGCCAGAAATAAGCATCAGGGCCGCGGCACTAAATCCAGCGCTTAGTTTACCGGTTAATCTGTTTACCAGGAAGTAAAGCGCCAATACACCTGCCGTGGCAAAGATTGTTGATGGGAATCTTATGAAAAACTCACCTGACAATCCAAACGCAATTCCTAATTGGTTCCAGAAAAACATCAAAATGTGGTAAAACCACATATTTTTTTCCTTCCAAGTAATTGTGTCTATTAATTGTTGGAGATTGTTCGAAGCATAATAGGTGAATACTTCGTCTAGCCATAGGCTTTCTGCTCCTATGCGGTATGTAAAAAAGGCAAATGAAGCAACTACTAAAAGTGCAATATGGACTCCCCTGGCCTGAGAGAGTAGCACTACGATCCTCCTGAATGCAAGTATATTTGTTTTAAACATACTTCTACTCTGTTTCTGTTAGTTAAATGGATATGTGGATATGTTATTTTTCAGCTTTCTGAGTAACATTATTTTTTTGATTTTATTTTTAACAACTACAACATTCATTAGTAGTTTTATTGTCTCAATAAACTCTTCAATTTTCTTTATGTATAATATAAGGATATATCTTCACTGCGATTTGCATTTTGTATCGTTGCTGGTATTTGTGGTGAAATTTTCTCAATAAACTTTTATTTAGCTGCAGAGCATATTTTTTATTCGGCACTTGATAAACCGGCCCAAACTCGCCTATATCTCTTAGGAATTGACTATACGAGTAAGCCATATCACCATATAGTCGTTCTCGTTTTTGTGATTCAACTAACTTATCGTTTTCAACAGGTATTGCTTTAATTCTTTGATTGGCTATCATTGAATTTATAGTAACCATGCCTCGCTCAGTTCTAACAACAACTAAATTAGTACCTGTCTTTGATAGGGAGCCTTCGACTGTATGATCATCACCGACCACGATGTCTGCTAGCATATTATGCGTGTTTACATAAGTTAGGAACCCTTTTGTTGTGTAGTATCGTTCTGAGGCAGCTTTTGATTGAGAATTAAAACGGGGATATTCTTTGACTTTTCCATCTCGAAAAATAAATCGTATTTTACCTACCCGCCCCTTTCCCCTATATTGAATATCGTCAAGTTCATTTTTGTTAATATTGTAATAGCAACATAATGCATCTATGCTTTTATGGGTAAAATACCACCCGAAAAGTAATCCAATCGTAATTACTATTTTAGACTTCAATTCTGGCCGCATCTTGGATATATACGGATACACATCATCAAGTTGCCAAGGCACACAAACCAGTGCCATTTTTTTATGGTTTTGGTTTTCAAGTAAAGGTATCATTTTAGTGTAGTCAAGCATGTGGTAGATTGACGTAGGCATACTCTCAATTTCATCCGCCGTCGTGATGATTCTCGGTTCGTGAACAAGAGGCCCGGTTTTCATTACACTTATCGCACTATCAATTTCCTTATTCTCTAATAGGTCTAGGAGAACCTCTTTAACGAGTCCTCCAGAACTGGCTCTATAGTTACGGTCGAAATTGGTGCTTTGAGCAACGAATGTTTTCTTTACATGGCCAAGTGGCGTATTTGGTTTGGAGTTGAAAACAAACTGTATCAACTGATTATAGTCACACCCTAGCGAAGGGCATAAATTTTTGAAAAGAGCAGTTTCATCTTTGTGCAATTTCCCTTTTAACTCATAAATACCCGAATTCGCGTTCAGTTCAAGTCGCAAATTAGATTTCTTACATGCGTGTATAGCTCCTGAACAACTGAGTACAGAACCTTCTGCGACAACTTTTTTAATTTCGTTAGCGTCCATTGTTAGTTGATTGAACTAACAAAGAAATTTGCCCTCGCCCTTTTGCTGTAAAAACGCTTACGGCCTGTTGAATCTTTTGTTTTGTTTCTTTTTCATTGCTCAGTAAATCCTTAACCCGCTTAAATATTTCATGTGCAATGTTAGTATCCCTCCAAAGCTCTGTGCCATTTGCATCAACAACCAGCTCAGGGCATTTCATGTCAGTTTTTATAATACCGTCGTATTTCATATACTATACGAAACGGCAATCGCAGGGGTGCAACCGCAATAACTTGATATTGACGCATGCATTCTGCAGGTAATAGTAAGCCTTCCGTTTGCTAGGATTCCCCTAGCCTCAGAGGGTAAAAGCACATCGTTAATAGCCAACACCTGTTTTTTATCTTCTAATGAATCCACTATTTTTTTCTATGATTCTTCGATCGTCAGCGACTGGAGGTCCATATACGTGAGCCATAAGTACCAATTTTATTCCCTTATACTCATTTGTGAGCAACCGAACAAGCTCTATCCAGTTATCAATATAATGTTTCTCGTTTTTAGTGTAATGTTGCGGTATTCCAGAAGGTACAATAGTAATGTATCTCTTCTTTTCTAACCCATACTTCCGAAAAAATTTTTCGTTTTTCTTTTCCTCGGGTAAAGGCATAAAGGCCAGGTCTGAAAACTGACGTACTTGAGTTAAATATAATTCTTCTTTGGAGTACTTGAATGATATGGAATCGCGAACGAATATATCGATATTTTTGAGTAGAATCGTTGCGGAAGCTTTTCGCCAGGAGTAAAAAGGTCCGATAGTCTGTCCAATGATAAAAACTTTTGTTAATAAAGAGTACAAATAAATCCAAACAAGGCGGAAAATTATTCTCCAGGAAGCGTAATACTCACTCAGGTCATCGCCGCCAAGGATTATCATCCCATTCAGTTTTTTTTGAAACAAGAACATCAGTATTTGCACTACCTGGATTCCGTTCTCGATAAAGAAATTTACATATAAATCTTTATTTGACTTTAATTCTTTTTTCTGAGTAATTGGAAGTGCATGAAGCGAATCGATTCCTGGCAGTTCTTGCTTAAGCCGCTCGAGATCTTGTGGTGTGTTTAATTCGACAAAGTAGCTAACTGTTTTATTTATTTTTTTGGTCTGTTGTTCTATATTCCAAATAGTGTTTATAAGCATCATAAACGACCCGTTGTTAAGCGTATTATGTGCGTGAAGAATTATGAAAGAGAGATCGGTTTTCATTTTTTACTCACTTTTTGTTGTTGTTGCAATATCCCAGGCAACTGCCTTGTTTTTGCTTTGGAAAATTTTAACAAATAATTGGATCCCAAAATAACCGAGCATTTTTATTGGTGCCCTAAACATAGCCGCTATTAGCTCTGTAAAAAATAACACTTTTGGAATTTCGAAATACTTGCTATCCCCAGGGCTTAAGTATTTTTTGAGTTCTAAAAAAGACACATGAAAACGTGATGCCTGTTTTATGTGGTCCGAGAGCGTTGCTGGGGACTTGTAATACACAATTGTATTCAAAAGGTACACCGGATTGAATCCATTATGTATTGCCGCTATATATAGATACGCATCATTTGCAATAATATTTGGCAGTTTTATGTCATTATAGTAACGCTTCGATAGCACAAGTAGCGCTCCCCTGAATGACAAGACGTTGTTCCCTCCGTTCCACTTTCTTCGGATCTCCTGTTGCATTGAAACACTTGCGTTTATGCACTTTTCAAAAGCTGTTCGTGCTGGTTTTGGTGAAGTGTTCACTCCCGCAATGCCGAATTGTTCGTTATTAACAAGAGAAGTAAGAATGTTATCAAACAAACAATTTCCTTTAAGTTCGATATCGGCATCGCAAAAAAAAAGATAGTCGCCGGTTGCAAGGCGGAGTATTTCGTTTTGTCGAGTTGTTTTGCCAGCCCGATCTGGATGGCTTATGAGTTTGATGCGTTTATCATTTATCCCCTGTATGACTTTCACTGTATTATCAGTGCTACCATCGGACACGATTATTAGCTCCTTCAAGTTGTAGTTAGTGTGCTTTTGTGCAAGTATCGATTGCACTAACCGGCCAATACTCGCTTCTTCGTTGTAAGCAGGAATCCCTACCGTAACGGTTGGTTTACTTTTCACCTCTAATTATTTCCAAACTTTTATTTGCACCAACATCCCAGTTAAACCGTTTCGCCCAACGGTATGCTTTCATCGAGATACTTTCACGAGTATCTGCCTCTAGTATAAGTTTGCATACTGAATCAGCTAATTTGTTTACATTCCCATACTCAACAAGAAATCCCGAAACCCCATCTCTTACCGAGTCCCGCATGCCTGGCACGTCCGCTGCCACAACAGGGGTGCCGCACGCATTGGCCTCTATGTTGGTAATTGCCCACCCTTCCATAGAGGAAGGGTTCACGAATACCCACGCTTTTTGGTAGAGCTCAAGTTTTTTAGATTCAGAGACTTTCCCGGTAAAAGTTACCACATCTGCGATGCCCAATTTTTCTGTAAGCAGAGTAAGCCGCTTCCGTTCTTCTCCATCACCGGCAATTACGAAGGTCGCATCCGGCACCTTTTTTTTAATGAGTGGAATGGCTTTTAAAAAAAGGTGAACGCTCTTGTATTTTTTTAGGCGGCCTACATAAAGAACAAGCGGTTTTTTATGCTTTTCACCCGGTACCATTCGTGAAGTGTCAACTCCTGGGTGGACGATATGTATACCTGCTTTTCCGATGCCCAACTCTTGCATTTCCTTTTTGGTAGATTCGGATATGGTAATAAACTCGACATTCCGATACGCCCAAGGCGTTATGTTTCCTTCCAAATACCTGGCAAGCAAAGCAAGCGGTAATGGTAACGACTCAAGAAATACTTTCTGGTGCACGTGAAAGAGAAGGCAGTATACTTTTTCTGATGCAAACAAGGGTGTGAAGAAGGGAATGCCGTTTTGGGAGTCAATTATCACATCGTACCTTTTTCTGAGTCGAAACAGGTAGTACAGAAAACCCCAGATATATACAGTAAAAAACCCACCACGCCGAATTATTTCAACACCGTCCACTTCCTCATATCGAGAACATTTAGTATCGTTTCCGCAAAACAGGGTAACCTGGCATCCATTTGCTACCCACCGTTTGGAAAGTTCGTGGATGTATACTTCGGCTCCACCGCCAAAAGCATGCTTCGTGTCTCGCCAGTTAAAGAGTAATATTCGTTTTCCCGGTGCAGAACTACTGGAATGAGGAAGGGGGAGAAACAAGCACAGAAAGTCAATTATGTTCCTGATAAGTGCAACACCATCCTGGTGAATTATGTGCAGCAGAAGCATGCTGAACAAGTTTGCCAGAGATAGCACGAGCATAACATGCACCACCTGAGTAATGTTCTCGTTAAATAAGGCAATCCCCAGACAAAGTAGGAGGGCTATGAAAAAAGCTACGAACGAGAAAATAAAGTGTTTGCGTGCGAGATGGTAAGTCAGTATGGTCGAAGAAATGGTGTATGCTCCTATTGCTATGGAGTAGTAAGGGATATAGGGGAATATAGTGGCGACTTTTTCTCCAAATGCCAGAGGAAGCATTATCTCTCCTAAAAAGACCATGCCTAGCACACAGAAAACTACAAAGAATACGGTGCCGGAGAGGATCGTATAAAACGTCGTTGTAGGATTGCGTTTTGATCCCAGATCGGATGACACAAGGGGTAGCAGTAAGGAATTGAACAAACTTCCGAAAAAGTAAATCATTTTTCCAACCAGCGATAGTAAAGCGTAAATTCCAGCATTTAATGGTGAAAAGTAATGTTTCACCAAAAGAATGTCTATTGAAATAAACAGATTATTCGCAAGACCTGTTGTGAGTGCGGCGATAAAAAAGGGTATGGGAAAATGGGAAGGACCTTTTAAATCTTCTGATGAAAACCGGTACGAATTTGAGATACGGGAAACGAAGGCTACGATACATAGTGCTGCACACAACGATGCCAGTGGTAACGAAACGTAAGCAAGTTCTGGCCTGCCCGAATAGACAATTATGAATGAAAAGAGCAGCTTGAATAGGGGGTCCAGCAAGATCAGAAGACCAACGTAATCCAAAAATAGCCTGCCCTGTAGATATGCTCGACCAAGAGCAGCAATTATGGCTGCGAAAATTACAGGAGACAGATACAAAAGAACAGTTACCGTATGAATATGAAACAATCGGGTAAGCAGTGGGGAAATTACAATGAATACTGTAGTACCAATAATTGCGTACCGAATTAGCTTTCGCTCAAGGCGACGGTAAAGCAAGGTTGCATGTTTTGGACCGTGAGAGGCATTAGCGAAAGCCAAATTATGGATTACTGTTGCGCCTACTGCGGCTAGTAAGATATTGAGTAGGTAGACAATGGTATTTAAAAAAGTGACTAGCCCGAATTGCTCCGTGCTGAGTACCCGCCCCAGAAATGCATTAAACCCGAAGTTTAGGAAGTTTGCACCCATTAAGCAAATAAGGAGGATGCCACTTGCGGTAAGAGTCTTTTTTTTCCAAATCGCCATTAGGTTAGTTATTATTCAGTAGAATCTCCTTAAAAAAATCTCCTGATTGTATCATATAACTAACACCTCGCCTACTCCCTTTTTACATACACCGATACCCTCAGGGGGCCGTACGTTTGGTCGCGATAGAGAATGCTATCGGTGGCCAGCTTCTTTCGGATCTGATCGGCGGTGGCGCGCCGTTTCGGCGGGTGGTCTATGCGGGTAATAAACCACACTCCCGGTGCTCGGGTGGCAGTGGAGCGGGGTCCGGCGTATCGTTGCGTATAGTACTCGACCGGTTTTTCCAGTTGTTCGGGGAAAAAGACCACGCTATCTCCTGCAACGCGAAGCTCTGTTAGCTCTGCGGCAACGGTACGGAAGGGTGGTTTTGCCGGTGTAGTGTATGAAATCCGCAGGGTGTTTGCCACAAGAAGTACCAGTACTGCTCCAGCGGCTAGTCCCACTCGGCGGGTCAGCTGGCATACTCCCAGTGCCGCAAGAAGCATCGCCGATGGCAATGCGTAGATCATGTATCGTGGCACGAACACTGGCTTTACCGCAAGTGAAAACAAGAATACCAGTGGTATGGTGCCAAAAAGCAGTGCGGCATGCATCCTCAGTTCTGGTTTATGGCATCTTCGGAGTGCCAGAAGAGTAAATACCGTCAGCAGGACTGTAACTGCAATACTCCCCCCGGCAAAGGAAAAGTAGAGCTTGCCAAGCTCACTAAGTTGCGGGGGTTGCACCCAGTCAAGCACAGTCTTGGTTCCTGCGGCGATTTCCTGGTAGCTGGAGGCAATAAGGGTAACTGCAAGGGGTAGAATGCCTGCCATAAATCCGGCGGTAAGCCGCACTACACGAAGCAGTCTTCTGCTGAGCGTGCCCCGGGAGGTAAAGGCAATAAAAACCAGCTGTACGGCAATCGGCAGAACCGCAAATATATGGGCGTAAATGGATGAAAGCGCCGCGATCCAATAGGCCAGCAACCGCCTTCGCGATGGCTGTTTCCGGTAGCGTTCCAGTAGTATATGACTCACGATTGTAAGAGCCGCAAAAAGCGGGTAACTTCGTGCATCCTGTGCGTAAAAGGAATAGAACGGATTTAAAAGAAGCAGTACTGCCGCCAGAACTCCCGCGCGTATCCCCCCGAGCTGTGTGCCAAGATAGTACATACCCGCAACTCCCGCGGCTCCTGCAATTGCAGACGGCAGCCGGATCCAGAACTCTGTATCTCCAAAACGCAGGAACGTGAAAAGCGTGAGGTAGTACAACCACATGTTCCGGTCTTTGTACAGGAATATGTCTACAAGAACGCCCCACTCGCGTGATACCAGATAGCTTGTTGCCTCGTCCAGGCTCAGACTCTCGCGGTCTAGGCGGAAGGTGTACAGAGCAAGGGCAAGCAGGAAGAACCCGATCGGGGCAAGAAGCGGGACGAGTGCTTTCGGAGCGCCTTTCATACAGCCTATTCTATCAGGAGTCCGGTTACCGAGAGGGGTGGTAACGGGACTGTCCAGGTTACCTCGATGCCGGATCGTATGGGAGTGATCGTTTCTTCTGCGGTTCCGCCGTTATTGGTTGCCGAAGCGCGGTACACAACCGCCCGGGTTGCTTGCGTCAGGTTGGGAGTGGAAAGAGTAATGATCTTTGTCTCGGCATCCTCATTCACCAGGACTATTCCCCTGTTGTTTTCGCTGTTTACGAACCCAATCGCAGGAATACTGGCAGGTACGGTGGATTCGTATATTACGCTGGGGCCATTACCCAGACCGAGTGTTCTGCTCATAAGCCTCCATGTTTTACTCTGCTCAAGCAATGTGGCGGTTCCGGTAGTGTCGTCCCAGCTGTAAAAGCCGTAATAACCAAGGCCGCCGTTCGGCTTTGCCGGGTTAATCGGTTCAAGGGTATGATACTGTGCAACAGGCAAGCCCATTCTCAAAAACTCGGTAAATTTGCGACCGGTAAAGGGGATTGACCGGTCTCCATTGTTATACGCAGTGGGTATTTGGTCATCAAAGCGATAGTTCCATTCGGTAAGAAAAACTGGCCTGTTACCGATTCCTGCGGCATCCATACGTGATCTATACCCGCTCCAGGAGGGATACGGAACGTTCTGATGGTAGTCATGATAGCTCACAAAATCGAGCTGGGCAGTTACGAGTGGATTTGCGATAAAGCCTTCAAAGAACTCAAACTCAAAAGGTGACGAAGCAACGGGGCCTCCTATTATCGCCCGTTTCCCATCATTGGCTGCGGCATCAACTTCGCGGATTGCTTCCGATGCGGTGGTAAAAATGGCGGTGTATGCCTCCAGAGGTGTCAGTGTGCTTCCGGACAAATTCATAAACGCAGGCCAGGTAGGCTCGTTCCAGATCTCAATAAAATCAATCTGTGCCCGATGATTGGCATAGGTTTTTTTCACAATGTCCTTGTATACAGCAAAATCTCTGGGGACACCGGCAACACAGCCGCAGGTCGTTAACCAGGGTGGAGCATACGACATAATCGCCATTGTCTTCATGCCCCTCTCGCGGGCCAGTGACAAAACAGTATTGGTGTACGCGATACTCTGTTGGTTCCAGTTGGCCACATCCTGGACTCCGTTTACGTTATTAATATAGTCTTCCAGTGTAATGCTCCAGGCAACCTCAGTCTCCGGAAAAAGATCTCGACGGATCATGGTAACGCCGATTTCTTCGATTTTGTTCCATGCATCCAGATGGTCTGGTTTTGGAAAGTGCGCCCCACCAAAAATAAGCGGCGATCCGCTGGCAACAGGAGTGAAAAAGTCTATGGTAACAGCGACCGGGACGGGTGACGGGGATGGAGTAGGTGAAGGCGTAGGAGAGGGTGTGGCGGTCGGCGTGGGCGTAGTGGTTGGTGTCGCCGTGGGTGAGGGTGTAATGGTTGGTACCGGTGTATCGGACGGCGTGGGAGTAATGGTCGCGGTCGGACTGAGTGTTGGCGATGGCTCGGGACACTCGCGGACAATTGCCTCAATCGCATTGATGTCCACACCATCGGATTCTGCATAGAGATTCAATGGATTTATGCGATCGGTTATTCTGACATATCGTATAGAAGCAAGGCCGCTACTGCTAAAATCAATCGGGGTAATTCCAAGGATATTTGTCCGACTTGAGATAATGTCAGAAAGGGGAAACCAGGTGGTACCGTCACTACTTACCGCTACATCTGCAGTCTCGATGGGGTAGGTCATTCGTCCGTAGGTGGTTTCGTAGACCAGAAAATCCGGTCCGGGAGCGTCCTGGACTTCTCCGGAAAAAGCGAAGGATACAGTTCCGGTCCGGCCGGTTGAATAAAAAACATCATCGGGTTCGTTGTAGGCATTTGAAGTGAGAGATCGTGAAAGAGGCACGGGCATCTCGTTGAGTTGGGTGCCCGGTTGAACGCTCAGAGTGCTATTGATCCACCTTTGCCCTACAGTACAGGGATTGCCGCTTTGCGCCCGAACCGGGGAAAGATCAAAAGTGAAAACCAGCAATAGAGCGATAACAGACACCAGGAAAAACCGGAATCGGGAAATACATACGAAGAACATAATCACATATTACATCATGTTAACTTAAATTTTACATATAGCTTTTACACATTATCACGCCGGTTTTCCAGGGAATATAAGAAACAGCACTGCTACGGAGTTTTCAGAGTCCTTTAGCAGGCAGTTATTATGGAGAGACCGCCTGTGCCGACACTCTTTCCGAAGACATAAATTGCAACGTATAAAGACCTGTAGTAAAATATCAAATCGATGAGCTACGTAGAAACACGAGGCGGCGACTTCGAACCGCCGGATTTCAGGAGGATTGAGAGTCATGCCCCTTTCTATGCTTTTCAGGAGCTCTATCCTGATAGGTGGCCTCAGCTTTTACGCTGTATCCAGTATGTTTAATCGATAGTAAGTGCCACCCCCCACGACCCTGATGTCGATTTCGAGATAGCACAGCTACTTGCGAAGCTGGTTCCCGGAAATGAAATTGAACAGCAACTTCGTAATAAAGGTAAGTCGGTGCAAAATGGACTTGTTAGATTACGAAAAAGGGTTCTTCTTTCGTGTTTACCTGTAATCCTATCAGATGAAGAGTTTAAAGCCCTCTCATCAGAAGCAATAAAGCTTGCAGGTAAGTACGTACAGTATAACGAGTACCTGCCAGGCGCAATTCAGGCAATGCGGAGACTCAGCTGGGCACCGGATGTACTTAACAAAGATTCCTTTGCGAATGCAAGAAGAGACTATCCGTTTCTTTTTACCTTTATAGAACAGATTTCATGCGGAAAGAACATTTGGGAAGAGATGTATAGCCGTTTTCCGGACCGGTCTGAACATTTTTACCGTGCTCTCCGGGAGAAATTCCGCAGAGCATTCGAAAATCCGGCACGAGCGAAAGAACTTTTAATCATGGTATATAATGCCACAGCCTTACAGGCTTTTGCTGAAAACAAGTATGTTTCCGGAACTGGGCCTGTTACTCCGTACGCACATATTAGCGACATACTCGAGAACGTGCTTCGGATGAGTTCTGAGGAGTACTGGGATGAGTTGCCACATCGGGGGGGCTAATAGCATTCATCCGAATAGAAGAAAGGAAATACTCCGTACTTTGAACGATCTACGGGCATTTGCACGCTACGCCACTGCCGTCAGTTTTCTTCCCGAAGATGTTACCCCGGTAGATCTCCATGCTATTTGTCGCGGGGACTATGATGATCTCGTTATTCAGCGGGTAATTACAGCGAGTGTAATGTATCAATCAGGCCTTCCGCGCGGTTTCCGACTCCCGTTTAGTATGAAAACTAACCAGGATGACTATTTAGACAAGTGGGCAACAACAAATGGCTGGAAGACCGGATGTAGACATGAAAGATATTCCTCCAATCCTTGGGGTAAGTCCGAAAACCTTTGCTACGGCAAAATATCGCTTCCGGAGTATACTCGAAAATGTCGTTCTTTTTGGTTCAAACTATGCACTCGGTACAATTCTCCCCCGTACTATTATTTCGAGATAATCTTAGAGAGATTGATACCTTGGCAAATAATTTTCAATCGTACTACAGCAACTCTGCATTTGCACGAGAATTTAGCAGAAATGTTACACGTGGTTCTTGAATCCGTGAGGTTTCTTTATGGGACTGCGCTTGCGTTTCTTCATACACCAGCATCGGCATTCCCAGGTCAACTCGAATTCAAAATATCTTCGTCGATGTTGTCTTTCCTCCATAATCGCTCCGTGAATATATTATCAAACCAGCACCCTTTATAATCCATCTCGGAAAGGGGCTAAAGCCATTTGTTGGCAAGATAAGCATGAATCTCATACTCGCGACAAATCTGCGCCCGGGTCTTCTCGCCTTTTAATCATTCTAAGCACCACCTGCTTCTTAAACGCCGGTGTATGCGTCCTCCATTTGTTTCTTATAAAACAAGCTTATCACGTGGTCTTGATTATGAGGTCCAGTATGATCCTTTAAGTCCGTTTTCTGTATCCGGTAATATATCTGCCGTAAATATCCTAAGGCTTTTGTAATCTGATGAATTGGCCAGGGGCTCTCTGGTGTTTCTTGTTTGCTTACTTCACGTAGCTACGTTGTCAGTTCTCCTTTCTGTTGCACATTGGCTACAATGAATGTCATGAAGAAGTGAACGATGCCCCTGCGTCCTGGCACCTAATCCTAAATCAGCTGATTATCAAATTTCCAGACCGTATTCATCTATGAACATTCATGCCGTTTACACAATGATCTTGAGAGACTCGAGGAAAACTTTTCTATGAATTCATCGATTATACACGCTTATTTACACTGTTTCCTTTACCTTGATAATTTCATTTATCAGTTCAACAAGTGCTGCCGTAGGAATTGAATCGATGTTGTAGTTTGGATTACTAGTATTATCATTTCGTAGCACAGTTTCCCCTATACTAATTTCTGCGAAATAATCATCTTCGATATCGAATCTTATATTCGATTCAATGCCTGCCTGTACTCGTGAAATATTGCTAAGAAATTCCTTTTCAGTATGCGTATCTTGCCTACCAAACACATAGGATGCTACATGTAATGTTGAACCAGAAATATTGTCGACAATTGTTAATTTTGTCGGGTGTGATTTGTCGAACAATATTTTATATCTTTTACTCATTATCGCAATGAAGGATGAAAGTTATAATCGGATCCACCATTATTATAAAAGTATACCTTTACTCCTTGACTTGTTGTACCAATATAACCTCCGGTTTTATCATCAAATTTTTTATTTTTGAAAGCTATATTTGCTTCATGGGCTATTCGAGATTGACTCCACGAATCTGGCCACATCGTCGATCTATTCTTTGAATAGCTTTTACCAGCATGTACTATCTCTACATCAGCTTCATAAAACCCATCTGAATTTTTCAAATAGTGTGGCTGCGAAGAAATATGAACTACTTCGCTATTACTCGGTACGTGATGGAGTCCTTTTAACTCTCCACCTCTAATTTCGCCTCCAATCGAATGTTTAAATTTAGACTCTGAAGACCACTTAGGAACATCAGTATCAAGATGTCCAAGGTATTTTATCCCTCCACCCCCACCTCCCCCGAACATTCCCATCACCTCTGCCTTCAGCTTCCCCCCGAGCGCCACCGTCTCTTCCCCGAATAT
>JAOAFZ010000006.1:0-74432 GCA_026415975.1 Patescibacteria group bacterium
AGATGTGTATAAGAGACAGCTGCCACTGTGTCTGATCCTGTCCGGAAGCTTACCGTTGGTATTCAAACCGATGGTGATCAAGTATTGAAGGGTGCAAATGGTGGAGTAAATTACGCGACAGAGTCGATAGCAGGCAATCCGGTAGTTACACTGGACTCCGTCGGAGGGAAATCGGCGCAGCTTGACCGGGTTGCTCAACAGATCGGTCAGGGTAGTGTTGTAAAACAGGCCTTTGATCTGCAACCGAACGAGTCGTATACTGTCCGGGGGGCATTCGCCGCTACAATGGTGCAGCTTTACAGCACCGAACTAGCAGTATTTCTGCTGATACTTGGAATAGGATTTATGGGCGGCTTTATTCTAATACGGATACTTACGAAACAATATGTCCGGCGTTTTTTGATAACCAGGAAGAACTCCTTCCCGATTCAGAATATGCTGGTTGCTATTCTTGCTGGGTCGGGATCAGCGCTGGTAATCGTGTTATACACCGTGCTTGCAGGTATTTTTTATTATCTCTTCTCCATCAATCTCTACGGTCACGCGCTCACCATGTTTCTGGGACTTTGTCTGTTTATTGTTTCTGCCGGTGTATATCTTTTTTTCTTTACGGTACCCGCTCTGGTGGTCGGAATCAGAAAAGGACTATGGACAGGAGTTGTAACTGCATTCATAACGCTCTCCATTTTGGTTGGTATTTCTATCATAATCCTGGTATTCACTCTTCTTTTCCGGGCTCCTCCTCAGGATTACCCGTTGTACCGGATGTCCTCTGATGAAGCTCCGGCAGTCGATATGACAAAATAGTGATATTATTGTATAATAAGTATCATGACTGTGGAAGAGTATTATCTCGGCTTTTCCTGTTCCTATTGTATCGGGCCGCGGAGGTTTGCCGTATTGCTCAGTCGGTTTGGCGATCTGGAGTCGGCCTATCATGCACCTGTCGCTGAGTTACGTACGCTGTTTGGCGCACGTATTGCAGCGCACTTCGAGCTGTTTCGCAGAAAGTTTCTTCCTTCAGAAATCCGGAAGCGCTGTGATGCTGCAGAAATACGTTCTCTTCATAGGGAGCATCCGGATTACCCTTCTTCCCTGAAACATCTTTCCGATCCGCCGCTTGTGGTTTTTATCCGAGGTGGAGAAAGGATTCCTGCAGAAAAAGATCCTTCGATTGCAATAGTGGGCACACGGAGACCCACCAGCTATGGTAGGTCACTTGCGACTGACTTTTCCCGGGAGCTTTCGAGGCAGGGTGTGCCAATAGTTTCGGGACTCGCCTATGGAATAGATGCTACGGCACATACTGCCGCACTGGAAAACTCCGGTGTTACCATTGCTGTGTTAGGCTCCGGTGTAGATGCCCCATACCCAAACGGCAACATCAGTCTGGCGAATAAAATAATCGAATACGGAGGAATTCTTATAAGTGAGTATCCACCGGGAACGCCGCCACGGAAATTCCACTTTGTTCAGCGAAATCGAATTATTGCGGCACTCTCCCGTGGCGTACTGGTAGTTGAAGGGACCGCATCATCGGGAGCACTTATAACGGCAGAGTTTGCTCTTCAGCTTGGTAGGGAAGTATATGTTGCGCCTATGCCACTAAATTCAGAGCTTTCGGTAGCCCCAAACAGCCTTGCACGCAATGGCGCGACAGTAGTTTACGATCCCTCGGACATTTTGCATGACTTAGGTTGCGTAAACATTTCATCCCCCGGTGCCAAATTCACGGGAAAAGAAGGAACAGAGATGTATAGGCTCCGGAAAGTACTCTTGCGACAGCCTGCTACTCTTACCGATCTAGCGGCCGAAACCGGGTTACCTGTTTCCGGGCTGGCGGTCGTGCTTACCGAGATGGAGTTGAGCGGTGTGGTGATTCGCGGTTCGGACGGAGCATATCGAGCCGTGACATAGGGTACAATAGGAGGATGTTTGATACTCACTGTCACCTAAATTTTAAGGCGTACCGTAAAAATCTCGCTGATGTGATTGCCCGTACAAGGAGAGCCGGAATTAATAAAGTGGTCATTCCGGGAACGAATGTAGAGACATCTCGGGGCGCGGTACAGATCGCAAGTGCAGAGCAGGGCCTGTATGCTGCAACAGGAATACACCCCCATCACGTTTTTGAGTTATACGTTAAGCTAGAAAAAGGAGCGGGATTTGACGAAGTTGTGGGAAATGAATTGCAGGAAATACGGTCTTTACTGAGAGAAAAATCTGTTGTTGCTGTCGGTGAAGTCGGACTGGACAGGCACATGTATATTCAGACAAAGTACGCAGAGTATCGAGTCACGGAGGAATTTATTGATATTCAAAAAAAAGTTATGGAGCAGCACATTTTGCTTGCAATAGAACATAACCTGTCCCTTATTATTCACAACCGGGAGGCAGCTGAAGATATGCTTTCGGTACTACGGTCGGTATGGGACAGTTCTCTTCGGGGTCGTACGGTATTTCACTGTTGTGAGGCAAACTCAGATTTACTACAGTTTGCTTGTGAAAATGAGGTTTTTATCGGAGTTGACGGAGATATTACGTATTCCGACATTAAACGGGAATTTATAAGAAGAGTTCCCCGAAAACTACTGGTGCTGGAAACAGACGGCCCGTACCTTCTACCGGAGCCGCTTCGAAGCAGAAAAGAGTATCCGAACGCCCCTTATAATCTACCGGTGATAGCACAAAAGGTTGCAGAATGGCGCGAAGAACCAGTTGCAGAGGTAGAGTATTATACTGGTGAAAATGCAGACCGTCTTTTTTCTCTAACTTAGAGGAGGTTTCAATTGAAGTTTTTTTACGGGAATTAAATAAACCGGTTACATGTAGAGAAAGCTTAGCGTCATGGCAATCACGAATCCGGTCTCGTAGGAGCCCATCCAGGCACCAACGGCACCTCCCAGCACAAAAGTACCGATCATCAGGAAAAAATCAAATCCCATCTCATTCTTCCCGTTGAGCGCCAGTTGGAAAAGCAGAATGTATACGGTTGAGAAGACTGTATACGTGAGTAAATCCATTCCTTATTGTACCTTCCCGAACTCCGAAGCAATCTGAGAAAAATCCTTTTTAAAGGAAGTAGGAGTAAATCGCCGGATTGAACGACGGGCTGCGGTTGCAAGCCGTTTTCTGGTCTCAGGCAGAAGTATGTGTTTTATTTGATCAGCTATGTCTACCGGATCCTCCGGATCTGCAAATAATGCAGAATCACCGGCAACCTCACGCGAGACCGGAATATCTCCGAGAACTGACGGGCATCCTGCATGAGCTGCTTCTAGATACGGGAAGCCAAAGCCCTCGTCTCGTGATACGGCAAGACAAGCCCAAGCAGACTTGTACAACAGTGCAAGACGGTCATCGCTTACAAACCCCTCAAGGATGAATCGAGGGTCATCGTCTATTTCCTCGCTAAAGGCTGCCAGTTCTGCCAGCCAGGGGTGATGCCGCCTGCTGCGTGCAAGCGCATGTAGCCGGGGACGGCTAAAAAGGCTGCCGGCGAAGACAACAGGAACATCTGCGATTTTTGCTGCTCTGGCAATATGAACCAGATTCTTATTCCAGGTTGCGTCACCAACATAGAGGAAGAACGGTTTCCGGGGGAAGGTATCCTGTACCTCGCCGGAGGTATCCGGAGCACTTTTCAGCGCATGAAACAATGATTGCGAAATGACTGGGTAAACAACTCTAATTTTATCTTCTGGAAAGCCGAGAAAGTTCTTAATATCTGATTTACTTGCCTCCGAGTCGGTAATTATGCCGTCAAAGTTATTTAGGAGAAGCCGGTTTGTGAAGGACATCAGCTGGCCACGTATACCAGCCGGAAAATGCCGGGGATATTTTTGCGGAATAAGATCGTGAATTACTGCAAGCTGTACCCTGGCAATCTTTCGTATTGAAAGCGGCCTCGAGAGAAAGTTATAAAAAGGAACCAAAAAGACAGCATCTTCTGGGACATTTTGTATCGAGCTAACAAACTTCGCGCCTGAAATATAGTCACGAAGTAATGAAACGTACCTGCCAACTCCTCGAACGCTACTTGACGTGTCGGATTTTGTAGGATCATATATTACAAACGGGCGGTGCATGCTAGTAGTATAACTTAAAATGTAGTGTACGGTGGGTTCTAAAGATAGCTTCGGTTTTTTGAGTGATGAATGTAAAATGCGTATTTGGACAGTCCTATCTGCTGTAAGTGCTTTAATTTGACACATAAAATAATTATTTGAACGAATAAACAGTTAAATATCGATAATACAAATAATTCTAATTTGGTTAGAGCGTTTTAGCTATCACAACAGCCTAAAGACTTAATAGTACTACTCGCCTTTCTTTTTCTGTAATGTTGAAGATACTCCTTTCGGGGAAAATGCGGGAATTATTTACTGAAGAAGAGAGAGTTCGACCATAAAATTGAGGGATAATATGATTATTTAGGGCTTCCTATTAGCATTATCACGGTTACGAATAATATCAACAAACCGGTAAGGCACAGGATTGCTACCTCCGTACACATCAGATATTACACGTCCGAAATTAGTATAGTCGGGGAAGTAAGTATCACCTTCGCAGTACTGGTCAATGATAGTAAGATATAGCTTGTCCAGTTGCTCCCAATAAGTTCTATACAGCTCCCCGCCCCCGATTATAAATATTTCCGATGTGTTTGTTGCGAGTGCAACCTCTAATGCAGCCTGCGGAGTGTGTGAAACTTTACATCCATTCATCTGAAATGATCTATCACGGGTTAAAATAATGTTTAGCCTGTTCGGAAGCGGTTTACCAATGGATTCAAACGTTTTTCTTCCCATAATGACTGGCTTTCCAGTAGTAAGATGTTTAAACCTTTTAAGGTCTTCCGGTATATGAAATAACAACTTATTATCTTTACCCAAGGCCCTGTTAGATGATATTGCGGCGATCGCACTCAGTTGGATATTACTCATATACGTCGAATTGTACACCCTTGCTAGATTCTTCACCAGTCGTATTATCCGGTAATGTGCTTTTTTGATCAGTTTCTCTAAAGCTTGCTATTAAGACCCGGAAGATATTCATCTATATATGTATTATATTGAGTAATAGTATATATATTGCTATCTAAAAAAGTTTAATTTGTTAGAAACCCCCAACAACGGTAACCTCTCCTTTTAATGGAGGGTGCGGATTATAATTTGTTATATGAAAATCTTCATACCTGAATTCGTCTATGCTTGTTGCATCAGTCTTAATGCTCATTTGGGGTAATGGCCTCGGTTTTCTTTTTATCTGCGTTCGCACTTGATCAAAGTGATTGCTATATATGTGGGCGTCGCCAAAAGTATGGATAAATTCCCCCAATTCCAATTGACACACGTGAGCGACCATTAAAGTTAATAGTGAATAGCTTGCGATATTAAACGGAACACCCAGAAACATATCTGCACTTCTTTGATAAAGCTGAAGAGACAACTTATTATCACGAACATTAAACTGAAACATTGTGTGGCACGGAGGTAATGCGACCGATTTTTCACGGGATGCGGCCATTTCGTAAATAAATTCCGGGTTCCAGGCTGACACAACAATCGATTTACGGTAGGGAGTGGTTTTGAGTTCATTTATAGCCCAGCCAAGTTGATCAATTTCACGTCCGTCCGAGGTTGGCCAGCGGCGCCATTGGACACCGTAAACATTTCCAAGCTCACCCCATTTTTCGGCAAATTTACTATCATCCCGTATTTTCTCGATAAAAGCCTCCTGGGAAAGTTCCGGCTGGGTACCATCCTTTACGGCTGCAACATAATTTTTGTACGCCCACTCATCCCAGATATGTACATTATTATCAACAAGATATTTTATGTTCGAACTGCCTTGAATGAACCAGAGCAGCTCATGAATAATTCCACGTAAGAACACTTTTTTAGTAGTAAGTAGAGGAAACCCTTTAGATAAATCAAAGCGCATCTGTCTTCCGAATACACTTCGAATAGTCATGTCTGTACCAAATACAGGCTTCTCGGTTCCGTTCTCTAAAATGTCCTTCATGAGGTTTAGGTACTGTAGCTCGGGATGATTCATGCCCACATTCTACACCGGTGTAATACCTTCTGCAAATCAGGGAAGATTTTACGCAATACATCAGCTATAATCATATCCAATGAAAACCAATCAGGTAGAAGTAGAGATCAAGACACTCGTTGGATCGAAAGAGGCTCAGGAAAGCCTTATAGCACGTATGAGAAAGATATATCCAAAACTCACGCTGAAGAAAAAAGAAAGTCAATTGAACCATTACTTCACGGATGGGAACTATGACAAGTTGTACAAGAATTTAACTCCATATATACCACAGGTAGATCAAGAACGCTTTCGGGAAATTGTTCTTCAGGGGAAGAACCATTCAGTACGAACTAGAAAAACTGATTCTGAGGTACTGTTTATAATTAAGGCTTCCCGTGATCAGACAACAAGTGAAAATGGTACAGCTAGAACTGAGTTCGAGGTACCGGTTGAACTAGATATCAACGAACTTGATGCGTTACTGCTGAGATCAGGATTCCAGTATCAGGCCAAATGGTCCCGGGAGCGTCAGGAGTACCAATATAAAGAATATTCAGTAAGCATCGATAAAAATGCGGGGTACGGGTACCTTGCGGAGTTTGAACGCCTGGTACCACCGGATTCGGACATTGAAGGCGTAAAACGTGAAATTAGGGCAGAAATGTCAATTTTGAGCCTTGTAGAGCTCCCTCAAGAAAGACTTGCCCGTATGTTCGAGTACTACAATAAACACTGGCCGGAATACTACGGCACTGAAAAAACGTTCGTGATTGAATAATCTATTTTCGCCTTAAGTCAGCCTGCCTCACAGTTAATGTAGACCTTGGCACTGGCAACTTTGAATGCCAGATTAAGTACAAATTGGATCACGATAGGATTGTTGGTGTGTCTTTCAGATGAAGCGGAAGCCGCTTGAATATAAGTATATTCGGGCAATCAAGCTTAAGTAAAATCAGGCTTGAGTAAAATGAGCGGGCACTTTATTAGTTGTATATTTACAGTGTAAAGTGTATTCCAGCCAATGATGGTGTCCGGTATTTTACCATATAGATAATAATCTACTCGACATCACTTATAAGTACACATCAATACACTACTCCGGTATACTATTTTTTGGATGTGCATACTACTTTGGTACGTGTGGATAATTTGTGTATAAATAATCAGTGTAAGGTGCGGAAAAAACGCAAATTGCCCCCCAACTTCTTGCGGGAATTTTATCGTTGAGAGTAAAAAAGTTGCTACCCGCTGCTGTACGTTACTCTCACAGCAATTCTCTGTTCAATGTTAAATCCAGTAGGTTAGCAGGTTCCGGAACGGAACGCTTAGTTGAAGTGTACCTGTCGGCCATTTCATTCAGTAATTGAAGTAGAAGTTTTCTCGAGAATGTAAAACTTTGCGGATGATTAATACAGACAGGAGCGGATGAAGTGTTGTTTAGACTGTTATAACAGTGCCTAAAGATGCAAACGGAGACTTAGCACGATGTGTGTGTATCTGCTATATATATGGCTATGCGGGTGACGAATATATCGTGCTGTTGTAGCAAGCCTTTATGTTCAATGACTACTGATATTACCGTCGAATGCCGGGTAAAACCAGTGTATCTATGGAATAACGATGGAAAAACAGAGAAAAATAAAAAATAATAATAACCCATATAAATATTGATCTGCTGTCAAGTATTTTATAATCTATTTCTATACGTCAGAAATGTATTAGGAGAAATAACTGGAAAATATCCACATTTTTCAAAAATAGCTTCTTCGTAACATAAACAGAGATAAGAATACTTTAGCAGTCAAAAGTATAAATTGCTATTACTAGTACGTTACTGTATCAGCAATAGCATAAAAATTACGCACGTTCAGGTACTTGCTTGCACACCATTACGTATCTGTTACGTACGCAATAATAGCTGTATCAGTAAGAATGGTATAGTTATTTCTCTTTTACACAGTGTGTTCCCTTCTCAAAAGAGATGATTTTTTTGCTATTGTTCTCTTTCCTGTTTCCGAAGAAATTCTGGAAAAATAAGGAAACGAGAACCGATACCAGTCAAAAAAAGTGCAAATAACTTATGTTCTTGCGGAACATATGGCTATGCAGGCTTAGACAAGCCTCAGAAACAATAATTCAATCACAAATCAACCAAATTATAGATAATAAGTCAGTACAGCGTCAAGTAGTAAAAAAATTCAATGGAGGCTCTGTATAGAGTACTATTAAAGAACTGCACTCAGGGTGCGTCTAATCTTCAGAGATATACTTTCAGAAAGGTCTGAAACGGAACCGGGTTTTTACCTTCAAGTTGTACATGAGTAATACAGCACCCGGGTTTGGTAAGGTCGAGCGCTACTATCTTCAAACGCCGCTCCTGACCGTGTATAGGTACTTTGGTCCAGAGTCCCGGCCACCCGTACAGTGCACGATACGCGGAGCGTACAAGCTCTGCTGCATCTCGAGAAGGCGGTGCAGGAAGGGAATTCCTGCTATACCAGTATTTCAGAGGCGCAATGTACTCGGAGGCCGAAGCATTATGCCCGCACAATGCTTTTTGTAATAGTGAATATGGTATATATCCGTCGTTTTTCTGTATCAGCCTAGTATAGGTCGCATCAGAATGATTTTGAGGCTTTGCCTGAATATGGCCGTTTCTTTTTAGTTCAAGCAGTGCTTTGAGTATGAGCCTGTTTGCAATCGCGGGTACTTTATTTTCAATATCAGCGCGAGTATCTTCTCGGGAAAATGGAAGGAAACTGGTTTTTATTATACCGCCATGATCCAGTTCTTCATCCATCTGTATCAGAGTAACAGCACTTGAAGCATCACCCAGAAGCAGAGGAAAAGCAATAGGAGAAGCCCCGCGATAGTGAGGAAGGTGAGATGGATGAACGTTCCAGAAACCGTGCTTGGGGCTAAGTAGAGCCCATTGTGGAATAATTACTCCGAACGCGAAAAGTATCGCCAGGTCTACCGGTTTTTCTTTTAGTACACGAAGATCGAAGTATACGGGCAGTCCCAATTCTTTCGCCGTATGTGAAACCGCAGAGGGTGTGAGGATTTTTTTTCTACCAACTGGTTTATCCGGCCGGGTAATAACGTATGATACGGTGAGGTTCGTGTCTTTACTGAGAAGCCGGAGTAGCTCTCCTGCGAATACGGGCGTTCCAAGGAAAGCTATTTTCATAGTACCTGCAGACCAACTTCCAGAAGCGGCATCAGATTTTCCGAGGCCATGACTTGTATTCTTTGTCCTGGTAAAGGTCCTGGAATGGCGAATAAGACGACGGGGCCGGATTGAGAAGATAAAAACGCTCCGGAACTTGCAGTTACCGGACGTCCTAAAATCGTTGCTGATACCGTTGCCGATGCTACCACGTCAGGTAGTATGGTAAATTCATTCCGGACGCAAGTAATTGAGAGATGCTCCCCATTACCCGAGAATCGGGCTGAAGAAGATGCTATTGACTCTGTCTTGAGAAAATTAGGGAGTGTTGCGCTTATCCCGCAGCCGGGAAGTTCTATACGAGAAAAAGTTATAGAAGGATATGGTTTTGGTGTGGTGGAGGGAGACTGTATAGGGGAGGGCACCCTGGCTGACTGAATGCGATCATTTGTACCGGCAACTGAGTTACCGTATCGGACGCCTGCAGCAAATGTCCCGATCAATGCCAAAATGCAAAGAAAAATCATCGAAGCAATATTCTTTTTCTGGCGTCGGCTCATATAGGGTTAGATGTGTTTCCGAGAATACGGGTTCGCTTGACAAATCGTGTACGTATCCTGTATAGTATATTCCGGATCCTTCTCGATTGCAATAAAAAACTTTTTAATCACTCTATTTCCAGGGTAAGCGCCCTATAAGTAACGGCGTAATGTGCTTGAGTTTTCCCGAGCGAAGGCCGGGAAACCGGGCGTCCCGCAGTAAAAAAACTGAAAAGTTTTTTTCTCAGGCAGCGTGAAGGATCTGTTTTGGTTATCCTCGCGAGGATACGCACTCAATGTTTTTCCCGCACTCTAACGGAAACCATACCAATGCAGGAACCGTGAAACGTACAAACGTATATACACATATCTTGACCTTAGTTTTTTATTACCCATTCCGCATTTCATCTTTCGTATGAATACTAAGTCCCCCAACGGCCAGACGTCACCCGACGAGTCTCTGGATGTTAGCACTCTTCTTGAGGGGTACGAGGAACAGCCTCGCATCAGCTCCCCTGGCAAACAACATGGACAACAGAAACAATTTCCTCCCAAGCAGGACCCCAACGGTAACGCAGAAGCTAGTCCCGACCAGATGAATGATAAATTAAGGGAGGATCTGAAGATGAGTTACGAAGCGAAAGGGATTCTGGACGTTACCTATGGTGGCTACGGTTTCCTTCGTCAGGACTATGCAATAAATCCGGACAAGGATATCTATGTATCCACGTCCCAGATCCGCCGTTTCTGGCTTCGTCGCGGAGATGAAGTTGAAGGCCTTGCACGGCCTGCAAAAGATGGCGAACGGTTTCATAGTATGTTGCTGATTAAAAAAATAAACGGGGTTGAAATGACCGAAGAGGAAAGCCGAAATCGTGCTGATTTTGACAGGCTGACATCGCTGCATCCGAATCGCCAGATCCGCCTTGAAACCGAGCAGGACATTCTTTCGACCAGGATCATCGATCTGATTGCACCGATTGGATTCGGACAGAGAGCGTTGATTGTTTCCCAGCCGAAAGCTGGCAAGACAACCTTTCTAAAGGATATTGCCACTGCTATCGCTAAAAATCATCCTGAGGCACATATTATGGCAATTCTTATCGGAGAGCGTCCCGAGGAAGTGACCGAAATTAAGCGGTTTATAAAAGGTGAGGTTGCCGCATCGCATTTTGATGAATCACCCCGTCAGCAGGTTAAGGTTGCAAATCTGGCACTTGATCGCGCCCGCAGGCTGGTTGAGATGGGAAAAGACGTGGTAGTTCTTCTCGATTCGATTACCCGTCTGGCTCGTGCCTTCAATCTAAGCGTCCAGAATACCGGTCGTTCGCTTTCCGGAGGAGTTGATCCGCAGGCACTGTTTCCCGCGAAAAAATTCCTTGGAGCAGCGCGAAACTGCGAGGAAGGAGGGTCACTCACTATTATCGGCACAGCGCTCGTCGGGACAGAATCCCGTATGGACGATCTGATTTACGAGGAATTCAAGGGAACTGGAAACATGGAGGTTCACCTGAACCGTAAGTTTGCCGAAAAAAGGATCTACCCGGCCATTGACATAGAGAAGTCGGGCACCCGCCACGAGGAGCTTCTCTTCCCGGAAGAAACGATGAAAAAGATCACCACACTGCATCGTATGCTCGGGCTCATGAATCCCGAGGAACGATTAACAGCATTGATCGAGAAACTGTCAAAGACCAAGGATAACGCGGAGTTCCTCAAGTCGTTCGGCGGCAGGTAACGACACCGTCAGGTGGTATTTACCCGGTGAAGTAGGCTTGCAGGTGCATTACGGTTTGTTGAGGCTGGTAAAAAACCTTCCTGCCGCTATGTGTAGCATATATACTGAAAGAATGGGCACTGTACAAAAACGAATCAGCAGGCTCACCGGCCAACTTCGAGGGATTCAGAAAATGATAGAAGACGAACGGGGAGTAGTAGAGATCCTCCAACAGATTGCTGCGGTAAAAAAAGCGATTAACGGTTTGACCCGAGAAATCCTGACGAACCTCCTTGCCGAAGAATTACCGGCAAAAAAACGGAGCGAGCTGAACGAGCTTCTTAAGAGAGCAATAGATTTGTAAGAGGCGCTGTTGCATTGCAGGAATGACTGTACTATACTGAGTACTCAACAATGGATACTTCATCAATAACCGAAAATGTTGTTGTAATCGGTGGCGGACCTGCAGGGTTGTCTGCGGCTCTTTATCTGGCGCGCGCCAACTTAAACCCTGTTGTATTTGCCGGCTCCCCGCCAGGCGGGCAGTTGTTACTGACAACCGAAGTAGAAAACTTTCCTGGTCAGAAAAGCATCATGGGACCGGATTTGATCCAGCTGATGCGGGAACAGGCACAGTCGTTCGGTGCACGGCTGCTGGATCAGAATGTGAAAGAAATACGTTCGTTAAATACTCCCTTTGAAGTTGTTCCTGCATCTCCGGATATGGCGCCGGTACGCACCCGCTCAATAGTAATTGCGACAGGAGCAAAAGCACTTTGGCTCGAAATTGAATCAGAGCAACGCCTGAGGGGAAAGGGTGTTTCCGCGTGCGCTACCTGTGATGGATTCTTTTTCCGGAATAAGACAGTCGCTGTAGTGGGTGGAGGAGATACAGCAATGGAAGAGGCAATGGTACTAACCCGCTTTGCGAAGAAAGTCTACATTGTACACAGGCGTAACGAATTTAGAGCCTCGAAGATTATGCAGCAGAGGGTTCTAAACAATGCGAAGATAGAGGTGCTCTGGAACTCTGCGGTTGTAGAAGTGCTGGGTGAAGATAAAGTAACGGGCGTACTTTTAAAAGATTCTCTCACCAATAAAGAGCGACAGGTAGATCTTGATGGCGTTTTTCTTGCGATCGGTCATAAACCGGACACCGACATTTTTAAGGATAAAATTGCACTCGATGAAAAAGGCTACATATTTACGGGTCAATCGTATGCATTGCGATCACTTGATCCATCACTTGACTTCAGTTTATCCTCTAAGTTTTCAATTCGCTTTCCCACGATGACTTCTGTACCAGGGATTTTTGCCGGTGGTGACTGTGTTGATACCATCTATCGGCAAGCTTCAACTGCTGCAGGTCTTGGCGTAGCTGCTTCGCTTGATGCCGAGCGTTGGCTTGAAGAATAACAAACCGGCAAAAGGGTCTTAACCCTCAGGATGGTATAATTGAGAGTTATGAAAGATATAGGAGAATTCTCTTCCTTTCTTCGTTCTTACCTGACAAGTCGGGTTATTTATTTCGGGAAAAATTTCGAACAGTTAAAAGATATAATCGTTGCATTTCTTATTGTCAAGCGCGGGAAATACTCAAATTCATTTCTCAACTCTTCATTTTTCCTCCTCATCGTAGCTGTGCTTATCGGAGGCCCGATTATTGCCGAGAATAATCCGTTCGCAATAAATGAAGAGGACCAGGCTTATCAGGCAACGGTAATTGCGTACAGTCCCGATCAGTTTGCCCTGGGAACGGTACTTTCAGATAAACCTCGCGATAAAGTAGAAGATTACACGGTAAAAGGGGGAGATACCCTTGAATCAATCGCAAAAAAATTCGATATCTCTGTTGACACAATTCGCTGGGCAAATACTGAAGGAATAAAAAACGATGTTATCAAACCCGGCCAGACGATTAAAATACCGCCCGTAACTGGAGTTGTTCACAAGGTTGCATCAGGAGATAATATATATACGATCGCAAAGAAATATAGTGTTGATCCACAGGCAATTGTAAATTTTCCGTTCAACGATTTTGCAGATCTTGATACCTTCCAGCTCACTCCCGGTCAGAATCTGTTTGTTCCGGGCGGAGTAATTGAACAGGCAAAGCCGGTGAACAGAGGGTCATTTGAGACACGTGCAACTATGGCACAGATTCAAGGAGGAGCAAAAGGAACATCAAATTTCATATGGCCTACGTCCGGATTAATTACTCAGTATCCGGTCTGGTATCATATGGCTCTGGATATAGCGAGCAACAGTCTCCCTCCAATCCAGGCTGCAGATTCTGGAACAGTTTCTTACACCGGCTGTATTGCATGGGGCTACGGATGTCATATCATCATCGATCACGGGAATGGGTATCAGTCCTTATATGCCCATTTATCAACTATATCCGTTTCAGCAGGTCAGTCAGTATCCCAGGGAGAGCAAATCGGAATCATGGGCTCGACGGGTCGCTCAACGGGTCCACATCTCCATTTTGAGATCCGTAGTGGTGGCGGTCTCTTAAATCCTCTTAACTTTCTCCAATAGTAAAGTAGCAGGAAAGTTATATCCTCGCAGGATACGTTCGTTGGAATTTGATATGAAGGTCTATTACTTGGGGTGCTTGTTTCCCGAAACGGGCAGCAATTTTCCGAAAACCACGCTACCTGGACTAGGTACCGTCGCTTATTGCCCGGCTTGTTGAGTCTGCTGGGAAGACATTAGTATCGTCCGTATTTCTTTATAGATCTTAAATCCTTCGTATCCGATCCAGTTTGAACCTAGTAACTGGGGTGGGAGACCGGGATCCACCCGTAGCACTTCAACATATTCTCCGATAACGCGTTGCATTTTCTGCTCACGGTCTATCCCGGCTGCGAGGGTATCGTGCCAGCCCTTAAAGAGTGCACGGTATTTCTTCTCTAGCTCCCCGATAGCCCACACTTTCTCGATTAAAACTGAACGATCGCCGAATACATGATCTGCTTCGAATGCCTGAATATATGCTTCCTCTTCTTTATCTGCTACGAGCGCTCGAAGATCAGGTATGATTGGATGTGGTGTAATCCAAAAAGATCGGTGCCAAGGCCCAAGCCCCCATCCCGATACTTCTCTTCGCAAGCGGTCACGAATTTCACGCTTTTTTTCCGGTATTTCGTACGATAGTATGCGCCATTTTCCATCCCATGGAGAACGAATAAAGCGACAAAATGGAAATTCAAGTGTGAGTTCCGCAAAGCCTTTATCAGTCAACGAGTATGCCTGCATTTCAGGATCACCGCCGCTGTGGTCCTGCAGTAAGCCCTCTTGTACCAGGTTCTGTAAGGTTGAGCGAGTTTTCGGGTTAAGTGAGATATCAAATATCTTCTGAATATCAGTATTAAAATCCACCGGAGCGAGGGTAAGATCGCTTATAAAAAAGAGAGCTGCAATAATTTTCGTTCGTCTTTCTTTTATTCCCATATGCTAAATGTAACCGAGCGCAATTTAGTTGTCAACGGGAATTTGTAGATTGTCGAAACACTGTTAGTTTTAGACGCACGTAAACACGTTTTAATAAGATAAAGGTGTCAGTGCACCGAGAAAGTGATTATAGATATTTCGTTCGCATTTGTTTTCGTCCGACATTTATATTTTATTATTTCCTCTAATTGTACGATATTCTCTAATTTAGCATTCGAAAATAGAGATTGATAAAGCATTTATAATCAAAATCGGCTTGTAGCGCAGGTATATATCGCGTAAACGATAGCTATTAATCCCAAAATTAACTCGTCCGTCTTTGTAGTGTATATCAACCCTATAAAATATATGTAGAATTATCTGGAACAACGAATGTATTTGTCTATATTTATACGACAGCTCTTATATAGCATTCGTAATACAAACACGAGCGTAAACATAGGAGACGTAATAGTAATATAAACATAATTAAATCTGTAGTGCCACGATTATTTTATGTACCCTATGCTATAGGGTATTTATATATATGAAGACTTTTATAGAGCCATAAAATAAATACCGATAATAAAGTAAGAACAATTAAAATATAAAAGCTAGTTAGGATAAAGGAGGAGATCAAGCGTAACCAATATATCAAACAATACTAAAATATCTCTTGACAATCATCGCATTTTTCATCTAATATGAAGTCATATGGATGAAAGGTATAATCTACATATCCTGGAAGCCTTATTTGCGGATTATCTCGTATCGGGAAATGTTTCCCGCGTTTCAGCAAAAAATTACCGGTCAGATGTTCGGTATTATCTTTCATGGATTTCCACACAAATCCCTGAACCAATACCTGAGACATCAACTGCCCTAGATGAATTCATTTCACTATCGGGGAGAGACTGCATCGAGGCATTCAAAGAATTTCAGATCGCAAAAGGGTTGCCATATCGCACAATTAATAGAAGACTATCATCTATTAGAAAATTTTACCTTTTTTGCTTCAGGAGAGGCATCCTGAATTTTAATCCCGCAGAAACAGTGCGCAATGTTTCACAAGGCCCCTTAAATCGCGAAATACAGGATGCAAATAGTTTAGACGTTTCTGAAAACTTAAAGATTCAGTTCCTTGATCAGATTCAAGCCAGATTTGGTACTTATCGTCAGGACAATGTAATAGAGTCATTCATTGAATTTCTGGGTTCGTATAATTTAAATAATAATAAATAGGGCAATGCAAAGCCAAAAAGAAGTAATCGATCAAATTGACTCACTCTTTACGAAGATACAGTCAAACGATGTAAATTCACCGGAATATTTGCATGAGATTACATCGTTGGAGGTTGTACTTGATTTTGTAAAAAAGAAGCAGCTTATTGGAGAAGTTGAGTATAAGAAATATATTTCCCGACTAAAACTCCTTAAAGATGCAGTCGAGGGAAAAAAAGTGAAGAATACCACTCGTAATATAGCAGCTGGCAATGCAGATTCGTCAATTTTACAATCATTCTTAAAACGTTTTACCCTTCAACGCAAACTTATTCTATTGGCACTAGTTATTATCGTTACAAGTGCGGGTCTGCTAGCATATGTAAATAGTAAAAATGAAAATACAGGAGATGTAAAAGGTACAAACGTAGATAAAAAAGGGAAAATACTCCGTTTTAGGGGAGTTCTTCGTGATACAAAGGGGCTTCCAGTTGATTCAAAGGTAGATGTTCTCTTTCGATTGTACGCGTCAGAAAAAGATAAGGATGCGGTTTATTCAGGAGCCTGTACCGGAGTAAACGGAATCGTACCAGATGTAAGTGGACGCTTCGAGATTGTCATCGGCTCAGATTGTGGAATGAATCCTCTCCCTGAGGAAGTGCTGCGTACGTATAATGAGCTATATCTTGGAGTTACCATAGGAAAGGATCCGGAGATGAAACCGCGTCAGCGAATATCTACTGTACAGAACGCAGCTAACAGCGAGACAGTACAGGGTCTTCCAGTAGGTGACGAGGAATCCTCTATACCATTTATTGACAGCGAAGGAGCAATGAATATCGGGGCATTTTCTCCGACACTTAGATCATCGCAAGGCACTTTTACCCTTGAAGGACGGACAATGGTAGTACAGACCGCAGAAGGAAGTGCAGGAGTAATTGCTCTTCGTCCCGATACAGGAGGTTATGTTATCATTGATAATGCACGTCTCGGAGTAAATACCCGTGAGCCGCGTACTGAACTCGATATTGCCGGAAATGTTGCTGTTACCGGGGACATGGAATTTGACGGACCGATTACAACGTTCTACCAGAATTCAGGCGGATCTTTTGCTTTCTATACGTCAAGAGAAGTTACTGACCTTACGAAGCCGTCTCTAACCATTCGGGGTGAGAGCAGTCCCGGGATAGAGGTAAATGGAAACGTGGTAGCTGAAGGGATCGTTTTTAGCAGTAATAAATCCCGAATTTCAACAGCAGGAGGGACAGATATTTTGATCGGCTCTTCGTCCAGGCCACAGATTCTTGTCCGTGGTGATTCTAAACTTGGCTTCCTGACAGATCGTAGCGTGTCGGATATTACAATAGGAGGTTCGGTAGCTCCCGATAAAGATGGAATGTACCGTCTGGGCTCTGAAACGCATAGTTGGAAGTCAATTTATACAAGTGAGCTGTTAATTGATGAAGAGGGAATTGGAGGATATTGGCAACGAAAAGGCAAAACACTATACCCGTCACGGATTACAGATGATATTCTTCTCGGCTCTGCTACAGTGTCCACAGCAACTGTGCGTTTGAATGGGCTATCAAATGGAACGTCATACATTATGGGGAAAGGATTTGGCGTTGGCACTCGTGATCCCCGTAATACACTAAGTGTTGCAGGAGAATCATCAACCACGGCAATAACCTCAATCGGCAACAGCATTACTACCGATGCACCTTCTGTTGTCGCTCTCCGATTACAACTAGGTACCAGCAGCACCGGTTCAAAATCACAGTTTATAGAATTTGTAGCAGGAGCTACGACAGAGTCCCCGGGGAAAAAAGTCGGATCAATCCGCTTAAACAACGCAGGCGTAGTGTTTGAGTCTGCCGGAGCAGATTTCGCCGAGCTGATGTATATTTCCGAGGAAACTCAACCGGGTAACGTTATTGGCATATCCGAATCGGGACTGCGCAAGGCAAGGAAAGGTGATCGACTGGTTGGTGTGGTATCCGATATTGCTGCATTTGTTGGAAACACAAACATAACAGCGCACCCGAATAATGCTACAGTCGGCCTTGTCGGTCAGGTTCCGGTATTCATTTCTACCGAAAACGGTCCCGTCAAACAAGGCTCACGGGTATCACTTTCCCGTGTGTCCGGCTGGGCAGCGATGAGAAAAGAAGCAGACGAAAACACACTGGGTGTAATCATTGCCGATTCAGCGACAATAGAAAGTTCGCTCCGTGCTGATTTGTGCCCACCTGAACTGCAAAAGAGTACCGATCCTTCAGGATATCAAGTTCGTTGCGGCAGGGTACCTGTCCTTATTTCTATCCAGGATGCAGATAGAGAAGTACGTCAGGCCCAATCGCAAACAAGCTCAACAGGAGATAACAGAATGAACCATTCAGGCAAGGCAATTATACCCCGCGGGAGTACCGGGACCACCGTTAATGCACCGGTTCAGGAGGATTCTATAATACTTATTACGGCACTCGGGGAGAACCCGATTGCCATTAGCGTACGAAAACAGCACTCGTGCGAACAAGAGACAGGCAAAGTATGCAGACCCTGGTTCGAAGTATACACGTCCGCTCCTGTTACAACGGACGTCCATTTTAACTGGTTGATCGTTAATTAGAGAGTGCAGACGGTCATATCAAATTACTAGTTGACATCCATCTCGCGTTTATCTAGTATTTTTTCCATGAACACCCTCGAGTCTAAATTAACCAAGGTCACGACGTTCATAACAAACTTCGTTTTGTTATTAACGCCGTTATTCGCGCTTCCTGTGACGCGTGAATTCGTTATTATCAGCAAGCTGTACTTCTTCATTTATGCAGTCGTCGGCCTACTCCTTGTAACCCTGGTTTATGTTCTGGCTACCCGTAAGGTGGTATGGCAGAAAGACTCGATGGTGAACGGTTTGCTTCTCCTGTTGATAGCAGCAGCTCTTTCTATATTCATAATGACCCCGAACCGGATGCACGCGCTGTTTCTGCCCTACGGCGGCTTTATGACGTTTCTTACCCTCTCAATATTCTACATCTTCCTCGTGAAGAGTATACGGGCGAACGATAAAAATGTGCTGTTTTACATCGGGCTATCGGGACTCGTCTCGAGTATTATCTCGATCATTGCATTTGTACAGCCGTTTCGTGCGCTTGAGCTTCCTGCAGAAATCGCATTCCTGAACAGCCCGATATTTAATACGGTCGGTTCACAGTTCGACTATATTCTTTATACGGTCTTTGCACTAGTATCAACGGTCGTATACTTTATGTCGCTAAAGGGTGCGGCGGCAGTGCAGCATGCACACACAGGTCATGTGACTCGGAAGTCTCCAGTGAAGACCATACTTTATGTGATTTTTACGGTAACGTTGATCAGCCTGGTTCTTCAGATATTCCAGATAGTTCGTGCAGTTTTCTTTGAGGGGCAGAATATCTTGCTTCCCCCGTTCTCGATCTCCTGGTTTGCTGCAATCGAAATCCTGAAGAATCCATTTACAGCACTGTTTGGGGTCGGTCTCGGTAACTTTGCGGCAATTTATACCCAGGTCAAAGATGTCGCGTACAATGCCACGAGTCTCTGGCAAATTAGTTCCTTTAATGTTGCACGTTCGGCTTTAATGCAGATCTTTACCGAGATGGGCATTGTCGGACTTCTGGCAATTGGCTTTATCGCTCAGGCAGTCGTGAAGAATCTGAAAGCAGTCCCCCGGAGTGCGGTAATTATGATAACCTTCGGCGCCCTTACGCTTCTGCTTATGCCGCCTTCGTTTATCGTTTATTTTGTGATCTTCGTATGTCTTGCATTCTTTTCGGCACACATACGCCGTGAAAACGAGACCTACGTAGCTGATCTGTCTCGGATTATGCCGGTCTTCGTTATAACGGTGGTACTGTTTATCGCCTTCATTGCCGGTGTAACGTATTTCACCAGCATTACGTTCGCATCGGAGATCGTCTTCAAGCGGGCCCTTGACGCTGTTTCCAGGAACGATGTGCGAGCACTCTACGAGAATCAGCGAAACTCGATCATCGTCTATCCGTATAACGAGGATTTCCGGCGGAGCTTCTCGCAGACAAACCTGTTGATCGCAAATAATATTGCTTCGAAAAAGCCGGAAGAGATCACTGATGAAGACCGGCAGACGATCACTCAGGCAATTCAGGCATCCATTGCCGAGGCCAAGGCAGCAGTCGCCCTGAATCCGCGGAAGGTTACCAATTGGCAGTATTTGGCGACTGTCTACCGCAACATCATTAACGTTGCTCAAGGTGCTGAACTCTGGACAATTGCCAGCTATCAGCGGGCAATCCTTTTGGACCCGCAGAATCCGGTCTACCGGCTTGAGCTTGGCGGGGTGTACTTCCTGCTTCAGGCTTACGACGACGCTCAACGGCTCTTCGAGCAGGCTGTTGCTCTGAAACCAGACTGGGCCAACGCACATTATAACCTTGCCTGGACGTTGTACCGGCAGGAAAAGTATGCTGCTGCAGCCCGGCAGATGCAGAGGGTGATCTCGCTGATAGACCGCAACACCAACAAGTCTGATTTCGAGCAGGCACAGAAAGATCTGGCTGAGTTCCAGAAAAAGGTGGCGGAAGTTCGTGGTTCAACTCCAAGCGGGGAACAGACCCAAGGTCAGCCGAAACCACAAGATGACCGTTTGAACCTGCCGACACCTCCTGTCGCAACATTTGAACCCCGGATTGAGCTTGATCAGAATGCCTCTCCCGAGGCTGGCCTGAACATTGAAGGCACAGGAACAGGTTTCGGACAGGCAGCCCCCGTCGCCCCGGTACTTCAGAGAAACTAATCTCATTTCGCCTGCCCCGGAGACCGGGGCAGGCGAAAAATAATTGCACCTTGTGAATCGGTCCTGTACACTGTACGCCCCTGCAGCATCCGGATGATACTTTCGTCCGGATGTTTGTAGGGGTTTTTTTTGCCAACGCTGATTACTGCCGATTGCGGGTTTAACTTGGATACCAGCTGAGGTGATAGTCCACCAGCAGATCCATGATGTGGTACTTTTATAACTTCTAACGACTGCACATTATTTAATAGGATCCGATTAAGTTGTTTCCGGGTTACATCGCCGGTAAACAGTACATCAAAATCTTGGTAGGAAAATAAATGAACGTACGAGCATGAATTGCGATCGTGTAGACATTGAGAATGTTTGGTTTCTCTGCCCGGCCAGAGAAACCTGAAAACCGCGCTTCCGAACCTGAGTGAATCACCTAACTGTGGCGGCGGCATGACTGCTGAGTGCGATGCAACAAGAGCCCGAAATTCTGCATAGGAAGCATCGGAGCTTCCAGCTGACGGTAGGATAGTATACCGGACCGGAAACCGCCGGTACACGTTAATAAGACCGGCGTAGTGGTCGCTATCGGCATGAGTCACGATGACCAAGTCGATTGACGAGTCGTCCGGATATCGGTATTGATCCAGGCAGGACACCATTCTTCCGTCGCGGCCACCATCTATCACCGCATCAAAACCGTCTTCCATTCGAATATACGCTCCATCACCCTGTCCAACATCACAAAATACAAGCAACGGCATTCGTTGGGGACGGACACTACCCGCGGCGATAGTAATCACAGCGCCGATGGCGATTGCAAATGTACAAAGAACGGTAGGTATATTCATGCGAAGGTATAGCCAATGGTAATTATGAAGTTCAAAATAATACGGAGTGGCACTGCAAGAAACAATCCAAACGATCGTGATATTTCATTAAGACAGATCGTAATAAAGCCTAAGATAGTAACTGGTACGATCGTCCAGGATATGAAAGTTGTGCTGAGTATCGAGTGCAATTGTATCCGTCCGAAGAAATACCATATCAGAGGAGCTGTTCCAAGAGTTGCTAACAGCGATGTCTTCAGTTCGCGGAGCAACACAAAAAAGACTGACACAACAGGACTTCTGCTATGCGATACCCCTGTTTTTAGCTTTCCGCTAAGAACTAACGCAGCTGATGCAGCATATGTCAGTGCGAAAGAGAGACTGCTAGCCCATTCCGGATGCATGAGTAAAGAAATGGCGGCAGTAAGCGCCAGAGTGTAGACTCCTGATACTGGACGTCCGGCCAGTGAACCGATTCCGCTTATAAGAGCAGCCGTAACTGCGCGAAAGATCGGAGGTTCAGGACCAACCCAAATACAAAAAAGTACGGTCGTAATAAGAGTAATTACTACCCTGAATTTTTTCTCAAAGGGCATAAGGATTGCAGAAATACTGTTGTGGATGAGCGAGACATTTGTTCCGGACAGGACTACGATATGAATAAGTCCTGCGCTTAATAGAGCTTCGTAAAGCAAAGTTCCCTTTTCAAGATCAATGCCCAGAAGCAATCCGGACGCAAGAGAGGCATGTGGTTCCGGCAAGAGAGTCTGTAACCGCTCACGAATGTCCCCGGGAGTCACGGAAGGGAAATGCCGAGTGAGGGCAGAACTGCTTCATATGTCCTGGCAGAGAGTATCTTCTCTTCACGGAGCGTCTCTATACGATCATACGGCCGGTTCTCGATAATAGCCTGAGCAGTTTTCGGCCCGATGCCAGGAAGTGCTTCCAGTTCTGCTGCCGTTGCGGTATTGATGTCAACGACAGATAGTACAGGTTCATCGACCGAGGCCTTTTCGGGCAAATCAGGGGACGACGGTTCAACACGGACTGGTGCCTGGCCATATTCCGGAATAAAGAGTTTTTCCTGATCGATTACTGTACGGGCCCGGTTCAGATCCCGCTCAATGTACAGCTTGTCCGCACGTGCTGATAATCCACCGGCTTTTTCGATCGCATCTGCTATACGACTGCCTTCCGGGAGCAGATACACACCCGGTGATGCAACTGCTCCGGAAACATCCACGGCGAGAGCCTGTTTCAGCCTGACCCGAGCTTCGGTCGTGAATACCGGATTATTTTTCACCGTTATCTCTGTCTCGGGCACTGCTCCGGGAGAAGAAGACCGGAATAAAAGAACCGCTGATGAAATGAGTAACACTACAGCAATACCAAATCCGGCGACTTCTCCCGGATACCGTTTCCAGAGGGTTGAAATACTTTCTAGGAATATCATAGTTGTGTAATTATACAACTATTATTTAAAAGGTCAAGTATTACCGGGAGCGGGATGCCGGAAACGGTGAGTTGCGGTATGCCAGTGAAAGCAGTGCGGGAAAGTCACCCTATTTCTCTCTTGTTGGTACTATGCACAGTAAAATACAATGAGGTACGTTACTTTTTCAAACCGCTCTTACGTGAATGAATGTATTTCCGGTACCAGCGCAGGAGCAGATACGTTGAAATTCCAAGAGTAAGCAGGAAAAAACCGGTAATAAAAAAAAGTAACCAATATGGCACAACAAATAGGTAGTCCCGGGAGTAAAGGCGGGGCGCAGTATCACCACCGAATCGCAGGCTGGCGGAGATATCGTATATCCCCATCGGGAAACCTTCGTGTACATAGCTGAGATCTTCCCGACACAGTTTGCGATCATGGTTTTTCAGACAATCCGCAAAGGAAAAATTCGGCACTGCGATTACCCGGTCGGCACCGGGAAAAACAAGAGAAGGTCGCAGAGCTACGGTTTTTCTGGTGCCACTGCGGTCACTAAAAACAAGCTCACCCGATGCCTGAATAGAGTATTTGCCCAGGTTTGTCACGACAAGCCGCAGCGGAACTGGAGTGCCGGTGTTCGTAAATCGCAGGGAACCTCCGGGAATCGGTATTGACATATCAGTGATAGCGCGAAACAGTACCGACCGCACGGCTTTCGTTTCAAATCCATCCCGAGTTACTCTAATAAGAACCAGGGAAGCATTCGCCTGAGAGATAAGTGCACTGACAGTCCCCGGTGCAGGTATCCCCGGTCTGGATTCCATTGCTACTGCGAATGCATATTCGCCGTCAGGAGTTTCAGAAGGAACCGTTATCCGGACCGGGATCCGTTTTTTCTGACGGGAAAGAATCAGAATCGAATTTCCTTCGGATAGTTCCCGTTCCCGTGTCGAGATTTTTATAGGCGAGGGGCTAGACGGGAGAGGTCGAAAATTTCCCATCAGATCAGGCTCTCCGAGGGGAATCACTAAAAAAGTGAATGATTGTGGATCGCCAGAGTTAGTTAATTCATAATTAATGTTAAAACTTTTTCCGGGACGCGTGGTTATATTTTGAATTGAGGGCGACAGTACGGTCTCTACCTCTTGTGCACCAGCATTTTTCGGAGCTGCGGCACCCAGGATTATACAGAGTACGCATATAATTATCGCATTCCATGCCCGGACATTCTCGTTTTCTCTCCGGAACAGGCTATACGGAATAGGAGGATTCAGGGAGGAGTGGCCAGAAAAATTCATAATCGTGGTAAGGCAAGAATCGTAACGGTAGCAAAATAGGTGTTTTCCTGAAAATCCGGAGGGACGTTCAGCCGGAACCGCATAACGGAACGGCGTTCTCCGCGAACGAATGAAGCACCGAGAACCGGTACTGCCCGTTCCCCGGCTGAGGAAAGGGGGAAGGGACGGTACGTATCTGGAGCAAGAAAATCTATGGGTGCATCCTGACTTTCCATGCGATACCCAAATCCGTACCCCCCCGAACGACGCCACTCACGGGCATAGGTTGGTGAGCACGGGATCGGTCGCCTGTCGCAGCCGGTGACGGGGATTGTCAGGGAGCCGGAGTTTTTGAGAGGGTTGTCCTGAATTGCAAGAACCTGATATCCGAACCATCCGTCCGCATTAGTGGAGATGGTAACACTTTGCTCCTGGGGTTTATCCGGGCGGGGTTCCAGGAACTCGATCCTTGTGTCCGATATCCCGAAGCCAAGGGAAACCGGCGAGTCGTCGAATGGGAATGTGTTGCTGACTACAAATCCCTCCCTTTCAAAACGCATCAGTTCTTCACCATAAAGAAGCGTATCCCGTGCCGGCTCAGGTGTAGGCACTGCTGTCGGCTCAGGATCTCCGGGGAGTTCTTCAAATTTCAGGAAGAATTGTGGTGAGGGAGCGGCAGCCCGTGCATATACGGAGCGACCCGGCAGGAAAATTACGCACCAGAGCGCCGTGGCGATACCGATGGCTATTGCGGGGGAGCGCATATCTGCATTATAATACCTTCTATGTCGCAACCGACTGCAAAAACCGAGGGACCGCGGGCACTTGTCACCGATATAGTAGAGGAGCTTCGTAAGGTGACCTGGCCCACGCGAAAAGATACAATCAACCTTACGATAGTAGTTATTGTAATCTCCTTGCTTATCGGTGCATATATAGGTATAATTGATGTCCTGTTAACCTGGGGTCTTGAGTTGTTGACAAAATAATTCATTTTCCCCTATGCCCCTACAATCCTAAGAATGTCCGAAGAACAGAAAAATCAAACCCAGGATGAGTTGAATGCACACGCAGAGGAATCTGCTGGTGCGAACGCAGTCACTGAACAGGCGGATACACAGCCTGCTGAGGGCTCGAGCCCGGAAGCGGTTCTGAAAAAAGCTGCCGAGGCGAATGCCAAGTGGTTCGTGATACATTCGCAGACCGGTCATGAGTCCCGTGTCAAGAATGCGCTTGAGCAGCGTATCATCTCTCTTGGTATGGAAAACAAGATCTTTCAGGTGGTTATTCCTACCAGGGAAATCGTTGTCGTCAAGAAAGGAAAAAAATCCCGGCAGAAGGAACGTGTTTTTCCCGGATATATTCTGGTTAAAATGATTATGGACGACGATTCTTGGCTTGTTGTACGCACAACAGAGGGCGTAACCGGGTTTATCGGGGCCGGGCTCAAACCTTCACCGATCTCCGAAAAGGAAGTAAACGCGATCATGCGATTCGTTGAGCAGGAACAGCCGAAGTTCAAGGCAAAGTTCTCCGTCGGTGAGGCAGTCAAGATTACTGACGGTCCATTTTCTGATTTTCTCGGTACCATCGAGGGTATCGATGAAGAAAAAGGCAAAGTACGTGTTCTTGTTTCGATCTTCGACCGGGAAACACCCGTCGAGTTGGATTTCCTCCAGGTGGCGAAGCTCTAAATCTGTTGCAAGAACAGCGAGTTTGTAGTATCATTACAGCTCTTACCCTATGGCAAAGAAAATCAAGGCGTTCATAAAGTTGAATTTACCTGCCGGCACGGCAACGCCGGCTCCTCCAGTTGGTCCGGCTCTCGGGCAGCATGGTGTGCCGATCATGGATTTTATTAAAGAATACAATGCCCGAACCGCAGATAAAAAGGGGCAGATTATTCCGGCAGTAATAACCGTTTATGAAGATCGTTCCTTTACTTTTATTACAAAACTTCCGCCGGTAGCGGAGATGATCAAGAAGGCAGTAAAGGCACAGAAGGGTTCCGGTGTGCCGAATAAGGAGAAAATCGGAAAGCTCTCAAAGGCTGATCTTGAGTCTATTGCAAAGGAAAAAATGGAAGATCTCAATGCAAACGATATTGCTGCTGCAATGAAGATAGTTGCCGGGACTGCTCGCAGCATGGGCGTAGATGTCGAGGCATAAACACAATCATAATTCACACTATAGAAACACATGGCTAAAGAACGCGAACGTATTCTAGGACTGAAAGATATTGACCGCTCCGCAGTTGTAGAGCAGCCTGATCCTGCCGAAGAACCCGAAGTGCAACCCGTTGCTCCCAAAAAGAAGGCAGAACCAGTCCGGAAATTTAACCCAAAAAAGGGGAAGTCGCATAAACGCGGTAAAAAATACCTGACTGTAGCAAAACAGTTGAAAAAGGATGACGTGTACGATGTCGCAGAAGCTGTTAAGAAGATCAGAAATCTATCGTATGTAAACTTCACCGAGAGTGTAGAGCTGCATGTAAATGTGGATAAACAGGGTTTGAAAGGAGAAGTTGAACTTCCACACAGTACCGGAAAGACTGTGCGGGTAAAGATTCTTGATGACGAAACTTTGAATCAGATTTCAGCAGGGAAACTTGATTTTGATGTGCTGGTGGCACATCCTTCCTTTATGCCCAAGCTTGCTAAGTTTGCCAAGATTCTCGGTCCCAAAGGACTAATGCCAAATCCGAAGGCCGGAACGGTATCGCCAAATCCTGAAGAGGTTGTCAAGAAATTTGAAAAAGGAACACTTCAGTGGCGTACCGAACCAAAACAGGCAGTAATTCATCAGATGGTGGGGAAGGCCTCTGATGATGACATAGCACTCATAGAAAATATCACCACGTTCCTGTCTTCTGTCGGAAAGTCGCACATACGATCCGCGTTTCTCAAAACTACAATGTCGCCTTCTGTACAGCTTGACCTTTCAAAGCTTGCCTGAAAGACCCGGGCACAGGTAACAAAAGACAGTTGGAGAGTCAGCAATCCCAAAAAACAGGCCTTCTCTTGCGTGTATAAGTTATACTACTGGTATGGAGATACAAAACTTTGTGAGCAGGAAATTCTGTTCCGGACCGGAAGATACAGCAGTGTACGATATTCTGAAACAATGGATTCATAAAAAGACTAATTTTTTTCTGGTAACCGGTTACGAAAGTGAAATCATTGGTGTAGTTACTTTATATGATGTGCTGAAAAGACTTCTTCCTTTTTTTCTTCAGCTCGACGATATTCTGGCAGAGTTTGTTACTGACGATTTACTTTCTCCCGCAAAGATTAAGGAGTGCCTCCGTTTGACTGCCGGAGAGATAATGACCAAGGAGGTCGTCTCGATCAAACCGGAGGACAATTTTCTAAAGGCTGCCACAATAATATTCAGCATGGATTATGACTTTCTGCCGGTGATTGATGATAAAGGCAAGTGCCATGGTATTGTTAGCAGAACTTCACTTGAGGAAGCCATGTTAGAAACGGTTGACACTCACTTGGACTAGCTGTATGAACACGCCAAAACCATATACCGAGGACTTCTGGAATTATCTCTCCATACCCCAGCAGGACCTGATAATAGAAGGTAATTACCTTAAGGATCAGATTATCAATGATGCAGAATATTCCTTTAAGGATTACTCGTTTCTCGTGTTCCCTTTTTCAAAGGCGTACGAAGGTTACCTGAAACAGATCTTTCTGGATGTGGGCTTTATCTCGCATCTTGACTATGTTTCAGACCATTTCAGGGTCGGGAAGATGCTTTCACCAAACCTCAGGGAAAAGAACGGTGAGCGGTCGATTTATACACAAATTGAGCGGTCGATTTCTGCTGAATTCGCTGATGAAGTATGGTCAACCTGGAAGTTGCATCGTAATGAGATACTTCACTATTACCCGCACAACCTGAAGGCGATAACGTTTCAAACTGCTGATTATGTGGCAAAAAAGATCCTGCAAACTATGCAAAACGCCTACAAGCGTTTATTGTTGCCACTTCGACCGAATCCACCATTTCGCGGGCTAAAAACCAAGTCAGTTCCCGGTGAGGGTAACGATCAATGGAAATATGAGTAGGTTGTGTTATCTCTGAGCTGTCCGAACAGTCTTTACAATGGCAGCTGCATCGATCTCTTCATAAGCCAGTAATTCGGCTGGGCTGCCGGAACGGGGAGTTTTTTTTACAGCCAGATGATCGATACGTATCGCCATTCCTTTGAGAGCTGCAATTACCGCCTCGCCCAACCCACCGTACGGGTAGTGATCCTCAACAATGACCACATGCCCAGTTTTTTCTGCAAGGGCACGAATCGTGGCTTCGTCCAGTGGCTTGACGCTGTAGGCATCCAGCACTGCAATCGTGATTCCCTCGCTCTGCAGGGTATTGTGTGCTGCGAGCGCCTGGTGAAGCGTAATTCCTGCTGCAATCACGACCGCTGCATCACTACTGGAGTGACGAACCAGTTTTGATCCTCCAATAGGAAATTCTTCGTCCATATTGTAGAGTACCGGGGTCTTTTCGCGGGTCAACCGGAGATAATTCATCGAAGGGTGGTTATGCATTTCAATAACCATTTTGACTGTTGAGACAGCATCAGACGGATAGAGAACAACACTATCGCGGATACTTCGCATGATCGCAATATCTTCCAGGCCCATCTGTGACGAACCGTCCTGACCAATTGAGACTCCGGCATGGGAGCCGACAAGATTGAGAGCACCATCTGCGTACTGTGCCATACGGATCTGATCAAAAGCGCGGGCAAAGAAGGCGGCAAATGTGGAAGCATAGACATCGTAACCGACCTTCGAGAGTCCGAGGCCTGCGGTGACCATATTCTGTTCGGCAATAAACATTTCAATAAATTGTTCGGGACGGGATTTGCGAACAGTCTCGGCAAATGTTGAGTTTGAAGTTTCGGCATCTATCACAAGGACGTTCCCGTCGTGACGGGCAAGAGCATCTATTGCAACTCCATATGCCTCACGGGTTGCTATTGTTTGGCCGGTTTCAAATGCAAACTCAACCTCTTCTGGTTCATGCGGAGGATAGGTGTAAGAAATATTCGGCTTGACAACCGGATACGTACGGGAGGTATCTACCTTTCCCAGGCCGGATAATGCCTCTTCGAGTTTATCCGCGGGCACGGCTTTCCCATGCCACCCATCGCGATTCTCAAGTAGGGGGATCCCAGCGCCTTTTATCGTCCTGGCGACAATCATGACCGGCACACCTTCAGTGTTCCGGTTCACCATATCGAATGCGGAACGAATAGATTCGAGGTCATGCCCATCTTCAAGTACGATGGTCTTCCAGCCGAACGAAGTGAACTTTGCGCCAATTGACTTGACGTTCCAGCCTTCCATGGTTTCTCCGCGTTGTCCAAGGCGGTTGACATCGACGATACCGACTAAATTATCGAGTTTGTAGTGGGCCGCCAATTGTGCAGCTTCCCATATTTGACCTTCGGCGATTTCCGAGTCACCCATGAGCACGAACACATGAGGAATACGCTTGTTTGCGTCCGTAAAGCGTTTCTTGAATCCGAGTGCCATGCCCATCCCCGCCGAGAGTCCCTGCCCCAGCGAGCCGGTAGCAACCTCGACCGGCTCAAAGCGCGGGGTGGGGTGACCCTCCAGCACGGAATCGAACTTGCGGAGCGTGAGCAGCTCATCGTAGGATAGATACCCGGCAGCGTGGTAGAGCGAATACAGCAGAGGTGCAGAGTGCCCTTTTGAGAATATCACCCGGTCGTTCGTGAGTGCTTTCGGATCATCGAGATCCATCCTGAGTGTTCCTCCAAACCAGAGTTCCGCCATCAGTTCAACTGCAGAAAGTGATGAAGTCGGATGACCGGATCCGGCAGCGGTCGTCTGGGTGAGAATAGTGTACCGGATAAGATTGCAAATGTCTTTTATTTTTTGTGTAGTCATTGGCATAGTATACCGTATAATGCTCCCTATACGGTGAGTTTTACCCTATGTGAAAATCCTGGCACATCTACACAGATAAACAGTCTTGTCTTCCTCACGAGCGCCATGCCTGCGTACCGAATGGTATACTACCCCTATGAACGCCTTTGTCGAGGAACTCCATGCCCGCGGTCTGATCTACCAGAACAGTCCCGGTATCGAAGCGGCTTTCGAAGCCGGTAGCACCATGTACCTTGGCTATGATCCTACCGGTCCGGACCTGCATATCGGCCATTTGCTGGGCATTACGTTTTTGAAACGTGCACTGCAGTACGGGCAGCGGGTAATCGTGTTGGTCGGTGGCGGCACTGCCATGATCGGCGATCCGGGCGGGAAAGATGCCGAGCGCCCGATTTTGCCGCGCGAGGTGATAGAGGAAAACAAGTCGAAGCTCAAAGAGCAGTTTTCCCGGTTCTTCGAGTTCGATGACGACCGGGTGCGCATGGTGGATAACGCAGATTGGCTTGAGCAAGTCCGGCTTATCGATTTCCTGCGCGAAGCAGGCAAATATATGTCGATAAACTCAATGCTGGACAAAGATTCGGTGAGCTCGCGCATTACTCGTGAAGAGGGAATCTCGTATGCCGAGTTCTCCTACCAGCTCCTACAATCATACGACTTCATGGAGCTGTATAAACGGTATGGATGTACTGTACAGGTCGGTGGTTCCGATCAGTGGGGAAATATTATCCAGGGCGTGGAGCTGATCCGCAAACGGCTGGGAACACAGGTGTATGCGCTATCGTTCCCCCTTATAGTAAACCCAAAAACAGGACGGAAGTACGGCAAAACCGAGAGCGGAGAGGGAATCTGGTTGAATGCCGAAAAGACGCACCCGTATGCCCTCTACCAGTTCCTATTGAATGCCGAGGACGAGATTGCCCCGCTTCTTATGAAGTTTTATTCGTTCAAGCCCGTTACCGAAATCGAAGAATGTATCGGACGCTGGTCCGGAGCAAAGCACGAACGTTTGCTACAGAAAGAGCTGGCACACGAAGTTACGGCGCTGGTACACGGAGAGGGCGCCGCCCGGCAGGCTGCCGAAGTGGCTTCCCTCCTGTTTGCCCGCCGCGGTGCAGAGCTGACGGCAGAGAATGTAGAGTTTATTCGCACGGCACTTCCACATGCCCGGCTTTCTGCGGGAGAACCATTTAATCCGGCTCAGGCGCTGGTAGCCACCGGTCTTGCCGCTTCCATGGGCGAGGCCCGCCGGCTGGTACAGCAAAACGGCATTACCGTAGAGGAACTCCATGATGCCTATCTGATCCGGAAGGGGAAAAAAGACTACGCGCTCGTAACCCGGGACTAAGCGTAACGAACTTGCAACAGGTTTCTTCTCTTGGTAAGATAGAGCGCAACAGAACCGGGCACCGTCGCCCGCCTCGCATCCGTTGCACCGGCGCATACGGAAATTAACCGTTCGCACTATTTATGAAAAGAGTATTACTGTGCCCGCCGACGAAATTCGATGTTGTTTACGAAATCAATCCCTGGATGCACGTGGAGATCAAACCGGAACGCGCTAGTGCGATGGAAGCCTACCGGCAGCTCTGTGAACACTACAAGGCGCTCGGATTTGAGATTTACGAGTTAGAACCCCAGGACGGCTTACCCGATCAGGTATACACGGCCAATGTGGGAAACGTGAAGAACAGTACCTTTATCCGAGCGAACTTCAAGTACGATCAGCGGCGACGAGAATCGGATTTCGCGGAGGATTTTTTCGAAACAAAGTTCGACATGGATGCGTATGCACTTCCGGAGGATGTGTTTTTCGAGGGACAGGGCGATCTTTTATCGGATGGCGAGCGGTATTTCTTCGGATGGGGAAAGCGCTCCGACCGAGCGGCAATCCCGTATCTGGAGCACGTGTTAAACACCCGGGTCATCGATTTCGAGCTCATTGATCCGTATTATTACCATCTGGATACCTGTTTTGCGCCCTTGTCTACGGATGTGGTGGTCATCAACCCGCGATCGTTTACCCCGGAAGGACGGAAGCGGATTGCCCGAGAATTTTCTACTGTCATCGAGGCAAATGAAGCCGATAACCGGGTACTTGCCTGCAATCTGGTATGTGCTGGAAAAGAGATCGTGCTTGGGAAGGGAATCACCGAAGAACTCCGGGAAAAGCTTGCGAAATTTGGGTATAATACGCATGAAATCGACATGTGCGAATACCTCAAAGGAGGAGGCAGCGTTAAATGTTGCACATTCGAGTTCTGATATGTCCGCAAAAATCTATGTAGGGAACCTGCCCTACGAATGCACCGACCAGGATCTTCAGGGACTGTTTGCCCAGTTCGGGCAAGTGGTGAGTGCCGAAATTGTACGCTACAAGAAATCACGCCGGTCAAAAGGCTTCGGGTACGTACGTATGGCCGATGCTGCTCAGGCGGAGGCTGCAATTACCGCACTCAACGGCCAGGAATTCCAGGGCCGTCGCCTTATGTTGGCTCCTGCCCGCGCCGGTGATCCGCCCGCCGAGGTTCAGGAAGAACTCGCCAAACAGCGTGAGGATATAAAGCGCAATCCGCCCCCTGCCCGCAAACCGCGCGAAGAGCGTGATCGCTCCGGCACCGGAGCATCAGCTGTCGGTGTTCCGTCTGCCACTGCTGCCGCCGGGGCCGCCGGAGGGTTTCCACCAGGTGAAACAGCTGGTACAGTTGCAGGCTATACCCCGATCGTGCAGGAGCCGACAGTACGCGAGGCCGCACCTGCCGATGGATACACGTTTCAGCCGGAACCTTATGATCACGAGCTTCCCGCCGGCGGCGAGCACCTGATGGGAGCTGGGGCAGCACCGGAGGCGGAAGTCGCCCCCGCGCCGGTCGAAGCTGCCTCTTCAGCTCCCGAGGCTACAGCCGACGAAACACCGTCCGGGGACACCCCCAAAAAAGGCGGCGGTATCCACGAGGCTATGCGCGCGTTCGGCACGATCTTTTCGGGAGGCCGGAAAGATGACAAGTAACGAACCAGGTTATTTCGGAAGAGCCCGCCCGCGTAGCAGGCTTTTTCGTGGGGGTTACCGGGAGCCGTGGGGGATAGGTAGTCAGTATACCGTTAGGTAACGCTTCTTCAGCTCGGCAAAGGTTCCATGCGCTATGGCGGTGCGGATCTCCTTCATCATCTCCGTAAAGAAGAATATATTGTGCAGTGTGGCGTATTCGTGCGCGCGGGGATCGTGAGCCTGGAACCACAGCGCAAGCTGTCGCCAGGTGACGCCCGCTTTAGCGGTTGGCGAGCCGGGACGGGAATCGATAATCTCGTCTGTGGCGCGGCCGATGCGGACTTGTTTTCTGCCTCCAACCGTATAAAGTACGCGGTGCCGGGCCTCGCGGGTGGGGATGACGCAGTCGAAGAGATCTATACCGCGCTCCACGCCTTCGAAGACATCGCGGACGTTACCGATGCCCAGCAGATGTCGCGGCCGGTTATCGGGCAGGAGGGGGAGAGTCCACTCGAGGATCGCGTGCATATCTTCCTTGGTCTTTCCCAGCGAGCCGCCGATACCGTAGCCGGGGACGTCCTTTGCGGCCATGAACGCAGCTGAACGTTCCCGCAGATCGCGATATACACCGCCCTGGACCACCGGAAACAGTGCCTGACGGTTGCGGTGTGCCTCGTGAGCGGCAATGCAGCGGTCCAGCCACCGGTGGGTGCGTTCCAGGGATTGCGCGGTGTATTCCTTCGTATTTAAAGATGATGTGCACTCGTCAAAAGCGAATATGATGTCTGCGCCGATACGGTGCTGGAGGTCAATGGAAAGCTCCGGAGTTAAGGTGATGGGTTTTCCGTCGTAGGTGAATGTGGCTCCTTCTTCGGTAATGTTCACCGGGTTGTCGTCGTTGGATTCTGCACGCCCGGTGCCTGGGAATATGGCAGTGCCGTTCCCGCCTCCCAGCTTATTCACACTATGCGTTTTGCCGAACCCCAGTGAAAACACCTGGAATCCCCCAGAATCGGTTGCCAGGACGCGCCGATAGTTCATAAATTCGTGAATCCCACCTGTGGCCTCGATCTTATCCACATTCCCGTTGACGAGCAAGTGGAAGGTATTGGCGATTGCATAGCGGATAGGGGTGGAGGGTATATTGTCAGGATTTAGTCCTCTAAATGCCGCATTCGTACCGACGATGGCCAATTCGGGGGTTTCAAGGATCCCGTGCGGGGTTTCAAAGACGCCTGAGCGTGCGCGGGAGCGCGGATCCTGGTGAAGAATGGAGAATGAAAACATGTCGTAGTATACCAGATCTGGTATGGTACACTCATAGCATTGCCCTATGAACCGCCACGCCGCCGTTGCCGGCACGTTTGACCGCTTCCATGCCGGACATCGTACGTTACTTACTACCGCTGCCGCTTCTGCTGAGCGGCTCTCGATCGGCATCACTCATCCGTCCATGACTGTCGGCAAAGTATATTCGCAACAGATTCAGACTTTGGAAGAACGGACCGCCGCAGTACATTCGTTTGTTACCGGACAAGGCTGGCAGGATCGGGCGGCGTACTTCGTGTTGCAGGATATTTACGGGCCGGCACGCGATGATGCTTCAATGGACACGCTGGTGATTACCGCCTCTTCGCGGGAAAACGCCAGGCGCGTTAACGAGGCGCGCCGTGCCTCGGGTATGCCGGAGCTGGAACTGATTACGGTTCCCCTTGTAAGAGCAGAGGATGGAAAACCCGTCAGCTCGACCCGGATCCGCACCGGCGAAATCGACCGCGAAGGCCGGGTGTACGATCTGCTTTTTGCAGGCCATTCACGGTTCCGGGCTACCCGAGAGGCGCGGGAACAGCTCCGGGTTCCCCAGGGAACCGTATACAAAGGACCGGAGGAAAAACCCGCCGTAGCCGGTGCTGCTGTGGCTGCTGTTTTGCGGGATACGGCGCCCCCAATGATCATTGCCGTCGGTGATATTGTTACCGCGACTCTACAGGAGCAGGGGATCGAGCCGGATTTAAGCATTGTGGATTACCGCACCCGCCGGCGGGAGCTACCCGATATTTCCCACACCGCACCCCGGCAGTATGGTCCGCTCCCGAATGAAGCCGGCACCGTGGATGCCGGAACCGCTCTATTCCTTTCCCGCCTGATCCGCGAATCCGTCTGGCAGCGCGAGCACTTCCAGATAATTATCCGCGGAGAAGAAGACCTGTTGGCGCTCCCTGCCATCATGGTTGCACCGCCGGGTGCGGCAGTACTCTATGGCCAGTTCGACCAGGGGATCGTGGTGGTATTGGCTACCGAAGAACAGAAAAAACGGGCGCGTACCATGCTCGAGGAGTTTAAACCAGAATAACCCTTCCTGTTCAAGCAATTGGTGCAGAGATAACTTGATACACTTTGTTATTGAGCGTACACCCGACAGTCCTAACCTCTCCATCCATCGGCCATGCTTCAATCAGGTATTCTTTAAAACGAGTGGGATGGACCACCACCTCCAGATAGGCATCACCAAAAATCTCATCGTTCGGATCGTATTTATTGCGGAACAGATGGAGTATTTGCCCATTAGTCAGGTTGGTACCTGTAGAATTACCTTCGGGGGAATACCTGTTGCTCGGGTAATTATTCCACTCAGTTGGCATATGCGGAAAATTATCCTATGCGTATATGATATGTAAATACAATAGAATGTAAAGAGTTCATAAGAAGGGATATTCTTTGCATTTCCGGCTTCTGCGCGCTGGAAAATCCGTTATACTATACCCTATGGCACAGCCTAAATATATTCCCGCCGCGTTCGAGCAGAAATGGGCCGAACAGTGGGAGAAAGACCAGATCTATAAGACCCCGGATCCGAAGTCCGCAGAGAAAAAGGCATATGTGCTAGACATGTTCCCGTATCCCTCCGGTGCCGGGCTGCATGTAGGACACGTGGAGGGGTACACTGCCACCGACATCTACTCGCGGTATCTGCGCATGAACGGCTACGCAGTACTGCACCCGATGGGCTGGGACGCCTTCGGCCTGCCTGCCGAAAACTACGCAATAAAAACGAACGTTCACCCGGAGATTACGACGAACAATGCCATCAAGACGTTTATTGCGCAGATTAAGCGTACCGGTCTTTCCTATGACTGGTCGCGCGAGCTTGGCACTCACCGTGCGGACTACTACAAATGGACGCAATGGCTGTTCCTCTTGCTGTATAAAAAGGGGCTGGCGTACCGCAAGGAAGCACTCGTGAACTGGGATCCGGTTGATCAGACGGTGCTCGCCAACGAGCAGGTGCTGCCCGACGGCACCGCGGAACGCTCCGGTGCTAAGGTGGAGCAGCGAATGCTCACGCAGTGGTTTTTTAAGATCACCGACTACGCCGAGCGACTCCTGCAGGACCTGGATAAACTTGACTGGCCCGAGAGCACCAAGCAAGGCCAGCGAAACTGGATCGGGAAATCTACGGGAATTAACATAACGTATCAGGTTGATGGCATGGATGCACCCATCACCGTGTTCACCACACGGCCTGATACTAACTTCGGTGCCACGTTTATCGTATTGGCACCGGAGAGTGAATATGTGCGTTCGCATATCGAATCGTTCCCCAAGAAGGACGAGGTGAAGATATACCTGGAACAGGCCAAGTTGCGTACGGAACTGGAGCGCATCTCGAATAAGTCCAAGACGGGTGTTTTTACCGGTCTTTACGCGATCAACAACCTCAACGGGAAAAAACTCCCTGTGTATGTGGGCGACTTTGTACTGGCCACCGTGGGAACCGGCGCCCTGGTAGGCGTGCCCGGCCACGACATGCGTGACTTCGAGTTTGCACAGGCAATGGGGCTCCCGGTCATCCGCGTGGTGATTGGTCCTGACGGCGACACCGGGCCGATTACGACTGCCGAGCAGGTGCAGGAAGGAGAGGGAACTATGGTTAACTCGGAATTCCTCGATGGTATGGACACCATAGCCGCCAAGGAGAAGATTATGGACTACCTGGAAGAGAAAGGCTGGGGCAAGCGGGTAACCAACTACCGCCTACGCGACTGGCTCATCTCCCGACAGCGCTTCTGGGGTGCACCCATCCCGATCGTCTACGACAAAGACGGAAAAGACCATCCCGTAGATCAAGCCGAGCTGCCTGTTATTCTTCCGATGGACGTGGAATTCAAACCCACGGGCGTCTCTCCGCTGAAAGACCACGCTGGTTTCCAGGCTGTGGATACGACAAAGTATGGCGAAGGTGCGTACCGCGAGGCGGATACAATGGACACCTTCGTGGATTCGTCCTGGTACTTTTTGCGCTTCTGCGATCCGCACAACGAGACAGAGTTCGCAAGCCGCGAAGCAATGAACAAGTGGGGTCCCGTTGACTTGTATGTGGGCGGTGCGGAGCATACCGTTCTGCATCTCCTGTACGCGCGTTTCTTTACTAAGGTGCTCTTCGACGAGGGCTACATTACCTTTGATGAGCCGTTTCTTAAGCTACGCCACCAGGGCACAATTCTGGGCCCGGACAACCGCAAGATGAGCAAGCGGTACGGCAATGTGATCAATCCGCTGGAGGTCGCCGATCAGTTCGGTGCCGATACGCTGCGTATGTACGAGATGTTCATGGGGCCGTTTTCGGATATGAAGGCGTGGAATACGCAGAATATTCAGGGAATCTATCGGTTCCTGACGCGGATCTGGAATGTGTTCCATACCGAAGCAAGCTTTGCAACTGCTGCCACCGGCCGGGATGCCGATCCCGCGGTTGTTTCCCGGCTTCAGAAGACCATCGCGAAGGTGGGAAGTGATATTCTGGAGATGAAATTCAACACCGCCATCTCTTCCATGATGGAGTTTATGAATGCTTGGGAAGGGAAGGCAATTTCCCGCGAGGATGCGCAGAAGTTCCTGCTGATCCTTGCCCCGTTCGCGCCGTTTATAACCGAAGAGCTCTGGCACACCGTGATGGGGCAGACGACCTCGATTCATACGCAGCGCTGGCCAGAAGTAGATACGAGTAAGATTCTTGCAGAGACGATCGAGCTGCCGGTACAGGTGAATGGGAAAGTGCGCAGTAAGATTACGATCGAGTCCGCGGACGTTCCCGAGGAAGAAATCCGGAAGCTGGTTATGGCCGATCCCCGGGTACTGCAGTTTACCGGTGGCAAGGTAGCCAAGTTTATCTATGTTCCGGGCCGGATTGTAAATATCATCGCGAAGTAATTCCCATATTTGGTATAATAAGCGCTTCCCGGCCGTATCAGCCACTGGTGCTGTGTACCTACGGGTCCGTAGCTCAATGGTTAGAGCAGTAGCCTTTTAAGCTATTGGTTCTGGGTTCGAGTCCCAGCGGACTCACAGATTTTTTTCTTGCCCCCGTCTCTCTTCTGTGGGATATTTTAGATTGCGGCGGGTATGCCCTAACGGAATACGTCAAACTAAGCCTAAAACCAAGCCTATTATGCTTTATACCTCCTGTTGCCGGTTTCCTTTGGTAGAATGATCCCTATGAATATCAAGAAGTCTACCTTGCCCAATAATCTCACTGTTCTTTTTGTTGAAACGGAGTCATTCCCTTCATTTACGGCGCTCTTACTGGTAGGTGCCGGATCCCGCTACGAGACCAGCGCCAACAACGGGACAGCTCATTTCTTGGAACATATGGCGTTTAAGGGAAGCGAACAGTATCCTGATTCTCTTACAATCGCTTCTACAATAGAGGGCATGGGTGGCGTGTTTAATGCATTTACCGATAAGGACCATACTGGCTACTGGATCAAGGCACCGGTAGCTCAGTACGACACCGTAATGAATGTACTCTCTGATATGCTCTTGCATTCTCGGCTGGATCCCGAGGAAATAAACCGGGAAAAAGGCGTTATTATCGAAGAGATGAATATGTATGAAGATACTCCCTATCGAAAAGTAGGAGACGTCTTCGAAGAGCTTCTGTACGGTGGCACCCCGCTGGGTTTTGAGATAATCGGCACCAGAAAAAACGTGCTCTCGTTTACCCGGGACACGTTTATAGAGTATATGAATGCCTATTACCGGCCCTCAAATGCGGTGCTGGTTGTTGCGGGCGGCTTCCGTGGATCAGCATTCGAAGAAAGCTGGATGACGGTTATCGAAGACAAATTCGGCGGATGGCAGGATGCGAACACACCCCTTCCGGTTCCCTACACAGGTCAACAGAAGAAACCCGCTATCCGGGTACGGCATAAAAAGACCGAGCAGGCACATTTTTGCCTGGGATTTCGTACCTTTAGCCTCACAGACAGCCGGCGATACGATCTTTCTGTCCTGACTACCATCCTGGGAGGTGGAATGTCGTCACGTCTCTTTATCGAGGTACGGGAACGTCGTGGACTTTGCTATTATATATCAACGGGACGGGAGTTTTACACCGATACCGGAAACCTGGTAACGCAAGCGGGAGTTACAAACAGTGTAGAAAAAGTCCGAGAAGCGCTGGACGTTACTGTTGCTCAACACCGGGAGATTGCCAACGGTTCTTTCTCCGATGCGGAGCTTACCCGTGCAAAAGAAATGATGAAGGGGCGAATGCTTCTGTCGCTTGAGAATTCTCACTCTATTGCCTCATTCATCGGGACGCGGCAGCTCATGGAGAAAAAATATGCCACCCCTGCCGAGGTTATCGAGAAAATAGATGCAGTGACCAAGGAATCTGTTGTCGAAGTAGCCCGCACCTGCTTTACCCCGGAGAGGATGAATCTCGCGGTGATTGGACCGTTCAGTGAATCAGATTTTCCATTGGACTATACCCTGTAATTACTTTCAGCTAGAATGATGAGTATGGATCCAGTATTACCGTTGCTTTTTGTGATCGGAGTCTGTGTCGGTTCTTTTCTCAATGTACTTATTGACCGATTACCGGTAAATGAGACAATCCTGGGCCGATCTCATTGCGATCATTGCAAACGATCACTTCAGTGGTACGAGCTTATACCGGTGGTATCGTTTTTTATTCTGAGCGCCCGGTGCCGTACCTGTAAGACAAAACTATCGTACTTCTACCCGTTTATAGAGGTTCTCACCGGGGCTGTATTTGTACTTGGGTGGGTGTTTTTTCCAGTCGATTTTCTGGCCTTTGCTTATCCGAACCTGAAGGCTGTGCTTGTAGACCACAATTCTTATTCGATCTCTGTTTTTCTTGCTAAGGCAGCATTTCTGGGAATTCTATGTACGATTATAGTCATGTTTTTTGCAGATCTAAAATATTACATCATCCCCGACTGGATGCAGCTTGCATTTGCCTATTTCGCACTAATGCTGTTTTTCATTAGAGAGATTGATTTCGAGCGTATTGTGTACCGGATGGGGGCAGGAATTGTTCTTCTCCTGCCGCTTCTTGCCATATATTTGTATACAAAGGGGAGGGGAATCGGGTTCGGTGATGTAAAGCTCGCTTGGAATCTAGGGTTTTTTATGGGGATAATATATGGAATGTCAGCATTATATCTGGCCTTTATTGGCGGTGCAGTTGTCGGCGGTGTCCTGATCCTCCTGCGCCGCAAAAAGATGAAAAGCAAGGTGCCGTTTGGCCCATTTATACTGGCTGGTGTCTTAATCACGATCTTTGCGTTTCCCTGGGTAAACTACTTGATGTATCTCTTTTACGGCGTAGAGCTACTGTTTCCCCTATAATGCTACTTTACGGTGATTTTCAGCACAGCACGAGGATTCTCACGGTTCGTAACCGTAAAGGAGCCCGGTTCGCTAAGTGTTGTCTTCACCCGCTCACCGAGAGCATAGGGCCGTACTGTTGACAGCTGTGTGCGCGGTGAATCAAGATGCATCCGTTCTTCGGTGTCACGGTTGGTAATAGCAATATAGTTTCCTCGCTTTATTTCTACTGATGCCGGTCGGAATCGACCGTTTTCATAATTGACGTACGTAATAAAATCATTCCGTTCATCTTCGTACGTTGAATCTACAAGCACGCTTTGTACTGCTTTTTGCGCTTCGCTCAGGTCGCCGTCAACGAAGAGGTAGGGGAAAAAGAGAGCATGAAAGAAGAATCCCGCGACAAAGAAAAGCGTTGCGACGATAATCAGTCGCACTTTCATATTACTTAAAAATTGCCTTTAAAGCTTTGCGTACTCGTTTGCGACCTTTCCAGAGGATAAATCCTACTATCGCTGCTACCGCAAGCAAGCGGTATGGTATCACCGTGAACGACGCCTGGGCATTTATTGCTTGCTGGGTATCGGTTCCGTATTGTATTGCTGCAGTGGCGGTATACGAACCCACGAGGAACCGTTTATCAAGATTGACGGTAATAGTGCGGGTGGCTCCCGGAAAGATATTAGTCGGCGGGACAACAATATCGGCTACTTTCTGGCCGAACATATCGGTTACGTTTACCAGACCATACGGTTTGCTGTGTACATTTCCTGTATTTTTAAAGCTAAGTTTCATGGCAATCGGCCCTGACTCGGAGAATCCAGGCACGGCAAAGCTAGTGATGGTAAGCTTCTCTGTTGCCTGACCGCCTACCCGGAGGAGAAACAGCGATGCTACTTCCTGTGAAATACCGGTCATCGTGTTTTCGACATTTTTCTGTTCTGCATCTACGCTGAATACGATCGCGCCGTATTTTCCGCCCACTGCATCCTTCGGCACCGCAATCGTTGCCGTAACCTCTCGGGATGCACCGGCGTCAAGTTTAAATGATTCCGGTTCAACAGTAGTGAAAACAGAAACGGAGCCGGCCCCTGCTTCCATAAGAGCAACCTGTCCTTCTTCTCCCTCAGCGACGAAGTCATCAACCCGTACCGTGATAGGAACGGGATAAGTGCCTTTGTTACGAATGGTAGTAGTAATAGTTTTTACCTCTCCTGGTTCTGCCGAAATTTCCGATACGGGAGGGGACACCTCGAGTGATTGATCAGTTGCAGCCTCCTGGGAAGTTACGATACCGGCTGCCAGAATCCCCGCTGCTAAAAGTACAGACAATCCCGCAAGAAATCGAATAGTCATTCAATAAGTGTAACTGCCACTCGCCTGCAATGCAAGCGAACGTGTAAAACCCGAATTAATAAGTCGGGGTTGCAACCAGAACCACGGTTCCTGAATATGCGCCTGCCGGCTGTAAACCGTTTACTTCTGCCCGCCATCCGATACGAGTGGTTTCTGTAGTCACACCTGTGGGACTATATGCAACCTCGGCGGCAGTAGTTGTAGTACCAGCCCAGTTCGGCCCGGAATTGGTAAAGCGATTTGCGGTTCCAGTTCCCAGCGTTGAGTCGTTCGTTGTGTAGCCGAAATATCCGGTGTTCACACTTGCTGTCGTGCCGCTCGGTGCAGACCAGTTTACCGGAGAGGCATTTGTGCCGGTAAACTCATCAATGTTCTCCGACCCCGCCTGAAGAACAGGTGCTGTGAGTCCCCGGACAGTAATTGTGTACCCGTTTACAGCGTTCGTTACCACGGTAAGATCGTGTGCGGCGATACTCGGATCACCCGACGACAATGTGCCGAAGGGGACCGTAGTAGCCGTCGTTGTTACATCTGTGGTTGCTCCGTTAACCGTACTGCCCGAGCTAACACCGGTAACAGTAAAAGTAAGTGTAGGGTCGACAGAAGCTGTAACCGCGATCGAGGTCGTATCCAGGATGGCAAACGCGACGGTGCTGGTGTCAATAACTGTGGTCCCGGCGTCGGAAAAACTGGTAATCCGGGCAAAGTACGTGGTATTGATGGTGGTCGGGTTGGTTATTCCGGTCAGGGTAACACCGGTCTGTCCTGTTTCTGAGACGCTATTTCCTACGATGTTAATGATAACTGTACCATTTGTCGTAAAATCGGTAGTCGGCGTAGCACCTTCGATTGTGTCCGCAGAGAGTGCGGCACCGGTGGTGTTTAGGCCGCTTGGTACAGTACATGACCCCGACGCGGTAGTACAGAAGTCTATCCTATACCGCTGAATAGGAGTACTCGCCGACGGAGTACCATCGGTGGTGTAGGTAACTCCCGACGCTCCTGCTCGGGAATCACTTACCGTCAGAGAAGCAGCTGAAAAGGCGGCATGTGCTGTAGGTATAAGCATCTGTCCAATCGGTGTCAACAGATACATGAAGATAGTCAATAAGGGGAATGCTGCGCGAGACAGTTTGGCGAGAGATACCTTTTCCATAAGTATAACTGTAAAAACTTTTTTTACCGTTGTCAACTTCAAGTTATGAGCTTCCTTTCAAAATAAGAAAAACCCTTTTCAGTCGTTTCCTGCGGTACCAGAGGAATAGGGCAACACAAACAATCACAGCTCCCGTAGCAATCGGAATAAACGGTAATGAAACAATGGTTGTGGAAGCCTGGATGGTTTCGCCGTTTCCGACAGAAACAATTGCTGTTGCCGAATAGATTCCGTACGAAAACTGTGCCATGTCTACTGTGGATTTCCATACCCTCGATTTTCCGGGAAAGACAACACGTTCGTCGAGTACAATTGTGTTGGGCTCTCCAAGCCATTGCTGCAGTAAAATGCGCGGAGTACCGGTAAAGTGGTTTAGGCCGGAATTACGCAGTCGAAGGGTAAAGGCAACTTTTTGACGGTCTCCAACAGCATCAGGAGTTGACCAGTCGGTGATAGATGCCTTCCGCTGTGTTTCTCCGACACTGATATTGGTTAGAATGGGAATTCCTACTTTCCCGGAGACCTGAGACCCCGGCCCGGAGCTACGGAAGAGTGGTTCTACGAAGAGAACTCCATAATAGCCTCCAAGTGCAACTGTATCCGGAATCTGTACCGTTACTCTGACTGTTCTGCGACCCCCGGCATCGATGATCAGTGAGTCGGGGGTGACCTCCGACCATGAGAGTAACGGAGAAACAGGGCCATCCAGACGAATATCGCCGGACTCATCATCGGTATCAATTGAATCAAACGAAAGCTTAACAGGAAGTGGTTGATCGGTTAAGTTATCGAGCGTAATATCATAGGTATATTTTTTCCCGGGATCGAGACGCAGGTTCAGCAAAACCGGTGAAACACGAAGTTGACCGGTACCTTCAGGAGTAGGAGTAGCGGCAGCTATTGCGGCATTGCTCGCAACATTCACTTCTACAGGAGTAACTGCTGACTTAGGACCGGTAGCCTGGACAGGCGAGTACCAAAGCAGGAAAGCGAACAATGCCACCACTGCCGCCCGGAACACCGCGGAATTGATTACAGTATCCATACCGGTTAAAACGTCGGAACTACAATATAAACAATCGTACTCCGGTAATCACCTGCCACCTGATTTGCATTCGTAGTAACCCGGTAGCTCACGGTAAACTCCTCATCGATGACCGGAGTAAGAATCGGACCCGCGTTGTCGGCGACCGGGTCTCCCGGCGAGGAGGTCGAAAATCCTGCATACCGGGGACCACCGGAAGTAAAGCGGTCGGCAGTCCCCCCCGTCAGGGAGGAATCAGAGGTAGTGTAGCCGAAACCTGTTCCTGACCACAAAGTCGGGGAGGCATTTCCGGAGGCATAGTTTGCGATTGTGTATGATCCGAAGGTCAAAGGTTGGGTAACCCGCCCGTAAATTATATACCCGTTGTATGCGTTTGTTGAGGTGGTGAGTACGGTGTTTTTGCTGGAATCGGTATATGAATTTTCCGCGTTCAAATTAGAGAATACTACTGAGTTTGCACTCACTCCGAATGTCAGGGTAGGAAGAACTGTTGCAGCAGTTGCATCTGGTCCCCATCCTGACTCTGTAAAGTTACCCTGATTTGCCTTAACCCGAATCCGGTACGTTGTGTCCTGACTCAGCCCGGTTACAAATTCGCCTGCTGCTCCACCCCAGTCTGCATATGTTTGCCAGTCTTCTGGACCCAATGTACTCCCGACCGTTCCGTCATCCTGAATATAACGTGCTGTCGCGTACGCGTCAGCACTTGAACGGATCTCGATGGCATATTCAGTGTCGGCAGGATTTGATCCCGTATTTACGATAAACTGCAGCCGGTCGTAATGGTTCCCCGGATTTGTAAAGCTTGGAGCAGGTGGTACATTTGCCATGTTGGTAAAAATTAACCCGCTTCCCACAGTAGTAGTTCCGTTTCCCGCAGGATCAGCGGCAACTTCTCCGATTATTCCCTGTAACCCGTACGTTCCATTACTTGAGTTCTCCGTGCCTCCTGCTCCAAATCCATATTCCTGCAGTGTATAGATGCCATTGCTGGGTCCGGCCTGGGCCCTCACCTGTGGTACAGTGGAAAAAAGGATTAAAGACAAGCTCACAATGATAGCTAAACCGGTAGCGCCTCCGCTCCAGTGTAAAAAAAAGATGCTATTTCTTGCTTTACACATAACCAGAGAGCTACCACACTCGGATTCGGCTATGCTCGATGCACTGTCTTTCATACACTTTATTAATTGTAATATACGGAACAGAGCAGGCAGATACAGGGAGTTGTGTGCGGGTGTCTCTACAGGATAAGCTAAATGTGAGTGCGGATATAGATTGTAGAACGACCTTTCCCGCTCGGGAACAGTAAACCTAACTCGACCAGCTTTGCAAGCTCTCTGGATGCTGTTATCTGAGAAACACCGCACAATTGTTGTACTTTTTTATTCGAAATTACTGATTGAGGCTCTTCAAGAAGCAAAAGTATTTTTTTCTGACGATCTGTAAGGTGAAAAAAAGAAGCTGGTCTGCCTTCCGGAGATGCGACTATTGTGTACTGTGCGTAAAGATTCTCTATGACAGGGATGAATCCAGCTGTGGCGTATTCCAGCCAGCCGGTTGCTGATTTACTCTCAATTGACTTTTGAAGTTGCTTTTTGTAGTAGACGCGTTCACGATGAAAAAACTCTTCGAAAACAACAATACCACGGAAATTCCATCCACTGCGGACGAGTATTAGATAAAAAACCAGATGAGCATATGGCAAGATTGACTTGGTGACAATATGATACTGGTACATAAAAAGAAAAAGGAGTAATGCAAGTACTACCGGATCCCGCTCCCGTTCTTCAAGGAACAATACCGCTTCCAGAAACTCTTTCCTGGAAACAGGAAACGCCTCCGGCCAGATGCCTTTGTACAGTTCTTCAAAATCATCGTAGTCCAGTTTCCGATTTGAGGCGTACCAGTCGTATTCTACGCGTAGGAGAGCCTGCCTGTACCGAAGCAGAACGTTGGCCGGAGTCGTTCCGGTAAAGGTGTAATTCTTGCTCAGATAGCTGATTACTTTATTTCTCTGAAGTGACAGATCATACAAAGAAAATGCGTAAAAGGTTCGCAACGAATGGGCATCCCATCGTAGCTGGAGCTCCGTTTGCCGGGGAAGAATAAGCGCGTGAATATCTTTCCGGAGGACTTCAAGCCTGGCAAGATTTTCTATCAGATATGGAGTGCGTGTAATGGTAATTATCGGTATATTCATACGAATAATCGTAACATATTCGCACCATATATTGCATATAAAACTGTCACAAAAGTTAGATGTAAATTAACAGTTCTGTACAGAATTATGGAAAAATTGAGAAGAAATCTTCAGCTTGACAGCGCACCCAGTTTCGTGCAAGATAGTCTCAGATAAATGTAAAAAAGAGCGGCATGAAGCCTCAAACAAAAAACCAGATACGTGAATTATTTAACGGTGCCTTATGGCTTCTAGTATTTATATATGGGTTTTTTTCTATTTCTCCCGTTCAAGCGACTCCCGGAATATATGACCGAATAAGCTTTCAAGGGAAGTTGGTGAACAATGATGGAACGAACGTGACGAATGGAAGTTACACCTTCACATTTACTCTGTACAATGCCGCGTCTGGAGGAACTAGTCTATGGACTGAGGATCAGTCAATTACCGTGACTGATGGTATATTCCGCGCGGAACTGGGAGCCGCAACCTCGTTTCCGGCAAATTTATTCGATGATGACCAGTTGTTTCTGGCGATCCAGATTAATGGAGGATCTGCCCTGACACCGCGAATACGCTTTGCAGCTGTACCGTATGCCTTCAACGCTGAAAAGGTAAACGGTTTGAACGTGTCAAATACAACCGGCACGATAACTGTACCAAGTGGCGAGACTATCGATTTCGGTGCCAACAGTCTCACGCTCGTAACAAGTGGAGACTCCACCCTTACACTCCCGACGACGGGCACTCTAGCAACAATTGCCGGGGTAGAGACATTCACCAACAAAACTATAGGATCAACAGGTTTAGTGTTTAGCGGGGCCGGTATCGATATCAGTTCTGCCGTGTCCGAGGGAATTGTGATAGAAGGGGATGCCGATTCAGCATTTCGCACCCTTACCGGTGGACTGACTTTTGAAGCAGCGGGCACAGGAACAACCGGACGTATTCAGATAGGTGTCGGTGGAGCTGGCAACTCCGCGCCGGACTTTCTTGCATTGTCGATACGCTCTACAACAGGCGATCCCTCCGGAGGACAGGAGGGAGATATGTACTATAACACCGCTGACAACGCTTTTCGCTGTTATCAGGATACCGGTTGGACGAACTGCATTACGAACAGCTTATCAATAAACTCGCTGAGCGATGCAACAGGAACACGGACACTGGCAAATGCGGACTATACCCAGACCTGGAACTGGAGTTCACTGACCACTCAGACCGGCCTGGTTATTGGCGGCGGTACCGCCATGACTTCCGGATCAACCATTGCAACGAATGGCACGTATGTTCACACAACAGTAAACTCCCAGGGTGCACTGGTGCAGGTATCATTCACCGATGCTTCCACAAATGTCAATAACGGGGGAGTAACAAGCGGCTTATCAATCAGTGCAACGGTAAACACTTCCGGAGCAGGCAGCAAAACCATAAACGGAATGCGAGTTGCTCCACCGACACTGACAGCATGTTCGGGAGGCTCATGTGCGGTGAATGCTCTTGAAGTCAATGCTCAGGCATCGTCTAATTCCTTGATTACCCAGGTGGGGTTACAGGTAAACGCGGCAAGCATAACGTCCGGTGCACAGTATGGAATTCGAATCGGAGACGTATCTGCATCCGGTGGAGCTACCGAAGTAGCACTACGGATCGGGGACGGATGGGACATCGGCCTGGAGATTGAAAGTAGAATTTTGTTGACCGATAACAGCACAACAGCGCTTCAGGTAGTTTCATCAAGCTCCACCAACACAGTATTTCTGGTAGACGCTTCCAATGAACGTGTGGGAATCGGAGTCGCCACAGCAGATTATGTTCTGGACGTTAACGGTCCCGCACGATTACGCCCCCTGGGATCAGCACCATCTGCCGCGCAAGGGGTTATGTACTTTGATGCAGGGGCGAGTAAATTCCGGTGCAGCGAGAACGGGTCATCGTTTGTCGACTGTATCACAGCAGGATTGACTGTACGTGAAACCGATGCTTCTCCATCGGTTGCAAGTACGACCACACTTGAATTTGGCCCGGTTACCTCGTCCTCAGATGAATTTGAGATAACAGACCAGACTGGTGGTGTGGTTCGAGTTAGGCTTGGTACGAAGGCAGTGCTGACCGATGGTTCGCAAACACTAACAAACAAGACAATTGGTAGTAGCGGGCTTACTTTTTCGGGAGCTACTACCTCAATCACCACCACTGGAAGTGAGAACTTCACCATCGGTCCCGGAGGCACGGGTGATGTCGTAATCGGTAGTGGCGGGAACACCTTTACCTTCGATCCGCAGTCCGGACCGTCTTTTGCGGGAACAGCACGTCCAACGAAGGTGCTAACACTCTCACCTGAGTACTCTGGGGCTGTGCTCTCTACCTTTTACGGTGCCGGAACTGACGTGAATATCAGCGGTAGCATGACCTCGGATACGGATTCTTCCGCCAACCTGTTACGAAACTACTACCAGTGGTCCAGCTCCCAGTCTTCTCTCAATTACTATACTGTGGCTGTTCGAATCCGTCTACCGAGGGATTTCTCGGAATGGGCACCGAGTAATGCGTTCCAGGTAGATATTTTAACCCAAACAACCGCTATGGCTAATAATGTAGTTGATATTCGTATTTACAATGGTGACGACACCCCCGGAACAGTGGTGGCAACGAGTGCAGGAAATGTTTCCAGTAGCGCGAATTCTTGGACCACCGTAACCATTGATGATTCAGCGCTCGTGAACGGAGGAGCACCCGAATGGGACGCTGCCGATGAAAGTGCAGTTATTTACTTGCGTGTCGGCTCAAGAAATAATAATATCGTCAGGCTGGGCGATATCCGGTTAACTTATTTAGCCGCATTTTAAACATATGAACACGGACAAAATGCCGGGTAAGGTTGCTTTTGCAGCTACACTTGCCTGGATATGTGCAACGCTAGTATTTCCAATGGTCAACGCATCAGAGCGGGAACTTGTACTTGTAGAGGGTTTGACCGGAACGCCGGTGCCAACGGTTGTGGTTACCCCGACCCCGGTCACTTTGTTTCTTGACACACAGGTTCAACCGGATCGATCCACTCCAACACCCGATCCGACTCCGTTGATGATCGGGACACAGTTGCCAGAAACTCTCTCTGCAACAGCTTCCGCCACACCAAAGCCAGAAGTACTCGAGTCCACATCTGAGGGAACTCTCCAGGAGGAAATTGCACGGGAGCTAGGTCTGGAAATAGATCCTGAGGATGTTTTGGAGGCTACTGTTTCCGGGGCGATTAAGATTGATCCTGATGCTACGCACCGGTGCTTTGCCGAAGAGTTCAGCAAAGAAGCGAGTCGGGGGGCAGCTCTTCGCTTCATGATTGGCACCCGTACAGAGCGACCACTTGCAATAGTGAAGAATACACTTTCCCTTGGCGAGTTGCCTGTTGGTGTAGAGGGTATGCTCAAGGCTGCTCCCAGCAAACTTGGTCAAGAGCGTTATGCTGCCGATCTTACGATTCACGAGTATGCTCAGCGAGGTTCGTTTAACATATCGGTCTTCTACGAAGAGACCGATAACGCGTCACGTTCCAGCGCAACATTCTGTCAATTCAATCTCGTTGTCCGCTAACAATGAAACGAAGAAAACGCACCGGTAATGCGAAGGAACATAGCCTGTGGAGGGGAATGCAGGTATTGCGGAATGGGATGGGAAAGTCCTTCCGTTTACTAACCGGACGGGGGAGAACATTCTTTCTAGCTGCAATTCTCATCACAACACTCGCTGTCTGGCAGCTTGTTACCTGGCGCAATACCGTGCTTGCCGTCTTGGTAACGATAGACGACACCGTCTCGACCACGACCACAGAACATCTTCACACAGGGCATAATGTGGTGTTTATTGACGACCAGAACGGGTATCTGTTCTATGTGGATTCCGATGGCCGGTGCAAATACTCAAAAACAACGGACGGAGGCAATACTTGGGGTACGGCTCGAACTGTTGACAACCAGACCGACTGTCAGCACCCTACGGTATGGTACGATCGCTGGACACCGGAGGATACGACCGGTACGTATATCTATATTCTTACCCAGGATGTCGGTGCGGATGATCTCTGGTTCAACCGCTTGGATACTACTACCGATACTCTGTGGCTGGGTACTGCACCGATATCTATTTCGACCGATAAAACCAACACGTTAACCAACAACGGCGCTGCTAATCTCCCTTCGATTACCAAAGGCACTGATGGTGACCTGTATATGGGCATGTTCGACGGGGGTACTACCGGCGATACCAGCTGGGTAAAAAAGTGTTCGTCATCCTGTGGTAGCGCCGCTAACTGGATCGATCCGGCAAGCTTTACGGTAACCAACGATCCGGACGATGATATGATTCTTGTGCCGCTTGCCGGCGGTAATATCATGATGATCCGCAACAACGACACCGATAACGATATGGAGTATGCGATCTTTAACGATGCCTCGAACACCTGGTCGTCGTTTACGGATATCGATGCAAACGCACCCGACAACCTCACCTACGACGGGCATATGTCGGCAATTGTCCTGAAATCCAATAACGATATATACCTCGCCTACGTGGCCGATAACGATACTCTCGGTACGAACGATGATATCCGGACCTGGATATATGATGGTTCAACCTGGACGGCTGGTGCCGATGTGCTTACTAACTCGTCGTTGGGGGTTACCGGTGTCCGGCTTACCTATAATCAGAATAACGGAGATGTGTATGCGATCTACTCTGCGCGAACCACTGCAGCGACAGCGTCAACCGGCCGGGTCTACTATAAACTCTCGACGGATAATATGGCTAGCTGGGGAACGCAGACCGGGCCGCTGAATACCACGGCTGAGGACATCTACGGACTGGCGGCAAACCATATGTCAGATCAGCGTATGTATGCCGCCTGGTATGGTGCAGGACTCGACGATTACTGGGGGGAAACGGTCGAGGATATTGCACCGGCGGCCAGTGCGTATGAGCAGTCAGCATACCGGTTTTTTGTTAACACCAACTCTACCGATGTGGGCAGTCCGCTGGCCGCTGCCAATTCTCCGGCCACACTCACAACCAAAGGGGATCAGTTCCGGCTCCGTATGCTAATTCACATTACCGGTGCCAATCTGGCAGTCAGTGGGCAGAACCTTCGGTTGCAGTTTGCGGAGCGGGGCGGCGGGAGCTGTTCCAGCCCGGCCGGAGCCTGGACAACCGTAGGCGCCACCACCGACATAGCCTGGTATGACAACACGACACCGGCAGATGGAGCCGGGCTTACCGCTAACGCCAACGATCCTACCAATGCCGGATTTACCATCGTCAACCAAAGCTATACTGAATCATCTCCTTTTACCAATAACCAGTCTGCAATCAATATTGATCAGGACGGGAAATGGGACTTTTCGTTACGGGATTACGGCGCAACCGGTAGTGGTACCTACTGTTTCCGGATTACCCAGGCATCGGGAACACTGCTCGACACGTATACGGTGTATCCCGAGATTACCATTGCAGCCTCGCCGACCTATACCCAGTCTGATCACCGTTTCTATGCTAATACCGATACGACAGATGTCGGCACGCCGCTTGCCGCGGAAAACACCTCGTTTGTAGCTGCGTTCGGTCAGGCCTTTCGCATGCGTATGCTCATGAACATCGACACCGCGTCGCTTGCGCAGTTCGGGCGCTCGTTCAATCTGGAGTACGCACTCAAGGGTTCAGGTACCTGTGATGCGCCCGAGGAATCGTATACAGCAATAACCACTACCACGGAAATCGCCTGGAACGATAATGCTACTCCGGCAGATGACGCGGCCCTGACTCCGAATGCAAACGATCCCGATAATGGCCGTACGGTACAGAACCAGACCTACGTTGAGTCGAACCCCTTTGATAACGGACTCAGTTTGCTTACATCCGGTAATGCGGCTTTGTGGGACTTTTCTCTTACCGATTTTGATATGCGCGGCAGTCAGACGTACTGTCTCCGTCTGGTCCGCTCAGGAGGCACCCCGCTGGACAGCTATGCCAGTTATGCCGAAGTAGAAGCATCACCGGGTCGCATTGATCTTACCCCCAGCACCGTACAGACGAATCAGTTTGGAACGGGTTCTACCGTGGTTTTCACTACGGATCAGGTGGGGTATGTGTTTTATACGGATAGCACCGGTCAGGCAGTGTACCGGAAAACAAACGACGGTGGTATAAGCTGGAATCTTCCCGTGGTGGTAGACGCACAAACGGATGTGACAGGTATTCAGGTATGGTACGACCGCTGGACACCGGGCGATACGACGGGGAACTACATCCATATAATTACGCTGGACAGCAGCGCTGACGACATCTGGTATAACCGGCTGGATACCGCCAGCGATGTGCTGCTGATGGGAAACTCACCGGTGAGCGCGGTCTCGAACTCTGGTCAGGCAGGGAGTTTAACCTCCGGACAAAATCTTTCCAGTATTACTCGGGCAACAAACGGCACCCTGTATGCCGGTTTAATTGACGACTCGGACAACTACGTGGTTCGTTGCAGTGCAAACTGCAACCTGGCAACCAGCTGGACGGAAGCAGGTACGGCTCCGTTTGCCAACAGTAACGATAATCTAATCCTACTGCCGCAGCCATCGGATAATATCCTCGCAATCCGCTGGAATAAAGCAAATAATCGACTCGAGTCGCGCCGGTGGATTAACGCCACTTCCACCTGGGAAACAGCCATTATTTTTGATGCATCGTCGGCAGAAAACACAACGTATACCGCTGCGATGGGAGCAGTGGTAGAAGAAAGTTTCGATGTTCATCTGGTTGCAGTTCAGGATCACGCAACACTTGGGGGAAATAACGACGATATTGTGACGTACCAGTACGATCCAACATCCGCGACCTGGAGTTCCCGGGCGGATGTTCTGACCAATGATTCCCGGGGTATTACCGACGCCAAGATTTTCTGGGACCCGACAACCGGGGACTACTACGTGGTGTATGCTGTTCAGGAGACACCGGGAGTTGGCAGCACCGGTAATATCTACTGGAAGCGATCCATCAATAATACTAATTCATGGGGGCCGGAGCAGGGGCCATTAACTCCAACACAGAGTGATATTTATGGCCTCCAAACAAACATTACCAGTTCGGAACGCGTCTATTACACGTACTTTGAAAACGGTGCTGATGATTTTCTGGGAGGAACTCTTCTCGACCTGAATTCGAGCTCGATGACGCCCGGCAATGACCAGTTGCGCCGGCACGGGGACTTCTTCGATGTGTACGAAATACGGCGGAAGTTTACCTTCTGATAGAATAAAGGCATGACTCCCTTTCGTGTACCGCTTTTCGTAATAATTCCGGTAAGCGTAGTATTAGTCATCTCATTGGTTGTGTCCGGATACTTTGCATGGCATGCATATGAATTTAAACAATCCAGGCTTGATCCGGATAGAGCCGCAAAACTACAGGCCGAAAGAATTGTATCCAGAGTCTCGCGTCTTATGGATATGCCTTCTACCGAGCGAGCATCTGTAGCTGTACTGGGTGCAAGGAGCGATGAACAGTATAGGGATTTTTTTTCACAAGCTATTCCCGGTGATGCGGTGATAATATTTCCTCAAGCACGACGGGCAATACTCTATCGTGACTCAATTGATCGGATTATTGATATAGTTACTCTCGCATCTGCTGAAAGAGTTTCACCCCCCTCAGGAGCTCAAGAAAAATCTGTAGTACGCTATCCGCTTCGAATGGCAATTCTCAATGGCGGTGCACCGGCAGGATCTGAGCAGCTGGCGGGAGAGATAATCCAGGATGCTATTGCAGGTCTTATTCCCGAGTATGCCGGAGCTGCAAAAGCCAACAATTATACAAGGACGATAGTTATTAATCTAAGTGGAGTCCCGGAAACGGTCCTGGAAGATGTAGCCCGCGCCATCGGTGGCACGATAACAACATTGCCATCATATGAAACAGCTCCTGACACCGACTTTCTGGTAATCCTCGGAGCTGACTTTAGCATGGCATCGCGCTAACTATAAATAGCCCCACCTTGACACCCGAGCGGTATGTTCCGTACAATGAGGCGATGACCGAAGATCCGGAAGTCCCTCAACCTTTACCGCCGCTTCCTGAGCTGAAACCGGACCGTAAGCCGGTATTTGTGGCGATAGGTGTAATTCTGAGTACTCTCATACTGGCAGGGCTGCCGGTATGGTACTTCTATTCAGAGTACTCCCGTGAGCAGCAACAGGTGCTTGATCCGAACAGGGAAGAACGAGTAGTCCTGGCAGAAACACTTGAACGGGTCGGGAAGTTGATATTACTTCCTGAAAATGAGCAGCCTACCTTTGCTACAGTTACCCGTGTGGAGGACTTACGCGGTCAGCCTTTTTTTGAGAACGCACGCAACGGTGATATTGTATTGGCTTATAACCAAGCTAATAAAGCGATTCTTTACCGTCCGTCTACTGGAAAAATAATTGATGCATCTCCTATACGGCCTAATGAAGGAGTGGTTGCCGGCACGGCAAATAACGCACCTGCCTTGCAGTCTCAAGTGAATCCGACCACTCCGCCAGCGGCACCGCCCATGGTACGGGTTGCAGTGTATAATGGCACCGCCGCGATTGGTCTTGCGGCGCGTATCAAGCAGCGACTCCGTGAAAAAGTTGCAAATCTTGAAGTAATTTCCACTAAAAATGCAATAAATCGTGATTATACGCAGACTCTGGTGATAGATCTAACCGGGAATGGCTCATCCGCAGCCCAGCAGATGGCTACAATCGTAGGCGGCGTTGTTGCTCAGCTACCCGAGGGAGAGGACAGACCAGATGCGGACTTTCTCGTAATTGGCGGGCAAGACGTAATTCCGGAGTATCCCGCTCTTCAGCCGAATGAATAGTATGAACCCGTGTTGACAGAAATGCTCACGTTTCCGTACAATGAGGGGATGACGGATTCATCTGCGCACGATGCCGATCCCGCCACTTACAGCTCTGTCGCCGGAATCGTGAAGCGGAAGGTAAATCTTCCTCTGCGTGTACTTGCGGTTTCGTTCGGAGCGCTTGGGTTAGCTGCGATAGCGGCAGCTCCCTCGTACTACTATTATTCTGAGTATCAAAAGGCACAACTTCTTTTAAAAAATCCTACGAAAGCTGCAGAAGTCGAGCTTGAAAATACTATCCGGGCGGTTGGAAAACTCATTGTACTCCCGTCTCAGGAAAAGCCGACACTTGCAACTGTGGCGGATGTTGAAAAGCTTCGTGACCAACCATTTTTCCGCACAGCCCGAAACGGCGATAAAGTCCTCATTTACACAGATGCAAAAAAAGCATTTTTGTACCGACCCGAGTCTAATATTCTGGTTGAGGTGGCACCACTGAATGTTTCCGAACCGGAAGTTGCAGGGGCTGCTACAGTTGCCACCGGTGAGGCTCAGATGACTACTTCTTCACCGTCTGCAGCCTTTAAGATTTTGTCTCCTACTCCTTTGCGACTTACCACTCCCACACCCAAGCCTGTCCGGGTTGCGATCTACAATGGAACAGCCAAAACAGGTCTGGCTGGCACGATCGAGCAGATTATCCAATCACGTATTCCGAATGTTGTTATAACGGAAAAGGGGAATGCGCGGTCCGCCTTATACAGTTCCTCATTGGTGGTAGATATCACCGGAACTCAGCGTTCCATCACAGAACAGATTGCTTCTGCCATCGGTGGTTCGGTACGTTCGCTTCCTGCAGGTGAACCGCTCCCTGATGCGGATATTCTCGTTATAGCCGGGCAGAAATAGTTTATCTCACTTCTCATGAGCGCTTTGCTCCAGTCTGGCGATGTGGTACAGTTAATAGTATGTGGGAAACACCCATCCGCTTGTTCTGTGGCTCTATCACGGCACTTATTCTATTTTTTTCAGCGATCCCGGTTCAGGCTCAGTCAGGGCCTGTATTCCTGGTAAAACCAGAGAGGTTCTCTGTTGCTCTTTCGCGTGGGGGATCACAGGAGCATATTATTCTTATACGGAATGAAAGTGACCATGAGCTTCCATTTACGCTATCCGTGGTTCCCGTAGAGCTTGAGGACGATTCCGCTCCACCAAGAATTGGACGCGACTCAAGATCTGCAATCCGCCCGGAGTGGATTACTGTTGATTCACGGTCTTTTGTGCTGAATCCCAGGGATTCTCGTACCATAAACTTCCGGATTTCACTCCCTGAATCCGCACCGGCAACTGATTATGTTGGTGGTCTGATATTCCGTACGGAGTCAGGGTCTTTGATCTTCGAAGAAGGAGCTACGATATTACTGGATGTCTTTGAGAACGGGGAAGAACAAATTCATATCAGCCGATTTCATCCTGATTTTCAGCTGGCAATCGGGAATAAAACACAATTCCGGTATGAAATAAAAAATACAGGCGTGATATTTGCGAAACCATTCGGCCATATGCGAATACTCGATTATCGTGGGAAGGAAATACGCACAATTCCTATTGGCACCGAAACGATTTTGCCGGGAACCAGTATAGAACGTGAAGTTCAGGCAGACCTCCCATTCGGGGTATATACGGCACAGCTGGTACTCCGGTACGCGAACGATACCCGCCAGGCAACTGCAGAATCCGGTATATCGGTGCTATCAAGGCCGGTACTTTTTGTCCTCGTGCTGATAATTATCAGTGTTATTGTTCCACTACGCAAATGGCGCAGAACGAAGTAGTCAGGAGGGTATGTGGAACAGTTTTTGCAATCCTGTTTGCCGGAATTATCGGAGTAAGTGCACTGTGGGTAAAGGCTGAAACACTGACTGTGACAGCCAGAGTCGTAGACGGGCAACTAATTGTTTCCGGGAGCACATCTTCAAATGCGGTGGTGTACCTGACTGATACCGTGGGAAATGTTGTAATTGCATCAGGGATTAGCAGCCCGGATGGATCCTTCGTCTTTGATATTACTCCATTCAGCCCGGGATACTATGAACTTGCGGTCACAAGTTTCGATCCAAACCTGGAAGAAACGCAACCATATACTTTTTCCTTTACAATCGGTGCTAAAGAAGTCCGATCCTTTACCGGCATCCGGTTGCCTCCGACTGTCCGGACAAACAAAGCGGTATACAGTCATAACGAAGAGATTCAAATCGAAGTATTCGGTACGCCGAGAGAAACAGTTCTGCTGGAAATAAATGGCACGAACCCCTTTAGCGGGAGTTACGAATTAGGACCTACTGGTCAGTATACTATTGCATTACCGGCACTTCAGTTTGCCGGGGGTGTACACACACTAATTGCGTACTTTGATGAGGCATATCCCTCGACGGAAAAAACATTTACGGTACTGGCTATGCCCACGAATACCCCCACACCCACCCTCACTCCTACGACAACTCTAACCCCGACTGCGACCCCTACCCACAGTCCAACGCCCACCCTTACGCCTTCGCTCACGCCAACTCCCAGTATTACCAATACACCCACACCTGGGCCAAGTGCAACCCCGGCACCTGGACCCACCGATACACCCACACCAACTCCAACACTCACTCCAGTACCATTTGTTCCATCACCCACACCTTCCTGCCTGGAGGAATTTGGAAGACTTTGTCAGTTTGATCGTGATGCATCCCGTAACATAGATAGTCCGGAAGAACTAATTGGATTTGTATCCGGGTTTGAGAGATTACTTTACGATCCGAAAGCCACAGACCTTGCACGTAAATTTGACATAAACGAAGACCAGGAAGTGAATGCTCTTGATCTTGCACTTTTTCTCAGCTCTATATCAAGACAAATGGATGGATATCTCGGGATAATCCGGGTTCGTGCCCGCACAATCGATCTTGATTCCTATGCACCTCAATGTACCAATGTCTGCAGGGAAATAAGGAAAGCGATAGCTGCAGACTTTGATGAAGTTGCTTTTATTGAACGTCATGCCGGAATATTTACGGTCTTTTCATTGTTGTTTGTCCTGCCTTTTTTCCGGCTTTACAGATATCGGTTATCGAAAATCCGCATATACAGCAGTCAGGGGTTTGCCTGGATTACAGCTCTATACTATCTGCTTATTGTCGCTACTGCCGGTGGAGTGTTATACCGTGAATACCGGCTTGCGCAGCCCGGATACCGAGACCGTGCAGCCAGTACCACATACGCAACCGAGACCGATACAGTATCATATCGAATACGAGTTACTGTTAACCGCCCTCTCTCTACGCTCGAATTGTTTCTTAAGTACGATGAGAAATCACTACAGATTGAAAAAGTCAACACTGAATCAAGTTTTGCCAATGTGATTACTCATGTTCGCACCTCTCAGAAAAATGGAGCAATATATGTGCTTGGTGGTGTAACCTCTAATCGCTTCACACCGGATGATGATCTTTTTCTGGAGGTTACATTTACAAAAGGGGATGGATACACCGGTGATACCGAGCTGATAATTCTTCCCGGAACAGTTGCGTACCCACCAGATGCCCGGTCAACCGATGATTCATTTCTGCCGGAGATTCGTATAGAACGCATTCCTGATACGGAATTTCCCGTCCGGTAATGCGCCACCAGTGAGCGGAGGTTGAGAAGCGGACGCATCGCTACTGCTGGTATTACTTCCGTTTATCTGGTATCATGTGGTTTAACGATAGATTACCATTTCAACCTAAACCTATGAAGCACGATCCCGCAAAAGAACAAACGCTGGTCGTTCTCAAACCCGATGCCGTTCTGCGTGGCGTATCCGGCGAAATTATTACCCGTTTCGAAAAGGTTGGTCTCAAGATCGTTGCCATGCGAATGCTTGATGTCACCAAGGAGCTTGCAGAAAAGCACTACCCCGTGTCCCGCGAAGAGTGGGTCCGGATGATGGGGGAGAAGACGCTCGAAAATTATGAAAAATATGGCATCTCTGCAAAAGAACGTCATGGTACAGAAGACACTCTCGAGCTGGGTAAAATGATCCGTGAATGGCTTATCGAGTACATGCAGGAGTCCCCGGTAATAGCAATGGTCCTTGAAGGTCCGCATGCTTGTGAGCTTGTCCGTAAAATGCTGGGGCATACATTGCCGCTTCTTGCGGCCCCGGGTACAATCCGCGGCGATTATGCTTATGATAGTTCGTATCTTGCCAACAAATCCGCACGTGCTATCAAGAATCTGGTGCATGCTTCGGGAACCGTCGAAGAAGCCATGTATGAGATCCCGCTCTGGTTCGATAAATCGCACATCTTTTCGTATACCCGTGTGGAAGAGAAAGTTATGCAGGAATGAATTAGTCTGACCAGGTTGCGGGAATTCCCGCCCGGTTAGCCTCGAAAAGTCCCCGCGCTTGCGGGGATTTCTCGTATGGTGAAAATTGATAAATCAGTCAATTCGCTATGCCGGACTATATTACTGGGGTCCGAACCGGAGTGCGGATCCTTCGTTCATAATTATTTCCACTTGTCGTGGCGTGAGAGCATAACTATAAACTCGCACATCGTCCAGAATGGAGGTACTATAGCTGTCGGAACTTGAGGCACCCATCCGAATGGTAGTCGAAGGCGCGGTATCCGCGACTGCTGTTTCCGCAGTTGTTGACGATCCGTCCAGTTTTCCGTTCACGTATATTGCGTGTTGATCATTAATCGAGTCGAAAACGCCTACCACATGGTACCACTGGCCGGTTACTGGAGTCGTAACGGTTCCGGGGACATCGCGACGCGAAGAACTCCCGTCTCCGGTACGGAACAAAAACCCAAACTTCAGTCCGGATGCGCCATACGAGTTGTTTAGTGCAAATATACCTGCGCGAGTAAAACCATTGTCATTGACTGCTTCAAAATAATATTGATGAGCATTGCCCGATGTGGGTAGCGATAATGGCTTCACCCAAAGTGAAATACTGTACTGACTCAAGCCACGCACACTCGCCGTCACCGGTGCACTAATTGTCATGCCTGGCCCGTCGTATGCGATCGCAGCACCGAATTTTCCGGCTGCTCCCGCATATCGAGCATGAGCTGCGTTGCCGGATGTGCAGGTACCAGAGCTGGTATAATCGGCTCCACCCGAATAACTGAGTGTGCCGTTATGGCTATTGCCTGACGCATCGTAGATCGTGTCCCCCGTGCATTCATCAAATTTCCAGTGGGCAAACGGGGCCCCTCGGTTGTAGTCCCAAGCGATCTGTGCCGGGGTGCGGGCGTAGTTGAATATCGTAACCTGATCTATAATACCTGCGAAGTATGAATTTACAGTACCACTCAGATCGTCATACGCGCCGATGATTGAATAACCGTTCAGTGGAGAATTCAGGTCGCTATACGTACCGGTAGAAACCGGTTTCCCGTTCATATACATGGTGTAATTACCGGAATTCCATGACATACCGACATACGACCAGGTATTGGTGGGTATATTTACGCCCGTATCGGTAGAAGCGAGTGAGCCGAGTCGCAGTGCGAGGTTGCCTGTCGTTTGCTTGCGGAGGAGGTAGATACGGTTGGTATCCCGATTCCCCATTACGATCATTTCATCGGTACTCGGCGAAGAAACCGTCGGATAAACCCATGCCGAAATAGTTCCTGTAGTATTGGATAACCCGGTCATTGTACTAACCCGTAAATACGCATTTGTTCCGTTTAGTGATAGTCCCGAACCGAACTTGCCACGCACCCAGGTCGGGGAATTCTGGAATGTGGCGGTATTATTGTTCCCCGTGGTATCCGCGACAGATGTCCCGGTGTTCTCGTCAAATTTCCATTCAGCGACGGGAGGTGTACAACTCGACGTATCCCCGGGAATACAATACGCCCGGTTCTGGTTGAACGAAGGCGTTTTTCCGTCCGACTCTGTAGAAACCGCACCGTAGACCGCAGTGGAGCTCTGGTTATAAAGAAGCGCAATCTGATCCGCAGTCAAGACGCTGTTGAACACTTTCACTTCGTCGATCGTGCCGGCAAAGGTGCGGTCCCCGGCGGTGCGGTTGCCGATATTCAGGTTATTTGCTGCATCGGAGTTCACGCTTCCGCTTCCCATGGTCTGGTCGATATAGCTTGCCACTTCTTTCCCGTTCAGGTACAGCCGGACGATATTATTTGTCGTATCGATGATTCCCGCAACGTGTTGCCAGGTATTCAGCGTAATACTGCCTGAAGCGGCAGTTGCCTGGACCGGACTAGTTGCGCGTTCGCGGTAAATCCGGAAGGTATTCTGGCCAGTGTTGTTTACGAGAGTAAATCCGAAGACTGTTGAGGTATTTTCCTTTGAAACTATGTGCCCGAAGTTTCCCTCCCCCCATCCAGTCGGGTAAATCCATGCGGATACCGTGATAGGGTTGAGGTTATCTATGGTCGAATCTGAGCCGAGGTTGACGATGTCATTATTCCCGTCGAAGATAAGCGCGCTGCCGATTTTGCCGGAGCGCGTCCAGCCGGATGTCGAGGTGGCCGGTAATGCGAAGTTGCTCATCGTTCCGTTCAGGATGCTCCCGGAGTTACCAGCGTTAAAAGCGGTAGTGCCTTGGTTCTCATCGAGTTTCCAGTGCCCCATGGCGGAACTGATAGGAGAGCCCGGTGCAGGATGTCCCGCGTTATAGTCCTCAATAATTTGCGCTGCAGAGCGGGCGTAATTGTAGAATTTTACATCGTCAATGGGGCCGTTAAAGTATGCGGTTCCATCAGCGGCTCCGATCATGAAGTCATCCGGATTATTTATGGTCGGCCAGCTTCCGTTGGATGACGATGTTGAGGGCAGAAGCTTACCATCCATGTACAGGTTCACCGTGTTTGCGGCCCGGTCTGCTACAACGGCGTAATGGTGCCAGTTTCCGTCCGCAATGTCTCCGGTTGAAATTGCTCTGCGATCGCTGGTCCCGGATGATTGTATACCCCTTGCCACCAATAATTGCCCCGAGGTATTACAGGAGATATCGCCGCAGACTGCCAGACTGTATTGTTCATAGGGAGTGTTGAGTTGAACTTTTCCAGCGAGAATACTATTCTGGTTTGTATTTGCCGGACGGGCCCACAACATCAGCGACCAGCTGCCCGATTCCGGGTTAAGTACAGCATTATCCGGAATGGTCACCGATTCGTTCGTGCCATTGAACTGAAGCGCTCCGCCGAACTTGCCGAGAATCCAGTCGGGGGTGCCATCGAAGGTTCCTGTCAGGCTATTGCCACCAATGTCAAATACCGAGGTTCCGATGTTTTCGTCGAATTTCCAGTATGCAGCAGGTTGAGGAGCCCAGGTATACAGTGAAATAATTTCCTGTTGCGAGAGAGCCCGATTATACACCCTCAGTTCGTCGAGTTGACCGGCATAGTCACCGCCAAGTGATGACGATCCGATGCGGATTCCATCGGTGTTATCTACCACCGGCCACGCGCCGTCGCTGACTGTGGAACCGGCACTTAAAAGTACCCCGTCCCGGTAGGCCAGAATCTGCTGGGATACGGGATCGATAACGACCGTGAACATGTGCCAGTTCCCGTCCGCAATATCCGCACTCGATAGGAATCGGCGCTCAATGCTTTCGCTTTGCCGGAAGGAAACATAGAGGTTCTGCCCGGTACTGGCGCAGTCGATCGCACCGCACATCCCGATTGTTATCTGTTCGGTATCACCGCTACTTTGTGCTTTGGAGAAAAAGTAGTCGGTTTGATTGCTGTCGGGAGGATTTGCCCAGAAGGAAACAGTATAGGGGCCGCTTCCGGGCCGGAGTACAGCGGAATCGGCAATCGCAATATAGTCTCCTGTTCCGTCGTAGGTGGTTCCCAGTCCATACCGGGCGATGCCGGTGCTGCCCGCATTCCCTGTCCACGCGCCGTCGAAGCCGTTCCCGGACTGGTCGCAGGTATCGTTGGTACCTCCGGCACATGTGTTGGCGGATACCTCGTTCATGGGACAGTACACAAGTTGACCGTTACTGATACCACCGAATGATTGAGTCGCTACCTTACTACCCGCCGAGACCGCAGTGCCGGCATCTGATCCCGGGACCATTTGGGCATAGATTTGTGCAGTATTCAAAGAGTAATTGAAGAATTTGGTCTCATCTATAAATCCGGTCCAGCTGTTAAGTTCAGGTCCGCCACCACCGGCGGAACCGCCAACCGAAAACGCTGGGCTCGTTCCGGATAGCGAACCGGTAGCGCTAAGCGACGTATCTTCCGCTGTCAGTGTGCCGTCTACATATAAACGTATAGCTGATGTACCTTCCTTTACCGCGGTAATATGATGCCACCGGTTGTCGAGATACGTTGCCGTCGTGCAGGCAGAGTCGTCGGGTCCCCAGGTGTTGTCGTCATCGATCCCGAAGCATACTGTTCCGGTCGTCGTCATAGAGACGATAAAACCGGCATCACTATACCGCATAACGATGGCTTCCGCGGTATCCGGCGCATTAAGGGTATGCTTCACCCATGTTGAAACAGCAAAACTCCCGGTTCCGGGGTCAAGCTCTGAGTCTGACGCATATGTCCTGCTGATACTGCCCGATGCGCCATCAATTTGTATGCAGGATCCCGACGGGCAGTCTCCAGAGGTAACCCACCTGCCCGGCGTAATTATCCCGGTGTTGGAATAGGAGGATGAATCATTGGCGGTCGTTCCATTTGCTTCATCGAATTTCCAATACAATACGGGGTCGGACTGTGATTGTTGTCTGGATATTGTGTAAAATGAATCAGGATCCGATTGGTTAGCGTATTCCGTAGCAACCCAGTTCGCTGTTGGTGGTGTATTCATAATACGTAATTCATCCAGATCGGCGCTTACGCAGTCATTCGGACCGGTTACCCGGCAGCCAATAAGCATTTCTATGGCATTCGAAAGGTCGTATGAAACTATTGCAGTACTGCCGAAGTTACTGCCGTTTGTATACTGGAATAATGTAGTTCCGCTCCGACCAACTACAACATAAAACCAACTGCCATTATTGATATCGGGTCCGGTTATTGCACCTCGCCAATTTGAGCCACTCCACTGATTCATAAAGAAGTTATCTTGGAGTTCGTTGCTAATACCGACGGTAAAACCATTCGTAGAAGAATCAAACTTTGAGACTATTCCCGGCCAGGTTCCGGTTGCAGGTGTTTCTGTGCCGCGAATCCAGAACGAAATGGCATAATCCTCACTTGCCGTAAAATCCAGGGAAGCGTCATCTGCAACAGAAATATAGTCATTTGTACCGTCAAAACTCTGTCCATATCCGATTTTTCCGCTTACCCGGGCTGGAACGTAGGCGCTTGTGCCTCCGCCTCCGCGACCATCGTTTGCTTCTGCCGTACTATCGTCAAACTCTCCAGCTGTTCCGTTACCACTTTCTTTCAAGTGGAATATGCCGACATAATTCGAGTTCCAGGTTGCAGTGACTGATTGTTGGTTTGTAGCGGTAGCATTACCATAGTAGAGATAGATCGTAGTATCGTTATTGTACGAGATGGTGGGGACATTGACCCAGGCTATTAATTCTCCCCTTGCACTATTGTAAGATTCTATTTCGTGATTGATTTTGGTGCTGCCGTCGCTCGAGGTAAACATAATATCATTCCCGTTGCTTTGTGCAGAACGAGCAATTTCGGGATCGGTTATCCGAATAAGGACGGGGAAGTTTGTGAGGTTACTTGTCCCGGGCACTTTATCGGCATCGATAACGATAGCCTTGCGATAGCTCCATGTTGAGTCATACCAGGCTGCTTCTACAGGGAAACGTAAAGGCTGAAGTATCCAGATCAGCGGAGTTGCAACAATAACTATTCCCACCATGATGACTGAATACAGAATAAGACGTTTATTATGAAGCACAGCACTCATGCAACCCGCAGACCTTTTCGAGCGCACATGTTTTATCTTGATAGGAGTATGGTTTGGTTTCATTGCTGCACCATGTAACCGTATAGCCCCAGTATACTCTGTCACGAGTAGTATCGCAAATGACATGCTTTGGGAATGTGATAGCAGAGGTTGAAAGAAGACATAACCACTTATCTCATCATAAGAAACACTGTTTGCAAAAAATAAGAAGCTATTCTCTTCGACGTCCAAACATTTCCTTACAGCTCTACCCGCTAAAATATCGCTCGTATCCTGTCGAGACTGGTTTCTCGTTGCCGCTGCCTGTCATTCCTTCACAGTGCCTGGATCACACTATTCATCGACACCCCAGCAGTTGCGAGGTCTTGGAAAGGCTAAGGTAATCGGAGCTCTCGTATTTAAAGGAGCCACGATTGCGCGAGCAATCGCGGTAGGAGTTAGTGCTGTAGCGGTCCTCTGTTTCGTAGTTGGATTTCAAGATCAGCCAGACAGACGTGCTTGACGCCTCCAGTCGCGGTTCTGCAGGTAGAAATACCGTCAAAATCGGTTTGCGTTGTCGGTACAAGTTCAAGGTATTCTTCTTGCCAGATCTTATAATCAGCATCATCGATTATTCCGTCACAATTCGCATCTCCGGATGACTTCAGTGGACATGTGGAACCACTTACTGGCGTCACAGACGCAGGAGTGTGACTTGCTGCAGGGCTTGGTGAGAGGGGCCGAATTGTTGCAGTGGCAGTTCCGAAAGGTGTGTCGGGAGCTGCGGAGATCTCGTAAATATGTACAGCAAAAGGATCAAAAGCATCAGTAAAACTGCCATTTGTGACAGGGATGCTGCGGTTCTCGTTAAGTACGTTGACCTTTGATGCCACTGTTCCTGCGGGAAGGGTAAAAGTTACCGACGGCAGACGCTGTCCATTGTTTGACACCTGATAATCTGCGATATTTACTGCCAGGAGAACCCCTTTTCCGTTCCGTACTCCATACCGGTACACAAGACTCGATTGTGGCACTGAAGCACTTACCCCACCGCCGTTCGTCACCCCGGCATACATCTGGTCTCCTATCGCACGCACCTCGCGAATCATCTGCGTTACACGGTTGTACACAGCACTATCGGCATCGTTGGCATCGTAAAAGAGAAATGCATCGGCACCGAGGACAACCGCAGAGAATACGTGCCACCGATACTCTGGTATGGTAAGATCGCGCAGTCCGTTCCCGTTTGCGGAACCCCAGCCAAGACCGGTTGCGATAAAGCCACGTTTGTTATACTGCCGCTTGGCGTTCATTCCAGAAAGCCATGAATCATAGCAGGATCGGACTTCCCGTCCAAATATCTGTCCGCTTCCACCCCCCCAGTTTGGATAGCAATCCACATTCACTATATCCTGAATGCTCATATACTCAGGTACTGCGCGATTGCTGTGTGCCACCATTACTGGTATTTCAGGGCTACCTCGACGGAATGAGTTGTAAATTGGTTCAAAAAAACTTACCGGTTCTGCGCGTGCATAATTTCTGTCATTCCAGAAACCTTCCGGCTCGTCGGCAATATAGTGAGCGTAGATGACAGGATTTGTACGATTTTCACGAGCAAACGCTTCATACTGCTCCATAGTAGCAGGATATGTTCCTTCCCAGAGGTTAGGATGCCAGTGGTAATCGAGAATAAGTTTCAGGCCATTTCTTCTCGCAGACTCGATATTCGTCTGCGCAGTATTTCCCAAATACAGCCCCGAGCCGTAGCTGAATACTATGTTTGATCCTTCTTCGGCATAACGTTGCCAGCGATCAGTCTGGTTTGCGTAACTTACCCAGCCGATAAGGAATGTGTCCTGGTTCAATTTTTCTGCGGATGGTGCTGATTGTTGTGCGTGGGCTGCAGCGGGACTAACTATTGCGGAAAAAATGCCAAACAGAACAAGAATTATTTGTAAACAAATCAGCAGGGGAGACCGTTTTATGCAGTCGCGTGAAGTATTTGCTTTTATTCGTATAACCATATTACGTCATCTCGTTTGCTACAGGGTCATAATTCTGCTATTCAATCGTATAGATCCAGTATACTCTGTCACGAGTAGTATCGTAAATGGACATGCTTTTAGTAATATGTCAGTAAAAGTTGAATTGAATGAGAGCGGGGATGGGACCAGAATGACGAGGATCAAATTAAAACGCGCTTGAAGATGATTCATCCTGCACATTATCTACAATCCACCACTTAAATTGCACATCATTTGTCTGAATTGTGTTTATCGATACGGTAAATGAAACACCGGGAACTTGCTGTGATACAAACAGTGGAGCACTAATAGAATTCTGAGCAGTTACGAAGATAGCCGAATCTGCAGTAACAGCTGTAGTTGGTATCGTAATTTTCTTGGTACCCGCTTCAATACTTGCGGTACCAAGACTTGCCGAAGTTATATCTGTCGTGTTAATTTTTACTTTTTTAACCTCAATTGACCTCTGAACCACTACCGAACCGTCGGTATCGATCGAAACCTTACCTCCAACAAGTTCCACACCGGCTGTTCCCAGTGCCTGGAGTTTCAAGGTCCCACCGAGCGTATTGATCGATGACTCACCCAGGTCATCGAAGCCTTCGATCGTCAGCAGTCCGGCACTGATGGTACCTGTCACGCTCAGGTCGCCAAGCTTGGTAAGCCCGGTCACCGCCAGATCGTCGAGAACGGCACTCGAGCGTGCGAGCGGTGCGGACACGGTGAGAGCGGAGTCCGTTGCGGTGTTTACCCCGAGGACTGCGTCTGCAAGCTTAGCACTGAGCGAAGCGACCTGGGTTTCCAGTGCAGCAGTTTTGGATTCGAGCGTGGTGGTACGCGCGTCGAGCGCGGCGAGTCCGGCTTCGATCGATGCTACATTTGTAATCTGCTTTGACTGTGCCGACAGCGATGCGAGCGCAGCAGATATCGTGGCGACATCTTGTTCAATCCGGGACATCTTGATTTCCGCCGCCGTCTTGAATACCTGGAGCGCATCGTTTTCTACGTCAACTTCGGATATCTGAGCGGTTTGCGTAGTTGTCATGGCATTGATCGAATCGATCATCGCCTGCTGTTCCTGGATCGACTTTACGAGAAGCGGTGTCAACTTTCCGTAATCGACGCCCCACAGCTTATCCGGTTGGTCGAAATATGCTTGAACCGCCTGTGGGTAGATCTCGTAGAGTTCCTGGGCAATGAAGCCGGTAACGGTTCCGCCATTCGGATCATTGGTGAATTCGTAATCACGCACCTTGATATTTAGGACATCGGCAAGCCCGCGTTTCGAGGGTACGATGTTGGCCTTGACACGCGCATCCGAGGTCGTACCGTACGTTGTGGTCGTACCGTCAAAGGTGATCTCGCCGACGTCTGTACCGTCTCCGTCATAAAACTGTATCAGGGTGCCGTCAATTCCGGCACCGGGGCTGGTATCCAGTCCCGCCTGCACCAGGAGTCCATACCGGTTTGTATTGTTACCGTCATTGAAGAAATAACCCGCATAGCCGTTGGCGATATTGGCATAGACTTCCACGCCGCTCGGTGTATCGAAAATTACCTGTCCCGTCCCGTATGTCTTCAGCGTGAGATCGTTATTCTCGAACGACTCGCCAGCCTCGATATATAGCGGTGCATTCGAGCGGATATAGCTCGCGGTTTGGTTTGTCATCAGCAGATCGTAGCTCATCGAGACATCTCCAGGTGAGGTAAAGCTGGTCGGCAGACTGGTCGAGAGACCGGTTTCCGAGATCGAGAACACCGAAGTACCGTCGTCCATGATGTTGATGAAATTACCGATATTGGTGGACGCGCCGATGTTCAGGCGGAGCAGATCGCCGCCCGCGGTACCGGCAAAGTCGTAGTTGAGATACGAGAGGGCCTGGCTTGACGAGAGGCTTGAGTTGCCGTAGACTTCGAACGCCTGTCCGACCGTGGACGGGGTGCTGGTGCCGACGGTAAGCTTCGCACCGAGCACGTTTACTTCGTCAAGGGTCTGGTCGTCGAATTCAATGCGACCAGCGGACGCACCAAGTCCGAGCCAGTCGTCGTCTGCGGTACTGTCGGCGAAGAGTGTGGCGCCGGTCATTGATCCTACCGTGGTCGTACCGCCGCCGCATTGCTGCCAGGCACCATTGACACGGCACCGGAACGTGTGAGAGGTCGTGTTGTAGTACATCGCGCCATTGGCAGATGTTCCCGGGTCGCTTGCCTGGTTCCCGAGCACAAGCTGTGCCGTGTCGCCGATCTTGATCTGGCCGTCGATGTTATTGTCGATCGTTTCGTCATTCTGCAGGATGATATCGGTTGTAATACCGGTGGAATCGAGGTTTATACCCGCTGTGATCGTCTGGCTGCCCGACCCAATGACCAGGCCGGTGGTCATCGTGCCCGAAGTTTTAGTAATCGAGATGCCGGTAGTATCCGTGCCTGCGCCGTCGCCGACCAGAGACAGCAGTGCGCCGGAACAGGTAACGCTTGAGCCGCAGGTGCGGGTGATCAGGGCGGTCGCCGCCGTGTTGGTAAGCGTGCCGGAGGTCTGGGTAATCGTGTCGGTCAGGTTGAATACATTGGTCTGCAACGTGGCTGCTGCACCAGTGTTCAAGGTAAAGGCGCGCGACAGGTTAAATACCGAACCGGTTTCCGTCTGGCCGCTGCCGGTTGTGAGGGTCTTGGTCATGCCGATGTTGGCGATACGGCCGTTGAACGCCTGTGAGCCTGATGACATCGTGTAATCCGTGGTGAACAGGCGTCCGCTGTTGAGCCCGGTCGAGGTGGAGGAGATGTTGAGCCCGTACCCGGATTGCAACGAATTCGCATTGATTTTGAGGGCATCGCCGTAGTTCTGCGTATAGTCGAAGGTGGTAGTGGTGGAGGTGCTGTCGAAGGTCACGAACGTTGCGCCGTTATCCTGCACCAGGAAGTTCCCTGCACCGGTAAGGTTGGCAAGCAGGTTGTTGTGGCCGGGGTCGAGAGTAATGCCACCGTAGCCGGAACCGATATTCACCACACCGGTGGACGCGTTAATCGTCAGGTCGCCATTCGAGTTGGTCTGGATTGTGGGGGCCGCTTCGCCAGCGCCCGCGGAGTACATGGTAATCAGCGAATTCACGCTGCCGGAGGTACCCAGGAACAGGTTCCCGTTGGTGACGTACACGCTGTCGCTGAAGTTGAACGCCGCGCCGCTGCCGACCGCGTCAAAGGTAAGCGCGCCGGTGGCGCCAACGGTGCCGGTGATATAGTTCGAGACGTCGAAACCGATTCGCAACTGCTGGGATGTGCCTACCAGATGCAACAGGCTGGACGGAGCACTCGTGCCAATCCCGACATTCGCACCAAGGATATTCACTTCATCCGTCGTCTGGTCGTCGAATTCGATTCGTCCCGCCGACGCGCCCAGTCCGAGCCAGTCGTCATCAGCACCGCTATCGGCGAATGCGGCGCCGGTAAGCATGGATCCGACGGCGGTGATATCGCCGCTGGCACCAGAGGTAAAGCTCATAGCTCCGGTCTCATCTGTGCTGAGTGTGTAGGTTCCAGGGGTGCCGGGCAGGGCTGCCGGCAACGTCAGCAGATAGCTCGTGGTAGTAGTGCTATTTGCCTGGAAGCCGCTGTAGTTGCTGTTATCGGAATCGTTCAGGCGCAGGTCACCTTGGCCGGTGATGGTGAATCCGTCGTTGGTTACGTTGGCTCGCTGGTTGCCATTGGTGGCGAAGTCAATCTGCTCATCGGTACTGCTATAGATACCGGTGTTCTGGTCATCGGTGAACGAGAGTGATGGGGTGCCGTTGTTTCCGTTGGGAAGCAGTGCAAATCCGCTCGAATTGACCTGGAACAGATCGCCGTTACCAACGGTAAACAGTGCGGCAGGATTGGTATCGCCGATCCCAACACGGCTGGTGCTGGTGTCGTAGAATAGGGTCGAGTTCGCTTGGGTAATCTGACCACTGCTATTGGCGAACAGGATTGAGCCACCGGTAAGGGAGCTGTCATTTTGTATAGCAACCGTGCCCGATATATTGGGCAGAGTATACGTGCGTGGTGCTGTTAAATTAGCTAGCGTAAGCTGACCACGACCATCAGGATCGTAGAACCAGAGATTGGCACCTGCGGTACCGCTGGAGGTGAATGCTTCGCCGGACGACACGTCACCGATGGCGGTAATGTCTCCGCCGGATACGCTCCATGATAGAGCTCCGGTCGCATCTGACGTCAATGCATAGCCCGAGCCCGGAGGATAATCCGAGGGCCAGGTGTACACATCATTGCTATCCATGGAGGAAGCGGCCTGGAGTCCGAAGTAGTTGCCCCCGCTAGTTTCTGCCAGGCGGAGGTCGCCCTGGGCGGTGATCAAAAGGTTCCCACCGTTTACGGTGAACGAATCGTCAGTCTGCAAAGTATTTGCCGCGCCGCGGTACAGGTTGGTGTCACGGCTCGCGCCGAAGGCGATACCAGCTGCAGCGGTGGTGTTGTCTGCGTTTCCGGAGAGCCAGAGAGTCTGGGTGTCGGCGGCATCGATGCGAAGTCCATAATCGTTCGTTCCTACCGTCTGGGTACTGATCCATCCTCCATAGTTATTCGTGATAGCCCCGCCACCGGTGTCAAGTGTGCTATTGATAAACAATCCCCGTGCAGTCGATATGTTGCCAGTGGAGGTTAATGCGAGTTGAGCCAGAATGCCGTTTGCGGTGGTAACATCGCCTGCACTGGAATTAGATCCGTAGAAATCACCCACTGTAAGTGTTGTTACATCTGCATTTGCACCGCTACCAAAGTTGTTTGAACGAATTTGAGAACCAACCAGGCTGGTAAGCGCAGCATTCCCTGCGTGCTGACCTTCAGTATAGAGGCCGATTAATGAGCCTATCGGCTGCGTATTCCCGGAAGTAGAGAATACAGAAAATGCGCCGCCAAAGGCGCTAACGCCAGAAGCACTCGCTGATGGATTGAACGTGAGTTCGCTATAGGTACCCATCTGTAAAGATTCTGCCACGGATGTTTCGGTACCCCGGACATTGAGAAGCTGACGTGATGAGAATCCAATGACTGTCTGATCCAGTGAGGCTGTACCCCCAAACACACCTTTCCCGCTGACATCCAGTGTCCCGGTGAGGTTGGTATCACCGCCGGTCGGAGCAATGGTCAGGTCGCCTCCGGAAGAGACGGTAAAGCTGGTGGAGTTTGATCCGTCGTAGCTCAGGCGGAGCTGCTCGGTGGTGGCGAGCGATTCGAGGCGGGCGCCGGGTCCGCTGGTACCGATACCGATATTACCGGCAAAGTAATTCGTATCGTTCACGCCAATTTGGTAAATACCATACCCGTTTGTAACGCCGGTGGTTTCCATGCCTTCAAGATAAAGCCCGTATACACTGGTAGCTGTTCCCAAATCTAGTGCCGGTGCACCAGCATAAAATGCCGACAAGCTAGTGAATGAACTACCGGTTTCGTTCGATGCTCCTGTAGGAAGTGTCCCTCGAACCGCGATCCCGGTCAGCGAGGTGCCGGTCGCATTATTTGAACCGACATATCCCTCAAGTCCGATCAATGTGGTCCCGGATATGGTACCTCCGTTTGTCTGCGCTGTTCCGCGTATAGCCGTGTAGTCTCCTGAGGTCGAGCCGTTACCAGCAGTAATGGCTGACGAAACGGTGCGGTTGCTACCACTTGTTGCAGAGGAAACTGCATCAAACAAGTGGTTTGGGTCGCTCGTTCCCAGACCGAGTCTTGCCCCGAGGATATTCACTTCATCGGTGGTCTGGTCGTCGAACTCGATGCGGCCGGCGGAGGCGCCCAGGCCGAGCCAGTCATCATCTGCGGTGGCGTCGCCAAAGGCGAGACCGGAGGTCATGGAGCCGACAGCGCTGATATCGCCTGCTTCGATACCGCTCACGCTTGTCCAGGATAGGTTGCCGCTGCCGTCGGTCAGAAGTACCTGATTGGAATCGCCGTCATTCACCGGGAGTGTAAGGGTATAGTTGCTCGCTCCGAGATCATTGGGTGCGCGGAAGGCGATATAGTTGCTGCCGTTTCCGGAGAGTTCGTTGAACCGCACTTCACCCGTCGCGGCGGCAGAGGCGTTGATGGTTGTGGTACCGGCAAGGGAGCCTGTCGTTCCCAGTGCCAGTGAGCCGAACTGTACGTTTGACGTCGTGGCGATCGACTGTGGCAGGCTGAGCGTGATAGCCCCGGTAGAACCCGACGCACTGACCTGATTACTCGTTCCGGTGATCGAGGTAACGCCCGTATTCGCGATCGTGATCGCGCCCGATGCGTTGGTGACGCCGATGCCCGTGCCCGCGGTCAGCGTCGCCAGTGTGTAGCCCGTGCCGTTGCCGATAAGGAGCTGGCCGTTCGCGGCGGAGCCGCCGTTTACGCCCGTGCCGCCGTTGGCGACGGGCAGGATTCCCGTGACTTCCGACGTCAGGTCGACGCTGGTGCCGAGCGTCGTGCTGAGGGTACCGCTTCCAATCTGGAGTCCCGTCCCGACGAACTCGCTGATGGTGTCGCCGCCGATGGTGAGTGCATTGACACTCAACGTTGCGGTTCCACCGTTGTCTGCAAGAGTCAACAAATTGTTCGTACCGTCGTGAATGGTGAGGGTTTCTCCATCCGTGATGGTGATCCGCGGCGTGGAAGCGCTGAAGCTTACATCACGCGTAATGCCGATTACGGAGCCGTCATCGGTAAGGCCGGAATCGCCGATTGTCGATGTACCGGTGAAGCGGGCAATGCTGTTGCTGGTGCCTGTACCGGTCACGCCTCCCACACCCGATACCGACTGCCAGCTCAGGTTTCCGCTCCCGTCGGTCACCAGGACTTCATTGTTGCCGCCATCCGTGGTCGGAAGGGTCAGTATTACATTCCCACTGCCGTCGGGGATATTGTC
>JAOAFZ010000006.1:74441-76275 GCA_026415975.1 Patescibacteria group bacterium
ACGCCCGTGCCGCCGTTGGCGACGGGCAGGATTCCCGTGACTTCCGACGTCAGGTCGACGGACGTTCCCAGTGTCGTTTCCAGGGAGCCGCTGTTGATCTGCAGCCCGGTACCGGTCAAGTCCGTGAACGCATCACCGTTGAACGTAAGGGTATCTCCGGCTTCGAGGGTGACGCCGCCATTGAAGGTGGCCAGCGTAGAGAAGGTCTGGTTCGCCGTCCACGTTTGGGAGGCGTTGATGAACGCGAACGTACCGCTCACGTCCGGTAGTGTATACGTGCGCGCCTGGGTGAGGTCGGCAATGGTAAGCTGGCCTCGCCCGTCCGCATCGTAGAACCACAGGGACGTGCCCGCAGTACCTCCGGAAGTAAACGCAGCACCGGATGTCACGTCTCCGATCGCGGTGATGTCTCCTGCGCCGCCGACGCCATCCACGTCGGCCCACCTCAGCAGGCCGTTCCCGTCGGTTACGAGGACCTGGTCGGCATCTCCGTCGTTATCCGGGAAGGTAAGGGTTACGTTCGTTCCAACTGTGGCAGGTGCCTGAAGCGCCACGTAGTTCGTCGAGTCCGCATCGGCAAGACGAAGATCTCCCTGATCACGGACAAAGATATTGCCACCGCCGACTTCGAGCCGTTCGGTGGGCGTGCTGGTACCAATGCCGAAGTCCGCGTCAAGTACGTTCACTTCGTCGGTATTCCCCCCGTCCAGGTCGAATTCGATACGACCCGCGCCCGATCCCAGACCCAGCCAGTCATCATCCGCGTTATTATCCGCGAACACGGTTCCGGCGCTCATGGAGCCGACGGTGTTCACCTGCCCGCCACCCGCACCACCGACGGTAGTCCAGCTCAGGTTACCGCTGGTATCGGATGTCAGCACATAGTTCGAACCGCCGGGGAATGCGGAAGGCAGGGTATAGATCGAATCGGATGAACCCGCATCATCGGGAGCGCGGAACCCGACGGAGCTTGAACCGTTCGTCGCGAGCTCGCGGAACCGGATCTCGGAGGTTTCGCCGGTATTCGTCCCGAACGGAAGCAAGGTAAGTGCGCCCTGGGTGTCGAGGGTCAGGCTGTTGAAGCTCGGGGTCGCATCGGTATGGATGTTCTGTGGCAGGCTGAGCGTGATAGCGCCCGTTGAACCGGAAGCGGAAATCTGGTTCGATGTCCCGGTGATGGATGTCACTCCCGTGTTGGCGATGGTGATGGCCCCTGATGCATTCGTAACGCCGATACCGGTTCCGGCAGTGAGGGTCGCGAGCGTGTAGCCGGTGCCGTTGCCGATAAGGAGCTGGCCGTTCGCGGCGGAGCCGCCGTTGACGCCCGTGCCGCCGTTGGCGACGGGCAGGATTCCCGTGACTTCCGACGTCAGGTCGACGCTGGTGCCGAGCGTCGTGCTGAGGGTACCGCTTCCAATCTGGAGTCCCGTCCCGACGAACTCGCTGATGGTGTCGCCGCCGATGGTGAGTGCATTGACACTCAACGTTGCGGTTCCACCGTTGTCTGCAAGAGTCAACAAATTGTTCGTACCGTCGTGAATGGTGAGGGTTTCTCCATCCGTGATGGTGATCCGCGGCGTGGAAGCGCTGAAGCTTACATCACGCGTAATGCCGATTACGGAGCCGTCATCGGTAAGGCCGGAATCGCCGATTGTCGATGTACCGGTGAAGCGGGCAATGCTGTTGCTGGTGCCTGTACCGGTCACGCCTCCCACACCCGATACCGACTGCCAGCTCAGGTTTCCGCTCCCGTCGGTCACCAGGACTTCATTGTTGCCGCCATCCGTGGTCGGAAGGGTCAGTATTACATTCCCACTGCCGTCGGGGATATTGT
>JAOAFZ010000007.1 GCA_026415975.1 Patescibacteria group bacterium
GGATCAGACACAGTGGCAGTTTCGAATACATAGTTCCACCCGCCGGTCCAGTTGCGAGTGGCATACCCCGTGCCGCGATAGTAGACAATTACACTCCCCGATTCATTCGGTGCAACCGGATTCGGGAGATCAATAATGATCTTATCACCTTTGAGTATAGTTTCTGAACGGAAGTATGTTGCAGTATCCCACCACGGTTCAAAGTAGTCAGGCTTTCGGTACTCAGCACATTGCGGATTATCATAAGGATTGGACGGATCGTACCGATATGGCATATAACGAATGCATTGGGGTTCCCGCTTGATCTGGAATGCTACAATATCCTGAGGCGTTATTCTTGGCACCCGGATCGCGAGTGCTTCCATGGTTTTAGTACCGGTGTTAGAGAATGCTATCCGGAGAGAAACTACCGATTCTCCATTACCGCGAAAGGTGACTGTGTACGCATGATCCTGTCCCATAAGCCCGATATCGGTTCCGGGGTTGGGAGGAGGTATCAGAAACCGGCCATCATCAGCAACAGGTACTGGTTCTTCCGGGGTAGGTAATCTAGGAGACTCAACCACGATTTTAGCTACTTCTGTGGGGGTATCTCTCGGAATATTTGGAGGAAGTGTAACAGCAAGAGCTGTTGCGGGAAATAGGAAGTAAAGGGGTATAAATTGCGCCGGGTATAAACGCCACATGCTTTATTCTACCTCCGGACGGTCTGTCTTTCCAGCCCATTCTAAAAGAATTTTCCGGGAAACCTCAGCCCGCTCCGCACGGATGGGATTTCCTTTATACTCAAGCACATCGCGGAGAGTCCAAGCGTGAAACAGAATTGCAAAACGGCGATAAAAACCGAACTGTTCGTCGCTGACGGTATTACGTATTAGACCATCCCAGTATTCTGCTAACTCAGGCTGTTTCCGTTGCAGCCAGCCATAAAAGTACCCGTAATCCCAAAGCGAATCTCCAATCCGTGCACGTTCAAAATCAAGTACCCGGAGTTTGCCATCGGAGGTGAGAACAATATTCTGTGGTGAAAAATCGCCATGAAGTGGAACTAGTTTTACGCTTTCGGAAGCCACATACCTCCGTAAGATCTCTAATTCTCTTCTTACCTTCATTTCTATCCCCCGATCTGGCAGTACAACCGCGAGTTGCGAAATAGTAAAGTCTACTTCGTCAGCCATAAAGTTACGCCAGGGGATATGCACTTTATGCCAGGAATCCTCGGGATACCAGTACTCAGCAACATCGTCGAGGGGAATAGAGTGGATCTGCTTGAGAAGTGTAAACGCCTGATCCATCAAATGTTTACTACAGCCGGTATTCCTCGAAAAATACTGCATTAGGTCTTCGCCTGGTTTGTAGTCCTGTAGCAGAACAGTATCGCGGAAGAATATCCGGCTTTTGTCATAGTTTAAAACATGTGGGGCATCGATTTCTGTTTTCGACTCCAGGTACGCGTAGATTAATACAATACGCTCACTGGATACTATCTCCCGTTCCCGGATAATTTTAACGATGGCATCAGCGCCATTGGTAACATGGTAAACCATATTTTCAGATGCAGTTACCTTCTCTTCCAACGAGACGTCGGTATAACCTGCAATTCCCCCCAGGTAAAACTGCAATGACTTGACTGTGGGTGTTACCGCCGGGGTTTTATATTCATGTAATCGGAAACGGAGGGGTGAAGCGTGCAAATCAATTTCATAAACCGATGCATTGGGAACCTCGATAGTATGTACAAAATCCACAAACGCCTTCCGGTATGAAGGGGTTGTAGCATCACGGTCAGGATGACCGTACATGAGACAGAATAAGAGCGTCGAGATTATTACATCATGGGACACGAAGAGAATATTTACTTTTTTATCCCGATCATGACCGGCGAGCCAATCCTGGTAGCCATTCCATACTCGGTCCGACACCATCCGCAAACTTTCCCCGTTAGGAAACGCAAAATCCATATCGGTGTTCCAGCGATGGAAATCGGCCCGCTTCTTCTCGATATTTACCCAGAAGTACTCACCCTCGTAATCACCATAGCTCATTTCTTCAAGAAACGGGACCTTTGTATAATCCACGGAAAGGAGCCGGGAAAGAATCTGTGCAGATTCTACGGCGCGGGCTACCGGGCTACAATACAGATGATCGAAATGCAGTTTCCGGAGTTGCCAGGCAGTACGAGTAATCTGCACCCTGCCTTTGACCGTCAGTCCGCGAGAGTCTGTGCGCCCCGCTATAAAGCCCCTGTCAACATTTCCCTCGCTTTCGCCATGGCGCACCAGGAAAAGTTTCATGGAGCAATTATACAGGGACGGGATTATAATAGGTAATATATGCGAATACAAAACATTCAAGCGATGGAGATCCTGGACTCCCGCGGCAACCCTACCGTAAAGTGCTTTGTTACCCTCGAAGATGGCTCCGTCCATACTGCGGCCGTACCTTCAGGAGCCTCAACAGGGAAGCATGAAGCAGTAGAAAAGCGCGATGGAGACGTCCAAAGATATGCGGGAAATGGAGTAATTACCGCAGTAAATTCTATAAATACAACAATTTACGACGTCTTGCGTGGAGGAGAGTGTAGTGACCCGGCAGACCTCGACCGGCGAATGATCGAGCTTGATGGAAGTAAAAATAAGGCCAATTTAGGTGCAAATGCCATCCTGGCGGTAAGTCTTGCATTACACCGTTCAGCAGCCTATAGTACATCACAACCACTGTGGAAATTTTTACATCATTATTATGGTTTTGAGCGCTCTCCAGCTTTCCCCGGCGTTTTCGCTAACGTAATTAATGGTGGAAAGCACGCCGGATGGAATTTCGACATCCAGGAGTTCATTCTGGCCGTAAAACTCCCCTCTTTTTCGGAGTCAGTAAGAGCAGCTGCGGAGCTATTCCACGCTCTGGGAGCTCACCTAAAGAAACAGGGATTCAGCACCCTTGTCGGTGATGAAGGCGGGTACTCCCCCGCCCTCTCGAGCAACGGGGGAGTGTTCGACACCATCATCGAGAGCGCCTCATCTCTCCCCTATACTTACACCAAAGACTGGTCAATTTCTTTGGACGTTGCCGCATCAGAGTTTTATCAGGATGGTAACTACGTCATGATGAAGGATAAAACGACAATTTCACCCGAACAGTTGATGGCAAAGTATATGCAGTATATTGATAAATATAAACTCTACTCCATCGAAGACCCGTTTGACCAGGATGATTGGGAACAATACAAAAAGTTCACTGCCGCCGTTACTGGGAAAACATACGTGGTTGGAGACGATTTCCTCGTCACGAATCCTGAACGTATCCGCCGGGCTATCGAAGAAAACGCAGCCAACGCGGGGCTTATCAAGCTGAACCAGATTGGCACGGTCATGGAAACCATAGAGGCTATCAAACTCTGCCAGGGCGCAGACTGGAAAGTAATCGTCTCGCACCGTTCCGGGGAAACCGAAGACACCTTTATCGCGGATCTCGCGTATGCCGTAGGTGCGGATTGGATCAAGACCGGATCAATGTCACGGAGCGAGCGTCTGGCCAAATATAACCGCCTCATGGAGATCGAACAGTTCGAGATATAAGGTATACTGCCAATATGAAGCTGTATTGTGTGCGACACGCTGAAAGTGTGCTGAATCCCGGCATGCGGGTTCATCAGACCGCGGACACGCCACTTTCGGAGGCCGGCATCAAGCAGGCGCACCTGGTGGCAAAACGGTTTGCAAATATCCCCATAGATGGAATAATCGCAAGTGACTATGCCCGGGCAAAACATACTGCAGAAATTATTCATGCTACCGTCGGGAAAACCATCGAGTTCTCTCCCCTGCTCCGCGAACTCAAGAAGCCGACCGCTCTAGAGGGCAAAGACTACGATGACCCGGAGATCGCACATATCCTCATCGAGATCGCAAATAATAAACATAATCCTCACTGGAAGTATTCTGATGGAGAATCCTTTTCCGAATTCGTAAGACGCGGTTCGGCGTTTCTGGAGATGGCCGGGAATCGCGACGAAGCAAGCCTCCTGATCGTCAGTCATGGGCAGTTTCTGAATATGGTGGCGGCACTTATTACGATCGGTCAGGACAATCTAACTCCGGCATTACTCGATCACTTTTTCCACCATACCTGGATGACGAATACTGGGGTAACAATTTTTGAACAATTCGAAGCAGATCGCTGGTGTCTTCTGTCTTGGAATGATCATTCACACCTAGTGTAACAGTGTGGATATCAGGTCATGCCGGACTACTCCAAAGAACGCCAGCCATACCCTGTCTGATAATGTGCAACAACCGCCATAAATTACCACGAAATGCATTCCGAGTTTGCCGAAATCAATCTCATCGAAGCGTATGATTTGCACATAACGGAATTGATGACCTTGGTGGTGCATAGACCTTTAGAATACCTCTCCAGCATGGGAACGTCGAGCCGCTACTCACCGTATAACCGTACAAGTGCCTCGATCCCCTTTTCAAACATTTCCAGATCAAAGTTCTCGTTTGGAGCATGAATATTATCATCAGGCAGGGTGAAGCCAGTTAAAATAGACGGCTTTCCAAAAATCCGCTCCAGCGACTCCGCAGCCGGTATCGACCCGCCGGAGCGATTAAACACCGTTTCTGTGCCGAAGTACTCTCCCAGAATCCGTGCCGCACGCTGTACCTCGGGGTGCCGGAAGTCCGAAAAAAACGGAGTGCTCATGCTGTGTACAGTTAGGGTATGATTCACTCCCTCCGGCAGGTTTTCTTCCACAAACGACTCCACAGCATCGCGGACCGCTTCGGGATTCTGATACTCGACCAGACGGATGGAAAACTTTGCCCGGGCGGATCGCGGGATAATCGTCTTTGATCCCTCGCCGGTAAAGCCCGAAACCATTCCATTGACATCGAGTGACGGGAGAATTTTGGGGGCCAGATACGCCGGGACATCGCCAACACCGGACACGGCAATAACCCCCGCCTCGGCGGCAAGACCGGCATCCGGGATTGCCGCTTTCGCAAGCAGTGCCCGCTCCTCGTCATCAGGAATCCGGACTCCCTCCATAACACCGGGAATAAGAATTTCGCCGGTTCGTACGTCTTTCATCCGCCCGATCAGATTGGCAAGTACGTTTGCCGGATTCGGTACTGCATTGCCATACACGCCGGAATGCAGGTCGCGGGAGCCGATCCAAAGCTCCAGTTCAAAATACACCAGCCCTCGGAGCGCGTAAAAGATCTGCGGTACATTGGGGGCATGCATTCCCATATCGGTTACATAAAACACGTCAACTGCTTTCAAGTCGCCGGCGGCTTCGCGCAGCAGATCATCCAGGTGCACGCTTCCCGTTTCCTCTTCGCCTTCCAGGAGGAAGACGATATTGGAGGAAAGTGATCCGGATTCTATCAGGCGGGATACCGCGGTAATATTCTGGATAATATGCCCTTTGTTATCGGCTACTCCCCTGCCATAGAGCTTTCCATTCTTTTCTACCAGCTCAAAAGGTGGCGTGTTCCATTCGGCGACGGGATCCTCCGGCTGCACGTCGTAATGGCCGTATATGCCAATGGTGCGGGTGGCACCGGGTACTGTATACCGGGCGACGACGAGTTTTGGCACGTCGGGTTTACCGTACGAGTGAACGGTGAAGCCACGCTTTTCAAGTGTATCCGCTAGATAGTGCGCAGCTGCAGCCACATCCTGTTCCCGCGATGGATCGGCGGATACGGATTGAATGGCGATACAACTTGCCAGCATTTCTTTCGCAGTATTCATATTTCTCACCTTTAATTGTAACGGAACTTTACGGAAATCAAGTAAGTAAATAGAGTTTCTATTATAGGATTTATTTGAAAGAATAACCCGTTAATACAAAACTTTAGGTATATGGGAGAATTTTTGAGATATCGTGGCGCAGAATACCTGCGGGATCTTAATAATACTTACGCTCTCGTGGAAGAACACCGCAGACAGGCAAGGGAGTTTGCCGTCGCCGCGGGTACATACAGAGACGCCTACATTCCGGAAGGTGTTCGGGGCTTGCGCTTAACCCTTCTTTCAGCAATCGATCTTATAGCAGAAGCACTTAGGCCTCCGTTTAAGCTCGGATACGCATCAATGTATTACGAACGGCTTCTTGCTTACAGGCGTTCTGATCCCGCAAGTGGTAATAATATCAATATCGGGCGTATCGCAGTCAACGAAGCCGATTCACTTCGAAACTGGGGGGAAAATCCGGCAAAAGTCGGCGAAGGTAACCGGAAAATTACCCGTACGTTCCGGTATCCGGGCAGTAGATCCTTTCTTGGAGCGTTGGAAGCAATGCGACTTAATGGTCCGCGTATTGTAGAATCTATACGCTCCGGGCAACATATTACAGAAGATCCTCCTTGTATCGCGTTCTCCGCTTCAAGTGCTATCGCACATCTCGGTGGCAGACTCTACGGGGGAAGATACTGTATCAACGGTTTCGATCGAGTAATGCTAAGTATTCCTTATATCGAAGGCCGGGAAGAACACGACATGCTCGACAACTACATCACCTGGCTCCAGAGTGTGCAGGAAGTTGACACTGATTCACCGGATGCAGCGTTTCGGTATTTCCGGATGCAAAAATTATTTATTATTGATGCAGCAGGAGAGTTGTTTCATCCAGCATACAATACCTGTTATCCCGTACTGCAGTTACCTGGCGCGCAGATTGCAGAAACAATCCATGGTGAAGACCCACACACAGGCGAGTACGCAGAGGCAGTCCTGCAGATCGGCGGCTTCGAAACTGTCCCGGAAATGGGTGATCCTAATCACCACGTTTTAGTACATGAAGGTAGAGCAAATGCCGGAGCTATCATGCGTATTTTAGATGCCTGCACCGAGGCGGAACGCCGGAAGAAGCGTCTCATCCTCTCAGACGCACAACGCGAGAAAATCAGCCACTATTACCTGGGAGCATGGGCCCATCGGCTCTTGAATATGCTAACCTACGAAAAGTCTGCACGACTGGTCGATAAAACAGTAGAAGTACTCAAGGCAATGGCAACAAATTTCGACCCTACTGTGGTTCTCTCTGCGGCAAAATCTGCCCGATTTCCCCCTACCGGTACGCCCAATACCCTGGTAATACATTCAGAAGATATCCTTAATAGGTATGGCGCAGTTTTTTTAGAATATTTCGAGTTACTCCATCAGCGTACCGGATTTGATATGGCCAATCGGGAGGGAAATGCACGGGAACTGACCAAAGAGTTCCTGCAACTGGCAAAAGAAGAAATCGACAAAGAATATAATGAGCCATCACCCTTGTATGTCCGGCTACTTCTCGAGCGCTTCCTGCTATCGTACCACCAGAAAATGATAATGCAACAAATCGAACTTTATACAGCCATGCTGTCGAGTCGGCAAAGTGCTGCTAGTGGCATGCAATCAGAGCTGGCTGGCACACTTTATCAAATGGAATCAGGCATCAACCTGACCTCTCTGGAAGTCATGTCGCTAGAGGCATTACTCGATAGCATTCAAGCTGTTTCCCGTACATTTGAAGGATCGCGAGTGGCATTTAACATTGAAGATGTGGCAAGTGACATTCAGATTGAAGCTATGCGCCCGATACTCTCTCGCTGGGTCGAGGTTGTTACTCACAACGCGGCAAAATATGGACTTCCCAATGATCAGCAAATAGTTGAAATCAGAGTATCAGCTGAAAATGAAGGTGCCTATACACATATCCGGTTCGTAAATAAGGGACAGATGGCCGAAGCTGATTTTAAACAGGCAGAAGCGAAGGCAATGGCAATCAGCCGGCAGACGGAAGAGAAAACTACAAGTGCTGATGCTGAAGGTGGCCACGGAGTGGGGACAATGTATGTTCGGGTACTTGTGGATGCCATGTATACCAATCCGGACCATTGGAACACAAACTGTCAATCAGAACACTGCTGGTATGAGATACGTGAGATTAAACGAGATGGTGGTATGGTTGAGTTTGAATTCATTGCGCATCTTCGCCTGCGCAATGCCACCTGACCCCTTTCTTACATTCGCGTCATATTCCACCCCTATAATATAGATTATATTGACAGGGTAAAAACTGGCACGTACTATTAAGTTGTATTTGGATGGTTTTTACCAGGAGGTATGACAACGCTAACATCTTACCCGGGCCTCAGTCTGGTTTCGGCTACAGCCACTCGTACCAAGCTCTTTCTCGACTATGAAGAAGAACTCGGTCGTCTCCCCGAGTACGTCGAGATGTACCGGCGGAGCGGAAAAGTCCGTTTAATTCCGCAGGACTCAATAGATTTTGTTACAACAGTTCTGGATCAAAGTGAAGCATTAATAGAACTAAACCGCAGCCTTGTCCCCCATGAGCCGGTCTTTACCTCTGTCTACACCAAGACCACCTCTTCCGGAAATCCCCGGCCTACTCTCACCGCTTACGATCTGAAGAGGTTTCACGGGTTCCGCAATCAGGTAACTGATCTGGTGGTACTAGAAGGCATTAGGGATGTTCATGCCGTTCTGCTTCATTTTGCAGAAAATGAAACTGCCGAAGCGTTTGCCCATGCCGCGTTCGGGCTTGAGTTCGGTGCTCCCTATATTCAGACCACCCAGACAGTAGGTGGAATCGAATATTTCGTAATCAACTTTCTTTTTAATGATGAATCAATGAAGCTCGCATCAGTTCGGGAGACGTATTCGTTTATGCACCGGTTTATGGATGCCTACCCTGACTTGCCCCACATTCGCGTAGAAATGAACGATGATGCCCTTTGCAAGCTCTACCTGGACTCAAACCTTGTTCTTGCGACAGCCGAAGCCTATAAAGAAGGACGGCCGGCACCTATGTACGCCAGCTGTGGCTTTTCCCTGTTGGGCAACTTTGCATTTCATCAGGAAGGATGGAACACACTCCCCACGCAGTTTAGTTCTGATGAACAGATTATCGCAACGCTCGAACATATGCAGCTTGATGTGATCCCCACATACAACCGCCTTCTCAAAGACGGCCTCGAAGTACTGCAGGATGATCGGTCGTTTCTTCCCCAGACAGAACTCGAGTATGTTCGTGAAAAAGTAGGTTCACTTATATGGGATGAGGTTATAGCCTATTTTTCACAGAGCATTAGCGGCTTTGAGAAGCTCTATTCAGTTTTACTCGAGAAAAAGGAAATTGATACCCAGACAGTGAAAGCTATTATCGAAGCGAAAGAAAGTTTTGAAAACTCACGCAAGCAGCTTGCCCAGCTCAGGACTAACTTCGGCCGAATTGTTCCACGGTTATCAGGTCTTCGTTCCGTTTCGGTTGGAGCGGAATACCGGCAGACTGTGCGTGAACTGGAACTTGCATATGAATTATCAGCACTTGATAAAAAAAGATCATTCCATTTTATTCTCGAGCTTGAAGGATTCGGGAGAAGGTCAATCAAAACGCTTCCCCGGATAGTAGGGTTTTACGGCTTCCTGAAAATAATCATGGCTATATTCTCCCAGCGGGCATTCCGGAAAAATCGTGACCAGCGAGCATGTTATTTACATACGCGGTTTTCACCGTCAATTATCGAGAATGAAGGATATTTGAATGTGCTGCTTTTTGCAACAGGGCAGGAAATGTCAGCCACACTGCTTCAGGCTCTAAATGATCCTCTCGAACACTCTGTCCCAACGAAAAATAGTGGTGACATTGCACTCAAAAATCTACAGGAACTATTCGCCCATATATACAAAATACCCCTCTATGAGGGCGGAAAAATCCGTAAAGATAATGTCCAGCGGCTCCGGCAACTCTTCCGGGTAGGGAACCTTTCAGAACGGGACGATGATCTCTCCGGCAAAACCGGTTTTTTTCTGGAAATACATTTTCCCGCATTTGGAAGAATCGAAGATTTCCGGCGTAAATAAGCTTTTTATCATGATTGTCACTCCCTCGATCCTCACTACCACTGCAGAAGATGTACGTTCTCAGATCTCCCGTTTGCTCCCCTACTTTCGTCATTTTCAGATTGATATTGCTGATGGTATTTTTGTGGAAAACACGACAGTTTCACTCTTTGATGTACTTGCTTCTTTTGAGTCTGAACCCCTACCCCCCGGGGTAAAAATTGATTTTCACCTCATGGTTATAGACTACGAAAAACACATCTCAGCAATTTCACAATCGCCTGTCTCGAGGTACACGGATATTGTACTCGTACATTTTGGAGTAAGACCTGAGTTACATAAATTACTCCAGGTCTATAACAATATATCTACTGGGATAGTTCTAAACCCGGAAGACCAGGTGCAGGACTGTGCAATGTCTTATCCCTTGGATTCCCTAGTAGGTATTCAAATAATGTCGGTTAGTCCAGGTTGTCAGGGTAATCCTTTTCTGCCATATACGTTGGATAAAATTGATCATCTAAGAACTCATAACTATAGGAATAAAATCTATCTCGACGGCGGTATAAACCGGGACACATTACCGGCTATTTGCTCTAAATTCTATAAGCCGGATGTTATTACACCGGGAAGCTATCTTTCAAAGGCTCATGATATTTCCGCCCGTGTTCAGGAGTTAAACGGCTTTGTTACACACGCAGAGTAGTTCACTTCTTGCGTCTATTTAACACGTTTCCCAGAATTTGGGGCTTAGGGAAGATACGAAGCGAGTTCCTCCGGTCTGGTGATTCCTTGCCAGATATCGCCGAAGGAAATAGTACCGTCGCCATCAAGATCGAACGGAAGCATACGTTCAAAAATAATTTCATTTGTTCCCAGTCCAAAAGTAACGTAGGTCTGGCGCGGCAGGTAGCCCTTATGAAGAAGAACAATACGATAGGTTTTTCCGTAAGCAATGTTCCTGATTGCTTCAATATCTCCTACTCCGTCAACGACCCGTATTCGATTTCTTTTATACACTAACTCCTCGCTTTCATTAAAGATTTGTAGCTCAAAACGATCGCTGGTGGTCTTCAGCTTTGGAAACAATTTCGATTGAATTTTAAGGCTTGGTAAAGGTAAAACCTTGTACTTCCATACATCTGATTCAAGAACTTTTCTCTCTCCGTTATATAACACGAAGCGCCGTTCCTGTAATGCGGAGGCTCTGCCGGTCTTAAAGTAAAAATCGAGCGCTACACTATCCCCGGGCCTGATCCGGTACAAATCCGCAACCAAATAATCACGGGGATCGGTATTTTCAAGTTCTAGGCGATACCCGTTTTCATCATGCCAGAATCCTTCTCCGGTATTGCGAAGCGTAATAATAAAGTGATATTTCGAGTCTTCAACCAGTTCGGAGGGAAATCCGGCAAAAGAGATCGACCCATTTTCTACAATTTTCGGCTGTCCGACAACTTTTTCCATCTGTTGAATGGTAGTATACTGTGGATAGAATTCGGTGCTCTGGTGTTTCCGCCACGAAAACTTCAGAAAGGGCTCATCCTGGTAATTCAGTATAAACGGCGTTACCACCTGCACACGATGGTCAGGGAGCCAGATATTTCGGAAGGCATACTCCAAGTTTTGCGCCGTCTGCACTCGTCCAATAGCATTGGCATCCCAGCCTGTTTCAGTAATAAACACCGGCATCTCCCGGACGCCGAGCTGTGACAAAAGTTGCAACTCCCACTCATACGAACGAACGCTCCCCTTTCCTGTTCGTGTGGGAGCCTGAGAAAAACCGGGATTTGGGTAGGAGTGCGATGCAAACGCGTCGAACAACTGATTCACGCGATCTTTTCCTATCGTCTCTACGACAATACGGAGAAACGTACCGGAGTCCTCGAAATAGGGAGTCCGTGAAGGAGCACTTGCATCAAGGCCTGCCAGCATTACCCGGAACCGGGGACTTTTTTCCTTTAATGCCGTAGCAAATGCAACAGCCACCTCCGCATATCCCTGTGGATCAACCCTTCCCCCCCACTCCGTAGCATGGTTTGGTTCATTAAAGATTATTACATAACGATCTTCTGTAACCCACCGAAGTGAGTGAAGAAACTCTGCCCACTCACTCGCTTCCTCCTTCGTGGGTCGTCGCCAGTTGAGACCATCAGGTTTGGTAGCAATGCGAACGATCGGAATGAGCCGCAACTCGCGCATCATATCAAACTTATTCTGCCAAGCGCCTGCGTCACGGTTATCCTCCTGCATTACCATCGTTACGTACCCCCAGCCACCTCCGTTTCCGTTTACCAGTTTTGCGGCATCAATAATATCCTCTTCGTGGGGCTTGGCGATATGGATGCCAAACTTATTGTTAGGTACCTCTTCCCGGGCAAATAAAACGACGGGAGATAAAAATACTTGCTGCAATAGAAAAATAACAAGGATGAACCCAAAAAAGCGTCTCATCAGCATAGATGTATTATAGCGAAGGAGTAATATGGCAGACAGCTGTTTCCGGTTTATACCCTTGGCAACACGATGCTGGTCTGCTTTGAATATGCTCCTGAAAGATCCCGATACGACTTCTCGGGCATCTCGTCCGACTCAAAGAACAAGATCTCGGCAATACCCTCACCGGCATAGATTTTTGCCGGCAACGGGGTCGTATTCGAAATCTCGATAATCAACGACCCCTCCCATTCCGGCTGAAGCGGTGTTACATTGACAATAATGCCACAGCGGGCATAGGTTGATTTTCCGATGCATAGTCCCAGGACATTCCGGGGAATACGCAGGTATTCCTGACTCCGGGTAAGTGCAAACGAGTTCGGGGGTATAAGTACGCTGTCAACATCCTGAACATCCACAAACGATTTTTCATCAAACGCCTTCGGATCAACAATGGCAGAATGCACATTGGTAAATATCTTAAACTCCCGTGCTACGCGCAGATCATAGCCGAAGGATGATAGCCCATAGGAAACCTTTCCGTTCCGGATGAGCTTCTCCTGAAACGGCTCGATCATCCTGTGCTCCTTGACCATCCGTTTTATCCAGCTATCAGGTTTTATTGGCATAGGCAGGTGTAATAAAAAGGCGTTTTTCTATCGGGACGGCGGGAGTACCCATGGGGTAGCCCCGCATCGCACTTTTCCTGGTACCTCTGTCGGGGCGGCGGGACTTGAACCCACGGTCTCCGGACCCCCAGCCCGGCATTTTACCATCTAAACTACGCCCCGTTGTGTCCCAATTATACAGCATCCCCCGTGCTCTCCAGCACCAAGTTCCCGTTATACCGGAAAACAGGGGTTGCATAGTTTCACCTCAAAACGCGTTTATGAGGATTTAAGGCTAACCTGAGTCACTTTTGGCACTTAGTACCCGGGGAGAAACAATCCGGGTGCCGTCTCTTGGCGAGTGCTTAGCTCGGATAACGGCATATCCGGCTTTTATGCTCGAACTCTATACCGGTTTTTGGCTCACCAGCGGTATAATGGGGCATGTTGTTTTTTCACGTCTTCATTCTATTGCTGATTGTCCGGGCTCTTGATTTCGGGGTGTCATTGGTGGCTCCGCAATTTCTTCCGTATCTGGCATTCTTCCCCTATCACGAAATGCTTCCCGAAACTGAACTGCCTCGGTGGCTCTATTCATTCGCAAACTTTGACGGACTGCATTACGCAATTATTGCAGATCAGGGATATCTGAAATACCAGCAAGCGTATTTTCCGCTCTTTCCACTCCTTATACGATTTGTTGCCCCGCTTTTGGGGAATAATTTTATATTAACCGGAATTCTCCTGGCACTTCTTATAGGCAGTGTTGGAATCCTGCTCTTTGCCGGATATGCCCGCGATCTACTGGGTTCAGCGGATGCTGCACGCTGGAGTGTCGTCTTCCTTCTTGTTTTTCCGACCTCTTTTTTTCTTGGGGCGGCATACACCGAAAGCCTGTTTCTGGTCTGCGCTACGGGCTACCTGTGGGGTATTCACAAGCGAAAGTATGCGCTTGCGGGCCTCTTTGGTCTGGCAGCCGGTGCTACCCGGTTAATCGGATCATTTCTGGCACTATCCCTCCTTGTCGTCTTCCTGCTTGAAGCATTGGCAAAGCTCCAAAAAAATCCGGCTAGGAGCACCCCACAGTCGGCACGGGTGGTTTTCTCTACCGGTATAAGCGGAGCTATTCTTGCCATGCGTGCCATTATCTTGGAAATATACCGGCAACCGGTGCGTCTTCTGGCTCTCGGCGGACCGCTTGCCGGACTCGGCGCGTACATGACATACTTGTATCTACAAACAGGTGATCCGCTCTTTTTCTACAACGCTCAGCCCGCATTCGGTGCAAACCGGTCAACAGAGCTGGTCCTCCTGCCACAAGTTGCATACCGCTACATAAAAATTTTCTTTACTGCAGAGCCGAACTACCAGTACTTTGTGGCAGTCCTGGAGTTTGGACTGTTTTTCGCAGTGCTCGGTATTCTTTTTTTCGAAGTCTGGAAACTTCGAAATAACTGGGCAAAACGCGAAAACGCTGAACGAATCGGTGTAGCAGTGTTTGGTCTGGCATCCATGATGCTCCCTACGATTACCGGAACCTTAAGCTCTACACCACGCTACGCACTCATGGCACTCACTACTTTTTTTGTCCTCAGTACAATCAAATCTCTCCCGCTAAAGATTGGGCTTACCATCGTATTAGGAGTGCTCCATATGGTTCTTCTTGCGTTGTTTATCCAAGGCTATTTCGTCGGCTAGGCGTTCCATACGATGTTCCAGCCGGTCTATCTTCTTGAGGATACGAGAAATGTGTCTTTCTTCGTCCCGCTGAAAAATCACAACCGTTGCTAGGGAAATTAAGGTAAAGAATGTCGATAATCCAATCATTATCAATGCGATTCCCAGTGATCGGCCTGCTGGCGTCACCGGAAAGTGATCACCGTATCCTACCGAGGTTACGGTAGCAATAGCCCACCATAAACCATCGGCATTCGTAAGAATATTCGCCCGCGGATCTACCCGTTCCACCTGAGGAAGGGCAAATCCGATTACCATAGTAAATAAGATGAGAAAAACAAAAAGCAGGAAGAGCATTTTCCGGGAATCCTTCATTTCCATACTGTACCATATTTACATACCGGTCGCTTATATGTTTCTCGTGCTAAAAAATACTGTATAATGGGGGTCCCGCAGGGCTCGTAGTTCAGTTGGCTAGAACGTCGCGCTGGCAGCGCGAAGGTCAGGGGTTCGAGTCCCCTCGAGTCCACTCGCTCTTTCTTAGTCTTTGAAGACTCCATTCCGAGCATGTATACTAGTGTATATGCCTGAAACCAGTAAATTTCCGGTAGTGGAGGAACATAAGCAAATGGCTTCTGAACCGAAACCCGTAACAGCAAATAAAGCCTTCGAGATTGAAGAGCTTGTAAAAGCCGCCTGGGAGCGTACCAGGGACCGATTTCTAAACTACATACTCACCATAATGGTAATGTTTGCTCTGTATGTGGGTGCCGTGGTGGTTATTCTTATCGCGGCTGCAGTTATGGGGGTGCTGGTAGTCGGTACACGGGATGTCGCACTTTCGCTCACCGTTGGTACTATTCTTGCCGTATTGGTGGTAACCGTAATTCTTTATGCCGGAAGCTGGAGTACCCTTGCCAGCACTTATGCAATTATTTCCCCCCGTAAAGTAGGTGCAATCAAGGCTTACAAAGAAATGTTCCCGCTTGTTTGGGGTTACGTAAAAGTAACGGCTCTCCTCGCGCTGTTTTTAATCGGACTCGTTCCATTAAGCGTATTTACCCTGTTTATTCTGATTTTTGTCTGGATGATTTGGGCGGTATTTACCGTATTTGTCTATATCGAAGATAAGCCACGTGGGCTGGAAAGTCTCTGGATAAGTAAATCTGTTGTTAATACCCGATTCTGGGGAGTCTTTGGAAGAATATTTCTGGTAAACGCAGTTCTGTTGGGGGGTTATAACGTGCTGCTCATCTTCACGCAGGATAACCCGAGAGTGAATGTATTACTCTCCCTTCTTTATTATGCAATTATGCCATTTGTCGTCAGTTTTCAGTACGAAATATACCGCCAACTGAAAAAGCCCCCGACACATGCCCGAAATACTGTCTGGATTGTTCTTGCCGGAATCGGATGGGTATTGATCGCAATTATCCTTTTCTCATTAGTAGCAGGCTTTATCGGAAATCTGCCGAATACTATTAAGAACATCGACAGAGACTTCCGAAACGCGCAAACGAGTATGATATAAAAGTATCAGTTAAGATGTTTCTTCGCGAAAAACGCAATGGCGATCCCCATTCCAAAATACACCGCAACCATGATCGCACCAAGAATGAGAATTGGCGTTCCCATCGGCAGAGAGATCGGTGCGATAAGAAACGGATAGATCGCCTCCATAGAGTATGCGAGCGCCACTCCGATCATAGCGATTCCTCCGAGTGCAATCGTAAAGCGGATAATACGGGTTGCAAAAGACTTTTTATTTTTTGCCATAGTAGCTGCAGTATACCATATCGCCGTTATTTCCGGATTTCGAAGCTAGGAAAGATATCTTTTACCTCCTGCCAATATACCTCCACATCATCTACGCGTGCAATCGAGGGTCCTGCTTTTATACGCTGAATCATCTGATTCAGCTGGTACTCGGTTCCCTGGAATATTGCCTCAACGCCACCGCCCCGGCCGAAGACATGCTCTTTGTCATGTACGTTTCGTACCCAGCCGTTAACCTGAAGATCCTTTGCCTGTATCTTAGTCCAGGCCCGGAAACCGACCCCGATTACATCGCCGATAACGTAGACGTGTACTTGCCGCATAGCGATTATTACCTTATCATACCAGATTTCGTCGAGGTACCGGGATCGTATCAGACACCCCGTGCCAGCTTCAGTCTGAGGTTAGAACTGGAATACGAAATACCTGAGATAAATATATCCCGATGCAATCACAAATCCGAGTAGCGAGATAAAGAGGCCGTACTTGAGGAAATCGAAGAACGTGATCTTGTATTCGGTACGGTTACAGATATCGGCTCCAACAACGTTCGCCGATGCGCCAATCAGAGTTGCATTCCCTCCCAGACAGGCCCCGAGGGAGAGCGACCACCAGAGGGTATTTACGTCCACTCCAGTTGCCTGGATATCTTTAATCATGGTCACAAGGACGGTAGTGATCGGGATATTGTCGATAACACCCGATGACAGTCCCGAGAACCAGAGAACAAGCATAGAGGTCTTTAATGCATCACCGCCGGTAAGGTTCATTACTTGGCTGGCGATTACCTCGATAATACCAACATGCTCCATGGCACCCACCATCACGAACAGTCCGGTAAAGAATAAGATAGTACCCCATTCGACTTCCTTGTAAATATCATCTGGGTGCTTGATCGTCAGGAGCAGTAATAGTGCAGCACCAGCCATGGCAATCGTGGCAGCCTCTAGTTGGAATACACTATGCACGAAGAAGCCGATCATAACGAGGGTAAATACGGTCCCGGTCTTAATAAGAAGTGGAATATCTTTGAGTGCCTTCCGAGGATCGAGCTGCTCAAGCTGTTCCTTTTTCATGGAACGCTTGGGGATCTGATTCCTAAAGTAGAAATAGATAACCAGCAGCGAAATCAGCAGAATAATCCCCACCGCCGGCGCTATGTTCACAATAAAGTCCATATAGGATAGTCCGGCTGCAGACCCGATAATGATGTTCGGTGGATCACCGACCAGCGTCGCCGTACCTCCTATGTTACTAAACATAATCTGGGAGATGATAAACGGCACCGGCGAAGTCCTAAGAATCTGTGCAACAAACAACGAAATCGGGCTGACGAGCAAAATAGTAGTAACGTTGTCCAGAAACGCCGAAAGAACTGCAGTTAAGAGTGCAAGCGCGAGCAAAATATAGATCGGCCTTCCCTTTGTTGCGTGGATAACCGAGATCGCCAGATACTCATAAAAACCGGTCTTCGCCGAAATCGAAACCAGAATCATCATACCGATCAGCAGCCCCAGCGTATTGAAGTCGATCGCCTGTATCGCATGGTGCTGGTCGATAAATCCGAAAATAACGAGGATTGACGCGCCAATCAGCGAGACAATCGAGCGGTTGATTTTTTCGCTGGCGATGATCGCAAGAGCAACTGCGAAGATCGTCACGACAACTATTTGTTCGAACATGACGGTAAATTAGTCGAGATGATTCTCGATGAGTGATAATATAGCCTCTTCCAGACTTTGACGAGTTACCAAGCCGTGGCACTTTCCGCCCGAATCGATCACCGGAATATAGTCGAAGCCGAAGCTAAACATCTCGGTCGCAGCCTTCAGGAAATTAGCATCCGGCTCTATAGAAACAACTTTGTCACACATAATATCTCCTGCTGTCAAGCTCATACACTTTTTTACCTGTTCTGGAGTGAGCATTTCGGTAAAGGCAAATTCGGAAAGAATATCGTCCAACTGCAGATAGAACGGTAACAACTTTTTCAGGACATCATACAATGTCAGGATTCCGATTATCCGCTTTTCGTCGTCTTCCACCAGAAATACATTACACTTATCTTTTACCCATCGTTTCATGATATCGAACAATTTCGTGTCCGGAGGACCACTGTGATAATGCGGTTGGAGGAATTCGGAAACTAGCATAGGGCTATTATACTCCTGTAATGCAAGAGTACAATACATATCCATGGAGTAGTAAATTTTATCGTGTTAATACATATTAAAGTAGTATTTTCCTTATCCTGTCAAGATAATGTCATGGTTTTTTCGGCTGTTGGCAGATATACTGATGATATGAAATACAAGTTCCAGAAATACGACCAGCACGGGTATGCGGTGGTGAGACTGACGATGTCTGTGCTGTACGTTTCCGTGATGCTCGCTCTTGCGGTGTTAACTGTTATAACTTGACGAATGGAGCGTCTTTCCCGGTCGCCGGGTCGATGGCGCGGGCGCGGTTCAGGTAGTCGTTAGCTTTTTCCTTTTCACCTTCCTGATGATATAAAAGGGCGAGTGCGTACAGTATATCCCGCGCCTCAGGGTTTTGTGTAAGTTCCGCCTCCAGATAAGATATCCGTGCTCTCCGGCTCATACTTTCACGGTTTATCTCATCGGCGAGCTCGCGATATCGCCCCTTGTACTCCAGAATCAGCGGTAATCCGTCATCCCGGTCGGCGGCTGCCTTAAAAAAAGTCACCCAGGTATCCCTGTCACCGTTTACCAGCCGAGAGTATGCGGGTACAGTCAGCTGGGAAGCTGCAAGGTTTGCTGCAAGAAACGCAATAGCAATAGTAATTATCACTGTACCACCAATTAACCCGCGTAATGACCACCGTTGAGTGCCGGAATGGTGTTTTTTCTCCGTATGATGCGTTTCTTTCCGGTTCGATGAGGCTGAGGAATCTGCCGCCAGTGTCTGTGGAGACTTCTTTTCTTTACTGGATTTAGCCACCTGTATTTCCGCGAGCACTGCTTTTATTGCTTCCTTGTGTAAATCACGCTCCGGATCTCCGGCTCTATCCGAATGACCCACTGAACCCGATTTATCGGCTGGTTTGTGTTTTTTCTTTCCCATAGGAATACCGAATCCATCCCTATTATATAATGTATCTGTATGGAGATGCTTACCGAGCTTGCAAATGCGGCGGCTCTTATCGGAATTGTACTGGTCGCGTTCCTGTTTGCGATCGGGTTTTCCGTGGGTTTTTTCTATCTGATCGTGCTTTACAACCGGGTCAAGAAGCGCGAAGAATCGTCTCTTGAGATGGTTACGCTTGAAGTAAAGCTTCCCAAGGAAAACGAAATTAAAGTAGACGTGGCAGAACAGATGTTTGCATCATTCTCTGCGCTTAAGCCGAGGGGATTTTGGTCGTTTTTGGAGATTTCGGACATGATCTGCTTCGAAATAGTCGGCAAACACACCGATATCCGGTTTTACGTCTCCGCACCAAACAAACTCATTGACCTTGTCGAAAAAACGATCTACGGGTACTACTCCTCCGCGGATATCGTAAAAGTAGAAGAGCCGAATATCTTTTCCGAAAAAGGAAAGGTCTCGTTTGCCTCCCTGAAAACCGAAAGTAATAGTTATTATCCGCTCAAGAGCTATCGCGACATGCCAAACGATCCGATGGCAGCACTTACCTCTGCCCTTTCCAAGATGAACGAAGGGGAAGGTGCCATGGTGCAGTTCCTGCTCCGCCCGGCAGACTCAAAGTGGAAAAATGCCGGGAAATCATTTATTTCGAAGACAAAAAAAGACGAAGCCAACGCGGAAAAGGCGAAGTTTGAGGTCGATCCGAAAGATCTGGAACGTATCGACGAAAAGTTGTCACGTCCCGGATTCGAGACAATCATCCGCATCGTGGTATCCGCTTCCAGCTCCGATATCGCCGATATGCACCTGCGAAATATCGTTGCCGCTTTCAAGCAGTTCGACTCGCACCAGCAGACTCTGGGGGAGGCGAATATCTTCTTCAAGCAGGGATTCATGATTAACTTCATTTATAAGTTCTTCCCGGTCTGGGAACCGCCGTTCGGGAAGGTTACCTCGATTCTTTCCTCCGAAGAATTGGGTTCGCTGTTTCATTTCCCAAATAAGACTGTCGAAACGCCTCATATCCAGTGGCTCAAGGCAAAAACAGCGCCAGTATCTGCAGAGGTCCCCACAAGCGGCGGAACGTTCATGGGCACAGCTTACTATCGAGGAGTCAAACGTCCCGTTCACATCCACCTGAAAGACCGCATGCGGCACGTCTATATTATCGGGAAAACCGGCGTAGGAAAATCAGAGCTTCTTAAGGAAATGATCAAGCAGGACATTAAAGAGGGAAAGGGTGTCTGTGTTATCGATCCGCATGGGGATCTTATAGACGACACCCTCCGCTATGTCCCAGCCGAACGAGCCGAAGACGTTATTCTTTTTGATCCCTCCGATGTGGAACGCCCCATTGGGTTAAACCTGCTGGAGTGCCGAAGCGAGGAAGAGAAACACTTTATTACCTCGGCAATCATTAACCTTATGTACAAGCTCTACGACCCGCAGCGAACGGGTATCATCGGGCCCCGGTTCGAGCACGCCGTGCGGAACGCCATGCTCACGGTTATGTCAGAGCCGGGCACCTCGTTTATCGAGATAGTCCGCGTACTCACTGATCCTAAGTACGTACAGGAGCTTCTGCCAAAAGTGGACGATCCGATTGTACGCCGCTACTGGACCGATCAGATTGCTCAGACCTCAGACTTCCACAAATCGGAAACGCTTGACTACATCGTCTCCAAGTTCGGCCGCTTCGTTACAAACAAAATGATGCGCAACATCATCGGACAGTCAAAGTCAGCGTTCGATTTCCGCGAGATTATGGATACCGGCAAGATTCTGCTGATCAACCTCTCCAAAGGAAAACTGGGCGAAGAGAACTCGCAGTTTTTGGGACTGGTCATTGTACCAAAGATCCTGGCCGCCGCCATGAGCCGTGCCGATGTGCCCGAAGACCAACGCCGCGACTTCTTCCTGTACGTTGATGAGTTCCAGAACTTCGCCACCCCCGACTTTGCTGTTATTCTCTCGGAAGCACGGAAATATCACCTTGGCCTTACCGTTGCAAACCAGTTCATCGGTCAGATGGACGAAGAGGTCAAGAATGCCGTCTTCGGAAACGTGGGCACGATCATCTGCTTCCGTGTCGGAGTGGCGGATGCCAATTTTATCCAGCGCGAATTCCAGCCATTCTTTAATGAGAGCGATATTATCAATGTGGAGCGGTTCCATGCCTACATGAAGACCCTAGTAAATAACGAACCGGTCGATCCCTTCTCGGTAGACATGACCAAGGACATGGAGGAGCTCAAGAAAGAACGGAATGAACAGATCGCGCAAGCAATTACCCAGTTATCCCGCCTCAAGTTCGGCCGCCCCCGCGAGCTTGTGGAGGCAGAGATTGCAACGCGGGCGCGGCTTTAGGATAATCTGCACGATGTGGATGTGTCCTATTGCGTTGGAGTGGGTGATCGCGAAGGTGTAGGAGTACGCGAAGGCCCACCCACGGTGACTGTGGGTAGCTGGGTGGGTCTTGGTGGTGGCGTATTAGTTACAGGACCGCCACCACCGGGTGTAATTTTCAGAATTTTTGGCCCTTCAGGATTTACCGTGTAGTAAACCAGTTCGTCCTCCGCCCTATTCTCTCCGCCTTCCAGAAGTGTACGTAAGCTGTAGCTCTGCCCGTCCTCGCTCAAAAGATACTCATACCCGTAAAACAACCCGGTATCTCCCGCTTCACGCCCTTCATAGGAATCTTTCACTATCTCGGATAAATACCCTCCCGAAACCAGAGTCTGTAGCCAGTTTGCTTGTTCCGGGTATCTTCCTTCGTTCGCCCGATATTGTTCCAGCGCACCCTGGAGTTTATTCAAGTCGTTTTTCCGTTGAGTATCCCGCGCCTGTCGGGAAAAATTCGAGTATGCCACCACCGGCAAAGCAATCAGAATCGCCACTATCGACAATGCAATTAGTATCTCAATCAGCGTAAAACCTTTAGAAAAACCGGTATTGAGCTTTTCTCGCAGCAACATAAATCCATTATAACTGAAATAGATATCCGGAAATCTAAAATATCATTTTTTTGTAGTATCGCCTGATACAAGCAGTGTACTTGCTTTTCCGCTTTCAGGAAGTACAAAAAAATACTCACCTTCTAGTTCAAACATGTATCGCCGTTCTTCTCCAGAATCTAGTACTATTCTGTTAGGTGAAAAAATTCGCGGAATCTCGACCTTAACAGGATTCTTAGAACGGTTTTTGATTGCGATAAGTGTTCCAGGTTTCACAGTTGTCCGGCGTGGTGTTATGCCTGTTCCGGATATTATCAGATACATGTCAGGTGTCCGCCGCGAAAGGTTGGTTTCTGATGCAGGACCCGGGGACGTGTTTTTCTGTGACTTCCTATCCTCCGCTTGCGCAATTGATTTCCGGTACGATGCAAACGCAAGCTCTTTCAGCTCGTGCTGCTGAGCCTGAATGTAGTAAACGATTCCGGCAACAACACATAAAATAGCAAAAAACGCGGCAAACCCGAGCCCGATTCGCAACAACATATCCTTCAGCGTACCACATAAGTCCTATACGCTACAAGTGATTTTACGGTACAATTACCCTATGATTGCAACATTTCCGATCCGCCTCACGGCACGAGAGAAGCTTGTTGATAATGTCTTCCGGTTTACGTTTGCGCCAGTAGACCACGCCTTTGTTTTCAAACCGGGACAATACGTGATACTCCATATTCCGCAAGCAGATGGTCATGCTGTCCGGCGACTGTATTCCATGGCATCTCCCGCCTCCCGTCCGGGCTCATTCGATCTTATAGTAGAGATCATCGAGGGCGGCCTTGCATCGGGGTACCTTATGCGGATGCAGATCGGAGAAACGCTAACCACACAGGGACCGGCAGGTATGTTTACTCTTCCGCCAGAGCCTGCTGATTCGGTTTTCCTTGCAACCGGTACCGGTATAGCACCTATTATGAGTATGCTTTCCCACCTGGCCGAGCATCACACGGATAAACAGGCGTTTCTTTTCTGGGGTTTTCCCAATATATCATCTGTATATCTACAGGATGAATTGAAGAAGATTGCCAGCATTCACCCAAACTTCCGATTTATGAACTGCCTTTCCCGTGAACAGGATCTTACCTGTGTTACTAGTCCGGCGGAGCGTGGTTATTTTGGTCTTGGTCATGTAAACGACGGGCTGGAAGCGGTAGTTGGTGCCGATATTCCAAAATACCACTACTTCCTGTGTGGTGGACCAAAAGTCGTCGAATCACTTCGCGAGTACCTGGCAGGAAAAGGTGTTCCCAAAGAACAGGTTCACTTCGAAAAGTTTACCGGGTAACACAAATAACCTCCGGTCATGGTTGGTAATCACCCATGCTCACGCATGAGTGCCTAGAAGCTGGTTACCCAGAAATCTGCGGGAAACTGAGGGTACGACTGGAAAATTTCTGCAACACGGGTCAGCCCTGCCTGGGCAGTGGGCACTGGTGTGCCTGCTCCCGGAGTTACCGCCAGAGCGGCACGTGCAATGGCCTTGATAGTGCGCCCTTGCGGAGGAAACTGACTGGTACCGTCTGTCTTAAACCCTATTCGGGTAGGTCCAAAGTAATTCTGCACGAGAATAAACTTTGCACTCTCGTATTCACCGGTATCGATAATTTTCGTTGCACAGGCGTACTCGTAGCCGTCTATATTTCCACCGCCTTCGCCTTCTACACAAGTCGGATCATCGCTAATAACACACTTGAAAATATCCCGATTTGTCGTGCCCCGATAAATCTTATCGCCCGCATCAGAAATAAACGTTTCGGCTTCATAAATATAATCACTGTCCTTATCGTACACCAGCGTCATAACAAGGGAAACATCTTCGCAGGTGCCGGTCGGTGAGTCATAAAGTACCTGAAAACCGATCAGATACTGCCGGTCAAAGTACGGGAACTCTGGAGTGTATTGAGACAAATAGAACATGTATTGTTCATCTTTATTCAAACGCTTCGTACTAAACTGTTTAACTGGGAATTCACTGATCTCAACAAAACTGTTATCTACGTTTATACCGCCCAGATTCGACAATCCAAGATCTGCAAATGATCCACTGCGCCCTTCCAAAAGTGCTTTTTCTAATGCCGCTTCCGCGGCGGTAATCGTGAGCTGTGATTGCTGATTTATGCCACCGATCTGAGTTTGCGTCGACGTCTGGAAAATCGCGGTCATACCCACGATAAGTAACGTACCGAGCACCATAATAAGAAGCAGGAGAACCTGCCCTGAGTTACTGGATCTGTTTCCACGCATAGTCTGCTGTCGAGAAATACGGTAACATCGAGAAATACATGGATGGATTGTGTACCACAAAGAGTACAGGCCGGCGGGAGTCATAGCGGCGACGGTCATTCTGGAATCTGTTAAAAACACTCAAGTTCCCCTTGATCTTCAACCCGAAAAGATCCCTGCCATTTGTAGGCTCAATCACCAGATTTTCGGTAATCAATATCGCGTTAATTGTATTTACATGATTATTTTCATCGCCGGAGCTGCGGATTGTGGTAGTACCGGTCACAACAATTGCGAGCGGATATGGCACGTATCCGGCACAGTTAGCAAAGTAACTCGGCGAACGACAATGATTAATGTCACGGGTAATAACAAGGTCACCGTCTACTACAAGCACAAAAGAGTTCATACCAGTCAAGACGCAGCCGGGCGTAATCACCCCACCTTCAAGATTGGTGGTATTTGTAACCGTTGCTCCGGTGTAAGTACAGGTTCCGCGTACCGGACCGTTTGTAGCATTCGTTACCACTGCTTTAACGGTGCCGAACATTTTACCCTCTCCTCCCGGGCCGGGCCCGATGAACCGTCCTTTGAACAGATTGTTTTCCACCACTCCATTCAGTTGGACAGTACCACTAGTATTTGAGTTATTTAACGCGGAGCCCTCTGCTGTCATTGTAATTGTGGAAGAAATCACTGCTCCTCCCCGTTTCGGTCCACTCGGAATGATAAACTGATCTGCTCCGTTGTCAAAGTCCGACTCATTTACCAGCAACACCCCGTTTTCAGGCTTGAACACATTTACCCGATTCGCCTCAAATTCGTCCCGAATATTCGTTATACGCTTCACCTGTTTTCGTGCATTCGCATAATCAAGGAAGCGCCTCGGGCTAAAACTCCGCTGTTTTGTGTAACCATCTACCACCCAGCCGGAACTGACGGCAGTCTCATCGTTTAGGGCGCCAAACTCCGGTGCGGAAACAACTCCCGGAGGAATCTGATCACGGGTCTCAGGATCTGTAGAATCACTGAGCATAAACTGGGGAAGATTCTCATCATCCGGATCATTTTCGTTAAACTTTTTCCGGGTTGCAGCATTCTGGGGAATCTGAAAGTTCTTGAATGTCTCCGCATTGAGCGCGTGAAAGGAAAAAGTTTTTACCTTGATCCAGGGGTTATCCGGAACTGGGGTAGGCGTTGGAGAAATACACCCGAAAGAGCTACCCGCCCCGCACGACTGATAAATCTCCATGAGGCTGCATGATTCCTGCGCGCATGCCGGTTCACGAGCGGGGTGCGCGAAGAACGCGAAAAAAAAAAGAAGGGCGAAAGTAAGAAGCGCGATACAAAAATCACGAGGTGCTTTCATATCATACCCTCACGGTAACGGTGTAATACTTTGCCCAACCTGTGCAGAGCTGGTACCTGCTGGCGTGGTTTGGGGGACAGCCATGTTTCCTTCAGCACCCGGCGCCATGGGTGTTGGGAGAATCTGGACAGAACGTGCCCGTACTGCACCAGTCCCCGGTTTTTGCTCAGTTTGCACCACTACTACCGCTCCCTTACTGATATCGGTTATCCGCCCTCGCGCGGAGGAAGGGCCAGGCGCCGATCCGGGAGGGCTCAGTATTTGTGCACCTTCTGGTACTAAAACCTGAAAGGTATCGGAATCGGCAAATGCATTTAATGCATTAAGCCGAACTGCTGTACCTACAATTGTTATGGTCCCATCATTTACCTGCTCTACTGTCCCGGAGAGTGTGTACGCCGGCTTCTCGACGGTAATGCTAGCAGCAACCGGCGCATCGGGATTTACGCGAAGATCCTCAGCAAGCCGCACAGTAACCTGATCACCCTTTTTGATCTGCGATACATTAAGGCGTAGGGTTGATCCTGGGGTTGCGTCAAGCGGATCAAAGAGGCTTACCACAGTCTTATCATTTATGGTCACTCGGGAACGCACGTTTTGCCGAGATTCTCCTGGCGCGGAAAAAGGAACGATCTCAAGGGTAACGTGCGAATTTGAGGAATCGAGTACTACTCCCCGAAGCTCTTGTATTGGTAGGGTCACTGCCAGTAATAGGTCGGGTTGTATACGAGAAGCCCCAGTGCTTCTCCCCAGAGCAATTACCAGCATGGCAATATTGACAACCAGCGCAACTAAAACAACCACAACAATAAAGGCACGGAAACCAACTGCTTTTTTCATGGGGATTTGTGCGAATTACTAAGTGCTTCAACTTTTTGCTCTAAGCGCTTTATCCTTTCCTCCTGCAATCGAATGATTTCTTGCTGTTTACGGACTTGCTCTTCGAGTTTTTTATCCCGTTCCTCGAGCCGAACTATTGATGCACTTACTTCGGCTGAGAATTTCTCATACCTCACGAAGAGCTCTTTTAGGGCCTCGGTGAGTAACGCCGTCAGGTTTGCATAGGAAACCGACTTGAATCCCTTGGTGTCGCTGGTAACCAAAAATGGGAGCACCTTTTCCACCTCCTGCGCGATAAAACCCATAGAGTGTTTCTGAAACAGCGGATTATGCTCATGTTCTGGATTGTTCTTCCAATCAAACTCTACCCCGCGAAGCTGAGCAACTTTCTCAAGAGGTTTTGCTATAGTGCTGATATTTTCCTTCGAACGAAGGTCCGAAAAGTATGAATATCCGTTCGCTGTCACATTGCCGAAGACCGCCAGTCCTCCATTAACACTAACAGTTCCACCGGTATCCCAGTTCAGGTAAAGGTTCCGATTCTGTGCACTGGGATTTATCACCAAGTACCCCCCATCTGTGCGAAAGGAAGGCGCATAGGTATTAATAGACCCATTGAGAAGATAGTAAATTCGATCTTGTAAACCTTGCCGAAATATGATATATTGCGAGGACGATGAGTCCGGTCCTAGGTACAAATGCCCTGCATAATTCTGGATTGTCGCATGGCCAGCATTTGGCTCAACAAACGCACTATTGTGAGCAAGCATGAGTGCCCCAGTGAAAGAGGCATTGCCTTGAACATGAAGCTTTCGACCAGCGATAGGGGCCGCATTGGTGCCAATGGAAACAACCCCGACGTCAGGCTGCAAAGAAAGTGTGTTACAGCAACCACCTGCATACGATGCACGGCCGCTCCATACTCCATCGATGTAGCTTTGAATTGCAGACACATTATCACCAGGTCGCCAAAAAACCAAGCCGTCACCAATTTCCTCGATATGTAATTTTCCTAAGCTCGAGTACGTTCCAACGCTTAAACTTGAACCAATTCCGGTGTGTCCAGCAATCGAAAATGTTCCTGGTGTATGCACGCCGTTGGCAAACTCGAGATCTTGATTTAACCGAAGGTATGAATCACTCCCACGAAAAGCCATCTTCCCCGATAGCTCAATATCTCCCGCCACATCAAGCATGCCAGAAGGAGAAATAGTACCAATGCCCACGCGTCCGTTCGTCTTAACCACCATTAATGGATTAAGTACAGAGGAGCCATTTGTAGCACGGGTGGTGGTATCGGCGGCAACGCGAAAAGCTTCGTTGTCTCCCAAATTCGTCTGAAATCCCGCAGCGTTCCCATTGTATCTATTTCCGTCTATCACTTTCCAGGTGCCGTCCCAATACGCATTTTGGTACACGTGAATGTTATCCACACTGGAGAGAAATCCATACCGAGAATCGCTACCGGCTGTGCTGTTCTCAAATCGAATTCCCTCAGTATTTTGAATGGTGAGTCTGCCTTTTGATTGTCCTGGTGTGTCAACTCCATAACTTTCCGTAAGCCGCGAGTTGCGGATGCGCGCATTGCCACCCTCTACTTGCCACACAGCAACGGAGTTGTTCGTGGTTACCGCAGAACACGCCTGTTGTGCCAGCGCATCGTTCCCGATTTTCCTGGAAATACAGTCACGCAGGTAAGAAGGGAGCGGGGTCATCAAGAGCATCGCAACATCATCTCCAAAGGTAAACACCCCCGAGAGAACTGCAATTGCAGCGATATACACAAACGGTTTCCTGAATGGGAAAGATGGCATAATACGGATAACTGATGCTATAACTGTACTCCACCCAGCTCCTTCCTGTCAAGCAGACAGGTACCACTTCACTTCTTTCAGCAGCTGCTCAGGAGTATAATCGCTCTTTACCAGATATCCCCGGATTCCCAGAGACAGTGCTTTGGCAACCAGTGTGTCCTGACCCAGATTGGTAAGCAGCACTACCGACAGGTTTTTCGCATCGGCAACGCCCTCTGCTTTCAGTTTTTCCATGACCTGGATCCCATCCATCTCGGGCATCATGATATCCAGCAGTATTAGATCGTATTTTCCGGTTTTGATTTTTTCGTAGGCTACGGCGCCGTCAGGCGCAGTGTCTACAGTATATCCCGCCCCGGTCAGGATTGTTACATATAGCGATTGCAGATCGGTCTCATCTTCAACTACAAGTATTTTTTTTGCATCCATCCGTTCGGGCTCACCTCCTTGCCGAATGCACGGGTAATTGTACGATAAACGTCGCGCCCTTATTCTCGCTCGATTGTACCGAAATCTTTCCCGAATGTAAATCAACAATCTTTTTACAGATATACAACCCCAGACCAGTGCCAGCCTTTGCCCCCGATTTATCGTAGGCGAAGTTTACTTTTCCAAACTTCGTAAAGAGTTTTTCCTGGCTGTCTTTCGGAATGCCGGGTCCATTGTCTGAAATCCGAATCACAGCATACTCCTGTTCCTTTGTCAGGACAACCTTTACCATACCTTCTCCGGCGGGAACAAACTTGAATGAATTCATTAGCAGATTCTGAAAGACTTCACGCAGTTTAGCACTATCACCCTTTACCACGATATCCGGCTCTGTTGAGGTGAATGTAAGGTGAACTTCCTTCTCGTTCGCCTGCAGTCGCATTTCCTCGCAGAGGCTTTCCAGGAACTCAACCAGGTTGAACTTCTCGGTTTCAAGTTCCAGTTTATTGCGCTCTATACGGGAGATAGTAAGCGTATCGTTAACCATCATAATCATCCGCTCGGCAGAATGGTAACAGATTTCGAGGTTGGTGCGCGTTGCGGCATCCAACGGTTTATTTGACTGGTTCAGAGTGAGCCAGAGGTAATTCCGGATCGCGGTAAGCGGGGTCCGCAGCTCGTGGGAGGCAATGGATATAAACTCGTCTTTGCGTGCATCCAGTTCCTTCAGGCTGCGGTTGGCATTCCGCAGACCTGCCGTAGCGGTTTTCACCTCTTTTTTCAGGGTTTCGTTAAAGTTACGGATCTCTTCATATGCCAGCGCATTTTTCACTCCTACCGCTAATTCGGGTGCAACAATCCGTAATACATCTATATCTCTTGAACTATATGGTTCTCCCGATGCTTTTGGACCGAGGGCAATTACTCCGAACATCTCCCGTTTAATCGTAAGCGGGAGAATTATCTCAATATCAAATTTCCGGAAGTACTCACGCACTGAGTCATCGGAGAGCTCATGAAACATAACAACCTTATCCGCGTCGATTTTGTTTGCTTTCCGGGCCTGCCGGTACAGCTCGCGGGGATCGAGTTTCCCATCGCTAAAGTGAAAGCCTTTTCGCCACACATCTTTGCCTCCCTCGTAGAGTGCAATATAGCTTGAGGTAATCCGCATCTGCAGAAACAACTCCCGAAAAACACCGCCGACCAGCCGGTCCAGGTCGATGGTCCGGGTGGTAACGTCGGTAATATCTTTCAGGAGCTTCCGTTCGTCATAGGGATTATGAAAAAATAGCGGCGCCGTGATATGTTCCACAAAACGACGCACCGTAGGCAGTGAATACCCTACCGCCAGTGACAGGAGTGAAAAGAACAGTATATTTGAGGAGGTAAGGTCCGTACCAAAGAGGTAACTCCCTATCGATAGCATAGTACTAACGTAGATAACAGCGGCAGTCGCAAGCAGCGCAAAAAAACTGATAGTCCGGAAAATCAGCAGTTTCAGATCCAGGAAGCGGTGCTTCGCAATGGCGTAGGCCACACATGTCAGCAATATCACCGCCATGTTCGGTCCCAAGAACACCAACCCCGTGTATCCGAATACTACTGTCGGGATAACGGTTGTCAGCGCCATCGCCGAGAAGGTACCGATTACGCCGATCAGAAAGTAAAATAGCTGCGCCTTTTCCACACCCTCACTTCTTCGATATTTCAGAATCAGCGCCAGAAACGACACGAGAAACAGCCCAACGAAAGCAACGAGAAACACGAGAATTGCAGGCCCGGGCACCGGGACCACACTCCCGTTTCGCAACTCGATTCCGCTAAAGATCATATCAGTCATCGAAAGTGCAGCCGAGATCAGGCCCATCGACATGACTGATGCCAGAATAACACTCCTGGTCGGGATTTTCTCCCGGGGGAACGTATCCACGAGTAGAAATACCGTCGGGCCGATAAATGACGTTACAAACATGACGAGACGAGTCCAGGCCAGTTGTTCTTCGAGTGTACCTCCGGGCGGGTTCAGGGAGATGTAGTTAACAATGATATAGGTGTTTATTAGGAGTGCTAGCAGAAGAAACAGGCGGTTCGTCCAGCTTCTTCGGTTGCGGAGGAATATGATAGTCCCCATCGTTCCGTTGAGAAAGAGAACCACCACACTGACAAGTATCTCCAGCATTCCCTTAGTATAGGGGATCGATCAGGAGTGCGTGCGTCTAGCGATGGCCGCGCTCCGCGCGGTCGATGGCGGTCCGCCTCGTGGAGCGGCGTACCAATCCTGAAGAGCGTCGAAGGAAGAGCCCGGGTACGCAGGCTTGCCGCAAGCATCCGCCCCGCTGCGGGCACTTCTGCAACAGCAGCATGCATAGCATGCACGAAGCCGTACTTTTCCAGGGCAAGTGACATTCTCAGATACGCCATACCGGTTTCTACGTATGATTCCGGATTCGTCTGTTTTACCGCGATAACGCAGACAGCCGGAGATGATTTCAGCATTACCTTACTCCCCGTTGCAAACTATGCGATCTCGTCTGGAAGTAGCCACAGCTCGCGCTTGAGCCCTTTGTGCATACGCTCGAAAAGTCGTCAGGAAACCCGAATTCCCGACCGCGCATTCCGTTTGTTCTTCGGTCATCGGAATTGGGAAGCAGCCAGTCACCAAGCTCGGTAGCAAAGGTGTCGCGCTCTATTACTGTCCGGTCGGCAATCTCCTGGATCTTGGCGATCGCAGTAAGGTGTAGCCGGTTCGTAATTATATGCAGCTCCAGTCCGGGGTAATCGGCGATCTTTATTCTGCTGGGCCGAACCTCACGCATTATGCCCTCAGCCAAGTTTCCCCCGACACTTGCGCCTACGATCCCTACGGTGGCTCCATCGAAAACAGCACGCACCTCTTCCCAGGAACGCTTGCCATCCGGATCGGTACACAGATTGCCGTTGTTGGTCACCAACCCCAGCCGGTGCCAGAACTCGGGAAGAATCAGAAACAGCTGGTTGAAGACCGTATCGTAGACGTAGGTTCCGTAGTCTGGCTCGGAATATGGCCTATCCTCGCCGGCTGCTGTCATAGCCTGTTCCAGCATTTCCTCGTACGCCGTCATCTCGGCATCGAATCGCTCGCGGAGCGATCTGCCGTCGCTGGTTTTCGGGGAATTGGCAGTCTGGGACAACGCTTTATTCAGATCCTGCAACGAAGGCAGAATAAGAGGAAACTGGCCAGTAAGCGGTACAGTGGCGGTGCGTGGCCCACCAGTCATGGCATCGCAGTAGCGTACCGTTGCTACCCCGTCATTATCATACACCACCAGACCTTCGGCGTGTGCGGTTGTAGCAGCAACAACAAAAGGGCGAAACTGATACCGGCGCATATCGGCTTGCATAACTATAGTGTAAACCGGAACACGCCGGGATTGCCATGAATCCAGTAGGCAGGGTAACGCTCACGTAGCCGGTGAAGCTCTTCGCTTTCCAGAGGCTTAGCTGGAAGAGGGGTTGTTACGACAATCCTATTCCGTTCAAAATAGGCACGGACTGTTTCCGAGAGTATCGCAACTGCCGGAACTTTTTCACGAAGTGCCCGTTGCGCCTGACTTCGTATTACGGCCGATAATGCTTCAGCTTTTATTGACCGGGAGACCATTCGCAATGCCGGAATTTCGGCCAGAACTTCGAACACTGGGTGCGCTGCCATACGACCAATCTCGAGATAGGAAACAGAATCCAGATCCGGGACATAAAAGACCGTTTCCAAATGAGACAACGATTCACCTACCCTGCGGAATATTCCCCGACTGGTGGCCAGCGTTCCGGTGCGGGCATTGCGCACAATATGAACATCCTCGAACCCGCTCTGTCTGGAGCGTCCGAGGCGTGAAAGATCGCGGTCATACCTGCCGCCGGCATACCGGGAATAACCCACGCGGATAATCTTATCGGTTCGGTTAAGTACGCATCTTCCGTGTATCGTGAAAGTACCGAGACATTTTCCGGAATCATTGCCTGAGCCGAACCGCCGCTGTCCTCGACAAACTGCCGAAGAAGCGCACTCACGACCTGACGGGTAGCTGCTGTCATGCCGGATGTAGTCACAAACTTTTTTTCCGCAAGATAAACCGCCTCCCGCTCTATAAGGAGTGGTTCTCGGAAACCAACCTGTGCAGAGATCCGGCTTGGCATATATCCTATATAATTGGATTATACAGGACTATTTTCAATTTAAACTAGCTATGAATGCTTTTTTTACTTACCAAATATGTAATATATGTATCTTATAGTAATACATATTTGATATACATTTTCCTGTTCCCGATCCATAGTCTTCAGTGCCGGATGCACAATGCCGAATCACCGCTTTCCGGTACCAGATTCTCAACCCCACCTCCGGTTGCCCGTGGGGGATTGTCGACAACCAATGCCGGATCCCGCTGCCCCGGTTCTTCATTTGCTCCTTGTTTAACCTATATACCGGTCCCGATACCACTGCACTGCACTATCAACCGGTACTTTCTGCGGGGGCTGGTTAAAGCTCACCCACAGCTGCTTAAGTAAAGCCTCCATTGCATGTACATTCTGGCAATAGGCAAGCAGGTAGCTATCGTGTTCCAAAGAGTTCAGATCTTCACATTCCTTCTTTACCGCATACCCGTGCCGCTCCAGCCACCGGATGTAATACTGATTAAAGGAGTACAGCAAAATATATACCGTATAGCTTTTTTCCCCCGGCCGCACTGAATCAGCAGAAGCCGCCACCAGTGTTTCCACAAGGGAAACCAGACATCGCTCCATCTGCGCGAAACTACGCTCGTAGAGGTGGGTGCAAATACTATCAAGTTCGGCGGTATGTGCCGGTAGAGGTTGTTGAGACATGGCAGTAAAGAAAATAGTAATGCCACTGTGTTATCTCAGTAACACAGGTTCAAGCGATTATACCGCTGGAAGACGAAAAGGGGGATGACTGAAGTGTCAGGAATTCTGACAAATTATCCCTTTTGCGAAGTGAACATTGTTAAGTAAATATTGTGGAGTAAACGCAACGGGTACAGGCGAAACCAAAGTGGGGTCTTAAATCCTGCCCGAACCGTATACCCGAAGGGGGGGAAAAAGAATAAAACCTGCATCATGCACTCATTTACTCTGTATTCTTAGAATTCTTGTTAGAGCGCATGTGTTCAACAATGAGGTTGCGGATATACTTCGATTTAGTTATACCTTCCTCAGCACTTGCCCGTTCTAGGAACTCGAGCAGCTTGGGGCTTATGAAGAAGTTAAAGCGCTTGTCACGTTTTTCGCGTGCCAGGGTAATAACCTCTCGGATCATCTTCTTAAGGGTTTTTTCGTCGTAGCCCCGGATTATGAGCCGCTCATTCTCTATTCCGGCCATAAAGTATGGAACCAGATCTTTATAGTACAGCACAATTGTGGGCTTCATGTGATCCAGCGAAGCGTGCACCAGAAATCCGGTAGAAAGGCTGTGTGCGCTCGCATCAAAAACACAGATGTCCGCTTTCTTGATGGCATCCATCTTTTCGTTGTACCGCCTGATCCGGTCTTCGTGCGGGAGCTCCTTGAGTCTTATGAACTCCTCTTTGGAAAGTGTTACGGCTTCATTATCCGTGTGCTCGAAACCGAGCGCCTCGATTTCATGGTAAATCTTGCGGATGATCTCCTGAGGAAAATCACCCAGAAGTGAAGCGGAAAAGAATATTTTCATGCTTTATGAATCCTGCGACTGCGCGCGCATTTTATTTACAATAAGGTTTCGGATGAATTTCGATTTCGTGACACCCTCCGCAGCACTCGCATTCTCGAGATACTCTAGAAGCTTGGGGCTTATGAAGAAGTTAAAGCGTTTATCGCGGCGTTCGCGGGCGATATCAAGCGCTTCGGCTATGATCTTTTTATAATTTTTTTCGGTATATTCGCGTATAATGAGCTTTTCGTCTGCTACCCCAGACAGGAATATCGGTCGGTGTCCCTTAAGGTAAATTACCACTGTCGGCTTATTCATTTCAAGGGATTTTTCGATACTAAAACCTATTCCGATACTATGGATGCTAACCTCAAAAACACAAATATCGGCAATTTGTATATTTTTTATAAACCGCAATGAATGGTTGGCATATTCTTTCTCGCTGTCTTTGAATTTTTCGGCAAACTCCTCGTAGCTCAGACGAATATTCTCATCGAACAGATGAGTGTATCCTAATCGTGCAATTTCATCGTAAATGCACCGAAGACGCGCACGAGTGTCTTTCTCGGAGGTATATGCTGAAGTGAGGAATACTTTCATGTACGATCGGATTATATCATGAACGTAATGTAATAGGAACAGGTTTGTTACATTCTCTTACCAAGTATACGCGTGTATCCCGTTCCTCTGGAGCACATTCGCCACCGATATCACCCAATACTCCTATACATTCGAAATCAGGCTGTCTATCGTAAAAAGCCCAGCCATCTTTCCACCACACACGCCTGCTGGTAAATATGAAATATCCAGCACGCCAGGCTTGATATATTGCTCCCTTTAAACCATTCATCACCACCCTGCCGATAGGGATGTCTTCTCTATGCTCAGGATTCGGCGAGGTATAGAGAAAGCACATTTCCGGCACAGGTTTTCTCAGATCGTAGTAATTCCCATGTTGATCAGTATAATTACTCTTCTTGTCTAAAAATTCCCTAAGCGGTTGGTTCATCCGTTCACCATCCAAATAACCCGTTACTCCGAGAACGATTCCAGATTTAACCAGCGTAAAGAAATGCCCTCTGTCCACACACCCCGAAACAAAATGGTTTATGCGTTCGATGTTGTTTTTAAATATCTTGTGGAGTAAATTTCTCCGGTCAGCGTGTTCGGGAAACTGATCGTGATAGGTACCCAGCCAATAAGACATTATTCTTTTAATATCCTCAATGTCTTCTATCAGGGTGGGTCTAAATATAATCTTTCCGCATAGCTTGTGCTTGGGAGGCAATCCTAAGTCTGTTGCAGAAAATTTAATATCTGGCACTCTGCGAGGGCGCTTACCATCAGCAGTGGTTGAACTTCTTGAATTTTCAGGATAACTCATATCTTATATTCTTTTAGTAATTTTCCATGGTTTAACTAAGCAACCTGCCTAAAAGTGTACGGTGATATATCTTATAATATATATCTCTATTTCACAATGGTGTATAATCAACATTATTACATATAGTATGTGTATAATTCAATATAAGATATGTCTGTCAACCCCCATACTGCCATAACTATTTCTACCGGTGCGATTCGTCGAAACTGCGAATCACTCTCTCTGAAAATAGGACCTGCGGTGGATATTACCTTTGTCGCGAAATCAAATGCCATGGGGTATGGTCTCATAGAATCCACAAAGCAAGCCCTTCGTGGAGGAGCAAGGAGAATAGCCGTCTCCGACGTAAACGATGTTTCCATTCTTCGGGATAATGGCATTACTGCCTCTATAATCTTGTTATACCACCCATTGCCCGATGCTAGCACAGTCGCCATTCATCATGGGGTAACTATTTCGATCAGCAATCCGGTCAGTCTCCTTTCGCTGGAGAAGTTAGCACGTAAATTACGTAAAACGGTATCGGTAGACCTGTTCTTTGACACCGGTATGAAGCGTTACGGGATTGATCCGAATTATATTCCGGAACTCATTCGTACTCTTCAGAAGACTTCAAACATAAGGGTTGCCGGCATATCTTCGCATTTTGCCACATCCGATTCCGATATTCAATTCGCAAAAAAGCAGCTCACCTGCTTTCACAAAATACTTGTCCGGTTACACCCAGTGATCAATAGGACAGTCCGCGACATTCATATCGCTAATTCAGCAGCTGTAGAGCTACTTCCTGATTCCTGGAACAGTCAGAATGTTTTGAAACTGTATCCGAATGCACGAATGAGTGTCCGCATATTCAGGGCAGTTGTGGGTGCAAGTCCGGTACGTATGCAACCCCCCCTTGAGCCGGCATTCGTTTCCTTTACTTCTGTGGTACAGACTACACAACGAGTAAAAAAGGGTGAATACATCGGTTACGATAAGTCGTATCAGGCAAAACGCGATCTCAACGTTGCTATAGTACCCGTCGGATGGGCAAACGCGGGATATCAGTTACAAAGGGGGTATGTAATAGTAAATAACGTAAAATGCCCAATGGTAGGCTTTCCCTCTGCTAACGCTCTCTCATTTGAAAACCTGGCAGGTGCAAAAGAAGGCGATATTGTGTATCTTGTAAAGCAAGACGGGCTCGGAGAACAACTTACCTTACAAGAGCTTGCAGAAATCAACGGGATAACCCAAACGCATATTACCGCAGCTCTTGGAGCGTTCAATCCGCGTTTCTATCGTGAGTAAGAAACGTGTTTGCAAAGACAGTTCCCACTGTACAGCAGATACCGTAATTTACATCTCACTCTACCCGCTCAAAATACAGTCGCAGCAGCTCCCGCGCCACAGGTGCGGCCACTTCGGAACCTTGTCCCGCCTCCTCGAACAATACGGTAATCAGTATTTCCGGATCTTCGTACGGGGCAAATACCGTAAACCAAGCGTGCGGTTTGCGACCGGGCATAGACTCCGCCGTTCCTGTTTTACAACCGAGCTCGACGGTTTTAGTATAGGCCAGATTTGCTGGACTGGTGGCGGTCAGATACGCGGGATCCCAAAGCTTTTCGATCGGGAGTGTCGTCGGCGAGGGCTGGGGCGTGAGTGCGGCGCTCCCAGTGGCCGGAGGTGGGGTGAGTGACGGTTTGGTTTTGTCCGCTATCCGGAAGTTAAACAAGGGCCAGCCAGTACCGCCAACTTTGCATGCCTGCAACAATCCTTCACGAATAGTTTCCAAATGCTCGATGGTAATTTCCTTTATAGGTTTACAGTCGGGCTCTGAAGCAAGAGGCGTACCCTGCTTTACCAGTGTGGGTTTACAATATCGTCCGCCATTTGCGAAAGGCACCATTGCCAGAGTCACCTGCAAGGGAGTAGACAAGACGTATCCCTGCCCAATCGAGAAGTTATACGAATCGCCGGTGTACCACTGCTCCTTAAGCGTATCCTGCTTCCAGAACGGCGACGGGATTGTTCCGGCAACCTCATCTATACCGATCCCGGTGAGTTTTGCAAAGCCGAAGCGCTCCGACCAGCGTTTCATTACGTCGGGACCCATCTTTTCGCTGATTTTATAGTAGAAAATGTCGTTGGAACGGGAGAGAGACTTAATAACATCCACGTCTCCCTCGGTGCGGCTGTGTTCCAGGTAGTTCCAAGTGCCAAAACTCCGGTCTCCAAGCTCGATACGGCCGGTGTCCTGAACGATTGTACGTCTGTCGATGATTCCCTCCTCCAGAGCTGCCAGAGCGATAACCGGCTTAAACACAGAGCCGGGTGGGTATGTTCCCTCCGTCGCCCGATTAAAGAGTGGCCGGTTTTTATCCTGAAACAGCGCCATAATAGCTTTCCCATCGTTATCCTCGAAGACCTGGGGGTCAAAGCTGGGGAACGAGGTGAGTGTTAATATTTCGCCGTTGCGGGGATTTATGGCCACCACCACTCCCTTCTTGTTTTTCGCCTGGAGCATCTCGTAGGCTCGGCGCTGTAGATCGCTGTCTACGGAAAGCTGTACATCTGTTCCGGGTACCGGTTTTACTACGTTGAGAGTACGTTTAAAGAGCCCCTGCGCGTTCACCTCGATAAGTTTTTTCCCGTTCCTCCCCCGTAGCTCACAATCAAAAAGCGCTTCTACCCCCTTTTTTCCTACCGTATCTCCAAGGCGTGCTTTATGCAGACACCTATCGGCTTGAAGCTCTGCAGCATTTGCGTTCTGGCGGTACCCCAGCAGGTGGGCAAATGGTGCCGCATCATGGTAGTACCGTTTCGATGGCTGCCGTTGCAGACTTTCGGTAACCTCGACAGCGTTGTTTTCGGCAAGAACGTATCCTCTCCGGTCCAGGATGCGGCCTCGCTGGGCCTCAATCACGACCTCCCGGATACGGTTGTCTTCCGAGAGACTCCGGTAATAATTTCCCTTGACTACCGTTAACTGGAACAGTCTGACAATCATTATAAGAAAGAAAACAATAACAACTGTAAAGAAGAAATACATGATTCCGGCCGAAGAAGTCGTGGTACGGACCCGTGCACCAAAGTCCATGTTCCCGCTCTCGCCCCGGTGAATTAATGGCAGCTTCCGGTTCATAGGGGATACACATAGTATACGATTTCATGCCAAAGAGCAACCCGGATTCTTAAGAAAAAGACTGACCGGTAAGACTTGGTTACCCTGCCCCTTCGATCAGCGCTTTTTCCTCCTCGGAGGCGATCACCTTGAAGCCCACATGGCTCTGTCCTGCAAAGAACAGGCCCTCGCCCACACTCGCTGAAAGGAGAAAATGCTTTTCACCACCGGTTAGGTAGAACACTTTAGAAATCCGGTCCACGGCGGCAGTAGACTGCTTAAGGATAATCTGGAGTGATGAGTTGGTAATAATTGCCTTGCCTTCCTCGGTATTCAGAAAGTCCTCAACGTCCTGCGTAATGGTGGTAAGCCCCAGCTTATATTTCCTGGCACGCTTTGCAAAGTTATGCAGATACGCACCGGAGTCTTTGTTTTTAATCAGATACCAGGCCTCGTCAACAATCAGAACGCGCTTTTTGTGCTCTCCTTTGCGGACACGGTTCCAGATATAGTCGAGCACCACATACATGGCTACCGGCCGCAGGTTTTCCTCCAGATCGCGGATACCGAATACAGTAAACGGGTTGCGGATATCAAAGTTGGACTGCTGATTAAAAATTCCAGCCGCAGAGCCCTTTACATACTTTTCCATGCGGTCAGCCATCTCCCGTGCTTCCGGCGTCTCCATCCCGATGAACACCTTATACAGATCCTCCAGGAGCGGTGGTTCCAGCTTAAAGGTTTCAGGGTCTTGGGTAATCCCCTTGTTGCGGTAGGTAAGAACCAGCGCACGATCCAGCATGGCATCCTGCGTGGGAGTAAGCTCTCCCATCATAACCCGCAAAAGTGAGTGCAGGTCCAGGATCTTATTCGAGAGTTCGTCCGGTTCGGGGCTTTCCACTGCTATTTCGAAAGGATTGATCTTGTACTGGGAATTGCTCGCAAACTCCACAAACTCGCCGCCTACTGCTTCGGCAATGTTTTTGTATTCGTTCTCCGGGTCTAGAATAATCACATCTACACCCATCATTAAGAGCCGCAGACATTCCAGTTTTACCAGAAACGACTTTCCCCCTCCCGACTTCCCCAGAATCACACTGTTCGAGTTCTCCAGGGTAAAGCGGTCGAAGATAATCAGCGAGCCATCATGCTGGTTAATGCCGTACAAGATTCCCTCGTTCCGAGTGAGTGATGCCGTTGAAAACGGAAAGGTCATCGCAAGAGAAGTCGTGTCCATGTTCCGCCATACCTGGAGCTTATCCATAAACATGGGAAGGGTTGATTTAAAGCCTTCTTCGTGCTCCAACGTGGCCACCTTGCCAATGATCAGTAACGAGGATAGTGTGTTGTCAAGTTCCTTGGTAACCGAATCCAGCTCTTCAAGGGTATCTGCCGGTATAGTCACATAGAGTGCGAACTGAAAAAACCGCTCGGCTCCTTTCGCCAGCTCCGCCTGTAACGAGAGTGCATCATCGAGCGCTACCTGCACCGTCGGATCCACAACCTTTCCGGCCTTGATGTCGGTTTCGATAGTAGCCTGCATTTCGGCAATCTTTTTCTTCAGCTGATCCAGCACCACCTTGGATTCCGTCGGATACACATACATAGACACAAAGAGAGGATGATCATAGGTAATAAGCGAGTATAGCCAGTTCGCGGAAACATACCGGGGATACCCCACTACAAAGATCGTACGATAATACCGGTCATCGATCTTAAGGTGATTAAAGTCCACCTCAACGTACGAGGGTGCAATGATATCCTTGATACTGAACGCACCGGCCGCCAGCGTTTCCGCGACATTCGGGAACTTCGAAGGAATCGGAATCCCTTTTGCGTTCACCGGTGTCTGTTGCGGATGCGCAGGAGGCATGCCGGGCTGTGCCGGCTGCTTCGGTTTGCCGCCGAATAAACCCATATCTTCTAACTATACAGTGTACAGACCTTGAAGGGCAAGCCGAAGGCACGAAATGGACGCGTATCCGGGAAGATTGCCCGGGAGATTCCCTTATTATTGCATATTAATCCTAGCCTGCAGAGAGCACTACATCTGTATATGTATCCACTGGTGCAAGCTGCTTTCCGGTCGCAGAGGGGTTGTAGAGGTTGTAGAAAAGCTCAACGAGTTCCTGTCGGTGCAGTACCGTGGCTTTGAGTCCGATCTTGGCAAGCAGGCGTTGCAAGTGATCACGCTTAGGATACAACGACGTCTTGGCACGACTTATGATGTATTCTTTATTCATTTTTGACGCACTAATTCCAGCAGCACCCAGCTCTAGCGGCGAAAACGGGATAATAAAAAAGAATCGCTTTTCGAGAACGGTATTCTTTTTTACCACGTTTTTAATGAAATTCTGGTACGCAGAAAGCCGGTTCTTTACCACTTCCGACTGCGATGTGGCAATCTTTCCATTCAGATATTCTAGATACGAGGAAATATCCATTTTCTTGGAAAGTATCAGGATCTCGACCGGGAATGAGAGTGAGTTCAGAAGCCCCCCGTATGCATATATGATTGATGTCTGCTCTTCCTGTGAAAGAAGCCAGAAGTTAACCGCACCCACCTCGATTACCACCACAGCCGAACGATCCCGCATCAGAATAATATCATCTTTGATCTCATCGATCTCGATAAATTGCTGTGTTGTTGCCTTGACTGGTGATGTCGGTTTTCGTTTCTGCATATGTTACAAGAGTTCGCGGGAATGAAATTCAAGGGGATGCGGGTTTTCCGGCTGTACTGCAACTTTCATTGTATCAAAAAAATAGGTTCCGTTCGGATCCTTGATCTCAAAAGTGTATTCACCGGGGGGAAGCGGATTAAAGGTGGCAAATATACCGTGTGGATTTGTTTTAAGAATACGCTGGGGCTTTCCCTCAGAGTCTTTTACGTAAATCATAATCCCGGGAAGCGGTATCTTTTTTTTATTTTTCACTACTCCCATAAAGAAAGGATGAGTAGGAGGAATAACGACTGGAACAGGGGGTGCAGTCTTTGCTGGTGGCGGTGCGGGAGGTGGCGACGCCGGTTGTGGGGGCGGAGAGGGAATTGTTGCAGTAGGTGCTACTACCACTGCGGGCACTGAGACTACCGGTGTGGGGACAGCTTCGGTTGCCGCAGAGGCGGAGGGTGGCGCCTCCTGAACCTCAACACGCATCACCGGGGCTGGAGCGGCCGGGACTTGGGCCGGATATGTGGCAGGGGCAGGCGCCGGAGCACCAAGCGGAGCTCCCCCAATACTCTGAGCCAGTCCTGCAAACGGATTGGCGGGAGATACCGGCGGAGGTTCAGAAGCAGTAGTCGAGGCAGATACGGGAGCTACCGGTGCCGGAACATCCTCTGCCCCCGGAACGGGAATCGGCGCCGTTGATGTTAGTTGTGCCGATGATGCCTGCAATAAAGCGCCAACCTGTTTTTTCCGGTAGTTGGCTTTCGGTTTTTGACGGGTCATGGCAAGATACTGAGAAAGTTTCTCCCGCGATTCCACGTGCGCAAGCATATGATGGGGATCCGCGAGAAAGTAGAGGTCTTTTAAAAAGTACAGCGGATCATTCTTTTTATGGTAATAGTACTGAGTGGGTGCCTGCAACCGCTTCCAAAGGTTTTTTACCCATACATCCAGAGAACGGTCGTATATCGGGACAAACGCAGTGACTACACCGGCACCACCCACCAGAAATGCCAGAATAAAGCCGATAAACTTGATCGGGAATATCTGAAAAACCACATAGGCAGCCGGCAATGATACTGCCAGGTACAAAAACTGCCGCAATGTCATGAAACCGATGAGCTTGAACTCAAAGGTGGTGATCTGACGTGGAACCGGATGCTGATCCATGGATTCTAGTATAGCTGTTCGGAAAGGTTGGAGCAACGGTCGGGAAGCTGGTTGACCCTATTAGAGATCAGCAAAAAACAATTTTGAATTCACTCCCTTCTACGGCTACGCGGAACTCCGCCGGTGTAGATAATATCAGTATGATCTGTTACCTGCCGTGTTCCCATTTTTGAATAGAGCGCTTTATTTTATAATCACGCTCTCCAGTGAACCCTTGCTTTAATGCGCACTCGCTCTCATAACCTCTGCTTCAGTGTCACTTCGCTTGAGAGTAAACGTGCTGTATTTTGTTAGCAATCTAAGACCTACTTCACTGCTGTGGCACTTTAGAAACAGGTTTCTGCACAGGTGTTGCAGGTCCAGGCTGGCGCCTAAAATCCATTGAGTACCCGTAAGCCCCGTAAAAACGGTGTCCATAACTACGTTGCGTCAGTTTTTCCAACGGCAGCCGGGCAACGAACTGGAATCCTCCAGTATCTGTCAGGTATCGCGAATCCACGACAAACCCGTACGCCCTGAGTAAGACTTCGATCAGCCTGTGTAAAGGGCGCGGTCTGCTTTCACGAGTATACTGACCTGAACTCTCCCGTAGTACCAGCACAGGTTCTGCAGTGCCATTTCGGCCGGAAGCTACTAAATTCTGTGCAGCAACCTGAATAAGGTCTTCCAAATTAAAACCGGGAATACCGGCGGTATCCGCAACTATAAGAGTGGTTGTACCTGCCATCGCTTCATCTATTTCTTTAGTTGTAGTACATGCGGTTTTACCGAAGCGCCTTGTTTCCTCGCTAAATGCCTGCAAAGCTGAGGCTTCAAGCCCGTGCGAAGGCACTACATAGCCTCCTATCAAGCCAAGCCCTGCAAATTGATATGCTACCGGAAGCGTTGAAAACAATCCCCCTACGTAGGTGATTTTCTGTTCTCTTAGATCAGCTATCGGTATCATTTTTCCTCTTTTCCGCAGACCCACCTCTTGTGCCAGGATATCCCGGCGAATCGCCCATCGAGGAAGTAATTGAGGAGTGTTCGAGATAAAGAGCCGCCTTCCTGATCCCACACCGAACGATAGCGGGGAGTACACGGTTGATGATTCGTCTGTTCCCCACTCTTTTCCACCATACCACCTGCTCCAGTTCAAAGACTCACGTGCAATAGAACGCCCCACACGCCGTGCCGCAAGATGCATGAGCCGGTTTGCATCACTATTGTTCTCTTGATAGAGCTGGGTAAGGATTTTCTCTATTGCGTTTATCTTGGCCTCTGCTTTTATCCAGTCGATATCCCTATAACGTAGGGTGTTTATTGCCTCCTCTAGGCAGCCATGGGCATACACTGGTCCCCCTTCGTCCTCATAGGGAATCTTCCCGAACTGGTCGAAATTTGCAACAGCGCGAATCACATGCTCCGGAACATCAATATCCCCTCTTCTGTGTTTTTGCACCCGTACGGGTAGTCTTTTGCCATCCGGATCTTGCTGTCCAAAGACAAGTCTTCTCCAGGCAATGTCTTCGAGACTGGCTGCCAGCGGCTCATTGGTTAGCTGAAACGCCAGAGCCCCAAGTTCCTGGGCTTCATTATTACGTTGATCTTCATACGACAAATGGATACTGGGTAGTTCGCTGATTTGTCTCCTCATAGTATTACAGTATTCACCGCTATTATGCCAAACAATTATACCGTGCCCGTACCGCTCATCTACTAGTGTCGGATCAACAAAAAAACCCGCCGGAAGCTGGCTTTTTTGCAATCGGGACTGCTCTCACCCCTGTTAGCGGTAAAGGATCGGTTTCGACTTGGCGGGAAGAACCAGAGACATCTTGCGGTCCTTCTTGTTAATGCGTTCAACAAAAACCTTAATTCGGGAGCCGATTTCCAGATTTTCATCACCTGCAAGCTTTGAGACATGGATAAGACCCTCAATTCCGGGCTCCAAACGCACAAAGTATCCATAATGCTCTTTGCGGATAACCTCGCCTTCGAGTTCCTTATCTTTCGGATATTTTTCTTCGATATCATGCCACGGATCTGTGGTGAGCCGCTTGATCGAGAGGTTCAGCTTCAGATCGTTTTCGTTCTTTTCGACAACCATCACGCTGATATTCTCGTTCGGTCGCACATACGAGGCAGCATCGGATACCTTCTCCCAGGATATTTCAGAGATATGAACCAGACCTTCCACGCCATCCACTTCGCAGAAGATGCCAAACTCGGAGACACCAAGTACCCGGGCAGGATAGGATTCACCCACTTTGATCTTATCGAACTTTTCCCGCAGATCTTTCTGGGAGATACCAAGCGCCGACGCCTTCTGGGAAACAACGAGACGGTTCTTGGTCTCGTCTACTTCCAGCACCTTAACCTTGATCTTCTGGCCGACCAGCTTGGACGGATCATCGATAAATTCAGGAGTCAGCTGGATCTTGGGAATGACCCCGCGGATACCCATGAAGTCTACAAATACGCCGCCCTTGCCGTACTCGCCGCAGACGACTTCAATTTCTTCTTCATTTTCTTTCTTCTCCTTCAGGATATCCCACTTGCCCTTCTCAAAGAAGCGCGACATAGAGACTACCGGATAGCCGTCACGGGACTCTTCCGCAATCACACGGACCTTTACCGTATCGCCGACCTTCAGGTAGGGGAGATAGGTAGAAATCTCCTTGAGTTCGCGGTCTCCCAGCACGGCAAACGCCTTGGCACCGAGATCGAACATTACGTTTTTTTTCGAGAGCGAGACAATACGGGTCTCTAATTCTTGTCCTTTCCGGATAGCCGGCATCTCCTGTTTGCCAAGAAGCTGATCCATGATGCTGTTGGGGTTTGTTGAGTGTATGGTTTTGTGTTTTGTTGCCATATGGGTTCCTCCTTTACGGGTGGTTTTTACTTACGAAAGTTACAAGGCTCTCAGGAAGAAACTTGTAACGGAATGTAAGGAACGTTAAGTATAGCAGATTTTCCTTATCCAATCAAGGGATATCGCTTTGGAGAGCTAATTGACCGTGATCTTCAGCTGTGGGTTGCCGGTAATCGTAAATAGATAATCACCCGGACTTTCCATAGGCACCTCGCTAAATTCTCCTGGTGATATGGTTGCTGAAATACCGACCATTGACTCTGTAATAGTAATTACTGCATCTGTGGCATTCACGATTCTCAACAATGACCCGGCAGGTATTTTACGGTTCTGCTGAGTATCAGTGGTGCTCCCGATAACTACTACCTCAATCGGCTTGCTGCGTTCGACCGTAGGAAGCGGAGATGGCTGTTGTACCGCCGGAGTAATCGGACCGGTAACGATAATTTTTCGCTCTGTAATCTGCGGTGGTATCCTCGTTGCGGAAGGTTGCTTAGCTACAGGTCTCGCTCCTGTCCCGTCCGGAAGCTGTTTTCCTGCACGTTTTTCCGCAAGCCGGAGCATCAACCCGATGAGGATTACAAGTAAAACCAATGCTAGAATACCAAGCACGATTCGGATTTTTTTCATCTTGAGTTATCTACAACTGTTTCCAACAGAGGTGTCGGCAACCTGAACATACCCGGAAGTCGCCAGTTCAGGAGTAACAGCAAAACTATTAAAGGTTCCGATTGGTATCTGAACAGCCGCCGGGTTCGATGCGCCATATGGAAATATCTCCGGCGCTTCAGGCGTCTGCATATAGCTACAAGACGGAATATTTCCGGATGTATCACTCCGCACGATGGTTACCTCCCGTGCAAGGCACGGATTCGCAGACATATCTCGGCATTGGGTAGAAAACAAGAAGGCCCCGTTCCTGGTGGAGATATGGTTTCCACGCGTACAGGTATAACTGAGGTTGGGATGGGCAATTTTCCGGTTCATGTGGAGAGTCATGTTTGTATCCAGATTAAATATAGATAACCCGATTTCTCTATCTAGCATGGCCGGAGCCCAGTCGACAACAATTTTATTTGGATCACCGGTTACGCCCGCAATGCTGCTCGGGTACCAGTTACCGCTATCGGAATATGCTCCATAGGATCTACGGAAGGTACCATCGCCGTTGAGGACTACGAACCGGTCTGTGGTATTCGGGAATTCAAGGCGCTGACGATGAAACCACGTAAATCCCCCGCCGGGCATTGCTGCTACATTTGCACCGACAGCGACATTCAAGGGGTAGAAACTGAGTCCGAGCTCTTTATTAGCATCTCCTATACGTATGGCACTCAATAACGTTCCATCACTCATCGATATCCGGTAGAAGTGAGCATCTTCTTCGCCTGCTGTATATCCCTGCTGATCTGAAATCGCCAGGAGGGTGATTTCTCCATTTGTATTTACGTTCACTTTATTGACACTGGAACCCCACGAAGCCGGTGCGTCCAGCACACTGATAACGCGCGCCCACTGAACTGTCCCGGAACTGGATATACGGGTAACAAACGCGATTCCCGAACCCGAAGAAGACCAGCCGTTCGATTGACCGGCGAGAATAAAACTATCATTGTATTCCACCGCAGTCCAAATCTGCATATTCCCGTACGTTCCGGGAGCCCGAAGCGGCAGTGTCCACTGGAGAACTCCGGTTTCAGTGTATTTTCTTATTACTGATCCACGGCCATGCGTAGTTGGGTTGTACCAGTGCGTTAAAACTGTCAATACACCGCCATCGGCAGTAGCCAGGACAACCGGAAGCTGGAGATCTGATGTTGGGATCCCCGGCGCGAGCTGTTCTGTCCGCGTAAAAGCAAGCGAACCGTCGTTGCGGAATTTCCGGATCTCGATGAGAGGATTTCCATAATTACCGTTATCATAAGCCGCAAGCCATCGTCCCGACCAGACTGATCCATCTGGCGCCATAACAGCTGAGTTCCAGTTTGAGCACATATTGTTGTTCCCCGAGAGCGTTCGGACAAACGGGTTTATCTGATTTGGATTTATGGTAGGTTGTGCCGCAGGTGTCGGGGTAGCTGTAGGTGTCGGGGTAGCGCACAAATTGTTTACGCAGATATTCGGACTGGTACACAAATGCCCCGAAGATATCGTGCACGG
>JAOAFZ010000008.1 GCA_026415975.1 Patescibacteria group bacterium
GGGCGTAGCTCAGATGGTAGAGCGTGCGGTTTGGGACCGCAAGGTCGCAAGTTCAAGTCTTGTCGCCCCGACCAATCGAAACATTGCGAATAACCGTGTTTTTAGGAGGGTAGCGAATGGCTCTTTGATTTGATAGGACACTACATTCTTTTCATCAACAAATAAGTAACAAATAAGTTCGAGAACACATTTCTAACAATGCGATCTTTTGTGATCGGATTGCCGGCCTTGAGCCTTGCCGAGGCCTCTTTTGAATAGTTCAAGAAATTATTTATCCCCATATACTGAGTAGGTTCAGCTTCTAGTTTAGATTTTATTTTTTTTTATATCGTTTTCCAAGCTGCTCGCCTCAGCTTGTAGCTCTAGAATCTTCTTTTCGTTCGCTCTATAAATGGGGCTGTCTTCCTCGATATGTATTATCTTCAAGCTCCGTTCATTGATTTCATGAGTTAATTGATTTAGTACTCCTTGCTTATTCAAGCATTGCCTTTGCAATTCTTCATGCTTTTTTTCTAAAATGACTTTTATTTTTTCTAAATATTTCCGGTACTCATGCTCTGAAAAATTTAATCCTTCAGAGAAAAACGAATAAAGGTAATCCAACACAACCTTGATCCGTATCGATTTTTTTGAACGCTCACATCTTTTTGTACCACACCGTGCATAGAGATAAGGCCTTGCTCCTGTTGAGGGAGCTATCCACATGTTCTTTTTGCAATATACGCATGCAATTAGTTGTCTGAAGGGATAGAAGTTCTTTTCTGTTCTATAGCCTTTTTTTCGAGTTGTTTTTTTGTATTTTAAAATAATCTTCTTCTGATACTGTTTGGCTGAAATCATAAATAGATCTTAGATCAGTATATTTGTTATTTTTTTTAGAATAGAGCATTCCATAGTAAAACGGATCACTGAAGATACGAGAGAGCGCATGAATATCTATTCTGATTTTTTTTATCTGATTTTGTCGTTCGAACATAACCCCGCTCTCAAACTTCACTTACAATGTTCTCGAGGGTATAGCCCTGAGGTTATTATCTATGATTACCGTATGATCGAAGAGGCGAGAGAAATTTTCGATTATCTCCCCATAAACACAACAAGCCTTGCCGAGAGCGAGTATATTTCTCATCTTTAGTCCGCTATTGAAGGGCTTTCAAACGGTGACGATATTGCCCAGTACTTCATCATCATGCCATTTCATCTTCTTTTCATGTTGTCACTTCAATGTAAGGTGATGAGAATAGCCAGGAATAAAAACAGGAGCTATAAAGCAGCATTTACGTTGAATGTGTGTCGTGACCATACTCCAAAAGTTGCAAGTCCCGACTCCGTTTTTATACTTACGAAACTACCGGAAAGCACGATGGCAGATCTCTTCAAGTTGGTTAGTGTACCAAAGGAAATAATAAAAGATATCAAAAACATCATAAAATACAGAAACGACAATTTGGCACACGCAAACGGGGAATGGCGATCAACTTAGAGGATAAAATAAATCAATATATTGACGTTTTGCGGAAACTTCAAGCTTACTTTCTGGATATGAACAATGGTCTTGCTAATCGCTGGAAAAAAGAACTTTCTCCGGAAGATGAGAAAAAAGAATTTGTGGGAATAAGAATTGCTGAAGAGTATTTATGTCCAGCGGATTTTATGACATGGAGACTGTGTAGCGGCTTTTCCGAGGCAAACTAAATCCTAATGTCAAGGAGAACGGTAAATCTACAGAGCCTTTTCGTGTTCTAGATCTATCTCGAGTAGATTGATTGCCATCCCATCCGCTTTCCAATTCCCCCGGTTTCCCTTCTTCACCATCGAACGTATCGTCTCCCGTAATGTCTCCGGATCGCTCTTCGCCCACTTGTACAGGATTGGGTGTTTCTCCTTTGTCACCGACTTGTTTATTATCTGTATCGGTTTGCTCATCACTTTTCAATCTGCACAGTTTTTTTGTCGACTCGAACACCCTTTGTTCTGTCGCCTGGTCTTGGGACTATTTCTGTATTGATAACGGTGTTGCTCGTACCTTACGAGGATTTGTTCTGACTTATTTACGGAGTCTCTGCTTTCTGTTTTATCCCCTCCTGAGAGCTTTGAGATATTCTACCGCCCACAGGGTTTTTCTGCCGGCAGCAACTTCTTTATATTCACCTGTTTGATCCTATATTGTTTTTCTTGTCTTCTTTCATATTAAATAAGAATTGCAAGAGCTCTATACCTTATTGCACATGCTAGAATATGGCTATATGAGTAAAAAGCTCGAGCACAAGATTGAGGCAAATGATACATCAATCGGCGCACTGCTCAAATAACAAAAGTTCACAATAGAATATTTCCAACGTGAATATCGCTGGCAAGAGAAGCACATGAGGCTTCTCATAGATGATCTCACATCAACTTTCCTCAAATCATTCAGGCCAGAGCACAAGCGGTCAGAGGTCGAAAATTACCAAAACTATTATTTGGGCCCGGTGGTATTTAGCGAGCGGGATGGTCTTAAGTCAATTATTGACGGTCAACAACGGATTACATCCATCACGCTCTTTCTTATTTTTCTCAACCATCTACAGAGAGATTTTGCAGAAAAGGTGTCGATTAGCGATCTCATTTACTCAGAAAAATACGGGGAGAAATCGTTCAATATGATTGATGAAAATAGAAGAGCATGTTTGACCGCACTATTTGAGACGGGCGAATACTCTCTCCAAAAAGAAGATGATGAGACAGTGCAGAACATTGTGGCACGTTATGAGGATATCGATCAGGTGTTTCCGGAAGAAATGAAGAAATGAAGCAGTGCTTCCGTACTTTATCGATTGGTTTAAGGAGAATGTTGTTGTCGTCAAGATAACGGCATACTCAGATGAAAACGCCTACACTATCTTTGAGACGATGAATGACCGTGGTCTCAATGTCACACCGACCGAAATGCTTAAGGGGTATGTACTCTCAAAAATTACAGACCCATATCAAAGAAACGAGATGAACGATATCTGGAAGACCCAGATTCAGAGACTCCATGAGGTCGAGGATAACGCTGATCAGAATTTTTTTCAGGCATGGTTTCGGGCAAAGTATGCAAAAAGTATCAGGCCGGGAAAAGCCGGGTTTGAAGATCAGGATTTTGAACTTATTGGTTCCCGATTTCACAACTGGTTTAAAGAGAATCATAAAGCGCTATCTGACATACATACCTCAGATGACATGTATTCCTTTTTCAAAGAGCAGTTTCCCTATTTTGTAGATATTTATCTTCAGATTATTTCCGCACAAAATTCACTGAATGCGAACATTCCCCATGCCTACTATATCGGCAGATGGGTGATCGGAGAATCATTGCAACATCCACTTCTTCTTGCTCCCATACAATTTGGAGACGACCTAAAGACGATTGAGCGAAAGATTGATTTTATGGCCAGATATATCGAGACTTTTACTGTGCGACGATCAGTAAATTATCGGAAGTTCGGTCATTCCTCAATAAAATACACGATGTTCAACCTTGTCAAAGCGGTCCGTGACAAGGACCTCACGTCATTGGCAAAAATTCTAGTAAAAAAAGTGCGCGAGATTCCAGAAACTTGGGAGGGGATCATGAATTTTGGCCTTCACGGCATGAATGGTGTCTTCGTAAAGCATCTGCTATGCCGGATCACGAGCTATCTTGACAGAATTGTGGGGAAAGATACTACATACGTCACATATTACCATTCCAACCGGGAAGCAATTTGAGATTGAGCATATCTGGGCAAATAAGTTTGAACAACATACCGATGAGTTTGATCAGGAGAATGAGTTTTCCGCTTGGCGCAATTCTATTGGAGCGCTCGTATTGTTGCCACAAGGCACAAACCAATCCTTCAGCAGTGATCGGTACGAGGACAAGCTTGCGCACTATTTGAAGGAGAATACCTATGTACAGACACTTCACCCTTCCTTTTACGAAAAGAATCCGACATTTGTCAACTCTGCGATAATTCAGAGTTGGGTTTTAAACCCCATGAGCACTTTACCAAACAAGATATCCTCGATAGGAAAAGATTGGTACAGCGCATTTGTGAAAAACTGTGGTCAGAGGAGTATTTTTTTGAGAATTTGTTAGAAACGAAACATGTAGAGAGTAATCAACATGAATAGCAAACATTTAGTATCACATCTTTCATAATTGGCAGTTTTGTTCTATTGTCAGGCTATATTGTGTCGAAGAAATTATCTTAAGGTCAAAAAGTATAATTGTTGTTACAGAGTCAGCTTGAGTTTTGTAATGATGAAGCAAAAACTAACAATATGAATAATAAAATGTTTCTTTCAACACAATGTGAGAATACTGTTTTGCTCAAGATCAGTGTGAGGAGTTAAAAAAGTCTTCAGAAAACGAATATATTAAGGCACTGCAAGAATGTGAGATAAAATTTAGATAACTATCGAATAACTGTCAAAAATCGCAGGGCTTCGATAGCTCCAAAATTTAGAAACGATGTCGCTATTTAGGATTTATTAGTGAGATGAGAAATAAAATAATTAGAACTATACTGATCGCTCTAAGCAGTCTCATAGCAGTTGGAAGAAGTGCTCTTTTGTGATTTATGAAAGCCGAATATAAAAACGAGTTTCAGAACCCTCAGAGTATCCATGCGAATGAGCTTATAAGTGTTAAGCATCAATACACAAAACTCTGAACACAATTCTTCTCAAGCTCCGCTACACGAGGATCTTCTTTTTGTTTTTTCCAATTTTCTAGTATTTTATCGAGTAAAAGTTCGAGATCCATTGCTTCTTCCCGACAAGGTACAGATAGAGAGTACAAAAGCAACAAAAGAAGAGAAGACAAGGTCGGAAGTTTATCCTGTGTACTTCCAGGGTTTTCTGGCAATTCTTTTAGGAGGAACTACCGGAGTGTATGTCTGCTCTCTAGGTGAGGCACGTGTTTTGTTATCTAAATACCCTTTATCCACCACAATTGAGCAGCCAGTGCTCGTCCTTTTGGTGCGTCATGTGCATGTCTCGGCCCTATTTTGTTGATTGGTAAACCACCCCGTGATCTTCCCAGCGATTGCACCCCCTTTTTTAACCGCATCTAAAAGCTGACTGGTGACTTTCTGCTTATGCAACTTGCAGCATCTTTCCAAATACTCCCGATTTTGACCATCTCTTGAACCGTGTGTATGCCGCGTGCGTTACTCAGCCGCAGGTATTCTACTTCGTGTTTAAAGCCCATGTTGCAGGAGACCAATGCATGAGTAGACGGTTTATGTCGGGTCGTGCCATATGTTTCCGGCGGTTCAGCTTGTCGCTGATTTAGTTTTGCAATACATCCCCCCAGCTTCTGAATGTGTTGTTAACTATAAATACATATTTAATACGTATTATATTGTAGTATAATTACTTCCCTAACACTTATGTCAGAAATATACGAGAGATGGCGGCTTCCCCGTAGTCTTAACACAGGGGAGATAGTTGGAAGATTGCTTCAATTGCGCGATCCTTTCCCCGTACCCATGGGTTTGAGCGGAATTGTGCTAACAACCGCAAACAGAAAGTTAATTTCATATTGGAGCAATCCTGATTATTTTAATAAGGTTGGGCCTAGATGGCAGCCGATAAATGAATGGACCGGTCCCAGATCCGCATTTATGCCAACAGGAGAAGACTGGGGTATACGCAGTAAGGGCGCAAAAGACGCGTATAGAAATGATCTATTTGGTCAATGGCAAGGAGAACCAATCGCGGAAATTACAAAGGCTCTAAACATACCTTCCGATGGCATGGTGGATAATTTGTATTCCAAGGTAAAAGCCTTAGCCTTACAGATTGCGGCAGACTTATTATACGGAGTGAAGATCGAGATGGCACAAGCAGAAAGAATTGCATCTGCTTATGGGACTCTTAATGCTTACAATGCGCGCAACTCGCTTACCGGGGGATTGTTGGACCGTCTTAGGTGCCCTCCGACTAATTTTGATGCCTTTGCAGCGTTTAAAGAGGATGAATTGCCTCGGGCTTCTGCGAGTCCTTTCGATTGGCTTCATGGCGATTTTACCGAAAGCCTGAAAGCAATCTGGAACTTTGGTCGAATGCTTGTGCAACAGTCGAAGCAATCGGCAATCGCAGAAAAAATGCGCAATGCGGGTTTATCCGAGGATGATCAGATACGGGAGGCAACTGTTCAGATTGGGGGTGCGCACGGGGCACCCGGAGCCCTTATCAGCAGCGTATTAACATGTTTGGCAATGCCCGAAAATATACAATACCAAAGAATGTTGCGATCTCAACCGGATCTTTTGCCGTCAGTTATCCAGGAAACATTGCGGCTTTACCCGCCATTCTGGGTGCAGTTGCGACATTGCGTCAGCAATGTGAATTTGCCGGGAATAAGCATCGGGGCAGGCACAGATGTGTTATTCTGCACCTATGTTGCAGATAGGGATCCTAAAATATATGGACCCAAAGCCGACCGGTTCATGCCGGAGCGTTTTGCAAGTAACCCCATTCTTAGAAAACACCTTACCTCATTTGGATTCGGTCAAAGGCGCTGTCCCGCAGGTCATATTGGGGTGGAAATTGCAAGGCTGGTTGTGCAAGAAATAGTTGAAAAATATTCTTTCGAAGCGGTTGGCACCCCTCGTTTTACCTTTGGTGACACACTGCATCCGAGTGATACGAATCGTATGCTTTTTATCGCTCGAAGTTGAATGATGCCGGCTTTTTCTTATACATGCCTAAGGCAATACTGTCATTCTGTAGAACATAGAGCCGATTAACTTTTCAATGGCGGTAGGGAAAGAACTTGCATTAAGTAGTTAGTACTTCACCGGGGCCGAGTTATGAATCCTCGATAAGGGTTAGTACCATCGGGAGCTACACTAATAGGAAAAACCAGACGGCAAAACTAAATCCGCCCCGGTGACCAGTCTGCAGCCTGCCGCTGCCTGCGATATCGCATAACTCCGGGTTCCGGTCTCCGGTCGAGGAAAAGGAAAGCGCATCACCAAATTTGCCGTTTGCATAGACGGGATCGGTAATTGTGCCGGTTGTACCATTCCCGCTTGCATCAGACGCACTGGTGCCGCGAGCAGGGAATTGTCCATCCTCACGCCGTATCGCAACCTCCCTCTTTCAACCAGGCGAGTGCCGCGTTTTCACATTTACAGCATTAAATGAAAAAATTATATGGCTTGGCAGTTACGTTATACCACGAATAAAATACCTTTTATCACCACTACTGATGATAAGGGCTGGTAACCCTCGGGATGTAAACTCTCGATTAAAGCTATAGATCGCGTTTTCGAAACTTCCCAATACAAAACCTTTTATAGTTCGCATCTCAAAAGAACTGAACGAACCTTTTTCCATTGCTGTATCAAGATAATCCACAAACCGGCCCTTTGGTACGATCACAAAAGGTTGTATACTAGATTTAGTAGGGAATACAACAATGCGGCGTGCCCTCTGTTCAATTGTATTTTCCCCGGTGGGTTTTCTCCAAACTACCTTAGCCTCCGGCAGTTCTATAACGTGTGCGTTCGTACGATCACTTGTGCTGGTGGCCCAGCGCAGCGCTTCTCTGTTTACCGCTTCAGGCAGGTTAAGCTGAGCTAAACAAGCGTATGTATCATCTCCTGTTCCTTGAAGCCTTTGCCACACAACAAGCCTTACCCCGAACGCATACTCAATTCTACGTAACTCATTTCGAGCTGGGGGATTATACTCAGCGGCTTTTCCCATTAATTTTTCTACTATAGTATTGTCTAAAAATCCCCGATTATTAATGAGCTCCTTGATTATATGCGACAATTCCGGACACTGTCTTGATACTGGGATAAAAACTGGTGATTGAGCTTTGTTTTCACTACAAACTAGCACGAAATCGTTTTGAAAGACCCCGTTCGTTTCTTCGGCTTGTATATACCGGACTCGCAGTCTTTCATCAAATAATTGATGTGTCGTTTCTAACAACTCTGGTTGAAATTCACTTAGGTATTCAACCACGCTCTTGAGCCACTCAAGATTAATTGATTTAGCATTTAGATTCTGTTCCCCAGTCGGCAACATCAGAAGCCCTCTAGCATACCAGTAGATGGTATTTTTGTATTTAAGTGTAGACCCTTTTTGATAGTCTTTTTCAGGAGGCTTATAACGATCCAGCGTTGTAACGGGTACTCTTCTACTCAGTTCATCATTTATATAGTCATAAAGCGTTGGAGGACCCAGATGAGGAAAGTGCATATTAAGAAGCCAGCCGGGAATAAATCCGCCATTTTCGGCGGCTTGTTCCAGAAGTGCGTTTGTAATTTCGGAAGCAGGAACCTGTTCGACAGCTTTTAAGCGCCTGCAAAGTGCCACCACGCCTCCGGGAGCATTGCTCTCTGTTGATTCCTTGCTGGTGATACATTGTAAAATGTATGGCCCCAGGGAATATTCGGCCTTATCGGTCAGCGGTTTTCCTTTACCCGTTGCAGATCTGGTCTTTGGTACAGGCATGGTCTCCTGCATGCCCATTTTGCCACCGTCTTGCACCCCTTCCAAATGATCACCCCCATGAGCGAAGAGACTAGAAGCGGGAGCCTGGTCAGGATTACCGGTGATTGGAGGTTGCGCGGCTTCTGCCAATTTAGTTATTGCTGCAGCTCCCTCTTGATTTTCCCGCTCCTGTTGATTGCGAGTAGTTTCTTGTTCGGACCACAGCCTGATAACATTCCTGACGAATGCCAAAACGGTAGCATTGTCAGGTTCCTGTGCAGAGGGTATATTCTGTGGATTCCGCTTTTCTTCCTTGGCCTTCCGCTGTTCATTCATTTTTGCAATCAGCGATTTCCGTTCTTCCCGCTGGGTTAGTAGTGACTTTGCCAGAAAAAAAATATGAGGAGGTATTTCCTCAAATCCTGGCTCAAAATGCAGTTTAAAGAATCTACTATATTCTTCAAGGAGCACGATCGCATCACGTATTGGTTGTTCATGTGCTTGATAATACTTGTCGAATATGTTAGCTAAAGCAATCTGAGTTAGTTTCTCATCGGGTAACTCATCAAAAGCGTTTACGTCCTTTAAGATTCGCACTCCTTCATTCCGGTAGTAGTTGGCTATACGCCTGAGGCAGCGTTCCATAAAGGTTTTATGGGCTTGAGAATCTACTAAACTTGGAAATGATAGGTCTTTTAAAACTTGTCTGCCGGATAGCTCGCTTCTGATCTGGGCATAAATGTGAAATGTATCAATTGTTACTTCGCGATCGAGTAAACCATTTTCAATCCAATACTCCATATGTTTCAAAAGATCTTCTCTGGACATTTCACTATTGAGCCAGGTGTTTGAAGTTAAAAAATCACCGGGCGAGGGGAAAACAGGGGAGAATGGTATTGGTTCCGGAGCCTCTTGTAGATTCGCTTCAGTTTGAGGGTGTGTGGTAGTGTACACGGGTATATCAGGTTTCAGCGTCTGTGGATTTAGAATTTGAGGGTCATTTGATATCATTATTGCCCAGATATCAGGTTTGTATCCCCACGTTTCCCAGCTTGAAAGCAGGCTCTCGATAAATGAATTAAGATTAGCAGCTTGGGTACCAATCTCTGTTGCTTTTGGTGTGAACATGGGATTTGACCGCTGCCACAACCACACCATATATTGAAGCCGCATACCAAGAGTACAATATTCGCCAAGATCCACATGAACACCTTGATCTTTCGACCACTCTGCGAGCGCCTGTTGCGTGTTTAGTTGAGTAACAAGAAGGCCCTCAGAGCCAAACCTGCCAATTAACTTCAGCATAAGTGGTGCATACTCCCGAAATCTGGTTGCCCTTAAACTGTCAAGTTGCTTTGAAAGTTCTTCAATAGCAACATCAGGGGAAATGGCGGGCACAGCTGGCGGAGCTGATATTTCGGATATATCTTCCATCCATGGGGGCTTTTGACCGGTGATACTAGCATTTACCCTTATGTTTTCTATTATACGTTGCAGAAGTAAAGTACCTTCTGACCCTGAAGACCCGTTGGTAACCAAGGGAATAATAATGGTATTTTGCTGAAAACCTCTATTCGGGCGGTGAATCCTGTGTACAGCCTGATCAAACTGGGCGCCGTTTGGCGGTAATGTAAGAAAAATTACGTAGGTTTTCGATTCTATCGGGTTCAGTCCCAGAGACGCAGCAGCTGATTCATAGGTACAAAGAGCCACTCTGTTTTGTTGGAGTGAAGCTATTTCCGTTGAGAGCCTAAAAGCACCACTGTAAAGTTGCGTTGCTCTGATGCCTTTTTTTTGTAATAATTTACGCAAAGATTCAAGCGAGTACGGGGCCGTTTCGGATTCACTTTCTGCGAACCTTGAAAAAACAATAATTGTGGCGTTCGGGTTTTCAAGAAGCTGATCGATAAGGTGTGCTACCCACGGATACAGTATCGAAGCCTCATCTTGAAGCGTTGTATTTTGCTTATCTGTGGGAATACGTAGAATAAATGTCCTAATTGGTGGCATTTCAAAAAAATCTTCCTGATGGCGACATATAGCAGGAATTTGAACATTATCTGTACCCGTCCACATTTTCAGCTCGGAAACATCTTTGTTTACCGGTGTCCGAGTTGTTATCATAAGATGACCACCGCGTCTTCGTAACCTAGACCATAGATTAAGTAGTGCCTGAGTGCGCTTTGCCTCGGGATTCGCACCGCCTAGTTGTAGCTCCTGTGCTTCGTCTATTACCAGCAGATCAGGCGCAATCGTACTTTCCAGGCTTTCCGTTAGATTTTCAAGAAGAAAAGCCTCATGGGAAAGAAATATCACTCCTGAGGAAAACCGGCCTAATTGGTCCAATTGTTCCCGTGGTGTAAGGTTATTGTTAGGGTCATTCCATAGGAACATTTCGTAAGGGCTTACTCCCGCTTCGAGGTAATCTTTATGGGCCTGCTGAATCTGACGGTTTGTTCCGACAACGATCATTCTACTTTCTCCGGCTCCAAAAGTGGGTTCGAAACGGTACGCTAGCCAAGTGAGGAGCGACGTATAAGTTTTTCCCATGCCATAGTCATCGTGGTTTGCAACGATAGAGTTTCCAATTAGCATGTGAATTAATTCCATTGCTCCCGCCAGCTGATATATATAAGGGTCTCGGCGGAGACCGAGACGCTGAAATTCCGGAGCGATTTTAATCCAAAAATCCCGTATCGTACGGAACAATTCCGGGTAGGGAACAGCCTCTTCTTGAAAACCGCCAAGTAACACACGTTGAGGAATGCCTTTGTTTCCAAAATAACGATGAATAGCAGCCAGTTTGGGAACGTAATTTTCATGTGAAAAATCAAATTCAGGTCCCCGTGATGACATCCCATATTATACTATAGGACTATATACAATGCAAACTCCGCAGAATTTGCACTGGCATAAGATGGGAGTTCTGGCACCACCGCAAGGTTGTCTCTTTAGCCGATGTTTATGGATTGATCACCAGATTCAGCGACTGTTCCTGGTCTATGTATAGCAGGCATGTTGCCGCCTGGGGAGTACTTGGAAAAATGTTGCTCAAAAAAAGGGGAAGCAATCGCCGGGAAGATCACGGGGAGGTTTACTAAGCAACAGAATAGAACCGGAACACGCACATGACGCACCAGCAGGACGAGCACTGGTTGCTCAATTGTGGTGGACAAGGGTATTCAGATAACGGAACACCTGCCTCACTCAGAGAGCAAACACACTCTCCGGTAGTTCTTCACAAATCAAAAAGTCTGTTTATCCAGTCACTTTGGTATCATGGATACATGAGAAGCTACCATGATTCGTTCCATATCTTAATCAGCTCCTTCTCTCTTTTGATTAAGGGCATGGTGATCCTTGCACTCATAACGCTTGTTTGGCCACTTGCCGCTTACGGTGAGGGGGTAGCAGCGCCTCGTGTGGAAATTCAGGTTATACAACGTCTCGAAGGACAGGAAATCCCCCTACCGGGGATCTACGTTGAGACGTACACACTCACCAACGCTCCTATTCCAGGCCAAAATCCAAATGATACTTCGAAGGGGAACGTTATAAACATGCGTTACAGACGTACGAATCCTCAAGGGATCGTTAGTCTTGATCCACTTGCTCCTCAACCATACAACACGATAACACAAATCGACATTAACGGGGACGGGCGGCTAGACACATTTTTTTTCCCAACTTTACCTAATGCATATACAGCTGCTATAAACAAACAGCTTATGACAATAAACGGGGAGCCAGTCACCGAAGACCTGACGTACTGTCAAGGAGATCCAGGCTACAAGTACACCAAAGTATACAAGAACGGCGTCACGGTAGAAGATCGCAACGGACATGACTGCCGGGTTCTGTCTCGTATGAATATGCTCTGTTACAGCTCTCCGTTCTACTCGAGTCCCATTTTACGAACCGACATGAGAGGAAAGTTTGAATATACAATGCGGGTACCAGCAAAAAGCGATAATCTGATTAAGATTGAACGATGCAATGGTCCGTACACGAGCAATTTCGGCGAAGGTAAGGGATACACCGCATGTACAATGTCCGATCCACTTGGCAGGGGTTTTGATGTATTGCGGTACGGATATGGTAATACTTTTGACAGCATCCGGTTCACTGCGGTGTTTATACCAGATATCACACCGACTCCAACACAAACTCCAACATCCACGCCGCGTCCCACGAATACCCCAACATTAACGCCTACTCCTACTCCCACGCCCACTCCTACTCCCACGCCTACGCCCACCCCCACTCCCACACCTACGCCAACACCTACCCCAAAGCCCATCCGCACTGAATCGTTTCGCGACGAAACCACACTAAAACAACAGGCGAGTAAGGGGTCAATACGGATATATTGCCCAGAAACCGCGATTTGTGCTTCTGCCGTAGCACCGGACGGGGAAAGATGCACTACTTCTCGGGCCAGCAACTCCGGTAATATCCATATCAAACGGGTCAAGATCTCCGGCATCGCCAGCATATTTGGGCGCATTTTCCGAGAAGATAAAAAAGAGTTGTGGATCATGGAGTGCTACAGGGGTCTAGAGGGTGACTCTACCTACACCTGTACCACGGGGAGCGATGACACAGACGAAAAACTCATGGGACCAGGCCGAAAGAATACCACGAAACTTAAGAACGCGATCGGCTACCAGTCGAACTTGTTCCAGATCGTAAATGGAAAAGCAGTACCTGTCGCTCCGGCGGCAATAACAGAACGATCAGTATGGCCAGAATACGAACTAGAAACCGTCCTTACTCGTGCCGCCGCAAGTGTTGTGGTGATTGCACATAAAACGAATATGCCCGATCGGGTTGATCCGGGCAGTATTGGCGGCCAACAGTTTGGCACCTTATCGTTTGGTTCGGAATGTAAGATTGTTCACGATCCATACGGACGGGTATTTGATGCAGTCACACTAGAACCACTTGAAGGTGTTCGCGTTACGCTCTTCCGCCTGACCGACTCTGGCTACGAACCTCTCCCAATGGAAAGAGTAATAGAAGGCGTTGATCCCGTGTTTGCAAATCCCATCACCACCCGGGCCGACGGAGCATTTACATTCCATGTGCCGGACGGAACATACCGTCTGTCAGCGGATCGTCCGGGGTATAGCACACTCACAGACACCAAACACACATCCACACGGGGGTTATATTCCGGGGGAATATATCACGGTGGTGATATCGTGCAGTTCGGGCATGCTGTCGAAACAAATATTCCATTGATGCCGGAAGACCGGGGTGCCGCAGAACGATTCGCGCGACAAAACCGGGTCTCATTGGTCGAAGGAAAGGTAACAACCATCGGCACAACACGTCGCGTCAGCGGCGTCACATCCCATCCCCACAGTCGAGTCACTTTGGAAATGGTTACTCCGGAGGGTAAATCCTTAGAAACCCGATCCTTAACTGCCGACAACTGGGGAGGGTTTTCTACAGTGTTTAACCTGCCGGAAGATCGTACCGCCAGAATACGGATAAGCCTCGAAAAAACGCCTCCGTACCGCCCTGCACCTCGCAACACGTTCTGGATGGAATAGCAGGGAGTACGGTTTAATGGTACATCAACAAGCTAGACATGCCGCATTAACTCGTTGGCTTTCCCAGTCTTTCCCAAACGCAAGAATGGGTTATACGAAACACATAATCGCGGCACAGATAAAAAACAGCGATATTCTTCCGACTATTTACTAGGCACCGACATTAGGGGGATATTGCGACGAACCGGCTCTCCCTTTTGTACAATCCAGGTTCCGTCATAGAGAGGACCATATTTACTTGATATCTGAGGGTCGAGAGGTATGGTTGCAGGAAACTGATAGCCCGGCTTTCTAACGAATAATTTATAATTTCCGTCAGGCACCATAAAAGCAAACGCACCGTCAGCACCGGTTGTAACGGGATTTGTAAAGGTGCGATTCGTCCTTTCGCCGTAAACGTCTCGAGCAGTAACGGGGACTTGCGTACCCGCGGGAGACTTCATTGTCAACAAAACCTCCGCATTTGCCAACGGAACTCCGGTTACAGAATCGAAAACTATACCATATGGATCTTTCAGGACAGTGCACCCAGTAGCAGATGTTAATGTTGCGAATTGTTGGCCACCTATGCTCCCATCTGGGGCGGATGTCGTTAATCCGGGTCGAAATCCGAGCATAAACATGCTGGTCGTGTCGGGAATAGACAGAGATTCCCACTCAACCTCGTCAAGACCTGCGTTTGTTGATGCCCGAAGATTACGATCAGCAAGTGGTACCCCGTTCTTACCGAAAACAGCAACGGGGAAGTTTCCCGCTTCTATGCCTAGCCTTGAGTCTATCGCGGGATCCCCCGTTGTGCAGGAGTAAGAATTGCGGGAGCTCAAATCGGTACCGTTTGCGGCCACACACTCGACCAGATAGATGGGTTCTCCAGTTGGCAGGGCATTCTGCAAGCGGTCAAGTACCGCAAGAATACCACCAACCTTAACACGTTTCTTACCCTCAGACGCCTTGGCAGTACAGCCCGCTGCTTCGTCAGCGCAACTTCGCGACTCGGTGCAATAGAAATTTTGCCATTCTGTTTCCTTGATATTTGCATCCATCCGTTCAACGGATTTACTGGGTGTCGGAACTTCCGATACAAACTCGACAAAGAAGGTAAGGTTCGCGATTGAATTGCCGTGCCCCCAACGAACCACTTTAAATCCACGACCTAAGGGATCGTCGGTTACACACGCGCCATAATTGTTGCTTTCTCCAAAATCCTGGGTGTAAGGTCCGGTACATTCGGCAAGTGGCTTCTGTTCACCATTACTGTGCGATACCGCCTTGAATACGAATGTCCCCTGCATATCCTTGCGCATCACCGGACGGGCATAAAACGGGGAAGTTCCGCAGAGGAAATTCATACCCGATTCAAGTTCACAATCACCGCCGCGGACGTTTCGAGTATCGTTTTTAAGACGGGTAAACTTGTAGTTACCACTCGCCATGCAATACTTCGGGTCTTCCGTGATCTCTACACCATTAATATTGACAGTCAGTTCTTTGTCCGGGTTTGCCGTGTAAGCTTTAGGTGAACCAACGATCCTGAAGGTGTCCATCTGACCGTCCCCGTCGATATCGATCGGTGTTGTGCCGTACTGAGCACCTTCCGGGGATAACGTTTCAAACGTGGTTATGCCGTCAGCGCCTGTTTTACGGAATCGAAAATTGACAATATTCCCCTTTGAATCCACTTTACCCAAATCCGAGGGGGTGATCGGATGATTTGTCAAGGTAAAAGTTTCGAAATAGATGCCCGAAAGGGGAGTAGTGGCTCCGTCTTTGGTTGCCACTATAGAAAAATTGATGAGGGGACCTTGGCCTTCCTCTGCGTGTACCACAAAAGGTGCGACAAGTAAAACAAACCCAGCGAGTGCACAGTATATAACGCCTACAAATGCAGATTGTTGTATCGAGCAGGAAAAAAAACGCTCAATAACGTTCGATTTCATAGGACTTCTTTGCCATTTGTAACCATTCTTCATAACTTCCGGCTTCACCCTTCGGAGGATTGTTTCGGGTAACCTGAGCAAACATATACAGAGCTTCACGACGACCGTCGCCCGATCCCACACTTATTAACCTGACCGGAGAAACCTCTCCTGGCTTCAGGGAGCGGATTATTTTGTCGAACTCCGGGTCGAATGTAATAGCTTCAGCGGCGGGAACATCTTCAAAAGTAAAGATCGCGTTTTGTTGCCACACCGGATCGAGCTGGGCAAGCGACGTATCATCCTTAATAATGCGCGCAACCTCGATAATCGATCGATCGCCAGACACAACCGAAGCTCGAGCAGCTTCTATTTTTTGTTTAGCAATCTGCTTTCCGCGTTCATACCCAATCGGACCCGCAGTGCCGTTGTTGAAGAACCAGATCGATATCACTGCTCCGCTTACGGATCCCGTTTGCGCATCGACGGCAGCTTTCACCTTATTGATAGCGTCGCTACGGGCCGTGTAATTTTTATTCATACTGTTATAAAAAGACGGTGACAGTGTGATCATACCAGCCTTCGCTCCCGCCTGGAGCGCTATGGATTCGTTAATAATTTGTTCGAGAGCTACATCGCGTGATGATTCACGCAGGCCAGCAGGATACAAATCAAGGATTCGTTTCAAATCGGTTGAGTAGAGTACTTCGTCACCTACGACAGCAACGGCTCCTGGCGAGGGGGGTTGCTTAGCAAAGGTGGGATTGGCGCTTGGCACAACAGAGTTCTCCACCTGATTGCCGGTGTTGTTTTGTGCGGAACCTTCCCGGTTTGTTTCGGCACGCTTGTCCGTATTCCGCAGAATAGATATCATAAGCACCAGGGCGACAAGCAGTATTACTAACACGCCGCCGATTGCGATCATAAGTTTCGGGTTAGGTCCGGATGACGATGGTAGGGTTGGGTCCATGGTTATACCAGTGTACAGAATATAAACCAAATTGTGAAGTGCATTACGCTACCTCAATCACGATCAAACTAAAACTATCACATCTGCAGAGGGACGCAGTAAGATAGAGATATCTTCTACTGTGTATACCGGCAAAAATCCATCACAGAACTAAACAATTTCATCGTTAAGAAAACTCTTTGAAATGTCTTAACCCGCATCAGACCTACCTCGCGTATTCTTGGGGGCAATGGACATCCGATATTAGGTGATGGATAAAAACATGCTTCGACCGTATCTCCGTTTTTACAGAAAACAACTACAACGGGGACACCTACAGTCACCAAAAACAATGGTGGGCACTATTACACTTGGAAGCCAAGCCGTATTTTTAGGGTTAGAATCTTACCGAGAACTCTGTAGCATCCAGATAAACTTCTCATGGGTTTGAATCCGCTCGATAGCCATATCCATGGTTGCATCATCCTGTTCTTTCTGGGCTTCTTCTACAACTTTTTTCGCGGTCTCTACCAAAATCTTATGATCCGAAATCAACGATTCGATCATCTCCCGGTCTTTGGTCTGTACCGCTTCGGAGTTTATCTGTGACAGTGACTGAAACTGGTTAAAGGTGCCGGGTGCAACGGCCCCAATGGCCCTGATTCGCTCCGCCAATTCGTCTACTGCTTGAAACATATTCTCGTAATGCTCCTGAAACATCACGTGAAGTGCATGAAAGTTACTTCCGGTAACATTCCAGTGATAATTTTGTGATTTAAGCATAAGAATGTACGTCTCCGAGAGGAGATTTTTCAGGTTTTGGATAAGAACTTGATTAGTCATATACCCTTAGTATAGCTAATGGGTTTTACATTGCAAGGCGCAGGCCTGATATGGTAACAGAGTGTGCAATGCTTAGTATACGGCGGAGAATGGTGCTATACTGATTTAATTACAAAACTAGTGATTCTAAAACGCGTTACATCCCATGTCTTCTCCCTCCCGGTTGCGCTATAGCACCGCAGAGCGTTTTGCCCGCCTTACTGTTAATGAGGCACTAATGGAGACTGCTTCCGGGCAGGATGGTATTACTCACGCCGAGGCTAAACGAAGATTGCGTACCTATGGGCCTAATACGCTTGTAATCCGCAAGCGGCAGACAGCGGTGCAAGAGTATCTAAGTAAATACAAAAATCCCCTTACTCTTACACTTCTCGTAGTGGCGATTATTTCCTGGCTATTAGGTGAAAGGGTGGATGCGGGAATTGTTTTCTGTATGGTGCTTTTAAGCACCACGCTTGATTTTATTCAAGAACACAAGGCGACACGGGAAGCAGAAAAGCTTATGGAGCGGGTTGCCACAACTGCGGTAGTGGTTCGAGGCGGTGAAGAGGTAAAAGTGCAGGCAGCACATCTGGTTCCGGGAGATATCATTCTCCTGAATGCCGGAGATCTGGTACCTGCCGATGCCCGAATATTGGAAGTAAAAGATTGTTTCGTGAATCAATCTACACTCACCGGCGAATCGTTTCCGGTGCGTAAATCCCATCGCCCCGTGCACGAGGAACATCCGGACCTGACTGATATGAACAACCTAGTCTTTATGGGAACAGGTATAAACACGGGTACCTGCAGGGCAGTTGTATTTCAGACAGGTATCCAGACGATGTTCGGCACGATTTCCGCATCCTTGGCGGTGGCATCGGAAGAAAATGATTTTACCCGAGGTATGCATTCTTTCGGGCGGCTGATTCTACGCGTCATTATGCTCTTTGTGCTTATTATTTTTACTGCAAACTCTCTCCTTAGCCAGGACATACTACAGGCACTGCTGTTTGCGATAGCTGTAGCTGTGGGCATGACACCGGAGTTTCTCCCGATGATTATGTCCATTACCATGGGACAGGGTGCAGCATCTATGGAACGGCACGGCGTAATAGTAAAAAAGCTCACCGCAATACCTGCTTTCGGGAGTATGGATGTACTCTGTACCGACAAAACAGGAACTCTAACCAGAGACAAAATAGAGCTGGTACGCTATCTCGATGGAAACGGTGTTGAGTCTGATGAAGTATTTACGTTCACCTATTTGAACAGCCATTTCCAGACAGGTATCAGCAGTCCGATGGATCAGGCAGTTCTCGATTTCAAGAAAATAAGTCTAACAGGATACGAAAAAGTAGATGAGATTCCATTCGACTTTGAACGCAGGAGGATGAGTGTTATTGTTCGGCATACGGAAAGGAATATCCTGATCACGAAAGGAGCTCCGGAAACGGTACTTGCAATCTGTTCGGAATATGTACTGAATGGCAAAGTTCATGGTCTTACTTCCTGCGAACGCGAGAAGTTTGCGGCCCTGGCACAACAGCTGAGTGCCGAAGGATTTCGGGTGCTGGCACTCGCACGAAAATACGAGGATAACCATTTAGGGCATTATTCCCGGCATGACGAAACAGAGATGTGCTTTATGGGATTTACGGCCTTTCTTGATCCGGTCAAGCCTGGTGTTAGGCAATCCATAAAAGCCCTGGAAGAACTTGGTATAGAGGTGAAAGTTATTACCGGCGATAACGAACTGGTAGCACAAAAAATTTGCAGCCAGGCCGGAATTCCCGTGAAACGTTATCTTCTGGGCCACCAGATTGATCATCTCACAGCAGAAAAATTGCGCCAGGTTGTCGAAGAAACCACTATTTTTGCCCGGTTTTCACCTGTGCAAAAAAACCGTGTCATAGCTGCGTTGCGGGATAACGGTCATGTGGTTGGCTATATGGGAGACGGGATAAACGATGCGCCCTCTTTAAAGACTGCGGATGTCGGAATCTCGGTAACAAACGCGGTTCCAGTGGCAAAAGAATCTGCCGATCTTATCCTCACCGGAAAATCGTTTGAAGTGCTCGGTCAGGGGGTAACTCAGGGGAGAAAGACCTTCGGGAATACCATGAAATATATTCATATGGGTCTTAGTTCAAATTTCGGGAATATGCTTTCGCTGGCAGGAGCTATTTTATTTTTACCGTATCTGCCCATGCTTCCCAAACAGATCTTGCTGAATAATTTTCTTTATGACTTTGCCCAGATGGTCTTGCCTGCCGATCGGGTTGATACAGATTACCTTAAAAATCCAAAGAGATGGAATATACGAGAAATCCGAACAATGATGCTCATATTTGGACCGGTCAGTTCTATTTTCGATTTTCTTACCTTTTTTCTCCTCTACCGACTTTTCCCAGCCAATCCGGCAGCGTTTCAGACGGGCTGGTTTATCGAATCTCTGGCTACCCAGGTATTTGTGATTTATGTTATCCGTACCCGGAAACTGCCATTTATTCAGAGTATGCCCAGTCCCGCGCTCCTAATTTCTACAATTGCAGTTGTGGCTACAGGGTGGGTTCTGCCATTTACTGCGCTGGGAGCCATGTTCGGATTTGTGCCGCTTCCTGTGCCAGTACTGATTCTATTAGCGGGAATAACAGTTGCATATTTACTCATTGCGGAAATCGCCAAACGGTTTTACTACCGGATTGTCAAATGATATCCCCTTGAATATGAAGACCCTTGTATAGCACGATCCTTACCGGTGTAGATTGATCGTATCCCGCAGCTTACCTGCCTCCGCCCGTGCCGCTTCTGCAAAGTCCGATTCCTTCGACGCGAAGATAACCCCGCGCGAAGCCGCAATCACAATACCTCGTTTTTGCTCATCGAGCCCGACTGCCAGTGTTTTCTCCAGATCTCCGCCCTGCGCACCGATTCCCGGCACCAGGAAAGTTACGTTTGGAGCGAGCCTGCGGACATTTCCCAGCTCTTCGGGGTACGTTGCGCCGATAACCAGCCACACGTTGTCGTTCGTATTCCACTTTGTCGCAAATGCTTCTGCCACTTTCATATAAAGCGGAACGCCATCTACCAGCAGATTCTGGAATTCGCCACTGTCGGGGTTGGAGTTTTTGCACATGATGATACAGCCCTTTTCGGTGCGGTTCAGGAAGGGAGCAAGCGATTCGCCGCCGAAGTAGGGTTGCAGGGTTACGCAATCGCCCTGAAGATAGTCAAACGCAAAGCGGGCATACCCGACATTCGTGCTACCAATGTCACCGCGCTTCGGGTCCAGGATAATTACCACTTCCGGATACGTTTCACGGAGATAGTCGCAGGTCATCTTCAACTGGCGTATACCTTCCAAGCCATATGCTTCGTAAAAAGCCGTATTCGGTTTGTAGCAGCAAACCAGGTCGTGAGTGGCGTCGATGATCGCCTTGTTGAAGGCAAAGATCGGATTGGGAAGCGAGCGGACTGATTCCGGAAGCTTTTCCAGATCGCTATCTAGACCAATACACAATAAAGAATTATTTCTTGAGACTACGGCATTCAGCTTTTGGCGGATATGCATATCGGAGGAAAACGGATAATCAGCCCGGACTCAGCGACCGGCAGCTTTTGCTTCCATATACTTTTTACCATGACCGACCTTTGTGTTTATCGGGCGTTTCCTGATCCGATCCGGAAGGTCCGATTCTTCCCAAGACTCGGCCCGGATAACTCCCAGGGAATCAAAGGGAGCTCCAATTGTCTCTGTGGTGACGGCTTCGGGATCGCGATTTACCATTACGCATGCGGCAACTACATTTCCACCGGTAGCACGAACCAGATCCACAACTTTTTTAAGCGAGCCGCCGGTTGTTGCGAGATCTTCGATCACCAGCACATTTTTTCCCGCAATCAAGCGGTCATAGCCCCGTGTAAATGCCATACTCTTATCGGGCATTTTCTCGGCGTAGACTCCCAGTACCTCCTTTCCCTTCATCTGGGTCAGATGATACGCGGTCCAGGTTGTAAGAATTATTCCTCCGAGAGCGGGAGCTGCAACCACATCGATATCCATTGTATGGTACTTTTCCGCGAAGAGCTTCCCCACCCGGGATGTATATTCGGGGTGGGGATATAATGCGTCTTTATTGATATAGACCTCCCCGTGCTTCCCTGAGGTGTATACAAAATGGTCGTCGGTAATAACAGCTCCCAGTTTGCGGAGAATATCAACAACGGCACTCATGGGAATGGTGGGTAACTACTGGTAACTGAGCTCATTATACCCCATACATGCCCCTATTTTGATCTGTTTTCGTTACAATGGAGAAGACATGTCGAACCGATTCAGACGGATTTTTCACCTCTTTACTGCAGTTGTTTTTCTTGTGGCTTTTTCAGATGGAGCTGTCCTTGCAGAGAAGACGGGTACGCCACAGACGATACATTCTGTCTCCTTTTCGTCTCCCCGGCCCACACCTGATCCGATGAGAAAGGCACCACAAATTGTGAATGGAACAGTTGCACCAGCGGGGAAGTATCCATATCAGGTAGCACTGGTTTCAGAGCAGTTTACACCGGGAAATCCGAATTCTACTCCAATTCTTCGTCAGTTTTGCGCGGGCTCGCTAATACATCCGCAGTGGATAATGACTGCTGCCCACTGTCTTGAGCCACCGATTACCCCCGCTCTCATCAAAGTAATCTCCGGACTTCAAGACCTGAACAGTTTTCCCGATGGCAGCACGTCGTTTCAGTCGGATACCGATCAGTGGATCGTGCATCCGGATTACGGCGAGGGCGCTTTGTACAATAATGACATTGCTCTGGTGCGGCTTGCCGCCCCGCTTCCCTCCCTGATTCCCACCGTGGCACTTACCGATACACTGGTAGAGCAGCCCAACAATGCCGATGTCCGTATACACGGCTGGGGATATATACAGGATGGCGGACCACGCAGTGCGCAGCTTCTTGAGGCAGTTATGAAGATCCGGAGAGATCTGTATACCGGCGATTCGAACGTAACTAGCAGTATGATCCCTTTTGATAATTTTTATGGTTCGGGCGGGTGTCAGGGGGATAGCGGAGGACCGTCAACTATTCTGGTGAACGGTATGCCGAAGGTTATCGGGATTAATTCCTGGGTTTACTCTTGCGGTGGGGATCTGTTTAATTCCAGCGTTTATTCTTTCCGGAGCTGGATCAATCAAAATATACCGGCGACGCAAACCTCGATACGTTTTTTCGGCTACGGTAACGACGATGCTGACCGGATAAAAATCCGGCTAGACGCTCCGGAAAAACCTATTGATATTGGAGGCGACTTTACAATCGAGTTCTGGATGAAAGCCGATACTACTGCCAACAGTACCGGCTCTTGCGAGACCGGAAACGATGGCTGGACAAATGGCCATGTGATCGTGGATCGTGACATATTCGGAAGCGGGGATAATGGTGACTATGGTATCTCGCTGGGGAGTGACGGCCGGCTTGGTTTTGGCACCAATAATGGCAGTTCCGGAAACACAATCTGTACTACCGGTGTTAATCTAAAAGATGGTGGCTGGCACCATATTGCTGTTACCCGGACACAAAGTACCGGTGCACTGGCAATATTTGTGGATGGTGTGCAACGGGCGAGCGGTGCTGGACCAACCGGAGATCTATCATACCGGAATGGCCGCAGTACCAGTTATCCCAACGATCCCTACCTAGTTCTCGGTGCGGAAAAACACGATTATGTACCGGGATACCTGTCTTATAGCGGGTGGCTGGACGACTTGCGGATATCGAATAATGTACGCTATACGGGGACATTTTCAATCCCTCTCGCACAGGTATCCTCTGATGCAAATACGGTGGGATTGTATCGTTTTGATTCCATTCCGGGAAACTGTTTTGAGGGGCAGGTGATCCCGGATGTTTCCGGAGCGGCTGGAGGACCATCAGACGGGAGGTGTGAATATAATCCGACCGGCCCAAATAATGGTCCGCAATTTTCGACAGATATCCCGTTCCCCACTCCTACTCCAACGGTCACTCCTGTTCCCTCCAGCACTCTTACTCCTACACCGGTATCAAAGGCTGCTGTGTACCGATTCTGGAGCGATACTTATCGCGGGCATTTTTATACCGCAAGCGAGGGAGAAAAGAATTACATCCAACGTACCTTTCCGGTGTCGGTATGGCGTTACGAAGGAATTGCTTACTCTGCCTTTGTAAATAGCGCAGTCAGTGTTGTTCCGGTTTACCGCTTTTGGAGCGATACTTATCGTGGGCATTTTTATACCGCAAGCGAGGGAGAAAAAAACTTTGTCGAGACAACCTTCGATGCCAAGGTCTGGCGCTACGAAGGAATCGCATATTATGTATATCCGACAAATTACACCGGTCCTGCAAAGAATGTGTACCGATTCTGGAGCGATACCTACCGGAAGCATTTCTATACCGCAAGTGAGGGGGAAAAGAACTTTGTCAAGACAGCCTTCAATGACAGGGTCTGGCGCTACGAAGGGGTAGCGTGGATGGTTCCGGAATGATTACCTGCGATGTTGGAAAACGATAATGCCGGCTGAGAAAAGTATCTGCACAATAATTACCGCGAGAGAGAAAGTTGTCTGAGCAATATAGACCCCTATTTGTGCCCGATTGAACGAGTTGCTGAACGGTTCGATTGTAGACAGGAATACTGCGGCAATAAACGAAGTACAAGAGAGAGCTGCGAATGCCGAGGCATAGAGAAATTTTTTCCTGACAGTGAACACCACTACCGGTATTGCCATCGCGGAAGCGGCCATGATAACCAGAAGAATGGTCACAGTAAGGTGAAGCCGGTCCGCGAACGCCTGAATTTCCTGCATATCCCAAGGATACCAGACAGGTAAACGCGGCTACATTTGTGAATCGTAAAAGCACGCAACAAAACGCCCCGGTTTCCCGGGGCGTTCTGATGAGAAGTTATAATTTTCGGGTTCGGACACTTAGCGCGTAACCGTGATCGGCTGGCCACTTGAGCTGGTTGCACTGACCGAGATACGGCTATCCGTTGTTGACCGGACGACGGTATAGCCGGTTGTGTACCCTGCAGGACAGGTAGCCGGAATTGGTGTACCATTGTTGAGTGACGGATCTGCAGGAAGCTCCGCAATATAGGTCGGAACAAGAGCCGCACAGATATCAATTCCCGCATCTGAAATTACCCCGGCAGTGGTAGTGATTGCAGCTGGCGGCGATCCACCGTTTTCTGCCATATATTGGTGTATAGCATTCAGAATCGCGTTGACGTCACTGCGGCGCTTGGTATCGTTTGCCTGCGCAAACTGGCGTGCCGGGTTGATGGCAATCAGAACGATTGCTAACAGAACCGCAAGGATACCAATGACCACGAGCAGCTCGATGAGGGTGAAACCTTTCTTATTATTCACCATAGTGATGTCTTTGAAAACAGGTAATACTGTAAAGGTACTAGAAAATTGATAAACAAGTCAACAGTGATTTTTTTGCAAGGTGAATTTAGTATGTATATGATATGTATTACTCACCATCATCTTGCTCTGATGGCTTATTCTGTGTAGCCTGACTCCCTGATCGCGATCCAGTGAGTATAATTACATCAGCTTCGCCGGTGCCAGCCTCACGAATATCAATCTCTCCTTCTATCGTTTCGAGAACTGTACGAAGCTCATCACGAAGCTGTGAAGGCAGATTTCCCGTAAACGTAATCTGCGTTTCACGAGGGTTGGGGGAGTCTGCATTTCCGGTAGTAATATTCCGGTAGCCTTCATCTTCCAGAAATGAACTTACCCGGTTGGCATCACCGGATCTGCCGGAGCCGTTCAGTACCCGAATAGTGAGTTCAGTTTTCCGCTTTCCTGCAGGCCCAGGGGTAGCGGTCGCAGAAATTACGGGTGATACTGCCGGAAGTGTCGGAACCGCTTCCGGTTGCGGTGTCTGTGATACCACCGCTGGGGCGCTGAACTGCTGATAAATCACAAATCCAAGTACACCGAGTAATAACAGAAGAACCGGAACGGCAAAAGTGAGTGAAGAGGGTTTCGGCTTCGGTGACTGTGTCACCATTGGACCGCTGATACTATCTTCGGGTTCCTGCACTGAACCTGTTGCAACATCTGCCGATCCGGCCACTGGTGCAATAGAGTTCTTTTTTAGGTACTCGAACTTTTTTAAGACCTGCTGGAAGCCGTATGGGGAATTGGCCGCAATCTGACCGTCACTTAAACCTAGAAGTATTTCAGGCACTGCACAGGTAACAAGATATCTGTTTTTTTCCAGTGCAAGCTTGAGGGTGTAGAACATATCAGCGTTTACGACTGTCAAATACGATTTGTTTCCGACTTCATACCTTCGGGCAAACGCAGTCTCAAAGGGCACTATTTCAGCAAATTTTTCATCTGCTTCCGGACTGATATCTTTCGTTTTATCGTTCGGATCCGGTGAAACGTCTTTGGTAAAGTAGGTAGCATCCAAGAAAACTATAATAGTTTCCGCTTCCGGCTGCTCGCCTGCCAATGCCTGCTGCAGAAGCGATACAAGTCCGTCATCATCTATGACTTCAATCGCATCCACGATTTCCGGCGGAAGTTCAATCGATATAGGTGTGGTAGAATCAGAACGATATATAGAAAGTATGCTACGGTCAACGAACACGCATGCGTAGCTGGAAGACTTACCTGCCATGTATTCAGTATACTTCACGCCATGAAGTTATTGTCATGACGTTGTTTATGTAGGTTACTTCTACCTGAACCGACCGGGTAAAGGTATCTAGATTGGATGTTGATGTGATAGTTCGGTTTGATCCCGCTCTGGTAACACTTACTGTTACGGTACCTCCATCAAGTGTCAGGGTTTCCCCCGTATAACCCGGGTTGCGCAGCAGAGTCAGTAATGCGTTTTCCGCACCGCTTTCGGCCATCGCATAGGCCCTTGTCCCGTATTCGTACAATGTTGTATTGCGGGTATTTACAACAGTAGTCAGGGTAGCTGCAGTGGTGATTAGGATTGCAACCATCATAAACACTACAACAGTAATGACGATCATCCCTGACTGGTGCCCTGCCATCGGTACCGATTGAAACTGGTTTTTCATGGGCTATCTGAGCGAAACGGTTGCTGAAACTGTTTGAGTACGGGGAGCAGACTCTCCCGGTTTCAGTGCTGTGCTGACAAGCTGAATAGTATATCGCACTGTGGGAAGGCCTCCGGGATTGCCGAATCGTTGAAACTGCACCGAGGCAACACTGGTTCCGTCCCCGTTTAAGCGGTATGATTCTCCGCCGGTAGTCAGGAAAAGGTTTCCGTCGATGATTGCATACTGGTAGGTTTCACCGTCGATACGTAGCTGAAGTGTGGAAGAGCTATCCCCCTCTCTGGCGGGCAGCAGTATATCCTCTGCACGGCGAATGTCATAGGCAAAGCGGTTCACCAGAAATGATTCATCCTGTGAAATTGCTGAGGTTGATTCGCTCTCGATTTGGATTTCCGTAATAGATGAAAACATCATCGATACGACCATAATTACTACGGTAAGCAAGCCGGTATAAAGCAGGAATTCCACGAGAGTAAATCCGCTCTGGCCGGTATCGGTCTTCATGGCGAATAGTTAATAGTAACATCACGGAAGATCGGAGTATTGGCAGGTTCATTTGCAAGGAGGTTTACCCGGTATCGCATGCACTGACCCGGGTTTATGTAGGATGCGCCATATGACCCAAATGGTACGACTGCTTCTGCACCGGTGTCAAACCAGGTTCCGGTATCACCTCCGGGGCCTACATACGTATAGGTTGCTGTGCCGCAATCTGAGCCGAAAGTCGGGTTGGCAACTGCTATCTGCATACGGAATGCGGTCTGCGAGGGAATGGTAGCATTCCAGATCATACGGTTAAAGGCAACTGGATAGCCCACCGTAAATGGAGCCGACTCGTACATTCCATTGCCGGTAAATGCACCGCCCAGCCCTCCGCCAATAATCTTCAATTCGGAATTCGAGTCGCCGGTGATTATATACGAAAAAGCGTCACCATCGGACTCGAGAACAAATGAAACCCCCCGAATTCCGGTATTCACTTCTGCACCGCCGCAGCGCCGGAGGTTTGTTTCGTCTGTGATATTGATTACCTGATACTCTTCTGCGTTGTCGCCAACGATAACCGCGAGATTCCCTGGTACCACTGCAACTCCATTGGGATCCATCCCCGATGTGTCATAGCTTGCGATTATGGGCCGGGAACCGGATTTTGACTCAGTGTTGATAATAAAAAGTTCAGGTTGATTGGCATCTGCGCCGGTTACGATGTAAGCGCGAGTGCCGGTACCGTTCACAATAACTCCATACGAAGCTGCCCCGTTTACATCTGCCCACCCCGAGATTGTTGGATTGCTCGGGTTGCTTATATTTACTATTTCTAGCTCCCGGGCAGCTCCAGCAATCGAAACATAGGCATAATTTCCTACTACCTTGATATCGGTTCCTCTTCCGGATAGGGTTCGCGTGCCCACCTGGCTCATGGTGTTAACATTAAAAACCCGAAAGTCCCGGTTCTGGGTAACATACCCGTAGGCTCCCGAAATAAAAACTGCATCGGCGTCGGTTGATCCATAACCATTGAATGCGCCAACCTCCGTGTAGGGAGTAGTCGAAACATTGATTTTTACTACTTCCTTGCTGTTATTATCAGTCGCCACATAGGCAAAGTTGCCGTCTCCGAAAATATCATTTGTTTTGTATCCGTTGAATGTACCTGCAATAACTGCTGCCGGCGGGCGTCCCTGATCCACGTTTACCCGTGCAAAAGACACACCGGATGAGTTTTCCCCGGTACCCACGAAAATAATGCCCTCTGTTGCGGAAATTGCGTTTGCTGTACCATTTTTGGGAAGATCTACGGTTACATCGGTGAAAACGGGATTACACCAGTTGCCGTAACCACCGGAGGCAAGCACTACTTCGCCACCATCGTAGAGGTCGGTAACCGCGGTGCTGGTAGTGGTGCCGTTAAAGTCGGCCGCAGTGGTATGAGTCAGAGTTTCATTATCGCTGTAGCGGGTATAATACATCTCTGTAGAGACACTGGCCGGAAGCGGAGTATTCCACGACACACTGATCAGCACCCGTCGGGTAGAGGGATCTCTTGTTCCTCCGGCTATAACGATAGTCCCGTTACTGTCGCGGTATACATCGCTAATGGTAACTCGCCGGGTAAAGTTTCCGATGGTCTCCGCACCGGCTACCAGCGACCACTGCGAACCGTCCTGTACTGGATGCCATGTGCCATTTACGGCAAATAGCGCCCATCCACGCTCGCGGACGCTCCGTACCGAGTCGATAGTATCGTTGAGTATCGTAGTTGCCTCCTGACGCCGTTCTGCCTGGGGTCTGCCCTCACGGGATGTGATAACGGCACCAACAATCACCGGTGCCAGAATTGCCAGCAACCCGATACCGATCACCACTTCTACCAGTGAGTATCCATTCCGCATATTCAAGTCAATCAATATCGGTTATAACTCCAAGTCTATTGATCGTAATGGTGCGCGATTCGCCATTTGCTGTGTTCCGGAGGGTGATTGTCTCTACCTGATCAGTTGTCACCACTTCTCCACTTCCCGCTGAAAATACAAGCGAATTCCCGGTAAGTGTCGTTGAATCAATCCTGATATTCTGCTCGGTAGTAATCACGAAATTTGTGGAATCTCCCGGATCATAAGCCGGCCCGGAGAACAACACATAGCGATCCGGTAAAAAATGGACACCAAACGGACCTCTGATACCAATATTTCCGGTATCACCCACCATCGCCTTCAGTTGCTGCTGTTTAATATCGCTGAGCATCGATCCGGTGGCAGCCTGTATCGAGGCGAATTGCTGGAAACGGAGCAGACTGACAGAGCCTAGTTGCATAATGATTCCCATGACTCCCATAACAATAAGGAGCTCTACCAAAGTAAAGCCGCGTCTCATACTATCGTGCACCAACTGAGCCGATGAGTCCATAGATCGGCGCAATGATCGAAACCATAATCCCTCCGATCAGTAATCCAACTGTAATCAACATTATCGGTTCAAGTAAAGCAGTAACTGCACGCAGATCATTTGTGGCGGAGTAATCCATATATTCGGATATCTCGCCAAGTGACCTATCCAGTGAACCTGAACGCTCTCCAGTCTCGATAATTTTTATCATGAGTGTCGGTATTTCCCCTTTATTTGCCTTCAAACCTGCGGAAAACGACTTTCCGGCAAGAATCATCTCTTTGCACATTCGAATCACTCGTGAGATATCTTTTTTTATTACAACGTTTTCGGTAAGTTCCAGAGCTGAGGTAATGGGGATACCAGCACTCAGGAGTGAAGAAAGGCTCCGGGAAAAGGTAGTCAGGTCGATTTTTGTGACCAAACTGGTTATGAGTGGAAGCCGGATGAGTGGTTGCAGAATTAGGTTTTTATTCCGCCGGTACAGGTACACGCTGGCAAATCCGATTGCCACCAGGCCGATTATTATTGGAATGGTATTCTGGAGAAGGGTATTCGACAACCAGACCAGGATCTTGGTAGGTAAGGGCAGGTCAACGTTGAGTTTGGAAAACACCTGCGAGATCTTCGGTATTACCACCACAAGCATCATCAGCATCATACCGACAAGCAGTATCATGATCAGAGCAGGGTAGATCATTGCGAAAACGATCTTATCATGAAACTCCATATCCTTGACCATCTGGTTCTTCACCTGTTTGAGTGTGGTGTCCAGCCCTCCGGCCTCCTCTGCCGCTTTTACTACGTTTATAGTTACCTGTGAAAATACGTTTGGAAAACGGGAAAAGGCTTCGTAAAGATGTTTTCCCTGGATTATGTCCTCCCGGATAAGCTTGAGAATCCTTTTCTGCGGTCCCCGGATGTCTTCCAGAAGTGAGTCGATCACCTCCAGAAGTGGGATGCCTGCGCTTAACATAGTAGAAAGGTTCGTCAGAAGAGCAACCTTATCCTGATTACTCAAGCTGACCGGATCTGTTTTGAAAGCAGGTTTTGTTGGACGAGAAGTGCTCATACGTTTTCGGTTTTCGTAACACGCAATACTTCTTCGAGGGTTGTCACACCGCGTTTTGCTTTATCGATGCCGTCTTCGAGCATTGTTGTCATCCCTTCTTTGCGCGCCTGATCAAGAATCACGTCAGAGTCTGCTTTCTGAATAATTAACCTCCGTATTTCGCGGGTGACTTCGAGTACCTCGTATACACCCATACGTCCGAAATACCCGCTCTGGTGACAGATCTTACACCCCTTTCCGTAGAACAGTTCTATGTCTTTTGAGTTTCCAAAGTATTTTTTGACAACATCTTCAGGAATATTCTTGAGCAATTCCTGCCGTGAAATACCGATAGCGGTACGGCATGAATTACAAATTTTTCTGACCAGACGCTGCGCAACGATTACGCTCACCGTAGAGGCTACCAGGAAGGGCTCTACCTTCATATCGGTAAGTCGCGGAAGTGCGGTCGGGGCATCATTTGTGTGAAGAGTAGAGAACACAAGATGTCCTGTCAGAGCAGCATTAACGGCAATTCCCGCTGTCTCCGTATCCCGGATTTCACCGACGAAAACGATGTTTGGATCCTGTCGCAGGATGGAGCGTAGACCCTGTGCAAAGGTGAGATTGGTTTTCTGATTTACCTGGATTTGATTGAGCCCTTTAACCCGGTACTCGACGGGGTCTTCGATTGTAGTTATATTCTTTTCGCGGACGTTTAGGATACGTAGAATGGCATAAATAGTGGTTGACTTTCCCGATCCGGTGGGACCAGTGGAAAGTATCATTCCATACGACTTATTAAACGCATTGGTAAGCTTCTGTAAGTCCGCCTGGCTCATTCCGAGGTCGGAAAGCGAAAGTTGATCGTTCTGTGAGGTCAAAAGACGCATCACCACCTTCTCGCCATCAACAATAGGTATGATCGAAACGCGGATGTCCAGATACTCATCCAGGATTTTTGTGCGGATCTTTCCATCCTGTGCTGCAAGGTGTTCATCGGTCCGGAGGCGGGACAAAACCTTGATACGGGTCAATATCCGTTCCTGAAGAGACTTGGGGAGAAACAGCACATCGTGCAGAATACCGTCTATACGGTATCGGATTAGAAAATTCTCTTCCTGTGGCTCCATGTGGATATCAGACGCCTTGTCCTGATATGCATAATCTATGATCATATCAACGATCTTGATCACCGAGACACTCTCGAAGTTTTTACTGTTGGAAAGATGTGCTGCTTTTACCAGCATTTTGTTAACTGCTTTCTGCAGGTCTTTTTTATAGAGGTGATGGACATCAGCTATATCCTGATCCGTTGCATAAAAAACCTCGATCTGACATCCGATTTTCTTCTGCAGCATTGCGATTAGGTCCGGATTACGCGGATCTGCAAATGCTATCCGCACGGATTGCTCGGTACGGGCGAACGGCACTACCTTCTGACGGCGTGAAAATGTTTCCGGTACAAGCTGTAATACATTCTGTGGAATACTTTGTTTTGTGAGGCGGACGTAGGGTAGTTTAATATATGCTGCAATCAACTCTCCGAGTTTTTCGTCGGTAATCACGTTTTTCTCGCGCACCAACACCCGGAAGAGTGGGAGATTGGCGTTCCGGCAGTAATTCTGTATTTCTGCAAACTGCTTCTCGTCAAGAACCTTCGCCGATACAAGCAACTGTTGCAACTCACTTTCCGTAATGATCATAGGGCCTACATTTCATTGTACAGAGCCCGATCAGAAAAGTATAGAAAAGCCGTATTCCTTGGTGAGTGGCATATTCAGAAGCAGAAGAGCCGTGTCAAAAAGCAAGAGCGCTCCCCCTTGCACTTGAATTGCTCTTCCGAAGCCAAGAAGCACCGGTTTCTTTTCGTGGGCACCGCACGCCGAGAGAAAGGCACCGATTGCCACATAGGCGATATTGAGTCCCATGCTAAAGACCAGAATCTTTTCGAAGTTAAACATGAGGTAAATAATCTGACGTAGTTCCATCTGGGCAGGCTGGATAGTGCCAAGAAAAAAAATGGCGCCACCAGCAATTGCGGTGTTAATACCGCCCCACATTGCGTTCATAAGAAAGAACCAGTGCATTTGCTGTTTTTTGTTAAAGCGAAAAGCAAGGAATAAGCCAACTACCAAGTTCAGTATCCCCCAGGCAAGCAGTACATTCATACCAGTGGTGTTCAACGCGATTTGCCGGAGTGCGATTTCAGATGACATATTTTATTGTACACCTGCTGTTGTTTTTTTGCGGACTTTTTTACGTAGATTCTAATTATACGATGGTTGCATCTGTTTGTGGTATTTACAAGTGCTATAAAAATGATACAATTATACCAATATGCAGATACAAACAATTCCGGTATGGGAGCGCCCCCGCGAAAAACTATTACGGAAAGGCGGATCTGCCTTAACGGAAACAGAACTTATTGCAATATTGCTCCGGACCGGAACTGCTTCCTATCCGGTTTTGACCTTAGCAGCAAATGTTGTTCGGGCGTTACCCGCGCGAAAAGACCAACTATCACCAGTTGAATTACAGGCTATACCTGGAATCGACTCGGCAAAAGTAACGACACTACTGGCGGCTGCTGAACTCGGGGCACGTTGGTTCGCACCTGCGGCAGTGGTGGTACCGACAATTGATTCACCGGAAGATGCCGTGCGGGCAGTTAGACATATCCGCGACCGTAGGAAAGAACACTTTCTGGCAGTTTATCTGAATGCACGCAATCAGATTCTCGCTACCGAAACAGTCTCGATAGGAACACTAAATGCCAGTCTGGTACATCCCCGGGAGGTATTCGAGCCAGCGATACGCCTCCTTGCATCCAGCGTACTACTTGCCCATAATCATCCTTCTGGGGATCCTTCTCCTTCCGATGCGGACACTGCAATCACCGGTAGGCTGACAGAGGCAGGCAAGATTCTGGGAGTAGAGATAATGGATCATATTATCGTCACAACTTCGCGGTATTATAGCTTTCGTGAATCAGGGAAACTCTGAAAGCGCCTCCGGGTATAAAGCCCGCCTCGCCATTTGTGAAAGAGGCTTAATTCGAGGTATTCTCTTCGGGTAAACCCGTCATATTGAAAACTTGGCCCCGGCCCGGCTGATTCGGGGTGGTGAAGCAGTCAAGCCGGGGCCATTGGAGTAGGGGAGGTCCACTCCACGAATAGAATACTATAAAACCTATAATAATCAAGTATCGGCTTGCAGGACAGTAGTAATTTATGATAAAATTACCGCTTCAAAGAGTATCGCACATTCCCTGTGTGTCCTCGTTTTTCACCAGCGTTTCCATTTCACCCATTTCTATGCAAATCCGCAATATCGCTATTATCGCCCATGTTGACCATGGCAAGACCACGCTCGTTGATGCGCTACTTAAACAAACCCACACCTTTCGGGATAACCAGAAAGAGATGTCGCAGGAGCTGATCATGGATTCAAACGATCTGGAGCGCGAAAAAGGAATCACGATTCTGGCGAAAAACACATCGGTGTTCTACAGGGACGTTAAGATCAATATTATTGACACTCCCGGTCACGCTGATTTCGGTGGCGAGGTAGAGCGTGTGCTTGGCATGGCCGATGGCGCTATCCTTCTTGTGGACTCAGCAGAGGGGCCACTCCCGCAGACCAAGTTCGTTCTCAAGAAAGCTCTCGAACTCAAGCTGAAGATTACCCTGCTTATTAATAAAATTGATAAAAAAGACTCCCGACCCGCTGAAGTGATTTCCGAAGTGGAGAACCTGTTTCTCGAGCTGGCACATGATGAAGATGCGTTGCACTTTAAAACACTCTATGGCGTCGGCCGCGACGGGAAAGTCTTCTACGAGCTCCCGGAAAACTACACATCCGAAACCACGGGCACACTGGAACCGCTTTTTGATACGATCATCTCCGAGGTGCCGAACGCCGCAGTTGGAGAGGATAAGCCGTTTCAGATGCAGATCTCCACGCTGGACTACGACCCTTACGTTGGACGTCTGTGTATTGGCCGGGTGCGCCGTGGTACCCTTGCCAAGAATGCACCGATTGCACTGGTCACTCCAGAAAAGGGAGTGATTGGAAAATTCCGTGCGGTAAAGCTCTATACCTCCGTCGGACTCAGCCGCCAGGAGGTGGAAACTGTATCCGTCGGTGATATTGTTGCCATTGCTGGAATTCCCGAACTAAACATCGGCGAGACAGTAACCGATCCGAACAACCCGGAAGCACTCCCCATGATCGAGCTGGAAGAACCGACCATCAAGATCTCGATTGGCCCGAACACCTCCCCGTTCTCTGGAAAGGAAGGAAAATACACCACGTCCCGCCAGATCAAAGAACGGCTGCTTAAAGAAAAGGAAACCAATATCGGCCTCAAAATCGAGGAGGACACCGAAGGGACCAAGTTTGTGGTTCACGGCCGCGGCGAGCTGCACCTTTCAGTACTCATCGAGACGATGCGTCGCGAAGGGTATGAGTTGGAAGTCTCCCGCCCGCAGGTAATCTACAAGGAAGTAAACGGGGTTATAAGCGAGCCGTTCGAGGAGGTCACCATTGATGTCCCTGCAGACTACATGGGAGCGGTTACCGAAGAGCTCGGGCGCCGGAAAGGCATTATGGAAGATATGCACACCGACCACAACAACAATACACGGCTCCGCTACAAGATTTCCAGTCAAAACTTGCTGGGAATCCGGAATATCCTGCTGACGAAGACCCGTGGTACAGCTATCATGAACACGTACCTCCTCGGCTACGAACCCAAAGGCCACAAGATGGATAACATGCGAAATGGTGCTATTATTTCTTCCCATACCGGCACTACAAACACGTATGGTCTGCTGGGAGCCCAGGAACGTGGTATTCTCTTTGTCGGCCCCGGTGTTCCGGTGTATCAGGGGATGGTTGTCGGACTCAGTGCCAAAGAACAGGATCTGGAAGTGAACGTGACTCGCGAAAAGAAGCTCACAAATAATCGCTCTTCCGGAGAAGGTGTCTCCGAGGTCCTTACGCCGCCCACGATCATGTCGCTCGAGCAGTGTCTGGACTTTATCGCAGACGACGAGCTGCTCGAGGTTACCCCGAAGAATCTCCGTGTTCGGAAACGCTACCTAACCGACTGGGAGCGGAAAAACGCACAGCGCGCTGCTGCGTCGAAGGTCTAAACGGCTCGATGAACTCCACAGGTAGTTACGGCGGGTATGTAATTCTCGGCTGCTGATGTTATACTGTCCGCATGACGAAGGGAGATCCAGAACCGCAGCATCCTCTGGTACGGTATATTCCATTTTTTGCCGGTGCCCTGGTAGTAGCGATGGTTGTCGGCGTGCTTTCGAACCGGAACGAATCGCCTTCCGTCTCAGACGAATCTACCTCACCCTCTCCTGAATTTCCCGCTCCGGACGTACCTGCCGACTGGCGTACTTATGTAAATATTAACGGTTACTTGATTGACTATCCTCCGAATCTGGTACCACAGGAAGTTACTGAAGATCCTTCTGCAGCCCAATTCGGTCCGGATATCCGCAGCCAGATAGTGAAGGAACCGTACACTGCCTGTAGCGAGGATTGCCCCATTATTTCCGAGGAGACGAAGATTACGCTGGCGCGGCGTGAATGCATGGCGGTAATTGCGGAACCGGCCGCAACCGATAGCAGGCCCGGGCCGATTTACTTTTACGAGTGCCCGCACGAGGGACAGTATTTCCGGTTCACCTATCGTCCTGCAAACGGGGTTGAATCCATACCGCTTCGGCGCACATTTGCCCGAATGGCGAATTCTCTATCCTTCCAGTAATCAGTCCCGCTCCGGTTGCCAGAAGTCCGGCAGGAAGGCGTCCCACGGGATACGTCGCTCATCCGGTTCCTCTATACTGAATTTGTTATTTACGAAGTAGAACAGCTCGATGTTCTGTTTTGAGAAGTTTGCCATTCCGTGTGCGACACCACGCGGGATATACAGCATCTTCGAGTCGCCGCCTCCCAGTTGCAGGCGCATCCAGTCGTTTGCGGTCGGGGATTCGGCACGGATGTCCCAAAGTCCTACAAAGACCTGAAACGACGGTGGTACGTACCAGAACTCATCCTGATTGAAGTGAAAATGCCAGGCTTTAACTGCACCCGGGAATATCGTAGTCCGGTTGATCTGTGCAACCTTGAACTCCGGCATGATCTCAAATCCGCCCTCGGGTGTAAAGCGCATTACCTCGGAGAAATCCCCCTCATCCGCGGTAAATCGCTTCAGATCAAATATTTGAACACCGTCAATTTTACGGCGTGGCTTGTAACTCTGGACATATGCCTTTTCTTCGGCGCGAGGAATGAGTTTCATAGATGATTCTATAGTACTATACCTAACGGAAAATGCAATCTGAAGGTGTGCGCAGGTAGCTGTAGGTGCAGACGATCCGTATAATGTATACATCATGATTAGCAAATGATCAGCAAAGTCCGCACTCTCAAAATCCCATGAATAATAAGCACAAAATACCGGGTATGCCAATTCTATTGATAAGTGCAGGTTTCGTTGTCATTGTTGGTATCGGGTATCGGTATTTCTGGCAATCGCCGCCCAGGGGTCGCACGCTACCGATTAGTGTACCGTATTCTCAACCTCCTTCCCCAACTCAAGATCCGACTGGTGGTTCCCAGGTTTCAACTGTACCGATGCGTACCGAAGCTCCATCAAGTCCTGGGCGGGAACAGAGTGTACCTGTTCCCATCACCTCCGGCAGGTGGGCGGGATACACTGAGATTACCAAAAACGTAAAAGGCACTTCTTATCGTCTGATTATTGCAGACACGCCTCGGAAACAGTCGCGCGGGTTGATGGATGTGACTGATCTGGGAGAATACGATGGCATGATATTTCTTTTCCCGAACCGGGAGACGAGGACATTCTGGAATATGAATACCCTGATGCAGCTCGATCTACTCTGGATGGATGGTGAGGAAATTATCGGCCGTTCGGTGCTGCCGTCAATCACCGACTCAAAAGAGGTGGTAACCGTTTCTTCTCCTGGTCCGGTGGATGCAGTTATTGAACTTTCTGCCTCCGGGCGGTTATAATAAAAACATGTACGAAAAGCCGTCATCTGCCGATATTGCGCGACTTATGGTTGCCCTGGTTCTGGCGCTTGTAGCGGTCGGTTCATTCACGTATCTGGTTGTCCGCTTTGGCCCGAATCCAATGGCTCGGCGGGGGCAGGTTTCGATCTTTGAGCTTGTTGGTATTCCTACTCCGATTCCCAGTGCTACTCCTACCCGGGCAGAGGTAGCCGGTGCACGTGCAGAGAGCAGTACCCGCTTCAAGATAACACCTGTATCTGCCGACTCTCTAAAACAGGCAAAACGGACTGTTGATCTTGCCCGAATAGATGATCAGATGCTCGTCAGGTACAATGGTGTTGTCTATGCACCACAAGTAGGTACCACCATGCAACCTGTTAAGGTAACAGATGAAGAACGCTTTCCATGGAAACCAGTTATCCCCGCACCGGTGAATGTTGGAGGAATAGATGAGATCTATAGTTACTATGCCTCCCCTGATATGAATAACTTGACAATCGTCATGCGATGGGGGAGCAATCAGATAGATGGAGATACCCGATATGCCGTGTATGTGTACAACGAGTTCGGGGGCAGCGACAAGGTCCGTCTGGTTCACACCTTTGTCGAACGAGACGGACAACCGACCGTGCCCTTGGCCTTTGGCATGAGCCCTTCCGGCCGGTATATCGCTCTTTCTCTCTTCAGCTGCGATGACTGTATCGGGGAGATTCCCGAAACCCTAATCGTTGATTCAAAAGAAGGGGGTACCCGCCGGATCGGGCAGATTTCCCTTCTTGAGTGGCTTACCGGAAATCAGTTCCAGTACAAGGTATATCAGGCTGCAGAATGCCCTGATACGACCCAGGCCACCAAGTGTGCAGTCGATCCAGAGTACCTTCCTTTCAAGCTTGATCAGATACGTTAAGCTTTTCTCCCAAACTGGAGTGAAGTGACTGTTGCACAAACTCATAACCCGTTGGGCAACCCCACAGTACCGATGCATGTATCACCAGTGCAAAGAACAGTTCAGTAGCCGGTGCTCCGGCTTACTTTCGCAACGCCTCGATGCCGGGCAATGTTCCTTTTTCGATAAACTCGAGCATTGCACCGCCGCCAGTGGAGATGTGGGTTATCTTGTCCAAGTACTCTTTTTTGGAAATTGCCGAGAGAGTGTCTCCACCACCCACGATGGAAACTGCTCCCGTATTTTCAGTTATCGCGTAATAGATAAAATCGGTACCGCGCCGGAACGCCGCGTTCTCAAAATAGCCCACCGGACCGTTCCAGACAATAGTACGTGCCGTTGCGAGAATAGTACCGATCCGTGCCTGGGTCTCCGGGCCAATGTCCAGAATCATCATGTCTTCCGGTACCTCCGTGATTCCTTTGACCTCACCGCTTTGCCAGTCTAAACCACCTGCAACTACGACATCTGCTGGAAAGATAATCCGGGTGTTCTTTTGCACTGCCTGGAAGAGCATCTTGCGGGCAGCTTCTTCTTCCTCGTATTCTGCGATCGATTTGCCGATTCCGTATCCCTGCGCCTGCAGGAACGTATTCGCAATCCCGCCGCCGAGCACCAAATAATCTGCGATCTCCAGAAGCCGCTCTACCAGATGGATCTTACTAGAGATTTTCGAGCCGCCCAGAATGGCAACCACGGGATGTTCCGGGTTTTCGGTTATCCTCGAGATCATCTCAATTTCTCGCTTGAGCAACAATCCGGCATAACTGGGCAGATACTCTGTAATCCCGACCACCGACGCATGTGCACGGTGACTGCATCCGAAGGCGTCGTTTACATATACATCGCCCAGATGGGACAGTTCGCGGGCGAAACCGGCGTCATTTTTCTTTTCCTCGGGATAAAAGCGGATGTTTTCCAAAAGCAGAATTTCGGTATCCTGCTGATTCTCCAGTGCGGAGCGATCCGAGAGGAAATCATCTACCAGTTTTATTGTGTGGCTAGGGAGATACTCTTGCAGTTTTGCCGCTACAGGAGCAAGCGAAAACTGCGGATCGCGTCCTTTTGGTCTTCCCAGGTGGCTCATGAGTACCAGTTTGTTCTTGTGTTCCAGAAGGTACTTTAAAGTAGGGATTGCTGCCTGAATCCGGGCATCGTCTGCTATGGAGTGATCCGGGTTCAAAGAAACATTAAAATCAACGCGCATTATCACTCGCTTCCCGGAGATGTCGGTTCCGTCGATGGTGTGGATATCCGGCATGGGCTTACACAAAATCAGATACGCGCTCGACTAGGTCAACAAGGCGGGTGCTGTAGCCCCACTCGTTGTCATACCAGCCGAACACCTTTACGAGGGTTCCCTCGATGACCTTGGTATAGTTCTCGTCGTAGATACACGAATATGGCGAACCAATAAAGTCGGAGGATACCAGCATTTCTTTTTCGTAGGCCAGTATTCCCTTCATCGGGCCGTCAGCAGCTTCCTTAAAGATCCGGTTTACTTCTTCTACCGTGGTGGGGCGTTCGGTAATCACCGAGATATCGGTGAACGAAACAGTGGGAACCGGAACACGGACAGCCATGCCATCGATGCGATGGGTGAGTGCCGGGATAACCTTGACAACTGCCTTTGCCGCACCGGTGGAAGAGGGTGCAATGTTTTGGGCTGCGGCGCGGGAGCGATCGGGTTCCTTGTTGTTCTCGTCTACGAGCACCTGACTTGCCGTGTAGGCGTGCACGGTTGTCAGGAAGCCAGACCATACCTTGAAGTGCTCATGCAACACCTTAAAAAGCGGCGCAGAACAGTTGGTGGTGCAGGATGCATTGGAAATAACCGTACTGCCGGCGAAATCGAATTCATGGTCGTTAACGCCCAGGACAACATGGGGCGTTTCATCGTCTTTCGACGGCGCAGTCAAGATCACCTTCTTCACCGTACCACGGATATGTTTTTCCAGATCGGATTTCTTTACAAACGCACCCGTAGCATCAACAACCACGTCAACTTCCGCTTCCTCCCATGGGATCTCGGACGGATCGGATGCTTCCATGAATCGAATCTCTTTGCCATCGATCACTAGCGAGTCCTCGGTAGAGCCCACGTGTTTCCCGTATTTACGGTACACCGAATCATACTGCAACAGGTATGCAGACATGACCGGATTCTTACGGCGCGTATTGATCGCCACGAGGTCGAAGGTGTCGCGCACGAGGGCGATTCTGGTAAAGGCGCGGCCGATACGGCCGAATCCGTTTAATCCAACGCGAATACGTTTCATAGCGGCGGGTTGTTGTGTAATTCGTGAACCGGAAACTCCGGGTCATAACTCTTTCATTATGAACGAAAAATATGGCTATGGCAAGTGCTTGTGCGGACTCTTATGGTGAAAGAACTCCAGCTTGCTCGCTGTAGCACGCGTATATTTTCCCTCTTTTAGCTCGTGGGCAGGAAATGATTCCGGGTTGCGTTGCCGGGAAACCCGCGATACCCGCGTCCTCTATGCTCGATACGCCCAGGACCCCGCGATACCCGCTATACCCCGGGATGTCGGCAGTAAGTGATGTAATGCTGCCATAACTTTCGAATCTCTGCTATACTACCGCCTGAATATCTTTCGCATTTCGTGTCGAT
>JAOAFZ010000009.1 GCA_026415975.1 Patescibacteria group bacterium
GGGCAGAAATTCCTGCTCAAAATAGGTTCGCACTTCGTTCAGTAATTGCGACCAATCTAAACATTGCGAATTTTGCGGGCAGTTTGTTGGCTCGCTCGCCCCGCCTGCGGCGGGGCTTCGCTCGCAATTTTCCTTGTATTTCGGCACAAAATCAAAAATCAATTTTTTGTCCAGCAGGCGGCGGTTCGGGGCGGCGGAGCCGCCAGAGCAAAAACATACTATTAAAAGAATTATTGAAATGTTTTTGCTTTCCAATTTTTTCCGCGTGTCCCGATTTCATCGGGACACCATGAAGCCAGTTTTTAATCCCGCGCTTTTTCCGCCGAAGGCGGAATGGCCAAAGGCGACTTATTAAAAATTAAGGAGTGAAAATCTATGAAGACAAAATATTTTCTCTACGCTCGCAAATCAACGGAAGACGAAGAAAGACAAGTGATGTCTATTGAAGCACAACTTGCGGAGTTGGCGGACTTTGCCAAAAGAGAAAACCTTGATATTGCCGAGCGGTTTATTGAAAGCAAAAGCGCAAAGAAGCCGGGCCGAGAAATTTTTAACGAGATGATACAGGCAATCTACGAAAGCAAAGAGCCGGTAGGAATTTTAGCGTGGCACCCCGACAGATTGGCTCGCAATTCCGTTGACGGCGGGCAAGTGATTTATTTGATAGACATCGGCAAGATCGCTTCTTTGCGCTTTCCCACATTTTGGTTTGAGCCAACTCCGCAAGGGCTTTTTATGCTTCAAGTCGCCTTTGGCCAAAGTAAATACTACTCGGACAATTTGTCCGAAAATGTAAAGCGCGGGATTAGACAAAAACTCAGGCGGGGTGAATGGACCGGCCTTGCGCCGTTTGGCTATGTGAATAATCCAAAAACCCGCACAATAGAACCTGACCAAATGAAGGCAAGGGTTATCAAAAAGGCGTTTGAAGAATACGCGCAAGGTCGCCACACTTTGGAAAGTTTGGGCCAACGCCTGAGTTTTTGGGGCGTGGTGAGCGGCACCGGAAAACCGCTTTGCAAGGCAACTTTACAAAGAATGCTTACCAATAAAGTTTATCTTGGCCTAATTGTTCATAACGGCGAAACTTATGAGGGCGGTTTTCCGGCAATTGTTTCCAGAGCGACTTTTGAGAAAGTGCAGGAAGTGTTAAAGAATCGAGCCAAGCCGCGCCATTCAAAGAAACGACACAACTTTCCATTCACCGGACTTTTGACTTGTGGCGAGTGTGGCGCGGCCATCACCGCCCAATATGCGCACGGACACGGCGGCACTTACAAATACTATCGTTGCACCAAGCGGCTTGGCTCGTGTTCGCAAAGTTATCTGCGCGAAGATTTGCTCACCGAACAACTAAAGACAGAAATCTCAAAAGTCGCTCTTTGCGAAGACTGGAAAGAAAAGATGCTGGCGCAAGTGGAAGTTTGGGAAAAAGAAAATATCCAGTCTTCGCAATCTTTCGCCCAAAATTTGGAAAAGGAAATCAAGGAAACGGAACAAAAACTCGACAGATTGGTAAACGCCTTTTTGGACGGAAGCATTGAAAAGGAAACCTATCTTGCCAAAAAAGACGAGCTCATCAAAACAAAAACAGACCTCCAACGAAGGAAGTCTGATTTTGGGCGAAAGGGAAACAATTGGATCGAACCCTTGCGAGAATGGATTTTAGCCGCTCACCACGCGGAAAAACTGGCTTCGTCAAACGATTTTGATGAAATCAAATCGTTTGCGGAAAAAATTGGAACGAACCGCCGCCTGCTGGACAAAAAATTGATTTTTGATTTTGTCCGTCCCTTTGATTTTGTGCCGAAATACAAGGAAAATTGCGAGCGAAGCCCCGCCGCAGACGGGGCGAGCGAGCCAACAAACTGCCCGCAAAATTCGCAATGTTTAGATTGGTCGGGGCGACAAGACTTGAACTTGCGACCTTGCGGTCCCAAACCGCACGCTCTACCATCTGAGCTACGCCCCGTTTTACAACTCTCTATCTTACTCTTCTTTTCGGCATTTCGCACATGTTCCGAAAAAATCCAGCCGGTGAAACGAGGCTGAAAATCCGGTTTCCCGCTTGATTGACTCAACCATACCATCGAGTTCGCATTGTTTCAGACACTGAATACTTCCGCATTCGGTGCAGACAAGGTGGTGGTGATGCATTCCCCGGTTCAATTCAAACCTGACTTTTCCTTCGTTAAATTCAAGAGGCTGCACCAGGCCTGCCCTCTCAAATGTCTTGAGCGTCCGGAAGACAGTTGCACGGTCGATACCGGCTCCTTGCCTGAGAAGGATTTCATATACTGTTTGACCATCGAGTGGTGCAGTGGCATCCCGAAATACCGAAAGTATTGCCAGCCGATGTGCTGTTGGCTGGACAGAATAGCGCTTCAGTAAGATATGGGATGTGTCAGCTGTCATACCCTATTATACTCTACGCTCAATTCGAGTTGCATTTTATCTCAGGTCATGCGTAAATATAGTACAGAACGCTTATTTACATTCAATTGAAGGAGAGGGGGTGCAAGATTGTGGCAGTAGAGTTTTATAACGTAAAAACCCGTCAAAAGGTTCAAATCGATGATTCAAAGATTCGCAAAACCAAGTATTCCCGAACGGCAAAGGATGGTAGCGTTCAGTACCGCTATGCCTTTCGCGCCCAGGACAATGGTGTCAACCTGACGAAATTCGTCAGCAAGGATGTCTGGGATGCAGTGGATGCTCCGGTCGAGGAGTAACCCTATACCAGAGGCGATACGTCCGCGGCGTATCGTTTACGGTTTTTTGAAAGCAAAACATGCCATCAGTGTCGTCAGTGGAACGGAAAGCACCAGTCCGATACTCCCAACGAGGGTTCGTACTATTTCTGTCGCTACTATCTCGCTACTCAATGCCTGTGCCATAGGCAACCCGCTATTGAAAAACAGGAGAAATAACGGAAGCGCAGCTCCTGCATATACCATAACCAGTGTGTTTACCAAAGAAGCGATGTGGTCTTTACCGATGTCCATCGAATGGTAAAACGTCTCCTTAAAGCTCATTGACGGATTGGTTTTGCGAAGTTTTGCAACAATGGCTGCTTGCGAGACGGTAATATCATCCAGGACTCCCAGAAGCCCGATGATCATACCGGCAAGGAGCAGACTCCGGAGGTCTATCTTTGTGTTTATTAGTTGTTGAACAAACAATGCTTCATCGGAGGTAACGCCCGTAAGCTTTGCCACCGAAACAAATACCACCGATAGTATTCCGGTTGTGATTAGAGCAGCAGCAGTTCCCAATAATGCCACAGTTGTTTTCCGGTTGAACCCGTGTGAGAGATAAAATGCTACCGGCGAGATCAATAATCCGCCAAGAATAGCAATAAATACAGGATCATTTCCCCGTACTATGTTCGGAAGTACAAACTGCCCGATGATCACAAACGAATAAGCCATGCTAATCACCGAAAGGATTCCATGCCATCGCCCGACCACGACTACAACTGCCAAAAACAATGCGGCCAGAATCAGTAAAGAATCGGTGCGCATGTAATCGGTAATGTAGGTGGTTGTACCTGTGGGGCCTTCGATCTGAAGTATAATGACAGAATCTCCTTCGGCATAGGGAATAGCATTGGACTTCCCGTCGGGAAGAATATCTACGGTGAGCTGCTTTCCTTTATCTTTTCCAGAGGTGATTTCCACTGTTGCGATAGACTTGTTTTCTGACTTCTGCACATCGGTTACTGTTGCTTCGAAGTACGTCTGTTTTTGCGGGGTTACGGCTCCAGATTCCATGCCACAGTATACCACCGGGCCGGTATAGGAGGCGCGCACAGGAACCCGGACTACCCCTAGGTTCAGCCCGACCCAAGGCCGGGCCGCAAAGGAGCAAAGACATGCTATACTGGCAGAGTGAAGAAGCCTACTGCACTGGTTCTTGGAGCAGGTATTGGTGGTCTGTCAGCCGCCGGTCAGCTTGCAAATAACGGATATCAGGTAACCATTCTGGAAAAAAACGCCACACCGGGAGGGAAGATTATTCGGTTCCGGAAGGGTGGCTTTACCTTTGATGGTGGTCCAAGTTTTATAACCCTTACCGAGGTATATCGTGACTGGTTTGCGAGTCAAGGTGTGCAGTTGGAAAACTACATCAAGCTGCGAAAAATGAAGGAAACGACAACGTTCCACTTTGCCAACGGAAAAAAACTCACTCTCTCCACCGACCCGGCGAAAGTCCGGGAAGAAATACGGACCCGATTTCCGGGTGATGAGGAGGGCTTCGACCGCTTTATGGAGATGGGTGGAAAGATCTATGAGTTGCTGTATCGGGGGCCCCGGTTTGCCCGCCGTAATTATCATAAGCTGTTCGGCTTCGATTATATCTTTCATCCGAAGGTTTTTTCGTTCCTAAGCACGCTCCATGTGCATGAAAGCTGGAAGAATATTGTAGACCGGATGTTCAAACACGAGGAGTTACGTGCCGTGTTTTCCTATCAAGCTACTTTCCTCGGTATGCGCCCCAGTGAGGCTCTTGGGACATACTGTTTTTTTCCATGGGCAGAAATTCACGACGGAATGTACCAGGTGGAAGGCGGTATTTACGCCATTGTAGAGGGCTTTGTAAAAAGATGCGCTGAACTGGGCGTACAATTCGTGTACAACGCGGAAGTAGAACGGCTGGAATACGCAAATAGCCGTCTGACCGCTGTGCATACTGCTCAGGGAGCCTATACCGCCGATGTGTTTGTAAGTAATATCGATGGCGCGTATTTTTACGACCGGCTCATGCCCCCAGAGAAAAACCGCACTTTCCCGAAGGGTTCTCTGGAGCGAATGAAGCACACAAATTCTTACTTCACCATCAATCTTGGTCTGAAAAAACCGGTGCCTGGCTGCACTCATCATACCTTTTATGTGGCCCGGGACTGGGAGGATTTTACCGAAAATATCCTGAAGCCGGGTTCCGTTCCAAAGTTCACCCCCGAGAACACCTGTTATTACTTTCTCCAGCCATCACTGCTTGAACCCGGCTCAGCACCTGCGGGGAAGGCTACCGCTTTTATTCTGATTCCGGTTCCCGGATATGACCCCGGCTTTGACTGGAATACATACGAAGCTACCTTTAAAAACTTCATATATGATCTTATGGAGCAGCGGGACGGCATCCCGATCCGCAGCCTAATCGAGGAAGAAGTGATATACTCACCCGCTCGATGGGGAAAGGAATTCAATCTTTGGCAGAATGTAATTCTTAGTTTTTCATTGAATTTCTTGCAGGCAAATGGTTTCCGGATGCCGAACCGGAGCCGGGAATTCGAAAATCTATATTTTACCGGGAGTTCTACGATCCCCGGTCCGGGTATTCCGCCGTGTATCTCCAGCGGTGAACTTGTTGTAGAGCGCATTCTTGAGGATGCCGGCATGAAAGGGTGACAGGAACGGATTGACTTCTCTATAATGAACAAATGGACGAGCTCTCTACGATGATCGAAGGCATGCGCGCACAGGGATACTCCGATGATCAAATACGCCAGACATTACTGGCCACCGGATGGTCACAGGAAGAAATTGAACTTATTCTCCCCTCTCTGCCGTCCTCGGCGTCACCTCCTGAACAGGTGCAGTCACCCACCCCGGTACCGCCTCCTGCCCCGACACCACCCGCCCGAACAGAAACACCCGCCACTCCGCCCCAGCCCTCCCACGATGAGGTACCGCAACCACTGGAAGCCACAGAGTCGTATATACCCGAGGGATTACCGCCTGCACGTTCCGGGCCGCCGGTCAAGATCATTGCGCTTTTAGGAGGCGGGTTTCTGGTGATTTTTCTTGTTGTAGCTGCGGTTCTTTTCGCAGTAGTGCGCCGCTCTCCCGCACCTGGTGCAAAAGAAAGCCCCGGCCCGACAGCCACATCGGCGCCGGTTGCATCAGAGCCGGTTGCCACGTCATCCGCGCTGGTATTGTACACGCGTACCGACTCCGCGTCCTCCTCCGCCTACTTTGCCTTTGCCTTCGATCTGACAACCGGAAAACGGGAAAATCTGACAGAACGCCTCCTGGGGAGCCGGGACGGGATCGTACGACTCTGCCGCTTTTCTCCGGATGGGGCTCAGATGCCCATACTTAGCTACGACAGCGCGTTTACCACGGCTACTATTTCAGCATTTTTTACCGACACGCTTCGGCTCGAGCCGCGAAGCGATATTACAGCACGCCGGGACCGTAATGTTCTCGCAACACGCTATGGAAGTACCTGCCGGTGGCTTGATGAATCCCGGGTACTCATTGGCCGCGATCAGGTGTCAACAGGTGGAGCAACACTCGAAAAACGTATTATCCTGGAAGCCGACAATACGATTACAGAAGAAACAGCTTCACCAGAAGCAGATATTGCGACAACATATAATTTCGGAGCTGTGGTGTATGTTGTACCTTCAACCCGTGGTGTGGCAACTCCGAAAGCCCGACGGATAGAGTCTCGGACAGCTGCCGTCACGCTGGAAGATGATGAATTTCCACTCGGACAGCTCGGCGAAGTCTTTTATACTATTGCAAGGCGTGGAGTTACCTCAAGTGCGACGCTTGATCAGGCTGACAGCACAGCCGAAACCAACACTTATGCCATTATTCCCTACACCGGAAACGCGCTTGCAAAAGGTGACGAGATACCCTACGAGCCCGATAGCGGCTATCGTGTAATTGCGGCAGTCCCGCATCCCGATGGAAAACGGATCGTGATTCGGGAAGATGACGCCTCTACCGAGGAATCTCTGGTACCCTCGCAGTATATTGTCTTCGATCCTGCGACCGGCTATCGCACACCCGTTACCAGACTTACCGCATTTTCCACCACCCCGTTTGGCCCTTCAATTCCATTCAGGGTCACCGGAGAAGGACGATGGATAGTCTCGCCGTTTTACAAGCGAGCTGCCGACGGGCGTTCGAACGAGGTGTCCGTACGCGCGTGGAATATCGAAACTGGAAAAGAAACGATAGTCTGTGAACGGTTTTGTCGTGCATACGAAGCGTTCATGCCCGGTCAATCATACGAGGAATGAAAACCGCAGTTGTAATCGGTGCCGGGTTTGGTGGACTGGCTGCCGCCGCATTACTGGCAAAGCATGATTACCAGGTAACCGTGCTGGAAAAGAATGATTCCCCCGGCGGGCGTGCGATGGTCTGGAAACAGGATGGTTTTACATTTGATATGGGACCTTCCTGGTATCAGATGCCTTCGGCGTTTGAGCGTTTTTTCGGGCACTTTGGAAAAAGCCCCGCTGATTTCTACACTCTTCATCGACTCGATCCTCAGTACCGGTTTTTTGCGCTTTCAGATAAGTCTGAAACAAAAGTGTACGATATCTATGCTGATCCGGCAAAAAACTATGCGACTTACGAGCGCATAGAGCCAGGTTCACCTGAACGGATACAGGCATTTCTGCAGGAAGCTAAGCGCCAGTATGAACTTGCAGAGAAGTACATTTTATATGAAACCTGGACACCCGCCGATTTTCTAAATCCCTTCCGGTCTATCCGGTTGGCGGGAATGAACATCTATGAACCGCTTAAACATACGGTAAGGAGATACGTACGTCATCCGCACCTGCAGAAAATGCTCCTGTATACCGTACTGTTTATCGGGAGCTCACCAGATCGACTGCCAGGAATGTTTTCTATGATGGCTCACTTAGATGCAGGAATAGGCACATATTATCCGGCTGGGGGCATGGGAACCGTTGTTGCAGCGCTGGTGCAGCTCGGAACAGACCATAGCGTCAGCTTTCGATTTGCGGAGCCCGTGACACGTATAGAGGTGAAAAACGGGAAAGCAGTCGCAGTACATACTGCGACCGGTAGCTATCCTGCAGATGTTGTTGTCGGAAACGCGGATCTTGCGTTTATCGAAACAGAGCTTCTAGAGGAACGCTGGCAACAATATCCTGCTTCGTACTGGTCCTGCTGCACAATTGCTCCGTCGGCATTCACCGCCTACCTTGGGATAGAGCGACGGCTCCCGGATCTGGCTCATCACAATCTGCTGATCGCGGATTCTTGGGAAAAACACTTTGATGCTATATACGGTAACCCTAGTGTCCCGCAGCATCCGTCTTATTACCTTTCTTGTCCGACAAAAACCGATCATACTGTCGCTCCTCAGGGTTGCGAGAACGTGTTTATTACAGTACAGCTTCCTGCCGGACTGCGTTTGGAAACGGCAGAACGGGAAGAGTATCTAGATCACATTCTCCAGCATTTTATTACTGTTTATGGCGTGGATTTCCGGCCGGACATCAGAGTGCGCCGGATTTTCAGTGACCAGGATTATGTCCGCTACTACAACGCATATCGGGGAACTGCGCTCGGCCTTGCGACAACTTTTCTTCAGAGTATATTCCGTCCGGGAGTCCGCCAAAAGAACGTGAGGAATCTGTTTTATGCGGGTCAGTACACCCCTCCGGGTCCGGGTGTTCCTATGTGTCTGATAGCTGCCGAGAATGCCGTTCGCGAAATTCTTCGGACTAACCGGTGATCACTTGTGCGGACAAATCCAGCGGGCGATGCGCCACTTGCATGCAATGTACGGTATAATAGGGTTTGCTTCCGATGAATACTCGAGCCATCTTTAAACGCAGCAGTACAACTTATTATTACGCCAGTATATTTTTTCCGCCTGAAATTCGTGATGAAGTTTTCACACTTTATGCTTTTGTGCGTACCGCTGACAACTTTGTTGATGCGGTACCGCAGGATGCAGCAGGATTTCGCGCATTCAGAAAACGTACGGATCTATGCCTGAATGGAACTCCATCAGGAAATACTATCATTGATGGTTTTTGTGCACTTGCTCTCCGGTGCCAAATAGAACGGACATGGATAGATGCCTTTCTGAATGCAATGGAATCTGACACATACAAACACGACTATACCACGTACACCGAACTTGAAGAATATATGTACGGTTCTGCAGAAGTGATCGGTTTAATGATGGCTAAGCTTATGCAGCTGCCGGAAGAATCCTACACCACTGCACGCCTGCAGGGAAAAGCAATGCAGCTTATTAACTTTATCCGAGATATCCGTGAAGATATTGATTTGGGACGCCGTTACCTGCCGGAAGAGGATTTGGAACGCTTTGGAGTTGCGCACCTTCCTCCGAACACGTCCGGGGAACAGGAACGCTTCGTGAAGCTGATACAGTTCCAACTCGAACGCTACCGTGGCATCCAAGAGCAAGCAGAGAGCGGGTACCGGTTTCTGCCACGGCGCTACCGGATTCCGATTACTACTGCAGCTCACATGTATAACTGGACAGCTGAACGGATTCGGAAGAATCCGCTGGAAGTCTTTCAGCATAAGATCAAACCATCTCCCGCGCGTGTTATGCTGAATGTTGCCCGGAATTTTATCTTTTCCTGATATGCAGTTACAAGAATTTATTGATATCCATCGACCGATTATTCACCGGACACTGAAAGGCTACCTGGAGAGCCGTATTGCGGAGCCACCTGCGACTCGTTTCTCCAGTGATTCCCTGGAGCGTCTTCAACCGCTTATTCTCTCCGGCAAATTGCTCCGGGGAGTTATGATAGTTATGCTTGCGTCATTTTATTCTGAAATAAAACCTGATTCGGGGGTGTACAAGGCTGCTGCTGCTATGGAGTGTATCCAGACTGCGCTTCTGGTGCATGACGATATCATTGATAACGACGAAACGCGCCGCGGAATGAAGTCAACCTATGCCAGTTACCGGGATACAGCAGAAGAATACGGCTACCGGCAGGCTGAGGCATATGGGAAAAGTATGGCAATCTGTGCAGGAGATATTGCTATTTTTCTTGCTTTCGATCTGCTATCGCAATCGGCGACTTCACCGGAGCACGTTGCACGGATAGTGGGACTCTTTGCCCGAGAAACCCAGATCGTAGCGGCCGGTGAAATGCTGGATATAGACCTTGCCGCACGGATATCCGAACCCGAGGTTGAGGAGATCTTCGAGATGTATATTTACAAAACTGCACGGTATTCATTTTCCCTGCCATTTGCGGCAGGGGCAGTGCTCGGCGGTGCCGATGACCGGACAGTAGAGGAGTTAATTACCCTGGGGAAGAATATCGGAGTGCTCTTTCAGATGCAGGATGACTGGCTTGGACTCTACGGGAATGAATCACAAACCGGGAAACCGGTGGGATCAGACTTCCGTGAGCATAAAAAAACAGTATATCGTGCCATGCTTGTAAATACGCTGAACAAGGAAGAACGCGCAAGGCTGGATAGTATGCATATAGATGAGTTTCTCCGGTTACTCTCCGAACGGAATGTAGAAAAAAAAATTTCGGAGATCCGTCATTGTTATGAGCAGGAATCCTTCGATATAATCAGCCGGCTTGCTTACTCTGATAAACAGAAAGATATGCTTCGTGAAATAGTTCACTACGTTGTTCACCGAAATCATTAGTATGAAAAACGGCAAAATCGCAACGGTGCAAACCATTTTGCAGCTCTCCCGTCCGCGATTCTGGCCGTATCTTGCAGGACCGTATCTGATCGGGTATGCTGCCGTGGCACCGAATATTTCATCATTCACTACTGCCGCATTCTGGATAGTGTTCCTTTATTTTCTGGTACCGGCGAATATTCTGATCTACGGAATAAACGATTACTTTGACCGCGAAACTGACGCATTGAATACGAAAAAAACTCGACAAGAGACCAGGATAACCGGAGAAAACGAGGCGTTATACCGGAGTGCAATACTCTTCGCTTTAATCAGCACTATTCCTCTTTTCTTTTTCCTCCCCTGGCAGGGGAGTATGACATTACTCCTATTTCTTTTTCTTGGAATCGGATACAGCATGCCTCCATTTCGCCTGAAAGCTCGACCAGTGCTTGACTCTGCTTCCAACTTTCTGTACGCGGTTCCGGGTCTAATCGGGGTGTTCCAGCTCTCGGAAAGCGGACCTAGCCTGCCGGTACTTCTGGCCGCAATCTGTTGGACCGCTGCGATGCATCTTTTTTCCGCAATACCTGATATCGAAGCCGACACGAAAGCCGGGGTTCGGACCAGCGCAGTAGTATTGGGAAAACGGGCATCACTCGGAGTCTGTACCGTGCTCTGGATCGTTGCGGGAGGAACTGCTACCTTGATAAACCCCGTGTTATCGTTCACGCTCCTTTATCCGCTTATACCTCTTTGGCTACTTGTTCACCCTATAACCGATATCACACGGGTGTACTGGATTTTCCCTTATCTGAATCTTGGTGCAGGATTCGTGCTATTCTGGAGTGTTGTACTTACATGAAAACACGACTCTTTTTTACCCTAACAAGCATATTTGCCGGTATTGGTGCCGCAACTATGGGACGGGACATGACATTACCCGAGGTTGCTGCCGTCAGTGTTCTGATCTTTGCTGCACCTTCCTATCTAGCGCTAGTACGGATTCTTGGCATAAGAAAAGGGGTGCTGGTACTTGCCGTACTGGGGCTTTTTGCGATCACAATAGAATCTATTGCACTTGCAACCGGTCTTCCGTACGGGGAGTTTACCTATACCGGCGGTTTGGGCACTCCACTACCCGGAGGTGTTCCGTGGACTGTTGCATTTGCCTGGCCTCCGCTACTTATCGGTTCTTATGCAGCATCCGGGTTTATTGGTACAAAAAACCGTCTTCGAATACCCTTAGCAATTCTTTTACTTGTTGCGGCAGATCTTGTACTTGACCCCGGAGCAGTCGGAATGGGTTACTGGAGCTATGCCTCAGGTGGTATCTGGTACAATGTACCACTTTCTAATTACGGGGGCTGGATTCTATCGGGCATTATCGGGGTTCTTCTTCTGCGCCTTACCGCCGGAGCACTGCCACCGAAGAAAAACCTAACAGCAAGTTATTTGTATAGTGTCTCGTTCTGGACAGGGGTATCTGCCACATTCGGATTCTGGGTGCCTTTTCTGTGCGGGCTTCTGCTTACCGCCCTCCTGCTACCGCTTCGATTAGTGCGATGGTGATCCTTCGGAAGCATCCGTTTGCACAACGATCTCAATTTCTTTTGTCTGCAGATTCATGAGAGAAATATTGGAGCCTCCAACGGCATCCAGACTCATGAAAGTCATATAGCCATTTCTGATAAATCCGTCATACGAAATACCTGTGGTCAGTACTATTGACGCCGGCGGGGTTGACCCGCTTTCGAGGTCAAGCTCAAAAAGCCGGTATCCGGCAGTTCCGTAGAGCTTGGTACCATCTTCACCCCAGAATGGAAGCTGTTCATCCAGCGGCGAATTCGTAACCTGCTCCTGGTTTGCACCATTCACCTCCATAACATACAAGTCAGAGTTACCATCGGCTATGCGGGTAAAGGCAATTTTAGTTCCGTCCGGCGAAAGAACAGGATCAACCTCATCGATTTCGGGAGTGTTGGTAAGATTTTCCTGGTTTGCCCCATCCAGATCCATAATAAAAATATCGAAGGTGCCGATCTCGCCACTGTCACGGTCGCTATAAAACACAATCTTACGAGCGGTCATGTTCACTACCCCCTGATTACGGCTGAAATCATCATACCCGGGGGCATTAGTCAGGCGTTGCTGTCCGGAACCGTCCGGGTTCATACGGTATATCTCAAAGTTGCTGTCGCGGTAAGACAAAAAGAGAATCGCCGAACCATCCGGAAACCATTGCGGTGCGGTGTTCCGTTCGGTACTGTCGGTAAGTTTCAGCTCCTGGGTACCAACAACAGAGACCGTGTAAATTGTATCGTTTTCGAGGGTACCGTATTTGTAGAATAAGACCGTACTTTGATCTGGAGAAAGTTCGGGGGAAAGATGATAGTCAAGAACATCCGGTACGGTGATTGCTACCGGAGCAGGATACGGTGTAGTAGAAATATCACGCTTTACTATTGCGCTTGAACCCGTTGCATCCGATTGAAATACTACCAGCTTGGGGCGTTCCGGCTGACCGCCTCCCGGCCCTGGCGTTCCCGGGGGCTTCGGTGTGGGTGTTCTGGTAGCAGTAGGGGTAAGCGTATTCAACGGTTTGCGTGTCGGGGAGGGGGTTAGGGTAGGACGCGGCGTGTTGGTGGGAATCAGCGTGCTGGTAGGATGTGGCGTATGCGTGGGTGGTAATCCCTTCCCCGGCTCCTGCCGGATCTCCGCATTTCCAATCGGAGTGGCAAGATAATACCCGGCATCGTTCCCTGAAGGTGTTGCATCGGGATTATACGGGTTAACCGCATTTTCACTTACTTCCTCCATTCGTGCCGTGAGCTGATAAGCCGATCCGTCTTCTGTTGCCGTATAAACATAGGTAAAGGTAACTCCCCCAGAAAGAGCAACCCCCTCTCGCGGATCCTTGGGCCATTCGTCCAGATATCCTTCTCGCACCAGCACCTGCGGGTCATTGCTTGGCGGGTAACGACCCTGATGAGCTTTATACTGCTCCAAAGCAGTCTGAATCGAGTTGATATCGTTTTTTCGCTTGGTATCCCGCACCCGTTTCATGTAGTTACCATACGAAACCATAGGAACCACTACCATTATAGTAACGATTGAAACAGCTATCATCACCTCTGTTAAGGTGAAAGCGCGGCGGTCACGGAAGTACATGAACCGTATCATCTATTAGTAAACTATTTTATATACCTCCGCTGTCGAGCTTGAGACAGCCCACACGCTTCGGCCTATCCCGGCACTCAGATCTGTTGCGCAGACGGGTAAGTCCCAGGAAAACGCCTGACCGTTTTCGCTCATGCGCCCGATCTTGCATACACCGCCGACGCTCCCGGCAAACCAGGTGTTCCGGTCATTTCCACGTGCAACAGCGTTTAGGGAAGTGAGACCCGTCGTATACTCGGTTATTTGAGTGGCAGAAACTTTTACAATCGATCCATTGTTCATCCCAACCCAGATATTCGCATTCACCCCAGAAGTAATATCTACCGGAGTGCCGGTACCGGGAAGATTCCGGTAGGTAAAACTATTATTGTTCAAACTGGCAACCTTGTTGGGAGTATCAAGTGTGTAAATCCAAACAGTGTTGTCGGAGCCTCGCACCATTCCTCCAGGAGTTCCCTGAGTAACTGAATATTCTGCCAGGGTGCTACCTGTTGGTGCGTATTTCACCATTTTATTTGTCGGGGTTCCCAGTAACACCCAGATGTTCTCATCGATACCGGTAAATGCTGTCAGTAGAGAGTTCGGAACATCAAATCCAAGCGCTGTCAGCATACCCGATGTAGTAATCGCGCTAATTCTGCTTGTACTACCGGCAAACCACATATTCAGATCCGGACCGGTAAAGATATGTCCCGGATCGGTATTCGGCTCTGAAAGATTCCATGACGAAACTTCACCCGCATTGGTGATCCGGGATATCCCCGAACCTGAATCGGAACTCCTGGCCGTAATCCACATATTGTTATCTGCACCACGTGTAATAAACCTTCCCTGAATTGGGATAGACACTGGAGTAATCTGGATAGTCGGGACCGGTGTGGGTGTAGTGCTTGGTACCGGAGTGGGGGTCCGAGTTGCTGCACGCGGGGTAAGGGTAAGCTGGAGCGGACTCGTTCCAGTAGGGGAAAGAACCCCGGTAGGCGCGCCAGGCGGTGCTCCGGTAATAATTCGCTTACCAGCAGGTAGAGCAACATACACTTCGTGGTTATCTCCGTTTTTACTGTCAAGTTGCGCACTTAGGGAAAAAGACTGACCATTGGCACCCGACTCATAGGTATAGTTCAGTCCCGCAGGCTCAACGGGTAACTGTGAGAGATATTCTGGCACAAGGTACGTCGCCAGCTGATTAAAGTCTCCAGCTTCCGGATAGCGGTCGTTTTCAATTTTATATGCCTGTAATGCAGCTGCAACTGTGTCAATATGCTCTTTTCGCTTTGTATCCCGTGCATTCCGGGAAATTTGCGTATATGCCAATACCGGAATGGTAGTGAGTAGGGCAATAATGGAGATCGTAATCATCATTTCGATCATGGTAAAAGCCAGAGAACGGTTCGTGTCCATGCATTCACTATAGCGGTTACGGAAAGGGAATTCAAGAAGCGACAACCAGCAGACGCTTCAGTGTGGTTCCAGGGGGCCAGCAGGTCATAAGAATAAGCCTATGTTCTCCGGTTGATTCCGAGATGTACTCTATTTGGGATTCATCTACATACCTTAGTTCTTGAACCGTATATTTCAGTTGTTTTCCCTTAAACGTTATTAGAATATCGTCGCCGGGCTGTAGTCGGGACAGTAAGTAAAAAACAGCATTGTACCTGCTCGCGAGCGCGAAATCTGATGCTGAGTGGGCAAATAGAAACATGGTTCCCCTCTGGCCCGGGAGGGAGGTGCCTTTTGCATGGGCTACTCCTCTGGCGAGTTGCGCCTGGTATTCTGACTCATTAAACGGATCAACATCTTTTATTACCGGGGCATTTGCTCTGATTTTGGGAATCTGTATACTGAATTCTGCCGAAACCGGAGTAAGCACCGGTCTAGGATTTGGCTCTGTGAAAAAACGGTATTGCACTTCTTCCTGAACTACGGGCGCGTACACAGGGATCAACAAAACACTACCCGTAAGAATGAACACGGCTGAAACAGCAAAAAGTAGAATTCCGGTCTTTTTCCGGAGGGACTCCCCACTATTTCGTGAATCTCCGGATGATGACATAGACTCCCAACAGTACGACGAGTCCGGCTACGATCGCAATAACGATTATTTGGCGTTGATCTTCTGTACGTTGTGCTTCCGGGGTTGCCTGCTCATTTTTACCTAGGACCTCTCCTGTCACAGCTTCGCGTGATGCCGGTTCCGGTTCTGCTTCAGCGGTTGCAATCCCCAGCAAATCCTCTTGTACCGGCGGGGCCACATTACCCTGCCCAGGTGCTACCGGAATAGCACCCGCTGCTCCCTGTCCACCTGGTACTGCTCCTTGTCCGGCCGGCACAGTTGTTGCCTCGGTTGTTGTCGATGTTGAGACGGTTGATGTTGTAACCTGGGTTTCACTGTCGGCTACAATACCAGATCCATTGCCGAAGTCATCAAATGCACGCACCGCATAATAATACTTTTTTTCACAATCGGGGCGTGTGTCGGTAAAGGAAATCGTCTGGTTGGAGCCGGCAGAGCGGGTTTGGATCCGCGTAGCATCGTTGGCCGTAAATTCAGTGCTTTCCGAGCGGTAGAGTTCTACACGGGTAGTGCGATTATTGTCCGAAGCTGTGGTAATCGTTACTTTTACCGAGCAGTCCGAAAGCGATTTGCTGTAATTGACCGGTGTGCCGGGGAGCAGGGTACTGACACTCGTCCCTACTATCTGGCTAAAGATTTCCGGACCACCCTCAGCCTGAACCGAAGTCCGGAACTGATATCCGGATCCGTCATTTCCCACTACCGTACTGTTTACCCGGCAAAACCCGTTACCGCCGCCTGCAGCCAGCGTCTGAGTCTCGCCAAACTGGATAAAACCGGGGTCACCGGGGCCCTTTTTCCAGCATCTAACCCGAAGGGGACGCCGTTCGGAGTCTAGTGCCACGTATCCAATCGAAAAGTCGCGGGTATTTATGCGGTCTTGCGGATCGGTGATTCTGATCGTGGTTACTGCTGCTGCATCTGTAGTCCGCACCGTCAGAACACCGGCAATTAGCACAAGAACAACCGCCGCAATTACTTCTTTCTTTGTGAAGAAAGAGAGTATACGGCGATAGCCGAATAGAATAAATATGCTCAATAGTGCCGTCACAAGTCCAACCGTAAGAAACGCAAGTCCGAGAAATGTTCGAGAAGTGGATGCTCCGGTGGCCGGCAACCGTTGCGCCGTTGCAGCACCCAGTATGTCGCCCGTGGTGGTGCGGGTTTCATTTGAGATAACAGAAACCTGTGCCGTAGTACGGGTATCGCGGGTTACCGCCACATCTGAGCCTACGAACTCATTGTTTACATAGGAGCTTGAAACTCCTTGGGCAAGCAGTGCTCCTTCACCCTCGGCCCATGCCAGATCGGTATATGTTCCTCCTTCGAGTCCGGTGCCGACTCTGGCATGGTAAGTAAGAGTTACCGTTTCACCTGCCTGCATAGTTCCCAGATTCCAGACACCCGTTGTTCCATAATTAGGCTCGCTGGTAACGCCCGAATTACGGAGATTCCCTCGTTCCGGAATACTTGAGTTCGCTGTCCATGAACCAGTAATATAGGTAAAACCAGCCGGGGGAAGATCAAATACTCGTACGTTTGCAACAGATGCTGTTGCCCGGTTACCCCGTCCAGGGAGCTCAAGACTTGGATCAGACTCCGGAGAATAGGGTCTGGCTACCGACTCTGGTTCACTATCCAACTCAGGCACGGGGGTAGAGGTTGGTGTTAATGTCGGTGCCGGTGTGTCTGTCAACTCCGGCGAGGATTCAAGGGTAGCTTCGGGGGTGGCCTCGATGGCCTCAACCACAATCGTATATGTTACCTCGCCTCCTGGTGATACAGCAGATGTCCGGTCATTAAATTTACGAATTGTCAAAGCAAGTGGAAGCGGCTCCGGCACTGGTGTGGTTGTCGGTGATGTCGTCGGAGAAGTCGTCGGAGAAGGAGTGGGTTCCGGTTCTTCGGGACAGACCTGTCCGGTTGCTACAATGGCATTTATATCAAACCCGTCAGCTTCGGGGATCGTGGGAGGATAGACTGATTCATCAGTGAGCCGGACATATTTTACTGACGACAAACCACTGAGCGCAAAATCTATTGATGTAACTCCTAACGAATTGAATCGGCTGGTGGCCTGAACACCCGACGGCACCCAGGTGATACCGTCTGCACTCAGCTCAACACGAGCCCTCTCTATCGGATAAAATTCACGGCCGATGGTAACTTCATAGATTATCAAGTCCGCTCCGGGAACATCAGTAGCCACCCCGGGAAATGAAAACGTTGCTGTGCCGCCAATCCCCAGTGAGTAGTAAATACTATCGGGAAGTCCATAGGCATAGCTTGGATTACTACGATAAAGCGGCACCGGAAGTCCATCCTGTTGAAGCCCCTGCAGTCCGCTAATATAGTTCGATACACCGCCGGTTCCTACGGTACAAATCGGGGGTTCGACCGGATTAGCAGGTGTGGGCGACGGGGTAAGTGTCCGAGAAGGGATGGGAGTATTTGTCGCTGTTACCGAAGGGGTGGGGGTGTTTGTTGCGGTAGGCGAAGGTGTGGGGCTGGGACACTCATGCGATGGTGCGCTGATTGCATCAACATCAAAGCCGTCTGCGTCGGGGATAGTCAACGGATACACTGTTATATCCCGTAGCCGAATATACTGTATCCAGGGGAGTCCGGTCGGGTGAATGTCAAGCATCGTAACTCCGGCAGAAGCTTTTGAACTAGCATTTTCAGGAAGTGCAACCCAGGTGATACCATCCTGGCTCACCTCTACCTCTGCCAGCTCCTCGGGATACCATACACGGCCAATTGTTACTTCGCTTATAAGTATGTCCGCAATAGCTCCCGGGCCGTGCTGATCATATACCTTGCCCGCAAACCGGAAGCCTGCACGACCACCGACACCTAACGAATAGAAAAGCCCGTCCGGTGCATTAAAAGCAAATGTCGGACTGGAACGATAAAGCGGAACAGGCAATCCATTTTGCTGCACCCCCTGCACCGTTTCGGCAGGAAGGAACGAACTAACATACCCTGCTCCCGGTGAACAGGCCGCCGGAGTAACCGGATCTGCCGGGGTGGGTGATGGTGTGGGCGTCCGGGTAGGACTGACCGGAAGGATAGCGAGCGCTAAAGGAGTAGAATCTTCCGGCGCCGGCGGACCAATAAGCGGCGTCGGCGACAGATCTGCTTCCGTACTTGCGACTTCTTCATCTTCCAATGACGGTGTGGGTTTTCCAGTAAGATCTATCGTAACAGGATCCTTCAGCCAGTCCCGTTCATACTTAGAAAGCTGCAAGAGCACATTAGACGGAGGTGCTCCGGTGTAGTCATCCGGATTAACCGACGAAGGAGGGATATTATAATCTCTATCAAGGATTTCGAATTCACCGGTAACTCTGAACCTTGCCGTGTAGAGCCGAGACACCTCGGGGTCGGAAATGTAAAGTTTTAAAACACCGTACCGGATGTCATCTGGAATGCAATCACCTGACGAACAGGTGCCTGTAAACAAAGGTTTATCAGACTTACCAAAAACCGCGCGGATATCGCCGCTTCCGTCTACGTAGTACAAGGCAACGTCACCGGTATAATCCGGTACCTTCACCTGAAATTTGCCTGGTGAAAGCTGTTCAAATACCGGAACGGGCTGGTCTGCAGCACGGGTGCCCACCGCTACAAGTCCAGAAACCATTAGAAGAGTTATCACCCCATAAACCGTGATGGTACGAAGAAACAGGAGTGTCTTGCTTAAAAGAGCCATAACGCTTTTTTTAGATTTAGACTATTAATATGTATCTTAATTAGCTGACAACTACCGTGAATTATATAAGATTCAATTTATTAATCATAGTCCTATAAAAATATCAGTTTTACATTTCATGTGTATATGATGTGTATATTACAAATTATTCACAGTAATCAAATATTCCGATTTTTACTACTCCGACTTGACAAAACTTCACACATTCGTATGTGAATTTACTAATTAACACTTTATTTTCTTACTGTTTTCACATATTTCAAACGGGAAATGCCGTCAGCTCACCTTCCGTATACACCATTCATCCACGGCGGGTCTTCTCTGAGATAAGAACGATACGCGCCCTCTGAACGAAGAAGTTGACGAAGCTTCCCGATAAGTCTATCTGCAGTGACCTCCTCTTTCATGAGTACCCATTTTTGCAGACCGAGCCAGGTCATAATGCCCAGCGTCTTTGGTTCATACGCAATCGCGATAGAGGGCACTCCTGCCGTTAATGAAAAAATCACCGAGTGCATCCTAGTTCCAATGAGATAGCTTAGGTTTTCATAGATGCCTTTCACCTCTTTATACGAAAAAGCGTCGCGAAGGAATACTATGTTCCGGTGGGGCTTGAGGTGTCCGGCGATGCGTTTATAAACTTCCCGGTCGTCATCATTCTGGTCTGCTGCGGTTACCTGCGGGATAAAAACAACTTTCCAGCCCAGTTCGGATGCTGTAAACTGCGCACAGCATGCAAATGCCTGCTCAAAATGTGCTTGATGCTCGTCTGCAAAGCACCGGCGTACGGTAATACCCAGCACTGGTCTGGTAAAAAAAATGCCTTTTTTCATGAGGAAATTTCTCATCGCCTTGGTCTGATCAGTCTGAAAATAAAAGGCTGCATCAAGTGCTTTTCTTACCTCTGGCCCACTAACACCACTATCTTTAAGACACGTACGGGACAATTCTTCCCGAATGGTAATTCGTCGGCAGCGATTGAGCATCCGAGCGACAAGCACTCCATGCCACCGGTGAGTAAACGGGCCGATCGACATGGAATACAGGTCTACCGGTTTCCCCAGAATCTGGGCATACCGGAACTCAAAGAGTGTTATAAGTAGCGAAACCAGGGACGAAAACCCCGGTTTCGAGAGCAGATAGCCACCGCCGACTCCCACAACTTGATCACACTCCGCAAGAGCGCGATAAAACGGACTGAGTCGTTTCCCGCCAACGCCGTATGCACGAATACCCAGGCGGTACAACAGCAAGAAAAGTGCGGCGGAAAAAAGCACCCCGATCGCCCGGATAAGGCGCATCGCCGTACCAGTGCTCCTGTACACAGCTTCGCAGAAAAAAGATGTCACGTACGAAGCGCCTTCAAAAGAATTGCGGGACTGGGGAGTTATGGCAGACAAAACAATCGTCCCGTCCGGGTGGCGGGTGCGGTAGTCGGCCAGCATGACGCTGACAATCGCGGCATCACCCGCATTCCGTTCGCTGTAGACATGCAGAAATAACGTCTTCATATGCCGCAGTCGTGCGTTCCCAGCTATAATCGCGAACCAGCTCCCCTGCTTCCCGTCCCATGCGCTCCCGCCGGTCGGGATCAGTGGTAAGGACAAGCATCAGCTGAGCGTAGTCATGCAGGTGAAACGGTTTGGCTTTAAGCACCGGACCATCGTGTTCTATCCACCGGAATCCGGGAACATCGAAGCACACTACCGGCTTCCGGAACGAAAACGCTTCCAGCGCTACCAGCGACATTCCCTCGTAGCGGGACGGAATTGCAACAAACTCCGCGTTCGCCAGAAGCGCCAGTTTGGTATCACCATCAACACGCCCTTTCAGGACAATCCGATCCCGTAAGCCGTTCCGGTGAATCAAATCACGCAGATACGTTTCCTCCGCTTCGGTTCCGTGTCCGGCAATATACAGCTTTGCTTCAATCCCATCTTTTACCAGAGCATACGCTTTTACCAGCATATCCAGGCCCTTTTGCCGCCAGTCTATCCTGCCCAAAAATAGAATATACCGCTCAGGTGGCGGGAGCGGGGAGAAATCTATGGTATCTACGCCGTTCGGGATTACCGTAACTTCTGCTTGCGGATTTGCATTCCGGATGCCTTCCGCTACTTCGGGTGTGGGAACGATTACCTGCCGATACAACCGGAGTCCGGCACGTTCGTACCAGTCGAATGGAAGATGATACTTTGCGGCCATAATCGGCCCGGAGAGAATATGCGCCAGACCCACTACCGGCTTCCGGGTTACCAGGGGAAGAAAAGCCGTTGAAAACGGGGGTGTAAAGCTCTCCAGCCAGAGATCGTAGGAAAGGGTCCGGGCATAATAGGGCAGGAGAAACTGAAACGATGTGAGGCTAGAGATCCGATCCGGAAGACCGATATGACGGTAGGTTATGCCTTGTTCTTCCCGATCTTGTGCGCCGGGGTATGCACCGGTAAGAACCGTAACGGAATACCGCGCCGACAGCCGGCGGGCCACATGCTGCAACACGACTGGCCCTCCGCCCGCATAATACGGGTTTCCCAGGGAATCATAGATAGAGATCACAAGCTGCATCGGAATATTGTACCACCGGTCCGGCTTCATAACTGCCGATTGCGGGGCCAGCCGAAGAGGGCTGGGAAGTAAGGTCGTGACTCCGGTGCATGTGCATCGGTACGCCTGACTATGCGATGCAGTACACTCCAATGTGTATGATCTGGATATTTTTCTTCTAAACGTCTGAGCCAACCTTCGCCGTCAACATCTATTGCCTGCACGATAGCAGTACGCTCGTCCGCGCGATAAGGAACTAACCGCAAAAGTAGTTCGCGGAGAGTTTTATACTGAGCTCCTTCCAGACGTGCCACCTGCCATGGACGAAGTTCCGGAAGCTCGCTATAGACGCCGTTTTCCGGTGGCGGGACCGACACCCTGACAGGATGTCCATTACGCATGCCAATTATGTGGAGGGGATTGTTTGGTGGGTATTGATCGGTACGCAGCAGTGTAGCGCGTATTATTCGGCGGTACTTAACTTCCCTCCGCCGGACTTGTTCAAAACTCATTCGCAGTTCCTGCGCAGTTTGCACCAGCGTTTTGCCAGAAAAAACCCTTGCCTCGATAATTTTTCTGTCTCCTTCATCCAAATTGGACGGTAAGGCCGACATAATCTGATCTTTGTATTCCGTGAGTAAAGCCGAGGTGATGTCCGGTAGGCTGGTATAGGGACTGATAGCAAGTTCTAGTTCAGTCCGGGCATCAATATAACTCGGATATTTGCCATATAACTCAAGAAACTCTTCGCGGTAATCGCGCATATGGGGCGCAACTTCCGCATAATGTACACGCTTGGGATCAAAATTGTTCCGTTCTAGCATTTTCCGAAAAAAAAGCATGCTAGCAGTATGTTCTGTATAATTCCGAAAAGCTGTCACCGCCCCTTGACTTTTATTGCCGTCTAAAAGTTTACCCAGAAAATCCGGCTTCATAAGATAGCGCATTGCATGGCAGGCAGCTTCTACGGCCAATTGATTTAGCGAGTCATCCCATGGCATTAGTGAATCGAACCCGGAACTTTGATATTCCTTCCATCCGGCTAATACCGCATTCCCTATCTGACGCAGCGCCCGTATACGCGCAATATCTCGTGATTCTCGCGGGACACCTCGTTGGTGTAATAATGCTACAGCGCGTACAAATCCGTAACTGGGAGGACGTCGATTGATCTGAAGTACCGCATTCATCGCATCAGGAAAAGACAGTCGGTTACCGTAAGCGTCCTGATAAGTCCCGGCCACAACTTGGGACATTGCAGTGTGAATTTTTTCACCTATTTCAGGACTGCGGTAGTATTCGGCAAAGGAGCTGGTTTCTGGTGATGACATGGCCTGTAGTATATCACACACATGCCATTAAGTCCATTCCTACCGGTGTGATGAGTGCTGATTCCCCTGCTTGCACCATCGGTAACAGTATACTGTGTTATGCAGTGGAAGCGAATACTATTCATTCTTTTCTTGTCTTTACCGGTACTAACCGGTCTGGGCTTTTGGCAATATACACATTCTGCGTATCAGGCGCGCATTCCAGGAAGCGGAACTGCTGAACTGGCCGCAGAGCTTGATTCCCGTCTGCCACCCGACCGGCCGGTGGCTATCCTGGTGCCTCTCAACGGGACACCTACCAGCTTAGATCACCCTTCCTATCGCAATGCCGCCGTTGCTCTGGAGATTGGAATGCGCATCCCTAAACGCGATCGCTATTTGATACTCAGCGAGGGACACACTGGCGATCCATGTGTCTCTGGGGCAGATATCACCCTGCGACTCCTGGGTCTTAAGAAAGGTTACAATCAGGCCGAGGCCATCACCGTACTCCTGGAAGAAGAAGCCACAACTACCTACGAAAATATTATCTTTAGCAAGCCAATTCTGGAAGAACGGTTCAATAAGACCGGCGTATCGTTGCTGGTCTCGGGCATGTCCGCACCGTTCGGGTCTTCGCTCCCTTCGCTTCTGCGCGGCGATATCGGACACGGCGCCCGTGCATTCATGCTTGCGAGATCGATCTGGCACGCTCATTCGGCGATCGATCCGGTCGGATTCATCCCAGCAAATGAAGTTGATCCCGCAATCGGAAACTACGGTATGCGATACAATTTTTTCACCATGGTTCTGGCATCTGCGGGTGTACTCTCGCTTCCCCGCTTCGACCGGAACAACATGCGGGATTCTGGTGCGGTGTGTATGGTACATTGAACTAGAAGGTGAATACTGGTATCGCCGGTGGGTAAGCGAAGAAGTACTTTGTTGTTTGTGCCTCCATACTTACATGTGCCTTTCAAACTTTAGTTGGTGTAATGCACCCTAAATCAGTTTCCTTCTGTTATAATCAGCCCTAAAGTACTCACTACTTTTCATTGCATGCGCTTTATCCAGAAACATCGCTTACGTTTTGCCGGATAGCGGGCCGCGTATGGGCGCGGTGGGCTTTCCATGCT